>NZ_FCOF02000007.1 GCF_001544755.2 Caballeronia catudaia | reverse complement strand
AAAGACCCGGAAGCGCCGATTTTCAGCGTGGCCGATTACGGTCTCGTCGGCGATCTGTTCACGGTCGTGCCGGAACTTGTGAAAGAGCTCGGCTAACCGCGCTGTGTGAGTCGAACACTCGCCAAAAAATAAAAACGAAGGGCGCGACAAATGTTGCGCCCTTTTTTTGCGCCGAACATTCGATGAAGGAGGAGACAGGACAATGAGCTACAGCGCCCCGATCAAGGACATGCTGTTCGTCATGAAGGAACTCGCGGATATCGACCGTATCGCCGCGCTGCCCGGTCACGAGGACGCGAGCTTCGATACGGCGCAGGCCGTCGTCGAGGAGGCCGCGCGTTTCTGCGGCGAAGTCATCGCGCCGCTGAATGTGGCGGGCGACCGCAATCCGAGTGCGTGGGCGAACGGCGAAGTCACGACGACGCCCGGCTTCAAGGACGCCTTTCGCCAGTTCGCGGAAGGCGGCTGGCAAGGCGTCGTGCATCCCACGGACTTCGGCGGGCAGGGCTTGCCGAAGCTCATCGCGACGCCGTGCATCGAAGCGCTCAACTCGGCGAACCTGTCCTTTGCGTTGTGCCCGCTGCTCACCGATGGCGCCATCGAAGCGCTTCTCACCGCGGGCAGCGACGATCAGAAAGCGCGCTATCTGCCGAAGTTCATCACCGGTGAATGGACCGGCACGATGAACCTCACCGAGCCGCAGGCCGGCTCCGATCTCGCGCTCGTGCGCACGCGCGCCGAACCGCAAGCCGATGGCGCATACAAGATCTTCGGCACGAAGATCTTCATCACGTACGGCGAGCACGACATGGCCAAGAACATCGTGCATCTCGTGCTCGCGCGCACGCCCGACGCGCCTGAAGGCGTCAAAGGCATTTCGCTCTTTCTCGTGCCGAAGTTCCTCCTCAACGACGACGGTTCGCCCGGCGCGCGCAACGACGTGCATTGCGTGTCGATCGAGCACAAGCTCGGCATCAAGGCCAGCCCGACGGCCGTGCTCCAATACGGCGATCACGGCGGCGCGACCGGCTATCTGATCGGCGAGGAGAATCGCGGTCTCGAGTACATGTTCATCATGATGAACGCGGCGCGCTTTGCAGTGGGCATGCAGGGCGTCGCGATCGCCGAGCGCGCGTATCAGCAGGCGGTCGCGTATGCGAAGGAGCGCGTGCAGAGCCGTCCGGTCGATGGCAGCGCGAAAGAGCCGGTGACGATCATCCATCATCCCGACGTGCGCCGCATGCTTGCGACGATGCGCGCCTACACCGAAGGCGCCCGCGCGCTCGCGTATGTCGCGGCGGCGCACAGCGATCTCGCGCACGGACATCCGGACGAGGACGCGCGCCGGAGCCATCAGGCGATCTACGAGTATCTAGTGCCGATCGTGAAGGGCTTCAGCACGGAAATGTCGATCGATGTCGCGAGTCTCGGCGTGCAGGTGCATGGCGGCATGGGCTTCATCGAAGAGACCGGCGCGGCGCAGCATTATCGCGATGCGCGCATTCTGACGATCTACGAAGGCACGACAGCGATCCAGGCGAACGATCTGGTCGGCCGCAAGACGGTACGCGACGGCGGCCGCGCGGCGCAGGCGCTGCTAGCGCAGATCGATCAGACCATCGCGGCACTCGCGGAAGTCGATGGCCAGCCGTTCAAGTCGATGCATCGGCATTTGAGCGCGGCGAGCCTGTCGCTGGCGCGCTCGATCGAGTTCGTCATCGCGAAGTTCAAGAGCGATCCGAATGCGGTGTTCGCGAGCAGCGTGCCGTATCTTCGGCTCGCGGGCATGACGTTGTGCGGCTGGCAGATGGCGCGCGCGATGCTCGTTTCGCACGCGAAGCGTTCGGAAGACGAGCGCTTTCACACGGCGAAGATCGCGACCGCCGAATTCTTCGCGGAGCACATTCTGCCGCTCGCGCCGGGGATCGAGGCGTCGATCGTCAGCGCGAAGGGCAGCGAAGGGGTGCTCGCGTTGAGCGAAGATCAGTTCTGAAAACGACAAACGGCGCCTCGAAGGGCGCCGTTTTTTTTATCAGCTCAGCAAAGACTCAAGCGTTCGCGTAGCCCGGACGACGATTCACGCCGACATCGCCGAAATAGCGATGCACCGACAGATCGTCCGCGCGGATAGCCGGCTGCTTGCCCGACATCAGATCCGCGAGCAACTGGCCCGAGCCGCAGGACATCGTCCAGCCGAGCGTGCCGTGACCGGTGTTCAGGAACAGGTTAGGCACCGGCGTGCGGCCGACGATCGGCGTGCCGTCCGGCGTCATCGGGCGCAATCCGGTCCAGAATGTCGCGCTCGCGGTGTCGCCGCCGCCGGGGAACAGATCGTTCACGCACATTTCGAGCGTTTCGCGGCGCGCCTGCTTCAGCTTCCTGTCGTAGCCGACGATCTCCGCCATGCCGCCCACGCGGATACGGTCGTCGAAGCGCGTGATCGCGATCTTGTACGTTTCGTCGAGCACGGTCGAAACGGGCGCGCGGTTTGCATCGACGATCGGCGCGGTGATCGAATAGCCCTTCAGCGGATAAACCGGGATCTTGACGAGGTCGCCGATCAACTTCGGCGAATACGAACCCAGCGCGACGACATACGAATCCGCCGTCACCAGTTCCTTGCCGCAGTGCACGCCCGCGATCCGGCCGTTGGCGACGGCGAGCGCGTCGATCGACGTGTTGTAGCGGAACTTGACGCCGAGCGCTTCGGCCATTGCGGCGAGACGCGTCGTGAACATCTGGCAGTCGCCGGTCTCGTCGTTCGGCAGGCGCAGACCGCCCGTCAGCTTGTGCGATACGGCGGCGAGCGCGGGCTCGGCCTTCTTCAGTTCATCGGCGGTGAGCAGCTCGAACGGCACGCTGGCGTCCTTCAGGACGTCGATGTCCTTGCCCGCGCCGTCGAATTGCTGCTGAGTGCGGAACAGTTGCAGCGTGCCGCCGGTGCGGCCTTCATAGCTGATGCCGGTGTCGGCGCGCAGCGCTTGCAGGCAGTCGCGGCTGTATTCGGCAAGACGCACCATGCGGCCCTTGTTGACCGTGTAGCGGTCCTGCGTGCAGTTGCGCAGCATTTGCCACATCCACTGCAACTGGTTCATCGTGCCGTCGAGGCGGATGGCGAGCGGCGCGTGCTTCTCGAACATCCACTTCACGGCCTTGAGCGGCACGCCCGGCGCGGCCCACGGCGAGGCGTAGCCCGGTGAGATCTGTCCGGCGTTCGCGAAACTCGTTTCCAGGGCGGGGCCGGCTTCACGGTCGATGACGGTGACTTCGTGGCCAGCGCGGGCAAGGTAATACGCACTCGTCACGCCGACGACGCCGCTTCCAAGAATAACGATTCGCATGTGATCTCCGGTTCGATTTCGCCGGACAGTTCGCGAATGCTGCTACGTTCCGCCGGTCCAGTGTTATCGACTATAGTATTGAGATCAAGCCAGTTTTAGTTATTGTATTTGGTGGATTTTCAGGAAAAACACGATGCGAACACAGCGAAATCCGGTCCGCGCGCTCGACAAGCTCGATCACAAGATCCTGAACATTCTTCAGGACGACGGCCGCATCGCGATGAAGGACCTGGCGGAGCGCGTCGGACTGTCCGTGACGCCTTGCATCGAGCGCGTGAAGCGCATGGAGCGCGACGGCGTCATCACGGGCTATTACGCGCGGGTGAATCCCACAGAACTGGGCGCGGCGTTGCTCGTCTTCGTGGAGATCACGCTGGATCACAAGAGCGGTAACATGTTCGAGCAGTTCCGGCGCGAAGTGCAGAAGATTCCCGAAGTGCTTGAATGCCATCTCGTATCGGGCGACTTCGACTATCTGATCAAGGCGCGCATCGGCGAAATGGCGGACTATCGCAAGCTGCTCGGCGACATCCTGCTGCAGTTGCCGGGCGCGGTTCAGTCGAAGAGCTATGTCGTGATGGAGGAGATCAAGGAGACGTTGAGAATCTTCGTCGAAACGTGATCTTTTAGCTTGCGGCGGCGCGTCTATACTGTATATTTGTACAGTACTAAACGTAGAATTTCGTCGCAATGTCATCGACTGATCGTGAATATCCTGTCGCGCCGCCGGCTCCGTTGAAGGGGCGCGGCGCGGTCACGAACATTCAGGGCCGCTACGAGAAAGACGAGCGCGAACGCGTCGACGATGGCTGGCTGCATACCAGCGATTCCGAAGAGGGCGGCGCACCGCCGCTGCGCACGCAGGTTTTCGAGGAGCGCGCGAAGAGCATTCTCACGCGCAACAGTTCGCCGGACATTCCGTTCACCGTTTCGCTGAATCCCTATCGCGGCTGCGAACACGGCTGCATCTATTGTTTTGCGCGGCCGACACACAGCTATCTCGGTCTCTCACCGGGGCTCGACTTCGAAAGCCGCATCTACGCGAAGGTCAACGCGCCCGAATTGCTCGCGCGCGAACTCGCAAAGCCAAATTACGAACCCGAGCCGATCGCGCTTGGTGTGAACACGGACGCCTATCAGCCCGTCGAGCGTGATCTTCAGCTTACGAGGCGCGTGATTCAGACGCTGCACGACTGCGGGCATCCGTTCGCGGCGATCACGAAGTCATCGCTGATCGAGCGCGACATCGACCTGCTGGCGCCGATGGCCGAGCGCGGCCAGGTGATGGCGGCCATCACCGTCACGACGCTGGACGCCGATATCGCACGCACGCTCGAACCGCGCGCGGCGACGCCGTCGCGGCGTCTGCGCACGATCCGCACGCTCGCCGAGGTCGGCATTCCGGTGGGCGTGAGCATCGCGCCGGTCATCCCGTTCGTGACGGAGCCGGATCTGGAGCGTGTGTTGGAAGCGTGCGCCGAGGCGGGCGCGTCGAGTGCGAGCTATATCGTGCTGCGCTTGCCGTGGGAAGTCGCGCCGCTTTTCAAGGACTGGCTCGCCGCGCATTTTCCTGATCGCGCGGATCGCGTGATGAGCCGCGTGCGCGACATGCGCGGCGGCAAGGACTACGACTCGAACTTCTCGACGCGCATGAAAGGCGAAGGTCTGTGGGCCGACATGCTGAAACAGCGCTTTCAGAAAGCGACGAAGCGCCTCGGTCTCAATGCGCGTCAGCGCGGCATTCTGGATATGTCGGAGTTTCGGAGGCCCGCGAAGCGAGTTGCGATGCCTTCCAGCCCGCAACTCGATCTCTTCTGACGGCTCACTGCGAGAGCGTTTTCGCCGCTTCGATCTGACTCTCGAAATACGTCTGGAACGTGAGCGCGAGGCCGGTCATCAGCAAGAACGCGCCGATCAGCAGCGAGAAAATCACGATGAAAATGACCGTCCAGCCGGAGCGGCTGTTGCGGCCCGTGTGCGCGTTGAACTGAGCGTCCCATTTGGCGTCGGGGCGCAGCCCGTACACGATCGCCGATAGAAACGCCGCGAGCAGCGAGATCGCGCCCGGGAACGCCAGCACCCAGCCGAGCATCGACGCACGCTCTGTTTCCTTGAGCAGCAGATAGCCGAACGCGCCCAGAATAATGCCGACGATATGCGCCCAGCCGTACTTGTCGCGCATGCCGTACAGATAGAAGCGATGCAGCCCGATGTAGCCGAACAGGAACGCGAGCGCCGCGGTGAGCGTCTTCGAGCGGAAATAGGGCGGGACTTGCTTGCCGGCCGGCTTGGAGCCGGATTGCGTGGCGACGGACGAGGAAGTCATCAGCGAAAGCGGTGGTGAGAAGGAAGCGGGCAGGGCTATGAACCGACGCCGCCGGTCTGCCATTCTACGCCGACGACCAAGCGGGCCACCAAAGGTACATTGCCGCATCGGCGTGATTTTCGGTATGCGGAAACGCTGCCGCTTCGTCGCGAACGATGCCTCGCATCCAAAAAATGCGTTAAGTGTTTGTTCGGGCGTCTGATTCCAGCTATAATCGCCTGTTCTCGTTGTTCCGAACCCCGGTTTTCAAGGATTTCAGCATGGTCATCATCCGCTTGGCTCGTGGCGGCTCGAAGAAGCGCCCGTTCTACAACATCGTTGCAACCGATTCGCGTAGCCGCCGTGACGGCCGCTTCATCGAGCGCGTGGGTTTCTACAACCCGGTCGCGACCAAGGGCGAATCGCTGCGTATCGCGCAAGATCGCCTGACGTACTGGCAAGGCGTTGGCGCGCAACTGTCGCCGACCGTCGAGCGCCTGGTCAAGCAAGCTCAGCAAGCCCAGCCGGCTGCTTAACCTCGCTCTGCCGACGCTGCATCGAACGCTCGAAACTGCCCAAAGGTTCGCTGATGTCCGCGCGTGATCCACAAAACGGCCGCGACGGCGCCATCAGCCGACCGAAGCCGGGGCAAGATGAAGGTGCCGCCACGTTTGGCGCGTTTGCCCGCAAGCCGGGCGCGCGCCGCGTGGCGGTCGACGTTTCGAGCGCTGCGAAGGAGGACGTCATCGAGACGGTCGACGCCTTGCCCGAGGACGCGGTCGAAGTCGGCTACATCGCCGACGGATACGGTCTCAAAGGCTGGGTCAAGATCGTGCCGCACGCGAACGGCAAGCAGGGCGGCGACGCGCTGCTGACGGCCAAACGCTGGTGGCTGACGAAAGGCCGTGAACGCAAGTCCGCGCGTTGCATGCAGTCGAAAGTGCACGCGGATACCATTGTGGCGCGCTTGGGCGGTTGCGACGATCGCAATGCCGCCGAAGCGTTGAAGGGCCACGTGGTGCATATCGCGCGCAGCGATTTTCCGAAGCTCGACGACAAAGACGAATTCTACTGGGTCGATCTGATCGGCCTGGATGTCGAAAACGAGGCGGGCGTGGCTTTGGGCCGCGTCGCCGATCTGATCGACAACGGCGCGCATTCCATCCTGCGGATCGAGTATCCGGGTACGAACAAGGATGGCGAGCCAGTCACCGGCGAGCGGTTGATTCCGTTCGTCGGCGTGTACGTGAAAACGGTGGATCGGGCGGCGAAGCGTATCGTCGTCGACTGGGACGCCGACTATTAATTGGCATCGACGCAAGGAGAGAGCACGATGCAGTTCGATGTCGTGACGCTCTTTCCCGAGATGTTTCGCGCGCTGACCGACTGGGGCATCACCAGCCGGGCGGTATCGCAGCAGCGGTTCGGTTTGCGGACGTGGAATCCACGCGACTTCACGACGAACAACTACCGCACCGTCGACGATCGTCCGTACGGCGGCGGCCCCGGCATGGTCATGCTGGCGCGTCCGCTGGAAGACGCGATCCGTGCGGCGAAGGCTGCGCAATGCGAACAGGGCATTGCGTCGACGCGTGTCGTGATGATGTCGCCGCAAGGCGCGAAGCTCGACCACGACCGCGTGATGCGGTTCGCGCAGGAACCGGGTCTCGTGCTGCTGTGCGGGCGTTACGAAGCGATCGATCAGCGCCTGATCGACCGCGAAGTAGACGAAGAAGTGAGCCTCGGCGATTTCGTGCTGTCGGGCGGCGAGTTGCCAGCCATGGCGCTGATGGACGCCGTCGTGCGTCAGTTGCCTGGCGTGCTGAACGACGCGCAATCGGCGGTGCAGGACAGTTTCGTCGACGTGTTGCTCGACTGCCCGCACTACACGCGGCCCGAAGAGTACGAAGGCGTGCGCGTTCCGGATGTGCTGCTCGGCGGCCATCACAAGGAAATCGACGCCTGGCGCAGGCGCGAAGCACTGCGCAATACGTTCGACAAGCGGCCCGATCTGATCGAGCGGGCGCGCAAAAGCAAGATGTTGAGCCGTGCCGACGAGGCGTGGCTCGCAGAACTCGCGAAGGAAGCGTCGAAGTCTCAATAGACCGAGAGCGGACGAGCGGGAAAATGGGGGCGTCGAGCCGTATCGGCGCCTGAAGCAAACCCATCCTCTACCGGGGCCTGACGCATCGAAGGCACACAACTCCGGCAAGATGGCACAAGGAGTCAGTAATGAATCTGATTGAGCAACTCGAGAAGGAAGAGATCGCACGCGTTCTGGGCGAGAAGACCATCCCCGACTTCGCGCCGGGCGATACCGTCATCGTCAACGTGAACGTGGTTGAAGGCACGCGTAAGCGTGTCCAGGCTTACGAAGGCGTCGTCATCGCGAAGCGCAACCGTGGCCTGAACTCGAACTTCATCGTCCGCAAGATCTCGTCGGGCGAAGGCGTCGAGCGTACGTTCCAGACCTACTCGCCGCTGCTCGCGAGCATCGTCGTGAAGCGCCGCGGCGACGTTCGTCGCGCGAAGCTCTACTACCTGCGCGAGCGTTCGGGCAAGTCGGCTCGCATCAAGGAAAAGCTGGTGTTCAAGGACAAGGCTGCTGCTTCGGCAGAGTAAGCGTCCGGCCAGACGTAGTACGGAAAAAGCACCCTTCCCGGGTGCTTTTTTCTTTGGTGTGTTCAAATTGAGGCTTCGCCAGCCTCTTTCCCGACCCGTGTCCATCGGCAAGACTTCCACTCCACGCATCCTCGAACCCGAACGCATGCCCGTGCTCTCGACGGGCGAATTGCTGCCGCCCGTGCCGTCCGACCGGCTCACGCCCGATGGCCTGCGCGCGCGCTTCGGGCAAACGCTCGAATGGGCGCAGGAGGCGCCCGAGCAGCGCATCAAGGCGATCGGCGGCGATCCACGCGTCGCATCGGTGCTCGTGCCGCTCGTTCTGCGCGAGGACGGGCTGACGGTGCTGCTGACGCAGCGCGCCGATCATCTTTCCGATCACGCTGGCCAGATCAGTTTTCCAGGCGGACGCCGTGAGCCCGAAGACGCCGATGCCGCCGCCACGGCGCTGCGCGAAGCCGACGAGGAAGTGGGCTTGAGCGCGGAGCACTGCGAGATCGTCGGCGCGATGCCCGACTATCTGACGGGCACGGGCTTCCGGGTGACGCCGGTGGTCGCGCTGGTCCATCCGCCGTTTACGCTCGAGGCCGATACGCGCGAGGTGGCCGATATTTTCGAAGTGCCGCTCGCATGGCTCATGAATCCGGCGAATCACGAAGTGCGCGTGTTCCGCTGGGAAGGCGGCGAACGTCGTTTTTTTGCCATGCCCTATTCGCCGGGTGAAGGAAAGGCGCCTTATTTCATCTGGGGCGCAACAGCCGGCATGTTGCGCAATTTTTATCGCTTTCTCGCGGCTCGCGCGTGACGGCGCGGGAAGTTCGCGTTGCCGCAATCGCACGCGCGATTACTTCGCGTGCGATACGCGACAGGCGCTGTGCTATCGTTACGCGAAACTCGAATTAATCCGACCGTTTCGGCGCTTCGCATGACTTTTTTCTCCGTATTGCTGGCTCTCATCATCGAGCAAGTGCGCGCACTGTCGCCGCACAATCCGGTTTCGGCGTTGCTTAAATATCATGCGGAATCGGCCGCGCACGGATTCGACGCCGGCAAGGAGAAGCACGGCCTCGTCGCGTGGCTGATCGTCGTGCTGCCGTGGACGCTCGCCGTCGGGCTCGTCTACTACGTGCTGTACCAGATCAACTTCGTTCTCGCGTTTCTGTGGAACGTGGTGATCGTGTATTTCACGCTCGGCTTTCGCCAGTTCAGCCACTACTTCACCGACATTCATCTCGCGCTCAACAACGACGACGTGCCGCGCGCGCGTGAAGTGCTAACCGAGTGGACCGGCATGGATACGGTCGACATGCCCGTCAGCGAAATCGTGCGGCATACGCTGGTTCACGCGGTGGTCGCGTCGCATCGGCATGTGTTCGGCGTGTTCTTCTGGTTCCTGATTCCGGTCGGCCCGGCGGGCGCGGTGCTGTATCGCATCGCGGAATATCTGGCGCGCGCATGGTCGCAGTCGAATCCGGAGCGCACCGCCGAATTTTCGTCGTTTGCGCAGCGCGCGTTCTTCTACATCGATTGGGTGCCCGCGCGCCTGACCGCGCTCGGCTTCGCGATCGTCGGCAATTTCGAGGATGCGATCTACGCCTGGCGCAATCACGCGCGCCAGTGGCCGGACGCCAACGAAGGCGTTCTGCTCGCGGCGGGCAGCGGCGCGCTCGGTGCCCGTCTCGCGGGGCCGCTCGCCGAGCCGCTGTCGGTCGAGGCGCTCGCCGTCGGTGATGCAAGCCCGCTGCCCGTCGGCGACGACTGCACGCCGCGCACGCTGCAATCGGCCGTGGGCCTCGTGTGGCGCGCCGTGATCCTGTGGATGTTGCTGCTCCTGATGCTGACCATCGCCGTGTGGCTGGCGTGATCAGTCGTCGAGCGGATCGCGCGCCGTCTGGCACTGCCAGCAGACGGTGAACTGCGGCTCCAGCCATTCCCCGCATTGCCTGCATTTCCACGGGCGGGCGTTCGCGTCCGGCCCGGTTCTCGCGCGCTCGATCAGGCGCATCGCCAGCGCTTCATCGCGATCGTCGACGATCCATATCTCCGGCGCGCACTGATCCGCCGGAATCTCGCCCATCGCGCCGTTCAGATAGCGATTGTGCAGTTCGCACGGCACGCCCGCCGTCGCCAGCACGTTCACCCAATGCTGCGCCGTGATCAGGTTGGGAGCACGCGTAAGCCGCTTCATCGAACGATCTGGCTGGCTTCGTGCACGAGTTGCGCATAGAGCGCGTGGCGCTCCGGGCGAATCTTGCCGGCCTCGACGGCTTCGAGCACCGCGCAGCCCGGCTCCTGCAGATGATGGCAGTTGTAGAAGCGGCAATGGCCGAGATACGGCCGGAAGTCCGCGAAGGCGCGTTCGAGCTGACCTTCGGACAGATGATGCAGGCCAAATTCCTGAAAACCCGGCGAATCGATGAGCGCGCCACCGCCCGGCAACTCGTAAAGACGCGTGAACGTGGTCGTGTGGCGGCCGCTGTTGAGCGCCGATGAGATCTCGCGCGTCGCGGCGTCCGCGTCGGGGACGAGCAGATTAACGAGGGTCGATTTGCCCATGCCCGACTGGCCGAGCAGGATCGTCGATCGATTCTTGAGGCGCGCGTCGAGTTGCGGGTGGACATCGCCGGGCGCCATCTTCGCCGACAACTCGATCACCGTGTAGCCGAGCTCGCGATAGGGCGCGAGACGTTCGCGCGCGAGCGGCAGCGCGGTTCCGACGTCGATCTTGTTGAGCACGATCAGCGATTCGAGCCCGTGCGCTTCGGCCGCGATCAGCGCGCGTCCGAGCAGGTCCTCGCTGAAATGCGGTTCGGTCGCGAGCACGATCAGCAGTTGATCGAGATTCGCGGCGAAGAGCTTCGACTTGAACTGATCCGAGCGATAGAGCAGATTGCGCCGCTCGCCGATTTCGACGATCACGCCCTGATCCGCCGACGACTGCTCGTAGATCACGCGATCGCCGACAGCCACCTCGCTCCTCTTGCCGCGCGGAAAGCACTGCAGCATCGCGGCGCCGTCTTCCGGCGTGACGAGATAGTGCCGCCCATGCGCCGCGATCACGGTGCCTTCGAGACGCGCCTGTGCGTCCGACCGCTTCAAGCCGCGCGTCATGCGGCGTGCTGCATCAGGCGATCGATGCGCTGCGAGGCGGGCGGATGCGAGTAATAGAACGCGGTGTAGATCGGATCGGGCGTGAGCGTCGATGCGTTGTCCTCGTAGAGCTTCACAAGTGCGTTCACGAGATCCTTTGGATCGGTCTGGCTGGCGGCGAAGGCGTCGGCTTCGAACTCGTTCTTGCGCGAGGTCAGGCTGCCGAGCGGCGTGATGAAAAACATGAAAACGGGCAGCACGAGCATGAAGAGCACGAGCGCGAGCCCGTTATTGCTGCCGACGAGCGATGGCCGCACGCCGAGCCCTTCGTAGAACCACGTCGTCTGCACGAGCCAGCCGAGCAGCGCGAGCATCGCGAGGCTGATGCCGAACATGACGATCATCAGCTTCAGCACGTGACGGCGCTTGAAGTGGCCGAGCTCGTGCGCGAGCACCGCTTCGATTTCGCTGCCGGAAAGGCGCGCGAGCAAGGTATCGAAGAAGACGATGCGCTTCGCCGCGCCGAAGCCGGTGAAATACGCGTTGCCGTGCGCCGAACGGCGGCTGCCGTCCATCACGAAGAGGCCTTTGGCCGCGAAGCCGGTGCGCGACATCAGATTCGTGATGCGCGCGACGAGCGCTTCGTCCTTGAGCGGCTCGAACTTGTTGAAGAGCGGGGCGATGAAGGTCGGATACATGACCATCGCGAGCAACTGGAACGCGATCCACACCATCCACGTCCAGAGCCACCAGTACGTGCCGGCGCGGTCCATCAGCCAGAGCGTGAGCAGCAGAAGCGGCGCGCCGATCACGGTCGCGAGCACGGCGCCCTTCACGAGATCGACGAAAAAGAGCTTTTTCGACATGCGATTGAAGCCGAACTTTTCCTCGATCACGAAGTGCCGGATGTAGTCGAACGGCAAGTCGATCACGCTCGTGATCGCGATGACCGACGCCACCAGCGCGATCTGCCCCAGATAGCCGCGGCCGAGCCAGTCCGTGATGCCGATGTCGAGCGCCTGGACGCCGCCGAGCAGCGTGAGCGCGACGAGCACGACCGCGCTCGTGACGACTTCGATCATCGTGAGGCGCGTGCGCTCGACGGTGTAGTCCGCGGCGCGCTGGTGCGCGGCGAGCGGAATCGTGCCGGAGAATTGCGCGGGCACGCCGTTGCGATGCGCGGCGACGTAGCGGATCTGACGCGACGCGAGCCAGAGCTTGGTCGAGACCATTGCGACCAGGGCGACGACGAAGATCGTCGAGAAGGCGAGAGTAAGGTTGGTCATCCGGGCATTCCGATGGGACTATGCGAGAATTATAGGTTCTTGGCCGTGCCGCCGCCGTCAGATCCTGCAAGGCGCCGACAGCGGCTTTTCCTATTTCTCAGGTTTCGCTCATGACCGACATCTCCGCAGCGCCCGAACCCGCGCACGAATCCGCTGAAACTGTTCCGGTGCGCAGCGACATGAATCTCGTGTGGCTCGACATGGAGATGACCGGTCTCGATCCTGTCAACGACCGCATCATCGAGATCGCGGTGGTCGTGACGAATTCGACGCTCGACAAAATGGTGGAAGGCCCGGTGCTCGCGATTCATCAGACGGACGAGACGCTGGCCCGCATGGACGAGTGGAACCGAAACACGCACGGCCGCTCGGGGCTGACGGAGCGCGTGAAGGCATCGACAGTGGACGAAGCCGAGGCCACGCGCCAGATTCGCGATTTTCTCGGGCAATACGTGCCGCCCGGCAAGTCGCCGATGTGCGGCAACTCCATCTGCCAGGACCGCCGCTTCATGGCGCGCTGGATGCCGGAACTCGAGACGTTCTTCCATTACCGCAATCTCGACGTCAGCACGCTGAAGGAGCTGTGCCGCCGCTGGCAGCCGGCGATCTACAAGGGGTTCCAGAAGCGCGCGATGCACACGGCGCTCGCGGATATCCACGAGTCCATCGACGAGCTCAAGTACTACCGCGAGCACTTCCTGATTCCGTCGGCGCCCGCTGTCTGATCAGCTTTTCGGCGGACGGATCGCGCTTTTCGGACGAAACGCGGCGACCACTTCCGGCCGCGTTTCGATATACGGCCCGCCGATCAGGTCGATGCAGTACGGCACCGCCGCGAAGATGCCCGGCACTTTCGTCTTGCCGTCCGCGTCCTTCAAACCTTCCAGCGTCTCCTTGATCGACTTCGGCTGCCCCGGCAGGTTGATGATGAGCGCGGCGTGATCCGCCGTCTCGCGAATCACCGCGACCTGCCGCGAAAGAATCGCCGTCGGCACGAAATTCAGGCTGATCTGGCGCATCTGCTCGCCGAAGCCGGGCATCGGCTTCGTGGCGATGGCGAGCGTCGCTTCGGGCGTCACATCGCGGCGTGACGGGCCGGTGCCACCGGTCGTCAGCACGAGATCGCAGCCGACCGTATCGACCAGTTCGACGAGCGTCGCGGAAATGGTCGCGGCGTCGTCCTGGATCAGGCGCGTTTCGGCGCGAAACGGCGTCGTGAGCGCTGCGCCGAGCCAGTCTTGCAGCGACGGCAAGCCCTTGTCCTCATACACGCCGGATGACGCGCGATCGCTGATCGACACCAATCCGACCAACAGCTCATTGCCCGTCGTCATCGCGCTCGTCCTCGTCGTCTTCGATGTCGTCATCGTCCGCGCCCGCGGCGTTCTTGATCCACTGGAACAGTTCGCGGTAGTAGCGCGGCGGCTTCTGCTGCTCGCGCTCCTTGCGCGCGTTGCGGATCAGCGTGCGGCCTTCCTGCGGATCGACGCCCGGATGGTTGCGGATGAACTTGGTGAGCGCGTCGTCGCTGGCGAGCAGTTGCTCGCGCGTGCGTTCGATCCAGTGAAGGCGCGCGGTCTCGCTCTTGTTCACGCCGCGATGCGTATCGAGCGCGGTGCGCAGCGCCGCGACTTCGTTTTCGGCCAGCGAGCGCATCAGCTTGCCGACGTATTGCACCTGACGGCGCTTGCCTTCGTGATCGGTGATGCGGCGCGCCTCGCGCACGGCGTCGTCGAGATGCTCGGGCATCGGCATCTTTTTCAGCGCGTCTTTCGGCAATGCGATGAGCGCTTCGCCCAGCTCCTGCAGCGCGTGCATGTCGCGCTTGAGCTGGGATTTGCTCGGACGGTCGTAGCCGTTTTCGTCGGGCTCGCGCGCGTCGTCGCGGCCGGAATCGATCGGTTGGATGCGGGTTTTACGGTTCATCCCGACATTGTAGCTTGCGCTCGCACCGTGCCTGAGCCTGCCGCCAACATCGTGCGACGAAGCTTGGCGGGTGAATGCACGCGGTCCTTGCTATGATCGCGTGATAGCCAATCCCGCTGTTTCGCGACCGGTCGCGGGCGCATCGGCCGGGAATTCCGAAGCAACCACGACATGCGCGGGCGCACGCCGCCCGACTTCCAAAGGCAACTCAAAATGGCAGCAGACATGGACGTCAAGCAACGCTACTTCCCGCATACGCAGGACGAGCTGAAGGAGATCGCCTCCGACATCCTGCGCTATGCGAAGGAACTCGGCGCGACCGATGCCGCCGCCGAAATCTCCGAAGGCGATGGCCTGTCGGTGAGCGTGCGGCGCGGCGATGTCGAAACCATCGAGCACAATCGCGACAAGATGGTCGGCGTGATGGTGTTCATCGGCAAGAAGCGCGGCAATGCGAGCACCGCGGATTTCACGCGCGACGCGCTGCGCGACACGGTCGCGGCCGCGTACAACATCGCGCGCTTCACGGCCGAGGACAGCGCCGCGGGTCTCGCCGATGAAGAACTGCTGGAAAGGGCGCCGCAGGATCTCGACCTCTACCACCCGTGGGACATCGACGCGGAAGAAGCCGCGGAGATCGCGCGCCGCGCCGAAGCCGCCGCGTTCGCCGTCGACAAGCGCGTGACCAACTCGGAAGGCGCGAGCGTCTCCGCGCAGCATTCGCAGTTCGTGCTGGCCACCTCGCGCGGCTTCATGGCGGGTTATCCGTACTCGCGGCATTACATTTCGTGCGCGCCGATCGCCGCGACCGGCCGCGACATGCAGCGCGACGACTGGTATACGTCGAAACGCGACGCCGCCGGTCTCGCCGCGCCGGAAGCGGTGGGGCGTTACGCGGCCGAACGCGCGCTCGCGCGTCTTGGCGCGAGGAGCCTCGACACGCGCAAGTGCCGCGTGCTGTTCGAGGCGCCGCTCGCGGCCGGCATTCTCGGCTCGTTCGTGCAGGCGGTGAGCGGCGGAGCGCTGTATCGCAAGACCTCGTTTCTCGTCGACTGTCTCGGCAAGCCGGTGTTCGCGCCGCATATCCAGATCGTCGAGGATCCGCACGTGAGGGGCGGCATGGGCAGCGCGCCGTTCGACGAGGAAGGCGTGCGCACGCAGCGGCGCAACGTGGTCGAGGACGGCATCGTGCAGGGCTATTTCCTGTCGATGTATTCGGCGCGCAAACTCGGCATGCAGACGACCGGCAACGCCGGCGGTTCGCACAATCTCACGATGAAGAGCCGGCACACGAAGCCCGAGGACGATTTCGAAGCGATGCTGAAGAAGCTCGACACGGGCCTGCTGCTGACCGAACTGATGGGCCAGGGCGTCAACTACGTGACGGGCGATTACTCGCGCGGCGCATCGGGTTTCTGGGTCGAGAACGGCAAGATCGTGCACGCGGTGGAGGAAATCACGGTGGCGAGCACGTTGCAGGAAATGTTCCGCCATATCGAGGCGATCGGCGCGGATACGGTCGTGCGCGGCACCAAAGAAATCGGCTCAGTGCTGATCGAGCGGATGACGGTCGCGGGGCAGTAAGCCGCGCCCTTCGTGCCGTACGAAATTGCGAAGGCCCAGGACGTGTCCTGGGCCTTTCTTTTTTCAGTTGCCGATGCGCTCGTAAGTGACGAACGCGAAATCGAACGCGTTCGGCGGCGCGGCGTGGTGTGTCTCACGCGACACCTCCCGCCAGTGCGCCGGGTCCGGCGCGGGAAAGCGCGTGTCGCCGTCGAAGTCGGCGTCGATCTCGGTGACGATCAGCCTGTTCGCGCGTTCGAAGCCATCGCGGTACAACTGCGCCCCGCCGATCAGAAACGCTTCGTCGGCGGGCGCCAGCGCGAGCGCGGCGTCGAGGCTCGTCACGACATCGCAACCGTCGTAGCGCCGCGAGGCATCGCGGGACACGACGATATTGCGCCGCCCGGGCAGCGGCCGGCCGATCGATTCATGCGTCTTGCGGCCCATGATGATGGGCGCGCCCATCGTCGTTCGCTTGAAGAAGGCAAGGTCCTCGGGCAGGCGCCAGGGCAGTTGGTTGTCGCGTCCGATCACGCCATTGCGCGCGCGGGCGACGATCAGGGTCAGCGTCGTCATGGAAAATGAGGTCGGGCAAACTGGCGCGCGCGGGCCGCGCCGCCGGGCCCCGATTCTAACCGACACTTCCGTTCCGGCCGGCACCCCGGCGCGGCGCGCGATTCACGCCTCGGGCGATTCGTCTTCCAGCGGCGGTTGCGCATCGGAAGGCGCGGGCGCTATTTCGTCCCACAACCTGACGCTGATCCCCGAGGCCGTTGGACGCGCGGCGGGCGCGCAGCCCGCTTCGTCGGCGTCATCGCCTTTTTGATGCGCGGCGGAAGCGTCGTCGCGCGTGAATGAACTGTCGAGAGCCATCGTGACCACATAATCCAAGGTAACTATTCCCGGACATGAAAAATCCGGAAATAAAGTAATTGTCCGACCGGTAAGAACGAATTACTAAAATCAAATGTCGAGTCGAATACGAACGCTCGTTCGATGCAGGGAATTTCTTACCTTCCGGTAAGATTAAAATAGCGAAATATGTGCCACCGCCTCGAATCCGTTGCCGGGTAACGGTTCTTCGGAATTGGTCGAAAGGACGGTGCGAAAATCCGCGCGTAAACGTTTCACCGCTGAAACACAAAGGCAGAAAAACATGAATTTCTCGCGAAAGCGGTATAAGATTTTGTCTTATTAAATTGTGCGCAAAGCTTTAAATAATCGTGTGAGAAATTCACGTCCGGCCCGTCCTGTCAAGCTTTTGTGGCTGATACGGCGCTTCCCGCGATATTTGTTTCCGGGGCTTCTGGGTTATAGTAGTCTCTCAAAAACAGCACACAATCAGACATAAAGGGTTTCGTGGAAGGCGCGCGCGTTGTATCGCGCCGTGTCCCCGGGGGCGACGTATCGAATGGCAACTCCCTCTCAGACGTTTTCCGCAAACGTGCGAGGGCAACGAAGTCTGCGATGTAGCGCGAGCCTGAACTACGTGACCTTTTCAACGAATGTTGAACAAAGGATCTGAATAATGGACGTCGCTCGGCGGCAACTTATCTATGTGACTCGCGATCCAGACGAGACGTTATGCGCGCGATTCGAGGAGCGCGGCTGGCACATCGAGATCGTCGCGAGTGCACGCGACACGCGCAAGGCATTGCGAAGCGATCTGGCGACCGGGGGGCTGCTGGATCTGTCGAGTCATTTCGAATCTCATGAACTGGCGGCGTTCGAATCGTCGCTGACGATGACCAACGTGGGCTGGGTCGCGACCACCGTTGCCGGACAACTGGAAGACGCCGCCGTCCGGCGCCTGATCCGCGACTATTGCTTCGACTACGTGACGTTGCCGACGTCGAACGACCGCATCGTCGATTCCGTCGGACATGCGTATGGCATGGTCGCGCTGCACGACGCCGCGTCGAACGACGCACGCAGCGAAGGCCGCGCCGAGGGTGAGATGGTCGGTTCGTGCGACGCGATGCTCGCGCTCTTCCGCTCGATCCGCAAAGTCGCGATGACCGACGCGCCCGTGTTCATTTCAGGCGAATCCGGCACCGGCAAGGAACTGACGGCGGTCGCCATTCACGAGCGTTCGGCGCGCCGCGATCAGCCGTTCGTCGCGATCAACTGCGGCGCGATCCCCGCGCATCTGCTTCAATCCGAGCTCTTCGGCTACGAGCGCGGCGCATTTACAGGCGCGAATCAGCGCAAAATCGGGCGCGTGGAAGCGGCTAACGGCGGCACGCTTTTCCTCGATGAAATCGGCGACCTGCCGCTCGAAAGCCAGGCGAGCCTGCTGCGCTTCCTGCAGGAGCGCAAGGTGGAGCGGCTCGGCGGGCACGGCTCGACGCCCGTCGATGTGCGCATCATCTCGGCGACGCACGTCGA
Organism: Caballeronia catudaia; assembly: GCF_001544755.2. Taxonomy (GTDB): domain Bacteria; phylum Pseudomonadota; class Gammaproteobacteria; order Burkholderiales; family Burkholderiaceae; genus Caballeronia; species Caballeronia catudaia. The sequence continues at coordinate 242,057 of NZ_FCOF02000007.1, read as the reverse complement.
CATGCAGACCGCGATGATCGAAGGCCGGTTCCGCGCGGACTTGTATCACCGTCTCTGCGTGCTGCAGATCGACGAGCCGCCGCTGCGTGCGCGCGGCAAGGACATCGAACTGCTTGCGAAGCACATGCTCGACCGCTTCAAGAAGGACGCGAGCCGGCGTCTGCGCGGCTTTTCGCCCGACGCGATCGCCGCGATCCACAACTACGGCTGGCCGGGCAACGTGCGCGAGCTCATCAACCGCGTGCGGCGCGCGATCGTGATGTCGGAAGGGCGTCAGATCACCGCCCGCGATCTCGAACTCGGCGAATATGTCGAAGTGGCGCCGGTGTCGCTCGCGCAGGCGCGCGAGGCGGCTGAGCGGCAGGCGATCGAACTGGCCTTGCTGCGGCATCGCGGACGTCTCGGCGACGCGGCGCACGAACTGGGCATTTCGCGCGTGACGCTGTATCGCCTGCTGTCGGCGCACGGCATGCGTCATATCGAAGTCGATGCGCCGTCGGAGCACGCCACGCGCGGCTGATGCCATCGCTCGGCATTTCACGAAACGGGCGCTTCGGGGCGCCCGTTTTTTCGTGCCGCTGCATTAAGCGCCCGTCCCCCGCACTTGCTAAAATCTGTCGTTTACGCCTTCCGTTCGCGAGGGCACGCAGCAAACCCCAGGGAACATCGAATGAAACAGTATCTCGAGCTCGTCCAGACGATTCTCGATACCGGCACTTGGCAGGAAAACCGCACGGGTATCCGCACGATCAGCATTCCCGGCGCGATGCTGCGCTTCGACCTGCAGCAGGGCTTCCCGGCCGTGACCACGAAAAAGCTCGCGTTCAAATCGGCGATCGGCGAACTGGTGGGCTTTCTGCGTGCGTCGAAGAGCGCCGCGGATTTTCGCGCGCTCGGCTGCAAGGTCTGGGACGCCAACGCGAACGAAAACCCGCAATGGCTCGAAAATCCGTACCGGCAAGGGCCCGACGACCTCGGCGACGTCTACGGCGTGCAGTGGCGCAAATGGCCTGCGTACAAGCTGATCGACGCCGGCGCGAACGATCAGATCTCCGACGCCACCAATCGCGGCTTTCAGCTCGTGACGAGCTTCGTCGAAAACGGGCGCGAGCAGGTGTTGCTGTACAAGGCGATCGATCAGTTGCGCCAGTGTCTCGACACCATCATCGAGCGCCCGACCGACCGGCGCATTCTGTTTCATGCCTGGAACCCGGCGAAGCTCGACGAGATCGCGCTGCCCGCGTGCCATCTGCTGTATCAATTCATCCCGAACGCGACGACACGCGAAATCTCGCTGTGCCTGTACATTCGCAGCAACGATGTCGGGCTCGGCACGCCGTTCAATCTGACCGAGGGCGCGGCGCTTCTGCATCTCGTCGGCAGGCTGACGGGGTACACGCCGCGCTGGTTCACCTACTTCATCGGCGATGCCCATATCTACGAGAACCAGCTCGGCATGCTGCACGAGCAACTGAAGCGCGAGCCGTTGCCGGCGCCGCAGCTCATCATCTCGGATCGCGTGCCGGATTACGCGGTTACGAAGCGCTACGAGCCGGAATGGCTGGAGAAAATCGAGCCGAAGGATTTCGCGCTCGAAGGGTACAAACACCACGAGCCGCTTACCGCGCCGATGGCGGTGTAGGCGCAGGCGCGCGTAACAAGCTCTACTGCGCTCGACGCGCCGCCAGAAAGTCTTCGAAATGCCGATGCCCCGCCGGCGTCACGCGCAGCACGCGGCGCTTCGCGGTGGGCTCGATCCAGCCGTGCGACTCGCACGCTTCCAGAAACGCCGCGCCGAGTGCGCCGCCCAGATGCGGCCGGCGCTCGCTCCAGTCGATGCACGTACACGCGAACCGGCGACGCCGAGCGCGCTCCGCCTTCAGGTCGATGCCGAGTTCGGCGAACGCCTGCGCGCCTTCCGGCGTCGCGTCGAGCGCGGCGGGGCCGTGCGTTTGTGTTTGGCTGGGTTCATCGGCGGCGGCGAGCCAGTTGCGCGCGATCATCCGGTCGAAAATTTGCACGGCCAGTTCGCCCGCGAGGTGGTCGTAGCACGTGCGCGCGAAGCGCATTTCCACCGGCACGGCGGAAGGCGGACGTTCCGGCGCGCGTTGCGGCGCGCTCGCCCGTGCGAGATTGGCGAGCGCTTCGATGGCGGCGGCGATATCCGGCGTCGCAATGCGGTAGTAGCGGTGCCGCCCGCTCACTTCGAGCGCGAGCAGGCCGCCTTCGGTCAGCCGCGCGAGATGGCCGCTCGCCGCCGACGGCGACAGCCCCGCGATCATCGTCAGTTCGCCGGCCGGGCGCGCGGTGCCGTCCATCAGCGACCAGAGCATCGCGGCGCGGCCCGGATCGGCAATCAGCGCGCCGATGCGCGACAGGCCGGGAAAATGGCGTGCGCGCGAGCCAGTGTCGTCGAGCAGGGAATTCATGGCGATATCCTTTTTATCGATCCATTCATGCTAGCGCGCCATCGCAACCGATGTTTCACCGCGCGCCGAAATGTCGATGCGCGAGGCAGGCGCTAGAATGACCGCTTGCACGTCCGAAGCAGCGGGGTAATCGTCATGACCAGATTCTTATTTGCCAGCGTGCTGGGCGCGCTGATGCTGTGCGCGGGATGCGCCGGCGCGCCGTCGTCATCGGCGGGCGGTGGCGGCAGCATCACGATGTACGGCACGATCGATCGGGGCATCACCGTTCACGACTAGCGAATTTTCGCTTCGTATAATCGGCGTCACATGCCTCCAACGATGACGCCCATGAACACGCCCACTTCAGCTCCCATTCCCGCGGTCCCGAAAAGCCGCGCCGAAACCACCTTCCGCTTTCTTGCCGAGCCCACTTCCGTCAACTTCGGCGGCAAGGTGCATGGCGGCGCGCTGATGAAATGGATCGACGAAACTGCTTACGCTTGCGCCGCGATGTGGTCCGGCCGCTATGCGGTGACGGTGAGCGTCGGCAATATCCGTTTCCGGCGGCCGATTCTCGTCGGCAATCTGGTGGAATTGCGCGCGCGCGTGGTTTCGACCGGGCGCACCAGCATGCATATCCACATCTCCGTGCATGCGGGCGATCCGAAAGTCGGCGAGTTGCAGCAGACGACCGATTGCCTGATGGTGTTCGTCGCCGTCGATGAGCAAGGGCAGCCCACGCCCGTGCCTTCGTTCGTGCCGGAGACGGAAGAAGAAAAGCGGCTCGCCAAATACGCGATGGACGTGAAGGATGCGCTCGATGCGATCGTCGAGTTGAAGCCGGAGGAAGTGGCGGCGGGGAAGGTCTAGGCCCCGCCGCGTTTCCAGGGACCTACTTCTTCCCCACCATATCGGCCGGCTTGACCCACTCGTCGAACTGCTGCTCGGTCACATACCCGAGCGCGAGCGCGGCGGCCTTGAGCGTCGTGCCTTCCTTGTGCGCTTTCTTCGCGATCTGCGCGGCCTTGTCGTAGCCGATGTGCGGATTGAGCGCCGTCACGAGCATCAGCGATTCATTGAGCAGACTGTCGATGCGCTTCTCGTTCGGCTCGATGCCCACCGCGCAGTTGTCGTTGAAGCTCCGCGCGCCGTCCGCGAGCAGGCGCACGGACTGCAGCACGTTATGCGCGATCATCGGCCGGAACACGTTCAGCTCGAAGTTGCCGCTCGCGCCGCCGAAGTTCACCGCGACGTCGTTGCCGAAGACCTGGCAGCACAGCATGGTCACGGCTTCGGACTGCGTCGGGTTCACCTTGCCCGGCATGATGGAACTGCCCGGCTCGTTCTCCGGAATCGACAATTCGCCGAGCCCGCAGCGCGGCCCGCTCGACAGCCAGCGGATGTCGTTGGCGATCTTCATCAGGCCCGCGGCGACGGTCTTCAGTGCGCCATGCGCGGCGACGAGCGCGTCGGCGGCGGCCATCACCTCGAACTTGTTCGGCGCGGTCTCGAAGGGCAGCTTCGTGAGCTTGCCGATCGCGGCCGCGACCTTCGCCGCGAATTCCGGATGCGCGTTCAGGCCGGTGCCGACCGCCGTGCCGCCTTGCGCCAGCTGATACAGATGCGGCAACGTCGCCTCGACATGCCGGATGCCCTGATCGATCTGCGCGACGTAGCCCGAAAACTCCTGGCCGAGCGTGAGCGGCGTCGCGTCCTGCAGGTGCGTGCGGCCGATTTTCACGATCTTGTCGAAGGCCTTGGCTTTCTTGTCGAGCGTATCGCGCAGCGTCTTCAGCGACGGAATCAGATGCGTGTGAATCGCCACCGCCGCCGCGACGTGCATCGCCGTCGGGAACACGTCGTTCGACGACTGTCCGCGGTTCACGTCGTCGTTCGGATGAACCAGTCGCTCTTCGCCGCGCGGCCCGCCCATGATCTCGCTCGCGCGATTTGCGATCACCTCGTTCAGGTTCATGTTGGTCTGCGTGCCCGAGCCGGTCTGCCACACGGCGAGCGGGAACTCATCGGGATGCTTGCCGTCGATGATTTCCTCGGCCGCCTGCATGATCGCCTTGGCCTTCTTCGCATCGAGCACCTTCAGCTCTTCGTTCACTTCGGCGGCCGCGTGCTTGACGATCGCGAGCGCCGTGATCAGTTCCGGCGACTGCTTTTCCGTCGAAATCCTGAAGTTCTGCAGCGAGCGCTGGGTTTGCGCGCCCCAGAGCTTGCCGTTCGGCACGGCGATCTCACCGAACGTGTCCTTCTCCATCCGTACGTCGCCCTTCGCGTTCTGTGTCATGGCCTGAGATTCCCTCGAAATTGGATCAGAGCTGCTTGTCGACGGGCAGGAGCTTGAAAATGCCCGCCATCAGATTGCGATAAAAACCCGCCTCGGGATCGAAATTCCAGGTGACGAGGCTGTCGTTCTCCTCGGCGGTCCAGACGAGGCCCGACTCCGGCGCGCCCGTGCGCCGCAGCTCGTCGGTGACCGCCGCGCTCGCCAGTTGCACCCGCCAGCTCACTTTCGGCGAGATGCCGTCGGCGAAGAGCTGTGCTGCTTCGCTGGCGATGGCCTTGTCGTGAATCACGAGCGCGAGCTCGGTGTTCAGCTTCGCCGAGCGCGGATCGAGATTCATGGAGCCGATCACGAGGATACTCCGATCGATCACATAGGCCTTTGCATGCAGGCTCGCGCGCGATTGCGAACCGAACAGGCCCGCGCGCGGACTGGCTTCGCCTTCGGCCTGAATCGGCTTGAATTCGTACAGCTCGACGCCGTTTTGCAGCATCGGCACGCGATACGGCGCGTAGCCGGCCTGCACGGCGACGGCGTCGGTGGCGGCGAGCGAGTTGGTCAGCACCGCAACGCGCACGCGACGCTTCGTCAGCGCGCCGAGCGCCTTCACGCCCGTATCGTGCGGCACGAAGTAGGGCGAGATGATCAGGAATTCGCTCTGCGCGTCTTTCAGCAGATCGACGAGGCGCGTCATCGGCGGGCTTTTGTAGTCGTCGCTCGGACGCTCGATCTTCGACGGCGAGTCGACCCAGAACTCCGTCGGCGCCCACACGAGCCCCATCTCGCCGCGCGAAATCTGCTGCGCGAGCGGCGTCGCGTTGAGCGGCTTTGCGTTCAGCGGATCGGCCTGCTGACGCCAGTGCGCGCGCAGATCGTCGCGGGTCTTGTCGAGCTCGGACGGATCGAACTTCTGCTTGTTCAGCGCACGCAGCGGGTAGGCGAGCGAGCTGTTCCAGTAGTCGTCGAAGCTCGCGGAAATCTGCTGCGTGACGGGGCCGGCGGCGAAGACGTCGAGATCGCGGAACTGCAGCGTCGGGCTCGCGCTGAAGTATTCGTCGCCGAGATTGCGCCCGCCGACGATCGCGATCTGGTTGTCCGCGATCATCGCCTTGTTGTGCATACGGCGCGTGAAGTGGCTCAAGTTCGTGAAGAAGTTCTGCGTGCGCTCGGAGAAACTGCGCTGCGCGCTGCCGTACGGGTTGAACACGCGGATTTCGATCTTGTCGTGCGAGTTAAGCGCCGCCATGATGCGGTCGATGTCCTTGAAGTTCAGATCGTCGACGAGCATGCGCACCCGCACCCCGCGATCCGCCGCGTGGAGCGCGGCGCCGAGCAGCAGCTTGCCGGTGTTGTCTTCCTCGGCGATGTAGTACTGCATGTCGAGCGTCTTCGTCGCCGCGCGCGCGAGCGCGATGCGGGCCTGAAGCGCATCGGTGCCGGTGCGCAGCAGACGCACGGCGGATTCGTCCGGATGCTGCCGTTCCAGCGGCGCGAGGGCCGCCGCGAGGGGCGTCGCTTCGCTTGTGGAGAGCGCCTGGCTCGACGGACGCTCGAACGCGGTCGCGGGCGGACGCTCCGCGCAGGCGGCGAGCGCCGTCATCATCACGACGACGGCCATGTTGCGCACGGCGGCGCCGAATCGTCCCTTCGACGTGACACGCCGATTTATATGATCTTGAATACGTGCTGCCACTTCCCCGATCCCCCGGCTTTCCAACACTTCAATTCCTCGTTTTAGTTGTTCCGGCTCACACGTGTTCACACGCGCGACGGACGACATGTGAAAAGCAAGAAGCGTTCTTGCGCCTTGCGTCTCGAAATTATTCTAAGGGGAATCGGCACACGGCCGTGCGGGACGCCGCGCGCGCCGCAGGAAACAAAGCGAAAGGACGAAAAAAACCCCGCTGGCTGAAAGCGGGCTGACAACCCCTGTCACAGATGTCTCAAGGAGGAGACGGGTTCATCGTAGCAATGCGCCCCGCGCGGACAAACCAAGCATTCCTGCTATGTATATCGGTGCGTGGCTCGGGTGCTTATCAACCGTGGCCGTGCGGCGCGGCGCTCACGGCATCGGCGTCGTCGGGTCTGGGCGCGACACCCGTCTCGATGAACCGCCGGCTGATGCGATGAAACCGCAGCGTCATCAAGGCGGCGACGCTCGCGAGACCCGCGGCGAGTCCCCACCACAGTCCCTTCGCGCCGAGTTCGAAGTGGAACGCGAGCACGTAGCCGGTCGGAAAGCCGACGCCCCAGTAGCCGAACGCGGCGGCGAGCATCGGGATGCGCGTGTCCTTCAGGCCGCGCAGACAGCCGGAGCCGACCGTCTGCATGCCGTCGACGATCTGGAACACCGCCGCGACGCCCAGGAGCGATGCCGCGAGCGCGACGGTATGCGCGTTGGCGGGATCGTCGAGATGCAGATACATGCCGACGATCGCGCGCGGCACGGTGATCAGCACGAGCCCCGAGCACATCATGAAGCCGACGCCGAGCGCAAGCGCGACGAAGCCTGCGTGCCGCGCCGCGACGGGCACGCCCGCGCCGACCCAGTAGCCCACGCGCACGTTCGCCGCCTGACCGATCGCGAGCGGCACCATGAACGCGACCGACGCGACGTTGAGCGCGATCTGATGCGCGGCGAGCGGCGCTTCGCCGAGCAGCCCGACCATCATGCCGGTGGCGAGAAAGAGCGTCGATTCGACGCCGTAGGTGATGGCGACCGGCCAGCCGATGCCGAAAAGTTCGCCCATCAGCGGCAGGCGCGGGCGGGCGCGCACGACGAAGTGCCTGTAGCGCGGCCGCAGATGCAGGACCGCGACGAGCGCCGCCGCCGTCAGCCAGACGGTGATGGTCGTCGCCGCCGCCGAGCCGAGGAAGCCCTCGCGCGGCAGGCCATACGCGCCGTGAATCAGGCCGTAGTTGAGAAAACCGTTGACGAAGACGCCGCCGATGGAAATCCACAAGAGCCTCCGGGCCGCGCCGATCGCGGGGAGAAACGCGCGCATCATCCCGATGCCGATGAGACTGCCCGGCGTTCCCCAGCGCAAAACCGCGCAGTATTCGCCGACGTTCTTCGCGAGCGTCGCGGGCTCGTGGAACGCGAGCAGAATCGGTTCGGCATAGCTCAGCAGCACGAACGCGGGCACGGCGAGCAGCACCGAAAGCACGAGCCCCGTCCAGTAGATGCCCGGCACGCGGTCATCGGCATTCGCGCCGCGTGCATGCGCGACCGACACGGAAACCGACGTCAGCACGCCTTGCAAGAGCGTCACGACGACGAAGAAGAGATTCGCGCCGAGACCGCCCGCGGCGAGCGCGTCGGGGCCGAGCGAGCCGAGCAGGATGGTGTCGGTGACGCCCATCGCCATCTGCGAAAGTTGCGCGATGGCGAGCGGCGCGGCGAGGCGCGCCGTATCGACGGCGTGACGCGAGAGACTCGGCGGTCCTTGATGCGCGCGTGCGGCGCGCGTGACGTGCGGTTGCATGATCGATCGGATTCGAAGCGATGACGGCGCATCAGTCAGTGCACTGAGCGCCGTGGACTGGAAAGCGAAGGGACGTAAAACACGAGCGCAAACGCGCTGATGGAAACCGACGCTGAAACCAGAACGAAAGACGACTAGCTTATTGCGTCGCGTGCCGCATGTCGATCACCCGTTCGCTTATGGCCGGGTTTTGGCAAGCGCGCGGCGTGCGCGCGCAAGTCGTCGCGAAGCTATTTGGGCGCGCGGACCTGAATGGTCTGGCCGTCGAGTTTCACTTTCTGCCCCGCGCGAATCTTGCAGGTCTTGCGCGTCTCGATCTGGCCGTCGACGGTGACGTCGCCCATTGCGACGCGCGCCTTCGCCGAGCCGCCGCTGTCCGCGAGACCCATCAGCTTGAGCAGGTTGTGGAGTTCGATGTAGTCGCCCGTGAGGGTGAATTGAAGTGCAGGCATGGGACGGTGAGACAGGAAAGGCCTCCATGATAAACCACGGCCGCTGCTGTCCTGGGCATGCGTCGTGCTGTCTGCATCGCGGACGCCGGTAATACGGTCGCAAGGGCAGTGACTGGCAAATGTAGCCAGATGAAACCGTCGGTAACAATGACTGGTTTTCGAGAACTCGCCCGATCGCACGCCGTCCGACTGTTTGATCGATGCAGCTTCGGTCATCTTTCCAATCGACAAAAGTCGCGCGGATCGCTCGTTTCATCGTCGTCAGAGCGCCGCCGACGCCAACTACAGAGAGGACTAGCTCATGACTCGCGCACGAATCCTTTTGATCGGTTCCGCCATCGCCACGCTCGCCGCATCCGGCGCTTATGCCCAGACCACGACGCAATCCGCGCCGGTTCAGCCGCAAACCATGCAGGCCGCGCCGGCTCAGATGCCGGGCCAAATGGCCGGACAAGCGCCCGTGACGCCGCCGCCGCACAACGTCGTCGAGCCGGCGCCGACCGATCCGCTCGTCCAGCGCCGCAACGCGAACGCCGAGGCGAACGCCGAATATCGCGCGTCGAAGAAAGCGTCGAAGGCCGAACTGAAGGCGCAGAACCAGCAGGCCAAGGCGCAGTACAAGGAAGAACTGCAGAACGCCAAGATCAACCGCAAGGCGGACAAGGACGCCGCCAAGGCGGAACTGAACGCGACAGAGCCGGGCACGCCGAAGGATACGGGCCTGCAGCACTGAGCGTGATGCGCCGCGAGGCCGCTGCTCGTCGCAGATGGTCTTGCGGCATCCATCGAAAACAAGGGAGGACATCATGAATCGAAAAACACACGCACTGCTGGCCGCGTTGATCGCCGGAACGTTCGCGAGCGCGAGCGTGGCATCGTTCGCGCAGACGACGAGCGACGCCCCGACGAAGGCCGATCAGAAGGCCGCGAAGAAGCAGGCCGAGGCCGACAAGGACTCCGCCGTCGCGCAGGCCAAGGCCGACAAGAAGAAAACGGAGGCGCAATCCGAAGCCAATGAAGCCGCCGCCGACGCGAAAGTGAAGAACGCGAAGAAGGCGCAGTAACGCTCTTCGAAGTAGCGATGCGAGCCCGGCTCCGTGCGGACCGGGCTCGTTGCATTTGGGGCCAAAAGCGCAATCGGGCCAAAGACTTGCGCGCGCGGGTTGTATGGATATACAGTGTGCGTCACTCATTTCCCGCCGCCTTTCCTCCGTGCTCACGCTTCCCGATACCGCCGACGCCGCTTCCCGATCCACCGCCGAATCCACGGCGAAGCAAGTCGCCGACTACCTCGCGAAGCTCAACGCGGCACAGCGCGAGGCCGTCGAATTCGGCGTCGATGAACCCGACCGCCGTGGCGGACCGCTGCTCGTTATCGCGGGCGCGGGTTCGGGAAAGACCAACACGCTCGCGCATCGTGTCGCGCATCTGCTGGTGAAGGGCGCGGACCCGCATCGCATCCTGCTGCTCACGTTTTCACGGCGCGCGGCGCTCGAAATGACCCGGCGCGTGACGCGTATCGCGATGAACGCGCTCGGGAAAAAGAGCGCCATCGCGCAGGGCCTGACGTGGTCGGGCACGTTTCACGGCGTCGGCGCGCGTTTGCTGCGCGATTACGCCGATCTCGTCGGACTTGCGCCATCGTTCACCATCAACGACCGCGAAGATTCCGCCGATCTCATGAATCTCGTGCGGCACGAACTCGGTCTGTCGTCGAAGGAAAAGCGCTTTCCAGCCAAGTCGACGTGCTTCGCGATCTACTCGCGCGTCGTCAACACGGGCGCCTCGCTTGCCGTCGTGCTCGATCAGTCGTATCCGTGGTGCCGCGAATGGGAAGCCGACCTCAAGCGCCTCTTCGCCGCCTATGTCAGCGCGAAACAGGCGCAAAGCGTGCTCGATTACGACGATCTGCTGCTCTACTGGTCGCATCTCGCGGCGGAGCCGTCGGTGGCCGCGGATCTCGCGAGCCGTTTCGATCACGTGCTCGTCGACGAATATCAGGACACGAATCGCCTGCAGGCATCCATTCTCCTGGCGATGAAACCGGACGGGCGCGGCCTCACGGTCGTCGGCGACGATGCGCAGTCCATCTATTCGTTCCGCGGCGCGACGGTGCGCAATATCCTCGATTTCCCCGGCCATTTCGATCCGCCCGCCGCGACCGTCACGCTGGATCGCAACTATCGCTCGACGCAGCCGATCCTGGAGGCGTCGAACGCGGTGATCGGCCTCGCGTCCGAGCGCTACACGAAGAATCTGTGGACCGACAAGGCCTCGGCGCAAAAGCCGCGCGTCGTCAGCGTCGCGGACGAGGCGGATCAGGCGCGTTATGTCGTCGAGAAAGTGCTGGAGGCGCGCGAGTCGGGCATGAAGCTGAAGGCGCAGGCGGTGCTCTTTCGCGCGGCGCATCACAGCGCGACGCTCGAAATCGAGCTCACGCGCCGGAACATTCCGTTCGTGAAATTCGGCGGCCTCAAGTTTCTCGATTCCGTCCACGTGAAAGACGTGCTCGCGGTGCTGCGCTGGGCGGAGAATCCGCGCGATCGCGTCGCGGGCTTTCGCGTCGCGCAACTATTGCCGGGCGTCGGGCCGGCAATCGCCGGGCGCTTGCTGGATAGCGTGAGCGCGCCCGACGCGGTGGCATCGAGCGCAATCGCGGCGTTCCACGCGCCCGCGCGCGCCAGCGATGACTGGCCGCGCTTCGTCGGCCTGATGGCGAAACTCTGCGGCCGCGAATCCGGCTGGCCCGCCGAGTTCGAGATGATTCGCCGCTGGTACGAGCCGCATCTGGAGCGCAACCACGAAGACGCGGCGATCCGCATCGGCGACGTATTGCAGATGGAAAGCATCGCGTCGACGTATCCGACGCGCGAGCGCTTCCTCACCGAGCTCACGCTCGATCCGCCCGACGCGACGAGCGACGAATCCGGCGTGCCGCTACTCGACGAGGACTATCTGATTCTCTCGACCATTCACTCGGCGAAGGGCCAGGAGTGGCGCAACGTGTTCGTGCTGAACGGCGTGGATGGCTGTATTCCGTCCGATCTCGGCACGGGCAGCGACGAGGAAATCGACGAAGAACGGCGTCTGCTCTATGTCGCGATGACGCGCGCAAAGGAAGACTTGCACATCGTCACGCCGCAGCGTTTCTACGTGCACAACCAGACGCATCTCGGCGACCGGCACGTATGGGCGCAGCGCACGCGTTTCATCCCGCCGCATCTGATGCAGAACTTCGAGGCGGCGGCATGGCCGCCGGTTATCGCGCCCGCCGCGCCGACGGCTGCGGGGCTCGCGGCGGCGGCGAAAGCGAAAATCGATATCGCGGCGCGCCTGAAAGGAATGTGGGACTGAAACGCTTATCGCGGCGCGCGTGACGTGCTCGGCGCACGCGGCGCCGGCGCGAAGATGCTGCGCAGCCACGCGGCGAAGCGCGTGAAGCCGTCGTGGGGCTCTTCGACGAAAAGCTCGGGCCGCAGCGAGCGCAGGTATTCGAGCACCTGCTGCGCCTCCTGCTTCTGAATCGATCCATAGACGATGCCCAGCCGCAGCAGGCAGCGCAATTCGCCGAGCTTTTCGCGCGCCGTCGAACCGATGCTCGTCTCCACCGAAATTTTCGTTTCGTACACGCGCTGGCGCAGCGAATCGGCAAGGCGCCACGCGGGCGTCTGCATCTTTTCCTCGACTTCACGGATATCCGCCGCCGCCGACTTGATCTGCGATGCGAGCATGTCCACTTGCGACACGTCGCCCTTCGCTTCGGTGACGATCGCCATCGCCCATTCGCGCGACGCCCTCACGAGATCCTCCGCGGTCCAGTCGGCGCGGATCGCGAATGCGAAGCCGTGCCCGGCCGCCTGACGGATCAGGATTTCGACGACGTCGGGAAACTCCTTGTCGAGCGCGCGCTTCGCCCACGCGTACTGGCCGTGCGTGAGCATGCGCTGCACGGCCTGCTCGGTGAGCGGCGTGTGGTTGTCGAGCAGCTTCGCCCGCAGGAAGTCCTCGAACGATGGCGTGACGAATTGTGGATCGAGCTTCAGCGACAGACGCAAGAACGCTTCGAAGTCGCGTTCCAGCGAAGCAATCGTCTCGTCGCGAAGCGAAAGGGTGATTTGACGCATGTTGGTTCCCGGTTCCGCCCTCCGGTGCGCCGAGGGCGGGAAATGCTGGCGGCGCCGCTCTTTCGGGCGGAGTCCATTCGTTTCTGATATCGGCGCGCTTTCCGGGAACTTGAGACTTCTTCGAGGCTTTTTGAAAGCCGATCGGCAGTGGATCGGCGGAAAACGTCTAGCGCAGCACGACGAACTGCCACAGGAAAAATACCGCGAGCGACACGGCGATCGTCAAAAGCGGCCGTTTCGTGAGCGCGCAAACGATGACCGCGACGAGCACCGCCACCAGTTGCGGATTGCGCCACGTGAGCTCGGCGCCGTTGCCGTGCGGCGAGACGGTCATTGGCACGATGATCGCGGTGAGCACCGTCACCGGCACGAACGAGAGCGCGCTGCGCACGACCGGCGGAAAGGGCAGGCGTTCGCCCAGCACGAAGACGGCGGCGCGGATCACGTAGGTCACGAGCGCCATCCCGATGATCAACCAGACGTAGTTCATCGTCATTGCGTGCGCTCCTTGGCGTTCTTCAGGCGATGCTTCGTCTGCGGCCGGTTTTCCATCAGCGTGAGCACCATGCCCACCGCGACGCCCACGAACACGGCGGCGAGCAGCCCGAGCTTGTACGGCCACCCTTGCCACGCGAACGACAGCACGCCGGAAGCCGCGGCCGCCGCGACGAAGCGCACCGCGACGAGCTGCGGCACGATGATCGCGATGAACGTCGCGACCATGGCGAAGTCGAGGCCGAGCGATTTCAGACCGGGAAACGCCGCGCCGAACAGCAGTCCGACGAGCGTCCATAGCTGCCAGTTCAGGTACATCGAGAGACCCGAGCCGAGGAAGTAGTGCGGCCCGGTCTCCCCCGGCGCGCGCTTCCGATAATGCGCGTAGGCGACGGCAAAGACTTCGTCGGTCATGACGCCCGCGAGCGCCCAGCGCCAGCGGCGCGGCAAATGCGCGACATAGGGCGCGAGCGTCGCGGAATACAGCACGTGACGCAGATTGACGACGAGCGTCGTCGCCCAGATGACGGCGAAGCTCGCGTGCGATGCGATCAGCCCGACCGCGATGAACTGCGCCGAGCCCGCGAACACGGCGAGCGACATCAGCTGGCCGTGCCAGAGCGTCAGCGGACTCGCGGTGACGAGCGTGCCGAAGATCACGCCGAAGGGCGCGGCGCCGATCATCATCGGAATGGTGTCGCGGGCGCCGGCGGCGAACTCGCGCAAAGGTGTTGCTTTCAAGATGTCCTCCTATGGAAGCGAGGATACGTACGCCGCCGCTTCGAATGCTTGTACGTTCTTGCGCTTTCCTGTCCGTCGATGCCGCCGATGGACTCAGCGCCAGCGGCCGGGCGGCACGCCAAACGTGCGTTTGAAATGGCGCGTGAAATGGCTCTGATCGGTGAAGCCGCTCGCCGCGGCGACATCGGTGACGGATGCGCCCGCGCGCAACGCCGGGAGCGCGCGCACGATGCGCATCTGGTTGCGCCACGCGTGCGGTGCAAGACCGGTCTCGCGCGTGAAGAGGCGCGCGGCGTGAAAGGTCGAGAGGCCGACCGTTTGCGCGAGTTCGGCGAGCGTCAGCGGTTCCAGGAGATCGTCCGCGAGGCGCGATTTCATCGTCGCGACGCGGCGGGCGTCCGCAGCGAGCGGCGCGACATCCGGGCGCTCGAGCGCGTGCCGTCCGAGCAGCGTCGTCGTCGCATCGACGAGGGCGAGTTCCGCGGCGAGCGGATCGGCGCCGTCTTCCAGCAGCCGATGCGCGATCATTAGCCGCCGCGCCAGATCGGGATCGCGAATGATGTCGACGGGAAACCACGGCGGCGACGTCGTTTGCGCCGACATGTCGCGAGCGAGGTCTTCGACGAACGGCACCGGCAGATAGAACACGCGATAACGCCAGCCGGCATCGACGGCCCGCGCGCCCGTGTGCACTTCGCCTGGATTGATCACCGGCACGGAGCCGGCCTCGGCGACGTGATGCGCGCCTCGATAGTCGTAACACTCCGCGCCCGCTTCGATCACCGGCACGGTGTAGGCGTCGTGCCAATGCGGCGTGAACTCATGATCGTAGTATTCGGCCGTGACCATGTCCGCGTCCGGCACGAGCGGCGAGCGCCAGTAGCGTGCGGCATTGCGGAAGCGGGCGGTGGTCATGGCGCGAGAAAGGCGAACGGTCAGGGAAATCGCACAGTTTACAACTTTGTTTCGCCGGATAACGGACAGTTGCCGCGTCACTTCACCGGTATGGTCGTGCCTGCGGGAACCGGCACCGCCGTCACGCTGTTCTTCGGGCTGCCGGTGGCGACGCGGTCGCTGTAGGTCATATAGACGAGCGTGTTGCGCTTCGCATCGACGATGCGCACCACGTGCAGCGTCTTGAAGATGAACGACATGCTCGCCGAGAACACGTCGGTCTTCTGTTTGAGCGGTTGCACGAACTTGATCGGGCCGACCTGACGGCACGCGATCGACGCTTCGGTCGGGTCTTCCGCGATGCCGAGCGTGCCTTTTACGCCGCCCGTGCGCGCCCGCGACACATAGCAGGTCACGCCTTCGACGAGCGGATCGTCGTAAGCCTCGACCGTGACGCGGTCCGAACCGGTGAAGCGGAAGTTGGTGTTAACGCTGGCGATTTCCTCGGCGTGCGCGAGTCCCGCGCCGGAAACCACGGTGAGCGATGCGGCGAGCGTGAGGAGGGAGTGATTCATCGACAGCCTTCGGAAAAGAGAAAGGGCGTCGTATTGTATCGACGCCCCTGGCTTTTTTGATGCGTGCCGCGCTGCCGGTCAATGAAAGATCAGATACAGAATCACCAGAACGATCACCGGTACGCCGAGCAGCCATCCGAGTAGATAAGGCATGTTGTCCTCCTTCGCGTGTTGTTGTTGACGATTCCAGTATCGCGGGGAAGATCGATGCGCGTTAGCCGTGCGCGTCCGAAATGCATGTAGGCCGCGTCCTATCATCACTTTCGCGCGGCTTACAGATTCGTAATGTCATCGGATTTAAGCGGCGCGGTTTTTCTTTGCCGGCCGGTCGCGATACAGCGTGCGCACGTAATCGAGATGCGCGCCCGCGCACTCGCGCGCCCGCGCCGGATCGCGCGCGACGATCGCCTCGAAGATCGCGCGATGCTGCGCCATCAGGTTCGCTTCGACTTCATCGTCGTAATCGACGAGCCGATGCGACGTGAGCATCGATTCGCGGACCAGTTCGTCGAGCCCGTGCATCACGTGCGCGAGCGCGACGTTGTGCGTCGCGTCCGCGATCGCGAGGTGGAACGCCGCGTCCCTCTCCGCGATGCGCGTACTTTTCTCGGCGACGGCGGTCTGCAACGCATCGAACGCGGCGGCGATGCGTTCGAGATCGGCTTCGGTCGCCCGCTCGGCGGCATAGGCGGTGGACAGCGTTTCGAGCCCGTGGCGCAGTTCGAGCACGTCGGCGCTTGCATTCGGCTGCTCTTCGAGCAGCGCCGCGAGCGGATGCGATACGAGCGGCGCGGTCACATCGGACACGACGAAACCGCCGCGCCCGGCCGCACGGATGAAACCGTCGGACTCCAGCCGGATCAGCGCCTCGCGCAGCGACGGGCGCGACACGTTCAACTGCTCGGCCAGATCGCGCTCGGCGGGCAGGCGCTGGCCCGGCAGCAGCGTGCCGTTCGAGATCAGCTCGCGAATCTGCCCGGACACGACATCGGAGAGGCGCACGCGGGCGTAGGAATGCGCATGGACGGGCTGGAAAGTCATCGTTCGACGCGAAGGCAGGTTGAAAACATGGGATTGCCCGAGTTTGACACGAAAGAGGCATCTCATTAAAGTCTTGGTCAGACCAAGCTTACCAAAATCTCCCCACGTCCAGGCACCGGATCGCCATGAAAGTCGCTTTGTTCGTTCCCTGTTTCATCGACGCGTTCTATCCGCAGATCGGCATCGCCACGCTGGAGTTGCTCGAGCGGCTCGGGGTCGACGTCGACTATCCGCAGGATCAGACCTGCTGCGGCCAGCCGATGGCCAATAGCGGCGCGCACAAGGAAGCTGCGGGCGCCGAGCGCGTGTTCGCCCGCAATTTCGCCGACTACGACTGCATCGTCGGGCCGTCGGCGAGTTGCGTGCATCACGTGCGCGAGCACTTCACCGCGATCGAGCAGACGAGCGCCGTGCAGAAGGTGCGTGGCAATACGTATGAGCTCGTCGAATTCCTGCACGACGTGCTGGAGGTGCGGGAGTTTCCGTGGGCCGAGTTTCCGCATCGCGTCGGGCTGCACAACAGTTGCAGCGCGGTGCGGCATCTGCGCGAGACATCGAATTCGGAAGTCGCGGGCGCACGCTTTTCGAAGCCACGCGCGCTGCTCGAAGGCGTGAAGGGCATCGAGTTCGTGTCGCCCGCGCGCCCCGACGAGTGCTGCGGTTTCGGCGGAACGTTTTCCGTGACCGAAGAGGCCGTGTCCGTGCGCATGGGACAGGACAAGGTGCGCGATCACGTCGGCGCGGGCGCGGAGTACATCGTGTCGGGCGACATGTCGTGTCTCATGCATCAGCAAGGCTGCGCCGAGCGCATGAAGCTCGACGCGAAATTCATTCACATCGCGCAGGTTCTGAACGGAGCGCGAGGATGAGCAAAACCGTGACTAAAACCGTTCGTATCGATCACGCGAAAGCGGCGGGCGCGTTCCTGCAAAAGCCGGATCACGTCGCGTTCCACGACAAGCGTCTGTGGGATTTGCGCTCCAAGCGCGATGCGCAGGCGCACGGCATTCCCGAATGGGAAACGATGCGCGAACTCGCGTCGGGCATCAAGGAGCACACGCTGTCGAATCTCGCGGACTACATCGGGCAATTCGTCGATCAGGCCGAGAAGAATGGCGTCGTCGTGCATTTCGCGGCGAATGCGGAGGAGCACAACGCGCTCGTCTACGAGCTGATGAGCGAGCGCGGCATGACATCGCTCGTCAAGAGCAAGTCGATGCTCACCGACGAGTGCAGAATGCGCGACTACCTGGAGCCGCGCGGCATCACCGTGATGGAAACCGATCTCGGCGAGCGCATCCAGCAGCTCGATCATCAGGACCCGAGTCACATGGTCGTGCCGGCCGTGCACAAGCTGCGCGCGGACGTGGCCGATCTGTTCGGCAAGACCATCGGCACCGATCCGAAGAACAGCGACATCCACTATCTCGCCGAAAGCCAGCGCATGCACACGCGGCCGTACTTCGTGCGCGAAAAGACGGCGGGCATGACCGGCTGCAACTTCGCGGTCGCGGAGACAGGCACGGTCGTCGTCTGCACCAACGAGGGCAACGCGGATTTGTCGGCCAACGTGCCGCCGCTGCATATCGCGTCGATCGGCATCGAAAAGCTCATTCCGACGATCGCCGACCTCGGCGTGTTCGTCCGCATGCTGTCGAGGAGCGCGCTCGGCTCGCCGATCACGCAATACACGTCGCACTTTCGCAAGCCGCGGCCGGGCACGGAGATGCACTTCATCCTCGTCGATAACGGCCGCACCGAGCGGCTTGCGATGGACGACTTCTGGTACTCGCTCAAGTGCATCCGGTGCGGCGCGTGCATGAACACGTGTCCGGTTTATCGGCGAAGCGGCGGCTTGTCGTATGGCGGCACGTATTCCGGGCCGATCGGCGCGATCATCAACCCGACGTACGATCTGAAGCGCTACAGCGCGCTGCCGTTCGCATCGACGATGAACGGCAGTTGCACGAACGTGTGCCCGGTCAAGGTGAATATCCACGAGCAGATCTACAAGTGGCGCGCGGTGATCGCCGAGAAGCACGAGGTGCCGTTCGTGAAGCAGGAAGTCCTGAAGATGGCGGGGCGGCTGCTCGCGAGTCCGACGCTTTATCGGGCAACGGTCGCATCGCTCGGCGGCGCGTTGAAGCGCTTGCCCAACTTCGTGCTCTATAACCCGCTCAATATCTGGGGACGTCAGCGCGATCTGCCCGAAGCGCCCGTCGAGACTTTTCACGAGTGGTATCGCAAGAACCGGAAGGCCGCCAAATGACGACTCGCGAAGCTTTTTTGTCGAAGATCCGCGCGGCGCAGCCCGCGTCGCGCCCGCGCCCCGAGGTGCCCGTGTTTCCCGCGGTTTCCTCGGCCGATGGCGATCCGAAGGCGCGCTTCACGGCGGCGCTCACGGCGATGGGCGGCGCGTGCGTCGAAGCGGCTAATTTGAGCGATGTGAACGCGCTCATCGCCGCGCGCTTTCCGGACGCGAAGGTGATCGCATCGGCGGTGCCCGGCGTCGACGGCAACCGCGCGCTTTCGCCCGATACCGTGCCGGCATCGCTCGAAGATGTCGACGTAGGCATCGTGAGAGGGCGCTTCGGCGTCGCGGAAACAGGCTCGGTGTGGTTCAGCGAAGTCGAATACGTCGTGAATTCGATCGGCTATCTCGCGCAGCATCTCGTCGTGCTGCTCGATCCTGCGTCGCTCGTCGAAGGCTTGCAGCAGGTGTATCGGCGTGACGATTTCGAATCGGCGCGTTATGCGGTGCTCGTGACGGGGCCGTCGGCGACGGCGGATATCGAAGGTGTGCTGATTCGCGGCGCACAGGGCGTGCGCTCGCTGACTGTCGTGTGGCTTGCGTGAAGCGGCCGGCTTCGGCGTGCGGGAAAGCGTTGCAGAGAAACGAAAAAGCCCAGTCGCGCGACTGGGCTTTTCAAATGAAGCCGCTTACAAACTTTGGCTCCCCGACCTGGGCTCGAACCAGGGACCTACGGATTAACAGTCCGGCGCTCTACCGACTGAGCTATCGGGGAACAACTGAAACAGGTGCGACTGAGATAAAAAACCCAGCCGATTGACTGGGTTTTTTTGAAACCGACTTGCTGGAGCTTTGGCTCCCCGACCTGGGCTCGAACCAGGGACCTACGGATTAACAGTCCGGCGCTCTACCGACTGAGCTATCGGGGAACATCTACAGCAGAGAAGCGAAATTATAGGGGGCTGCTGCTACGGTGTCAACGCCCAATCTTCATTCGAAATCCATTTTTTGCAATCAAACGAAGCCAAATGCGCCGATGTCTGCCCGCTTCAGCGCTCGAGCAGGTTCAGCTTGTCCTTCACGTCCTTGAACTCGTCCGCCTCGGGAAGCGATCCCTTCGTTTTCGTGATGCTCGGCCAGTTGCGCGACAGGTCGGCGTTCAGTTCGGTGAAGTGCTGCTGGTCCGAGGGCACGTCCTCTTCGGCGTAGATGGCGTTGACCGGGCACTCGGCCACGCACACGGCGCAGTCGATGCACTCGTCCGGATCGATCGCGAGAAAGTTGGGACCTTCGCGGAAGCAATCCACCGGGCACACGTCCACACAATCGGTGTACTTGCACTTGATGCAGCTTTCGGTCACAACGTGAGTCATTCAGGCTCCTGCATGCGGAATTCGTGGGGGCGGCGCTCCGAGCGGCTACATAGGTCGGAGATGCGCTTGCCAAAACGCATATTGTAGCGTAACGGTAAAAGCGGGCGCGAGCGGCGCGGCGCGCCTCTTATATCGTTTCGTGATGTATGTATGCGCGGCTTCGTAAAAGGATGGCGCATGGTCATGCCCTGCGGACATTCGGGTAACATGACCCTAAAGGCATAAGGCCCGCGCGGCCTCTTCGGTGAAGTCTCCGTCAGAACCATGATCATCAATTCGCTGCTCGATACCGACCTCTACAAGTTCACCATGATGCAGGTCGTGCTGCATCATTTCCCGGCGGCGCACGTCGAGTATCGCTTCCGCTGCCGCACGCCGAATGTCGATCTTGTACCGTACATCGACGAAATCCGCGACGAAGTGCGTCAGCTCTGCAACCTGCGCTTCACCGAAGAGGAGTTGGACTATCTGCGGCGGATGCGTTTCATCAAAAGCGACTTCATCGATTTTCTCGCGCTCTTTCATCTGAACGAGAAGTCCGTGCACATCTCGCCGTCGCCGAAGAAAAATGGCGAGATCGAGATCGGAATCGAAGGGCCGTGGCTGCATACGATTCTCTTCGAGATTCCGGTGCTGGCGATCGTCAACGAGGTCTACTTCCGCAACACGCAGCGCAAGCCCGAGTACGAAACCGGCCGCGTGCGCCTGCGCGACAAGATCAAGCTGCTCGCCACGCCGCCCGAATACTCCGACTGCAAGATCGCCGATTACGGCACGCGCCGCCGCTTCTCGGGGCAGTGGCACGAGGAAGTGGTGCTCACGTTGAAAGACAGGCTCGGCGCGCAGTTCGCGGGCACGAGCAACGTGTTCTACGCGATGAAGCACGGCTTGCGGCCGCTCGGCACGATGGCCCATGAGTATCTTCAGGCGTGTCAGGCGCTGGGTCCGCGCTTGCGTGATTCGCAGATTTTCGGCTTCGAGATGTGGGCGAAGGAATATCGCGGCGACCTCGGGATCGCGCTGTCGGACGTCTATGGCATGAAGGCGTTCCTGCGCGACTTCGACATGTATTTCTGCAAGCTCTTCGACGGCGCGCGTCACGATTCCGGCGATCCCTTCGACTGGGGCGAGCGCCTCATCAAGCATTACGAGGACAACCGCTGTGATCCGCGCACGAAGGTGCTTGTCTTCTCCGACGCGCTGGATATCCCGAAAGTGCTCCAGTTGTATGAACGTTTTCGCGGACGCTGCCAGCTCGCGTTTGGCGTCGGCACGAATCTCACCAACGATCTCGGCTATCAGCCGCTGCAAATCGTCATCAAGATGGTCCGCTGCAACGGTCAGCCAGTCGCGAAGCTCTCGGATTCGCCCGGCAAAAACATGTGCGAGGACAAGGCCTATCTCGCCTATCTGCGCCAGGTGTTCGGCATCGAGCAGCCTGTAGGCGACGACTGATTTCCTGCGCGTTCGCAAGCGTTCGTGGCAAGCGTTCGTGCATTCGGCTTATGCCGTTCAGCCGAGGTTCTTACGCGAACATCGCTCGCTATAATTCGGACGCGTCGATCTATCCGGCGCGCACGAATCCAGAGCACGCAACCACGAGGACGGCATCCATGGACACATCGGCCGCGCGCCGCAACATTCTCGCGCGCATCCGCAGCGCGCAGGGCCGCCGTGGCACGCCGACGGACGCCGAATACACAGCCGCGCGGGAATATGTGGAGCGGCATCCGGCGGGCCCGCGTCCGCCGCTGCCCGAGACGCTCGACGAACTCATCGCGCGGTTCAGGCTCGAAGCCGAGCGGCTTTCCACGACGGTCGCCGAAGTGGAGGCGCTCGCGGATGCTCCCGCCGAAGCCGCGCGCTATCTCCAGTCGCTGAATCTTCCCACCGACGTGGTCGCATGGCCCGCCCTCGCTGATCTTCCCTGGGCGCAAGCCGGCATTCAGGCAGCATTGCGCAAGCCAGCCGACGCCGATCTCGTCGGCATCACCGGCTGCTTTTGCGCGACGGCTGAAACCGGTTCGCTCGTGCTGCTCTCCGGCGCAGACACGCCCGCGTCCGGCGCGCTGCTGCCGCAGACGCATATCGCGATCGTGCCGGCATCGCGCATCGTCGCGGCGCAGGAAGACGCGTTCGCGTTGATGCGCACCGAGCGGGGCGAACTGCCGCGCGCCGTGAACTTCGTATCGGGACCGTCGCGCACCGGCGATATCGAACAGACCATCGTGCTCGGCGCGCATGGGCCGTATCGCGTGCATGTGATCGTCGTGCGCGGAGCGTGAGTCCGATGCGGCGTTTTTTTGCAGGCGTGGCGGCGTGCACCGCGGCTTCCGCCGCTTCGGCGGCGACGCCCGATGGCGCGACGCTCTCGGCGGCGTGGGGCATGCCGTTCGCCGGCGTTCTGTTGTCCATCGCCGTGTTTCCGCTCGTCGCACCGAAATTCTGGCATCACCATTTCGGCAAGATTGCAGCGGCGTGGACCATTGCGTTTCTCGCGCCGTTCGCGTTCGCGTTCGGCTCCGGCACGGCCGGCGGCGTGCTGGTCCACGCGCTGCTCGAAGAATACGTGCCGTTCATCATCCTGCTGGCGGCGCTCTATACGGTGGCGGGCGGTATCTGCGTGCGCGGCAATCTGCACGGGTCGGCGCGTCTCAATACCGGGCTGCTCGCGCTCGGCGCCGCGCTCGCGAGCATCATGGGCACGACCGGCGCGGCCATGCTGCTGATCCGTCCGCTTCTGCGCGCGAACGACAACCGCAAGCATGTCGTGCATGTGGTCGTGTTCTTCATCTTCCTCGTCGCGAACGCGGGCGGCTCGCTCACGCCGCTCGGCGATCCGCCGCTGTTCCTCGGCTTTCTCAACGGCGTCGGCTTTTTCTGGACGACGCTGCATCTCGCGCTGCCGATGATCTTCGTCTGCGTCGTGCTGCTCGCGGTTTTCTACGCGCTCGACCATCACTACTGGCGCACGCACGACGCGAAGCGCGCGTTTCTCGACCCGACGCCCGACACGCCGCCGCTCGGCATCGACGGCAAGATCAACTTCGCGCTGCTCCTGGCGATCGTCGCGCTCGTGTTGATGAGTGGCATCTGGAAGCCCGGCGTCGCATTTGATGTCTTCGGCACGCAAGTGCAGTTGCAGAATCTCGTGCGCGACGTGCTGCTCGCCGCCGTGCTGCTGGCGTCGCTCGTGCTCACGCCGAAAAGCGCGCGCGCCGGCAACGCGTTCGACTGGGCGCCGATCGCGGAAGTCGCGAAGCTCTTCGCGGCGATCTTCATCACCATCGCGCCGGTCATCACGATCCTGCGCGCGGGCGAGGCGGGCGCGTTCGCGCGCATCGTGCACGCGGTGTCGGATGCACAGGGCAAGCCGATCGACATCGCCTACTTCTGGGCAACGGGCCTCCTGTCCTCGTTTCTCGACAACGCGCCGACCTATCTCGTCTTCTTCAGTCTCGCGGGCGGCGATCCCCAGACACTCATGACCACCGACGCCACCACGCTCGCCGCCATTTCCGCAGGCGCGGTCTTCATGGGCGCGAACACGTATATCGGCAATGCGCCGAATTTCATGGTGAAGGCGATCGCCGAATCGCGCGGCGTGCGCATGCCGAGTTTCTTCGGCTACATGGCGTGGTCGGGCGCGGTCCTTCTGCCGCTATTCGCCGTTATGGGCTGGCTATTTTTCTAGGAGCAATCGATGAAGAAGGTACTTGTCGCGCGTCCCACGTTCCCCGATGTGATCGAGCGGCTCAAACAGTATTTCGATGTCGACGCGAACCCCGGCGACGTGCTCCCGCAAGACGAATTCGCGCGCCGTCTCGCCGATAAGGATGGCGCCTTCACAGCGGGCGAACGGGTCGGCGAGAAGGAGCTGGCGGGCGCGCCGAACCTGAAGGTGGTCGCCAACATGGCGGTCGGCTACAACAACTTCGACATGCATGCGTTCGACGCGCACGGCGTGCTCGGCACCAACACGCCGAACGTGCTGAACGAAACCACCGCCGATTTCGGCTGGGCGCTGATGATGGCGGCGGCGCGGCGCGTCACCGAGTCCGAGCACTATCTGCGCGCGGGCAAGTGGCAGAAGTGGTCCTTCGATTCGTTCCTCGGCGCGGACGTGTACGGCTCGACGCTCGGCGTGATCGGCATGGGGCGCATCGGCCAGGCGCTCGCGCGGCGCGCAATCGGTTTCAACATGCGCGTGATCTATCACAACCGCTCGCGCGTGGCGCCGGAGATCGAAGCGGAGCTGAACGCCGAATATGCGTCGAAGGAAGACTTGCTGAAGCGCGCGGATCATGTCGTGCTCGTCGTGCCTTACTCGAAGGAGAGTCATCACACGATCGCCGCGGCCGAGCTTGCGCTGATGAAGCCGACGGCCACGCTCACGAATATCGCACGCGGCGGCATCGTCGATGACGCGGCGCTGATCGTCGCATTGCGCGAGAAGCGCATCGCGGCAGCGGGCATCGACGTGTTCGAAGGCGAGCCGGACTTCGACCGCGATTTCCTCGCGCTCGACAATGTGGTGCTGACGCCGCACATCGCGAGCGCGACCGAAGGCACGCGCCGCGCGATGGCCAATCTTGCCGCCGACAATCTCATCGCGGCGCTGGGCGAAGGCCCGCGCGCCGGCAATCCGCCTAACCCGATCAATCCGGACGTACTGAAGAAATGACGCAACTGTTGGTTGGCGCGGTCGCCGTGCTGGCGATCGCGCTGGTGGCCGCGCTCATCGCGCTCGTCATGTCGATGCGGCGCAACTCGAACGCCGTGATCTTCGATGAATTCGAAGCGCTCACCGATCGCGTGAACGACATGGGCGAGGCCCACGCGCGCGCGCAGGAGCGGCTCGAACGCGGCTTGCGCGGCGATATCGCGGAGAGCGGGCGCGTGTCGCGCATGGAATCGCAAAGCGGCTTCGCGCAGTTCCATCAAACGCTGTCGACACAGCTCGCGAACACGTCGAGCGTGCAGAACGCGCAGTTCGACGCGCTCGCGCAGCAACTCGCGCAGCAAGGCCAGCAGGCGCGCGAGGATCAGGGCAATGCGTTGAAGCGCTTCGCCGATTCGGTGTCGCTGCATCTCGCGCAGTTGTCGGAAGCGAACGAGCGGCGGCTCGGCGAAGTGCGCGCGACGCTCGAAGCGCGCCTGAAAGACATCGAAGCGAACAACGCGACGAAGCTCGACGAGATGCGCAGAACCGTCGACGAAAAGCTGCACGCGACGCTCGAACAGCGGCTCGGTGAATCGTTCAAGCTGGTGTCGGACCGGCTGGAGCAGGTGCATCGCGGGCTCGGCGAGATGCAGACGCTCGCGGCCGGCGTCGGCGATCTGAAGAAGGTGCTCACCAACGTCAAGACGCGTGGCATCTGGGGCGAAGTGCAGCTCGAATCGCTGCTCGAACAACTACTCACGCCGGACCAGTACGCGAAGAACGTCGCGACGGTTCCGAACCGGGGCGAGCGCGTCGAATTCGCGATCAAGCTCCCGGGCCGGCACGACGCGCCGGGCTCACCGGGCGATGCCGCGACGCCCGTGTGGCTGCCCATCGACGCGAAGTTTCCGCGCGAGGATTACGAGCGTCTGATCGATGCGCAGGAACGCGCGGACCCGGTCGCGGTCGAGGACGCGTCGCGCGCGCTCGAAGGGCGGCTGCGCGCGGAGGCGAAGTCGATCGCGCAGAAGTACGTCGCGCCGCCTCATACGACGGACTTCGCGCTGCTCTTTCTGCCGACCGAAGGGCTCTATGCAGAAGTGCTGCGCCGTCCGGGTCTGAGCGATGCGTTGCAGCGCGAGTATCGCGTGAGCATCGCCGGGCCGACTACGCTGACCGCGATTCTCAACAGCCTGCAGATGGGGTTTCGCACGCTCGCGATCGAAAAGCGTTCGAGCGAGGTGTGGCAGGTGCTCGGCGCGGTGAAGACCGAGTTCGGCAAGTTCGGCGAAGTGCTGGCGAAGACGAAGTCGCAGCTCGAAACCGTCGCGCGCTCGATCGAAGCGGCGCAGACGCGCACGCGGCAAATGGGCAAGCGCCTGCGCGATGTCGAGGCGCTGCCGGGAGAACAGACTGCGGGGCTGTTGGGAGATGCGCTCAGCGATGCGTCGTCGCCCGAAGACGACGACGTCTGAGTCACCGGGCGAGGCGTTCGAGCGGCTCGCCCGTCACGCGCACGATGCGCCAGTCGGGCAGCACGTCGCGCCCATCTTTTCGTAGAAGTCGATTGCGTTCTGATTCCAGTCGAGCACCGACCACTCGAAGCGGCCGCACTGACGCTCGACCGCAAGCGTCGCGAGCTTCTTCAGCATCAGCGTGCCGAGACCGCTTCCGCGCATCGACGGACGCACGTACAGGTCTTCGAGATAAAGACCGCGCCTGCCGAGGAAGGTCGAGAAGTTCTGGAAGAAAAGCGCATAGCCGACGACTTCGCCTGCCTGCTCCGCGACGAGCGCTTCAGCGGCAGGGCGCGCGCCGAAGAGCGCATCGTGCACGCCTTCCTCAGTCGCGATGAACAGATGCGTGAGCTTCTCGAACTCGGCGAGCTCGTACATCAGGCCGAAAATCGCGGGGATGTCGGCGGGCGTGGCCGCGCGGATGTTGGCCGCGCTCATGCTTCCTCCGGCGCATCGGACAGCACGATCTCGATGCCGCCGAAACGCGACGCCACCCAGTTGTACGCGTGGCACGCGATCCACAGCAGGACGAAACCGAGAATCGCGTTCAGCAGCAGCGCGCTCGTGACGGTGCTCACTTCCACCGAGCCGAATCGGACGAACGCGACCACCACGCCGAGCAGCACGATCGGCACGCTGAAAGTCAGGTACACGAGGATCAGCGCCTTGGCGGTCTGCCCCGGTGCGATAAATGAGATCTGCTTTTTCATGAAAGGAAAGCCCCGTCTATCGATGTAGGAATGTTGGTCCTGGCGGCGCGTGCCGTGGCGTTCGGTCAGATCAGGCCGTCGAACGGCACGATCTCGACTTCGTCTCCGGCGTCGATGTCGCCGCGCGCGTGCTCCAGCACGATGAAGCAGTTCGCTTCGCTCATCGAACTGAGCACGCCGGAACCTTGCGGACCCGTGGTGACGACCTGAAAGCGACCGTCGTCGTTACGTGTGGCGATGCCGCGCTGGAACTCCGTGCGGCCCGCGCGCTTCTTTATCGGCTCGGCGCTGATCGCGCGGATCGCCGTGAGCGGCTGGCGCGTCGCGCCGGACATCGCCAGAAGCGCCTCGCGCACGATGAAGTAAAACGTCACCATCACGGCGACCGGATTGCCCGGCAAGCCGAAGAATAGCGCCGATTCGCCCGTTCCCGCGCGCACGCCCGACCACAGGCGGCCGAAGGCGAGCGGCCGTCCGGGGCGCATCGCGATCTTCCAGAAGGCGACGTCGCCGAGCGAATTCATCAGTTCGCGCGTGAAGTCCGCATCGCCGACCGAGACGCCGCCCGAGCTGATCACGACATCCGCGCGTTCGGTTGCCTCGCGCAACGCCTTTTCGAGCGATGCACGGTCGTCGCGCACGATGCCGAGATCGACGGTGTCGACGTTCAGACGCTTGAGCATCGCAAAGAGCGTGTAGCGGTTGCTGTCGTAAAGGCTGCCCGGGCTCAGCGTTTCGCCGACCGAGCGCAATTCGTCGCCCGTCGAGAAAAACGCAACGGTGAGGCGCTTGTGGACAGACACCTCGCCGATGCCGAGCGACGCGAGCAGGCCGAGATCCGACGCGCGCACGATACGGCCCGCGATGAGCGCAGGCTTGCCTTTCGCGAGATCTTCGCCCGACAGGCGGCGATTCTGGCCGGCGCGGATTGCGGCGGTGGAGAAGCGGATCGCGTCGCCTTCGCGGGTCACGAGTTCCTGCGGCACGACGGTGTCGCAGCCCGGCGGAATCAGCGCGCCCGTCATGATGCGCACACATTGGCCCGCGCCCGGCGCGGCATCGAATGGCCGTCCGGCGAGCGCGGCGCCCGCGACGGTGAGCCCCAGCGTTGCAGCGCCGCCCGCGAGCGCCTCGCCGGCGAACGCGTAGCCGTCCATTGCGGAATTGTCGAAGGCGGGCACGTCGATGGGGGAGATCACGTCCTCGGCGAGCACGCGATCGAGCGCGTCGTGCAAGCCTACGCGCTCAATCTGCGCGTCCCGGGTGCGCGGCGTGGCCCATTGACGAACGATTTCCTGCGCCGCGACGACGGGCAGCGCGTTCGGATCGTAATGGGCGACGCAGGCGGAGAATTCCTTGGACGTGGTCATGAATCGGCGTGGATCGCGGCCGGAGCCCGGCGAAGAAGCAGCCGCGAGGCCGCGCGGTGATTGAGCGCCCGACGTCGGATGGCCGCTACGGCGGAATCGCGCGAACAATCGGGTTGCAACGGTCGGGTTACGAGTCAGCGGGGTTCCAGCTCGACCAGCTGCTGTAAATCGTTGATATTGTAAAACGCGCGTTCGTCGTGAAATTGGACTTCCGCCGCCGTGTGGCGCGCGTACCACGCGCGGACTTTGCGTTCCCCCGCGTCGAGCCAGGCGTCGAGATCATCGGCGAGCGAGGTTTGCAAGAGCGCGAAGACCGGATGCGCCATGACATCACCGGAGGCGTCGATCGTTGCGGCATAGGCAATGCTCGCGCGCTTTGCATCGAGTGCGTGCATCAGCGCGGCGCCGAGATGTTCGTCGACGAACGGGGCATCGCATGGCGCGATCAGCAAGAACTCGGTCGTCGCGGCGCGCAATGCGGCGGCGATGCCGGCCAGCGGTCCGGGAAAATCGGCGCGTGTGTCTGCGATGACGCGCGCGCCGAACGCCGCGCCAAGGCGCGCGTAGTCGTCGAGGGAACGATTCGCGCTGATCAGCACCGCGGCCGCCTGAGGCGCGACGCGCCGTATCACATGCAGCGCGAGCGGCTCGCCGCGAAACGGCTGCATGCCTTTGTCGATGCCGCCCATGCGCGAGCCGCGTCCGCCCGCGAGCACGAGCGCAGTGACATTCGAGGATGAATGAACGTTCAGCACGAGCGATCCGCCGCGCTCAGCCGCCGATGTACGACATCTCGACGCGCGGCGCGTCCTCGCGCGACGGCGCCGATGCGCCACCGCGCAATTGCGAATAACGGTCGCCGCGCGCTTCCCAAATGCGCGCGATGGCGGTTCCGACTTCCTCGTCGCTCGCGCCGCCGCGGATCAGGCCGCGCAGATCGTGACCGGATACCGCGAAGAGGCACAGATAGAGCTTGCCTTCCGTCGACAGCCGCGCGCGCGTGCAGTCGCCGCAAAACGCGCGCGTGACGCTGGAAATCACGCCGATTTCACCGCTGCCGTCGCGATAGCCCCAGCGTTGCGCCGTTTCGGCGGCCGTGTGCGCTTCGAGCGGGTCGAGTGGAAAATGCGCGTCGATACGCTCGACGACTTGCGCCGACGGCAACACTTCGCTCATGTTCCAGCCGTTCGATGCCCCGACATCCATATATTCGATGAAGCGCAGGGCGGCGCCGCTGCCTTTGAAGTGGCGTGCCATCGGCACGATTTCCTGGTCGTTCGTGCCGCGCTTCACGACCATGTTGATCTTGATCGGATCGAGACCGGCGGCTTGCGCCGTTTCGATGCCGTCCAGCACGTCGGCGACCGCGAAATCGGCGTCGTTCATGCGGCGAAAGAGGGCGTCGTCGAGGGCGTCGAGACTGACGGTGACGCGCGAGAGACCCGCGTCTTTCAATGAACGCGCCTTGCGCGCGAGGAGCGAGCCGTTCGTCGTCAGCGTCAGATCGAGCGGGCGGCCTTCCGGCGTGCGCAGAAGCGCGAGCCGTTCGATCAGGAATTCGATGTTCTTGCGCAACAGCGGCTCGCCGCCCGTGAGACGAATCTTTTCGACGCCGTGCGCGACGAACACGCGCGCGAGCCGCTCGATTTCCTCGAACGAGAGCAAGGCGGCGTGCGGAAGGAACTGGTAGTCCTTGTCGAACACTTCGCGCGGCATGCAGTACACGCAGCGGAAGTTGCAGCGGTCCGTCACCGAGATGCGCAGGTCGCGCAGCGGGCGCGCGAGCGTGTCCGTGAGCAGCCCGGACGGCGACGTCACGGCGCCGGAAAGGTCCGGAATCGAGCTGACATCGGCCAAGGGGATGATGCGTCGGGACATGATGACTCGGGGCTCGCCTCGGCCGCTATGGCCTTGTTCGAATGATGATTGAATCGTCCCATTTTAGCGGAACCGCGCGGTCCGGGGCATTGGGACGCAGCGACACGGCGTCCCGGTTTTCCCGCGGTTTCGTCCAATTTCGATGGAGCAATGAAAAACGCCATCGATTCGAAAATCGATGGCGTCGTCTGACTGCCGCCGGATCGCCGAAGCGACCCGGCTCGCGCGTTCACGCTCAGTGGATGCTCTTGCTGGTTTCCACTTGCTGCATCGGCGCGGTGTCGGCCGGGGGGAGCGGCTTGCGCTCGCGCGGCACGCGCACCGGCGCCGGTTCGCGCGCGGCGGCGGCGTTCGCGTCGCGCAGCTTGCCTTCGTCCGTGTTTACCCAGACGAGGCCTGCGCGCTCAAGCATCGGCTCAAGGGCGGTGACCGCAATCGGCGTCGAAGTCGCGGGCGCGGCGGGTGCGGCCGCCTTCACCGGCTCCGAAACGACGGCGACCGGCTCATGAGCCGCGACCGGCGCTTGCACTTCCGTGCGCTCGACCGGCTTCACCGGCTCGACGGCAGTCGCTTCGGGCGTCGGCGCGACCGCGGCGGTTTTCACAGGCTCGGCCGCTTCGGCGGGTTCCGTAGCGGCGACGGGCGCCGCAGCCGGAACTTCTTCGGCAGGCTGGACCTGCGCTTCGACAGCGGCGGGCTTTGGCTCGTCCGTCACGACAGGTGCGGGCGCCGGCGCGAACGGATCGGCCGTCTGCGGCTCGGCGGCCTTCGGCGACGAGCCGAACGGATTCTCGACCGCAGGCGCCGGGGCCGCCTTCTCGAAGAGATCGAACGTCGTCGGCTCGGGCGTTTGCGCTTTTAGTTCGAACGGCTCTGCTTCGGCGGCCCTGGCAACCGGTGCTTCCTCGGCTGCGGCGGGCGCTTGCTCCTGCGGCTTCGCTGCGACCGGCTGCGCGATCGGCTCGACAACAGGCTGCTCGGCCGGCTGCGAGGCGGCAGGGCGTGCTTCGCGACGTGCGGCCGCTTCCTGCGCGGCTTCGGCGTCGAATACGCCGGCTTGTGCCGAGACGCTTTCCGCCGCGCCTTCCGCTTCCGCGACATCGGCTGCGTGATTCACGGTCATGCCATCGTCATCGCGATCGCGACGGCCGCCACGACGGCCACGGCGACGGCGGCGGCGTTCTTCGCCTTCACGCGCGGCAGCGCTTTGATCGGCGGTCAGCGCGTCGATGCCGGACTCTTGCGCTTCGGCGTTGGCTTGCGGCGCGTCGACGAACTCCGAAGGTACCGTTTCGCCTTGCGTCAGCGCCTCGACGGCGGCTTCCGGTTGCGGCTTGCGGCGCTCGCCACGTTCAGCGCGTTCCGGACGTTCAGCACGTTCAGCACGTTCGCCCCGGTCCGGACGTTCGCGGCGTTCCTGACGCTCGCCAGCTTCCGGACGTGCGGCGCGTTCCGCGTTGCGATCGCGCGGCTCACGTGCCTCGCGCGGTTCACGCGGCTCGCGTGCCTCACGCGGTTCCCGTGTTTCACGCGGCTCGCGCGCTTCACGCGGCTCACGAACCTCACGCAGTTCACGTCCTTCACGGCCGCCACGTGCCTCGCGATCTTCACGGCGCGCACCTTGGCGGCCCGTGCCATTGGCACCCGCCGTCGCGCTGGCTGCGGCGCCTTCACGACCGGCGCCGCCGCCACGGCGGTTGCGGTTGCGATCACCGCCACCCGGGCGCTCGCCGCGCTCGCGCTGCGGACGCGTGGCCGGTTGCACTTCGACCGGCGCCGGAGCGGGCGTCGCCGCAG
Source organism: Caballeronia catudaia (assembly GCF_001544755.2). Classification (GTDB taxonomy): domain Bacteria; phylum Pseudomonadota; class Gammaproteobacteria; order Burkholderiales; family Burkholderiaceae; genus Caballeronia; species Caballeronia catudaia. The sequence goes on along the minus strand of NZ_FCOF02000007.1, from coordinate 209,984 downwards.
GTTGAATGCCGAACAGATTCTTGATCCACGCGATGAAACCGCCGCTCGCCGGCACGGGCGCAGGAGCGGGTGCGGCTTCGACAGGCGCGGGCTTGACCGGCGCGCTCGGCGCGGGCTTTTCGGGCGTGATGCCCTTCACGGCCGCTTCCTGCTTCGGCTTCACTTCTTCGGTGCGCTTGCTGTAGCCCGTTTCCGATTCCAGCTCGCTCGCCGCTTCGACGGCCATCTTCCACGAGGCGCGCGGTTCGTCGAGGCGCGCATCGTCGTGACGCAGACGTTCCAGCTTGTAATGCGGCGTTTCGAGATGCTTGTTCGGGATCAGAACGACGTTGACCTTGAAGCGCGACTCGATCTTGTTGATTTCCGAGCGCTTCTCGTTCAGCAGGAAGGCGGTCACCTCGACCGGCACCTGGCAATGGATTGCCGCGGTGTTTTCCTTCATCGCTTCTTCCTGAATGATCCGCAGTACTTGCAGCGCGGACGATTCGGTATCGCGGATATGGCCGGTGCCGTTACAGCGCGGGCACGTCACATGGCTGCCTTCCGACAGCGCCGGACGCAGACGCTGACGCGACAGTTCCATCAGCCCGAAGCGCGAAATCTTGCCCATTTGTACGCGCGCGCGGTCGTGCTTCAACGCGTCTTTCAGGCGCTGCTCGACTTCGCGCTGGCTCTTGGCCGATTCCATGTCGATGAAATCGATCACGATCAGCCCGCCCAGATCGCGCAGACGAAGCTGGCGCGCGACTTCGTCGGCGGCTTCGAGATTGGTGCGCGTCGCGGTTTCCTCGATGTCCGCGCCCTTGGTCGCGCGCGCCGAGTTCACGTCGATGGCGACGAGCGCCTCGGTGTGATCGATCACGATCGCGCCGCCCGAGGGCAGCGGCACCGTACGCGAGTACGCGGTCTCGATCTGATGCTCGATCTGGAAGCGCGAGAAGAGCGGCACGTCGTCGTGATAGCGCTTCACCTTTTGCAGGTTGTCGGGCATCACGATATCCATGAAGGCGCGTGCCTGATCATGGATTTCGGTCGTGTCGATGAGGATTTCGCCGATATCCGGCTGGAAATAGTCGCGAATCGCCCGGATGACGAGGCTCGACTCGAGATAGATGAGCATCGGCTGGCCGCCGACGCCGCTCTGCGACGCGGCTTCGATCGCGCGCCACAGTTGCATCAGGTAATTCAGGTCCCACTGGAGCTCTTCCGCCGAACGGCCGATACCCGCCGTGCGCGCGATGATGCTCATGCCGTCCGGCAGTTCGAGCTGCGACATGGTTTCGCGCAGTTCCTGCCGCTCGTCGCCTTCGATCCGGCGCGACACGCCGCCGCCGCGCGGGTTGTTCGGCATCAGGACGAGATAGCGGCCGGCCAGCGAGATGAACGTGGTCAGCGCCGCGCCCTTGTTGCCGCGCTCTTCCTTTTCGACCTGAACGATGAGTTCCTGGCCTTCACGAAGCGCGTCCTGAATGCGCGCGGAGCGCATCTCGACGCCGTCGCGGAAATACTGGCGGGCGACTTCCTTGAAGGGCAGAAACCCGTGGCGGTCCTCGCCGTAGTTGACGAAGCACGCTTCGAGCGACGGCTCGATGCGGGTGACGACGCCCTTGTAGATATTGCCTTTGCGCTGTTCGCGCCCGGCGGTTTCGATGTCGATGTCGATGAGCTTCTGCCCATCGACGATGGCGACGCGCAATTCCTCTTGCTGCGTCGCGTTAAACAGCATGCGTTTCATGAAACGGCTCCAGAGCAGCTCCGTCCCCCTCGTCAGGCGAATCGGCGTCGGTGATCGAAATTCGCGATCACGCGCACGAAGCGGGAAGGTGGGCGTGCCACGCTTTTTGTGTGTTGTCACAAAGCACGCTGGAGCGGGACTTCTGGCGGGAGAATTGCCGAAAGCAGGCGCGCGGCGAGTGAGCCGGCCGCGCCGTGGGGCACATGCGAACTATCGAAAAGACGCCGACGCGGCAGTCTGCGCGGCGGAGGATGCACGGCGGCGCCGCGGCTTCTCGCGTCTCAAATTTGACGCGCCAAACCCAAGGGCGCTCTTGCAACAGAGCCTGTTTCCTCCCGACGGCAGCAGCAAGGCGGGACGGTATCGTGCAGGGCCGCCCAATGCTTCGCGGTGCTGCGTCACCAACCTGCATCTTGCGGCCTGACCGCGCCGGCATGACCGCGGGCTTTTCAGCCGCCAGCGGTTCGTCCGTGTCTCGCCTCTTTGCGACGCTTTGTTTCGTATCGCGCTTCGCAGCAATCAGCGCAGCAGCGATTCACGTCGTCGATGGTTCGCAATCCGGCGAGCTGCGATTTACCCGTTTCTCCCGCGCGATGCAGGGCCGATTCGGGCGGGCGTTTGGCTTGGTTGCCGGGCGCCGTCGCTTCTCGCCGATAAAATTCTTTTTGACCAAAAATCCGTTACCGGCGGCGATCGACTCGACCGAACGCGCCTGTGGGCTCCGTCCCTGCCGGTGATATCGCCGTGCGTGCAACTCGTTGCTCTTCGAATCCGGGTGAGCAACCGACCTTGGGCGCAAGTAAAATGATGGTTTATCGCTTGCACCTCAACAGTCTGATCAATTACGGCCGCTGCTTGATCCTAAGCGTCGACCTTTTCAGGCTGCTCGCAAATTATATTCAGAATGAATGAGTTAGGCAAAACATCCCATAAACGGGTCGCAAGCGAGCAGGTGTCGATGATCGAAGTCGACGAGAACGCAGCCGGTCAGCGAATCGACAATTTTTTGCTGCGCGTCTGCAAAGGCGTCCCGAAAAGCCATATCTACCGGATTCTGCGCAGCGGCGAAGTGCGCGTGAACAAAGGCCGAATCGACGCGGCGTACCGGCTCGAACTGGGCGATCTCGTGCGCGTCCCGCCGATCCGCACGGCGCAAGCCGACGAGGCGCCGGTGTCGTCGAACGCGCCCGCGGCCGAGTTTCCGATCATTTTCGAGGACGACCACCTGATCGTCATCGATAAACCTTGCGGCGTCGCGGTGCATGGCGGCAGCGGCGTCGCGTTCGGCGTTATCGAGCAGCTTCGCAATGCGCGGCCCCACGCGAAATTCCTCGAACTGGTGCATCGGCTCGATCGCGAGACGTCCGGCGTGCTCATGCTCGCGAAAAAGCGTTCGGCGCTCGTCGATCTGCACGAGCAGATTCGCGAAAATCGCGTCGACAAGCGTTATTACGCGTGCGGGCACGGCGAATGGCAAGCCGATTGGGGCCGCCGGCGCATCGTGAAGGCGCCGCTGCACAAGTACGTCGCGGCGGACGGCGAACGGCGCGTGCGGATTCAGGAAAACGGGCTGCCGTCGCATACGGTCTTCAATCTGATCGAGCGCTGGCGCGACTACGCGTGGGTCGAGGCGGAACTGAAGACCGGCCGCACGCATCAGATTCGCGTGCATATGGCGAGCATCGGCCTGCCGATTGCGGGCGACGCCAAATACGGCGACTTCGCGTTGAACAAGGAACTCGCGCGTTCGAGCGCGAGACCGTCCCTCAAGCGCATGTTTCTGCACGCTTATCGACTGAAAATCACGCACCCGGCGACGGGCGAGCCGTTGCAGTTCGAGGCGCCGCTGCCGGCCGAATGCAAACGCTTCATCGAGCAACTCAAAAACCAAGAGACACCATAAATGGCGCGGCAGCAATTCGATCTGATCGTTTTCGACTGGGACGGCACGCTGATGGATTCGACCGCCCACATCACGCGCAGCATTCAGGCCGCATGCCGCGACTTGGGACTTCCGGTGCCGGCGGATGAATCCGCGAGTTACGTGATCGGCCTCGGGCTCAAGGACGCGCTGCAGATCTGCGCGCCGACGCTCGACCCGTCGGAGTATCCGCGCCTCGCGGAGCGCTATCGTTTCCATTTCCTGACGATGGGCCAGAAGACTGAGCTTTTCGACGGCGTGCGCGAGCTTTTGCACGAGCTGCGGGATCTCGGCTACTTTCTCGCGGTCGCGACGGGCAAGAGCCGCGTCGGGCTGAATCGCGCGCTTGACGAATCGCGGCTCACCAGCCTTTTCGACAGCACGCGCTGCGCCGACGAAACCTTCTCGAAGCCGCATCCCGCGATGCTCCAGGAACTCACGCGCCAGCTCGGTCAGGATCTCGCGCGCACGGTGATGATCGGCGACACGACGCACGACCTGCAAATGGCGATCAACGCCGGCGCGGCGGGCATCGGCGTGGGCTACGGCGCGCATCCGGCAGATTCGCTCATGGCGCTCGAGCCGCAGTTCTGCGCGGACAGCGTCGCCTCGCTCGCGGGCTGGCTGCGGGAGCACGCATGAGCGAGCCGGTGCGGGATGCCGTGCGCGTTTGCGCGTCCGATGAACTCGTCGATGGCGGCGCGGGCGTTCGCCTGCCGGCGAAAGAGGCGAGCGGCGAGGCCGTCGTGTTCTTCGTGCGCTACGACGGCAAGCCATACGGCTATCTGAACCGCTGCGCGCACGTGCCGATGGAGCTCGACTGGAACGAGGGCCAGTTCTTCGAAAGCTCGGGCCTATACTTGATGTGCGCCACCCACGGCGCGATCTACGAGCCCGAAAGCGGCAAATGCGTCGGCGGTCCATGCCGCGGCGCGCGGCTTCGGCCCGTGACGGTGGAAGAGCGCGACACGCCGGAAGGCCGCGCGGTCTTCTGGCTGCCCGACGACGCGCTGCGCCCCGCCTGATTCCTTCTCACGACACATAACAACGCATGTCCGACGACCTTCCGCCGCGCCGCAACGACAATTGGGAGCGCGACGCGCTCGAACGCATCGCGCTCGCCGCGATCCGCGAGCAGCGCGCCGCGCGGCGCTGGCGCATCTTCTTCCGCTTCGTGTTTCTCGCGGTGATCGCGCTGATCGCATGGGGCGTGTTCGATTTCACCGGCGATCGCGTCGCGAAAGCGGGCAAGCACACCGCGCTCATCGATCTGCAAGGCGAAATCGCCGCAAACAGCGATGCGAGCGCCGACAATATCGACGCCGCGCTGCGGAGCGCGTTCGAGGACGAGAACACGGCGGGCGTGATCCTACGCATCAACAGCCCGGGCGGCAGTCCGGTGCAGGCGGGCATCATCAACGGCGAGATCAGGCGGCTGCGCGTCAAGCATCCGAAGACGCCGCTCTACGTCGTCGTCGACGACATGTGCGCGTCGGGCGGCTATTACGTCGCGGCGGCGGCGGACAAGATTTACGTCGATCGCGCGAGCATCGTCGGTTCGATCGGCGTGCTGATGGACGGTTTCGGCTTCACCGGGCTGATGGACAAGCTCGGCATCCAGCGCCGCATGCACACGTCCGGCGCGAACAAGGGCGCCTTCGATCCGTTTTCGCCCGAATCACCGGCGATGAACGCGCACGCGCAGGAAATGCTCGATCAGATCCACACGCAGTTCATCGACGCGGTGAAGCTCGGGCGCGGCAAACGTCTGAAGGATGATCCGCAGCTCTTCTCCGGCATGTTCTGGACCGGTGAGAAGAGCGTCGAGCTCGGTCTCGCCGACGGTTTCGGCGACGCCAGCTACGTGGCGCGCGAAATCATCAAGCAGCCGGACATCGTCGATTATTCGCAGAAGGAGAGCATCAGCGAGCGCGTGGTGCGGCGCTTCGGCGCGTCGGTGGGCGATGCCGCCGTGCGCGCGCTTACGCCCGGCGGCAAGCCGCAACTGCGCTGATCGCTACGACGCGAGCAGCAGGAAGATCGCCGGGCGCTTGTGCAGTTCCGGCGCCGCCTGCTTCTTCCAGTCCGCCGCCGTGCGCGTGACGATGGTTTCGCCCGGCAGCGTCAGATCGACGGCGACGCAAATCAGCGTCGATGGCGCGCAAGTGGCGATGAGCGTGTCGAGCATCGCCTTATTGCGATAGGGCGTTTCGATGAAAATCTGCGTCTGATTGGCTTTGCGCGACAGTTGCTCCAGCTCGCGCAGGCGCTTGCCGCGCTCGTTGGCATCGACGGGCAGATAACCGTTGAACGCGAAGCTTTGGCCGTTCATGCCCGAGGCCATCAGCGCGAGCAGAATCGAGCTCGGTCCGACGAACGGCACCACTTTCACGCCGCGCTGATGCGCGCGCCGCACGAGCAGCGCGCCCGGATCGGCGACGGCAGGGCAACCGGCTTCGGAAACCAGACCCGCATTGGTGCCGGCGAGGATCGGCGCAAGCAGCTTGTCGATTTCCGCGGGCGGCGTTTTCACGTTCAGTTCGCGCACCTCGATTTCCTGAATCGGGCGTTCCGTTCCGACTTTCTTCAGAAAGGCGCGCGTCGTTTTCGCGTTCTCGCCGATGTAATACGCGAGCGCGGCTGCCTGCGCGCGCACCGGCTCGGGCAAAACGTGCGCGAGCGCGTCGGCGTCCCCTTCGCCGAGCGTGTTGGGGATCAGGTACAGAACGCCGCTCATGCGCCCCCCAGAACCGGATATCCGGCGTTTGCGAGCATGCCGGTCAGCGCGATCAGCGGCAAACCGATGAGCGCAGTCGGGTCGTCGGATTCGATGGCTTCCAGCAGCGCGATGCCGAGGCCCTCGGCCTTTGCGCTGCCAGCGCAGTCGTACGGTGTTTCCGCGCGCAGATAGGTTTCGATCTGCGCGTCCGAATAGCGGCGAAAGCGAACGCGCGTGACGATATCGGCGGATTGCGCAATGCCCGTGCGGCTATCGAGCAGGCACAGCGCGCTGTGGAATTCGACGCCGCGGCCGCGCATCGCCTGAAGCTGCGTGACGGCTTTTTCGTGCGTGCTGGGCTTGCCGAGCTGCTTTCCGTCGAAGGTCGCGACCTGATCGGAGCCGATCACGAGCGCGCCCGTGCCGCCCTCGATGCGTCCAGCCGCCGCGCGTGCCTTGGCGATCGAGAGCCGCACGGCGGTTGCTTCGGGTGTTTCGCCGTCGAGCGGCGTTTCATCGATGTCTGGCGTGACGACATCGAAGGGAATGCGCAGGCGTGCCAGCAATTCGCGCCGGTAGGGCGAGCTGGATGCCAGAATCAGGGGCGGCGGCGTGTTTGAAGCGTCGGACATAGATGAGTCAGCAAGAATGAATGTAAAAACGACAGGCGGCGGGCCGGTTCTTAAGTGTTTGACTCGAAAGAACAAAGCCGATATGATTTTGGGCTTTTCATCGGTGCGTGCGCTTGCAGGTCTTTGCGTCCGGCGCTGGTGGACCCGGTGAAAGCCGCTCAGAACCGCATCGCGCTCAGTACGAGTGCGGCATAAATGCAGCACGAATGCCGGTGCGATGCAAATTCGGGCAAGCCACGCCTGCCTCAATGCGGCGTCGCGGTGCATACTGAACGCTCACCGGAAGCACTAACCCAGCAAGGTCAAGCAGGGAGCGCACATGACTCAGAATCCTGGCAAACCTGTGAGCCCCGCCGATCTGCGCGCGCTCGACATTTACGAATTCGCCGAGAGCGGCAGGCAGGCGGCCGGCGCGCTGCGTATATCGCAGATGCCGCGCATGTTAGCCGAAGTGCCGGCAGATGTGCCAGATCGCGACGCCGTGTTCACCTGGCAGGGCGAGGGCTCGACCCAGCCGGAACTGCAGGACGACGGCACGGACGCGCCGCAGCCTTATCTGCGCCTCGCGGTGCACGGCTCGGTGTGGCTCACGTGCCAGCGCTGTCTTCAGCCGTATTCGCAACATCTCGATGTGGATGCAACGTATCGGATCGTGGCGACGGAAGAAGAAGCGGACGAATATCCGCTCGACGACGATGAAGTGGAAGTGATCGTAGGCTCGCGCCAGTTCGATCTCGTCGACTTGATCGAAGAGGAATTGCTGTTGTCGTTGCCGCTCGTGCCGAAGCACAACGTCTGCCCCGAGGTGCATGAAAGCCTGCTCCCGGCCAGCGACGAGGGCGAGGCGGCGGCGGGCGGCGAGCAAGAAGTAGAGAAACCGAATCCGTTCGCCGTGCTGGAGAAGCTCAAATCGAGCGATCCGGACGGCAAGAAGCATTGATGTAGCGAAAGCGGGGAAGTATCCGCCGAACGCGAACTCCCGCTTCAGGCGGTGGGCCATACGGCCCTGAAGTTCCTCCGTGAACGCGGAGATGGACCTCTCTCCCTGTGTTAGAATTCGCAAAATTTTTCTGGAGTAATCATGGCAGTTCAGCAAAACAAGAAGTCGCCGTCGAAGCGCGGCATGCACCGTTCCCACGACTTCCTGACGGGCGCTCCGCTGGCCGTCGAGCCGAGCACGGGCGAAGTGCATCTGCGTCACCACGTAAGCCCGAACGGCTACTATCGTGGCAAGAAAGTCGTCAAGACGAAGAACGACTAAGCGTTCAGCAGCGCTTGACGCGCCTGTCGGAACCGTTCTGCGGGCGCCCGGGCGCAACTCGCTCTTGACACTTTCCCGGTACGACGAGAAGGCGGCATTTCACTGCCGCTTTTTTGTGCCCGAAATTCGTCGCGTTCCATGACTGTAAAGATAACCATCGACTGCATGGGAGGCGACCACGGCCCGGCCGTGACCGTTCCCGCTGCCGTCAGTTTCGTGCGCTCGCATCCCGACGCACACCTCATGCTCGTCGGTCTCGAGCAGCCCATCCGCGCGCAACTGAAGAAGTCGAAGGCTCTCGACGAGCCTCGTCTGACCGTCGTTCCTGCAAGCGAAGTCGTCGCGATGGACGATCCCGTCGAAGTCGCGCTGCGCAAGAAAAAAGATTCGTCGATGCGCGTCGCGCTCAACCTCGTGAAGGAAGGCGAGGCGCAGACGTGCATTTCCGCCGGCAATACCGGCGCGCTCATGGCGGTGTCCCGGTATGTGCTGAAAACGCTCGCCGGCATCGAACGTCCCGCCATCGCGTTCGCGATGCCGAGCCAGAAGGGCTACACCACCGTTCTCGATCTGGGCGCCAACGTCGATTGCGAACCCGGGCATCTGCTGCAGTTCGCTGAAATGGGCCACGCGCTCGTGGCGGCGATCGAAGGCCGTGAGCGGCCCACCATCGGCCTGCTCAATATCGGCGAAGAAGTCATCAAGGGCAACGAAACGATCAAGCGCGCGGGCGAGCTGTTGCGCGCGAGCACGCTCAACTTCTACGGCAACGTGGAAGGCAACGACATCTATAAAGGCACGACGGATGTGGTCGTGTGCGACGGCTTCGTCGGCAATGTCGCGCTGAAGACCTCCGAAGGTCTCGCGAAGATGCTCGCCGACATCATAAAGGAAGAGTTCAGCCGCAACTTCGCTTCCAAGCTGATGGCGCTCGTCGCGTTGCCCGTTCTCAAGCGTTTCAAGAAGCGCGTTGATCCCGCGCAATATAACGGCGCCGCGTTGCTCGGCCTGCGCGGGCTCGTGATCAAAAGTCACGGCTCGGCCGAGGCCTTCGGGTTTGAGTGGGCTATCAAACGCGGGTATGATGCCGTCAAAAATGGCGTGCTCGAGCGCCTGGTGCGCGCGATGGAAGAGAACGCGCCCGCCGCGCCCGACGTTCCCGGCATCGCGGCTGAACAGCCCGCCGTACAGCCGAACCCGCCGGACCAACCCGGTACTGCGCTACATTCGAAGGCATAATGGCTCAATCCAATCTTTACTCTCGCGTGCTGGGCACCGGCAGCTTCCTGCCGTCCGAGCGCGTCACGAATCAGGACTTGGCGGACCGTCTCGCGAAGCAGGGCGTCGAGACGAGTGACGAATGGATCGTCGCGCGCACCGGCATTCACGCGCGTCACTTCGCGGCGCCGAATCAAACCACCAGCGACCTCGCGCTCATCGCTTCGCAGAAGGCGATCGAAGCAGCCGGCATCGATCCTCAGTCGATCGATCTGATCATCGTCGCGACCTCCACGCCGGACTTCGTTTTCCCGAGCACCGCGTGTCTGTTGCAGAACAAGCTCGGCATCAGGAACAACGGCGCGGCCTTCGACTTGCAGGCCGTGTGCTCCGGTTTCGCGTACGGCGTCGCGACGGCGGACAGCTTCATTCGCAGCGGCCTGAACCGCACGGCGCTCGTCGTCGGCGCGGAAACGTTCTCGCGCATTCTCGATTTCAACGACCGCACCACCTGCGTGCTGTTCGGCGACGGCGCGGGGGCGGTCGTGCTGCAGGCGTCCGAAGAGCCGGGCGTGCTGTCGAGCGCGCTGCATGCGGACGGCAGCTATTCCGACATTCTCTGCACGCCGGGCAACGTCAACGGCGGCGTGGTCGAAGGCACCGCGTTTCTGCACATGGACGGGCAGGCCGTGTTCAAGCTCGCGGTCAACGTGCTCGAAAAGGTCGCGCTCGAAGCGCTCGACAAGGCGAAGCTCACGGCTGAAGACATCGACTGGCTGATTCCGCATCAGGCCAATATCCGCATCATGCAGAGCACCGCGCGCAAGCTGCGCCTGCCGTCCGAGCGCATGGTCGTGACGGTCGGCGAGCACGGCAACACGTCGGCGGCCTCGATTCCGCTCGCGCTCGACGTCGCCGTGCGCGACGGCCGCATCAAGCGCGGCGACAACGTGCTGATCGAAGGCGTGGGCGGCGGCTTCACGTGGGGCGCGTCGGTCATTCGCTACTGATCGTTATCGATTCCCTCTATTCATTCGCAACTGATCCCACTTCATCGCCGACCCCGCGCGCTCGCGTAGCGCGCGGTCCGTGAAGGCATCGCGGATCATTCCAATCAACGAGGACGATATGAAATTTGCGTTCGTTTTTCCCGGACAAGGCTCGCAGTCGATCGGCATGCTGGGCGCATTCGCCGACCACGCCATCGTGCGCGAGACCGTGCAGCAGGCCTCCGATGCGCTCGGCCAGGATCTCGGCAAGCTGATCGCCGAAGGCCCCGCGGAAGAACTCAACCTGACGACGAACACGCAGCCCGTCATGCTGACGGCGGCCTACGCGATCTACCGCGTGTGGGAAAAGGAAACGGGCCTCGCGCCCGCCATCGTCGCGGGTCATAGCCTGGGCGAATACACCGCGCTCGTCGCGGCCGGCGCGCTCGCATTCGCCGACGCGGTGCCGCTCGTGCGCTTTCGTGCGCAGGCGATGCAAAGCGCCGTGCCGGTCGGCGTGGGCGGCATGGCCGCGATCCTCGGCCTCGACGACGACACCGTGCGCGCGGTCTGCGCTGAAGCGTCGTCGGCGGGCGTGGTCGAAGCGGTGAACTTCAATGCGCCCGCGCAAGTGGTCATCGCGGGCAGCAAGGCCGCTGTCGAGAAGGCATGCGAAGTGGCGAAGGCGAAGGGCGCGAAGCGCGCGCTGCCGCTGCCGGTTTCCGCGCCGTTCCACTCGTCGCTGCTCAAGCCGGCGTCGGATCAGTTGCGCGACTATCTCGCGAAAGTCGAGATCCAGGCGCCGCGGATTCCGCTGATCAATAACGTCGATGTCGCCGTGGTCTCCGATCCCGCCGCGATCAAGGACGCGCTCGTGCGTCAGGCCGCCGGTCCGGTGCGCTGGGTCGAGTGCGTGCAGGCGATGGCGAAGGACGGCGTCACGCACGTCATCGAATGCGGTCCGGGCAAGGTGCTCGCGGGTCTGACGAAGCGCATCGACGGCACTCTCGTCGGCGGTTCGATCTTCGATCCGGCATCGCTCGAAGAGACGCGCAAACTGATCGCTGGCTAGGGACGAGAGGGACGAGAACATGAGCCTGGAAAACCAAGTAGCAATCGTCACGGGCGCGTCGCGCGGCATCGGGCGCGCGATCGCGCTCGAGCTCGCGAAGCAGGGCGCGACGGTCATCGGCACGGCGACGAGCGAAAGCGGCGCGGCCGGCATCGGCGAAGCATTGCAGCAGGCGGGCGCGAAGGGCCGCGGCGCGGTGCTGAACGTGAACGATGCGGCGTCGAGCGACGCGTTCATCGACTCCATCGTGAAGGAATTCGGCGGCCTGAACATCCTCGTGAACAATGCGGGCATCACGAAAGATCAGCTCGCGATGCGCATGAAGGACGACGAATTCGACGCCGTCATCGACACGAACCTGCGCGCGGTCTTCCGTCTGTCGCGCGCCGTGCTGCGCCCGATGATGAAGGCGCGCGGCGGGCGCATCATCAACATCACGTCGGTGGTCGGTTCGTCGGGCAATCCGGGGCAGGCCAACTATGCGGCGGCGAAGGCCGGCGTCGCGGGCATGACGCGCGCGCTCGCGCGTGAAATCGGCAGCCGTGGCATCACGGTGAATTGCATCGCACCGGGTTTCATCGACACCGACATGACGAAGGTGTTGCCGGAAGAGCAGCGCACCGCGCTCACCGCGACTATCCCGCTTGGCCGACTGGGCGCGCCCGAAGATATCGCGCATGCTGTGGCTTTCCTCGCATCGCCGTTTGCCGGCTATATCACCGGCACGACGCTGCATGTGAACGGCGGCATGTACATGTAAGGCCTTAATAGGCATTTCACCGAAATTCGCTTAATATCCGCGCCGGGACGGGCGCGCAAAATGCTCAGACGAACATCGTGCGCACCGCGCCTGCGCGGCAGTGAAGAATTGATGCGAAGCCGCCCGCAGCCCTCTTGATGAAGGGCCTCGGACAGTGGAGCATGGAACTGACGCGCCGTATTTTGCGGGTTCAAACCTGATAAAATGCGCGCACTCGTATTTTTGAACTTTTTTCCCCTCGGAGGGCTGCATGGACAACATCGAACAGCGCGTGAAGAAGATCGTCGCCGAACAACTGGGCGTGGCGGAAGCCGAAATCAAGAACGAAGCATCGTTCGTGAACGATCTGGGCGCTGACTCGCTCGATACGGTCGAACTCGTCATGGCGCTGGAAGACGAATTCGGCATGGAAATTCCCGATGAAGAGGCCGAAAAGATCACCACGGTTCAGCAGGCGATCGACTACGCTCGCGCGAACGTCAAGGCCTGAGGCCGGACGCGCCAGCGACTCATCGCTCAACCAGCTTGAAGCATTCGTCGCTGCAGACCGATTTGACAGCCACAGGGCTCACAGGGCGGTTTCCTGTGGCCGCTGTGGCTTTTGTTTTTCGTCATTCTATGGATAAGGGGTTACCGTGAGCCGTCGTCGAGTTGTTGTTACAGGCCTGGGGCTCGTGTCGCCTGTCGGGAATACTGTTGCCGACGGCTGGGCCAATCTGGTCGCGGGCAAGTCGGGCATCGCCAATATCACGAAGTTCGACGCGACGAACTTCTCCACCCGTTTCGCCGGCGAGGTGAAGGGCTTCAATATCGAAGACTACATGCCCGCCAAGGAAGCGCGCCATATGGATACCTTCATCCATTACGGCTTCGCGGCGGGCGTTCAGGCCGTGCAGGACTCGGGCCTCGAAATCACCGATGAGAATTCGGAGCGCGTGGGCGTCGTGGTCGGCTCGGGCATCGGCGGGCTGCCGATGATCGAAATCACGCAGACCGAGCTGCTCAATCGCGGTCCGCGCCGCATTTCGCCGTTCTTCGTGCCCGCGTCGATCATCAACATGATCTCCGGTCATCTGTCGATCCGCTTCGGTCTGAAGGGCCCGAACCTGTCGATGGTCACGGCCTGCACCACCGGCCTGCACTGCATCGGCGAGGCGTCGCGCCTGATCGAATACGGCGACGCCGACGTGATGATCGCGGGCGGCGCGGAAGCAACCGTCTCGCCGCTCGGCATCGGTGGCTTCGCGGCGGCGCGCGCGCTGTCGCAGCGCAACGACGACCCGGCCACCGCCAGCCGTCCGTGGGATACGGACCGCGACGGCTTCGTGCTCGGCGAAGGCGCGGGCGTGATGGTGCTCGAAGAGTACGAGCATGCGAAGGCGCGTGGCGCAAAGATCTACGCGGAAGTGCTCGGCTACGGCATGAGCGGCGACGCGTATCACATGACCGCGCCGCCCGAAGACGGCGACGGCGGCCGCCGCGCGATGGTCAACGCGATGAAAAACGCGCGGATCAATGCCGACGAGGTCAACTACGTCAACGCGCACGGCACGTCGACGCCGCTCGGCGATATCGCCGAGACGATCGGCATCACGCGCGCGCTCGGCGATCAGGCGAAGAAGGCCGTCGTCAACTCCACCAAGTCGATGACCGGCCACCTGCTGGGCGGCGCGGGTGGCCTGGAGTCGGTGTTCACCGTGCTGGCGATCCACAATCAAGTGTCGCCGCCGACCATCAACATCTTCAACCAGGATCCGAAGTGCGACCTGGACTACTGCGCGAACACCGCGCGGGACATGAAGATCGACGTGGCGGTGAAGAACTCGTTCGGCTTCGGCGGCACGAACGGCTCGCTCGTCTTCAAGCGTCATCAATAAACGCGGCGCGCTCGTCGGATCGGGGTCGAAATGGCGAGCGCGTTCGTAGACCGGCCGCATGGCGATGGAAACGTCGCGATGCGGCCGTCGCGTTTTCTGACGAGCGCGATGCTCGGATTCGTGGGCGTGGCGAGCGCCTCGGTATTCCAGTGCGTTTTCGCGCACACGGAACACGCCGGACACGCGGCCGTGGCTTGCGCGGTGACGTTTGCGGCGCTCGGACTCGCGTCGTATCGATGGATGCGGGCGCAACCGGTTGCCATCGGCCTGCATCCGGACGGCCTCACGCTCCAGGCCCGCGACCGCGAAACGCGCCACATGCAGATCGCGGGATGCGCGCAATGGAGCAACCGACTGCTCGCGCTGACGCTTTGCGGCGTGCGCGGTCGCCGCGAAACGCTGCTCGTGCCGGCCGATTCCGTCGACGCCGGCACCTTCCGCCAGCTTGCCGTTCAGGCGCGCCGCGCCGCCGCTTCCCACCTGTAACGACTGTAACGGCGCATGAGCGTTCCGGTTGCCTTACAGGCGGTGACGCTACAATAGCCGTCCGCCCAACTTCCCCAAGCTAATCGGATTTCCCAGGTGAGTGAAAAAGAAATCGACCAATTGCTGGTCGAACGTGTCCAGAAGGGTGACAAGGCCGCGTTCGAACTGCTGGTCGCCAAATACCACCGCAAGATCATTCGACTGATCTCGCGCCTCGTGCGCGACCCCGCCGAGGTCGAGGACGTCGCCCAGGACGCCTTCATCAAGGCCTACCGCGCGCTGCCCCAGTTTCGCGGCGAATCGGCGTTCTATACATGGCTGTACCGGATTGCGGTCAACACCGCAAAGAATTACCTTGCGACCCAGGGCCGCCGCGCTCCCACTTCTACCGAAGCCGATGCTGAAGAAGCGGAAACTTTCTCAGACGCGGACCAACTAAGGGATATCAACACGCCCGAGTCGATGTTGATGAGCAAGCAGATCGCTCAGACGGTCAACGCCGCGATGGCGTTGCTGCCGGAGGAACTGCGCACCGCCATCACGCTCCGGGAAATTGAAGGACTGAGCTACGAAGAAATCGCCGAAATGATGAATTGCCCTATCGGCACCGTCAGATCGAGAATTTTCCGTGCTCGCGAAGCCATTGCGGCAAAATTGCGTCCGTTGTTGGACACTCCCGAGGGTAAGCGCTGGTAGGCGGCAATCCACGGGGCAGGGACGCGATATCTGGGTTAGTTGGTGTCACTACGGGGTGGGGTCAAAGATGGGGCGCATCATGGGGTCGGTCTCGATGCAAAATCAAACACAGGCGGGTTCGCGCAGCGAACGCATGTCGGCGTTCGTCGACGGTGAATCGCTCGACGAGATTGGCAGCATCAGCCAGTTTCTCGCCGAACTGAAAAGCGACGAACGCGCGGCGTGGTCGCAATATCATCTGATCGGCGACGCCCTGCGCTCCGACGATCTCGCGGTCAGCCCGGCGCGCAGCAGCGCATTCATGGCCGCATTCTCCGAACGTTTCGAAGCCGAAGCGCATGTCCTCGCGCCGGCGGCGCTGCCCGCAGCGGCGTCGAAACCGCGTGGCGGCATGCTGCGCCGTCGCGTGATGCCGGCCTTCGCGGTGGCTGCGGCCGCCGCGACGCTGACGTGGATCGTCGTGCCGCAACTGCAAGGCGTGGACAGCCGTTCCGGCGCGCAGGTGGCGAGCGTTGCACCGGCGGCGGATTCGATGCAGCGCGTCGCGATGGCGTCCGTGCCGGCTGCGACTACGCGCGCGCCGATCGTCGAGGCGAACATCATCCGCGACGCCAGTCTCGACCAGTACCTCGAAGCGCATCAGCAGTTCTCTCAACAGCCTGTGATGCCCGGTTCCATGCCCTTGATTCGCGCCGCGGCTACATCGCAAGGTCAATAATTTGATGCCGAGTGTGCGGTTGAATAAAACGAACTATTGGGGGCGGCTGCCGGCATTGATGCTCTGCGCAGCCGCGTTGTTGACGGCGGTATCGAGCGCGTTCGCTCAGGGAGACGATCCCGCCGCTGTCCGCAAGACTGCCGCAAGCCTGCTCAACCGCATTCACGAAGCGGCCCAGCAGCAAAATTACGAAGGCACCTTCGTCTATCAGCGCGGCGCGACGGTTCAGTCGTCGCGCATTACGCATGTCGCCACGCGCGGCGACGGCGAATACGAATCGCTCGAAAGTCTCGACGGCGCGCCCCGCAAGATGCTGCGCCACGACGACGACATGTTCACATTCGTCCCCGAACGGCATTTGCTCGTGGTCGAGCATCGGCAAAACCGGGATTCGTTTCCGGCATTGCTCGCGACGAGCGGCGATCAGGTGTTGTCCAACTACGAGCCGAAGCTGCTGGGCAACGACCGCGTCGCGGGCGTGGACAGCCAGGTAATCGAGCTCGACCCCAAAGATTCTTATCGTTTCGCCTACAAGCTCTGGGCCGACGCCAAAACCGGGTTGCTGCTGCGCGCGCAGACGCTCGATCCGGACGGTCAGGTGCTCGAGCAGTTGTCGTTCTCGCAGGTGCGCATCGGTGGGCCGGTCGACAAGGCGCCCATTGCGAACGGTATCCGCAGCACGTCGGGATGGACCATCGTGCGGCCGCCGGTGCAGCCAGTGGACATGGAAGGACAGGGCTGGCAACTGACGCCCAATATCGCGGGCTTTCGCAAGATCCGCGAGCTGCGCCGCCCGATGGCGTCGAGCAAGCAAGGCCAACCGCCGATCCCGGTCGATCAGGCCGTGTTCTCGGACGGTCTCGCCACGATCTCCGTCTTCGTCGAGCCGGTGGAGAAAAATACGCGCAAGGAAGGCGCGGGCAACAGCGGCGCCACGCATGTGCTGGTGAAGCGCCGCGGGGATTTCTGGATCACCTTGCTGGGTGAAGTGCCGCAAGCCACATTGCAGCAATTTGCTTCTACCATAGAATACAAGCCTTCCAAGTAATCCCGTTCCCGGCCCCAACCTATGAGCAACTTCTCGCTGCGCAAGTTCATCGCGGCCGCGGCGCTCGCCGTGTGCCTGCCGTTCGTATCGCAATCTGCGTCAGCGGCGCCCACGGTGAACTTGCCGGACTTCACGACGCTCGTCGATAAAGTGGGGCCCTCGGTCGTGAACATTCGCACGACCTCGCGCGTCGGTTCCGGCAGCGAATTGCGCGGACTGCCGCCCGGCCTGGACGAGGGCGATATGTCCGAGTTCTTCCGACGCTTCTTCGGCATTCCGATGCCGGGCCAGCCGCCGCGCGGCGGTGGCGGCGGAAGCCAGGGCGATCAGGGCAAAGGCGGCAGCCGCAACGCGCCTGACGACAACCAGGACAATTCGGAACAAAGCAGCGGCGTCGGCTCGGGCTTCATTCTGTCGACGGACGGCTACGTGATGACCAACGCGCACGTCGTCGACGACGCGGACACGATCTACGTCACGCTCACCGACAAGCGCGAGTTCAAGGCGCGGCTCGTCGGCGTGGACGAGCGCACGGACGTGGCCGTCGTGAAGATCAGCGCGACGAATCTGCCGGCCATCACCATCGGCGATTCGAACAAGGTGCGCGTCGGCGAGTGGGTGCTCGCCATCGGTTCGCCGTTCGGCCTCGACAATACGGTGACCGCGGGCATCGTCAGCGCGAAGGGGCGCGACACGGGCGATTACCTGCCTTTCATCCAGACCGATGTCGCCGTGAATCCCGGCAACTCGGGCGGTCCGCTCATCAACATGGCGGGCGAGGTGATCGGCATCAACTCGCAGATCTACAGTCGCACGGGCGGCTTCATGGGCATCTCGTTCGCGATTCCGATCGATGAAGCGATGCGCGTCGCGGATCAACTGAAGACGTCGGGCAAGGTCGTGCGCGGGCGCATCGCGGTGGCGATCGGCGAGGTCACGAAAGACGTCGCGGATTCGCTCGGGCTGCCGAAGGCGCAAGGCGCGCTTGTGTCGAGCGTCGAGCCGAACGGCCCTGCCGACAAGGCGGGCGTACAGCCGGGCGACATCATCACGAAGTTCAACGGCGTGAACGTCGATACCGCGACGGATCTGCCGCGCATGGTCGGCGACACCAAGCCAGGCACGAGGACCACGCTCACGATCTGGCGCAAGGGGCAGACGCGCGACCTGCCGATCACGGTCACCGAGATGCAGCCGGACAAGGTCGCGAAGACCGAGCAGAAGAAGGCGCCGCAGTCGAAGGAGCGCGCGAGCAATTCGCTCGGCCTCGCGGTGAGCGACATTCCGGCGGACCAGAAGAAGGCGCTCAAGCTGTCGAGCGGCGTTCAGGTCGATGCCGTGGAAGGGCCGGCGGCGCGCGCGGGATTCCAGAAGGGCGACATCATCATGCGCCTCGGCGATACGGATATCACGAGCGCGAAGCAGTTCCAGGAAGTCGCACAAGGGCTGGACGCCAGCAAGATGGTCGCGGTGCTCGTGCGCCGTGGCGACAACACGCAGTTCGTGCCGCTGCGCCCGCGCTTGCCGCCGCAGAAGTAAGTGCGATGACGTCGAAGCCGGGCGCGACTTTCACTCTGTACGGGCGCGCCTGGTGTCATCTGTGCGAGGACATGCGCGCGGAGCTGGAACCGATCGCCGCTCGGCATGGCCTGGGCGTCGAATGGATCGATATCGACGAAGATCCGCTGCTGGAGGCGCGCTATGACGAACGCGTGCCCGTGCTCGCGCTCGATGGCGTCGAGTTGTGTCAGTACCGCCTCGATGTCGACGCGGTGCATGCGGCGCTGAGCCAGCGCCGTGCGCGTGCGTCGTGAATCGGCCTGAGCCGAATTCCGCCGGGGCAAGCCCGTTTTCGGCTAAAATGCAGAAGTTTTCCCCAAATTTTCAAGGCGTGCTCCGCGTTGGTGAGGGCGCGCCTTTTTCGCTTGATCGGCACTGAATGAATCATATTCGCAACTTTTCGATCATCGCGCACATCGACCACGGCAAATCCACGCTGGCCGACCGCATCATCCAGCTGTGCGGCGGCTTGTCCGATCGTGAGATGGAAGCGCAGGTGCTCGATTCGATGGACCTCGAGCGCGAGCGCGGCATCACGATCAAGGCGCAGACCGCGGCGCTGTCCTACAAGGCGCGCGACGGCCAGGTCTACAATCTCAACCTGATCGATACGCCGGGGCACGTCGACTTCTCCTACGAAGTCAGCCGTTCGCTGTCCGCGTGCGAAGGCGCGCTGCTCGTCGTCGATGCGTCGCAGGGCGTCGAGGCGCAGACGGTCGCGAACTGCTACACGGCGATCGAACTGGGCGTCGAAGTCGTGCCGGTGCTGAACAAGATCGATCTGCCGGCGGCGAATCCCGAGAATGCGATCGCCGAGATCGAGGACGTGATCGGCATCGACGCGACCGACGCCGTGCATTGCAGCGCGAAAACCGGCCTGGGCGTGGAAGACGTGCTCGAATCGCTGATCGCGAAAGTGCCGCCGCCGAAGGGCGATCCGGACGCGCCGCTGCAGGCGCTCATCATCGACTCGTGGTTCGACAATTACGTCGGCGTCGTCATGCTGATGCGCATCGTCAACGGCACCTTGAAGCCGAAAGACAAGATCAAGATGATGGCGACCGACGCGCAATACCCGGTCGAGAATCTGGGCGTGTTCGCGCCCAAGTCGACCAGCTTGCCGCAACTGTCGGCGGGGCAGGTGGGCTTCGTGATCGCGGGCATCAAGGAGCTGACGGCCGCGAAGGTGGGCGACACCGTCACCATCGCGAACCGTCCCGCCACCGAGCCGCTGCCGGGCTTCAAGGAAGTGAAGCCGCAGGTGTTCGCGGGTCTGTATCCGGTCGAAGCGAACCAGTACGACGCGCTGCGCGAATCGCTCGAAAAACTGCGGCTCAACGATGCCTCGCTGCAATACGAGCCGGAAGTCTCGCAGGCGCTCGGCTTCGGTTTCCGCTGCGGCTTCCTCGGCCTTTTGCACATGGAAATCGTGCAGGAACGGCTCGAACGCGAATTCGACATGGACCTCATCACCACCGCGCCGACGGTGATCTATGAAGTCCAGCAGCGCGACGGCACGACCATCTCCGTCGAGAACCCGGCGAAGATGCCGGAGCCGCCGAAGATCGAGGAAGTGCGCGAGCCGATCGTCACGGTGAACCTCTACATGCCGCAGGAGTACGTCGGCTCGGTCATCACGCTGTGCACGAACAAGCGCGGCACGCAGATCAACATGCAGTACCACGGCCGTCAGGTGCAGCTCACCTACGAAATCCCGATGGCGGAAATCGTGCTCGACTTCTTCGATCGCCTGAAGTCGACGTCGCGCGGCTATGCGTCGATGGACTACGAGTTCAAGGAATACCGCGCGGCCGACGTGGTCAAGGTGGATATGCTCATCAACGGCGACAAGGTCGATGCGCTGTCGGTCATCGTGCACCGTTCGCAGAGCCAGCATCGCGGCCGCGAAGTGGCGTCGAAGATGCGCGAGCTGATTCCGCGCCAGATGTACGACGTGGCAATCCAGGCGACCATCGGTTCGAACATCATCGCGCGCGAGAACATCAAGGCATTGCGCAAGAACGTGCTCGCCAAGTGCTACGGCGGCGATATCTCGCGCAAGAAGAAGCTGCTCGAGAAGCAGAAAGCCGGCAAGAAGCGCATGAAGCAGGTCGGTTCGGTCGAAATCCCGCAAGAGGCTTTCCTGGCGATCCTGCGCGTGGACGAGTGACGTTCGCGTCGTTCCACGCGCGGCGCCTGCCGTGAGGCAAACAACGATAACAACTGGAAGCGATTGATGAATTTCGCACTGATTCTTTTGATTCTCGTCGTCTTGACGGGTATTGCCTGGGTGCTCGACAAGCTGGTGTTTCTGCCGCAACGGCGCCGCGCCGCGGAGGCCGCGGTGGCTGAGTTCGACCGCCAGCAGGAGCGCGTGGGCGAGCGTTTCGCCGATGAAAACGCCAACCAGACGCGCGCCCGCCTGCGCGACGACAAGCTGCGCCAGCCGTGGTGGCTCGAATACACGGCGAGCTTCTTTCCGGTGATTCTCGCGGTGTTCGTGGTGCGTTCGTTCATCATCGAGCCGTTCAAGATTCCGTCCGGCTCGATGGTCCCGACGCTGCTCGTCGGCGACTTCATCCTGGTCAACAAGTACGAGTACGGCCTGCGCCTGCCGATCACCAACACCAAGCTGACGAACGGCAGCCCGCTCACGCGCGGTGACGTCGTGGTGTTCCGCTATCCCAAGGACGAATCGGTCGACTACATCAAGCGCGTGATCGGCCTGCCGGGCGACACGGTCGCGTACGAAGACAAGAAGCTCACGATCAACGGCAAGCCGGTGCCCGAAACCGCGCTGCCCGACTATTTCGATGACGAGCGCATCGGTTACGCGAAGCAGTTCGAGGAAGACCTCGATGGCCGCAAGAACCGCATCCTGAACAATCCTCAGGTGCCGCCGTTCATCGTCGGCGCGGACGACTTTCCGTTCCGCGACAACTGCAACTACAACGCGCGCGGCGTCACGTGCAAGGTCCCGCCGGGCAACTACTTCATGATGGGCGACAACCGCGATAACAGCGCGGACAGCCGCTACTGGGGCTTCGTGCCGGACAAGAACATTGTCGGACGCGCGTTCTTCATCTGGATGAACTTCAGCAATCTGAAGCGCATCGGCGGGTTCGAGTGACATCCTAGAGCGACACATACATCGCCGGCTCGCCTGAAGCAAAGCAGCCGGCCATCTTCCTGATCGACACAAGCTTCGAAACGGCGTGAAGAAGCGCGGCTAACACCGTCTCGGCACGCGTTTTCCGGCGCCGACCGGCGGAATCGTCCGCCTTCGCGCCCGCGTTATACTCTCTCCATGCCATCTTCTCCGTTGGAAAGCCGGCTGCGGTACGAATTTCGCAATGCGGAATTGCTGCGCCAGGCGATGACCCACCGCAGTCACAGCGCCACGCACAATGAACGGCTCGAATTTCTCGGCGATTCCGTTCTAAATTGCGTGGTGGCCGCGCTTTTGTTCCAACGATTCGGAAAACTCGACGAAGGCGACCTGTCGCGCGTGCGCGCGAATCTGGTCAAGCAGCAGTCGCTTTACGAGATTGCGCAGGCGCTGAACGTGTCCGAAGACCTGCGTCTCGGCGAAGGCGAACTGCGCAGCGGCGGTTTCCGCCGCCCGTCGATTCTCGCCGACACGCTCGAAGCCATCTTCGGCGCCATCTTCCTCGACGGCGGCTTCGACGCCGCGTTCACCGCCATCAAGCGCCTCTATACGCCGGTGCTGGATCACATCGATCCGCGCACCATCGGCAAGGATGCGAAGACGCTCCTGCAGGAATACCTCCAGGGTCACAAGATCGCGCTGCCGACCTACACGGTCATCGCGACGCACGGCGCCGCGCACAATCAGCAATTCGAAGTCGAATGCACGGTGCCGAAACTCGACGTGAAAGTATCGGGTTCAGGCGCGAGCCGTCGCGCGGCCGAACAGGCGGCCGCCAAGAAGGCGCTCGACGAAGTGGTGGCCGCCGCGCCGACGCTCGGCATGAAACCGAAGCGCAAAGGCGCGCGCGCGGCGAAGCTGTCGCAGCTCGAAGTGGTGCCCGGCGTCACCGGCATTCAGGCCGCGCTCGATCTGCGCTCGCCCGACCGGCGCGAGCGTCATCATGGACCGCACGGCGCGCAGCAGAGCACGCAGGAGCGGCCCGCCACCGCGCCGCTCGCGGTGATCCGGGCGACGCACGTCGAGCCGTCGGCGGGCGCGTATGCAGCCGCCGACAAAGCGGAGCGAGCCGTGATCCACAAGCCGGAACACAAGCCGGAGAAAGCGGCGAAGAGTGAAACCACGCATGCGCCGGAGCGCAGTGCCCAAACGGACAAGCCCGCGCCTTCCCCCGACCGTGACGACGACCATGCGGCCGACGCCGAGACGCGCGACGGCGCGGGTCCGGACGCGCCCGCGGGCCGCGTCGTGCGCGCTGCCGACGCCGGTCACTGACGCGCGCCGCCGTGCCCATCGCGCATTCGCGCCCCAACGAATTCTTGCCGCACACATCTATGAACGCTCCTACTACCTCTGGTTTCCGTTGCGGCATGGTCGCGATCGTCGGCCGCCCGAACGTCGGCAAGTCGACGCTGATGAACGCGCTCGTCGGCCAGAAGGTGAGCATCACGTCGCGCAAGGCGCAGACGACGCGCCACCGCATCACCGGCATCAACACGTTCGACGACGCGCAGTACATCTTCGTCGACACGCCCGGTTTTCAGACGCGCCACAGCGGCGCGCTCAACCGCTCGCTGAACCGCGCGGTGACGTCGACGCTGACATCCGTCGATGCGATTCTCTTCGTGATCGAAGCCGGCCGCTTCGGCCCCGACGATCAGAAAGTGCTCGACCTGATTCCGACCGGCACGCCCACGCTTCTGATCGCGAACAAGCTCGATCGCGTCGGCGACAAGGATTCGCTGTTTCCATTCATGCAGCAGATGTCCGCACTGCGCGACTTTCGCGAGATCGTGCCGCTGTCGGCGAAGCATCCCGACGACATCAAACGCCTGATGGCGGTCGTGAAGCCGTATCTGCCGGAAGGCGAGCCGATCTACGGCGAGGACGATCTGACCGACCGCAGCGAGCGCTTCCTCGCAGCCGAAATCCTGCGCGAGAAGGTGTTCCGCTGGACCGGCGACGAGCTGCCGTACACGAGCACGGTGCTCATCGACAAGTTCGAGACGGAAGGTCGCCTGCGCCGCGTGTTCGCGACGATTCTCGTCGATCGTGACATGCACAAGGCGATGATCATCGGCCAGAAGGGCGCGAAGCTGAAGCAGATCAGCACCGAGGCGCGGCTCGACATGGAGAAGCTCTTCGACGGCCCCGTGTATCTCGAAACCTTCGTCAAGGTGAAGAGCGGCTGGGCGGACAACGAAGCGGGCCTGCGCGCATACGGCTACGAGTAATGCATTGAGCGGACATGAGCGACGGCACGAACGACGCCCGGATGATGCCTCCCGCCGACGATCGTCCTGACGACGATTTCGACGCGAGCGAGCGTCCCGTCGCGCGGGCCGCGAAGAAGCGTGCGCGCGCGCCTTCTTCGTCTTCTTCGCCTTCTTCGTCCGAGGGCGGGAGCGCGCCGCGCAAGCCGCGCTCCGATTTCCGCATCGCCGAGCAGCCGGGCTTCGTGCTGCACAGTTATCCGTATCGCGAGACGAGCCTCATCATCGATGTGTTCTCGCGCGACCACGGGCGCATCGCGCTCGTCGCGAAGGGCGCGAAACGTCCGCATTCCGCGCTGCGCGGCGTGTTGCAGACCTTCCAGCCGCTCGGCCTGTCGTGGTCAGGCAAGGGCGAAGTCCGCACGCTGACGACGGCCGAATGGGTCGGCGGCATGTTGCCCCTGGCCGGTGACGCGCTGCTCTGCGGCTTCTACGTGAACGAGCTGCTGGTCAAGTTCTGCGCGCGCGACGACGCGCATCCGGCGCTCTTCAATCACTATGTCCTCACGCTTTCGCGCCTCGGGCACGACGAGCCCGCCGTGCAAGTGCTGCGTTCCTTCGAGCGCGTGCTGCTGCGCGAAACCGGCTACGCGATGAACCTCATGCGCACCGTCGCGCGCCAGCCGGTCGTGCCCGAAGGCCGCTACGTCTTCGATCCCGACCGCGGCGTGCGCGACGCCTCCGACGATCTCCACACGCAATGGCCGGTGATGTCGGGACAGACGTTCATCGACATGGAGCGCGACGACTACACGAATCCGCAGACCGCCGCGCAGAGCAAGACGCTGATGCGCTTCCTGCTGAATCATTACCTGGGCGGCACGCCGCTCGCCACCCGTCAGATATTGATCGACCTGCAAAAACTATGAGCTTCTTTCTCTCATCGCCTGCGAGCGTGATCGATCTGGGCGTGAACATCGATCACGTCGCCACGTTGCGCAATGCGCGCGGCACGTCGTATCCCGATCCGATCCGCGCGGCGCTCGCCGCCGAGGAAGCGGGCGCCGACGCCATCACGCTGCATCTGCGCGAAGATCGCCGTCATATCGTCGATGCCGATGTGCGCACGCTGCGGCCGCTCCTGAAAACACGCATGAATCTCGAATGCGCGGTGACGCGCGAGATGCTCGACATCGCCTGCGAAATCAAGCCGCACGATGTCTGTCTCGTGCCTGAAAAACGCGCCGAGCTGACGACCGAAGGCGGGCTGGACGTCGCCGGCCAGTTCGAAGGGGTGAAGGCCGCGTGCAGGCAACTTGCCGATGCGGGCGCGCGCGTGTCGCTGTTCATCGATCCGGACGAGACGCAAATTCGCGCCGCGCAGGAAGCGGGCGCGCCCGTCATCGAACTGCATACGGGCCGCTATGCCGAAGCGCACGACGAAGCCGGGCAGCAGCGCGAGTTCGAGCGCGTCGCGGCGAGCGTCGATTTTGGCAATTCGCTCGGACTGAAGGTGAACGCGGGCCACGGCCTGCACTACACCAATGTGCAGGCGATCGCGGCGCTGCCGGGCATCGTCGAATTGAATATCGGGCACGCGATCGTCGCGCATTCGATCTTCGCCGGCTGGGACAACGCCGTGCGCGAGATGAAGGCGATCATGGTCGCCTCGCGCCTCGCGTCGGTCAACGCCCGGTAACCGCACGTCATGGCCATCTACGGAATCGGCACGGACGTCGTGCAAGTGAGCCGCGTCGCGGCGGTGATGAGGCGCACCAATGGCCGCTTCGCCGAAAAGGTGCTCGGGCCCGACGAGCTGCGCATCTATCACGCGCGCAACGCGCGCTCTGAAGTGCGCGGCATCGCGTTTCTCGCGACGCGCTTTTCGGCCAAGGAAGCGTTCTCGAAAGCGATCGGCCTCGGCATGCGCTGGCCGATGACCTGGCGCGCGCTGCAAACGCTCAATGAGCCGAGCGGCAAGCCCATGATCGCAGCATCGGGCGAGCTCGCGCAGTGGCTAGAAGCGCGCGGCATCACCGCGAAGGTGACGGTCAGCGACGAGCGCGACTACGCGGTGTCGTTCGTGATCGCGGAAACGCCGGACGAGCGCGCATAAAAGCGCGCTGATTTCAATCCAACCAAGACAAGAAGCCAATTGAATTCGATGAAACGCACTCCCGGCCCCGTCATGTATGACGTCGCCGGCACGACGCTGACCGACGCGGATATCGAGCGCCTCACGCATCCGATGACGGGCGGCATCATTCTCTTCGCGCGGCACTTCACGGATCGCGCGCAGCTCGTCGCACTGACCGATGCAATCCGCGCGGTGCGCGACGACATTCTGATCGCCGTCGATCACGAAGGCGGCCGCGTGCAGCGCTTTCGCACCGACGGCTTCACCGCGCTGCCCGCGCCGGGCTTGCTCGGCGAACTGTGGGACCGCGACGTGCTCGCCGCGACCAGGGCCGCGACCGCGTTCGGCTACGTGCTCGCGGCGGAATTGCGCGCGTGCGGCATCGACATGAGTTTCACGCCGGTGCTGGACCTGAACTACGGACAGTCGAAGGTGATCGGCGATCGCGCGCTGCATGGCGATCCGCGCGTCGTCACGATGCTCGCGAAGAGCCTGAATCACGGTCTCGCGCTCGCGGGCATGGCGAACTGCGGCAAGCACTTTCCGGGTCACGGTTTCGCCGAGGCCGATTCGCACGTCGCGCTGCCCACCGACGACCGCCCGCTCGACGAAATCCTGGCCGCCGATGTGCGGCCGTACGACTGGCTGGGCATGTCGCTGGCATCGGTGATTCCGGCGCACGTCATCTACACGCAAGTCGACGACAAGCCCGCCGGCTTCTCGCGCATCTGGTTGCAGGACATTCTGCGCGGCAAGCTCGGCTTCAACGGCGCGATCTTCAGCGACGATCTCTCGATGGAAGCGGCGCGCGCCGGCGGCACGCTCACCGAAGCCGCGACAGCCGCGCTCACCGCGGGCTGCGACATGGTGCTGATCTGCAATCAGCCGGCGGAGGCGGGCAAGGTGCTCGAGCAGTTGCGCTACACGCCTTCGAAGGCGTCGGAGCAGCGCATTCGGCAGATGCGGCCGCGCGGCAAGGCGCTGCGCTGGAGCAAGCTGCAGGCGCAGGCGGAGTATCAGGCGGCGCGCGCGCTGGTCACAGAAATGCTCGGTTGAACGAAAAACGCCACGGATTCCGTGGCGTTTCTTATTCAGTCAGACGCAATCACGACGATTCCAGCTTCATTCGCTGCAGCTTGTTGTAGAGCGTCTTCGGGCTGATGCCGAGCAGGGTCGCTGCACGATGACGCGTGCCGCCGACCGCTTCGAGCGTCGCGCGGATCAGCATGTCCTCGACGTCCGCGAGCGCGGTGCCGACCGTCACCTGCACGCTGCTGCCGTTCAGCCCGCGACCGCCCAGGCCGCCCGGTTCGTCGACGCGCAGCGTTTCGATCGTCTCGCCCGACGCGTGATAGGCGCGCCGCACGCGCTCGCGCATCTCGCGCACGTTGCCGGGCCATTCGTTGGCGATGCACTCGCGGATGAACGCCGGACTCACGCGCTTCGGCGATCCGCTCGTGATGCCCGCGATGTGATTCTCGCGATTCAGTTCGTCGACGAGCGTCTCGGCGATCAGCGCAATGTCGTCGTCGCGTTCGGAGAGCGGCGGCAGCATGATCGACGACGCCGACAGCCGCTGGAACAGATCCTCGCGCATCGCGCCGCTCGCGACCGCTTCGCGTATCGGCGTGCGGGACGCGGCGATCAGGCGAAAGTCGGTCATGATCCGGTTGCTGCCGCCGACGCGCATGAAGGTCTGCGAATCGAGCGCACGCAGGAGCGCTTCCTGTTGCGCGGCGGGCAGCGAATCGATCTGATCGAGGAACAGCGTGCCGCCGCCTGCCTGTTCGAGCAGACCCGGCTCACGATTCTCGGCGCCCGCGAACGCGTTGCGCTCATGGCCGAAGAGAACGCTTTCCATCGTGCGCTGCGAGCCGTCGCTGGCGGTGCGATGCGCGGAGCAGTCGAAAGTCACGAACGGACCCTTGCGGCGGCGGCTCAACTGATGAATCGTGCGCGCCGCGATCTTCTTGCCCGTGCCTGGATTGCCGCAGATCAACACGGCGGCTTCCGTGGGCGCCGTATGCTCGATGAGATCGTAGACGTGCTGCATCGCCGCGCTACGGCCGATCATGTCGCCGAAGTGGCCGAGCTCGCGCAGCGTCGAACGTAGCGCCTGGACTTCTTCGGTGAGCTCGTACGGCCGCGGAATGCGCGCAAGCAGGCTGCGCAGCCGCGGAATGTTCACCGGTTTCAGCAGATAGTCCCAGATGCCGTGCCGCAGGCCTTCGATCGCGCTTTCGACGGTTGCATTGCCGGTCATCACGATGACGGGCAGCGCGCCATCGGGCGGTTGCGACGGCAGGCTCGGCAGCAGATCGAGACCGCTGCCGTCGGGCAGATTCAGGTCGATCAGCACGACATCGGGGATGAAGCGGGTCAGTGCGGAGCGCGCTTCGGCGAGCGTCGTCGCGGTATCGACGGAAAAGCCGTCTGCCGCGAGGATCGCGGACAGGCCGGAGAGGCTATTGGGATCGTCTTCGACAATCAGTGCGTGTGGCATGGCGGACCAACGTATCAAAGTGGACTGTATTGCGCCGTCGCTCGTTCAGGCTCGGGCGTGTCGTGGGCGGGATATGACGCCTCGGCGCCTCGCGTTCCGGCGTCTGGCGCTTCGTCACTTTCCCGCTGCGTTTTTTGTCCTGCGTCACTCCCTCGTTCGTCATCTTTGCCGCAAGCGTGTCATTGCGGCCTGAGGTGCAGTTCGTTGCTCACCGACTGCACGCCCGGCACGCCTCGCGCTACGGCGAGCGCTTTCTGGATCTGCACCTCTGAATCCACATATCCGGACAACTGCACGACGCCGCGATACGTCGCAACGCTCATCGGCAGGGCTTTCAGTCCCGGATCGGCGACGAGGGCGGCCTTCACGCGAGCGGCGAGCGCGGCGTCGTCGCTGGCGACCTCGCCGCCCGTGTTCGCCGATGCTGACGGCGTCGACTTGCACCCGCTGAAAGCGAGCGCCGTCATCACGAGCGCCGCAGCGCCAAGAAACCGGCTTCCGGCGAATGGCATGTTCGGCATGTCGGTTCCGAAAACTTGATCTGCATGAAGAGCAGAAATCGTGCCACCAGTTAATTTTTCCGATCAGAACGGTCCGCGCGGTCCGGACGCGAATCCATCGGTCGATTGGCACCGAAAACCAACGGGATGAAACCGGTAAAGTTTGCCTGAAATTGTCAAAAAATTCATGCAAAAGAAAAAGCGCCCGCGAAGGGGCGCTTTTCTTGAAGCCGGGCGGCGGTCCGTTACATCGGACGCCTGGCTTACGACTGAGTCGCGGCTGGATTACGCGCGGCTGCGATATTCGTTCGTGCGGGTGTCGATTTCGATCTTGTCGCCGATGTTGCAGAAGAGCGGCACTTGCAGTTCGAAACCGGTGTTCAGCTTCGCAGTCTTCAGCACCTTGCCCGACGACGTGTCACCCTTGACGGCCGGTTCCGTGTAGACGATTTCGCGAACCAGCGTGGTCGGCAGTTCGACCGAGATGGCCTTCTCGTTGTAGAACACGACTTCGCACGCCATGCCGTCTTCGAGGTAGTTGAGCGCGTCGCCCATCATTTCGGCTTCGACTTCGAACTGGTTGTAGTCGGCGTCCATGAAGACATACATCGGGTCTGCGAAGTACGAGTACGAGACTTCCTTGCGGTCGAGCACGACGACGTCGAACTTGTCGTCCGCCTTGTACACGGTCTCCATGCCGGCGTTCGTCAGCAGGTTTTTGAACTTCATCTTGACGACGGCGGCGTTGCGGCCCGACTTGTTGTACTCGGCGCGCTGCACGACCATGGCATCGCTGCCGATCATGACGACGTTGCCGACGCGGAGTTCTTGTGCGGTCTTCATAAAACTGGGTCCTGTACGAATGGATTTTGGCTGGAATGCCTGAAATGAATTGCAAACGAGGAATGTGCATTCTGGCCGTCCGGGCTGCACGCGCTCGTGCACTCGATTCTTCGCGCCGCCCGATTCCTCGGATAACCGCTTATTTTAACTGAGTTTTTGCTTATTTGGCCAGTCGTATGACCGGGCAGGAAAGGGCGGCGCGCGATTCATCCGACCCGGCGCGCGGCGACGTGCGCGACAAGATTGCCCGCCAGATCGCCGATGCCGGCGAGTTCGTCGGCCCAGCGCGCGGCGCGTGCGTCGAGCGCCGCGCGGTGCCGCCAGAAATCGGGCCAGTCCGGCACGCCCGCGCCGTTCCATGCATGCCAAAAGCGCGAGACCGCATTCCGCGCGGTCGGATCGAGCGCGCCCGTGTAGTGCGCGAGCGCGGCGTCGAGCTTCGGCAGATGGGCATCATCGGCTTGCGGATAGATGTGCCAGATGAACGGCTTTCTCGCCCATTGCGCGCGCACGAAGGAATCTTCGCCGCGCACGAAATTGATGTCGGCGGCCCAGAGCAGTTCGTCGAAACGCGGTTGCTCGACGAAGCCGAGCGCATGGGCTTCCAGCGCGCCCGCGCGCGCCGTTACACCGGCGGCGAACTTCGGCACGTCGAAAAAGCGGGCGAGCGCGCCCGAAATGCGGCCTTCCGGAACGAGCAGGACGATCGGCGCGGCGCCGTCGCGCCATTGAGCAAGGAGCGCATCGACGGCTGGGTTTTCATAGGCGAACAGCGATACGACCGTCGCGCCGGCGCCGGGCCGTTCGATACCGACGCGCTCCTTCCACCACGCCGCCGCATCGAAGCGCGCGCGCCGCGCATCGAGATCGCGTTCCTTCAGCACGCCGCCCGTACCCTCGCCGAGTCCCGGAAAGAAGAAGCTCTTGTCGAGCGGATAACGCGGGTGCGGGGACGGCCGCATGTGGAAATCGGCGACCCAGTCCTCGCCGCTCAGATATTCGAGGTTGATCCACACGGGCTTCGGCGCGCGGCGCGCCATCGCGGCGATATACGCATGCGGCAGCTCGCACGCGAACGCTTCGATCACGACATCGGCGATGGCGAGCGTGTCGCCCGCGTGCGCCGGCTCGCGCCAGTGCTCGATGACGATGCCCTGGGCCTGCTGTCGATCGAGCGTCGCGTCGACTTCCGGGCAGAGCGCATGAAACACGGTCAGATCGTCGACGAAAAGCCGCACGCGCCAGCCATGTTCGGCGCT
This sequence comes from Caballeronia catudaia, assembly GCF_001544755.2. GTDB lineage: Bacteria > Pseudomonadota > Gammaproteobacteria > Burkholderiales > Burkholderiaceae > Caballeronia > Caballeronia catudaia. The sequence continues at coordinate 178,668 of NZ_FCOF02000007.1, read as the reverse complement.
CAATTGCCGCGCGAGGCGCCAGCACACGCCGATGTCGCCGAAGTTGTCGACCACCGCGCAGAAGATGTCGCAGGCGAGTTCTGGGGCTTTCGTGGCGTCGGGATGCGAAGTCATGGGACGAAGGCGCGCGGCGTAATGTTCTAAACTGGCGATTCTAAGATACCGCCCGCGGCGCGGCGTAGGCTCGTCCGCCCGTGCCGTCCCCGCATCCTCGCGACTTCGCTGCATGACTGATTCCGCCGCACACGAACCCGCTTCCGATCCGCGTAAGGCGGACAAGCCGTCCGATCCGGAACCCGCGGACTTCGATCCGAAAAAGACGCTCGCGCAACTGCCGCATCTGCCCGGCGTGTACCGCTATTACGACGGCGAGGGCAACGTGCTCTACGTCGGCAAGGCGCGCAATCTGAAGAAGCGCGTGTCGAGCTACTTCACGAAGACGCTGCATTCGCCGCGCATCGCGATGATGGTCACGCGCATCCGCAAGATCGAGACGACCGTCACGCGCTCGGAAGCTGAAGCGCTGCTGCTCGAAAACAATCTGATCAAGGCGCTCGCGCCGCGCTACAACATTCTCTTTCGCGACGACAAGTCGTATCCGCTGCTCAAGCTCACCGGCCACAAGTTTCCGCGCATGGCGTATTACCGCGGCGCGGTCGACAAGAAGAACCAGTACTTCGGCCCGTTCCCGAGCGCGTGGGCGGTGCGCGAGAGCATCCAGATCCTGCAGCGCGTGTTCCAGTTGCGCACGTGTGAGGATTCGGTGTTCAGCAACCGCACGCGGCCGTGTCTGCTGCATCAGATCGGACGCTGCACCGCGCCGTGCACTGGCCTGATCAGCGAGGAAGATTACGCGCGCGATGTGTCGAACGCATCGCGCTTTCTGCTCGGACGTCAGGGCGAAGTGATGAAGGAGCTCGAGCAGAAGATGCACGCGTTCGCCGCCGATCTGAAGTTCGAGCAGGCCGCGGCCGTGCGCAATCAGATGAGCTCGCTCGCGACCGTGCTGCATCAGCAGGCGATCGAAGTGGGCGGCGAGAGCGACGTCGATATCCTCGCGGTCGTCGCGCTCGGCGGCAAGATCTGCGTGAATCTCGCGATGGTGCGCGGCGGCCGGCATCTGGGCGACAAGGCGTATTTCCCGGCGCACGTCGAAAGCGCGATGGCCCTCGGCGATGAAGACGATGAAGGTCTCGACGACGACGAAATCGTCGAAGCGGCGCCGGGCGCGCTCGTCGATGTGCCGGCGCCGGAGATCGAAGCGAGTGAGCAGCCCTTCGAAGACGATGCCGAACCAGACGCGGCGGATTCCGCGGACGCATCAGACGAAAGCGAAGCCACGCTCCGCGAAGGCGCGCTCGAATCCGAAGTGCTCGAAGCGTTCATGGCGCAGCACTACATCGGCAATCGCGTCCCGCCGGTGCTCGTCGTGAGCCATGCGCCGTCGAGCCGCCAGCTCGTCGAGCTACTGATCGAGCAGGCGGGACACAGGGTGACGCTGCTGCGCCAGCCGCAGGGGCAGAAGCGCGCGTGGCTGTCGATGGCCGAAAACAATGCGAAGCTCGCACTCGCGCGTCTTTTGTCGGAGCAAGGCTCGCAGCAGGCACGCACGCGCTCGCTCGCGGACACGCTCGGCATGGAGATGGACGACCTCGCGACGCTGCGCATCGAGTGCTTCGATATCAGTCATACGATGGGCGAGGCGACGCAGGCATCGTGCGTCGTGTATCACCATCACAAGATGCAATCGGGCGAATACCGGCGCTACAACATCGCCGGCATCACGCCCGGCGATGACTACGCCGCGATGCGCCAGGTGCTGACGCGCCGCTACGAAAAGATGGTCGCGCAGGCCGCCGCGAACGCGAATGACGAAGCCACGACCCTGCAGCCCGACGACGCGGCCGATCCCAACGTCACGCCCGACGCCGCGACCGCCGTGGCCGCGGGCGGCACGCTGCCGAACATCGTCTTGATCGACGGCGGCAAGGGCCAGGTCGAAATCGCGCGGCAGGTGTTTTCCGAGCTCGGGCTGGATCACGGCATGCTGGTCGGCGTCGCGAAGGGAGAAGGGCGCAAGGTAGGACTCGAAACGCTCGTCTTCGCCGACGGCCGGCCCGCGCTCGAACTCGGCAAGGAAAGCGCGGCGCTGATGCTGGTCGCGCAGATCCGCGACGAGGCGCATCGCTTCGCCATCACCGGGATGCGCGCGAAGCGGGCGAAGGCGAGGCAGACCTCGCGGCTGGAAGAGCTGGAAGGCGTCGGCGCCAAGCGACGCCAGAAGCTTTTGTCGCGCTTTGGCGGACTGCGCGGCGTGCAGGCGGCGAGCGTCGAGGATCTGGCGAGCGTCGAAGGCATTTCGCTCGCGCTCGCGCAGCAGATTTATCGTCAGTTGCATTGAGCAGGAAAGGCCCGCCAGAAGGCGCGCCGCGCTCGCCCGCGCCTTGTGAGCGCGGGGTCGACGCGGCACAATGGCGGCTTCCTTACACGTCCCTCAACCGCTTTCGCCCATGCCGTTCAATCTACCGATCTTCCTGACGTGGCTGCGAATCGTGCTGATTCCGCTCGTCGTGGGCGTGTTCTATTTACCGGACATGATGATGAGCCCGGAGCATCGCAATTTGCTCGGCATGCTCATCTTCGTGCTCGCCGCACTCACCGATTGGTTCGACGGCTTTCTCGCGCGCAAGCTCGATCAGACGTCGTCGTTCGGCGCGTTCCTCGACCCGGTCGCCGACAAGCTGATGGTCACCGCCGCGCTGCTCGTGCTCGTCCAACTCGGGCGCCTGAACGCGGTGATCGCGCTGATCATCGTCGGGCGGGAGATCACGATCTCGGCGCTGCGCGAATGGATGGCGCAGATCGGCGCGTCGAAGAGTGTCGCGGTGAACCAGCTCGGCAAGTTCAAGACCGTATGCCAGATGGTCGCCATTCCGATGCTGCTGTTCTATGGGCCGCTCAGGATCGCCGGCACGCAATGGGTTCTCGACGCGCGCGTATGGGGCTTGTGGCTCATCTATGTCGCCGCGTTCCTCACGGTCTGGTCGATGCTCTACTACATGAAGCTCGCGTGGCCGCAGATCCGCGAGCGCGGCGGCATGCTGTGACATGGCAGCGTGCGCATGCGCAGATGTTGCGCAATCGGGAAAACGCAGCGCCAAATTCCTCTCACAAAACAGTTGACAGCCCTGTTTGCCTTCTACATAATCTCGTTTCTCTGATGCACGGCGCGACGCAGCAAGCGAAGTAGCAGAAGAGTCCGGCAGCAAATATGCGGGAGTAGCTCAGTTGGTAGAGCGCAACCTTGCCAAGGTTGAGGTCGCGAGTTCGAGACTCGTCTCCCGCTCCAGATTTGAAATTTTCGATGTGATCGGCGCTCATTGGCTCAGCGTAACGAAGCATCGGAAATCGGCAGTAGCAGCGTCGCAGGATAATGCGGGAGTAGCTCAGTTGGTAGAGCGCAACCTTGCCAAGGTTGAGGTCGCGAGTTCGAGACTCGTCTCCCGCTCCAGTCAAAGGGGAAGCCAAGCTTCCCTTTTTGTTTGGTGAGTTTGTCGTCGGAACGGCGGCACGCATCAGAACGCATAACGGCGCGGTAGCAAAGCGGTTATGCAGCGGCCTGCAAAGCCGTTTAGACCGGTTCGACTCCGGTCCGCGCCTCCAAGTAAAAAGCCCTGATTCGTCAGGGCTTTTTCTTTTTGCGCGCTGTTTTTGCCCACGATTTCGTGTCATCTCACCGAGCGGCATAATCTCCGTACTTCTGGCACACGACTCCCATGACCGACCGACTCTCCCAACTCGAATGGCGCTGGAAGCGCTTCGACGACCTGACGACCGCCGAGGTCTACGACATGCTCGCCGCGCGCAGCGCCGTGTTCGTCGTCGAGCAGAATTGCGTGTATGGCGATATCGACGGATTCGACGTCGATGCGTGGCATCTCTTCGCCTATGGCGAGGGCGAAAAGCGCCCGGCGCTCGCCGGCTATCTGCGCGTGTTGTTGCCCGGCTGTCCGGACGAAAGCGAGAAGGATGTGCGCATCGGCCGCGTGCTGACGACCGCGAACTTCCGCGGCATGAAGCTCGGCAACGCGATGCTCGAGCGCGCCATCGAGCGCATCCTCGAGCAATGGCCCGATCAGCCGATCAGCCTGCACGCGCAAGCGCACCTGCAGCGCTTCTACGGCGCGTTCGGCTTCGAGCCGTCGTCGGGCGTGCATGACGAAGACGGCATTCCGCACGTCTGGATGCGCCGTCCCGGCCTGCCTTCATGACGCGCTGACTTTTCGGCTTCGCGCTCTTTTCGCAGTCGCGACCGTGCCGACAGCCGCATCCAGTGACGCAGCGCGATCAGCGCGCCGATCACGCTCATCATCGAGCCGGGAATCCAGAGCAGAAGGCCGCCGATCTGCTGATCGCGCATCGGCGTGATCCAGGTGAACGCGCGGCCGCAGATCGAATAGATCGGATACAACTCATGCGGCGTGAAGAAGATGTACGCGCCGAGGATGATCTGCGGCGGAATCGCGGCGATCACCACGAGAGTCCGCCGGCCGGGCGCGAGCCGCGCGGGCGGCGCCGGGCGCGGGTCGAGAATCAGCCACCAGAACAGCAGGCCGTCGATGACCATGCTCCAGTTCATGACGCGATAGAGCCGGTAGTCGAGCATCGCCTTGAAGTGGATCGGCGAAAGCAGCCAGAAGTAGATCAGCCCGACGAACAGCGTGACCGCGATCACCGGGTTGAAGACGATATCGAAGAACATGCGCGCGACGCGTGTTTGCATGGCCGGCAGCAGCCAGCGCCGCCGCCAGGCGAACGGAATGCCCGCGCGCAGCGCCGCGCCGGGATACGACAACGCGATCAGAAACGGCCCGAGATGATGCAGCACGAGATGCTGCAGGCGATGCATGAAGAACTCGTGCTCGAAGAAGTAATCGAGGCGCGTATGCAGCGCGACGTATAGCGCCGTCAAACCGAACCAGAAAGCGATGCGCCGCCCAACCGGCACCCGCGCATGCCGCGCGCCGCGCGCGAACAGAATCCCGGCGACGAGCACGGCGATCACGACCGTTGGCGACGGCTCCCACGGATCGAGCCAGTACAGAAGCGTGCCCATCGTCAGGCGTCCTTCGCGTGGATCACGCGCTTCAGATCGCTCGCGATGGCTTCGATGGAATCGTGATCGGTCGCGAGCAGGCGCGCATGACCGGCGGCATCGAAGATATAGACGGCGGAGCTATGCGTGACTTCGTATGCGCCGCTCGCATCGCGCTTCTCCATCTGATACGCGACGCGATAACGCTGTGCGACCAATTCGATCGCGCGATCCGTGCCCGTCAGGCCGACTGCGTGTTTGTCGTCGAACGCGCGCACGTAGGCGCGCAAGAGCGCGGGCGTATCGCGCGCCGGATCGACGGAGATGAACACGATGCGCGTCTTGTCCGCGTCCGGCCCGACGCGCTGCAAAACCTGCATGAGCCGCGCCATCGTTTCCGGGCAGACATCAGGGCAATGCGTGTAGCCGAAATAGACGAGCGTCGTGCGGCCCGCGAACGATTGTCCGGTGACATGGGCGCCGCCGTCGTCGACGAGGGAAAAATCCAGGTCCGGCAGATGGCCCGATACGTCGGTCAGGCGCCACGGCTCTGCCGGCTTCGAGCAGGCGCCGAGCGCGCACAGCGCAAAAAGGGCGATGAAGCGTAGCGGGCGGCGGAAGAAATCGAGGAACGAAGCGTGCATCGGGAGGCGTGTTGCAGGATGATTCGATACGGATACGTGTCTCAAAATACACGCCTTTCGCAGCGCCGCCAGCGCATCATGTCGCTATCGGACTATTTTTGAGACGATTTGCCGCACGGTTCAAGCGCGCTGAAAGGGCGAGTCGCCAAGACTGTAAGCTAAGACCTTTCCTAATCGAAAGCCGTTGCGCGGTAAGATGCGCACGCGTTGCGTCGTCCGAACCGGGCGCGCGCCCCATCACAGGCAAACCACAGGCTCAAGATCGATGCAAATTCTTCCCGATTCCCTGTCTCTTGCCGAGACCGCCTTTTTCTTCGATTTCGACGGCACGCTCGTCGAACTCGCTTCCACGCCCGATGGCATTTTCGTTCCGCGCTCGGTCCCGGACATCCTGGCGGCGCTCCGGCGCGCGACCAACGGCGCGGTCGCGGTCATATCGGGGCGCGGCATCGACAACATTGATTCGTTTCTGCAGATGGCGGATTTGCCCGTCGCGGGCATGCATGGCGCGGAGCGGCGCGATTCCAACGGCGACGTGCAGCGCATCGGCTTCAACGACGAGCGGCTGCTGCGCATGGAGCACGCGCTCGAGAAGGTCGTCAGCGCGAATCCCGGCATGCTGCTCGAAATCAAGGGCGCGGCGCTCGCGCTGCACTACCGAAACGCGCCAGATCGTGAACCGGCCGCGCGCGTGGCGACCGAAAAGCTCGTCGCCGACTATGCCGACGCGTACGTTCTCCAGCCGGGCAAGATGGTCTACGAGATCAAGCCGAAGGACGTCGACAAGGGACGCGCGGTGCGCGCCTACATGGCCGAGCCGCCGTTCACGGGGCGCAAGCCCGTGTTCATCGGCGACGATCTCACCGACGAAAAAGGCTTCGCCGTCGTCAACGAGTTCGATGGACTTTCGGTGAAAATCGGTCCCGGCGATACGGTCGCGCGGGCGCGCATCGAGTCGGTGGAACTGTTGCTCGACTGGCTGCAAGTGATCGGGGGCACAGCGGGGAAGCACGCGTGAGCCGCCTCATCATCGTTTCGAACCGCGTCGCGCCGATTTCCGAAGGCGGCCCCGCGGCGGGCGGTCTCGCGGTCGGGGTGTACGACGCGCTCAAGGAAACCGGCGGCATGTGGTTTGGCTGGAGCGGCGACGTGCTGACTTCTGCGCCCGACGACATCAAGCTCGAAGAACACGGCCCGGTGACCTTCGCGACCATCGGGCTCGTGCGGCGCGATTACGACCAGTACTACCGCGGGTTTTCGAACGCGACGCTCTGGCCGGCGTTTCACTATCGTGCGGATCTGATCGAGTTCGATCGACACGAATACGACGGCTATTGCCGCGTGAATCGCTGGCTCGCCGCGCAGCTCGCGCCGCTGCTCAAGCCCGACGACGTGATCTGGGTGCACGACTATCACCTGATTCCGTTCGCGCAGGCGCTGCGCGCATTGGGCGTGAAGAATCGCATTGGATTCTTTCTGCATATTCCGTTTCCCGCTTCGCAGATTCTGCTCGCCGTGCCGCGCCATCGCGAGCTGGTGGAGGCGCTCTGCGCGTTCGATCTGCTCGGCTTTCAGACGGAGCCGGATCTGCGCGCGTTCTGCGAGTACGTCGAGACGGAGGCGGGCGGCGCGTTGCGGCGCGACGGCGCGAAGCCGGTCGACGTGCGTGCGTTCGGCCGGACGCTCAGCGCCGCCGCGTATCCGATCGGCGTCTATCCCGATGAAATCGCCGCGCTCGCGAAACACGGCGAAAGCGGGCGCGATGTCGAGATCGTCAAGTCGACGCTGCATCATCGCAAGCTCGTGATGAGCGTCGATCGCCTGGACTATTCGAAGGGTCTCGTCGAGCGGTTCCGCGCGTTCGAGCGGCTGATCGAGCACGACTCGCATCAGCGCAACAACGTGTCCTTCCTGCAGATCGCGCCGCCGACCCGCACGGATGTCGACGCCTACCGCGACATCCGTCTGCAGCTCGAAGCGGAGTCGGGCCGCATCAACGGCCGGTACGCCGAGCTCGACTGGACGCCGATCCGCTATATCCATCGGCAGTACGAGCGGCCGGTGCTCGCGGCGCTGTTTCGCGAAGCGCATGTGGGCCTCGTCACGCCGCTTCGCGACGGCATGAATCTGGTCGCGAAGGAATACGTTTCGGCCCAAGACCCGGACGATCCCGGGGTGCTGGTGCTCTCGCAGTTCGCGGGCGCGGCGCGCGAACTGACGGCGGCGCTCATCGTCAACCCGCTCGACGTCGACGGCATGGCCGATGCGCTCGCCGCCGCGCTCCAGATGCCTCTCAACGAGCGAAAAGCGCGCTACGACGAAATGATGGCGCAACTGCGCGAGAACAATGTCTCGGTCTGGCGCGACAACTTCATGCGGGATCTGAAGGCGTAAAAAAGCCGCTGTCCGTCAAGGAACAGCGGCTTTTCTTCTTTGAAACCTGATCAAGCAGGCTGCTTGTGCGGCGTCGCGACGATCGACGGCACCTTGCCGTGCTGCTTCGAGAGCAACTCGCGATACAGCCCCGGACGATCGCGCAATTCCTGTGGCGAGCCGTCGTCGATGACCTTGCCCGCGCTCATCACGATGATGCGGTCGAAGTTCTGCAGCGTCGACAGCCGGTGTGCGATCGCGATCACCGTGCGGCCGACCATCAGCCGGTCGAGCGCCTGCTGGATCGCTTCCTCCGATGCGCTGTCGAGCGCGGAGGTCGCTTCGTCGAGCAGGAGAATCGGCGCGTTCTTGAGGATCGCGCGCGCGATCGCGATGCGCTGGCGCTGGCCGCCCGACAGCTTCACGCCGCGGTCGCCGACGATCGTGTCGAAGCCTTCGGGCATCGCCTCGATGAAGTCCGTGCAGCGCGCCTCGCGCGCGGCGGCGAGCACTTCCTCGCGGCTCGCTTCCGGACGCCCGTACGCGATGTTCTCGAACACGGTGCGATGGAACAGGGAAATATCCTGCGGCACGAGCGCGATCGCGTGGCGCAGACTGTCCTGCGTGATCGCGCCGATATCCTGGCCGTCGATCCTGATGCTGCCTTTCTGCGTCTCGTAGAAGCGTTGCAGGAGCGCGAGCACGGTCGATTTGCCCGCGCCCGACTTGCCGATCAGCCCGACGCGCTGGCCCGGCTCGATATGCAGATGGAAGTTGTCGAGAATCGGGCGGCGGCGCGGGTATGCGAACGTGACGCCTTCGAAATCGACGCGCCCGCCTTGCGGCACGAGCTCGGTCGCATCCGAGCGGTCCGGCATGCCGTGCGGCTCGAGCAGCGTCTGCACGGCTTCGGCGAGACGCGCGACGTGCTGCGTCACATCCACGAGCGCGACGGCGAGATCGCGCGTGCCATGCAGAATCGTGAAGCCGAGCGAACTGACGAGCACGATGTCGCCGGACGTCGCGCGGCCTTGCGACCACAGCCACAGCGCCCAGCCGAGCAGGCCGGCGGAAAGAATCGCCGTCACGACCGCGTGAAAGAGACGCAGCTTTTCGAGATACAGCAGGCTTTGCTGGCGCGCGACCATTTCGGCCTTCACGGTCGAGCCGAAGCGCTTTTGCTCGCGGAAGGTCATGCCGAACGCGCGCACGAGTGACATATTGCCGATCACGTCGACGAGTTCGCCATCCACCGACGCCGCCTTCGACGCGAAACTGTGATGCCGCGCCGAACCGCGTTTCGCGAGCCGGTAGAGGATCAGCGAGAGAACCAGCGACGAGAGCATCAAGCCGGCCGCCATCAACGGGTTCACGGTGACGATCATCACGATCGCGCCCAGCACCGCGATGCACGGCGGCAGGACGTTCCACGCCATCACGTTTTCGGAGGTGTAGATCGCGTTCGATGTCGCCGTGATGCGGCTCGCGAGCATGCCCGGCTGCTTTTCGGAGAAATACGTCGGCGAGTGGCCGGACAGGTAGGAGAACAGGTCTTTGCGCAAGTCGCCTGTGACGATCACGAACACGTGCGCGCCGACCCATCCGCCGACCCGCCACAGCAGGTTGTCGGCGGCGATCAGGCCGACCAGGATCATGAACGCGCCCCAGAGCGGGCCGGGATGCCCGCGGCCTTGTCCGAGCACGTCGATCAGATGTTTGATCGCGTATTGGGAGGCGAGGGCGCAGCCGACTGCCGCGAACACGCTGAAGAGCACGATGGCATGCGCCACCGGGTGCCGGCGGATGTAACGCAACAGGAACGCGAGCGGTCGGTGTGCGTAGCTCGAAAGCTTCGCGTTGTGCGCGTTACGCTGAGAGACGGTGAGTTGGTCCAATGGTCTTTTTTGGTCGTAGAGCGGTTGAGCGTATGTTGCGCCTTCGGGCACTGCCATGCGCGGTGCGGTCTGCGGCAACCGGCATGCGATGCGTCGCCCGATCCGGCGCGACTGACGTCAAGCGAGGCGACGCTGCGCCGTCTCCATCCCGAATTGTAGCCAGTATCGGGCGGGGGCAACGCGTCTTCGGGCATATGACGCTCGGTGCGTGTGGCCATCCGAACATCGTCCGCGCCAAACATGGGGCTGTCGCCCAGAGCCAACGGGCGCGCATTGTAAGCACACTGCGCGACTTTTGCGATGCAGCGCTCGCCGGGCCGACCGTTCAGCCAGACGCAAGGGTCGGAAAAGCATGTCCCGCGCCAGGCATCGGCGGCAGATGCTGCAGCGCCGCAAATGCGCCAGTCCGCCTCCGCACGTACGTGTCGCGACCCGCGCGTCGTCGAAGCCCGTGCTCAAATGTAGAACATCCCTAATAAACAGGGGTTTGCAAAGTGTTTCCCCCTTGTAACAAGGTAAATAAGTTGAAATGACTGCCTGCTGCGCTCTGTAAAAAGCTCCATAATTCGCTACGGGTTTGCCCTTAGGTCATCGACAGGTTTTTGCAAGTTCCAGTCAACCGCCAAAGCGAATGCGCGTTAATTGCTGGCGCGCGGCGGTTTTTGAGACGTGGAACCTTATTTGCTTCGTTGGAACGCCTGCGCGACAAACCGGTGATCAGCGACCCCGCTTTTTCACTCGAGCATCAGCTCCAGCGCCGCGGCAATCGCGCCGCGGAAAGCTTCGCCCGAGCCGAGCGATTCGCTTCCAACGTCAACACGACAGCAGCACTTAGCCTGACCTTTCATTAGGAGTTTCACGACATGCGAATCGCTCAAATCGCGCCCCTCCACGAGGCTGTTCCGCCGAAGCTGTACGGCGGCACGGAACGCGTGGTGTCTTATCTGACCGAGGCACTTGTGGATGCCGGACACGACGTCACGCTCTTCGCGAGCGGTGATTCGCAGACGTCCGCGAAGCTCGAAGCATTCTGGCCGCAGGCGCTGCGCCTCGACCCGACCATCCGCGACACGATGGCGCCGCACATGCTGCTGCTCGAAGAAGTCCGCCGCCGCGCCGATGAGTTCGACGTGCTGCATTTCCACATCGACTATTACCCGTTCTCGCTGTTCGCGCGCCAGCCGGTGCCGTTCCTGACGACCATGCACGGCCGTCTCGATCTGCCCGAACTGCAGCCGATCTTCAGCACGTTCAACGATGTGCCCGTCATTTCGATTTCGGACAACCAGCGTCAGCCGCTGTCGCAGGCTAACTGGCTGTCGACCGTCTATCACGGCCTGCCGGAAAACCTGCTCAAGCCGATCCCGAACGTGAAGCCCGGCTATCTCGCGTTCCTCGGCCGCATCTCGCCGGAAAAGCGCGTCGATCGCGCGATCCGCATCGCGCAGGCCGCGGGCATGAAGATCAAGATCGCCGCGAAGCTCGACAAGGCTGATCGCGCGTATTACGAAGAAGAGATCAAGCCACTCTTCGCGCTGCCGCACGTCGAGTACATCGGTGAAATCAGTGAAGCCGAGAAGACCGAGTTCCTCGGCAACGCGCACGCGCTGCTGTTCCCGATCGACTGGCCGGAGCCCTTCGGCCTTGTGATGATCGAAGCGATGGCCTGCGGTACGCCGGTGATCGCGTTCAACCGCGGCTCGGTGCCGGAAGTCATCGAGAACGGCGTGTCGGGCTTCGTCGTCGAAGACGAGCTGAGCGCGATCGCCGCGGTGAAGCGTCTCGACACGCTGTCGCGCGAAAAAGTGCGCGGCGCGTTCGAAAAGCGCTTCTCGTCGAAGGTGATGGCGGCCAACTACGTCAACGTGTACGAAGAGCTGCTGCGCCAGAAGCGCCGCACCGTGCTGCGCGAAGTCAACGCCAGCTAATCGAGTCTTGCCGCCGCCGGCGGCACCGGCTGCAAAACAACGCCCCGCGCGCCTCAAGGCCCGCGGGGCGTTGTCGTAACAGCACACACGGGCATGCCTTCGGAGCGCGGGACCGCGCTACGCTCGGGAAACCTCTGAAGACATCCGTAATCTCCCTATAATGACCGGGCTTCGCCTTGCGCGAGGCGGCATGCATCGTACGTGGACAGGAGTGTTTCTTTTGGCGAGACCCAAGCAATTCAGCGCGAGCCCGGCACCGGGCGCCGGCACCGTGTTCGCCCTGCGGGCCATCGGACTGGTGCTCGCGGCGCGTTGGGCGTTTTCGATGTCGCAGATGGGCTACCTGTCTTCGCTGCGCGCGATGACATCGTCGCCGTGGGCGTGCCTGAATCTCGTCCTGATCTTTCTTCTCATCGTGCTGCCGGGCGCAAGGGCGCGTGTGGAGCGTCCGCTGCATCCGTTGCCGCAATGGCTGCGGCAGGCGCTGCGCTTTCTCGCGCTCCTGGCCTTCGGCTTCGCGATGTTTTCCGTCGCCGCGTTCATCTGGAGTTCGGGCTGGCGCCGCTTTACGCAAGCGCTTGCCGAGACCAACGGCTGGCTCGTCGTCGGGCCGGCGCTCTATGCGGTCGTCGTGTGGATCTGCCGGCCGCGCGCGCTCTGGCGCACGAACATCGCGGCGCGCCGTTTCGCAATCGGCCGCTATGCAATTTCGCTCGATCCCGTCCTGCGCACGGCTGTCGTCTGGGCCGAAAGCCGCAAGCTCGGACAGTACGATGCACGTGAATTATCGGTGAAATGGCCCGCGCCGTCGCCGGATGCGTCCCCATCCACGAGGATGCTCACGCCCGTCACGGAGCCCGCGGCGCCATCGGTTCGCTCGGGCGGCGAGGCCTGGCGCGGCTTGCTCGCGCGGCGGCCCAAGGTCGAATTGCTGTGGGACTCGCCCGCCGCTGCCGGACACAATCGCACCACCGTATTCCGCGCGCCGCTCGCCAGCGAAGGCGATCGCAACGCGGCGCGCGCGCTCGACGCGACGCTGCGTCAGGTCTGACTTCACATACGTAAGCCGACTTCACATACGTAAGCCGATATTGCCGTACACGTCGTTCCTGTCTCATTCGGGAGGAAAGGATGCTGATACGTTGGTTGCTGGCCGCGCTTCATCTTCTTGCTTTTGGATTTGCGCTGGGATCCGTGCTGGCTCGGGCGCGCGCGTTGCGTCGCCTCGATCCCACGCAGTCCATTCAGGCGAACGAACTGCGCCTGCGCGACGTGTTCCGATCCGATTCGGTGTGGGGCATCACCGCGATCGTGCTGATCGTGACGGGCGTGATGCGCGCGTTCGGCGGATTCGAAAAAGGCGGCGGGTACTATCTGCACGAGCCGCTGTTTCATTTGAAGATGACGGCGCTCGTCGTGATCCTGCTGATCGAAGTCTCGCCGATGCTCGCGCTGATACGCTGGCGCATCGCGCTTGCGCAGGGCGGGGCGATCGACCTCACGCGCGCGCGGCGCTTCGCGTGGATGAGCGATCTCGAAGCGGCACTCGTGATGGTGATGGTGATTGCGGCGAGCGGGATGGCGCGGGGCGTGTGGGCTTCGTAGTCTTCGCCGACGACGCAAATGAAAAAGGGCTCAGGTCGTTAAACCTGAGCCCTTTTGATCTTCGGTGTCTTGGCTTTACCAGCACCAGGAATTCTGGTGGGTAGTACTGGGATCGAACCAGTGACCCCTGCCGTGTGAAGGCAGTGCTCTACCGCTGAGCTAACCACCCGAAGAGAGACGAGATTATGTCAGGCGTTTTGCGTTCCGTCTAGTGCTTCGTTAAGCAAATTCGAAAAAATCAAACGGTCAGAGCTTCTCGAGCGGGCACGGCTTCGCCTTCAGCCGGCGCGGGTTCGGTGCGCCACACGCTCGCGCCCTTGAGCGCCTTGTCGAGATCGGTCAGCACTGCTTCGTGCGCGGCGAGTTCGTCCGCGCTCGCGACGATCACCGGCAAGTCGAGATCGTCCAGCGCGATGCGCGACGTCGAAACCGAGCCCGACAACGACTCGTCGCCCAGCATGTCGATGACGAGGCTTTCCTGGCCGCGCGTCATCGCGAGATAGACCTCGGCGAGCAGCTCCGAGTCGAGCAGCGCGCCGTGCAGCGTGCGGTGCGCGTTGCTGATGCCGAACCGGTCGCACAGGGCGTCGAGCGAATTGCGCTTGCCGGGGAACATCTGCTTGGCCTGCGCGAGCGAATCGATCACGCCGGCGCACGTCTGCGCCACCTTCGGCAATCCGAGCTGCGCGAATTCCATGTCGAGAAAGCCGACGTCGAACGGCGCGTTATGGATGATCAGTTCGGCATCCGCGATGAAGTCGCGCAGTTGAGCGGCGATCTCCGCAAACTTTGGCTTGTCGGAGAGGAATTCGGTCGTGAGGCCGTGCACCGCGAGCGCGCCGGGATCGCTGTCGCGTTCCGGATTCACGTAGAGATGCAGATTGTTGCCGGTCAGCCGGCGATTCACCAGCTCGACGCAGCCGATTTCGATGATCCGGTCGCCCGTCCTCGCATTCAGGCCGGTGGTTTCGGTGTCCAGTATCAGTTGGCGCATAAATGGCGTGTTCGTTGATTAGTTGTCGGCGAGCGAGGTCACGCCGCGATTGGCGAGCGCATCGGCGCGTTCGTTTTCGGGATGCCCGGCGTGGCCCTTGACCCAGCGCCATTCGATCTCATGTTGCGCGACGAGACCGTCGAGCCGCTTCCATAGGTCGGCGTTCTTGACGGGCGTTTTCGCGGCCGTCATCCAGTTCTTTTTCTTCCACCCGTGGATCCATTCGCTGATGCCTTTCTGCACGTATTGCGAATCGGTGTGGATGACCGCGTGGCACGGCCGTTTCAACGCTTCGAGCGCGGAAATGACCGCCATCAGTTCCATGCGGTTGTTGGTGGTCGCGGCTTCGCCGCCGAACAGCTCCTTCTCCAGCGAGCCGAAACGGAGCAGGGCGCCCCAGCCGCCGGGACCGGGATTGCCTTTGCAGGCGCCGTCCGTGTAGATGTCGATTACCTTGTTCGATGCGGATTCTTGAGTCATCAATGCTCGTTGCGAGTCTCGTTGCGCGTGTGCGGAGCGGCGACCGGCGCGAGGCCAGGCGCGAGCGCGGGTTTTTTCAGCTTGCGCGGACCGATGAGGCGCATGCCGCGCACGCGCTTCACCGCCGTGATCATGTACGCCGCGCCGAAGATGGGCCACCAGCGGTCGCCGGCGGCCTCCATGAACTGGTAGCGTTGCAGCCACTTGTCCGCGACGAGCGGCGGACGATAGCAGCCGAAGCGCCCGCGTTCAAGATCGAATCCGAGCAGCTTGATCCAGTCCTTGATACGCGTGAAGGCGATCATTTCGTGCGCTGACGGCACGAACGGCCGTCCCGCCACTTTGCCAAGCGATTGTCGCGCGCCCCAAAGGCTCAACGAGTTGAATCCGAGAATGATCAATTGCCCTTCGGGGACCAGCACGCGCTCGGCTTCGCGCAGCAGCCGGTGCGGATCGGGCGAGAATTCGAGCGTGTGCGGCAGCACAAGCAGGTCGACGCTCTGCGCCTCGAACGGCAGGTCGAGCAGATCGCACCACACGGTGCTGCGGCCATCCGGCGCGCTCGCGGCGGGCAGCGCGCTCACGCCGGGCGTGGTCGCGCGCGGCGGCGCATAGGGCGCGCTCGATGCGCTTTCGCCGTCGAGCACGAGCGCACGTCCGGTCATGCGATTTTCGCGCAGCGCGTCGAGCTGCGGCATGCCGAGCTGCAGCGCGTGATAGCCGAAGATGTCGGACACCACGTGATCGAGCTGCGCCTGCTCCCAGTCGAGCACGTAGCGTCCGGGCGCCGAGCTCGTCCAGGTGGGCCAGTCTATAATCGATCGGTCAGACATGGTCGGGTTGCCGCATAGAAGGTCGCTATGGATTCGCTAATGAAGAATTCGCCTGCTCAGGATGCACTGGTTCGAAATGCGCTCGAATACGTGCCGGTTCCGGCGTTCGAGGATAACTACATCTGGCTCGTGTCGGACTCGCGCGATGCGGTCGTGGTCGACCCCGGCGATGCCGCGCCCGTCGAGGCGTATCTCGCCAGACGCGGTTGGCGGCTGACCGCTATTTTACTCACGCACCATCATCAGGACCACGTCGGTGGCGTAAAAGCGCTCCTCGCTAGCCGAACGGCAGAGGGTGGAATCCCCGTGTACGGCCCGGCCGGCGAGCGGATCGAGCATCTGACCGCGCGCGTCACGGGCGGCGACACCGTGCGTATCGAACATCCGGCGCTCGAGCTGTCCGTGATCGACGTGCCCGGCCACACGGCGGGCCATATCGCCTATTTCCAGGCGGGCGATCCGAAAGGCACGCCACATCTCTTTTGCGGCGACACGCTCTTCGCAAGCGGATGCGGCCGCCTGTTCGAAGGCACGGCGCAGCAGATGCTGAGCTCGCTCGACGCGCTCGCCGCGCTGCCCGAGAGCACGCAGGTTCACTGCGCGCATGAGTACACGCTCTCGAACATTCGTTTCGCGCGCGCATGCGAGCCGGACAACGCTGCGCTGCTGCGCTGGAGCGACGACGCACAGGCGCTGCGCGCCGCGGGCAAGCCCACTTTGCCGACGACCATCGGACACGAAAAGGCGGTGAATCCATTTCTGCGCGCGGACGTTCCTTCAATTCAAGCGACACTTTCGTCACAGTTCGGCGCGCCAGTTTCCGACCGGCTTGAAGCGTTTCGAATGATGCGAGGCTGGAAGGATAAGTTCCGTTAACGGAAAACTTTGGGTGTAACCTCATCCGAAACGTTGGAATCGGCGTTAGATGCAGGATTTTGCAGGGGTTTTGCGCGCATTCTTATTGACGTCTTAAGTGCTGTTCCGTACTATCGGCTGCAAATTTCCAAGCATATTTTTTGGAAGCCGAGACGTTCCATGCGACTAGCACTTAGTGCGCTGTCCGTCCTGATGCTTGCCGCGTGCGCGAGCCAGGGACCGACAGTGTCCGATCCAATTTCAGCCTCAGCCACTTCCAACGCCTCGCAGCAACAAGTCGCCGACACCATTCGCCGCACCGCAGCAGCCAAGGAAACCATCAACGTCGACAAGACCCCCGTGACTTCGCTTGTGGGTTCGTCCGACTTGTGGAATCGCATTCGCAGTGGCTTCCAGATTCCCGATCTGCAAAGCGACCTCGTCGATATGCAGGTCAACTGGTACGCGCAGCGCCCGGACTACGTCGAGCGCATGACCACGCGTTCGCAGAAGTACCTCTATCACATCGTCGAGGAGCTGGAGCAGCGCCACATGCCGACGGAGCTGGCGCTTCTGCCGTTCATCGAGTCGGCGTACAGCCCGCAGGCGCTGTCGGTCGCAAAGGCGGCTGGCATGTGGCAATTCATGCCAGGCACCGGGCGCGACTACAACCTCAAGCAGAACATGTGGCAGGACGAGCGCCGCGACGTGCTCGCGTCGACGAGCGCCGCGCTCGACTACCTCTCGCGCCTGCACGACATGTTCGGCGACTGGCATCTCGCGCTCGCCGCATATAACTGGGGCGAGGGCAACGTGCAGCGCGCGATCGCGCGCAACGAAGCGGCGGGACTGCCGACCGACTACGAAAGCCTGCGCATGCCCAACGAGACGCGCAATTACGTGCCGAAGCTGCAAGCGGTCAAGAACATCGTGGGCAACCCGCAAATGTACGGGCTCACGCTGCCGGACATTCCGAACCATCCGTATTTCGTGACGGTCACGACCGCGCGCGACATCGACGTGACGATGGCCGCGAAGCTCGCCGGCATGAGCGTGGAGGAATTCCGCTCGCTCAATCCGTCGTTCTCGAAGCCGGTGATTCTCGGCGCGACCAATCCGCAGATCCTGCTGCCCTTCGACAACGCCACATCGTTCCAGCGCAATCTCTCGTCATACTCGGGCGCGCTGTCGTCGTGGACCACGTACACCGTGACCGAGCGCTCGCGCCCGGCGGCAATCGCCGAAAAGATCGGTGTGGACGCGGACACGCTCATGTCCGTCAATCGCATTCCGGCGGGCATGCGCCTGAAGCCTGGCTCGACCATCGTCGTGCCGCGCACGGATGACGACGACGAAGACATCAGCGCCGACGTCGCCCAGAACGCGATGCTCGCGATCGAGCGCGACGTGCCCGACACGCGCAGACTCGTGATTCGCGTGCGCCGCAAGCAGGCTGTCACGACGCTGGCAGACCGTTACAACGTGTCGCCGGCGCAGGTGCGCGCCTGGAACCGCACGCGTGGCGACATGATCATGCCGGGTCAGGTGGTGGTCCTTCACGTGCCGTATGGCCGTGCGGTGCCGGCCGAGCCGGGTCCGGCGCGCGTCGAGACGGTCGCGGCGTCGAGCCGTTCTCCGGGCGGCGTGTCGAAGATCGGCACGCGCGTGCCGGACACGAAACCGTCGCACGGGAAGGCGTCCGGACATTCCTCGGGGAAAGTGACGAAAGTATCGGCATCGACGGCGTCGCATGCGGCCAAGCCTGCCGCTACGGCCAAGACCGAGAAGACCGCGAAGACCAGCAAGAAGAAATAGGCGTACGCGTTTCGCCTGGGTACTAATCCACGCCGTCACCAAGGTGACGGCGTTTTCTTTGCAGCGTCCCGCTAAACTGGCGTTCCAGAAGAATCGAAGAAGCGTCCGTTTCGCATGCCGTCCACCGTCCGTCTCCGCGTCTTTTTCCTTTTCGCCGCCGGCTACTTCGTCTCGTACGTGTTCCGCGGCGTCAATCTCGGCTTCGCGCCGCTCATCACGCACGACCTCGGCTTGTCCGCCGCGGATCTCGGTCTGCTGACTTCGCTGTACTTCATCGGCTTTGCGCTAGCGCAGATTCCTGTCGGCGTGCTGCTCGATCATTTCGGTCCGCGACGCGTCACCGCGGGTATGCTGCTCTTCGCGGCGGCGGGCATCTGGGTCTTCGGTGCGTCTCGCGGCCTCGCGGGACTCATGATCGGGCGGCTGCTGATCGGCGTCGGCGTGTCGGTGTGCCTGAGCGCGGCGTTCAAAGCATCGGCGCAGCACTTCGCGCTCGCGCGCCTGCCGCTCGTCAACGGTTTCACGATGGCAGTCGGCGGTCTGGGCGGCGTCGCCGTCGGATCGCCGCTCGCGTCGCTTCTGCACGTCGCAAGCTGGCGGCAGGTGTGCGCCGGACTCGGCGTGTTCACGCTCGCCGTCGCTGCCGCAATCGTCGTGCTCGCGCCGCGCAAGGCGGAGGCCGATCCGCATCAGCGCGCTGACATCGCGACGCAGTTCAAAGGCACCTGGCTCATCCTGCGCAGCGGCGTGTTCTGGAAGATCGCGTCGTTCTCCGTGGTCACGCAAGGCGTTTTCTTCGCGATGCAATCGCTATGGATTCGCCCCTATTTGCTCGATGTGATGAACCTCACACCGGCGCACGCCGCGGCGCTCGTGTCGGTACTCGGCTTCGCGATGATGTTCGGCTGCATCGCCTTCGGCGCGGCTGCGCGCGGGATGGAGCGGCGCGGCGTGTCGGTCTACGCCTTCTGCGGCACCGGCATGGCGCTGTTCGTTGCCACGCAATTGCTGATGGTGCTGCGCGTTCCGTTGCCGCCTTCGGCGCTGATCGCGGCGTATGGCGTCTTCGGCGGCACAGGAATTTTGAGCTACGCGGTTGCCGCGGAGTATTTCCCGTCGCACATGATCGGCCGCGCGCACACCACGCTCACGCTCGTGATCTTTTTGTTGATCTTCGGCTTCCAGGTCGGCGTCGGCGCGATGCTGTCGCTCTGGCCGGCAGAGGCCGGGCGCTATCCGGCGTCGGCGCATCTGACGGTCTGGATCACGCTCGTTGCGCTGCAAGCCGCGAGCGCGGTCTGGTACGTGTTCCCGAGCCGGATTTTGCAAAAAGTCAACCGCGAAGCGGAGCGCGCCGCGCCCTGACTGGAAGGACGCGGCGCGATGGCGCTCTGCAAGCGGACGTTTCTCAAATCTGGCGAATGCGACGTTTTCACGCTATAATTCAAAGGTTTGAGCACATCAACCCGCACCCTAGCGCCTACCTCCCATTCACCGTCGTTCGCTGCGCATCAACTGCGCGCCGCACGCCGCCCATCGCCTGCTTGAAGACTCCGTTGCCGCCCAGAGCGTGCCGGTTCGAGCCGCGATGCGCGCTTCGCGACGCCGCCGTCAGCCATGCGCCAAGGAAACCCGCGTTCTTCGAGCGGCGGGAGGCCAAGCCGAAATTTCGGACAGACAGGTCGGTAACAGGGTGTTCCCAAGGAGCTTCCCGTGTTGCCGTCATTTTCCCCCGCACTGCTCGCACTTGCCGACGGCACGGTCTTTCGTGGTCAGTCGATCGGCGCGCCCGGCTCGACGATCGGCGAAGTGGTATTCAACACCGCCATCACCGGCTATCAGGAAATCCTGACCGATCCGAGCTACGCCCGCCAGATCGTCACGCTGACCTATCCGCATATCGGCAACTACGGCGTGAACGCCGAAGATGTCGAAGCCACCCAAGTCCATGCCGCCGGTCTCATCATTCGCGACCTGCCGGTGCTTGCCTCCAACTTCCGTTCCGAGCAGACGCTTGCCGACTATCTGAAGGCGCAAGGCATTGCCGCGATCGCGGGCATCGACACGCGCAAGCTCACGCGCATTCTTCGTGAGAAGGGCGCGCAGAACGGCTGCATTCTCGCCGGTTCCGACGACGAAGCGAAGGCCCTCGAACTCGCGCGCTCGTTCCCCGGCCTCGCGGGCATGGACCTCGCGAAAGTCATATCGACGGAAAAGCCCTACGAGTGGACGCAGACCGAATGGCGTCTGGGCAGCGGCTATGGCAAGCAGGAAGCGCCGAAGTACCGCGTCGTCGCGTTCGATTACGGCGTCAAGTTCAACATTCTGCGCATGCTGGCCGAGCGCGGCTGTCACGTCACGGTGCTGCCGGCGGAAGCTTCGGCCGCCGACGCGCTCGCGCTCAATCCGGACGGTATCTTCCTGTCGAACGGTCCCGGCGATCCGGAACCGTGCGACTACGCAATTCGCGCGACGCGTGAGTTCATCGAGCGCGGCATTCCGACCTTCGGCATCTGTCTCGGCCATCAGATCATGGGCCTCGCCGTCGGCGCCAAGACGATGAAGATGAAGACCGGCCATCACGGCGCGAACCATCCGGTGAAGGACATGGAAGACGGGCGTGCCGTCATCACGTCGCAGAACCACGGTTTCGCCGTCGATGCATCGACGCTGCCCGCCAACGCGAAAGTCACGCACGTCTCGCTTTTCGACGGCACGCTGCAAGGCTTCGCGCTCACGGATAAACCCGCGTTCTGCTTCCAGGGTCACCCGGAAGCGTCGCCTGGCCCGCACGACATCGCGTATCTGTTCGACCGCTTCATCAAGCTGATGGAGTCGGCGAAAGTCGCCGCTTAAAGAACACCACAGAGCACAGTTATGCCGAAGCGCACAGACATCAAGAGCATCCTCATCATCGGCGCGGGCCCGATCATCATCGGCCAGGCGTGCGAGTTCGACTATTCGGGCGCGCAAGCCTGTAAAGCGCTGCGCGAGGAAGGCTACAAGGTCATCCTCGTCAACAGCAATCCGGCGACGATCATGACCGACCCGAACACGGCCGACGTCACGTATATCGAGCCGATCTCGTGGGAAGTGGTCGAACGCATCATCGCGAAGGAGCGCCCGGACGCGATCCTGCCGACGATGGGCGGACAGACCGCGCTCAATTGCGCGCTCGATCTCTTCCATCACGGTGTGCTGGAGAAGTACAAGGTCGAGCTGATCGGCGCATCGCCGGAAGCGATCGACAAGGCGGAAGACCGCCAGAAGTTCAAGGACGCGATGACGAAGATCGGCCTCGGTTCGGCCAAGTCGGGCATCGCGCATTCGATGGAAGAAGCGCTCGCCGTTCAGGCGCAGATCGCGGAAGCAACGGGCAGCGGCGGTTATCCGACCGTCATTCGCCCGTCGTTCACGCTGGGCGGCTCGGGCGGTGGCATCGCGTACAACAAGGAAGAGTTCGAAGAGATTTGCCGTCGCGGTCTCGATCTTTCGCCGACACGCGAACTGCTGATCGAGGAATCGCTGCTCGGCTGGAAAGAGTACGAGATGGAAGTCGTCCGCGACAAGAAGGACAACTGCATCATCGTCTGCTCGATCGAAAACCTCGACCCGATGGGCGTGCACACCGGCGATTCGATCACCGTCGCGCCGGCGCAGACGCTCACCGACAAAGAGTATCAAGTGCTGCGTAACGCGTCGCTCGCGGTGCTGCGCGAGATCGGCGTCGATACCGGCGGCTCGAACGTGCAGTTCGCGATCAACCCGAACGACGGCCGCATGGTCGTCATCGAGATGAATCCGCGTGTGTCGCGCTCGTCGGCATTGGCATCGAAGGCGACGGGTTTCCCGATCGCGAAGGTCGCCGCGAAGCTCGCATGCGGCTATACGCTCGACGAACTGAAGAACGAAATTACCGGCGGTCAGACGCCGGCGTCGTTCGAACCGACGATCGACTACGTCGTGACGAAGGTGCCGCGCTTCGCGTTCGAAAAATTCCGCGAGGCCGATTCGCGCCTAACGACGCAGATGAAGTCCGTCGGCGAAGTGATGGCGATGGGCCGCACGTTCCAGGAATCGTTCCAGAAGGCGCTGCGCGGTCTGGAAGTGGGCGTCGACGGTCTCGATGAAAAGACCACGAGCCGCGACGAAGTCATCCGCGAAATTGGCGAGCCGGGTCCGGATCGCATCTGGTATCTCGGCGATGCGTTCCGTCTCGGTTTGACGATGGACGAGATCTTCGAAGAGACATCGATCGATCCGTGGTTTCTCGCGCAGATCGAGCAGATCATCCTGAAGGAAAAGGCGCTCGAAGGCCGCACGCTCGCGAGCCTGACGCGCGACGAACTGCTGTATCTGAAGAAGAGCGGTTTTTCGGATCGCCGTCTCGCGAAGCTGACCGGCTCGAATCAAGCCGATGTGCGCAAGAAGCGCCACGAGCTGAAGGTGCGCCCGGTGTACAAGCGCGTCGACACGTGCGCGGCCGAGTTCGCGACGAAGACCGCGTACATGTACTCGACGTACGAAGAAGAGTGCGAAGCGAATCCTACGACCAAAAAGAAAATCATGGTGCTCGGCGGCGGGCCGAACCGGATCGGACAGGGCATCGAGTTCGACTATTGCTGCGTGCACGCCGCGCTCGCGATGCGCGAGGACGGCTATGAAACCATCATGGTCAACTGCAACCCGGAAACCGTGTCGACCGACTACGACACGTCGGACCGGCTGTACTTCGAATCGCTGACGCTGGAAGACGTGCTCGAAATCGTCGATCTGGAAAAGCCGGTCGGCGTGATCGTGCAGTACGGCGGCCAGACGCCGCTCAAGCTCGCGCTCGACCTGGAGGCGAACGGCGTGCCGATCATCGGCACGTCGCCGGACATGATCGACGCCGCCGAAGACCGCGAGCGTTTTCAGAAGCTGCTGAAGGATCTGGATCTGCGTCAGCCGCCGAACCGCACCGCGCGCGCCGAAGACGAAGCGCTGAAGCTCGCGGAAGAAATCGGCTATCCGCTGGTCGTGCGTCCGTCGTACGTGCTGGGCGGCCGCGCGATGGAAATCGTCCACGAACCGCGCGACCTCGAACGCTACATGCGCGAGGCCGTGAAGGTGTCGAACGATTCGCCGGTGCTGCTCGACCGTTTCCTGAACGACGCGATCGAATGCGATGTGGACTGCATCTCCGATGGCGACGATGTCTTCATCGGCGGCGTGATGGAGCACATCGAGCAGGCGGGCGTGCACTCGGGCGACTCGGCGTGCTCGCTGCCGCCGTACTCGCTGTCGCAGGCAACCGTCGACGAGCTGAAGCGACAAACTGCCGCAATGGCGAAGGCGCTGAACGTCGTCGGTCTGATGAACGTGCAGTTCGCGATCCAGCAAGTCCCGCAGAATGACGGCTCGAAGAACGACATCATCTACGTGCTGGAAGTGAATCCGCGCGCATCGCGCACGGTGCCGTATGTGTCGAAGGCGACGAGCCTGCCGCTCGCGAAGATCGCGGCGCGTGCGATGGTCGGTCAAAAGCTGAAGCAACAAGGCATCACGAAGGAAGTGATTCCGCCGTACTTCAGCGTGAAGGAAGCGGTGTTCCCGTTCGTCAAATTCCCGGCGGTCGATCCGGTGCTCGGGCCGGAAATGCGCTCGACCGGCGAAGTGATGGGCGTGGGCCGCACGTTCGGCGAAGCGCTCTTCAAGTCGCAACTGGCGGCGGGCTCGCGCTTGCCGGAATCGGGCACGGTGCTCCTGACCGTAATGGACGCCGACAAGCCGAAGGCCGTCGAAGTCGCGCAGATGCTGCACGAGCTCGGCTATCCGATCGTCGCGACGAAGGGCACGGCAGCGGCGATCGCGGCGGCGGGTGTGCCTGTGAAGGTCGTCAACAAGGTGAAAGACGGCCGGCCGCACATCGTCGACATGATCAAGAACGGCGAAATCGCGCTGGTCTTCACGACCGTCGACGAAACGCGCGCGGCAATCGCCGATTCGCGCTCGATCCGCATGAGCGCGCAGGCCAACAAGGTCACGTACTATACGACGATGTCCGGCGCGCGCGCGGCGGTCGAAGGGCTGCGGTATCTCCGGGATTTGGAAGTCTATGATTTACAAGGCTTGCATGCTCGCCTAAACTAAGGCTTCGATTACTGGTTCAAGCAACACGAGCCGCGGTTAAGCGGCGTCTCCTTTACCGGGAGATGCGCTTAACCGCGGTAATTTTTTTGACGAAATTGTTTGTGAGTGGTTTATGAGCACGATTCCTTTGACGAAGCGCGGCGCGGAGTTGCTGCGCGACGAATTGCAACGCCTGAAGGCCGTGGAGCGTCCGGCGGTCATCACTGCGATCGCGGAGGCGCGCGCCCAAGGCGATTTGTCCGAAAACGCGGAATACGATGCCGCGAAAGAAAAGCAGGGTTTCATCGAGGGCCGCATCGCGGAAATCGAGTCGAAGCTGGCCGCTGCCCAAGTGATCGACCCGACGCAGGTTGAGGCCGAAGGCCGCGTCGTGTTCGGCGCAACGGTGGAACTCGAAGATCTGGAGTCGGGCAATACGGTGACGTATCAGATCGTCGGCGATGACGAAGCGAACATCGACCACGGTCTTATTTCGGTGAGTTCGCCGATCGCGCGTGCGCTCATCGCGAAGTCGGAAGGCGACGTGGCGTCGGTGCAGGCACCGAGCGGCGCACGCGAATACGAAATTATCGCGGTTCGCTACGTCTGATGGAGCACCGGCTCTTTCGCACTGTCAGCATGGTCTGGGTCGGCAGCTTGCTGACCCTCGGCCTCATTGGCGCGCCGGTTCTCTTTTCGATGCTCGACCGCACCACGGCGGGCTCGGTGGCGGCACAGTTCTTCCGGATCGAGGCGATCATCGGCGTGATCAGCGCGCTCGTGCTGATCCTCATCGGCAATCGCTTCGTGAAAAGCGGCATCGTCGATTACAAACGCGTGCGCTGGATCGTCGCGGCGATGCTCGTCTGCGTGCTGATCGGATATTTTGCGCTTCAGCCGTTCATGAACTCGCTGCGCATGGCGGCGCAGGAGGCGGGCACCGATCTCGCGAGCTCGCCGTATGCGAGGGAGTTCGGCATTCTGCACGGCATATCGACCGCGATCTATCTGATCGAATGTCTGTTCGGCATTGCGCTGGTGTGGCGCCTGCCGGGCGCGGCGCCAACCAAGATCGTGCCGAAGAGCAAATCGGCCAAGGTGGCGGCGAAACGGGCGCGAAGCTGATTTCTTGCTTGTAGTTGGACGGCGCGCGAGTTCCATTGAGAACGCACGCGCCGTTGGCTTATTTCACGGCCTGGTGCTGGCGCTTTGCGCTCGACTGACGCTTCTTTGCGCGCTTCACGTTCCCGCCAGCCGTCACACGCTCGTTGCCGAGCACTTTCAGCGTCTGCTTCTTGGGCTTCTTGAAGGCGGGCGCATCGCGCGTGATCTTTACCGCCTTGACGGTGCGCGGCGCGCGGCCCTTGGCCGGACGGTCATCGGCGGCTTCGCCCGCGCTCGGCGGCATGGTGCTGCGGGTGCGCGTGGTGCGGCTCTTCGGCGCGGCGCCCTCGGGTCTCCAGATCACCAGCAGCTTGCCGATATGCTGGATGGGCGCCGCGTTCAGGCGATCGCAGATTTCGTCATAGATTTCGACGCGCGCCTCGCGTTCGTCGCCGAACACGCGGACTTTGATGAGTTGATGCGCTTCCAGGTGGACGTTGATCTCTTTCAGCACGGCATCGGTCAGACCCTCCGCGCCGACGAGCACGACGGGCTTGAGCGCATGGGCCTGGGAGCGCAAATCGGAACGCTCGGCGGGGGAGAGATTAATAGCTGGCATGAGAAATTCGGGACTCGACTAAAATGTGGGCGGCATGAAATGAGCGCGGCGTGCTCGCGAGGCGGTTTGAACACGCTCGAACGCGAAACGCACGGTTCGCGCCAGATTCATGGCGCATGGGTCGACCGCGCCGCCGCCCATCAGAAACAGAACTGGCCGGATGCCGGGTTTCGACGCGCGCAAGCGCCCGATGACCGGTCCGGCCGACAAGACGCGTATTATCCGCTAAAAGCATCACGCGATGCAGCAAAATACGCACCGGGCGCGCCAGGAGCGCGTCAATTGAGCTTAGTTGAATGGCAAAGAACCGTTTCAATCAATCGTGGTTGCACGACCACATCAACGATCCCTACGTGAAGATGGCGCAGCGCGAAGGCTACCGCGCGCGCGCCGCTTACAAGCTGAAGGAGATCGACGAGCAGGACAAGCTTATCAAGCCGGGGCAGGTGATCGTCGATCTCGGCTCGACGCCCGGCAGCTGGAGCCAGTACGTGCGCAACAAACTTGCGCGGGGCGCGAAGCGCAACACGGAGCGGGAGGGCGGCATCGACGGCACGATCATCGCGCTGGACATTCTGCCGATGGAACCAATCGCGGACGTCGACTTCATCCTGGGCGACTTCCGCGAGGACGACGTGCTCGCGCAGCTCGACGAAATTGTCGGCGAGCGGCAGGTGGACCTTGTAATTTCGGACATGGCCCCCAACCTCTCAGGCGTAGCGAGTGCGGATGCCGCGCGTATCGAGCATCTTTGCGATCTGGCGCTGGAGTTCGCGCAGAACCATCTGAAACCGGAGGGAGCGCTGCTGGTCAAATGTTTTCACGGAAGCGGTTATAGCCAGATCGTGGAGAAGTTCAAGCACCAGTTCAAAGTGGTAGCGCCGCGCAAGCCCAAGGCGTCTCGCGACAAATCGTCGGAGACTTTCATCCTCGGGCGGGGACTCAAGCGGCCGAACTGAATGCCCGCTTAAGCGATTCGGCGAGAATCGGCGATATTTTCGCGGATTATGCCGAAAAAGACCCGTCCGCTGCTATTTGTGCGGTAGGTAAACCTTATGGCAGGGGTTAGCGGTCTGGATTAGAATGCTTTGGTGGCGTCGCAAGGTTTATGTAGGCGCCCGTCTATGAGTGAGGAGTGGTGCTTTGAACAACAATATGTTCTCTAAAGCGGCAGTGTGGCTCGTGATCGCACTGGTGCTGTTTACGGTGTTCAAGCAGTTCGACAAGCCCCGCGTCCAGGAAGGTGTGTCGTATTCGCAGTTCATGGACGACGCGAAGAACGGCAAGGTTAAGAATGTCACCGTTCAGGGCCGCAATCTCACGGTCACTCCGAACGACGGCCAGAAATACCAGATCGTGTCGCCCGGCGACATCTGGATGGTCGGCGATCTGATGAAATACGGCGTTCAGGTCAGCGGCAAAGCTGACGATGAACCGAATGCGCTCGTCTCCGCGCTGTACTACCTCGGACCGACGATCCTGATCATCGGCTTCTGGTTCTACATGATGAGGCAGATGCAGGGGGGCGGCAAAGGCGGGGCGTTCTCGTTCGGGAAGTCGCGCGCGCGGCTGATCGACGAAAACAACAACGCAATCAATTTCACCGACGTCGCGGGCTGCGACGAAGCCAAGGAAGAAGTGTCGGAACTGGTCGACTTCCTGCGTGATCCGCAGAAGTTCCAGAAGCTGGGCGGACGCATTCCGCGCGGCGTGCTGCTGGTCGGCCCTCCGGGTACCGGCAAGACGCTGCTGGCGCGCGCCATCGCCGGTGAGGCGAAAGTGCCGTTCTTCAGCATTTCGGGTTCGGATTTCGTGGAAATGTTCGTCGGCGTGGGCGCGGCGCGTGTCCGCGACATGTTCGAGCAGGCGAAGAAGCACGCTCCGTGTATCGTGTTCATCGACGAAATCGACGCGGTCGGCCGTCATCGCGGCGCCGGCATGGGCGGCGGCAACGACGAGCGCGAGCAGACGCTGAACCAGATGCTCGTCGAGATGGACGGCTTCGAGGCGAATTCCGGCGTCATCGTGATTGCGGCAACGAACCGTTCGGACGTGCTCGACAAGGCGCTGCTGCGTCCGGGCCGTTTCGACCGTCAGGTGTATGTCGGTCTGCCAGACATCCGCGGCCGCGAGCACATCATGAAGGTGCACCTGCGCAAGGTGCCGATCGCGAACGACGTGGACGCATCGGTCATCGCGCGCGGCACGCCGGGCTTCTCCGGCGCGGATCTCGCGAACCTCGTCAACGAGGCAGCGCTGTTCGCGGCACGTCGCGGCAAGCGCATCGTCGAGATGCAGGATTTCGAGGACGCGAAGGACAAGATTTTCATGGGTCCGGAGCGCAAGTCGGCGGTGATGCGCGAGGAAGAGCGTCGCAACACGGCGTACCACGAATCAGGCCACGCGGTGGTGGCGAAGCTGCTCCCGCATGCCGATCCGGTGCACAAGGTCACGATCATGCCGCGCGGCTGGGCGCTGGGCGTCACGTGGCAGTTGCCGGAGCATGACCGCGTGAACCTCTATCGCGACAAAATGCTCGAGGAAATTGCGATCCTGTTCGGCGGCCGCGCAGCCGAGGAAGTGTTCCTGAACTCCATGTCGACCGGTGCTTCGAACGACTTCGAGCGCGCGACCAAGATGGCGCGCGACATGGTGACCCGCTACGGCATGTCCGATGTGCTCGGCACGATGGTCTACGTCGATACCGAAGAAAACGGCATGTTCGGCAAGATGGGCGCGAAGTCGGTGTCGGAAGCGACGCAGCAGAAGGTCGACGCCGAAATCCGCCGCATACTCGACGAGCAGTACGCGCTCGCCCGCAAGCTGCTGGAAGACAGCCGCGACAAGGTCGAGGCGATGACCAAGGCGCTGCTCGAATGGGAAACCATCGATGCGGACCAGATCAGCGACATCATGGCGGATCGTCCGCCGCGTCCGCCGAAGAACATGCCGCCTCCGTCGGGCGATACGCCTCCGGGCGGCAGCAGCGGCACCGAGGTCAAGCCGGGCAACGCGCCCGCTACGGCCTGAGTTGCCTGCGTCCGTTCATGGGCCGGTGTGCAAAGCACGCCGGCCCATTTTCCATTTACGGCCCGCGTTTTAATGAGATGCTGAAGGTCGCGCTCGCCAGCGCCGGATTTGCTTCGAACCCGACCCGCATCAGACATTTCTCCGCCGCTCCGCGAATTCCTTCCTGCGTACGACTCGTTTGATCACTCCGACCTCACCCCCGTCTTCAGCAGCGCCGCTCCATTGCGGGCGCTTCACGCTGACCTTCGAACGCCCGCTCGTCATGGGCATTCTCAACGTCACGCCTGATTCGTTCTCGGACGGCGGGCGCTTCATTTCGCGCGACGCCGCTCTTGTACGTGCCGAGCAGATGATCGCCGACGGCGCCGACATGGTCGATATCGGCGGCGAATCCACGCGTCCCGGCGCACCGCCCGTCCCGCTCGAAGAAGAACTCGCGCGCGTCGTGCCGATCGTCGAGGCTTTGCGTAACGTCCAGGTGCCGCTTTCCGTCGATACGTACAAGCCGGCGGTGATGCACGCTGTCCTCGATGCCGGCGCGGACATGATCAACGACATCTGGGGCTTTCGTCGGGAAGGCGCGCTCGATGCCGTGAAGGACCGCAACTGCGGCCTGTGTGTGATGCACATGCTCGGCGAGCCGCGCACGATGCAACTGCATGAGCCGATGTACGCGAATGTCGTCGCCGACATACGCGCGTTCTTCGCGGAGCGCGTCGCCGCGGTCACGCAGGCCGGTATCTCCGCCGCGCGCGTCAGTCTCGACCCGGGCTATGGTTTTGGAAAGACGGTCGAGCATAATTACCAATTGCTCGCGCATCTCGCCGCGACCCAGCCCGCGGGGGCGAATTTCCCGTTGCTCGCGGGGATGTCGCGCAAATCCATGCTCGGCGCCATCACCGGACGCAATGCTGGGGAGCGGCTCGCGGCGAGCGTCGCCGCCGCCGTCTGCGCGGCGGAACGTGGCGCGGCGATCCTCCGCGTGCATGATGTCGCCGAAACGGTCGATGCGCTGAAGGTCTGGCAAGCCACAAAACAAGCAGACGTTAATAGGCATCATTGAGCCTTGGCGCCATTAGGGATGCTCCCGGTGCAGGCGCGCGCGCCAATATAAATGATCAACACTATGCCGCGGGTCGATACCCGCAGCCGTATGTCCCGCGAGGAGGGCAAGCGATAATGGCACGTCAATATTTTGGAACGGATGGCATCCGTGGGCGCGTGGGCGTCGCGCCGATCACGCCAGACTTCGTACTCAGGCTCGGATACGCCGCGGGCAAGGTGCTCGCGGGCGCGGATCGCGCGCTGCAGAAAAAGGGCAACCGCCCGACGGTGCTCATCGGCAAGGACACGCGGGTGTCGGGCTACATGCTGGAAGCGGCGCTGGAGTCGGGTTTCTCGGCGGCGGGCGTCGACGTGATGCTGGCCGGCCCGATGCCGACGCCGGGCGTCGCCTACTTGACGCGCGCGCTGCGCCTGTCGGCGGGCGTGGTGATCAGCGCGTCGCACAATCCGTACAACGACAACGGCATCAAATTCTTCTCGGCCGACGGCAACAAGCTGCCCGACGAAGTCGAGCTCGAAATCGAGCGCCAGCTCGAGCAGCCGATGGAATGCGCCCCGTCCGAACGCCTTGGCAAGGCGCGGCGCCTGGACGATGCGGGCGGCCGCTACATCGAGTTCTGCAAGAGCACGTTTCCCGCGAACTTCGACCTGCGCGGGCTGAAGCTCGTGATCGACTGCGCGCACGGCGCCGCGTACGACGTCGCGCCGCATGTGTTTCATGAGCTAGGCGCGGAAGTCGTGTCGATCGGCGTGTCGCCGAACGGCTTCAACATCAACGACGGCGTCGGCGCGACCGCGCCCGATGCGCTCGTGCGCGCCGTGCTCGAACACGAGGCAGACATCGGCATTGCGCTGGACGGCGACGCGGACCGCCTGCAGATCGTCGATTCGACGGGCCGCCTCTATAACGGCGACGAGCTGCTCTACGTGCTGGTGAAGGATCGTATTGCGACCGACGGCAAGGTGGATGGCGCGGTCGGCACGCTGATGACCAACATGGCCGTCGAAGTGGCGTTGAAAGAGGTGGGCGTGCGGTTCGTGCGCGCGGCAGTCGGCGATCGCTACGTGCTCGAAAAGCTGCGCGAAAATGGCTGGCAACTGGGCGCGGAGGGCTCCGGCCACATCCTGTCGCTCGACCGTCATTCGACCGGCGACGGCATCGTCTCGGCGCTTCTGGTGCTTGCGGCGATCCAGCGCAGCGGCAAGTCGCTCGCCGAACTGCTCGAAGGCGTGAGCCTTTTCCCGCAGAAGCTGATCAATGTGCGCATGAACGCGGGCGCCGACTGGAAAGCCAGCGACGCGATTCGCCGCGCCGTAGAGCAAGCCGAGCGTTCCCTCCAATCGCACGGCCGGGTCTTGATTCGCGCGTCGGGAACTGAACCGGTCCTGCGCGTGATGGTGGAAGCGTCGGCGCAACAGGATGCGGTTCGGTACGCAGAAACGATTGCGCAGGTCGTAAAGGATGCGACTTCGTAGGCGTTTACCGAATTTCATCAGTACTGCGCGAAAAGCGGGCTTCGGCCCGCTTTTTTTATTGGCATCGAGCGATTGACAGATCGGGCGGCTTCAAACTTTCAGCACGCAAGAAAACTGACATGTTTGCTTCACGATTAGTCATATTACTGTCACGGACACCTCCTATATTTCGCGGTGTCGTCTCACACTCACGCGACGCACGCTCACAACCCTGGAGGTTAAGAATGAAATTGATGCAAACCGCGCTGGCCGGCCTGATTGGTGCAGTGTTCGCCATCTCCGCGCAAGCAGCCGATATCACCGGCGCGGGGAGTACCTTCGCAGCCCCGATCTACACCAAGTGGGCTGATGCCTACCAGAAAAGCGGCGGCGGCAAGGTCAACTACCAAGGCATCGGCTCGTCGGGCGGTATCAAGCAGATCATCGCGAAGACCGTGGATTTCGCGGGCTCCGACGCTCCGCTGAAAGACGACGAACTCTCGAAGGACGGCCTGTTCCAGTTCCCGACGGTGGTCGGCGGCGTGGTGCCGGTCATCAACGTGCCGGGTGTGAAGGCGGGTGAAGTGACGCTGTCGGGCCAGGTGCTCGGCGACATTTACCTCGGCAAGATCAAGAAGTGGAACGACCCGGCGATCGCCGCGCTGAATCCGAAGGTCAAGCTGCCGGACACGGACATCGCCGTGGTGCGCCGCGCTGACGGCTCGGGCACGAGCTTCATCTGGACGAACTACCTGTCGAAGGTGAACACGGAGTGGAAGTCGAAGGTCGGCGAAGGCTCGACCGTGAACTGGCCGACGGGCACGGGCGGCAAGGGCAACGACGGCGTCGCGGCATTCGTGCAGCGTCTGCCGGGCGCGATCGGCTACGTGGAGTGGGCGTACGCGAAGCAGAACAAGATGACCTACGTCGGCATGAAGAACTCGGCTGGCACGGTCGTCGAGCCGAAGACCGACACATTCAAGGCCGCCGCAGCGGGCGCGGACTGGTCGAAGTCGTTCTATCAGATCCTGACGAACGAGCCGGGCCAGAACGCATGGCCGATCGTCGGCGCGACCTTCGTCCTGCTGCACGCGACGCAAGAAAAGCCGCAGCAAGGCACGGAAACGCTGAAGTTCTTCGACTGGGCGTTCAAGAACGGCAACCAGGCTGCGAACGATCTCGACTACATCTCGCTGCCGGATTCGGTCGTTGCCGAAATCAAGACGCAATGGAAGGCGAAGGTGAAGGACGCAGCGGGCAAGTCGGTTGCTGAATAAGCGCAAAGAGCAGTCGTTTGAAACTGTCCTAAGCTTTTGATTCGAAAGACAGCAACGCAGCAAAAGAAAGCCGCGCGGCGAGCCAGGGGCCGCCGCGCGGTCTGACACGTAGCGAACCCAAGGCTCCCATGTCGGACATCAATCTCTCGTCGGCGGTGCCGGCAGCGCATACCCAGCGCGCGCCAAGCCGTATCGGCGACATCATTTTCGGCGGCGTGACGCGGCTGGCGGCCGTCATCACGCTGCTTCTGCTTGGCGGCATCATCGTTTCGCTGCTCGTCGCGTCGATGCCCACCATCCAGAAATTCGGGCTCTCGTTCCTGTGGCGCGCGGAGTGGGATCCACCCAGCGAAAGCTTCGGCGCGCTCGTGCCGATCTACGGCACCATCGCGACCTCGATCATCGCGCTCATCATCGCGGTGCCGGTGAGCTTCGGCATCGCGCTCTTTCTGACGGAGCTGTCGCCCGCCTGGCTGCGCCGTCCGCTCGGCGTTGCGATCGAGCTGCTCGCGGCGATTCCGTCGATCGTGTACGGCATGTGGGGCCTGCTCGTGTTCGCGCCGATCTTCGCCGAATACTTCGAGAAGCCGCTCGGCAAGCTGCTCGGCAACGTGCCCGTCATCGGCATGTTTTTCCAGGGCCCGCCGATCGGCATCGGCATCCTGTGCGCCGGCGTGATTCTCGCGATCATGATCATTCCGTACATCGCGTCCGTGATGCGCGACGTGTTCGAAGTCACGCCCGTGCTGCTGAAGGAATCGGCGTACGGCATCGGCTGCACGACGTGGGAAGTGATATGGAAGATCGTGCTGCCCTATACGCGCGCCGGTGTGATCGGCGGCGTCATGCTCGGCCTCGGTCGCGCGCTCGGCGAAACGATGGCGGTCACCTTCGTCATCGGCAACACGAACCTGCTGGACAACGTCTCGCTGTTCTCGCCCGGCAACAGCATCACGTCGGCGCTCGCGAACGAATTTGCGGAAGCGAGTCCGGGCCTGCATACGTCGGCGCTGATGGAACTCGGTCTCATTCTCTTCGTGATCACGTTCTTCGTGCTCGCGATTTCGAAGATCATGCTGATTCGCATGGAACGCGGGGAGGGCAGTAAATAATGAGCCGTCCCGCTGCCTTCAATCAGGATCCGGATCGCGTGCAGGCCACGCGCCGGAAGCTGCAAAGCCGCCGCCGCGGCACCAATGCAATCGCGCTCACGCTTTCGCTCGCCGCGATGGCCTTCGGCCTTCTCTGGCTCGTATGGATTCTCTACACGACGCTGAAGCTCGGCATCGGCGGTCTGTCGGTCGATCTGTTCACGCAGTCGACGCCGCCGCCGAACACAGATGGCGGCGGTCTCGCCAACGCGATCGTCGGCTCTTTGATGCTCGTCGTGCTCGCGACGTTCGTCGGCACGCCGCTCGGCATTCTCGCGGGCGTGTATCTCGCCGAATACGGCCAGAAGCGCTGGCTCGCCAATATCACGCGCTTCATCAACGACATTCTGCTGTCGGCGCCTTCGATCGTCGTCGGTCTGTTCGTGTATGCGCTGGTCGTCTCGAAGATGGGCCGCTTTTCGGGCTGGGCCGGCGTGATCGCGCTGGCGCTGCTGCAGATTCCGATCGTGATCCGTACGACCGAAAACATGCTGAAGCTCGTGCCGAATGCGCTGCGTGAAGCCGCGTTCGCGCTCGGCACGCCGAAGTGGAAGATGGTGATGTCGATCACGCTGAAGGCGTCGATCGGGGGCATCGTGACGGGTGTGTTGCTGGCGGTCGCACGGATCGCCGGCGAAACCGCGCCGCTTCTGTTCACGGCGCTGTCGAATCAATTTTTCTCGTGGAACCTCGATCAGCCGGTGGCAAATCTTCCGGTGACGATCTACAAGTTCGCGATGAGTCCGTTCCCGCAGTGGCAATCGCTCGCGTGGGCCGGTGTGTTCCTGATTACGCTCGGCGTGCTGGGTCTGAATATCCTGGCGCGCGCGATCTTCTCGAAGAAATAAGGGCTGAGTGATTCCATGAATACGGTCGATAGTGGTGTCAAGCACCTGAATTCGAAGACTGCCGATGACAAGCCGGTCGAACGCGGCCCGGTTCCGGGAAGCGTGCGCCCGACGCACAGCTCGCAGCCGGCGGATTCCATCAAGCCGAAGATCGAGGTGAAGAACCTCAACTTCTTCTACAACAAGTATCACGCGCTGAAGAACATCAACCTGCGCATTCCGGAGAAGAAGGTCACGGCCTTCATCGGTCCTTCGGGTTGTGGCAAGTCGACGCTTCTGCGCACCTTCAACAAGATGTACGCGCTTTATCCGGAGCAGCGCGGGGAAGGCGAAATCCTGATGGATGGCGTCAACCTGCTCGACACCACGAAGGACATTTCGCTGCTGCGCGCGCGCGTCGGCATGGTGTTCCAGAAGCCGACGCCGTTCCCGATGTCGATCTACGACAACATCGCGTTCGGCGTGAAGATGTTCGAGCAGCTGTCGCGCTCGGAAATGGACGACCGCGTCGAATGGGCGCTCACGAAAGCCGCGCTCTGGACGGAAGTGAAGGACAAGCTGCAGCAGAGCGGCTACGGTCTGTCGGGCGGCCAGCAGCAGCGTCTGTGCATTGCGCGCGGCATCGCGATCCGTCCGGAAGTGCTGTTGCTCGACGAGCCGTGCTCGGCGCTCGACCCCATTTCGACGGGCCGCATCGAAGAGTTGATCGCCGAATTGAAGAGCGATTACACCGTCGTGATCGTCACGCATAACATGCAGCAGGCGGCGCGCTGTTCGGACTACACTGCCTATATGTACCTCGGTGAATTGATTGAGTTCGGCGATACCGAAAAGATCTTCATCAAGCCGGCCCGCAAGGAAACGGAAGACTACATTACGGGCCGCTTCGGCTGATTCGGCTGATTTGTCAGCCAGGTGAAACAGAAAGGCTTAAGGAGCAAATATGTCCGATAAACATCTTTCGAGCCAGTTCGACGCCGACCTCAACGCGGTGTCGTCGAAAGTGCTGGAAATGGGCGGTCTGGTCGAGTCGCAGATCATCTCCGCGATGCAGGCGTTGAACGAGTTCGACATCGACACCGCAGATCAGGTGATCGCGGCCGAAGTGCGGTTGAACACGATGGAAGTCGAGATCGACGAGGAGTGCAGCAACATCATCGCGCGCCGTCAGCCGGCCGCCCGTGATCTGCGTCTGCTCATGGCGATCTCGAAGACGATCACGAACCTCGAACGCGCCGGCGACGAAGCGGAGAAGATCGCGAAGCGCGTGAAGCGCATCAACGAAGACGGCGCGGGCCGCACGGTAAACATCGCCGAGATCAAGCTTTCGGGCGAGATGGCGGTGTCGATCCTGCGCCGCGCGCTCGATGCGTTCGCGCGTCTCGACACGGTCGCCGCAGCGCAGATCGTGCGCGACGACAAGGCCATCGACGATGAATTCCGCGCCTTCGTGCGCAAGCTCGTGACGTACATGATGGAAGATCCGCGCACCATTTCGGCGGGC
Organism: Caballeronia catudaia; assembly: GCF_001544755.2. Classification (GTDB taxonomy): domain Bacteria; phylum Pseudomonadota; class Gammaproteobacteria; order Burkholderiales; family Burkholderiaceae; genus Caballeronia; species Caballeronia catudaia. Next base: position 141,987 of record NZ_FCOF02000007.1, on the reverse strand, counting down.
CTCGACTATCTGTTCATCGCGAAGGCGGTGGAGCGCATCGGCGATCACGCGAAGAATATCGCCGAATTCATCATCTACATCGTGAAGGGCACGGACGTGCGTCACATCTCGCGCGACCAGCTCGAGCGCGAGGCGCTGAGTTGATTTCAACTGATTTCGGCCGAGCGCAATCGTTTTAACTTCAAGCAAAAGGTCAAGAGGTGCCGATGCCCAGCAGTATCCTCGTCGTCGAAGACGAACCCGCGATCTCCGAACTGATTTCGGTGAATCTTCAGCATGCGGGACATTGCCCCATTCGCGCGTATAACGCCGAGCAGGCGCAAAACCTGATCAGCGACGTGTTGCCCGATCTCGTGCTGCTCGACTGGATGTTGCCGGGCAAGTCGGGCATCGCGTTCGCGCGCGAGCTGCGCAACAACGAGCGCACGAAGCATATCCCGATCATCATGCTGACGGCGCGCGGCGACGAGCAGGACAAGGTGCTCGGCCTCGAGATCGGCGCGGACGATTACGTCACGAAGCCTTTTTCGCCGAAGGAACTGATGGCGCGCATCAAGGCGGTTCTGCGCCGCCGCGCGCCGCAACTGACGGAAGACGTGGTCGCGATCAACGGCCTGCGCCTCGACCCGGCGACGCATCGCGTGGCGGCGAGTCATTCGGGCAATGACATCAAGCTCGATCTCGGTCCGACCGAATTCCGTCTGCTGCATTTTTTCATGACGCATCCGGAGCGCGTGCATAGCCGCACGCAATTGCTGGATCAGGTGTGGGGCGATCACGTGTTCGTCGAGGAGCGCACGGTCGATGTGCATATCAAGCGCCTGCGCGCCGCGCTCAAGCCGGCGGGTTGCGATGCTATGATCGAAACGGTGCGCGGCAGTGGATATCGGCTTGCAAAGAGCGCCTGAGTTCTGTTTTCAACGTTATCCGCTTTAATTTGCCGCATCAACGTCACTCAGACTCACCGACAACATGAACATCATCTGGACGCGCGCCATCGTGTCCCTTGCGCTGCTCGCCGCGCTGTGCGCGGCGATCGGCGCATTCGCGGGCGTGCGCGTGGCGCTCGCTTTCGCGGTGCTCATGCTCGTCGTGCAGGGCTTCTTCGTCACGTATCACATGCAGCGCCTGTGGCGTCTGCTCGAAGCGCCGGTCTACGGCGAGGTGCCGAGCGCGCTCGGCATCTGGGGCGAAATCTATTACCGTCTGCACAAGCTCGCGAAGCGCTGGCACGCGCAGGTGCGTCAGGTCGAGCAGCAGCATGCGCGCTTCATTCAGGCGATCCAGGCCTCGCCAAACGGCGTCGCGATGCTCGACGATCACGATCAGATCGAGTGGTGCAACGACATCGCGGAGAAGCATTTCGGGCTGGACGCGAAGCGCGACTTGCGTCAGCACATCACGCATCTCGTCCGCAACCCGGATTTCGTCCGTTACCTGAACGCGCACCACTATGAAGAGATGCTCGTGATGCGCGGCATGGGCGTGCATCGCAAGTACACGGTGTCGGTGCAGGTGTTTCCGTACGGCGAGAATCGCAAGCTCGTTCTTACGCAGGACATCACCGAGCTGGAGCGCACGGATTCGATGCGTCGCGATTTCGTCGCCAATGTCTCGCATGAGTTGAAGACGCCGCTCACGGTGCTTTCCGGCTTTCTCGAAACGATGCGTGAGTTGCCGCTCGATGAAATCGACCGCATGCGATATCTCGACATGATGGAGCAGCAGGCGTCGCGCATGCAGAACATCGTGCGCGATCTGCTCGTGCTTGCGAATCTCGAGGGCGATATGCGTCCTCCGGGCGATGAGCTGCTCGACATGCGCGCGGTGATGCGTCATCTCGAAGACGATGCCAATAGTCTTTCTAGCGGGCGGCATCGGATTTCATTTCATAGCGACGATGCGTTGACCGTCGCGGGCGCGGAGACGGAGGTGATGAGCGCGCTTGGCAATCTCGTCACGAATGCGGTGCGTTATACGCCGGACGGCGGGGCGATCGAAGTTTCATGGCAGCGCATGAAGGATCGTGCGGTGTTCACGGTGCGGGATAGTGGGCTGGGGATTCCTGCGGAGCATATTCCGCGGTTGACGGAGCGGTTTTATCGCGTCGATCGGAGTCGGTCGAGGGATACCGGTGGAACGGGGTTGGGTTTGGCCATCGTCAAGCATGTGTTGCAGCGGCATAGTGCCGAGCTTGATGTCAAGAGTGAAGTTGGGAGGGGGAGCACGTTCATCGTGAGATTTCCCGCTTCGCGGACGGCTTTGAGGAAATCGTTGGCTGCTTGAATCGGTTTTTGCTTTTTGTTCTTTCGCTTTCGGTTTCGGTTGATCCCAACGAAAGAAAAAACAAAAGCTCAGCTAGAGAAAAAAATCAAGAACAAAACTTCGCCAACAACCCCAACTGCGCATTGCGAATAGCCTTCCCCGGCCGCCGCTTCCGATAATGCCCATCGCTCTGCATGACCCAGGCCGACTGATTATCCCCAAGACAAACCGACAACCCTTCGGCAATAACGCGCCGCTTTAAGCGCCGATCGCGAATCGGAAACGCCACCTCCACACGGCGGAAGAAGTTCCGATCCATCCAGTCGGCGCTAGAAAGAAACACATCCTCCTTGCCATTCGCATAGAAATAGAAAATCCGATGATGCTCGAGGAACCGCCCGACGATCGACCGAACTGTGATGTTCTCCGAAAGATCTTCGACACCAGGCTTCAGCGAGCACACCCCCCGCACGATCAAATCGATCTTCACGCCCGCATGCGAAGCCTCATAAAGCGCCGCGATGACAGTAGGCTCCAGCAAGGCATTCATCTTCGCGACGATCCGCGCCCGCCGTCCCGCACGTGCATGCTCGGCTTCGGCACGTATGGCATCGATCAGCTTCGCGTGCAGCGTGAACGGCGATTGCCATAGCTGATTCAAAGGAATCTCGCCCCCGATTCCAGTGAGCTGCTGAAAGACGTGATGCACGTCCTCGCACATTTCCTGATCCGCGGTCAGCAAGCCGAAGTCGGTATAAAGGCGCGCCGTACGTGGATGATAGTTGCCCGTGCCCAGATGCGCATAACGCTTCAGCACGAGCTTGCCGCCCTGCGATACGCGCCGAACGATCAGCATCATCTTCGCGTGACACTTATGGCCGACGACGCCATACACCACATGCGCGCCCACCGCTTCTAGCTGCGACGCCCAGTTGATGTTCGTTTCCTCATCGAAGCGCGCGAGCAGCTCCACCACGACCGTCACTTCCTTGCCGTTGCGCGCGGCCTGCATGAGCGCGTCCATCAGCGGCGAATCGGTGCCCGTGCGATAGATCGTCTGCTTGATCGCGACGACCTGCGGGTCCTTTGCCGCCTGAAGCAGCAGTTCCAGCACCGGCTGAAAACTCTCGTACGGATGATGCAACAGGATATCGCCCTGATCGATCGCATCGAAAAGGTTCGACGTATTCGCGATCGCCTTCGGCACCGACGGAATATGTGGCACGAACTTGAGGTCCGGCCGATCAACCATCTCGGGCAACTGCATCAGGCGCACGAGATTCACTGGCCCGTCCACGCGATACACATCGCGCTCGCTCAGCTGGCCCTCATCGAGGAGACGGCGCACGAGATGCGGCGGCGTTTCCGCCGACACTTCGAGACGCACCGCATTGCCCAGATGACGCGCAGGCAATTCGCCCTGCAGCGCGACGCGCAGATTGGTGATCTCGTCTTCATCGACGAAAAGCTCACTGTTGCGTGTGATGCGGAACTGGTTGCAACTGCGCATGATGAGATTCGGGAACAGTTCGTTCACGAAGTGCTGCATGAAGGAACTCAGCAGCACGAAGCCATGCGGATAACCCGACAGCGCTTCGGGCATGCGCACAAGGCGCGGCAGCGCGCGCGGCGCCTGCACGATGCCCATCATCGCCTGGCGGCCGAAGGCGTCGGTGCCTTCGAGCTCGACGACGAAGTTCAGACTCTTGTTCAGCACGCGCGGAAAGGGATGCGCGGGATCGAGCCCGATCGGCGTGAGCACCGGCAAAAGCTCGTTATAGAAATAGTCGCGCGCCCACGCGGTCTGCTGCCCGGTCCAGTCTTCCGCGCCGTGAAAGTAGATGCCTTCCATTTCGAGCGCGGGCAGCACGATGTCGTGCAGCATCGAATATTGCTGGCGCACGAGGCGCTGCGCCCGCTCGGAGACGAGGTCGTAGACGTGTTGCAGCGACATGCCGTCCGGCGACAACGAACCGGGATTGTCGCGCATCTGCTCCTGCAGACCCGCCATACGGACTTCGAAGAATTCGTCGAGGTTGCTGCTCGTGATGCAGATGAATCGCAGGCGTTCCAACAAAGGAACCGTCGTATCGGCGGCTTGCGCGAGAACGCGCTCGTTGAAACCCAGTATGCCCAGTTCGCGATTGAATAACGGATAGCGTATGGACATCGGCGGGCGGGAAGGCGTCTCGAGCAGATGGGCAAGAAAACTCTCGGATGATCTCACAGTATGATGTGCTTTTTATGACAAAACGATTTTCACAAATTCTACTCACTATGAGGATAGCGTCGCTAGCGCGAACGCGCGATTCCTCCTGTGAGCGGCCTGCTCACGAGTTCGAACGGGCGCGCGCCGCATCGGCATAGAATAGAATTCGTGCGCTGCAACAGCGCCGCTGTGACAGTGCCATTCCCACTTCACGATTTCCGGATCTCTCCGATGGTCACACATCCCCATCTTCTTGCCGCGGTCGACCTCGGATCGAACAGCTTCCGACTGATCGTCGGCCGGGTCGAGGAAACGCCCGCCGGCAGCCAGATCTATCAGGTCGACGCGCTGCGCGAGCCCGTGCGGCTCGGCGGCGGACTGTCGAAGGACAAGATGCTCGACCGCGCATCGCAGGTGCGCGGCTGGGATGCGCTCAAGCGCTTCGGCGAACGTCTGCGCGATTTTCATCCCGATCAGGTGCGCGCCGTCGCCACGAATACGCTGCGGGTCGCGAAGAACGCGCACGACTTTCTCGTCGAGGCGGAAGCCGCGCTCGGCTTTCCGATCGAAGTCATCGCGGGGCGCGAGGAAGCGCGCCTCATCTACGCGGGCGCCGCGCATTCGGTGCCGGCGAGCGCGGGCAAGCGGCTCGTCGTGGATATCGGCGGCGGCTCGACGGAGTTCATCATCGGCTCCCATTACACGCCCATTCACATGGAGAGCCTCTATATCGGCTGCGTGAGCCACAGCCTCCAGTTTTTCCCGGCGGGCAATGTCGACGAATACACGATGCGTCAGGCCGAGCTCGCCGCCAAGCGTGAAATCCAGATCATCTCGCGCGAATACAAGCAGACGGGCTGGGATCAGGCGATCGGCTCATCGGGCACGGCGCGCGCGCTCGCGGAACTGATCGAGGCGAACGGCTTCAACGATCCCGATGTCACGCATGGCATTTCGCGCGTCGGTCTCGAGCGGCTCAAGCGCGCGCTCATCAAGGCCGAGAACGTGAACCGCCTGAAGCTCGTCGCGCTCAAGCCCGATCGCGTGCCGGTGCTCGCGGGCGGCTTGTCGATCATGCTCGGCGTGTTCGAGGAACTGGGCGTCGAATACGCCGATACCACCGACGCCGCCTTGCGTCTCGGCGTGCTGTACGACCTGCTCGGGCGCTCGCAGCATCAGGACATGCGCACGGTGACGGTCGAAGGCTTCAAGCGCCGCTATGGCGTGGACTCCGCGCAAGCCGAGCGCATCGGCGAACTGGCGATCAGCTTCTACGATCAGCTCGGCGAGCCCGATGAAGACCTGCGCGAAGAAAACCGCATGTTTCTCGCCTGGGCGGCGTCATTGCACGAGATCGGCTTGTCGATCGCGCATAGCGCCTATCACAAACACTCCGCATATATCGCGAGCAACGCCGACATGCCCGGCTTCTCGCGCACCGATCAGGCACGGCTCGCGGCGCTCGTGCTCGGGCACGCGGGCAAGCTCGGCAAGATCGCGCAGGCACGCGACATCGACTGGACGCTGCTTTTTTGCCTGCGGCTCGCGGCGCTCCTGTCGCGCCGGCGCACGGATGTCGGGCTGCCGGGCATCGAGGTCAAAAGGGCGGGCAGCGGCTTCGACGTGCATCTGCCGAGCGAGTGGGTGACGAACAATCCGCTCACCGATTACAGCCTCGTTCAGGAAGCGATGGAATGGGAGAAGATCGGGCGGCCGTATCGCGTGGTTTATACGGACGATTGACGCCGCAAGAGAAAAGGCCCCTTGGGGCCTTTTTCGCATCCGAGAGAATCATCGGCCCTGCATATCGCCGATGAAGTGACGCGCGTAGCGCGCGTTGATCTCCGAGAGACGGAAGAGCGTGAGGAAGTCGGCGGTGTTGAAGTCCGGGTCCCACGCGGGCGCGCCGCAAATCTTCGCACCCAGGCGCAGATAGCCCTTCACGAGCGGCGGCGGGCTCACGTTCGCGCCGGTGCCCAGTTCCTCGACCGGCAGCGGCGTGTGCGCAAAGGCGCGGTATTCGGGCGCCGTCAGCGCATCGGCGGGAAGCGACGTGTAGAGATTCGCGGCATAGTGCCCGCCGTCGATCATGCCGACGCTTGCGCAGCCGAGCATCGTTTCGTAGCCGTTTTGCATCATGTACGCGGCGAGGCCGCCCCACAGCGACATGATCACTGCGCCGTTGCGATAGTCCGGATGCACGCACGAACGGCCCACTTCGACGAGCTTTGGCCGCAGATGCGTGAGGCGCGACACGTCGAACTCGCTCTCCGCGTAGAGGCGGCCGATGCGCGCGGCCTGATGCGGCGGCAGCACGCGATACGTGCCGACCACCTGCAGCGTATCGAGATCGCGCACGAGCAGGTGATCGCAGTAGGCGTCGAAGGCATCGACATCGAGGCCGGCGGGACCGGAAAGGCGCGCGCCCATTTCTTCGGAGAAAACGCGAAAGCGCAGGCGCTGGGCGTCGCGCAGGGCGTCGTCGTCGCGAGCCCACGCGACTTGCAGGCGCTCGCGGCCCGTATGCGTTTCGGACGTGCGCGGAAGGTGGCGGCGCGAATCGAGCGAGAGCGATGACGCTCCGGGTTGCAGGAAAGGCGTCGGCAAATCTTGCATTGGCGTTCCTCGACAGGACAAGTCTGTGGCTTCAAGTCCTCGCCAATGTAGTAATGCGCGATGACGCTCGCATGGCATCGCAATGACGTTTCGATGAAACGACACGCGCCTGACGGCGAGCTTGCGACACCCGGCCGGCGCTAGAGCAGGTCCGGATTGACCACGGCGCGCAGCACGACCTGGCCGTCGCCGCCGCGCGTGCGCCCCTGAAACCACCAGATGCCCGATTTTTTGATCGGCCATTCCGCTTCGTGGCCGGTCATCAGCAGCGCGGCGACGTGGCCGAGCGTCGGCTGATGCCCGATCACGACGACCGTTTCCGCGATGCCATCGGGCCAGCCCGCCGCCTCGAGCACGGACTGGGCACCGTTGCCCGGCGCGAGCTCGTCGGCGACGCGATAGCGGTCACCGAAGGCCTCGGCGGTCTGGATCGTGCGCGTCGCGGGGCTGGCGAGCAACACGGCGTCGTCGCCGATGCGCGCTTTCAGCCATTTGGCGATGCCTTGGGCCTGCTTGCGGCCACGCGGCGTGAGCTGCCGCGCGAGATCGCTCGACGCCTGGTCTTCGGCTTCGGCGTGGCGCCACAGAATGAGGTTCATCGAGGTCGTCTCCTGGTGATGAGGTTCACTTGGCTTCACGCAGAAAGATATATGCCTGAGGCCGGCATTGCGGACGCGCAGCAGGCACGTTACAATCCGTGGCTCGACGGAGCGTAGCGCAGCCTGGTAGCGCATCTGATTTGGGATCAGAGGGTCGAAGGTTCGAATCCTTTCGCTCCGACCACGATACACGAAGGGGTTACAAGTTACGGCTTGTAACCCCTTTGTCTTTTCGACGCCCGTCCGGGAGTTTCATGCCGCGTATCGTTTCCGCCTTCCTCTGCACCGTATTCATCGCGCTCGGCGTGACGGCCTGCGCCGAGCCTGCTCATCCAAAGCATGCACCGCAAGATCCGCCGGACTACAAAGGCGTGCCGACTGACATGACGCCGCCCTCGATGCTCGCGCCATCTGCCAAGCCGCAATAGCCTTCCAGGAAAAGCGAAGCCCCGATGCGGGCACATCGGGGCTTCTGACCCGCACCACCGTTCGCGCGGAGATCAGGCACGGGCTGATGCCAGTCTGAGGGAATCCGCCGCGTGTGGTTGTATGCGGTTGTTTCGAGGCGTAACGCGCAAAGCGCGACCCGCCGCACGTTTCCGAAGAGTTCGTTTGGGCGGAACATTGTCAGGGCAGGTATTATCAGGCGGACTTGTTTCAATTTGTGTCTGCCATGAACCTGCTCTGGGTATTTGCCGCCTTCGCGCCGCTCGCCTTGGCATCGCTCGTTGCGTTCGCCGCACATATCGATCCGCTGTCGGGACACTGGCGCACGCCGCGCCCGAAAGACCGCAAGGACGAAACCGCCGACGCCTGACGGCGCTCATCGAATGGGTCCGGCAGGCGTCACTGCTTGCAGCGGATCACCATCGAACGAGTCTTGATGTTCGCCCCGAAAATTCCGCCGACGGAGCCGCCCGCCGTCGCGCCGTTGTCGGCATCTTTCGAAACCACGTCATAGCCATACGCGCCGCACGTTTCGCCTGCCTGCTTGTAGCAGGCGGCCCAACTGGTGCTTGCATCCGCGCCGCTGCAGTTGATCGCAAAGCCCGTCTCGCCCGAAGGCAGATAGGTCATCGTCGGGCCGCTCGCGCAACCGGCGAGCGCGCCGGTCAGCGCCAGAGTCGCGCCGAGCGCGGCGGTGTTCATCCTCTTCGTCAATCTCATCGATCTTCCTCGTAACGTCCGCCCGCTGCTTAGCGGGGCGGCAGGTAGCGCGCCGGGTCCGTCGAGCGGCCCATGTAGCGCACCTCGAAATGCAGCATCGTGCGATTGCTGTCGGTATCGCCCATTTCGGCGATTTGCTGTCCTTGCTGCACGGTCTGGCCTTCCTTCACCAGGAGCGCGCGATTGTGGGCGTAGGCGGTCAGATAGTCGTCGTCGTGCTTGACGATCAGCATATTGCCGTAGCCGCGCAAGCCATTGCCCGCGTAGACGACATTGCCGGTCGCCGCGGCGACGACGGGCGTGCCCGCCGCGTTGGCGATATCGATGCCCTTCGAGTTCTTGCCGTCGAAGGCGCGAATGACGCTGCCCTGCGCCGGCCACACGAGCGTGACGCCCGGTCCGGCCTTGTTCTGCGACAGCGCCTGCGCGCTGGAATCGCTCTTCGCGCTCGCGGCGCCCGAAGCCGATGAATCGGCCGCGGTCGCGCTGCCCGCCGGCGGCGCGATGCGCAGCACCTGGCCGACCTCGATGGCATCGGGATTCGTGAGCCCGTTCCAGCGTTTGAGGTTGGCCACCGTCGTGCGGTTCTCACGCGCGATCTTCGACACCGTATCGCCGCGCTCCACGCGATAAAACCCCGGCGCGACCGGCCCCGTTCCGCAAGCGGCCAACACTGCGATGAGCGATGCGCAGACGAGCCGTCTCATTCGTTTTTGCAAACCTGACCTCGCAAAGCAACGCCGCGAGCCGTGTGCATAACGGCCGCGCGGCGAATCGAAAGGCAGGATTTTACCGTCTCGGGTTTCCCCGGACAGAATGGCGCCGTGCGCGGGCGCCGCGCGCCTTATGCGTCGGTGGTGACGACGAGCCTGAGCGACGCCGTCTCGGTCCTGCCCGGCGCGAGCCAGCGCAGCCCGCGGCCGTTGTGGATGGCGTCCGGCAGGCCGATCCACGGCTCGACGCAATAGAAGTCCGACGTGTCCGATTCGGTCCAGGTCGTGACGGCGTACCACGGCACCGAATCCGGCTGATGCAGCTCGAAGCTGACCGTGCGCTTCAGACCCGGCATCTTGAGCCGCATCGGCTCGTCGGACGGATGCGTGAGGCAGTGAAAGGTATCGACGATGCCCGGATCGGTCAGCGAATAACGCGGCTGGCCGGGTTCCGCCTCGGTGATCGAGCCGTCCGGCAATTGCCGGCGCCGCTCGGTGCGCGGCAATTCGACGCTGCTCTCGCCGCGTTGAGCGTGCGGCAGATGAAAGTAAAAATGATGCCCGGCGTAGTAGGGCAGCGCGACCTCGCCGGGATTCGATGTCGTGAGTTCGACTTCGAGCGTGTTGCCGTCGATGATGCGGTAAGCCGCTTCGAAGCGGAACGCGAACGGATAGCCGTCGCGGGTGGCGTCGCTGTCGACGAGCGTCATGCGCAGGCCGTGGCCGTCGGCGTCGCGCGTGCTGGAGAACGGCAGGTTGCGCGCGAAGCCGTGCGTCGGCAGCGCATGCACGACGCCTTCGGGATCGCGCCATTTACCGATTTCTCCGTCGACGAAATGCCGCCCGAGAAACGGAAACAGTAGCGGATTGCCGCCGCGGATTTTCGCGGGATTCGACCAGTCGGGCGCGTCGGGCCAATGGATGACAGACTCGCCGCCGACGCGCCAGGTCATGAGCCGTCCGCCCGCGCGCGGCGCGAGCAGAAGGGCGGCGCCGTCGCGCTCGATTTCGATGACGTCAGTTTCCGGTGACATGATGGCCGTGCGCTCCGTTGATTGGCTGGACGCCGCGCGTGCGATGTCGCGCGGCTTGAACCGTAGATTCTGCCTTGGAATTTCCTACGGAAAAACCCTTTGCGGGAAATTGCGACTGAGCAAAGCGCACGCAATATGTTGTTATGTGGACCCTGTGTTGGGAATCAGACGGACAAGGAGCAATCATGGATCTGGCGATGGCAATGGGCGTCGCGATGTTCGGCCTTTTCGGCGCGAGCACGGCAATCTTCCTCTTTAAGCTGAAGGTCTGAGCGGCGATCGCGGTCCTGCTGCGCTCTGCGGCGTTCCAAAGCGCTCTTGCTTTCGGATTGCTTATATCTTGCTTGCTTTATTAATTCGTTTTGCCGACGATTGACTGTCGGCGCAATTTGTGTGCGGTTAGCGCTTGGCGCTCGATTTCGCCACCGGCATAATCGGTCCCGTTTGCGCGCCGTATCGACTCATCCCTCCTTTTCCACCTTCCCGGTCGGCCTCTTTCGGCTTCGCGTGACGCGAGGGATGGAACTGCACGGCGCGTCCTTCATCCTCCTCAAAAAAGGACCGACGCGTGACTCTGTGGTTTCTCGTTTTCTTGAGCGTGCTCCAGGGCGTGACCGAGCTCTTTCCGGTCAGCAGTCTCGGGCACACGCTGCTCATTCCCGGCCTGATCGGCATGCATATCGACAAGCACGCGCCGCAATTGCTGCCGTTTCTCGTCGCGCTGCATCTCGGCACGGCCATCGCGCTGCTCTGGTATTTCCGCAAACGCTGGATCGCGCTGATCCGCGGCTTTTTCGCGTCGCTCGGCGGCCGCCGCAACGACGACGGCCACATGATGTGGGCGCTGATCATCGGCACGATTCCGACGGGCATCGTCGGGCTGCTGCTGGAAAAGCGGCTCGAGGTGATTTTCCACGATTTGCGGATCGTCGCGGCGGCGTTGATCGTCAATGGCGTGCTTTTGTGGCTGGGCGATCGCCTGCAGCGAAGCCGTGCGACGCGGGCGCCTGAAAAGCTCACGTTCAGGCAGGCGTTTCTGGTCGGACTCGCGCAGATCGGCGCGCTGATTCCGGGCTTTTCGCGCAGCGGTCTGACGATGATCGCGGGCGTCGGCGCTGGGCTCACCGCGGAGGCTGCGGCGGAGTTTTCGTTTCTGCTTGGCACGCCGATCATTTTCGCGGCGGGCGTGCTCGAGCTGCCGAAGCTGTTTCACGCGCCGGGACAACTGGCCGATTCGGTGCTCGGCGGCGTGCTGACGGGCATCGCGGCTTATCTGAGCGTGCGCTTCCTGATGCGCTATTTCGAAGGGCACGGCAAGCTCGCGTCGTTCGGCGTGTATTGCGTGATCGCGGGCGTCTTCTTCCTCGGCTGGTTCATGATGCACCCACAACCGGTGTGATGAACCGAGGACAAGCGGCGCGGCGAATGAGGTAAAATCGCGGTCTCTTCTGATCCGCGGCGGTTTTTTCGCTTCTCAGCGTCGGCCGCGCGTTCCGTTCTCCGCCCTTAGCTCAGCTGGATAGAGCAACGGCCTTCTAAGCCGTAGGTCACACGTTCGAGTCGTGTAGGGCGGGCCAGTAAAATCAGATACTTAGCCCAGTCCCTGCGATTGGGCTTTTTGATTTATACGGTTCGTGTAGGCACTGTGTAGGCAAATCGAATCGATGTGGGAGGGTGGTTCGATGCTGTTCGTTTCAGGCATCTGCGATCTACAATTTTCGACGCTCTCGTAGAATCCGCATCGCGGGGCTGTACCTTTCTGTGAAGTCCGGCGCGTGGTTGCGCTGGAGACAGGCTTGGCAGCCTGTAGACGCTCTTTACCCGTGACCGCCTACGCAATGTAGGCGGCGCGCAATGCTGTAGCCCCGCGTGCCTTCTGACCACAGGCGGCGCGGCGCTTCTGTTCGCCTATGGGCGGGCCGTGGTGGGGAACCCGGAAGGGTTGCCGGTAATGGTAATAGCGTCCCGGTCTGCCAACCCTGCCACAGTGCCCGCCCGCCCCTTCGCTCGAAGGGTGCGGCTCCGAGCTTCATTCAGGAGCAAGCATGGGCGGACCGAAACGTTCTCACGGCCACTGGCGCGGTGAAGATCGAGCATCGGCTAGGTCAGATAGCCGTGAAGGTCAGAAGGGCGCAAGAGACGATAGCTCAATACAAGGCCTCACTTTGCAACGAACAGGCAGCGCGGTTTAACGCTCTTGAACTCTGCTTGTCCGGGGCGCTCGCAAGCGCGAATCTGTCCGTTCATTTATTCCGCTCTGTCCGTCCGCTCTTGTGCCCGATAGATGCAGCCGAAGAGCGCCTGATCGAAGAACTCATCGATAGCGGTGTCGCGCCGAAAATCAGCAGCCACCCGCGACGAAGCTGAACATCACAAGTCAGCCAGCTCCGATCAATCGCTGGCCCGCTTCCTGCCAATCCTCTCCGTCGTGCGCGCATCGAAATCCCCGCAACCCCGCGCCCCACAACGCATCGGAAAAACCAACCGTCTCGTACAACGCAAAACATCGCCCACTCGCAGTGCGCGCGTGCATCAACGTGGCGCGCGCGGCTCCACAAAGTGACAGGAATGCCTTGAACAACCGAGCATACGAAACCAGCCCCGCGCAATGCTCGCTATGGACGCGCAAGCAGTCGCGCCTGCCGCCTGAATCGCGTCGCGTGCTGCTCGCGTTGTCGGAGCGCGTGCTCGGCGCATCGCTCGTGTCGCTCTTCGAACTCAAAGGCTTTCCGGCGCAACTCGCAATCGATCCATCATCGGTGAGAGAGAACGTCGAGCAATGGCGGCCGCATGTGCTTTTCCTCGACACGCGCATCGGCGGCTGCGGCAACTATGCGCTCGCGCGTGCGCTTCGCGAAGCCGATGACGACGCGCATCGCCTCGTCATCGCGATGAGCGGCTTTCTGCCCGAAGAGCCGATCGCGCGTCTCAAGGAAGCGGGCTACGACGGACATTGTCGCCGTCCGTGCCCCGTGTGGCGGATGACCGATCTGCTCGACGAATACTTCGCATGTCACGCGGTGCGCTGACCTCGCGACGATCGGTCATCGAACGTGCGTAACTGCGCGGGCCGAACACGAGATTGAGCGCGATCATCGCGATGAGACTGGCGGCGAGCATCATCCACGACATCGAGAAGCCGCCGCTCACGTCGCGCACGATGCCCGCGACGACCGGCGCCAGCGCCGCGATGACGAAGCCCACGCCCTGCACGAACGCGACGAGCCGCGCGGCGAGCGCGGGATCGTCGGCGTGATCGAGCGTCAGCACGAGCGTGAGCGCGAACACGCCGCCCAATCCGCCGCCGAGCAGCGCGACGACCGCGATCGGCGCCGACAGAGGCGCGACGAGCAGCAGACCGAAGCCCGCCAGTTGCGCGACGAGGCCGAGTGCAAGCCACGGACGCCGGTCCCGGCCGCGACCGAAGCGCGCAGCCGCCATCGGCAGCAGCAGCGCGGACGACGCTTGGAACACCGTGAGCATCGCGAGCAGCGCGCCGCTTTCGGTCACGCCGCGGCCGAGTTGCTGGTAATACGCGGGCATCCACGCGACGAGACTCGTATAGCCGCCGTTGACGAGCCCGAAGAAAATCCCGAGCGTCCACGCGCGGCGATTGAGAAAGAGCGACGGCGCGCTCGCGGCACGGCCCGTCGACGCGGCGCGCGGCAAGGCATCGGCGCGCATGAGAAGCAGCCACACGGCGAGCGCGATCATCGCGGGCAACGCCCAGAAAGCAAGCCCCGCCTGCCACGACATGCGCGACGCGACCGAGGGCGTGATGCTCGCGCCCAGCCCGCCGCCCGCCATGATCGATGCGGAATAGAGGCCCATCGCGAACGGCAGGCGCGCGGCGAAGCGCGTCTTCATCACGCCCGGCAGCAGCGCCTGAATGACCGCGACGCCCGTGCCCGCGACCGCCGCGCTGACAATCAGCGCCGCCGCATTCCCGGCGACGAGCCGCCCGGCGCAGGCCGCGGCGATCGCGACGAGCCCGAGCGCCACGCCGCGCGCATTGCCGATCGCGCGCGACAGGGCGCTGGCGCCGAACGCGCACACGCCCATCGCGACGACGGGCAGGCCGGTCAGCATCGACGCGCCGCGAAACGACAGCCCCGTCGCGTTCAGGATCACGCCCATCAGCGGACTGATCGACGTAAGCAAGGGCCGCAGATTCAGCCCGATCGCGACGATCACCGCGAGCCAGGCGAGGTTCGATGCGCGCGGATTCATCGCGTGAACTCCGGCGGTATAGGCGTGCCGTTGGCCATCACGAAGCTGCGCGGCGGGCGCACCGCCACGGCCTGCGCAACAGTTTCCGCATCGACGAGCACGAGATCCGCGCGCATGCCCGGCGCTAAACCGTAATCCGCGAAGCCGCACGCGCGGGCCGCTTCGATCGACACGCAATCGAACGCGGCGGCGAGATCGTCGTCGCGGCGCAGGTCGTAGCGCATCGCGATCAGCATCGCGCGTTCGAGCATGTCGGGCGAGCCGAAGGGCGTCCACGCATCGCGGATGCCGTCGTTGCCGCCGAAGAGCGTGACGCCCGCCGCGCGCGTCTCCCGGAACGGCGGCACGGGAACCGAAGCCGGCGCGGTCGTGAGCAGCGCGACGTCCGCCCGCGCGATGCGTTCGAGCAACGCGCCGCGCCGCGCGTCGGGCAGCGCGCCGAGGCAGAACGCGTGGCTCACGACGACGCGGCCCTGATAGCCATGCGCCTCGATGCGATCGAGCAGCAGATCGAACGTGAACGCGCCGAGATCGCCGGGCTCGTGCAGATGCATGTCGATGGACTTGCCGTGCTTCGTCGCGAGCGCGAACGTGATGTCGAGCGATGCGGCCGGATCGCCGTCGATCGAAGAAGGATCGAGCGCGCCGAGCACGTCCGCGCCATTCGCGAGCGCCGCGTCAAGCAACGCGCGCGTGCCAGGGCGCTTGAGCACGCCCGATTGCGGAAACGCGACGATCTGCATGTCGAGGACATCGGCGAGCGCGGCGCGCGTATCGCAGACGCCTTCGAGATGACGCAAACCCGCATCCGTGTCGATATCGACGTGCGTGCGCAGGCGTGTCGTGCCTTCGCGCAGAAAAGCGAGCGCAAGCGCGCGCGAGGCCGCCGCGGCGTCGTGGCCGCTTTCCGCACGCCAGCGCCGCTCGTTCTCGATCCGGTCGATGAGACGCGGTCCCACCGCATTGCGAAACCACGGCATGCCCCACGTGGTCTTGTCCAGATGCGTATGGCCTTCGACGAAGCCGGGCAGGAGCAGCGCGCAAGCGCCGTCGATCACGGTGTCGGCGGGCGCGGGCTGGCGCTCTCCGTGAGGGGCGATCGCATCGATGACGGCGCCGGTGACGCGCACGTCCATCGGCGCACCGCCGAACGGTCGTGCGTTGACGATCCAGGTCGATGGCTTCATACGATGGAATCCTCCCGTGGTTTCGTGCATTTGGTTGACCATTCTAGCAGCGTTTGGTCAACCAAAAATACGTCGAAAGTGATAACCCGAATTCGCATCCGCATGCGGGCACTCGTTACAATGCGGATCAACTCAGGCACGACAGGCATCATGGCATCACGCGCGGACACATCATCGAACGAAATCACCGTTGACGAGCGCGTCTACGGCGCGATCACGTCCGCGCTGTTGCACGGCAAGCTCGCGCCCGGCGCGCAGCTCGTCGAGCGCGAGCTCGCCGCCGCGTTCGACTGCACACGCGGCACGATCCGCAAGGTGCTGGCGCGGCTCGGCGCCGAAGGCAAGCTGACGCTGGAAGCAAATCGCGGCGCGTTCGTGCCGTCGCCGACGCCCGAAGATATC
Source organism: Caballeronia catudaia (assembly GCF_001544755.2). Taxonomy (GTDB): domain Bacteria; phylum Pseudomonadota; class Gammaproteobacteria; order Burkholderiales; family Burkholderiaceae; genus Caballeronia; species Caballeronia catudaia. The sequence continues at coordinate 125,565 of NZ_FCOF02000007.1, read as the reverse complement.
CGCGAGGTCTATCGCGCGCGTCAGGTGGTGGAGGCGGGCATCGTTGCCGCGCTGTGCGGCGCGCTGACGACGCAGGCGAAGCGCGCGCTGCGTGCCCACGTCAAGGCCGAGCAGCGCGCGGTGAAGGCGGGCAGCGTCGAAGAATGCGTGCGCCTCGCGGGGCACTTCCATCTGCTGCTCGCGGAACTGGCCGGCGCGCCGGAAGTGCATGCGTTTCTCGCGAAGCTCGTCGCGAAGACCGAGCTGTATAAGGCGCTTTTCGATCCGACGAAACTGTCGAACTGCGCATCGGACGAACATGGCCGCCTCGTCGATGCGCTCGAAGCAGGCGATCTCGCTACCGCGCTGACAGCGATGCGCACGCATCTGGACGAGCTGCAGACGCGCGTGCTCGCGCAGGCGAGCGGGGCGCGCACGAACGATCTGGCGTCGCTGTTCGCGGGTGCTTGAATATCGAATGAAAAACGGGCCGCGGTGTGAAAACCGCGGCCCGTTTCCGTTGCAACGCGAGCGATGCTTACTGCGAGAAGTCGAGCGCGTTGGTCAGATCGCCCATCTTCTGCGCGCCGTTGGCGGCGAGCGCGGCGTCACTCGACGTGAGACCCGGCAGCGACGGCAGGTTGAAGCGCTTCGTGATGAAGCGCAGGATCGACGTCGTGTCGTATTGCGTGTGATCGACGAACCCCTTCTTCGCATACGGCGAGACGATGAGCGCCGGAATGCGCGTGCCCGGACCCCAGCGATCGCCCTTCGGCGGCGCCACGTGATCCCAGAAGCCGCCGTTCTCGTCATACGTCACGACGACGACCATGTTCTTCCACTGCGGGCTGTTCTGCAGACGGGAGATCAGGTCGGCGATGTGCTGGTCGCCCTGCGCGACGTCCGTGTAACCGGCGTGCTCGTTCAGGTTGCCCTGCGGCTTGTAGAACGAGACTTGCGGCAGCGTGCCCGCGTCGATCGCCTTGATGAACTCCGAGCCGTTCGTGCCGCCGTCGAGCAAGTGCTGCGAGCGGTTGGCCGTGCCCGGCGCCAGATCGGCGAAGTAGTTGAACGGCTGATGGTGTGTCTGGAAATCAGGCACCACGTTGACCGCGCCGTTGATGACCGACCGGTCCGCCAGCGCCGCGCCCCACGAGCCGCCGTACCATGCCCAGCTCACGCCGGCATTGTTCAGCAGATCGCCGATATGCTGCTGCGTCTGCGGCGGCAGCGTGGTCGCCTGGCTCGGATCGGCGAGGTTCGGATCGCCGCCCGTCGCCGGCTTGTTGCCGCTCGGCTGATACGGTGGCTGCATCGTGTTGACCGCGAAGAAGTCGGGCGTCAGGTTGCCCGAGTTCACGAAGAGGCCCTGCGTGTTGCCGGTGAGCGCCGACCCCGCGGCCTTTGCGAGTTTGAGCGAGACGCCGTCCGCATTGACCGCCGAGACCGAGCTGGCTGCCGGGCTCTTGTCTGCGTTCGGGTAGATAGGCGTGCACGCGCAGATGAGCCATTGGTGGTTCAGGAACGAGCCGCCGAACGCGCCCATGAAGAAGTTGTCCGCGAGCGTGTATTGCTGCGCGATCTTGTAGAGCGGCAGCTTGTCCGGCGGCGTGTCGTAGTGGCCCATCACGAGACCGCCCGAGTCGCCCCATGCGGCGAACTTGTCGTTCTTGCCGCCGTCGATCTGCATCTGGTTCTCGTAGAAGCGGTGATACAGATCGCGCGTCGTGACGTTGAGCTGCGTGTTGAAGCCGTTCGCGGCGTCGATCGCGAACGGCGTGTTCGGCAGGTTCGCCGTCATCGCTTCGGTGATCGCGGGCGTCACGCCCGTCGCCGTCAGGCCGCCCCAGATTTTCGGCAGCGTGGCCAGCACGCTGCCGTCGCGGTCGAGCTGCTGGGAGTTGGCCGCGGTCACGTTCTGCAGACCGTTCGCGCCGGGGAAATGCCCGTACAGGTTATCGAAGCTGCGGTTCTCGGCGTAGATCACGACGACGTTCTTCACAGAAGAGATGTCGTTGGTCTGATTGTCGTCGCCACCGCATGCGTAGAGGCCGAATGCGACGGTCGCCGCGAGCGGCACCGCGCAAACGAGTTTCGTGTTCATTGAGATTCTCTCTTGTGTTGGGGACCGGCGCATGACGCGGGCTTGGTCGTCGGGGAGCCTTTGCCCGCCGGCGTGCGCAGTGTCGCAACGCAAATTGACGCAGCCGTGTAATAACGCTTTCGTTTGCGTAATGTTTGCTTGATAAATTTCGCGTAACCGTTTGCGTCATGAAGGCGTCCGGGCTTGTCACATGAAAGACATGCACGCGACATACGCTTCGGCATCTTTTGATCCGATGCCCCACGTCCATGTCTCCGATGCGTCTGCCGTTCGTTCTCTGCACTCTCGCGCTCGCCGCGCTATCCGCCGCGATGAGCGGCTGCGGCTCCCATGCGGCGGACACGAACGCGAGCGGGGCGACGCAGGCGCCCGCGACGAACGCCGTCGCGAACGCGGCGCCGCAAGCCCAGACGCGCGCCGAAGTCTTCGCGCACGTGAAGCAGATGACGACGCTCGGCGAGAAGCTCTTTTTCGATCCGTCGCTGTCGGGATCGGGCAAGCTCGCCTGTGCGTCGTGTCATAGTCCGAGCCACGCGTTCGGGCCGCCCAACGCGCTGTCCGTGCAACTCGGCGGCAACGACATGCATCAGCCTGGATTTCGCGCGGTGCCGTCGCTCGAGTATTTGCAGTCGGTGCCCGCGTTCACGCGGCATTTCCACGATTCCGACGACGAAGGCGATGAAAGCGTCGATGCGGGGCCGACCGGCGGCCTGACGTGGGATGGCCGCGTCGATCACGGCTCGGATCAGGCGCGCATTCCGCTGCTGTCGAGCTTCGAGATGGGCAGCACGCCGGCGAAGGTCGCGGCGGCGGTGAAGGCGTCGCCGTATGCGGACGACTTCCGCAAGGCGTTCGGCGCCAACGTCTTCGACAGCGACGACAAGACGTTCGCCGCGGTGTTGCAATCGCTCGAAGCGTTCGAGCAGACGCCCGCAACGTTCTATCCGTACACGAGCAAGTTCGACGCGTTCCTCGCCGGCCGCGCGAAGCTCAACGACGCCGAGATGCACGGCCTGCAGCTCTTCAACGACGAGAACAAGGGCAACTGCGCGTCGTGCCACATCAGCCAGCGCGCGAAAGACGGCTCGCCGCCGCAGTTCAGCGATTTCGGCCTGATCGCGATCGGCGTGCCGCGCAATCGCGCGCTGCCGGTCAACCAAAACCCGAAGTTCCACGACCTCGGCGCGTGCGGCCCGGAGCGCACGGACCTGAAAGGGCAGGACGAGTACTGCGGCATCTTCCGCACGCCGTCGCTGCGCAACGTCGCGACGCGCAAGACCTTCTTCCACAACGGCATCTATCACAAGCTGGACGACGTGGTGCGCTTCTATGTCGAACGCGACACGAACCCGGAGAAGTTCTATCCGGTATCGAAGAACGGCGCCGTCGATAAATTCGACGATCTGCCGAAGCAATACTGGGCGAACATCAACACCGGGCCGCCGTTCGACCGCAAGAAGGGCGACAAGCCCGCGCTCGACGAGGCCGAGATCAAGGATGTCGTCGCGTTCCTCGACACGCTCACGGATGGCTACGATCCGGCGAAGGACAAGGACTCGCAAAAGGGCATCGGCATCGGTCAGATGAAGTCCGCGTCCAACTAAGACGGCCTCGCGCAGGCGGCGGCCGCGGGCGGGGCCAGATGCCCCGCCTCATGCTATCCTCGCGGCCATATTGTCCGCAACGAGGAGAACCCAATGCGAATCCACCTTCGGGCGCTCGCCCGCGCCTCCTTCCTGACGATCGCCGCCGCCGCGCTCGCCGCCGTGAGCGCGCAGGCCGGGGCCGCCAATCTGGGCTTTCTGAACAACACGCCGATCACCTACATGAAGCAGCGCGACCTCCAGGCGCTCAACGACGCCGCACAGATCGCGCTCAACACGAAGCAGGACGGCGAATCACTCGACTGGAACAACAAGGGCACCGGCAACACGGTTCCGATCAACGGCACCGTGACGCCGCAGAACAGCTTCGAATCGGACGGGCTGAAATGCCGCAAGATCACGCTCATCGCGGAAGCGAAAGGGCAGACGCAGACCTGGACGCCCATCGCGTGCAAGCAGAGCGACGGCAAGTGGAAACTCAAGAAGCAGTGATGAACGGGGAGCGCACTCGATGACCGGCCGCACCGTATCGTGCGGCGTGGTCATGCTGAACATGCAAGGCGACGTGCTGCTCTGCCACGCGACCGAAACCACGCACTGGGACGTGCCCAAGGGCGCCGCCGATCCCGGCGAGAGCCCGCGCGAGGCGGCGTTGCGCGAGCTCGTCGAGGAAACGGGCATCGTGCTGGACGGCGCGCGGCTGAAGGATCTCGGGCGCTTCGTCTACCGTCGCGACAAGGACCTTCATCTGTTCGCGGTGCGTGTGAGCGAAGACGAAGTGCGGCTCGAGAACTGCGTGTGCGAGTCGTATTTCCCGCGCTACGGCGACGGCACGATGATTCCCGAGATGGACGCGTACCGCTGGGTCAGCCCGGCCGAAGTCGACCAGTTTGCGAGCCGCAGCCTCGCGCGGCTTTTCCAGACGACGTTGTCACTCGCCGAACTGCACGAGACGCTCTGATCAGTCGACCGTGCGGTCGTTGGGATGGGCGAAGAGCGTCTTCATCTCTGCCGACATCGGAAATTGCAGATTCATGCCGTCCGGCGGGATCGGCCGCATGAACCATCTCTCGTAGAGCTTCGTGGCTTCGCCGGAGCGCTGCATGTTGGCGATCACGTCGTCGACGATGCGCTTGAACACCGGATCGCCCTTGCGCATCATGCAGCCGTACGCCTCGTTCGCGAGCGATGCGCCCGTCACGGTGTACTCTCCGCGCGCGGCGCCTTCCTGCGCGATCTTGCCGTAGAGCAGCGGATCGTCCATCACGAACGCCACGGCGCGATCCGTCCTGAGTGCGGCAAACCCTTCCGCATGATCGCGCGCGCTGATGATGCGCAGATTCAGCTTCCTGTCGATATCCATCTGCCGCAACATGCGCTCGTCCGACGTGCCCGCCGTGGTCGAGACGGTCTTGTTCGCGAGATCGGCGTAATCGCGAATGCCCGACTTTTTCTTCACGGCCATGCGGATGCCGTACTGAAAGAAGCTGTTCGAGAACGCGACGAGCGGATCGCGGTCGGCCACGTGCGCGGTCGAGCCACATTCGAGATCGACCTGATTGTTCACCACATAAGAGATGCGGTTCGCCGACGTGACCTGCACGTTCTTCACGGCGAGATTCGGCATGTTGAGACGCTTCTTGATCTCGTCGACGACTTTCAGCGCGATGTCGTACGAATAGCCCACCGGCTGCTGCTTGACCATGTACGAAAACGGCACCGACGACTCGCGCGTGCCCAGCACGATCGCGCCGTTTTCGGCGATCTTGCGCAGCGTCGCGGAAGGCTGCATCTGATCGACGGCGGCCTGCGCGCGGGCGATCTCGGCGGCGGTGGCCGCGTGCGCGCCCACGGACGCGAGCGCCCAGACCAGCGCAAGAGCGGCGCTTCGTTGCGCCCGGGCGCGGTGCGGCGCGAAGGAGTGCGGCAGCTTCATGATGTCCTCGTGAGAAGCGGCTTGCGACGGGTGCCGTTCAGATTGCCGTTCAGATTGCCGTGAAGCGCAGAGGCGCCGCGTGGCCGCGCGGCGCCTGGGCTTAACGTCGATGTCAGGCCGGCTTGCCCCAGCTGTCGCGCAGGCTGACGATGCGGTTGAACACGGGCTTGCCCGGCTGCGAATCCACGCGGTCCGCGACGAAATAGCCGTGCCGCTCGAACTGGAAGCGGTCTTCGGCGTTTGCTTCGCGTGCGGAAGGTTCGAGATAGGCGTTCACGACGCGCTTCGAATCCGGATTCAGCGCATCGAGGAACTCCGCGCCGCCCGCGCCCGGCTGCGGTTCCTTGAAGAGACGATCGTAGAGACGCACTTCGGCTGCATAGGCGGTCGCCGCGCTGACCCAGTGGATCGTGCCCTTCACCTTGTAGTTGTTCGCGCCTTCGGTGCCCGATTTGCTGTCGGGGAAGTAGTTGCAGTGCACGGCGGTCACGTTGCCGTTCCCGTCCTTGTCCGCGCCCGTGCATTCCACGACGAAGCCGTACTTCAGGCGCACCTTGTTGCCGGGGAAAAGACGGAAATAGCCTTTCGGCGGCGTCTCCTGGAAGTCCTCGCGCTCGATCCACAATTCGCGCGAGAACGGGAACGCGCGCACGCCGCGATCCGGATGATGCGGATGCACCGGCGCGCTGCATTCTTCGCGCTGTCCTTCCGGATAGTTGTCGATGATGAGCTTGAGCGGATCGAGCACGGCGATCGCGCGCGGCGCCTTTTCGTCGAGATCGTCGCGCAGTGCGCCTTCGAGCACGCTCATGTCGATCCACGAATCGACCTTCGTCACGCCGACGCGCTCGACCATCAAACGAATGGCTTCCGGCGTGAAGCCGCGCCGCCGCACGCCGACGATGGTCGGCATGCGCGGATCGTCCCAGCCGTCGACGTGATTTTCCTGCACGAGTTGCAAGAGCTTGCGCTTGCTCGTGATCGCATACGTGAGGTTCAGGCGGGAGAATTCGATTTGCTGCGGGAGCGGGCGCTCGAATACGCCGTCGTCCGCGAGTTGCGCGAGGAACCAGTCGTAGAGCGGCCGATGATCCTCGAACTCGAGCGTGCAGAGCGAATGCGTGATGTTCTCGATCGCGTCCGACACGCAATGCGCGTAGTCGTACATCGGGTAGATGCACCATGTGTCGCCGGTGCGGTAGTGATGCGCGAAGCGGATGCGATAGATCACCGGGTCGCGCATGTTGAAGTTCGGCGAGGCCATGTCGATCTTCGCGCGCAGGACGTGCTCGCCTTCCTTGAACTCGCCCGCTTTCATGCGGCGGAAGAGGTCGAGGTTCTCTTCGGGCGTGCGCTTGCGATACGGCGAGTCGATGCCGGCTTCGATGGCCGAGCCGCGCGTCGCGCGCATTTCTTCGGCGGTCTGACTGTCGACATACGCCTGGCCCTTCTTGATGAGCATCTCGGCGTATTCGTACAGCTTGTCGTAGTAGTCGCTCGCGAAGTACCGGTGTTCGGTGCCGTTCTTGTTCCATTCGAAGCCGAGCCACTTCACGGCGTCGATGATCGAATCGACGTATTCGACGCTTTCCTTCTCGGGGTTCGTGTCGTCGAAGCGCAGATGGCAGACGCCGCCGTAATCCGCGGCGAGGCCGAAATTCACGCAGATGCTCTTCGCATGGCCGATGTGCAGATAGCCGTTCGGCTCGGGCGGAAAGCGCGTCTCGACCCGCTGCGACCATTTGCCGGAGCGGTTGTCGTCTTCGATGATGTTGCGGATGAAATTGGATGGCGCCGGGGCGTCGTTGCGGTCGGTGTTCATGCGGAAAAGGTGCCAACGGATGCGCTTGACGCGCGTGATGGGTTCGGGAAGCGCTCTTTCAAAACCGGATAGTTCGGGAACGCGTACGAATGCCTTGAATATGAGGTCGATTCTACCTTACGCAACCGCTCTGGACAGGGCGTGGCGGCGACGCATCGTTTCGCCTCGCGATTCGCGCGCGTGCGCGGTTTCGTGAGTTCCGTTACAGGGTTTGCTGCATCGGACTCGGATCGTAACCGCCGTAACGGGACGTAAATCGCGTTGAAAGGCGCATGTGCGCAATTTTATGATCGGCTCGCCTGTCCGGATCGGGCCGTATCCGCTGCCTCGTCCGGCTCGCAAAGCACTGCACATCACAACGAGAAGAAGGAAGCCATCATGAAGAAGATCGCCATCACGACGCTCAAATTCGCCGCCGCGGCCGCACTCGTGTCGAGCCTCGCTGCCTGTGCGAACGTCTCGCGCCAGCAGGCGCACGCCGGCGTCGGTGCGGCTGCCGGCGGCGCGCTCGGTTATCTCGTCACCGGCGGACCGATCGGCACCGTCGCGGGCGCGGCGGCGGGCGGGCTGATCGGCGCGGGCGTTCGCTGAGGTTTCAGACGACCTTGCTTTCACGCAGACGCGCGATCTTCGCGTCGTCGTAGCCGAGTACGTCGGCGAGCACGCTCGACGTGTGCTCGCCGAGCAACGGCGGATGCGAGCGCGCCTCGGGCGGCGTCGCACTCATCTTGATCGGGCTCGCGACGAGCTTCACCGTTCCGGCCGTCGGATGCGGCAAGTCGATCTGCATCTTGCGCGCGAGCACTTGCGGATCTTCGAAGACTTCACCGAGATCGTTGATCGGACCGCACGGCACGCCCGCGGCTTCGAGTTCCGCGATCCATTCGTGCTTGCCCTTCAGCCGCACCATGTCCGCGAGAATCGGCACGAGGATGTCGCGGTTGCGCACGCGCGACGGGTTCGCCGCGAAGCGCGCATCGTCGGCCAGTTCCGGGCGTCCGCCGGCTTCGACGAACTTGCGGAACTGCCCGTCGTTGCCCACCGCGACGATGATCCAGCCATCGCTCGTCTGGAAGGTCTGATACGGCACGATGTTCGCATGCGCGTTGCCCCAGCGCACGGGCGGCTTGCCGCTCGCGAGGTAATTCGTGTTCATGTTGGCGAGCATGGCGACCTGCACGTCGAGCAGCGCCATGTCGATGTATTGCCCTTCGCCCGTGCGGTCGCGGTGCGCGAGCGCGGTGAGCACGCCGATCGTCGCGTACATGCCGGTCATCAGATCGGCGATCGCCACGCCCGCTTTCTGCGGGCCGCCGCCCGGCTGGCCGTCGCGCTCGCCGGTGATGCTCATGAACCCGCCGATGCCCTGCACGATGAAGTCGTAACCCGCTCGCGACGCGTACGGCCCGGTCTGGCCGAAGCCCGTCACCGAGCAATAGACGATATCCGGCTTCACCGCCTTCAGCGATTCGTAGTCGAGCCTGTACTTTTTCAGTTGCCCGGCCTTGTAGTTTTCGAGGACGACATCGCTTTGCGCGGCGAGCTCGCGCACGATCTGCTGGCCTTCCGGCGTGGCGATATCCACCGTCACCGAGCGCTTGTTGCGATTGGCCGCGAGATAGTACGCGGCCTCGTGCGTGTCTTCGCCTTGCGGCGTTTTCAGGTAGGGCGGACCCCAGTGGCGCGTGTCGTCGCCGGTTTCGGGCCGCTCGATCTTGATGACGTCCGCGCCGAAATCGGCGAGCGTCTGCGCGCACATCGGTCCCGCCAGCACGCGGGTCAGGTCCAGCACGCGGATATGGCTCAAGGCTCCCATTCGATCTGTCTCACTTTCGTTGTGTCTCTCGATTCGCGACTGTCGCACAGAACCGCCGCGTGCGCGATAGCGGGACGCCTTCGCGAGCGCGCCCGCCGCCCGGTCGTTTGCGGCGAATCCCGTATAATCGTCCATCACCCTTGTTCCGCCGGCAACGCTCGAAAAGAGCCGCCCGCGGGCGCCATCAAAGAACCGCAGACACGCCCCGTACGCTATGAAAGCCGCCGAAATACGCGAGAAATTCCTGAAGTTTTTCGAATCGAAGGGCCATACGATCGTGCGTTCGTCGAGCCTCGTGCCCGGCAACGACCCGACGCTGCTTTTCACCAACTCGGGCATGGTCCAGTTCAAGGACGTGTTCCTGGGCAGCGAATCGCGTCCGTACTCGCGCGCGACCACTGCGCAGCGCAGCGTGCGCGCGGGCGGCAAGCACAACGATCTGGAGAACGTCGGCTACACCGCGCGGCATCACACGTTCTTCGAGATGCTCGGCAACTTCTCGTTCGGCGATTACTTCAAGCGCGACGCGATCCACTATTGCTGGGAACTGCTGACCAAGGTCTACAGCCTGCCCGCCGAAAAACTTACCGTCACGGTCTACAAGGAAGACGACGAAGCCTTCGATATCTGGGCGAAGGAAATCGGCGTGCCGGTCGAGCGCATCATCCGCATCGGCGACAACAAGGGCGCGCGCTACGCATCGGACAACTTCTGGCAGATGGCCGACACCGGCCCGTGCGGCCCGTGCTCGGAAGTGTTCTACGACCACGGCCCGGAAATCTGGGGCGGCCCCCCGGGATCGCCTGAAGAAGACGGCGACCGCTTCATCGAGATCTGGAATCTCGTGTTCATGCAGTTCAACCGCGACGCGCAAGGCAACATGACGCCGCTGCCCAAGCAGTGCGTCGACACGGGCATGGGCCTCGAGCGCCTCGCCGCCGTGCTGCAGCACGTGCACAGCAACTACGAGATCGATCTCTTCCAGACGCTCATCAAGGCCGCCGCGCGCGAAACCAACACGCCGGATCTGGAAAACAACTCGCTGAAGGTCATCGCCGACCACATTCGCGCGTGCTCGTTCCTGATCGTCGATGGCGTCATTCCCGGCAACGAAGGCCGCGGCTACGTGCTGCGCCGTATCGTGCGCCGCGCGATCCGTCACGGCTACAAGCTCGGCAAGAAGGGCGCGTTTTTCCACAAGCTCGTGGCGGACCTTGTCGCGGAAATGGGCGCGGCGTATCCGGAACTCGCGGACGCGCGGCAGCGCGTGACCGACGTTCTGCGTCAGGAAGAAGAGCGCTTCTTCGAGACCATCGAGCACGGCATGTCGATTCTCGAAGGCGAGCTCGCCGATCTCGACAAGAAGGGCGTGAAGCAACTGGACGGCGAACTCGCGTTCAAGCTGCACGACACGTACGGCTTCCCGCTCGATCTGACCGCCGACGTGTGCCGCGAGCGCGGCGTGACCGTCGACGAACCCGCGTTCGACGACGCGATGGCGCGTCAGCGCGATCAGGCGCGCGCGGCGGGCAAGTTCAAGATTGCGGCGGGCCTCGAATACTCGGGCGCGAAGTCCACGTTCCACGGCTACGAGAAGGAAATTTTCGACGACGCGAAGATTCTCGCGCTGTATGTCGAAGGCGCTTCGGTGAATGAAGCGAAGGACGGCCAGCAAGCGGTCGTCGTGCTCGATCACACGCCGTTCTACGCCGAATCCGGCGGCCAGGTCGGCGATCAGGGCGTGCTCGCGAACGCGAGCGTGCGCTTTGCCGTCGCCGATACGCTGAAGGTGCAAGCGGACGTCGTCGGTCATCACGGCACGGTCGAGCAGGGCACGCTCAAGGTCGGCGACGTCGTGAAGGCCGAAATCGACGGCATCCGCCGCGCCCGCACCGCGCGCAACCACTCGGCGACGCACTTGATGCACAAGGCGCTGCGCGAAGTGCTCGGCGGCCACGTGCAGCAGAAAGGCTCGCTCGTCGACGCCGACAAGACCCGCTTCGACTTTGCTCACAACGCGCCGATGACGGACGACGATATCCGCCGCGTCGAGCAGATCGTGAACAACGAGATCATCGCGAACGCGCCGGGCGTCGTGCGCGTGATGTCGTACGACGAAGCCGTGAAGGGCGGCGCGATGGCGCTTTTCGGCGAGAAATACGGCGACACCGTGCGCGTGCTCGATCTCGGCTTCTCGCGCGAACTCTGCGGCGGCACGCACGTGCAGCGCACCGGCGACATCGGCTTCTTCAAGATCGTGATGGAAGGCGGCGTGGCGGCGGGCATTCGCCGTGTCGAGGCCATCACCGGCGACAACGCCGTGCGCTACGTGCAGGAACTGGATCAACGCATCAACGCGGCGGCGGGCGTGCTGAAGGCGCAGCCGGCGGAGCTCACGCAGCGCATCACGCAAGTGCAGGATCACGTGAAGTCGCTGGAGAAGGAACTCGCGACGCTCAAATCGAAGCTCGCATCGAGCCAGGGCGATGAGCTCGTGTCGCAAGCCGTCGATGTGTCCGGCGTGCACGTGCTCGCCGCGACGCTCGAAGGCGCGGACGTGAAGACGCTGCGCGAGACCGTCGACAAGCTGAAGGACAAGCTCAAGAGCGCGGCGATCGTGCTTGCATCGGTGGATGGCGGCAAGGTGAGTCTGATCGCGGGCGTGACGCCGGATGCGTCGAAGAAGGTGAAGGCGGGCGAGCTCGTCAACTTTGTCGCGCAGCAGGTGGGTGGCAAGGGCGGCGGCCGTCCCGACATGGCGCAGGCAGGCGGCACCGATCCGGCGAATCTGCCGGCCGCGCTCGCGGGCGTTCAAGGTTGGGTGCAGCAGCAGCTTTGAGCGGTTCTGTCGTTGCACTGGAAGCGGCTCGATCTGTTGAGGATCGGGCCGTTTTTCTTTACACGCTGTCAGGCATGGCGCGTGCGTCTCTCCACGTGACGTTCAATCGACACAAGGGAGACGACCTATGAATCACAAACTCGCATCGATCATTCTGGCTTCGGCGATGCTCGTCGCAACAGGCGCGGCGCAGGCGGAGGGCTGTCTGAAGGGCGCGGCTGTCGGCGGCGTGGCGGGGCATGTCGCGGGCAAGCACGGCACGGCGGGGGCGGTCGGCGGCTGCGCGATCGGCCATCACGAGGCGGCAAAGAAGGACAAGAAGGCGCAGGAAGCGCAACAGGCCAACGCCGCGAGCGCGCCGAACACCAAGTAGCGGCACGCGGACCGGAGCGCCGAGCCGCTAAAATGGCCGGATTGCCGGCGCGCGCGATGCTTTCCGCTCGCGCGCGCCGCATTCAAATCCGCCATCCAAGCGATCTCATGACAGCGCCCACGGACCCGACCCAACACTTCGCCTCCGACAACTACGCAGGTATCTGCCCCGAAGCGCTCCAGGCGCTGATCCAGGCCAACACGAGCGGCCACGAACCCGCCTACGGCGACGATTCGTGGACAGCCCAGGTCTGCGACCGCATCCGCGATCTCTTCCAGACCGACTGCGAAGTCTTCTTCGTGTTCAACGGCACGGCGGCGAATTCGCTCGCGCTCGCTTCGCTGTGCCAGTCGTATCACTCGGTCATTTGCCACGAGCTCGCCCATATCGAAACCGATGAATGCGGCGGGCCCGAGTTCTTCTCCGGCGGCTCGAAACTGCTCACGGCGAAGGGCGAGAACGGCAAGCTCACGCCCGATGCGATCGAGGAACTCGTCACGAAGCGCGCGGACATCCACTATCCGAAGCCGAAGGTCGTCGCGCTCACGCAGGCGACGGAAATCGGCACCGTCTATACCGTCGAGGAGATTCGCGCGATCGCGGCCATCGCCAAGCGCCGGCATCTGAAAGTGCATATGGACGGCGCGCGTTTCGCGAATGCGGTCGCGACGCTCGGCGTGCATCCGTCGGAGATCACGTGGCGCGCGGGCGTCGATGTGCTGTGCTTCGGCGGCACCAAGAACGGCTTGCCGGTCGGCGAGGCGGTCGTGTTCTTCGACAAGGCGCTCGCCGCCGATTTCGCATATCGGCTCAAGCAGGCGGGCCAGCTCGCGTCGAAGATGCGCTTCATCTCCGCGCCGTGGCTAGGTTTGCTCGATGACGACGTCTGGCTGCGCAACGCCCGCCATGCCAATGCGATGGCGCAACTGATGGCCGAGCGCCTCGTCGATATTCCCGGCGTCAGTCTGCTCTTCAAGCCCGAATCGAACGCGGTGTTCGCGGAATTGCCGGCGCAGGTCGCATCGAAGCTGCGCGCGAAGGGCTGGCGTTTCTATCAGTTCATCGGCTCGGGCGGCTGCCGTCTGATGTGTGCGTGGGACACGAAACGCGAGACGGTCGAGCGCTTCGCCGATGACGTGCGGGCGTTGTCCGCGTCGATCTAACCCGAATTGACACGCGCGCCACGCCGCTCCAACATGCCCGCACATCCGTTACCGGCGCTCTGACCGATGACCAAGCCGACGCCCACCACGCGCGCGGACTACGCGCATTTTCTGTCGATCAGCACGCGCTGGTCGGACAACGACGTCTACGGGCACATCAACAACGTCGTCTATTACAGCTACTTCGATACCGTCGTGAACGAGTATCTGCTGCGCGCGGGCGTGCTCGATTTCAGCGAGGGCGAGACCATCGGCCTCGTCGTCGAGACGCGCTGCAATTTCTTCGCGCCCGTCGTGTTTCCTGAAACGGTCGAGGCGGGCTTGCGTGTCGAGACGCTCGGCAACACGAGCGTGCGTTACGAAGTGGGCATCTTCACGCAAGCCTCCGACGAAGCGGCCGCGCAAGGGCATTTCGTGCACGTCTACGTGGATCGCGTGACGCGCAGGCCCGTGCCGCTTCCCGCGCCGCTCGTCGCCGCGCTGAAGCCGCTCGTCAACTGAGGGCCGGGTCTTGGTGCAGTGGTTCAGCGTGAGTCTGCTCAACGGCGTGAGCGTGGGATTGCTGCTCTTCATGCTGTCCGCCGGCCTTACGCTGATTTTCTCGATGCTCGGCGTGCTCAACTTCGCGCACGCGAGCTTCTACATGCTCGGCGCATACGTCGGGCAGACGCTCGCCGCGTATGGCGGATTCTGGTTCGCGCTGATCGTCGCGCCGATCCTCGTCGGCGTGGCGGGCGCGTTGTTCGAGCGGCTCTTGCTGCGACGCGTCCATGCGCGCGGCGCGCTCGCGGAAATGCTGCTGACGTTCGGCGCGTCCATCGTGATCGGCGAGTGCGTGAAGCTCGTGTGGGGACTCGGTCCTTTGCCCGCGACAATTCCGCGCCTGCTAGACGGACCGCTCTTCACGCTCTTCGGCGCGTCGTTCGCGCGCTATCGCGTGTTCATGATGGCGATGGCCATTCTGATGCTCGGCGCGCTCTGGCTCGTGTTGCGCACCTCGAAGACGGGCCTCGTCGTGCGCGCGGCGCTCACGCATCCGGCGACGGTCGAAACGCTCGGCCACGATGTGCCGCGCATATTCACGATGGTCTTCGCCGTGGGCACCGCGCTCGCCGCGCTCGGCGGCGTGATCGGCGCGCCGCTCGCCGTCATCGAGCCCGCGATGGCCGATGCGATGGGCCCGATCGTGTTCGTCGTCGTCGTGATCGGCGGACTGGGTTCGCTGGGCGGCGCGCTCGCGGCGTCGCTGCTGGTCGGCTGCGTGCAGACTTTCGCGGTGGGCGCGAGCGCATCGGCGGGGAGCATCGCAGCGTCGTTCGGCGTGACGTTGCCGGATGCGTGGGCCGCGTTGACCGTCGCGCAACTCGCACCGGTGCTGCCGTATCTGCTGCTCGTCGCGATGCTGGCGGCGCGCCCGCGCGGACTCTTCGGCGAGCGCACGCGCGATGCTTAAGTTCGTCCTGCTCGTCGTCGCGCTGGCGCTGCCTCCCTTCATCTTCGAACAATCGTGGCTGCTCGCGTATCTGGCGCAGACCGCGACGTTGATCGTCTTCGCGCTCTCGTACAACCTGCTGCTGGGCGAGACGGGCCTGCTTTCGTTTGGGCACGCGGTGTATTCGGGCCTTGGCGCATTCGCCGCCGCTCAAGTGTTCAACCGCTTCGGCGTGCCGTTGCCGCTCTTGCCGGTCATCGGCGGATTGGCGGCGACGCTCGTCGCCATCGTTTTCGGCGCGATATCGACGCAACGCGCGGGCACGCCGTTCGCGATGATCACGCTCGGCATCGGCGAGCTCGTCGCGGCGTGCGTGTGGCTCGCGCCGGGCTGGTTCGGCGGCGAGGGCGGCGTGACGATCGATCGCGCGAGCGGGCCGTCGCTGTTCGCGTGGACGTTCGGGCCGATGCGCGAGGCGTATGCGCTGATCGCGTGCTGGTGCCTTATATCGGCGCTCGCGATGTTCGCGTTCTCCCGCACGCCGATGTGCCGTCTCGCCAACGCCGTGCGCGACAACCCCGCGCGCGCCGCGGCGATCGGTTTCGCGCCGGCGCGCGTGCGTTCCTCGATGCTCGTCGTGTCGGCGTTCTTCGCGGGCATCGCGGGCGTGCTGGCGTTGATCAACGTCGAACTGGTGTCGGCGGAAAGCGTCGGACTCGCGCGGTCGACGAGTGCGCTCGTCGCGACCGTGATCGGCGGCGCGGGCACGTTCTTCGGGCCGGTCGTCGGCGCGGTGCTGCTCACGTTCTTCAGCGTCGCCGTGGCGAGCGTCAGCGCCGCGTGGCCGATGTATCTCGGGCTCTTCTTCGTGTGGGTGGTCGTCGCGGCGCCGGAGGGTGTTGCCGGATTTTTGAGGCGCGACGCGCGTTTCATGTGCTTCGGCTCGTTGAGCGCGATGGCCTGGGGCGTCGCGTCGGTAATTGTCGTCGAGGCGCTTTACGCGCATCGGCAGGATTCGATGTGGCTCATCGCGTTGCCATGCGCCGTGCTCGGCGTCTGGCTCGCCCGACGCACGAGGTCCGCGCGATGAACGGCGCGCTCGATGTGCATGGCATCGTCAAACGCTTCGGCGCGACGCGCGTGCTGCGCGGCGTCGATCTGCACGTCGCGACGGGCGAGCGGCATGCGCTGATCGGGCCGAACGGCGCGGGCAAATCCACGCTCTTCGATCTGATCTCGGGGCGCGCGCGGCCGGACGAAGGGCGCATCGTCGCGGGCGGAATCGATATTACTGATAAATCGCCGCAGCGCGTCTCGCGCTCGCTTGCGCGCAGCTTCCAGACGACGAGCGTGTTCGGCGCGATGTCCGTGCTCGACAACCTGCGTTGCGCGGCGCTCGGCGCGGCGTCCGCGCGTTTCATCGAAAAATGGCTGCCATCGGGAAATATCGATGAACGCGCGCGCGCGATGCTCGATGCGATCGGACTTGCCGCACGCGCCGATGAACGCGCGGCGCGTCTCACCTATGCGGAGCAGCGCGCGCTCGATCTGGGCATCGCGCTCGCGACCGACGCGCCCATCATCTTGCTCGATGAACCCACCGCCGGCATGAATCGCGCGGAAGCGACGCGTGCGCTCGCTCTGATCCGGACGACGACGCAAGGGCGCACCTTGCTCGTGATCGAGCACGACATGGACGTTGCGTTTGGACTTGCGGATCGCATCTCGGTGCTCGTGCAAGGGCGCGTCATCGCCACCGATACGCCCGCCGCGATACGCGCGAATCGTGACGTGCGGGACGCTTATCTCGGCGGGCTTGCGCTATGAACGGGCCATTGCGTATCGAGGATTTGCGTGCGTGGTATGGCGCGGCGCAAGTGCTGCACGGCGTGAATCTGATCATCGATGAAGGCGAGGCGGTCGCGCTCGTCGGACGCAACGGCTCGGGACGCTCGACGCTCGCGAAGGCCATCATGGGCCTGGTGCGCTGCGAAGGCGAGATGCGTTATCGCGATGTGCGGCTCGTCGGCCTGCGGCCGTATCGGATTGCGAGGCTGGGCATTGGCTATGTGCCTGAAACGCGCGATGTGTTCCCCGCGCTGACGGTGCGTGAAAACCTCTTGCTTGGCGAGAGGAAAGGCACGCGCTTCACGCAGGATGAAGCGTATCGATTGTTTCCGGTGCTTGCGGAGCGTGCATCGGTGAGGGCGGGCGCGTTATCGGGCGGCGAACAGCAGATGCTTGCGCTCGCGCGCACGCTGGCCGGTGATCCGTCGCTCGTGGTCATCGACGAACCCGGCGAAGGGCTCGCGCCGCAAGTGCTCGCGCAGGTGGCCGCGTGCCTGAAGACGCTGCGCGAACGCGGTGTCGCGATGCTGCTCATCGAAGAACGGATGACGATCGCGCGCATGCTCGATGCGCGCGTCGCCGTGATGGGGCATGGGGCGATCCGGTTCGATGGTCCATACGCTTCGCTTGCGCGAGAAGAGCAAGTCACGCGCGAATGGCTTTCTGTAGGCTAGCCCGACGCCTTGCTATCGCGCTCCACGATCCATTCGTGCTTTGGATCGTTCTTGAAGTGCCATGTGCGCTTCTCACCCGCCATCACGTTCAGATAGTAATTGTCGTAGCCATAAGGCACGACGACCGGATGATATCCACGCGGCACCATCACGACATCGTGATCTTCGACGGCCATGGTTTCATCGAGATCGCGCTCGTCGGTATAGACGCGCTGAAACGCGAAGCCTTGCGGCGGATTCAATCGATGGTAGTACGTTTCCTCCAGCGCACTCTCGACGGGCACGTTGTCGCGATCGTGCTTGTGCGGCGGATAGCTCGATGCGTGTCCGCCCGGCGTGCGCACTTCCACCACGAGCAGCGACTCGGCGTTTTCCGTTTGCGGAAGAATGTCGCAGACGTAGCGCGTATTCGCGTTCCTGCCGCGCGTCGAGCGCTTCATCTGCGCAGGCTCGATGAGACGCGGCGGATAGTCGCCCTTGGCGGGCGCGCTCGCCACGGCGATTTCCGCATCGCGTTCCGCGCGTACGATCGCGGCGAGCTTCGGCGGCACGTAGACCGCGTAGGGCGCGGCGTCTTCGAACACGCTGTCGCGCGTGCCGATCGATTGCCAGTGCTCATCGCCGGCTTCCACGCTGACCGTGCCCGTCAACACGACGATGCAGCTTTCGCGATCCGTGTCGTACACATGCACGACATCGTCCGCACTCATGCGATACGCCGCGAAGCCGACATGCTTCCAGCCTGCGGAATCGGGTGTGACGCGCGCGATGGTCTGCTCTTCGCGCGATGCTTTCACTAACAGGCTCATGCTGTCTCCTTGTAGGTCTCGTCGACGAGCGCGCGCAACGTGCGATAGCCCTTGTCGGCATAGGCGTAGCTCGGCGCGATCACCGGATCCTGTTCCGCTTCCACGACGAGCCAGCCCTCGTAGCCGTGCTTCGCGAGACACGCGATGATGCCCGCATAGTCGAGGGCGCCATCGCCTGGCACGGTGAAAGCGCCATTGATGACTGCATCGAGAAAACTCCAGTTGCGATTGCGCGCGAGCTTCACGATCTCCGGGCGCACGTCCTTGCAGTGCACGTGACACACGCGGGCGATGTGCTTCTCTAGCACGGTCGATGCGTCGCCGCCCGCGAACGTGATGTGGCCCGCGTCGAACAGCAGGCCCACTGCATCGTTCGTGAGAGACATCAGCCGATCGACGTCGGCGGGCGTTTCGACATACGCGCCCATGTGATGATGATAGGCCACGCGCACGCCGCGCGAGAGCGTAAATTCGGCGAAGCGGTTCAGGCGTTCGGCGTAGGTCGTCCATTGCGCTTCGGAGACAAAGCGGGGGCGTTGGTAGAGGGGCTTCGGCGCACCTTGGATCGAGTTGGCCACTTCGCCGTAGACCATTACTTTTGCGCCGTTCTTTTCCAGAAGCTCCAGATGCGGGGCGACCGCTTCGATTTCCTGTTCTGCGCTGCGTTCGGCGAGTCTTCCCGAATACCAGCCCGATACGAGGGCGAGATCGTAGTCCTTGAGAAGCGTCTTCAGCGCTTCGGGTTCGCGGGGGAACTTGTTGCCGAGCTCGAAGCCTTCATAGCCAATTTGCTTCCCTTCGGTTAGCGCGGTAGACAGGTCTGTCTCCCCGCCCAAGGAGGGGAGGTCGTCGTTCATCCACGACAGGGGGTTGATGCCTATGCGGACTTTCAATGACATTTTTTGCGGTCCTTTTTTGCTTCGGGTTTTTCTGCGTTTCTTTTCGTGAAATCCTGTATTCGTGTCGGTCTATTAGCTTTGCCCCTGTGCGGGGCGGCAGTCACTTTCTTTGCAGCTGCAAAGAAAGTAACCAAAGAAACAGCTATCCCCAGCCTAAGCACCTCACGCCGGCCGCGGCACAGGCGATTGGCTGAATGGCCCCCGGAGTAGCGAGTGCCCTCGAAGGTCTAACCGGGCGCGGATCGCGCACGGTCTGACTCGTCGCACTACATAACTTACTGGTGCAGCACCAGATAGCTCCGGCCCGCTTCGCGGCCGACCGGTCAATCGGGTCTGCACGCGCTTCTTCATTATTTACTATCCTCTCTCTCTCACTGCATTGGCGGTTCGTTGGTTTCCATTGCATACCCAGCGGCAGCGCGTAGCGCTGTGCCGGAGCTATTTCGTGCTGAACCGGCACGCTTAACGTTATCGGGTGGCAGACCGTGCGCGGTCCACGTCCGATGAGACCTATGAGAACACTCGCTACTCTGGGGGCCATTCCGCCAATCGCCTGTGCCGCGGCCGGCGTGAAGTGCTTAGGCTGGGAAAAGCTGCTTTCTTTGGTGACTTTCTTTGCAGCAGCAAAGAAAGTTACCCCCGCCCCGGGGAGGGGCAATGCTAATAGACCCACACGAAAGCAGGATTCCATAGAAGCCTAATAACCCCGAGCCTTAACGGCGTGCTCATACGCATCACGAGCTACCACCACAGCGGCCCGCTCAGAAACCTCAGGAACGGCAACTTCCCACCACCATCCACCTTCCTCGGTAGGCCGAGCCGGATCGGTATCGAGAGAAATCAGATAACTTCGATCCGCCGCCCGAGCACGCTTCATCGCAGCCTGCAACTCATCGACATTGGAAACATGCTCAGCAAGCGCCCCGAGCGCCCGCGCATGCAAAGCAAAGTCAATCTCCGGCGCCCCAAGCGCGCCCCGCTTGCAATCATCGATGAGATTGTTGAACGGCGCCCCACCGCAAGCCTGCTGCAACCGATTGATGCAGCCAAACCCGCGGTTATCGAGCAACACGACGATCAATTTCGCGCCCAACATCACCGACGTCGCCAGCTCGCTATTCATCATCAGATAGCTGCCGTCGCCGACGATCACGATCACCTCGCGCTCCGGCCGCGCCAGCTTCACGCCGAGTCCGCCCGCGATTTCATAACCCATGCACGAATAGCCGTATTCGACGTGATATCCGCCCGGCTTGCCCGCGCGCCACAGCTTCTGCAAATCAGCAGGCAAAGTGCCAGCCGCACACACGACGATATCTTCGATAGCCGATGAAGCAGAAGATCGCTGCACCGCACCGATCACGTCGGCTTCGCGCGGCAAGACACCATCGGCCACAGGCGTATTCGTCACGCGCTCGACGGTCTCTCGCCATTCGTTCGCAAGCCGATGCGCGCGCGTCGTCCATTGCGGCGATGCGTGCCAGTCACCGAGCGCCTCCGATAACGCTTCGAGCGCCACGCGCACATCCGCCTGCACCGCGATGGCATTCTGCTTCAGCGCGTCGAACGGATTGGCGTTGATCGCGACGAGCCGCGCCTGCGTGAAGAGCGTATTCGAACCCGTCGTGAAGTCCTGCAAACGCGTGCCGAGGGCGAGCACGCAATCGCTCGCATGCGCGAGTTCGTTCGCCGCCGATGAACCCGTTACGCCGATGCCGCCGAGATTCAACGCGTCGTCCCATGCAAGCGCGCCTTTGCCCGCCTGCGTTTCCGCAACGGGAACACCGTGCTTGTGCGTGAACTTGCGCAACGCATCGGCCGCAAGGCTATACAGCACACCGCCACCGGACACGATCAAAGGCTCGCGCGCTTCACGCAGCACCGCGGCAGCGCGTTCGATCTCGCGCGGAATCGGCGCGGGCGCATGAATCTCGACGACGCGCGGTTCGAAAAACGAAGCAGGGAAGTCGTGCGCCATCGCCTGCACGTCCTGCGGCAGCGCGAGCGTGACAGGGCCGCACAACGCGGCATCGGTCAGCACGCGAATCGCGCGCGGCAATGCACTCAGCAATTGCGCGGGATGCACGATGCGATCGAAGTAACGCGATACGGCCTTCAACGCATCGTTCGCGGATACACCGCCATCGTGGCCATCCTCGACTTGCTGCAACACCGGATCGGGCGCGCGCGACACGAAGATATCGCCGGGCAGCAACAGCACCGGCAAGCGGTTCACATGCGCGAGCGCCGCGGCCGTGACGAGATTGGTCGCGCCCGGACCGATGGACGTGGTCACCGCCATCATGCGGCGCCGCATGTGCGCCTTCGCATACGCGATCGCACTATGCGCCATCGCCTGCTCGTTGTGCGCGCGATACGTCGGCAATTCATCGCGATGCCGATACAGCGCCTCGCCGATGCCCGCGACATTGCCGTGCCCGAAGATCGCGAACACGCCGCCGAAAAGCGCTTCGCCGTGTTCGGTGCGTTGCGCCGCGAGATAGCGCACGAGCGCCTGCGCAGCGGTCAGGCGAAGTGTCGAATGCACGGCGGTTTCCGTTTGCGTTGCGCGCTGATTCATGCGGCTTGCTCCTGTTTGACATGCGCTTCATCCGATGACGAACGCGCCTCGCGCCATGCACCGATCAATGCCTCGAACGTGCGGCGCACGCGTGCGATGAGCTCGTCATCGTCGATCTCGTTCGCGAGCCACGCATGGCTCGGCTCATGAAAGATCGTGCGCCCGACAGTGAAGCCCTTGCACATCTTCGAAGACGCCGCAGCCATGAAGCCATCGCGCAACTGCTCGACGCCTGCGGAGAGGCCCAACAGCACCACGCCGCGGCAATACGGATCGCGCGCTTCGATGAGCGCATCGACGGCTTGCCATTGCTGCGCGCTCATCGGTTCGAGCTTCCACCATTCCGGATAGATGCCGAGGTTGTAGAGACGCTTCAACGCGCGATACACCGTGTCGTCTTCAACAGGCGGACCGTTCTTCGGCACGATCACTTCGAGCAGCAATTCATGGCCGCTTTCCTGCACGGCATCGTAAAGCGCGCGCAACTGCGCTTCCTGTTCCAGCCGCACGTCATGCGGATGATCGGGGTGATACTGCACGAGACATTTCACGATCTGCTCGCGTGGCCATTGCACGAGCGTCGTGCCGATGGAGCGGCCATGATCGAACACGAGCGGCAACGAGCCCGGCAATTCGACCGGACGTCCTATCCACCAGCCGCGTCCCGTCGCCGCATTCAACGCATCCTGGCCGTATCGGTCATCGATCAGTGCGCCGATACGTCCTTCGAGCGCGAGCGCTTTCTCAGTCTGAGCGACGGCTTCGACGAACAGGTTCTTGAGCGTGGCGATGCGCGTCTCGCTCGCGCCCGTCCGCTGCGCGAGCTCGAAGAACTGGTTGCGATGATCGAACGCGAAGCCGAGCACCTCGTTCCATTGCCTGCGCTTCGGGCTCACGCGATGCAGCCGCGCGAGCGTCGTGTCCTTGTCGGGACGGCGCATGCGAATCGGGTCTTGTTTGGCGGCCTCCAGAAAGTAATCGAGCTCGGCGGGCGTCGGCATCGCAGGCGCGCAGCCGTGACGCGAAACGACGAGCGCTCCGCATGCGTTGGCCGCGCGCGCGCAGGCTTCGAGCGGCTCGTCGCGCAGCCAGCCGGATAGAAAGCCCGATGCGAACGCGTCGCCTGCGCCGAGCACGTTGAGCACTTCCACTTCGACGCCGCCGTGTATTGGCGCGTCGTCGATCGAGGCGGGCACAACGCCCTCGATGATCGAGCAGCCGAGCGGCCCGCGCTTCACGATCAGCGTCGCGCTCGTGACCTTGCGGACCATCGCGAGCGCATCGACGAGCGGATCCTTGCCCCCCGCGATGCGAAACTCTTCTTCCGTGCCGATCACGAGATCCATCAGCGGAAGAATGCGCTGCAAATGCGCGCTCACGCCTTCATTCGCGACGAAGCGCGTCTCGCCATCGGCCTTGCCGGTGAGACCCCACAACACCGGACGATAGTCGATGTCGAGAATCGTGCGCACGTCGTTGCGCCGCGCATAGTCCAGCGCGCGCCGGCTCGTGCGGTTCACCTGCTCCGTCGAAAAATGCGTCCCGGTGATGAGCAACGCCTTCGATGACGCGATATACGCTTCGTCGAAGTCGCTTTCGTCGACGGCCATGTCCGCGCAGTTCTCGCGATAGAACACGAGCGGAAACGTGTCGCGATCTTCGAGGCCGAGCAAAACGAGCCCGGTGAGCCGCTCACGATCGATGCGCAGATGGCTGGTATCGCAGCCTTCGCGTTCGAGCGTCTCGGTGAGAAAGCGTCCCATGTGATCGTTGCCGACGCGCGCGAGCATCGACGCATTCAGTCCGAGCCGCGCGCATCCGAACGCGATGTTCGCCGACGAGCCGCCGAGATACTTCGCGAACGTCGATACATCTTCGAGCCGCGCGCCGACCTGCTGCGCATACAGATCGACGGCGATGCGTCCCAGGCAGATGATGTCGCGTTCACGATCCGGGGCAAAACGAGAAGTTATTGGCATGCTTTAAAGTCCTCAGATCGTCGCGCCTTCGAGTTCGCTCATCATCTGCTGCATTTCGGCACCGCCCGCCATCATGTCGAGCACTTCGTTCTTGCTGATGGTGTCCTTCGTGAACGTGCCCATCGAGCGGCCGCGATTGAGCAGCGTGAACGAATCGCCAATGGGATACGCGTGATGCACGTTGTGCGTGATGAAGATCACCGAGATGCCTTTCTCGCGCGCCTTGTGGATCAACTTCAGCACGTTGAAGCTCTGCTTCACGCCGAGCGCGGCGGTTGGTTCATCGAGAATCAGCACGCGCGCGCCGAAGTGAATCGCGCGTGCAATCGCGAGACATTGCTTCTCGCCGCCGGACATCGTGCCGATCGGCTGATGCGGATCGCGCACGTTGATGCCCATTTCCGCGAGCTTCGCACGCGACGTTTCAGCGGCGAGATCGAGGTCCATCACGCTGATGCCGAAGCGCATCTTCTGCGGCTCGCGGCCCATGAAGAAGTTGCGCGCGACGGACAGCAACGGCACGAGCGCGAGATCCTGGTACACGGTTGCGATGCCCAGGTCGAGCGCTTCCTTCGGCGAATCGAAATGCACGGGCGCGCCATCGACGAGATAGTCGCCGGAAGAGGGCGGATGCACGCCCGCCAGCGTCTTGATGAGCGTGGACTTGCCCGCGCCGTTATCGCCGAGCAGGCAGTGCACTTCGCCGCGTTTGAGGCGCAACGTGACGCCATTCAGGGCGATCACTTTGCCGAAAAACTTGCTGACGTTTTCGAGGGCGAGGATGTTGTCGTCTTGCATGATCGTTTCTCCTCTTATTGCGCCTGTGAAACGCGGCGGCGCACGTAATGATTGAAGAGCACGGCGATCAGCAGCATCACGCCGAGGAACACGCGGAACCAGTCGGAGCTCACGTTCGTATAGGTGATGCCGATCTGCACGACACCGAAGATCAATGCTCCGAAGCATGCGCCGATCACCGATCCATAACCGCCCGTCAGCAACGTGCCGCCGATCACGGCCGCGATGATCGCTTCGAATTCCTTCTGCAAGCCGCGGTCGGCCGCAGCCGAGCCGATGTCGCACACTTGCAGCACCGCGAAGAGGCACGAGCAGAACGCGGTGAGCACGAAGAGCGAAATCTTCACGCGCTTCACGGGCACGCCGACATTCTTCGCGGCATTCGCATCGCCGCCGACGGCGAGAATCCAGTTGCCGTAACGCGTCTTCGCGAGCACGAATGCGCAGATAGCGGCGAGCACGAGCCACCAGATGATGACCTTCGGAATGCCCGGCACGAGCGGCTGGCCGTTGTCGAGCAACTGGCCGACGCCCATATGCGCGAGCCACGTAAAGAGGCCATGCAGCGCGACGCCATGAAAGAGCGTGTCGGCGACCGGATCGGCCTGCGCGAGCGCGCCGACGCCGGAAATGATCGTGCGGTCGGCGAACATGATCGACAGCGCGAGCGTGAGGCCGCGAAGAATGAAGAGGAACGCGAGTGTGACGATGAACGACGGCAGGCGCGTTCGCATCACGAGATAGCCGTTCAGTGCGCCGAGCAGCATCGACATGACGAACGCGAAGAGAATCGATACGGATATCGGCCAGTGAAAATACACCGATGGCAGCGCGACCATCATGCCCGCGAAGCCGATCATCGAGCCGATGGACAAGTCGAACTCGCCCGCGATCATCAGGAGACACGCGCCGACCGCGAGCAGGCCGAGATAGGAGGCCACTTGCGACCAGTTCATCACGCCGTCGAGATTGAACATGCCCGACGAACCGGCGGCAAAGCCGAACACGAGGAACACGAGCACGGTCCCGGAAATCGCCGCGAATTCCGGGCGATTCAGCAAATGGCCGAACCACGATTGCCGCCGCACGCGCTCATCCGATGGCCTGGCCGCATCGGGTGCGTCGGCATCGTCCTGCTGTGGGTTCACGTGCGGAGGGTAATGCTTGCCGGCTACGCCCATGATGGCTCCTTGTGATTCCGTTCCGATGCAGCACCGATGCGCGCGCCCCCGCCGCGTCCGCGGACGGACGCAGCAAGCGCATCGAACATCGCGATAAAAGCGGGCGGCGCTAAGGATGCCGCCCAAAGAAGGTCAGGCGGCGGTCAACGATATTGACCCGCGTACTTCACGACCTTGTCGAGATTTTCCTTGGTGATGAAGCCCGGGCCCGAGCGGATGTTCTTCGGCCCGTACGACGGCTGCAATCCATAGGTTTCTAGGCGCGCCTTGAATTTCGGATTCGCTTCGAGAATCTGACGGATCTTCGCCGGATCGGTGGTGTGCTCCTTCTTCACGATCGCGAGCACGGCCACCGGGATATAGCCTTGCAGATACGGCTGCTGATCGATGGCGAACTTGATCGTGCCGTCCTTGATCGCCTTCGCGATGTCGTCGGAGAAGTCGAAGGTCACGAAATAGACCTTGTTTTGCAGGCCCATTTGCGCAACTGCCTTGAGCGTCGCCGACGCGGGCGTCGGTCCGAGCGTGAGAATTGCTTGGGTGTCCGGGTGATTGCGCAGATACGCCGAGACCTTCGACTGAATCTCGGTCGGGTCCTGTCCCGAGTCGAGCGTCGACGCCTTGTAGTCGATGCCGAGCGCATCGGCGAAGCCCTTGCATCGATCGAACGAAACGGTGTTCGTCGCGATGTGGTTCACGCATAGAAACGACTTCACGCCGGCCGCTTTCGCCTTTTCGCCGGCGGCCTTGCCCGCGACATATTCCGGCTGCCCGACGTGCATGATCGCGCCGAGCTGCGCGCTCTGTTCCTCGGTGCCGGAGTTGATGGTCACGAGCGGAATCTTCTTCGCGGTGACCTTGCCGATCGCGCTCTTCAGCACGTCGAAGTCGGCGATGGTGGTGATGACGCCGTCGTAATTGCGCGCGGCCGCCTGCTCGATCAACCGCGACATGTCCGCTATATCGCCGTTCGGCGGATTGCGGTAGTCGGTTTGCACGTTGAAGTCTTCGTCGGCCTGCTTGATCGCGTTCTTGATGGTGTTCCACCACGAATCCGAGTCCGGCGCGTGGCTGATCAGCACGAACTTCGCGTCGGGCGCCGCCTGTGCGGGGCTCGCCGCCATCATCGCCGTGCCGCATAACGCAGCAGCAGCCACCAGCGCGCGCAGCGCGGCCCGACCGTTGCAAAGGGTCATTGTCTCCACCTATCTCGGTTGTTGTTTGGTGTGATGTTTTCGCGAGCCGAAGCTCTGCACTTCGCGCTCAGGACCAAGAGTAGGTCAGTTTTCCACGCTCTGCAATGGAAATTTCACGTGTGCGGCGAATGGAAAATACATTCCAATTTGCTTGCCGCCTTCCTATAATCGGTTGCACGAGGAACACCGAAAGGGCCTGTGATGGACGACACCACCGACGTGCAGAGCGTCGACGAACTGATGCAGCGGATCACCGATGCCTACGATTCGTTGCCGCGCCAGTTGAAGAGCGTGGCGACCTACATCGAGCAGCATCGCCAGAGCGTCATGATGGACCGCACGAGCGATATCGCGAGCGCGTGCGGCGTGCATGCGTCCGCTGTCGTGCGCTTTGCGCAGCGCTTCGGGTTCTCCGGCTTCTCCGATTTGCAGGCCGTGTTCCGCCAGGCCTACGCGGGCGGCAGCGGCTCGCAGCAGAGTTATCAGCAGCGCATTCGCAGGCTCATCGACGAAAAGGCGGGCGAGGCGTCGGGCGTGTCGGTCGCGCGCGAGTTCATCGCGGCGAGCCGCACGGGACTCGACGAGCTCGAAGCCGGTCTCGACGATGCGCAGTTCGAAGCCGCCATCGAGATGCTTTCGCAGGCGGAAAACATCTACGTGATCGGCGTGCGCCGTTCGTTCGCGGTGGCGAGTTACATCGTGTATGCCTTGCAGCACACGAAGAAGCGCGTGCATCTGATTTCGGGCTTCGGCGGCATGTTCCGCGAGCAGGTCCGCAGCGTGAAGAAGGGCGACGTGGTGATCGCGATCAGCTTCGCGCCCTACGGCAAGGAAACGCAATACTGCGTGCGCGCGGCGCAGCATCACGGCGCGGCGACGCTCGTCATCACCGATAGCCAGCTTTCGCCGCTCGCGCGCCATGCGAGCGCGAGCCTGCTCGTGAAGGAAGGCAGCGCGTTCGCGTTCCGTTCGCTCACGAGCACCATTTGCCTGTGCCAGGCGTTGTTCATCGCGCTCGCGTACCGGCTCGAATTGAATGTCGAGGAATCCAGGGAGACAGGTGGCTATGACGATTGATGTGGCGGTGTTCGGAGCGGGGCGCATCGGCAAGATTCACGCGGCCAATCTCGCGCGGCAGCCGGGCGTGCGTTTGAAGTACGTCGTCGATGTGAATCGCGACGCGGCTTTCGTGCTGGCTGCTCTATACGGCGCACAAGTAACCGATGTCGATGGCGCGATGGGCGATGCGTCCATTGGCGCGACGGTCGTGTGTTCGAGCACGGATACGCATGCTGAGCTGATTCAGGCATCCGCGGCGCAGGGCAAGCACGTGTTTTGCGAGAAGCCCGTGGATCTCGCGATCGGGCGCGCCCGCGCATGCGCCGATGCGGTCGCGAAGGCGGGCGTCGTCTGCATGATCGGCTTTCAGCGGCGCTTCGATCCGACGTTCGCCGCGTTGAAGGCGCGCATCGAGGCGGGCGAGATCGGCGATCCGGAAATGCTGATCGTGACGAGCCGCGATCCCGGCGCGCCGCCCGTCGACTACATCAGGCATTCGGGCGGCATCTTCAAGGACATGCTGATCCACGACTTCGACATCTTCCGCTGGATTCTCGACGACGAGGCCGAGACGCTGCACGCGACCGGCAGTTGCCTGACCGACCCGGCGATTGCCGAAGCGGGCGATATCGACTCTACCGCCGTGACGATCCGCACGAAGCGCGGGCGTCTGTGCCAGATCAACACGGCGCGGCGCGCGGCGTATGGCTACGATCAGCGCTTCGAGCTGCTCGGCAGTCGCGGCATGCTGCAGGCGGGCAACGTGCGGCCGACGGAGGTCACCTCGTACACGAAGACGGCGGTGTCGAGCGACGTGCCCGAGGCGTTCTTTCTCGAGCGCTATCGCGCGGCGTATGCGGCGGAGATCGCCCATTTCTTCGATGCGGTGAGCAACGGCAAGCCCGTGCGCACCACGGTCGCCGATGGCCTGAAGGCGCTCGAACTCGCCGAAGCCGCGACGCTGTCGTGGCGCGAAAAGCGCATCGTGAACCTCGCGGAGCATGTCGCATGAATCCGGTGCGCGTGGGCATCGTCGGATTGGGCCGGCTCGGGCGTCGGCATGCGGAGAATCTTGCCTGGCATGTGCCGGGCGCGAAGCTCGCCGCGGCGTGCAGCCCGGTTCGGGAAGAGCGCGAGTGGGCGGCGTCGGGCGTGCCCGAGCTCGCGCTTTACGCGGACTACGATGAACTGCTCGCCGACGCATCGATCGATGCGGTGTGGCTCGTCACGCCGACGTCCCTTCACGCGCGCCAGATCATCGCCGCGTTGCGCGCGGGCAAGCACGTTTTCTGCGAGAAACCGCTGTCGCTCGATCTCGCCGAATGCGATGCCGTGATCGAAGCGCACGCGCGTCATCCGCATCTGCAGGTGATGATCGGCTTCGTGCGGCGTTTCGATGCGAGCTATCGCGATGCGTTCGATGGCATCGCGAAGGGCGTCATCGGCAGGCCGTTCATGGTGCGCTCGCAGACCTGCGACAAGAACGATCCCGACGGTTTCTTCGTGCGGTTCGCGCCGACATCGGGCGGGCTTTTTCTCGATTGCAGCGTGCACGACATCGATCTCGCGCGCTGGCTGCTCGGCAATCCCAGGCCGAAGCGCGTGGTTGCGAGCGGGACGATCGCGATTCACGAAGGCCTGCGCGAGTGCGGCGATATCGATAACGGCGTGGGCACCATCGAGTTCGACGACGGGCGGCTGGCCGTGCTCTACGCTTCACGCACGATGGCGCACGGTCACGACACGCAGACGGAAGTGATCGGCACGGCGGGGGCGTTGTCGGTGGGGCGCAATCCGCGGGCGAATCGCGTCGAGATCGCCGATGCGCAGGGCATGCGCAACACGTGCACGCCGACGTTCTTCGAGCGTTTCGAAGATGCGTTCTTGCGCGAGGCACAGGCGTTCGTGGTTTCGCTGACGCATGGCACGCCGACCGGACTGACGCTCGACGATGCGCGGGAAGCGACGCGCATCGGCATCGCGATGCGGGAGGCCTATGAGAGAGGGCGGGCGGTGGAGTTGTGAGTGGTGCGTTAAAATCGAACCTCACCGAGCGCTCATCCCACAGGCAAAGGAAAGGTTCAATCGCGATGGAAGTTCACAAGGAAGTCGATGCGCGCGGGCTCGCTTGCCCGTTGCCGATTCTGCGGGCCAAGAAGGCGCTCGCCGACATGACGAGCGGCCAGATTCTGAAAGTGCTCGCGACCGACCCGGGATCGCAGCGCGATTTCGCGGCGTTCGCCAGGCAGACCGGCAATGAGATCGTCGAAGCGACGGCGCAGGACAAGACGTTCATCTTCCTGATGCGGCGGCGCTGATGTCCGCAAGCAGGCGCCCAAAAGCAAAATGCCCGTCACGCAGGTGACGGGCATTTTTTTGGGCTGTAACGCTGATATCAGCCTTCGAGAATCGGCGCGCGATTACGCAGATATTCCTCGAATTCCTGCTTCACTTCCGGATGGCGCAGCGCGAACTCCACCGTCGCCTTCAGATAGCCCAGCTTGCTGCCGCAGTCGAAGCGCGTGCCGTGATATTTGTACGCGAGCACTTGCTCGTCCGACAGCAGCGACTGGATCGCGTCCGTCAGTTGCAGTTCGCCGCCCGCGCCCGGCTTGAGCGCCCGGATGTGGTCGAAGACGCGCGGCTTCAGCACATAGCGACCGACGACGCCCAGGTTCGACGGCGCCACCGCCGGCTCCGGCTTCTCGACGATGCCCGACAGCTTGAAGATATTGTCTTCCCATTCCTTGCCGTCGATCACGCCGTACGACTTCGAATCCTGCGGCGGGATTTCTTCGACGCCGATGACCGAGCTGTGATAGTGGTCGAAGACTTCGATCATCTGCGACATCACGGGCGGCCTGCCGTACAGCAGATCGTCCGCGAGGATCACGGCGAACGGGTTGTCGCCGACGAGCTTCTCCGCGCACAGCACGGCGTGGCCCAGACCGAGCGCTTCGGCCTGACGCACGTAAAAGCAGTCGACGTGGCTCGGCTTGATGCTGCGCACGAGTTCGAGCAGCTTGTCCTTGCCGCGCGCTTCGAGCTCCGCTTCGATTTCATAGGACTTGTCGAAATGGTCTTCAATGGCGCGCTTGCTGCGGCCCGTGACGAAGATCATCTCGGTAATGCCGGCCGCCATCGCTTCTTCGACCGCGTACTGAATCAGCGGCTTGTCCACGACTGGCAGCATTTCCTTCGGGCTGGCCTTGGTCGCGGGAAGAAACCGCGTACCCAGACCCGCGACGGGGAAAACCGCTTTGGTAACTTTTAGCATGTGACCCTGATCCTCTTAAAACATTTAGAACGTCGAGATAACCGCTGGATCGACTCGTGCTTCGAATTCCCGATTCAGACAGGCAAACGCAACAATTGCGCCTGGAGCTTCTCGATAGTGGTTCCGTATTCTGCCAGCCTTTTGCGCTCCTGTTCAACGACAGCGGCCGGCGCTTTTGAAACAAAGCTTTCATTGCCGAGCTTCGCGTTACATTTTTCGACCTCGGCGTTCAGACGCTCGACTTCCTTCGTCAGACGCTCGCGTTCCGCAGCGACATCGATCTCGACTTTCAGAACCAGCTTGCTGCTGCCGACGATCGCCACCGGCGCACCGTGAGCTTCCCTGTCGAGCGCGGCTTCGTCGTCGATGATCGTCACTTCGGAAAGACGCGCGAGCGCCGCGACATACGGCGCGAACGCGGAAAGGCGCGCCGCGTCGCCGTGCGCGAGCAACGGCACCTTCACCGCGGGCGACAGATTCATTTCGCCGCGCAGATTACGACATGCATCGATGACAGTCTTCAGTTCGGCGGCCCACTGTTCTGCGGACTCGTCGATTTTTTTCTGCTCCACGCGCGGATACGGCTGCGTCATGATCGACGCTTCGCCCTCCTGCGCGCCCTGCGGATACGCATCGGTCAATGGCGCGACCTTCTGCCACAACGCTTCCGTGATGAACGGAATGATCGGATGCGCGAGGCGCAGCACCGTTTCGAGCACGCGCAAAAGCGTGCGCCGCGTCGCGGTCTGCTGTTCCGGCGTGCCGGTCTGGATCTGCACCTTCGCGAGTTCGAGATACCAGTCGCAGTACTCGTCCCACACGAACTTGTAGATCGCGCTCGCGACGTTGTCGAAGCGATAATCCGCGAAGCCTTTCTCGACTTCGCTTGCCGTGCGCTGCAGAAGCGACACGATCCAGCGGTCGGCCTGCGAGAAGTCCGTGTAGCCGCCGGGGCCGCAATCGCCAGGCTTGCACGCGCCGGGATTCGCGAAGCCGCAATCGTGGCCTTCGCAATTCATCAGCACGAAACGCGTGGCGTTCCAGAGCTTGTTGCAGAAATTGCGATAACCCTCGCAGCGCGCGAGATCGAAGTTGACGTTGCGGCCGAGCGTGGCCATCGACGCCATCGTGAAGCGCAGCGCGTCCGTGCCGAACGACGGAATGCCCTCGGGAAATTCCTTGCGCGTCTTTTTTTCGATCTGCGCGGCGGCCTTCGGATTCATGAGGCCGGCCGTGCGCTTCGCGACGAGCGATTCGAGGTCGATGCCATCGACGATATCGATCGGATCGAGCGTGTTGCCCTTGCTCTTCGACATCTTCTGGCCTTCGGCATCGCGCACGAGGCCGTGCACATAAACGGTGTCGAAGGGCACCTTGCCGGTGAAATGCGTGGTCATCATCACCATTCTGGCGACCCAGAAGAAGATGATGTCGAAGCCCGTCACGAGCACCGACGACGGCAGGAACGCCTTCAGCTCCTTCGTTTCGTTCGGCCAGCCGAGCGACGAGAAGGGCACGAGCGCGGACGAGAACCACGTGTCGAGCACGTCTTCATCGCGCTTCAATGCGCCTTTGTAGCCTTGCGCGTCGGCTTCGGCGCGGGCTTCGTCTTCCGTCTTCGCGACGAAGATCTCGCCGTTCTCGCCGTACCATGCCGGAATCTGATGACCCCACCAGAGCTGACGCGAGATGCACCAGTCCTGGATGTTTTCGAGCCATTGATAGTAGGTCGTGGTCCAGTTCTCCGGCACGAACCTGATCTGGCCGCTGCGCACGACATCGAGCGATGTTTCCGTGATCGACTTGCCGGGATTGAACGTGCCTTCCGGCGCGGGCTTGGTCATCGCGACGAACCACTGGTCCGTGAGCATCGGCTCGATGACGACCTGCGTGCGGTCGCCGCGCGGCACCATCAGCTTGTGCGGCTTCACGGATTCGAGCAGGCCGAGCGCTTCGAGATCCTTCACGACGGCCTTGCGCGCATCGAAACGATCCATGCCGCGATACTTCTCCGGCGCGTTGTCGTTGATCTTCGCGTCGAGCGTGAGAATTTCGATCTGCGGCAGCTTGTGACGCTGGCCGACGGCGTAGTCGTTGAAGTCGTGCGCGGGCGTGACTTTCACGACGCCCGTGCCGAATTCGCGATCGACGTATTCGTCGGCGATGACCGGGATTTCGCGATCGCACAGCGGCAACGTCACTGTCTTGCCGATGAGATGCTGATAGCGCTCGTCTTCCGGATGCACCATCACGGCGACGTCGCCGAGCATGGTTTCCGGGCGGGTGGTCGCCACCGTCAGATGGCCCGAGCCGTCCGGAAGCGGATACTGGATATGCCACAGGCTGCCGTTCTCTTCCTCGCTCACCACTTCGAGGTCCGACACCGCCGTGCCGAGCACCGGGTCCCAGTTGACGAGCCGCTTGCCGCGATAGATGAGCCCTTGCTTATAGAGCGTGACGAAGACATCGCGCACGGCGGCCGACATCTTGTCGTCCATCGTGAAATATTCGCGCGACCAGTCGATCGACGCACCCAGGCGCCGCATCTGATTCGTGATGGTCGAGCCGGACTGCTGCTTCCAGGCCCACACGCGCTTGACGAATTCCTCGCGGCCGAGGTCGTGGCGCGAGATGCCTTGCGCATCGAGCTGACGCTCCACGACGATCTGCGTCGCGATGCCGGCGTGGTCCGTGCCGGGCACCCACAGCGTGTTCTCGCCGAGCATGCGGTGATAGCGCGTCAGGCCGTCCATGATGGTCTGATTGAACGCGTGCCCCATGTGCAGCGTGCCGGTGACGTTCGGCGGCGGCAACTGGATGGAGAAGTTCTTCGCGCCGTCCCGGAACGTGGGCGCGGACAGCCCGCGTTTTTCCCATTCCGGGCCCCATTGGGACTCGATGTTTTGAGGCTCGAAGCTCTTGGCAAGCGTGTTGTCGCTCATTGTGGAATCTGCCGAAAAAAAGCGTGAAAAAATGCGGGGGAATCCCCAATTATAAGGTTCTCCAAGTCTGGGCCGACGTTTTCGGCCCCTCGGCCGAATGGCTTAAGCCGAAACGCCGCCATCGGCGCGGTCTTATAATGGTCGGCCCGCCGTTTGCGCCGTTTCTCCGCCGTCTGACTTTTCCATGCCCGACCTGCTCGCGAATCTGAACCCCGAACAACTCGCCGCCGTGACGCTGCCGAACGAGCCCGCGCTCATTCTCGCGGGCGCCGGCAGCGGCAAGACGCGCGTGCTCATCACGCGCATCGCGTGGCTGATCCGGCAGGGCTACGCGTCGCCGCCGACCGTGCTCGCCGTCACCTTCACGAACAAGGCCGCGCGCGAGATGATGGCGCGCCTTTCAGCGCTGTTGCCCATCGATACGCGCGGCATGTGGATCGGCACCTTTCACGGGCTGTGCAACCGGATGCTGCGCGCGCATTACCGCGACGCCGGCCTGCCGCAGACCTTCCAGATTCTCGACACCGCCGACCAGCTTTCCGCCATCAAGCGGCTGATGAAGGGCCTGAACGTCGACGACGAAAAGTATCCGGCGAAGAACCTCCAGTACTTCATCAACAACGCGAAGGAGCAGGGCCTGCGTCCGAAGGACGTCGACGCCACCGACGCGTTCAACCGCAAGTTCGTCGAGCTTTACGAAGCCTACGATCAGCAATGCCAGCGCGAAGGTGTCGTCGATTTTCCTGAACTGCTGCTGCGCTGCTATGAACTGCTCGCGCACAATCCGCCGCTGCGCGCGCATTATCAGGCGCGTTTTCGCAACATTCTCGTCGACGAGTTTCAGGACACGAACAAGCTGCAATACGCGTGGCTGAAGCTGCTCGCGGGCGAGCACAACGCAATCTTCGCGGTCGGCGACGACGATCAGTCCATCTATGCGTTTCGCGGCGCGAACGTCGGCAACATGCACGATTTCGAGCGCGAATTCCGCGTGCGCAATCTCATCAAGCTGGAGCAGAACTACCGCTCGCACGGCCATATTCTCGATACGGCGAACTTTCTCATCGCGAATAATTCGCGGCGGCTCGGCAAGAATCTGCGCACCGACGCGGGCCACGGCGAGCCGGTGCGCGTCTACGAAGCCGCGACGGATTCGCAGGAAGCGGGCTGGATCGTCGAGGAGATCAAGGCGCTCATCAATACGGGCACGTCGCGCGGCGAGGTCGCGGTGCTTTATCGCAGCAACGCGCAGTCGCGCACGATCGAGCACACGCTCGTGAACGCGGGCATTCCGTATCGCGTCTATGGCGGCCTGCGCTTCTTCGAGCGTCAGGAAGTGAAACATGCGCTCGCGTATCTGCGTCTGATCGACAATCCGAACGACGACACCGCGTTCGCGCGCGTCGTCAATTTCCCGACGCGGGGCATCGGCGCGCGTTCCATCGAGCAAGTGGCCGACGCCGCGCGCCTCTACAACTGTTCGATGGCCGCGGCCGTGCCGTATGTCACCGGCAAGGCGGGGTCGAGCCTCGGCGCGTTCGCGACGCTCATCGCGAAGATGCGCGCCGAGACGCAGCAGATGAGCCTGCCCGAGACGGTCGAGTATGTCGTGCGCGCGAGCGGCCTTGCCGCGTTCTACGAGACCGAGCGCGAAGGGCAGGATCGGCTGGAGAACTTGCAGGAACTGGTGAACGCTGCGGCGGCGTTCGTCAGCGAGGAAGGTTACGGCCTCGACACGCCCGCGCGTTCGATTCCGCTGCGTCCGGGCGCGTCGTCGGCGCCGGAGATCGCGGCGGTGAGCGAGGACGGCGAGATCGAAGTGCTCGATGCGCCCGGTATCACCGATCCCGCGCAGAATCCCGACACGATGACGCCGCTCGCGGGATTCCTGTCGCATGCATCGCTCGAGGCGGGCGACAATCAGGCGCAAGCCGGCCAGGATGCCGTGCAACTGATGACCGTGCACGCGGCGAAGGGTCTCGAATTCACGGCGGTGTTCATCACCGGGCTGGAAGAGGGCTTGTTCCCGCACGAGAACAGCGCGCAGGAATCGGACGGACTCGAAGAGGAACGTCGTCTCGCATATGTGGCGATCACGCGCGCGAAAGAGCGGCTTTATCTGTCGTTCGCGCAGAGCCGCATGCTGCATGGGCAGACGCGCTACAACATCCGCTCGCGGTTCTTCGATGAACTGCCCGAAGGCTCGCTCAAATGGCTCACGCCGAAGGTCGAGCCGGGCGCGCGCTGGGGCGGACGCGCCGACAACGCCGGCTGGGGCCGCGACTGGTTCGCGCGCCCTGGACACGAGCGCGGCGGCTCCGCAGGCTTTGCGCGCGATCAGGCCACGAGCGCGGCATTGCCTTCGTTCGCGAACGAGCAGCGCGCGGCCGAAGGCGGCTTCAAGGTCGGCCAGGCCGTGTTCCACACGAAGTTCGGCGAAGGCACCGTAACCGCGCTCGAAGGTTCCGGCGGCGACGCCCGCGCGCAGGTGCGCTTCAAGCGCCACGGCGAGAAGTGGCTCGCGCTCGCGGTCGCGAAGCTGCAGGCCGTCGAATGAAGCGGCTCGGCATCATGGCGGCGCTGCCGCAGGAACTGGGCGATCTGATCGCGCAGATGCGCTCGGCGGGCGAGGTTCGCACCGTGACGCTCGGGCGGCGCGATTACTATGTCGGCGATGTGCACGGCCTGGCCGTCGTGGTCACGCTCGCGCGCATCGGCAAGGTGGCGGCGGCCGCGACCGCGAGCGCGCTGATCCACGTTTTCGAGGCCGATGCGATCGTCTTCACCGGCGTCGCGGGCGGCGTTCGCGCGGACGTGCAGGTGGGCGATGTCGTCATCGCGGATGCGTTGATGCAGCACGATCTCGACGCCTCTCCGCTCTTTCCCCGCTTCGAGGTGCCGCTGCTCGACCGCGCGCATTTCCACGCCGACCGCGCCTTTGCCGATGCGCTCACCGCCGCCGCCGATGCGTTCATCGCCGAGGAAGGCGGCGCGTTGTCGGAGCGTTTCGCCGTGACCGCGCCGCGCGTGCATCGCGGGCTCGTCGTAAGCGGCGATCGCTTCATCGCAAGCCACGAGGCGCTCTTCGCCCTGCGCGACGCCTTGCCGGACGCGCTCGCGGTCGAAATGGAAGGCGCGGCCATCGCGCAGGTCTGCTACGAACACGACGTGCCGTGCGCAGTCGTGCGCACCATCTCCGATACGGCGGACGCCGCCGCGCCTGCATCTTTCGCCGACTTCCTCGCATCGATCGCCGCGACGTATTCGTCGGGCATTTTGTCGCGCTTTCTGCGCGCCGGGTTTTGACGGCCTTCAAGTCCCCGTGCTGACGACGTCCCAGTAATTCGAGCCCTTCGACGCGCCTCTTGTAAGTGAGAATGATTCTCAATACAATGAGCGACACGAAAGGAGGGCCGACATGACCACCGAATCCACCGCGCGCACGATCGGCACGCGCGGCGAAACGCGCTCACTCACTGAGAACGCCGCGAAGGTGCTCGAGACCACGCGCCGCGCCTGGAGCGACGCCCGGACGCACGCGCCCGGGCAAGCGAAGCGCAGTCCGCCGCGCGCGTTGCCGAAAAAGCGCGTCGTGCCGCGACGATCACGTTGGCCGAGTCTCATTGCCGCGCTCAACTACTGGAGCCCAAAACCGCTTTGAACGACGTAAATGCCGCCGACCTTTTTCCGGAATCGACTTCCGCGCCCGCGCTCGACGCGCGTCTCTTCGACCTAAGCCGCTTCCCGCTCGTGCGCGTGCGCCCTCGCGCCGTGAAGCCCGGCTACGCGTTCGTGTGGGGCGCGCAGATGCGCCGCCTCGTGAAGCTCGCGACGCCTTTCGTGCTGGTGGCCGAGCACGATGAACACGAATCCGCCGACGACGCGCGCCTGTGCGCCGCGTGGATGCGTACACATCGCGCGATGCTCGCCGCCTGCTGCCGGGGGATGATCGTCATCGAACCGCGCATCGAAGCGCGTGCGACGACGCGCGAAACCCTGCGCGCGCTTACCGAAGGCAGCGGCGTGCGCACGGTCGTCGTGTCGAGCATGCGGGTGGCGGGCGAGCTTGCGCCCGTCCTGCTGAAGCACACGGCCGCCGATGCCCGTTCCGCCGCGCGCACGCAGGCACTCTGAACGGTCGAACTGATCGCACCGATCAGGGCGCGCCCTCTCTAGCCGGGTTCGGTGGCCTGCTCTATGCTTGGAGGCCAACGCCGTTTTGCAGAGGACGCGCATGCCGACTTACCGAGAAGCGTATCGCCGCTCGATCGAAGAGCCTGAAGCGTTCTGGGCCGAACAGGCCCGCCGCATCCATTGGCAGACGCCGTTCGATCAGGTGCTCGATGCAAGCAATCCGCCGTTCGCGCGCTGGTTCGTCGGCGGCAAGACCAATCTCTGTCACAACGCCGTCGATCGTCATCTCGCATCGCGCGCGCAGCAGGATGCGCTCGTGTATGTATCGACGGAAACGGGCATCGAGCGCCGCTACACCTATGCCGAGCTGCATGCGGAAGTAAACCGCATGGCGGCCGTCATGCGGTCGTTGCACGTTCACCGCGGCGACCGCGTGCTGATCTATCTGCCGATGATCCCCGAGGCGCTTTTCGCGATGCTCGCGTGCGCGCGCATCGGCGCGATCCATTCGGTCGTGTTCGGCGGCTTCGCGGCGCCGAATCTCGCGGCGCGCATCGACGATGCCGAGCCCGCGCTCATCGTCACCGCCGACGCCGGCGCGCGCGCGGGCAAGGTGATCGACTACACGCCGCTCGTCGACGAAGCGCTATCGCGCGCCGAGTTCAAGGTGCCGCAAGTGCTGCTGATCGACCGGCAGCTCGCGCCCGAGCGTTTGCAGGCGAGTTATCTCGTCGCGTACGAGCCGCTGCGCGAACAGTTCTTCGATGCCCACGTGCCCTGCGAATGGCTCGAATCGAACGAGCCTTCGTACATTCTCTACACGTCCGGCACCACCGGCAGGCCGAAGGGCGTGCAGCGCGATGTCGGCGGTTATGCGGTGGCGCTCGCCGCATCGATGGAGCATATCTTTCAGGGTGCGCCGGGCGACACGATGTTCACCGCATCGGATGTCGGCTGGGTCGTGGGACATAGCTACATCATCTATGCGCCGCTGATCGCGGGTTTGACGACCGTGATGTACGAAGGCACGCCGATCCGTCCCGATGGCGGCATCTGGTGGCGGCTAGTCGAGCAGCACAAGATCAACCTGATGTTCACTGCGCCGACCGCGATCCGCGTGCTGAAGAAGCAGGACCCGGCGTTGATGGAGAAGTACGATCTGTCGAGCCTGCGCACGCTCTTTCTTGCGGGCGAGCCGCTCGACGAGCCGACCGCGCAGTGGATCCAGAGCGCGCTGAAGAAGCCTGTCATCGACAATTACTGGCAGACGGAAACCGGCTGGCCGATGATCGCGATACCGCGCGGCATCGAGGAGTTGCCGTCGAAGCTCGGCTCGCCGGGCGTGCCGTCGATGGGCTTCGATCTCCGGCTGCGCAACGAGGCGACCGGCGATGAATGCGCGCCGGGCGAGAAGGGCGTCGTCACGCTCGGCTATCCGTTGCCGCCGGGCTGCATGCAGACCGTGTGGCGCGACGACAAGCGCTTCGCCGGCACGTACTGGAACAGCGTGCCGAACCACACCGTTTATTCGACGTTCGACTGGGGCGTGCAGGACGAAGACGGCTACGTGTCGATTCTCGGCCGCACCGATGACGTGATCAACGTCGCGGGGCATCGGCTCGGCACGCGCGAGATCGAGGAGGCGCTGTCGGCGCATCCTGCAGTGGCGGAGGTGGCGGTCGTCGGCATCGCCGATCCCGTGAAGGGGCAGGCCGCGGCGGCATTCGTGGTGCTGCGCGACGCGGATCGCATCAACGCGCCGGGTGCGCGCGAGGGCATGGAGGCGGAGCTTTGTCATGCGGTGGATTCGCAGCTCGGCGCGATCGCGCGGCCGGCGCGCGTGCATTTCGTGACGATGCTGCCGAAGACACGCTCGGGAAAGCTCTTGCGACGCGCGATCGCGGCGCTGGCGGAAGGACGCGATCCGGGCGAGCTGCCGACGATCGAGGATCCGGGCGCGTTGATGCAGGTGAGGGAGGCGTTGGGAAACTAGGCACCGAAAACGCGACGGGCGCGCGGTCCATTCAAGGACCGGCGCGCCCGTCGGGATGAATCAGGCGTTGCGATCACCCCTTCGCCGTCGCCTCATGCGTCTTCGGCAACACGATTGCCAACACCCCGAGCAACGGCAGGAACGAGCAAACCTTGTACACGTAATCAATACTCGTCGCGTCGGCAAGATGCCCGAGCACCGCCGCTCCGACCCCGCCCATCCCGAACGCGAATCCGAAGAAGAGGCCCGCCACCATGCCGACCTTGCCCGGAATCAGCTCTTGCGCGTAGACGAGAATCGCCGAGAACGCCGAAGCCAGCACCAGCCCGATGATCACCGACAACACGCTCGTCCAGAACAGATTCGCATAAGGCATCAGGAGCGTGAACGGCGTGACGCCGAGAATCGATACCCAGATCACGGCCTTGCGTCCCACCTTGTCGCCGACCGGCCCGCCGATGATCGTGCCCGCCGCCACCGCTGCGAGGAACACGAACAGATGGATCTGCGCGGCCTGCACCGACATGCCGAACTTGCTGATCAGATAGAACGTGAAGTAACTCGTGATGCTCGCGAGATAGAAGTACTTCGAGAACACCAGCAGCACGAGCACGCTCATCGCCATGATGACCTTGTTGCGCGGCAGCGTCGCGTGCGCAACCTGCTTGCGGCCTTTCTTCGTCGCAGGATGACGCTTGTACCAGCGGCCGATATTCGCCAGCACGACAATCGCGACGAGCGCCGCCGCCGAGAACCACGCGATGCTCTTCTGCCCGTGCGGGATCACGATCAGCGCGGCGAGCAGCGGCCCGAGCGACGAGCCCGCGTTGCCGCCGACCTGAAACAGCGATTGCGCGAGACCATGCTTGCCGCCCGACGCCATGCGCGCGACCCGCGACGATTCAGGATGAAACACCGACGACCCGCAGCCCACGAGCGCCGCCGCGATGAGCAGCGTGCCGAAGTTGCCCGCAATCGACATCAGCAGCAGACCCGACAGCGTGAAGCCCATGCCGACCGGAAGCGAATAAGGCTTGGGATGCTTGTCCGTATAAAGCCCGACGAGCGGCTGCAGCAGCGAAGCCGTGATCTGGTACGTCAGCGTGATGAGGCCGATCTGCCCGAACGAGAGCGCGAACTCGCTCTTGAACATGGGGTAGATCGCCAGAATCAGCGACTGGATCATGTCGTTCAGCAGGTGCGAAAAGCTGATCGCGCCCAGCACGGAATAAACGGTGCGTTGTTGCGCGCCCGTGCTCGCGGATGCCGCGGCGGAAGCGCCGGCCGTTGCGCCGGAAGGCGACAAAGCGCCCTTGTCGATGCTCGTTTGCATATTGAATGGCTGATAAAAAGCGGAAATCGTCTCGGTTATTGTTGTTCTCCAGGCCCGCGATTTATGCGTGGACTGAATTCCTGACAAGTCTAGGCTGTCCTCGGTGCATTGTCATGCCAAGCTTTGTCGCGAATCGGACAGTATGATCGCTGGCGACGATCATGCATTTCTTCAGATACACCGATTTTTGGTCGGCTATAACGAATCGCAGTCAGCGAACGTCTGTTCGCTTTCGAAAAAACGGCTCAAGAAAACCGCAAAACGTGCCGTACTACCGGCGGGACCAGACCACGGACGCACTGCACGACGGCGCAGTCCGCAGATCAAATCGGGGAAAGATCGATGAAACTGTTTTCGCTTCGCGGCGCAAAAGACGCGGGCTTCCTGGCGCAGGCCGAAGCCGCGCCTGCGCGACCAGACACACACACGAACGCGCACACGACGGGCAAACGCGCGCTGTCCGTCAAGGCATCGCTGAGGCTCGCGTTCGGGCTCGTGCTCGCGGGCACGCTTGCCATCGGCGCGATATCGCTCACGCAGATCAGCCGTCTGAACGGCGCGACGGAATCGATCTACACGCAGGGCTATGTCGCGAGCCGCGCGGCGGAAGAAACGCGCGGTTATCTGCTGCGCGCGAGCCGTTCGCAAAAAATGCTGCTCACCGCGAGCACCGCCAAGGAACGCGACGACCTCGGTGCGCAGATCGAGCAGGCGCTCAATGACATCGGCCGCGCGCAGACGCAACTCGCGCAGTACATCGATCACGCGGACCAGGACGCGCTTGCGCAACAGAAGCGCTTCTCCACCGCGCTCGCGACGTGGAGCAACAACCTGCGCACCTTCGTCAAGCTCGTGAAGGAGCAACCGCTCGATCTCTCGCAGATGAACTGGCAAGTCGGCACGCAGGACGTGTCGCTGCTCGTCGAAACCGGCAAGCTCGAAAAGACGGTCGATGAACTCGTCGCGCGCCGCGGGGCCGCAGCCAAGGCGACGATTGATTCCGCGTCGTTCATCTTCAATTCGTCGTTCGTGATGGTGTCGGCGTTGACGCTCGCGCTTTTTGCGCTCGCGATCGTCGTCTCCGAATGGGTCGTGCGGCGTCTCGCCGGACAGCTCGGCGGCGAGCCCGGTTACGCGAAGGACATCGCGCGGCGCATCGCAGCGGGCGATCTCGCGAATCACATCACGCTCAAGCGCCGCGACGACGCCAGCATGCTGCACGCGCTCTCGGAAATGCAGGCGGGCCTGTCGTCCACCGTCGGCGATATCGCGGCGAGCGCCGAGGCCATCGCATCGGCATCGAGCGAAATTTCCACCGGCAATATAGACCTGTCGCGCCGCACCGAAGAGCAGGCGGTCGCGCTCGAGAAAACCGCGGCCAGCATGGAGCAGCTCACCTCGACCGTGCGTCAGAACGCCGACAACGCGA
Source organism: Caballeronia catudaia (assembly GCF_001544755.2). GTDB lineage: Bacteria > Pseudomonadota > Gammaproteobacteria > Burkholderiales > Burkholderiaceae > Caballeronia > Caballeronia catudaia. The sequence goes on along the minus strand of NZ_FCOF02000007.1, from coordinate 82,365 downwards.
AGCAGGCGAGCACGCTGGCCGCCAGCGCATCGGAGATCGCGGAGAAGGGCGGCGCGGTCGTCGGTCGCGTCGTCGAGACCATGCACCGTATCGACGCGAGCGCGAGGAGCATCGGCGACATCATTGGCGTGATCGAGGGCATCGCGTTCCAGACCAATATCCTCGCGTTGAACGCAGCGGTCGAAGCGGCGCGCGCCGGCGAGCAGGGGCGCGGCTTCGCGGTGGTCGCGGGCGAGGTGCGCGGTCTCGCGCAGCGCTCGTCTTCGGCGGCGAAGGAGATCAAGGCGCTGATCGATACGTCCGTGTCGCGCGTGTCCGACGGCTCGACCTACGCGCAGGAAGCCGGCGCGACGATGGAAGAAGTGGTGAAGGCCGTGCGCCGCGTGACCGACATCATGGGCGAAATTTCGGCGGCTTCGGCGGAGCAGCAGACGGGCATCGAGTCGATCGGCGACGCCGTCACGAAGATGGACGCCAACACGCAGCAGAACGCCGCGCTGGTCGAAGAAGCGGCGGCGGCCGCGCAATCGCTGGACGATCAGGCGCGCGCGCTGAAGTCGCTCGTCGGAAAATTCCAGTTGGCCTGACGCAAAACATCGGGATAGAATCGCGGACGGGCGCGGCAGGGCGCCCGGTCTCGCGAAAGTCTTACGCACCTGCCATGCTGTATATCAATTCTGGATCGAACCGCAACGTCGAACCTTTTCAGCCGCAGCGAGAACGGCGCACATAAAGGAACAACGTCATGTGGTCTATATCCTGTCCGATCTCTTCTTCCGTTTCTTCTGTCTCCAATAGCGACTATCTGCGCGAACACGCGCGGCGTCTGCTTCGTCACGTTCGTGATGGCGATACCAGCGCCGCGATGCCCGTGCTGCGCCGCCTGCTTGCCGCCAAGGTCACGCGCGCGGAGCGTCTCGCGGACCTGCACGCGATCCGCGGCGAACTGCGGCTCAAGCACCTTCTTTCGATGCTCGCCGCCGAACTCGGCTACCTGAACTGGGATGCCTGCAAGCTCGATATCGACGGGCAACCGGGCGCGGTCATCGACCGCTATCGGCTCGACGCCGGCGTGTTCAACGACTTCGAGAAAAACTGGTTTGCGAACGAGCGGGAGGCGCGCGACTGGCAGCGCGATCACGGCGGCTATATCGTGCGATACGGCGAGCAGGCCGTGGCGATCCTGAACCGGGACTGAGGAAGCGAGGCGGGAAGCCGAAGCCGGTCAGATCAGCTCGACTTCCTTCCAGTTCGCGCCGAGAAAGAAGCGGCTCAACTCTTTGGTGAGACCGTTCAACGCACTCATTTCGAGCGGCGAGATTTTGCGCACGTGCTGCGGCAAGGTCCAGTCGCCGTAAATGAGCGCGACGGTCGAATCGCCCGATTTCACCGGCAGCAGCACGAACGCCTGCGCTTCGCCGAGCGTGTCCTTGTACCAGCGCGGCAGGCGCGCGTCGATGCGCGCGTCGCGGGCATTTTCGATGAAGATGCCGACCGGATTCGTGATCGCGAGATGAAACACGTCGGGCCGGAACTCGGCGGAGAAGCGCAGTTGCTGCAGCATCGGCTCGACGCCCGCGCCGAGACCGAGCCGCGCGTGGAATTCGTTGTTGGCCTGTCGCACGAACACGACCGTGCGCGACAGATGCAGGCTTCCGAGTATCGATTCCGACGCGAGCGCGAGCGCAGGCGCCAGCGCATTCTTCGACGGCAGCGAGCGCAAGTCCTCGACGCTCGCGCCGATGCGCGCCTCCGCGGAAATCTTCGCGCGCTCCATCGCGTCGGCGTTCGCCTGCAACTCGGAAATCTCGCGGATGACGCCGCCGTTCGCTTCTTCGTTCGCGAGCGCGAGGCTCATCGTCGTGAGCGTTTCCGCGTCGGTGCTGAGCGCGCCGCTGTAGCGGCTGGAGATGTCGAACACCAGCGACCCGCGGCCGTCCGTGGCCATGTTCTGCGCGGTGAGCGCGTCGGCGACTTCGGTCGAGTAGTTGGAGATCGCGCGCAGCCAGCGCACGTGTTTCGGCACGGTTTCGTCGACGGGCGCGTTCGGGTCGGTCGCGCGCATGCCTTCGCGGATCGTTTCGGGCAGACGCCAGCGGTCGGCCGCCTCCAGCCCGATTTCATCGAACGTGACGCCGAGCAGTTCCGCGCACGCGGCGCTGTCCGGAATGTTTTCCGACGCCGCCTTGCGCCGCAATTGATCCCACTCGTGCTCCAGATAGAACGCGACGAGCAGCTTGCCGATTTGCCGCATCAGCGTGCAGACGACCGCTTCCTCGGCGGAACGCAGATCCTTGTGCTCGGTGAGCTGGCGCGCGACCGCGCCCGAGAGCAGTGTGCGGTTGAGTTCGAGCTTTGCGTCGATACGGCGCGGCGCGCTCTGATGAAAGTGATCGACGAGCTTCAGTCCGACGACGAGATGCCCGACCGCGTCCATGCCGAGCACCATCAACGCGCGCGTGACGGTCGTGATATTGCCGCCGAATGCGATGTACATCGCCGAATTGGCGAGGCGCAGCACCTTCTGCGTGAGGCCGACGTCCGACAGCACGACATGCACGAGGGACGTGAAGTCGAGGTCGTTGTCGCTCATCGCGGAGACGGTCGTGCGCAGCGCCTGGGAGAGCATCGGGAAGTCCCCGCGCTCGCTCATGCGCGACCACAACTTGTCCAGTAATTCGGCCTTGGTGCGTGCCATTGCTAAAAATAAGAACCCTGCTTGTTACGCGACGGCTAACCCGAGGCGGTCCAGCAAATCCAACCTGGCGCCCAACAACGAAAGATACACGTTATTAGGGGTTTACGGCGCATTGCTCAATTAGAGCACGAACAATCTCGCGCTCACGATGTCTCGTGCAACACGAGCGAGTGCGACTTGAACGAGCGCGCCAGCTCGTCCGACGGCAACGCGTGGCTGATGAGCCAGCCCTGAATATGATCGCAACCGAGGTCGGCGAGCAAGTCGCGCTGCGCCTCCGTTTCGACCCCTTCGGCGACCAGCTCCAGCCCGAGCGATTGCGCGAGCCCGACCACCGCGCTCACAATCGCGCGGTTGTTGCGGGACGTAATCAGGTTCTCGACAAAGCTGCGGTCGATCTTGAGCTTCGAAAGCGGAAAACGTTGTAAATAGGCGAGGCTCGAATAACCGGTGCCGAAATCGTCGACGGCGAAGCGAATGCCGATCGACCTCAGCGCTTCGAGCAGAAGCGTCGCTTCTTCCGGGTCGTGCATCAGCAGGCTTTCGGTGATCTCGAACACGAGCCGCTCTGCGTCGATGCCGGTGAGCGCGAGCGCTTCCTTCACCGCCGCGGTGAAACGTTTGTCGCGGAACTGCTGCGGCGACACGTTGACCGACACGTAATCGAGCCGGATGCCGATCGCGTCCCACTGCATGATCTGCATGCACGCGGCCTTCAGCACCCAGTTGCCCAGATAGTTGATGAGGCCGATCGACTCCGCGAGCGGAATGAACGTCGACGGCGGCACGAGCCCGTGCACTGGATGATTCCAGCGCATCAGCGCCTCCACGCCGACCACCGCGCCCGTGCGGATCTTGGTGATCGGCTGGAAATAGAGCGAGAACTCGCCGTTGCGCACGGCTTCGTACAGGTCGGCTTCGAGCTTCAGACGTTCGGCGTCGGCGGGGTTGTCGTCGAGCGTGTGGAAGACGAGCGCGTTGCCGCCCGATTCCTTGGCCTGCGCGAGCGCCTGATCGGCCATGCGCAAGAGGCTCGACTGCGCGCCGCTGCGCGCGTTCTTGCCCGGCTGATCCGGATACAGCGCGACGCCCACGCTCGCCGACAAATGCGTGTGCTGCCCGCGATGCCGGTACGGCTGCGCGATAGCGGTGAGCAGGCGCCGCCCGAGACTCTCGGCGAGCTCGGGCGTGGTGCCGGCGGGCAGCAGCACGGCGAACTCGTCGCCGGCCACGCGCGCGACGCGCTCGCCGTGCCCGGCCGTGTGCTGGATGCGGCGGGCGGTCTCGCGCAGCAGCTCGTCGCCGGCGTCGTAACCGAGTGCGCGGTTGATGCGCTGATAGTCGTCGATATCGAGCAGCACGAGTCCGGCGTGCGTGCGCGTAAGCTCGGCCTGCGCCTGTGCCGCGGCGATGGCGTCCTTCAGCGAGACGAGATTGTCGAGGCCCGTGAGCGCATCGTGATTGATCGTATGCAGGAGCGAGGCTTCGCGCTCGCGCCAGTGGGTCACGTCGAAGGCGGCGAGCGCGAATCCGGGCGTGCCGCGCGCGGCGGTCGACACGAGCCGCAGTTCGACGCAGATGGGATAGGTCAGCGACTTCACGACGGTCAGCGTCGCCGATTCGAGCTTGCCGCTCACGCGCGCCCGTGCGACGAGCGCGTGCAGTTCGTCCGCTTCTTCCGACGCGACGAGGTCGTGCAGCGTCAACATGCTCAGATAGTCGCGGTGATATCCGATGAACTCGATGCTCGCATCGGACACATACTGAAAGCGCAGGGCGTCGTCGAGCTGCGCGAGGAAGTCGACCGCGCCAAGCGTAGCTTCGGGCACGCCAGCCAGGACGGTCGCGGCTGCCGTAGCCGTCGTGACGACGTCGGGCGCGCTGGCCGCGGGCGCTTGCACGCCTTCGGGATGCGAGTCGAGCTCGCTGTCCTGCCGCGCGCGCGCGGCGCTCGGCCAGACGCGGGCGAGCGCATCGAGCGCGATGCGCCACGGTGCGCGGCGGGAGACGTTGATCCGATTCGCTTGCATGGTCTCGTAGGGTTCTGGCGGCAGCGCTCGCCGTGCTCAGGCGGCGGCGCGCGGAACACGCGCTTCGCGGTTCCGGCCGGGACGTGCCGATACGGCCGCGGCACGCTCTATCAGGCGAGATATCGGCCCGCCGGACGGAATCTTTAGACGTTGGCCCGATTGACGCCGTTCGACTGCACGTGGGCGGTTGTCCACGAATTGTCGAGTTTCGTATGATGTCGCCTGACGAATTCGGTTACAGTGGCGCGTTTCGAGCGGAACCGTTCCGCGGCCATTGCCTGACCCTGCAAGGCCATGCTCACGCTGTCGTTCATCGGAATCCGCCCGACTCGTTCGCATCATGATCGAATCCATCACATCGCCGGCCTGCGCCGCAGTCCTGGACCCTGAGCCGGCAACCATGCAAAGCCCGCAGACGCCGGGCGCAACTTGCGGAGCCCGGCCGTTCCCGTCATGCCTCATTCACACCTGAAGCGCGCGTCGCTCATGAAGCGCGGACAGAGCGTCTATGTCGGACGCCAGCCGATCCTCGATGCCGACGGCGCGCTCGTCGCCTACGAGCTGCTTTTTCGCGACAGCCCCGACAACCGCGCCCGCGTTCACGACGACGTGCAGGCGACCGCGCATGTCGTCGCGCGCACGGTCGGGGAGATCGGCGTGCCGGCGGTGCTCGGGCCGCATCCGGGTTACGTGAACATGAGCCGCGAGCTGCTGTTCGACGATATCGTCCACATCATGCAGCCCGAGCGTTTCGTGCTGGAACTGCTGGAAAACATCACGTTCGACGAAGCGCTCTTCAAGCGTTGCGCGCAGTTGCGCAACGCGGGCTTTCGCTTCGCCCTCGACGATGTCGTGCGCCTCGACGACGCGCTGCTCGCTGCGCTGCCTTCGGTGGATATCGTCAAGGTCGACTTTCTCGCGGCGGACCGCGGCCATTTGCCGGAACTCGCGGCGGCGCTGAAGCGGCGCGGCAAGCTGCTCGTGGCCGAGAAGGTCGAGACCCCCGACGATTTTGCGCAGGCAAAGCAACTCGGCTTCGACTTCTTTCAGGGGTATTTCTTCGCGCGGCCGCAGGTGCTGTCAGCACGGCGCGCGAGCCCCGCGCGCGGCTCGCTGCTGCGTCTCATGGCCGTGCTCGCCGGCGAGCCGGGCTTGCGCGAGCTCGAAGCCGAGCTGAAGCGCAATCCGGACATCGTCGTGCAACTGATGCGCCTCGCCAATTCGAGCGCGCAGACGCGCGGGCGGCGCGTGTCGTCGCTGCGCGAGGCGATCGCGGGGACCGGCACGCGCCAACTGACGCGCTGGACGCAACTGCTGCTCTACGCGGACGGCCGCGGCCTGCCGTGGCGCTCGGACCCGCTCGTGCAGCTCGTCGGCACGCGTGCGCGCTTCCTGGAACTCGCGGCCGTCCTGCTGCGCCCCGACGACGAAACGTTCTCCGATGCCGCGTTCATGACCGGCATCTTCTCGCTCGTGCATGTCGTGCTCGACATGCAGCCGGTGGAAATTCTCGATAAGCTGCATCTGGCGGGCGAGATCCGCACGGCTATTCTCGCGGGCGACGGGCCGCTCGGCGCGCTGCTCGGCATCGCGCGGGCGGCGGAGCGGGGCGATGCGCCCGCCATCGACGCAAGCCGCCAGGCTCAAGCCGCGTTCGACATGCTCACGCCTGCGGTGCTCGCCAAATTGCAGTTCGAAGCGGCGGCGTGGTTCGCCGAACATCGCATGGAGCAGGCCGCGGACGACGCGTGAACGAGATCATCGAAAGGAGCGTGGCATGAAGAGCAGGATTTTCGGTTTCACGGCGAGTGGCGTTCTGGCGATCGCGGCGGCGTGGCCGCTCACGGCGGGCGCGACGCTCAAGCCCGGCGATGCCGCGCCCGACTTCACCGCGCAAGCCTCGCTCGGCGGCAACGTGTACGATTATTCGCTGGCCGATGCGCTCAAGAAAGGCCCCGTCGTGCTGTACTTCTATCCGGCGGCGTTCACGAAGGGCTGCACGATCGAGGCGCACGAATTCGCGGAAGCGGTCGATCAGTACAAGGCCGAGGGCGCGACGGTCATCGGCGTGTCGCATGACAACATCGACACGTTGAAGAAGTTCTCGGTCAGCGAGTGCCGCAGCAAGTTTCCGGTCGCGGCCGACGAGAACTCGAAGATCATCAAGTCCTACGACACCTCCATGCCGATGAAAAGCACGATGGCCAAGCGCGTGTCCTACGTGATCGCGCCGGATGGCAAGGTCATCTACGAGTACACGAGCCTGTCGCCGGACCAGCATGTCGCGAACACGCTGCAGGCGCTGCGCGACTGGAACGCGAAGCACAAGGCGCAGTGATACGCTTCGGCTTCATCGTTTGAGCGTGCGGGAGACGCCATGCCCATCGTCGTCGGACTGATCGTCTTAGGATTGCTGATTTATGGCGCGATATGGTCGTTCGACGCGCTGCACGCGCATTTCGGTCTGGGTGTGGCCGTGGGCGTCGCGATCGTCGTGCTGCTCGCGATCGCCGCGGGCGTGATGCGCTGGCTCGCGAGCCGGCGCGAAATCGCGCCGAATCTGCGTAAAGGCGAAAGCGGCGACTGGACGCACGAGCTCACGAGCGAATGGGGCGGCGTGCGGATCGCGGCGGGCAAGCGGCTGTGCGACGTGCGCTTGCGCGACGAAACCGGCCGCTATATTTTCGCGGACCTGCGCGGCGCGCGTGCCCAGGAAGCGGGCGGCGCGTGGCAAGTGCTGCTCGACGTTAAGGACGCGAAGCACGGCGCATGGACGCTGCCGATGCGCGATCGCGGCGAGGCGCGCAAATGGGCGCGCATCCTGTCGCTCGCGACCCGGCAAAAGCTGTGAGCCTATTCGGCGTGGTAGCCCATGTCGCCACGCACCTTGCCGCGAAACACCCAGTACGACCAGATCACGTAGATCATGAGCACGGGGAGCAGGAACATCGTGCCGATCAGCAAAAACTGATGCGATAGCGGCGCCGCCGACGCGTCCCACAGCGTAACCGTTGGCGGCGCGATGAACGGCCACAGGCTGATCACGAGCCCCGTGAACGCGAGAAAGAAGAGCCCGATCGAGCACAGGAACGGCACGACCTCTCGACCTCTCACGAGACTCGACCAGAGCGTCCACGCGAGCAGTACCGTAAGCACGGGCACCGGCGCAAAAGCGAGGCTCTCCGGAAAGCCGAACCAGCGCGCCGCGATGCGCGCGTCCTTGAGCGGCGTCCAGATGCTGATGAGCAGAATGAACGCGATCACACCGAGCAGCGCGACATGCGCCATCTTGCGGCTCCACGCCTGCAGCTCGCCTTCGGTTTTGAGCACGAGCCACGTCGTGCCTTGCAGCGCGTAGCCGAAGATCAGCCCCACGCCGACGAGCAGCGGAAACGGCGCGACCCAGTTCCAGCTCGTGCCGACATACACGCGGCCATGAATCGGAAAGCCCTGGATGAACATGCCGAGCACGATGCCCTGCGAGATGGTCGCGACGAGTGAGCCCACGCCGAACGCGCCATCCCACAGCCACTTGCGCGCACCGATCACCTCGCGGAACTCGAACGCGACGCCGCGAAAGATCAGCCCGAGCAGCATGAAGAGAATCGGGAAATAGACCGCCGGCACGATGATCGCGAATGCAAGCGGAAACACCGCGAACAGCCCGCCGCCACCGAGAATCAGCCACGTCTCGTTGAAGTCCCAGACGGGCGCGACGGAGTTGATCATCAGGTTGCGCGATTCGGCATCGCGGCGCAGCAGAAACATCATGCCGACGCCCAGATCGAAGCCGTCGAGCAGCACGTACATGAACACCGCCAGCGCGAGAATGGCGGCCCATAGCGGCACGAGATCGAGCATCGCGTTCTCCGGTTTTCGTCTCTATTTGCGCCCGCGGCCGGGCGGCACGATGTCGTCGTCGCTGACGGGACGCGCTGCGCCGCTCGCACCCGCCGATACCGCCGAAAGCGGACGCGCCGCGCGCGACTTCGCATCGAGTTCGTCCTTTTCGTGCGCGTGGGCGACTTCGGCCGGACCCACGCGCACGAGCCGTCGCAGCAGGAGAAATCCCGCGCCGAAGATGACGAGGTACGCGCACACGTAAAGCAGCCATGAAAGACCGACATCGGCGGCGGTGAGCGACGGCGTCACCGAATCCTTCGTGCGCAGAATGCCGTACACGGTCCACGGCTGGCGGCCGGCTTCGGTCGTCGTCCAGCCGGCGATCACCGCGATAAACCCGAGCGGCATCGCCCAGGTCGCCGCGCGCAGCCAGCGCGTGCTCGTCTCGATCCTGCCGCGCGCGAACAGCACCATGCCCCACAGCACGAGCGCGAACATCAGCAGCGCGACGCCGACCATGATGTGAAACGCGAAGAACACGACCGCGACGGGCGGCCGGTCCTCGCGCGGAAAGTTTTTCAGGCCGCGCACATAGCCGTTCGGATCGTGCGTCAGGTAGATGCTGCCGAGTACCGGAATCGAAATCTCGAAGTGATTGCGCTCTTCGTCCTGATCGGGAATCGAAAAGAGATTGGCGGGCACGCGCGTGCCGGATTCCCACAGCGCTTCCATCGCGGCGAGCTTGGCGGGCTGATGCTTCAGCGTGTTGAGACCGTGCGCGTCGCCGATCACCATCTGGACCGGCACCATGATGACGAGAAAGATCAGCGACATCTTCACCATCACGCGGCTTTCTTCGAGCGCGCGGCGCTGCCGCAGATACATCGCGCCGACGCCGAGAATGACGAAGGCCGCCGTCACCTGAAACGCGCTGACCGTGTGCCCGAGCCGGTACGGAAACGACGGCGTGAAGATCACGTCGAAGAAGCTCACCACTTCGAAGCGGCCGTCCGGCAGCATCCGATGGCCCTGCGGCGTCTGCATCCAGCTATTGACCGCGAGAATCCAGAACGACGAGATCACGGTGCCCGCCGCGACGAAGATCGCCGACATCACGTGCGCCCATTGGGGCACGAGCTTGCGTCCGAACAGCAGCACGCCAAGGAATGCCGATTCGAGAAAGAACGCAGTCAGCACTTCGTAACCCATCAGCGGGCCGACGACGTTCGCGGTGGCGTCGGAGAAGCGGCTCCAGTTGGTGCCGAACTGAAAGGGCATCACGATGCCCGACACCACGCCCATGCCGAACGACACTGCGAAGATCTTGAGCCAGAACGCCGACAGGCGCCGATATACGTCGCGCTTCGTGATCCACCAGTTGAATTCGAGCGTGGCGATATAGCACGACAGGCCGACCGTGAACGCCGGCAGCAGAATGTGAAACGCGACGACCCACGCGAACTGAAAGCGTGAGAGCAGGACCGAATCGACATCCATGAACGCTCCTTTGTTCAGGCTTTTTGCAGCGGATATGTCGAAGGGACGCCTCGCGCGGGCGTTTTTCTCCTTAATACACGGTTTTGATGACCGTATCCACGCACGGCGCGACGAGACGCCGCAGCGGACGGGCGCGGATACACCACTTTGCTACAATCGTCCGTTCGGTCTTATGGCCATGCGGACGACCGCATGCGCATCGTTTCATCGGGGACGGCCCCATTTTTTAGGGAGTCGCTCGATGTCCTGGATTCTTCTTTTCATCGCCGGTGTGCTCGAAGTGGCGTGGGCCGCGGGCCTCAAATCGTCCGAAGGCTTTACGCGGCTGGGGCCGTCGGTTTTCACGCTCATCACCGCGATCGGCAGTTTCGTGCTGCTCGCGATGGCCATGCGGCAGTTGCCGCTCGGCACCGCCTATGCGGTGTGGACGGGCATCGGCGCGGTCGGCGCGTTCGTCTTCGGCATCGTGTTCATGGGCGAGGCGCTGTCGGCGGCGCGTATCGTGAGCGCGCTCCTGATCGTTGCCGGACTGGTCGGACTCAAGCTCTCGTCGGGTCACTGAGGGCGCGTCCGTTGCGCCCGCGCCACCTCACCGTGCGCTGGCGCACCGGGAACGGCAATCGCTTGAACCTTGCTGCACCGCGCGGTTTCGCGTGGATATAATGGTCTGAAGTCATCCGCTTAATCCGATTCCTACGTTCGCGCGCTTTTGTTGTATCGTCGTGGATATAGGAGGCTTCTTTCGGCATCTGACGGAAAGATCGTTATTTCAGCGGGTGAATCGTTCACGAGCAGCGAGCGCCCGCGGCAGGCGGCACCAGGGAGGCGGCAATGCTTGAGTCACTTTCGCTCGCAGCGGGCCTGTCATGGGCGAGCGGGCTGCGCCTGTACCTCACCGTTTTCATCGCCGGCATGTTCCAGCGCATGGGCGTCGTTCATCTGCCGGATTCGCTCGCGGTGCTCGGTTCGCCCTGGGTGATTGGCGTCGCGGCGGTGCTCGCGATCGTCGAATTTCTCGCCGACAAGATTCCCGCCGTCGATTCCTTGTGGGACGCCGTTCACACGTTCATCCGCATTCCCGCGGGCGCGGTCCTCGCGGCCGGTTCGCTCGGTCACGCAGATCCCGCCATGCTCACCATCGCCGCGCTCGCGGGCGGCACGCTCGCCGGCGCATCGCATTTCGCGAAGGCGGGCACGCGCGCGCTCATCAATCTTTCGCCGGAGCCGGTGTCGAACTGGGCGGCGTCGGCCACTGAGGATGTCGGCGCGCTGGCGGGCATCACGCTCGCGCTCTTCGTGCCCTTGCTGTTCCTCGTGCTTCTACTGGCGTTTCTGGTGCTCGCGGGCTGGGCGCTGCCGCGACTCGCGCGCGGTGTGCACGGCGGCGTGTCGCGCATGGCCAAGCACATGCTGCCGAACTCGGAGCGGCTCAACCGGCTGCGGAGCAAGCACGATTGAGCACCGCATTCAGGAACGAGCAGGCTGCACGCAAGGCAGGTAATTCGCATCCGACCATCAAGCTCGGTCTAACGCAGACGGTGCGCCAGGCATGGCGCATGACGGCGCGCGACTGGCGCGCGGGCGAACTCACGATGCTGCTGCTCGCGCTCGTGCTGGCCGTCGCGGCGCTGTCGAGCGTCGGCTTTCTCGCCGATCGCATGCGCCAGGGCCTCGCGCGCGACGGCCGCCAGATGATCGCCGCCGATTTCGTCGTGCGCGCCGATCATCCCGTCGATCCGATCTTCGCGAGCGAGGCCAAAACGCTCGGCCTCGAAACGGCGGGCACGACGATCTTTCCCAGCATGATCAGTTCGACGTCCGCGCAGCCGGCCTCGCGGCTCGCGGCGATCAAGGGCGTGACGCCGGGTTATCCGTTGCGCGGCGCGCTGCGCATCGCGCCGGCGCTCGATGCCGCCGATGCCCCCGCGCTCGGCATTCCCGCGCCCGGCACCGTCTGGGTCGATGCCGCCTTGCTCGATGCGCTGAAAACGAAGGTCGGCGGCACGGTCAAGGTCGGCACGCGCACGTTCACGGTGGCGGGTGTCATCACGCGCGAGCTGGATCGCGGCTTCTCGTTCGTGAATTTTTCGCCGCGCCTCATGATGCGCGCCGACGAGATCGCGGGCACGGGCCTTGTCGGTTATGGGAGCCGCGTCACCTATCGGCTGCTGGTCGCGGGTCCGGACGCCCAGGTCGAGCAGTTCGCCAAGTTCGCGCGCGCGAAGACCGATGGCGGCAAGCTGCGCGGCGTGGCGCTGGAGTCGCTGTCGGAGGGCCAGCCGCAGGTGCGTCAGACGATCGATCGCGCGAGCCATTTCCTGACGCTCGTGTCGCTCTTGACCGCGCTGCTCGCCGCGGTCGCGATCGCGATGGCCGCGCATCGTTTCGCGCGCCGGCATCTCGACGGCTGCGCTGCCATGCGCTGTCTTGGCGTGAGCCAGCGCACGCTGCGCGCGCTCTTTCTGAACGAATTCCTCGCGATAGGACTGATTGGCAGTGTGGCGGGCGTCGTGCTCGGCTTCGGCGGGCACCTGGTGCTGCTGAACTGGCTCGGCTCGCTCGTCGATGTCGAATTGCCGCAGCCGGGCGTCTGGCCCGCGCTGCAGGGCATCGCGATGGGTCTCGTGCTGCTGCTGGGTTTCGCGCTGCCGCCGCTTTTGCCGATCACGCGCGTGCCGCCGGTGCACGTGATCCGGCGCGAGCTCGGCGACGCACAGCGCGTAGCGCATGCGGCTTACGGCGTCGGCGTGCTGCTGTTCGCGGCGTTGTTGATCGTCGCGGCGGGCGAACTGAAGCTGGGCGGCATCGTCGCGGGCGGTTTCGCGGCGGGGTTGCTCGTGTTCGGCGTGATCGCGCGCGCGGCGCTCTGGGCGGCGGCGCGCTTCGTGCGGCGCGAGCGAAGCCGCGCGGGCGTCGGATGGCGTTATGCGCTCGCGTCGCTGGAACGCAGGAGCGGATCGAGCGCGCTGCAGATCACCGCGCTCGGTATCGGGCTGATGTGTCTTCTGCTCATCGGCATGACGCGCAACGATCTCATCAAGGGCTGGCGTGACGCGACGCCGCCCGACGCGCCGAATCAGTTTCTCATCGACATTCAGCCGGACCAGCGGCAGGGCGTGCTCGACTATCTGCACACGCACGGCCAGCCCGACGCCTCGCTTTCGCCGATGGTGCGCGCGCGGCTCGTGTCCATCAACGGCAAGCCGGTGAATCCGGAGGACTACGACAAGGCCGATGCGAAGCGCCTCGTCGACCGCGAGTTCAACCTGTCCTATACGACCGAGCTGCCTGGCGACAACCGCGTGACGCAAGGCGCGTGGTTCGGCAAGGAAACTAAGCCGCAGGTGTCCATCGAAGAGGGCATCGCCAAGACGATCCGCGTGAAAATGGGCGACACGCTGCGGTTCGATGTCGCCGGTCTGCCGGTCGAAGCGCCGGTGACGAGCGTGCGCAAGGTCGACTGGAACTCGTTCAAGGTCAACTTCTTCGTGCTGCTGCCGCCCGAGGCGCTCGCCGATCTTCCCGCGACCTTCATCACGAGCTTTCATCTGCCGATGCAGGAGCAGCGCGTGATCGACGGCCTGGTGGCGCGCTATCCGAACGTCACGGCCATCGACATTGCGCCGATTCTCGCGCAGATTCATCGCACGCTGGCGCAGGTGATCGGCGCGGTGCAGTTCCTGTTCCTTTTCACGCTCGCGGCGGGCGTGCTCGTGCTCTACGCGGCGCTCGCCGGCACGCGCGACGAACGCGTGCGCGAGTCGGCGCTGCTGCGCGCGCTGGGCGCGTCGCATCAGCAGGTCCGTTCGGTGCAGGTCGCCGAGTTCGTCGCCGTCGGCGCGCTCTCGGGCCTGATGGCGGCGATCGGCGCGCAGGCCATCGGTTATGTGCTCGCGGCGCGCGTGTTCGAGTTCCATATTGATTTCAATCCGTGGCTCGTGCCCACGGGCATCGTGGCGGGCGTCGCGTGCGCGGGCGTCGGCGGCTGGCTGAGCCTGCGGCGCGTGCTGGCGCGTCCGGCGTTGCAGTCCTTGCGCGATGCGTAATTTTCCGAAGAAGCAATGACCGAAGAAACTGGACAGGGCCAACAGCCGACCGCTTTCGAACTGATTGGCGGCGAGGCGCGCGTGCGTGCGCTCGTCGACCGCTTTTATGACCTGATGGATCTGGAGCCCGAGTTCGCGGGCATCCGCGCGCTGCATCCGCCGACGCTCGACAATTCCCGCGACAAGACCTTCTGGTTCCTGTGCGGCTGGATGGGCGGGCCGGATCATTACATCGACCGCTTCGGGCATCCGCGTTTGCGCGCGCGCCATCTGCCGTTCTCGATTGCATCGGACGAGCGCGATCAATGGCTGCGCTGCATGGCCTGGGCGATGGAAGACATCGGCGTCGACGAAGCCTTGCGCGAGCGCCTGCTGACCTCGTTCTTCGACACGGCCGACTGGATGCGCAACCGTCCCGGTTGATTCGCGCCGATTTGTACCGGTTCAGGCGCGGCGCGCGTGATGCATCATCGGCTTTTCGCATCACACGAGCATCGAACGCAAGGAAGGACGAACATGAGCACACGCGCACTCTTTCGCGAAGACGCCTATCTGACGCGCTGCGACGCGACGGTCACGGCCATCGACGAGCAGGGCATTCACCTCGATCAAACCGTGTTCTATCCGCTCGGCGGCGGCCAGGCCGGCGACGCCGGCACGCTGACGCTCGCGGACGGCACGGTCATCGGCATCGCCGATACGCGCAAGGCGAAGTTCGAAGGCGCGACGCCGGATGACGCCGTGCACGTGCCCGCGCCGGGTCAGGACGATGCGCTGGCCCGCATCGAGGTCGGCGACACGGTGAAGGCGGAGATCGACTGGACGCGGCGTCATCGGCATATGCGGCTGCATACGGCGAGCCATCTGATCTGCGCGGTGCTGCCGTATCCGGTGGACGGCTGCAGCATCACGAGCGATTACGCGCGTCTCGATCTCGCGACGGTCGAGCCGATCGAGCGCGAAACGGTCGAAGCGAAGCTGAACGCGTTGATCGGCGGCGCGCACGACGTGCACACCGAATGGATCACCGACGATGAAATGGCCGCGCGCCCCGAACTGGTGCGCACGATGAGCGTGAAGCCGCCGATGGGCCTTGGCCGCGTGCGCCTGCTGCGCATCGACAACGTCGATCTGCAGCCGTGCGGCGGCACGCATGTGCGCAATACGGGGGAGATCGGCACGCTGCGCATCGCGAAGCTGGAGAAGAAGAGCGCGCGCACGCGCCGGCTCGTGCTTGAACTCGCGTGACGGCGATCGACCCGCGCGCGCAGGCGGTGCTCGACTTCTGGTTCGACACACCCGGCTCACTGGAATATGGCGTCGAGCGCAAGCTTTGGTGGAAGAAGAAACGCGCCTTCGACGCGATGCTCGCGGAGCGTTTCGGCGCATTGCTCGAAGAAGCGCACGCGGGCGGATTGCGGAAGTGGGAAGAGACGCCGCTTGGGATGCTCGCGCTGATCGTGCTGCTGGATCAGTTCTCGCGCAATTGCTATCGGAACACGCCGCGCGCGTTCGCGGGAGATTCGCGTGCGCTTGAGCTGGCTCGCAGGCTGGTCGAATGTGGCGACGATCTGAGCCTGCCGGGCGCGTATCATCGCGCGTTCGCGTATATGCCGTTCGAGCACGATGAAACGCTCGAAAGCCAGCGTGAGGCGCTTCGATTATTCGGAAACCTGAAGGAAGAGATGGGCGTGTCGAGTTTTTACGAATCGGCAGTGGAACACGCCGAAGTCATCGAACGCTTCGGGCGCTTTCCGCATCGCAACCGGATACTGGGGCGTGCGATCTTGCCCGATGAAGAAGCGTGGCTGGCGAAGCATGGCGGTTTTTGAGAATCCGGATGATCAGGACGACGGATGGATTCTCGACATTCAAAACCGTGCTCAACGGCGGGTTCAGCTTGCGCAGCCGCCGCATGCTACGCGCACTGATCGATCATCCGCAGATCCGGGTCGAGATTCCCCCACCCGATGCGGTGGAGTCCGAGCCCATACGCATGAACTGGTTCCACAATGTTTTGAATGAAGACGTTCAGCTTACCGCTGCGCTGCGGCCCCAACTCGAGGCAGTGGGGCTGAAGTTCGGACCACTCGATCTGTGCGTCCGCTTCGCCTTCGAGGAGGCCGGTGACATTCATACGGGTCTGAATGCCATGAAATTTCTGGGGCTGCACGCGTCCCCCGGTCACTCGGCCCGCAGATCATCGGCGAGTCTGCGATCCTCGCCATGCTGGAACGACGCGGCTATCACATCGAGTTCGCTCCCGAGACGCAATAGCGCGCCGCGCTCGCGTCACCTCCCGCCAGTCACATCCAGAATCGCGCCCGTCACATACGACGACGCATCCGACAGCAGCCACACGATCGACTCGCCCACTTCGTCCGCCGTGCCCGGCCGTCCGATCGGCGTCTGCACGCCGAGCACCTGCGCGCGGTCGGGCTTGCCGCCGCTCGCGTGGATATCGGTTTCGATCAGCCCCGGCCGGATCGCATTCACGCGCACGCCTTCGCGCCCGAGTTCCTTCGCCAGCCCGATGGTCAGCGTGTCGATCGCGCCTTTGGAGCCCGCATAGTCGACATACTCGCCGGGGCCGCCCAGCCGCGCCGCCGCCGACGACACATTCACGAGCGATCCGCCCCTGCCGCCGCGCGAAGTCGACATGCGCCGCGCCGCTTCACGCGCGCACAGATACGCGCCGAGCACGTTGATGTCGAAGATGCGCTTCATGCGCGCGATGTCCATGTCCGCGAGCATCGAGCCGGGCGCGACGATGCCTGCGTTGTTCACGACGCCGTCGATCTTGCCGAACGCGCTTTCGGTCGCGTCGAACATCGCGATGATCGCGGCTTCGTCGGCGACGTCACCGGCAATGGCGATCGCCTTGCCGCCCGCGGCCTGCACGGCGGCGACGGTCGCATCGGCAGCGGCCGCGTTCGACGCATAGTTCACGCCGACGGACCAGCCGCGCGCGCCCGCCAGCACCGCCGCCGAGCGGCCGATGCCGCGGCTGCCGCCCGTAATCAGAATCACCTTGGACATGCGCGCTCGCTCCTCAGACGACGTTGCGGTTCGTTGCCCACTTGTCATTCGCGGGCGGGGTATAAGCCTTCAGCCTGGCGATCATCGCATCGGGTTCGGCCGCGACCTGAATCATGTCGAGCAGCGGCGCGCGCATGAAACCTTCCTCGACCGTGTGACGCAGCATCGCCATGAGCGGATCGAAGTAGCCGTTCACGTCGAGCAGACCGACCGGCTTCTGGTGATAGCCGAGCTGCGCCCACGTGTAGACCTCGAAGAACTCCTCGAACGTGCCGACGCCGCCGGGCATCGCGACGAACGCATCCGAGAGATCGGCCATCATCTTCTTGCGTTCGTGCATGTCGGGCACGACGTGCAGTTCGGTGAGATCGGTATGGCCGACTTCCTTTGCGACCAGCAATTCGGGAATGACGCCGACCGCGCGCCCGCCCGCGGCGAGCACTTCATCGGCGATGAGACCCATCAGACCGACGCGCCCGCCGCCATAGACGAGCGCGAGATTGTTTTCGACCAGCGCGCGGCCGAACGCCTTGGCCGCTTCCGCATAGACGGGACGGGCTCCGGTCGCGGAGCCGCAATAGACACAGACTGCTTTCATGCTCAGGAATCCTTCGATGGTTCTGACTTGTCCTCGCGCGGCGGCAGGAAGTCCGCATATTCGCGCTTGGGCAGCTTACCGGAAACGAGGTCGTCGAAGAGCTGACGCGAGCGCCCGCGCAGATACGGCGCCATGATCGAGATGATATGCAGGCTCGCCTGATGCAGCTCCGTGCGGATCGCTTCCTGATCGTTGTACTTGCGCGGATTCATCACGTACTGATACGAGAGCCAGTAGGTCGCGATCACGCCCATGTTCGTCGCGACCACGTTGATCTCTTCCGGCGTCGCGACCATCTCGCCATCGGCGACGAGCGCCTCGCACAACTGGCTCGCGAAATGCACCTTGTGCGTGATGATCTGCTTGAAGTGCGTTTCCAGCGTGCGGTTGCGCGCGAGCAGGTCGTTCAGGTCGCGATAGAGGAAGCGGTACGTCCAAAGAAAATCCGCCATGTACTGCAGATACGACCACATCTCGTCGATCGTCGGGCGATGATCGTCCGGAAAGCGCAGACGCTTCTGAATCTGTTGCTCGAACTGCGCGAAGATGCTGTTGATGATGTCGTCTTTGTTGCGGAAATGGTAGTACAGGTTGCCTGGACTGATTTCCATCTCTTCGGCGATCGTCGTCGTGGTGACGTTCGGCTCGCCGATATCGTTGAACAACTTCAGCGACAGCTCGAGTATCCGTTCGCGGGTGCGGCGGGGTGGTTTGGCTTCCATGTCGTCCGACCTTGGCATCGGGCCGCGGCGGCTCGGGATGAGCGTTCGCACGGCCGCTTCCGTTGCTATTTTTGAGAATGTCGGGCGATTATAAACCGGTCGTTCGGCGGCACCCACGCTGGCGCAGCGCGATGACGTTCTCCTTTATAAGATACGCGAGAGCCACGCGGATGCAAGCGGCCACAGAATCAGGCCCCATGTGATGACGCAGACGCCGAGCGCGACCATCACCGCGGCGCTGCCGAAATCCTTGGCCCGTTTCGACAGTTCGTGACGTTCGAGCGAGATGCGGTCGATGGCCGCCTCGACGCTCGAGTTCAGCAGCTCGACGATCAGCACGAGCAGCACGGACGTGATCAGCGCGGCTCGCTCCACGGGCGCGACCGGCACGAAGAGACTGATCGGCAGGAGAATCGCGGCGAGCGTCAGTTCCTGGCGAAACGCGCTCTCCTCGCGAATCGCGATGCGAAAGCCGTAGAGCGAGTTCTTCATCGCGTGCCACGCGCGCGTGAAGCCGCGGTTGCCCTTGTACGGATTGAAGGGCAGGTCGTCGGGGCCGAGCGGCTCGGCCGCTTGCACGGGTGTGTCGTCGATGTCTTCGAGATCGTCGTCGAACGGATCGTTCTCGCGCGTGTGGCCCGCTGCCGCGCGCGCGTTGGCTTCGGCCCGTTCCTGCGCCACGGCGCGTCGCGTCATGCGGCGGCCTTCTCGGACGTCGCGCGCGGCCCGAAGCGGCGCAAATGCGACGCGAACTGCTCCGACGCCGCGCGCCACGAGAAGCGCTCGGCCCACGCGCGCGCATCGGCGCGTTCGATCTTCAGCGCTTCGAGACACGCTTCGCGCAGGTCGGCGTCGAGCGCGCCGGGCCCGTCGGTGCCGAGCACGTCGATCGGGCCCGTCACCGGATACGCGGCGACCGGCGTGCCGCAGGCCATCGCTTCTAGCAGCACGAGACCGAAGGTGTCGGTCTTGCTCGGAAACACGAAGACGTCCGCCGCCGCATAAACCTTCGCGAGCTCGGTCTGCGACAAAACGCCGAGATAGTTCACGTTGGTATAGCGCGATTTCAGTTCGGCGAGCGCGGGGCCTTCGCCCGCGACCCACTTCGAGCCGGGCAGATCGAGCTTCAGAAACGCCTCGACGTTCTTCTCGACGGCGACGCGCCCGACGTACAGGAAGATCGGCCGCGCGGTGTTGAGCACCTTCGACTCCATCGGATGGAAGATGTCGAGATCGACGCCGCGCGTCCACAGCACGACGTTGGTGAAGCCGTACTGCTCGAGATCGCTCTTGACCACGGGCGTCGGCGCCATTACCGCTTGCGAGCCTTTGTGGAACCAGTGCAGGAATCGATACGTCAGCGCGAGCGGAATGCCGAAGCGCGCCTTCACGTACTCGGGAAAGCGCGTGTGATACGCGGTCGTGAACGGCAGCTTGTGGCGCAGCGCGTAGGAACGCGCGGCGAGCCCGAGCGGGCCTTCGGTGGCGATGTGCAGCGCGTCCGGTCCGAATGCGTCGATGCGCTCGGCGACGCGCCGGGCCGGCAGCAGCGAAAGACGAATCTCGGGATAGGTCGGGCAGGGGATCGTTCTGAATTCGAGCGGCGTGAGCAACTCCACGCGATGACCGAGCGCGGTGAGTTCCTTCGTCGTCTGCGTGAGCGTACGCACGACGCCGTTGACCTGCGGCTCCCATGCGTCGGTAACGATCATGATTTTCATCGATTCGGCCCAGGTTGGTGTGGCTTGTTATGGTTTGCTGCGGCGGCGTTCAGACGGTGGCGCGTGCGCGTGTCGCGCGTGCCTGCTGCGAGCCCATCACGGTCCAGTAGACGATCTTCAGCTCGCCGTCATAGGTCTCGACGAGCGCGGAGAGGCTCTCGACCCAGTCGCCGTCGTTGCAGTAGAGAATGCCGTCGATGTCGCGGATCTCGGCCTTGTGGATGTGTCCGCACACGACGCCGTCGCAGCCGCGGCGGCGCGCCTCGTCGGTCATCACGCGCTCGAACTGCGAGATGAAGTTCACCGCGTTCTTGACCTGATGCTTCAGGTATTGCGACAGCGACCAGTAGTTGAAGCCGAACTTCGTGCGCACGCGATTGAACCAGCGGTTGAGCAGCAGGATCATCGTGTAGGCGGTGTCGCCGAGATACGCGAGCCATTTGGCGTGCTGGATCACGCCGTCGAAGAGATCGCCGTGCACGATCCACAGGCGCTTGCCCGCGAGCGTCGTGTGGAACGCTTCGCCGCGCACGTGGATGTCGCCGAACGCGAGATCGCAGAACTGGCGCGCGGCTTCGTCGTGATTGCCGGGGATGTACACGACTTGCGTGCCCTTTCTCGCCTTGCGCAGGATTTTCTGCACGACGTCGTTGTGCGCCTGCGGCCAGAACCAGCCTTTGCGAAGCTGCCATCCGTCGATGATGTCGCCGACGAGATACAGATATTCCGACTCGTGGTGCCGCAGGAAATCGAGGAGATACTGCGCCTGGCAGCCGCCCGAGCCCAGGTGGATGTCGGAGAGCCAGATCGTGCGATAGCGCTGCGGTGCGTCGTCGGAATCGCCGTGTTCGTCGTCGTGGACGGGTGCGGCGACGCGCGAATCGGATACGCCGTGCGATCCCGCTGAGGCCGACTCGGACGATTCAGTGGACTCGGATCGCAGTGCGAAGGGACCGGTGCGCAGCTCGCTGTGGCCGAGGCTGAATGGAAGGGGCGGGTCGATTGCCGGGTGAACGGACGAGTTGAAGGCCATTGGCTCGCGCATCGGGTTTCTTCGGTATGCGCATTGCACCGTGCGGCCGTGACCGAGCCGTGACAGTCACGAGAAGTTCTTATTACTTGACAACAGTCTGGGCGGGGATGACGCGTGTGCCGGCGAGGCGGTCATGGAGAAACTGGCGCGCGGGATCGAGCCGGGCGGCTGCTGCCCACAGCGCAACCCACGCCACGAATACGGCGAGCGTCTGCGGCACGGCGAGGGAGAGAAGCGGATGCAGCGCCAGCGGCGGCAGAAACCACAGCCACGCGAGCACAAAACGCGCGAGCGCGCGTCCGGCTTTGATGGGCCGGCCGTGTGCGTCGACGATCTTGAGGCGCCAGGTTTTCATCGGCAGGGTCTGGCCGCCGTGCGTCCAGAAATACACGAAGTACGCGGCGAGCACGATGCCGATCCACGACATCAGCCAGTTGTGATGCGTGAGGCCGTTGCGTTGCTGCGTGAGCGTGCTGAAAAGATAGCCGGCGATGAACACGACGCCGAACAGGATCACGCCTTCGTAGAGCATCGTCGCGAGGCGGCGGCGCAGCGTGGGCGCGCGCATCGGATCGACAGTGACGACGGCCGGCTGCGCGCTCACGAGCCGTTGTACATCGAAGGCGCCTGTTGCGGCGACACGGGAATCGGCGTGGCCGGGACGATGCTCGCGGCGTTCGGTATGGCGGGTTGCGCGGGCGCACCGGAAACGGGCGCGGCCGGCGCGGGCGCCGCAGCGGAGCCGCCTTCGGCATGTCCGGCGTGGCCTTGTTCGCGCGCCGCGACGAGGCGGTTGATGTCCTTTACTTCGGTCTTGCCCGTGGGCGGCGCGGAGACGACCGTCGGACGGCGCGTGCGTTCGCTCGCGGCGAGCTTCTTCTTCTGTTCTTCGGACAGCTTTTGATAGGCGTCCCAAGCCTTTTCGCGCTTTTCGAGCGGAACCGATTTGGAAACCTGATAGTTTTCGCGCGCGACCTTGCGCTGGTCGGGCGTGAGGCGCACCCATTCTTCCATGCGCTGATGCAGATGCTTCTGCGCCTCAGGCGACATCCGATGAAACCGCGATGCGATCTTCAGCCACTTTTGCTTGCGCTCGTCGGAGAACGTGTCCCACTGCGTGGCGAAGGGTTCGAGCGCGAGGTGCTGCGCCTCGGTCAGATGGCTCCAGGACAGCGGCCCTTCGGATGACAGCGCGGCGAGCGGCGAGAGCGCCGTGTCGGCAGGAGCGCTTGCGCCGCCCGGCGACGCGGCGGCGGGCGAGGGTGTGGCGGCGGTAGTGGCATAGAAGCGCGGATAAGTCGCGGCGAACGCAACCAGACCCGCAATCGCGCAACCGAAGACAATCGCGAGACCGCGCTTGTAACTCACCCGAAAATTCCCCCGCTGTATTCAGTGTCTGACGAAGACCGAGATGACCGAGTCGATGGCTTAGTGATTGCGCGTCAGATACGCGTTGAAACCGTGATCCAGATAGGCGTCGATCGGCAGGCTGTCGCTCATCATGGCGGCGTCGATGTCGGCGAGTTCCGCGCGGCGCTCCTGATCTTCCCAATACGCGATGCCCGCCAGCCCGATGACGAGCGCCGCGAGCGGCCACGCGAGGCCGAGACCGCCGAGCCGCGCGAGCCAACCTTTCTGGCGATGGCCGTCGTCGGAATCGCCCGTGGTGAGCGTGCTGCCCGCACCGGCGAACGCCGGCGTGAAGGCGGGCGCGCTCATCGCGACGGCGACTTTCTCCGGCTTCTTGCGCGCGATCGCGGCACGGCGCGCCTCGCGCAGCCGGTCGACGGCGGCAGCCGGAATGTTCGACGTGTTTTCATCCAGCGCCTGTACGACTTTCAGCGCGAACTCGTTTTCCTTCGTTTCAAGTGCGGAACTCATAGCGTGATCCCTTTTGCTTTCAGGGCTTGCGCGAGAGTGTGCGTGGCGCGTGAACAATGTGTCTTCACGCTACCTTCGGAGCACCCCATCGCAGCGGCCGTCTCGGCGACATCCATATCCTCCCAGTAACGCATGAGAAACGCTTCCCGTTGACGCGCGGGCAGTTTCTGGATTTCCGCATCGATCAGGTTCAGCACCTGTTCGCGCTCCAGTTTGTTCTCGCTGCTTTCGCTGCCGGCCGCGCCGTCCTCGGATTCGAAGGTTTCGAGCGGGTCGAATTCGTCGTCGTCCGCGTTGCCGAAGGACGAGAAGAGGCTGACCCAGGTGTTGCGCACCTTCTGGCGACGGAAATAATCGTGCGTCGCGTTCTGGAGGATACGCTGGAATAAAAGCGGAAGCTCGGCCGCCGGACGGTCGCCGTACTTTTCCGCGAGCTTGATCATTGCGTCCTGCACGACGTCGAGCGCCGCGTCGTCGTCGCGAACGGTGTACACGGTCTGCTTGAACGCGCGTCTTTCGACGCCCGCCAGAAAGTCGGCGAGTTCCTTGTCTGATGCCATCCGTTGGGGGCCCGGCGCAACGAATCTGCGTCCGATTTGCGTCGAAAAGGGGATCGTGGAGTTCGAGGAAAACCTGCGAATCCTAGCAAAGTTTCGCCGCATCCGGCGAGAATGCGCGATTTTGTTGCCACTTGGGATACGCGCCCGGTCAAAAGCACATCCGTTCCACAACCTGGGGTCCGCGCGGCGCGTTCGCCGGGAAGCCGCGCGCGTGCAAGCGATACCGCAATGTTCGGAAACTTTTTGCTTGACCCGCCGCGCGGCACACTGTTACATTTTCTGACTCGCATCATCCAGTGAAATGTCTGCTTTGAGGCGAGCCCAAGAAGCACGCCTGTCAATTCAAGACGCGCCGCTTGAACCCGAGCCACAAGCCCGGTAGAGAGCACCCGATCAATTTTTTGCCGAAAATTCGAAAGGTGATGAATGAACATGCCTAGCGCGGAATTCTCCACGTCGGACACCACTCCTCCTCATGAAGCCGATTCCATCGGCGGGACCGTGCTCATGCGCGCGCTCGCGGACGAAGACGTCGAATTCATCTGGGGCTATCCCGGCGGCTCGGTACTTTACATCTACGACGAGCTGTACAAGCAGGACCAGATTCAGCACATTCTCGTGCGCCACGAGCAGGCCGCCGTGCACGCCGCCGACGCGTATTCGCGCTCGACCGGCAAAGTGGGCGTGTGTCTCGTGACCTCCGGCCCAGGCGTCACCAATGCCGTCACCGGCATCGCCACGGCCTACATGGATTCGATTCCGCTCGTCGTCATCAGCGGGCAGGTTCCGACCGCGGCCATCGGGCTCGACGCGTTCCAGGAGTGCGACACCGTCGGCATCACACGGCCTTGCGTGAAGCACA
This sequence comes from Caballeronia catudaia, assembly GCF_001544755.2. GTDB lineage: Bacteria > Pseudomonadota > Gammaproteobacteria > Burkholderiales > Burkholderiaceae > Caballeronia > Caballeronia catudaia. Next base: position 57,835 of record NZ_FCOF02000007.1, on the reverse strand, counting down.
ACTTCCTCGTGAAGGATGTGCGCGACCTTGCCGCCACCGTCAAGAAGGCGTTCTACATCGCGCGCACCGGCCGGCCCGGCCCGGTTCTCATCGACATTCCGAAGGACGTGTCGAAGGCGCCGTGCAAGTACGAACCGATCAAGAGCGTGTCGCTGCGTTCGTACAACCCGGTCACGAAAGGCCATTCGGGCCAGATCCGCAAGGCGGTGCAACTGCTGCTTTCCGCGAAGCGCCCGTACATCTACACCGGCGGCGGCATCATTCTGGCGGACGCCTCGCGCGAGCTGAACCAATTCGCCGACCTGCTTGGCTATCCCGTCACCAATACGCTGATGGGCCTCGGCGGCTACCGCGCGTCCGACAAGAAATTCCTCGGCATGCTCGGCATGCACGGCACGTACGAAGCCAACATGGCGATGCAGAACTGCGACGTGCTGATCGCCATCGGCGCGCGCTTCGACGACCGCGTGATCGGCGATCCGAAGCACTTCGCGTCGTCGCCGCGCAAGATCATTCATATCGACGTCGATCCGTCGTCCATTTCCAAGCGCGTGAAGGTCGACATTCCCATCGTCGGCGACGTGAAGGAAGTGCTGAAGGAACTCATCGAGCAGCTTCAGCACGCCGAACACGGCCCGGACACGCAGGCGCTCAAGAGCTGGTGGGACGAGATCGAAGGCTGGCGCTCGAAGGACTGCCTCTCTTACGATCGCAAGAGCGAGATCATCAAGCCGCAGTACGTCGTCGAAAAGCTCTGGGAGCTCACCGACGGCAACGCGTTCGTCTGCTCGGACGTCGGCCAGCATCAGATGTGGGCGGCGCAGTTCTATCCGTTCAACAAGCCGCGCCGCTGGATCAACTCGGGCGGCCTCGGCACGATGGGCTTCGGCCTGCCCGCCGCGATGGGCGTGAAGATGGCGTATCCGGACGACGAAGTGGTCTGCATCACCGGCGAAGGCTCCATCCAGATGTGCATTCAGGAACTCTCGACGTGCAAGCAGTACAACACGCCCGTCAAGATCATTTCGCTGAACAACCGCTATCTGGGCATGGTGCGCCAGTGGCAGCAGATCGAGTACAAGAAGCGCTATTCCAGTTCGTACATGGACGCGCTGCCCGACTTCGTGAAGCTGGCCGAGGCGTATGGCCATGTCGGCATTCGTGTCGAAAAGACCGCGGACGTCGAGCCGGCGCTGAAGGAAGCGCTGCGTCTCAAGGACCGCACCGTATTTCTCGACTTCCAGACCGATCCCACCGAAAACGTATTCCCGATGGTGCAGGCAGGCAAAGGCATCACGGAAATGCTGCTCGGCTCGGAAGATCTGTAACGCGGGCTCGTCACGCGAGGCTCGCACGCGCCTGTCTTCACAAAGGACAGTGCGGCGCGCGGGTTTTTCGGACGATTCCATTCTGGACATCAATCGGGAAACACGAACATGAAACACATCATCTCCGTGCTGCTGGAAAACGAACCGGGCGCGTTATCGCGCGTCGTCGGGCTCTTTTCGGCACGCGGCTATAACATCGAAACGCTGACGGTGGCGCCGACCGAAGACAGTTCGCTGTCGCGGCTGACCATCGTCTCGATTGGCTCGGACGACGTGATCGAACAGATCACGAAGCACCTGAACCGCCTGATCGAGGTGGTGAAAGTGGTCGACCTGACAGAGGGCGCCCACATCGAGCGCGAGCTGATGCTCATCAAGGTAAGGGCGGTCGGCAAGGAACGCGAAGAGATGAAGCGCATGGCGGATATCTTCCGCGGCCGCATCATCGACGTGACCGAGAAGACCTACACGATGGAACTGACGGGCGCGTCCGACAAGCTCGACGCGTTCATCCAGGCGCTCGACGCCACGGCGATCCTCGAAACGGTTCGCACGGGCAGTTCCGGCATCGGCCGGGGCGAGCGGATTCTCAAGGTTTAAGCAGCGATTCTTTCCTCCGCAGCGCGGAAGTAGCCCTCATTTTTCAAGACTCAAGGAACCACCATGAAAGTTTTCTACGACAAGGACGCCGACCTCTCCCTCATCAAGGGCAAGCAAGTCACCATCATCGGCTATGGCTCGCAAGGCCATGCGCACGCGCTCAACCTGAAAGACAGCGGCGTGAACGTGACGGTGGGCCTGCGCAAGGGCGGCGCATCGTGGAGCAAGGCCGAGAACGCGGGCCTGAAGGTCAAGGAAGTGGCCGAAGCCGTGAAGGGCGCCGACGTCGTCATGATGCTGCTGCCCGACGAGCAGATCGCCGAGGTCTACAAGAAGGAAGTGCATGACAACGCCAAGCAGGGCGCGGCGCTCGCGTTCGCGCACGGCTTCAACGTGCACTACGGCCAGGTGATCCCGCGCGCGGATCTGGATGTCATCATGATCGCGCCGAAGGCGCCGGGCCACACCGTGCGCAACACGTACAGCCAGGGCGGCGGCGTGCCGCACCTGATCGCGGTCGCGCAGGACAAGACCGGCTCGGCGCGCGACGTGGCGCTGTCGTACGCGGTGGCCAACGGCGGCGGCCGCGCGGGCATCATCGAAACGAACTTCCGTGAAGAAACCGAAACCGATCTGTTCGGCGAGCAGGCGGTTCTGTGCGGCGGCACGGTCGACCTGATCAAGGCCGGCTTTGAAACGCTGGTGGAAGCGGGCTATGCGCCGGAAATGGCGTACTTCGAGTGCCTGCACGAACTGAAGCTGATCGTCGATCTGATCTATGAAGGCGGCATCGCCAACATGAACTACTCGATCTCGAACAACGCCGAATACGGCGAATACGTGACGGGTCCGCGCATCGTCACGGAAGAGACGAAGAAGGCGATGAAGGCCGTGCTGAAGGACATCCAGACCGGCGAATACGCGAAAAGCTTCATCATCGAGAACCGCGCCGGGGCGCCGACGCTGCAATCGCGCCGCCGTCTGACGTCCGAGCATCAGATCGAGCAAGTCGGCGAGAAGCTGCGCGCGATGATGCCGTGGATCGCGAAGAACAAGCTCGTCGACCAGTCGAAGAACTAAATCTTTCGTCCGTCACGCTTTTTGCTTGATCGAAAGCCGCCCGGTTGCGCTGCGCGCCGGGCGGCTTTTGCTATCCTACGGTTTTTAAAAACACAGAACTCGTTCATGAACTATCCTCATCCGATCATTGCCCGCGAAGGCTGGCCGTTCATCGCCATCGCGGCAGTCGTGGCCATCCTCGTGCAAGCGCTGGGCGGCTTCGGCTTCGCCTGGATCTTCTGGCTGATCGTGATTTTCATCGTCCAGTTCTTCCGCGATCCGGCCCGCCCGATTCCCGCTCAGGCGAACGCCGTGCTGTGTCCGGCCGACGGGCGCATCGTCGCGGTCGAAACCACGCGCGATCCCTACGCCGACCGCGATGCGCTCAAGATCAGCGTGTTCATGAACGTATTCAACGTGCACTCGCAGCGCTCGCCGGTGGACGGCGCGATCACGAAGGTGCAGTACTTTCCGGGCGCCTATCTGAATGCGGCCGTCGATAAAGCATCGACCGAGAACGAGCGCAACGCGGTCGTGCTGCAGACGGCGGCCGGGCACACCGTGACGTCCGTGCAGATCGCCGGACTGATCGCGCGACGCATTCTCTGCTACGTGCACGTCGGCGAACCGCTCACGCGCGGCCAGCGCTACGGCTTCATCCGCTTTGGTTCGCGTGTCGACGTGTATCTGCCGGTGGGCAGCCGTCCGCGTGTGTCGATCGGCGAAAAGGTTTCGGCTTCGTCGACGATCCTCGCCGAGTTCGCGGAATAACGCGGAGGTCTCGATGGCGGCATTCAAACCGCGCCGTACCCGCGTGAACGGCGCATCGCCACGCGCGTTCCGACGTAACAAGGCCGCGCAGGACGTGGGCGTCGTCGAGACGCGGCGCGCGAAGCGGCAGCAGTTTTTGAAGAAGCGCGGCATTTATCTGCTGCCGAATGCGTTCACCACGGCCGCGCTGTTCTGCGGCTTTTTCGCCGTCGTTCAGGCGATGAACGTGCGTTTCGAGATCGCGGCCATCGCCATTTTCGTCGCGATGGTGCTCGACGGCATGGACGGACGCGTCGCGCGCATGACGCACACGCAGAGCGCGTTCGGCGAGCAGTTCGACAGTCTCTCCGACATGGTGTCGTTCGGGGTGGCGCCCGCGCTCGTGATGTACGAATGGGTGCTGAAGGATCTCGGGCGCTGGGGCTGGCTCGCGGCGTTCGTCTATTGCTCGGGCGCGGCGCTGCGGCTCGCGCGTTTCAACACGAACGTCGGCGTGGTCGACAAGCGCTATTTCCAAGGCTTGCCGTCGCCGGCTGCGGCGGCGCTGATCGCCGGTTTCGTCTGGCTCGCGACCGATAACCGTGTGCCGCTCAAGCTCGTGTGGCTGCCCTGGGTCGCGTTCGCGCTGACGATTTACGCCGGCGTGACGATGGTATCGAACGCCCCGTTCTACAGCGGCAAGGCGCTCGACGTGCGTTACCGCGTGCCGTTCGCGGGCGTGCTGCTGATCGTCGTGGCGTTCGTGCTGGTGTCGTCCGATCCTCCCGTCATGCTGTTTTGCCTGTTCGTGCTGTACGGCTTTTCGGGCTATATCTGGTGGGCGTATCTGGCGGCGCGCGGCAGGCCGAATCCGGCGAGAAGCTCACAGCGGGATCATTAGTTTTTATCTCACGCGTCTATTGCGCACACGAAAAAGGCGACGAGCTACACGGCTCGCCGCCTTTTTTGCTGCCGACTAACGCTTAGCCCGCGACGAGCGTGCCGTTCGAAATATGCACGCGCTCGCCTTGCTGGAACGGCGGCGGGTTTTTGTACGTGAAGGTGCGCGTCTTGCCGTTTTCCATCCGCACGTGCACGGAGTAATCGGTTTCGCTGCGGATATGTTTCTCGACCGAATTGCCCGCGAGACCGCCGCCGAGCGCGCCGAGCAAAGTCATCGCGGTCCGGCCGCCGCCGCGCCCGAACTGATTGCCGACGACACCGCCCGCCACCGCGCCGCCGACCGCACCGATCCCCGTCCCGTGACCTTCATGCTTTACGGCGGAAATCGCCTCGACGGTGCCGCAGGTCGAACAATACGCCGGATGCTGCGGCGCTTGCTGCGCATACGATGGTTGCGCGGGTTGCGGCTGCGCCGGCGCTTGCTGGGCTTGTTGCTGAGCGGCCTGCTGTGCCGCAGCCTGCTGCTGGGCGGCTGCCTGCTGAGCGGCTTGCTGCTGCGCCGCGGTCGGTTGCGCCGGGCTCGGCGCGACAGAGTTCACCGCGGGTTGTTGCGCGACCGCCGCGCTCTGCGTTTGCGGATTCTGCGCGGCATTGCTCGACGCCTTCGGGAATAGTCCTGTCATCGCAGCGGTCGCTACGAGGCTCGCGACGATGACCGCGCCCGCCGCCGTCGCGATGAGCGGATGCAACCGCCGTTGCCGCGGTTGAGCAGCGCCGCCAGAAGCAGGCGACGTGCTGAGTTTGTTGGTTCCGTTATCCATTGTCGAACCTCCGTTTCGAGGCGAATTCCGCTGCCGACGTCGGCAGCTACGACCCATTCTCGGTGAAACCGGGAAATCGCGCTTTTTCGGGTTGTAACAAATTCGCAGACGCGTCGTGTTTCGACGAAAGCAGAACCGGTGCCAGTCGCGTCGGCAGGCGCTGTCGACGCGCACGTCCATCGCAGGCTTTGGAATATTTACCAGCGCTTACAAGGAAGACGAAAAAAAGCGCGCCCCGCAGGACGCGCTCATCTCCGCCGCCAAAGCAGCTAAATCAGTCTTCCCGACGCAGATGCGGGAACAGAATCACATCGCGGATGCTCGGGCTATCGGTCAAAAGCATCACCAGACGGTCGATGCCGATGCCGCATCCGCCCGTCGGCGGCATGCCGTACTCGAGCGCGCGGATGTAGTCGGCGTCGAAGTACATCGCTTCTTCGTCGCCCGCGTCTTTCTGATCGACCTGCTTCTGGAAGCGCGCGGCCTGATCTTCCGGATCGTTCAGCTCCGAGAAGCCGTTGGCGATCTCGCGGCCCGTGATGAAGAGTTCGAAACGCTCCGTGATGCCCGGCACCGAGTCCGATGCGCGCGCGAGCGGCGACACTTCAATCGGGTAATCGACGATATACGTCGGCTCCCATAGTTGCGATTCCGCTGTCTCTTCGAACAGCGCGAGCTGCAGCGAACCGAGACCTGCGTTCAGGAAAGCGGGCTGCGTCGTATCGACGCAAAACTTCTTCAGTTCCGTGCGCAGGAACGCCGCATCGGACAACTGCCCGTCGGTGTATTGCGGCGCGTACTTCTGGATGGCCTGACTGATCGTCAGACGATGGAACGGCTTCGAAAGATCGAGCTCGCGCCCCTGATACGTGATGACGGCGGTGCCGAGCGCATCGATCGCGGCCTGACGGATCAGCGATTCGGTGAAGTCCATCAGCCAGCGATAGTCGGTGTACGCGGCGTAGAACTCCATCATCGTGAATTCCGGGTTGTGACGCGGCGATACGCCTTCGTTCCGGAAATTGCGATTGATCTCGAACACGCGCTCGAAGCCGCCGACGATCAGGCGCTTCAGATAAAGCTCAGGCGCAATGCGCAGGAACATCTGCATGTCGAGCGCGTTGTGGTGCGTCGTGAAAGGCTTGGCCGCCGCCCCGCCCGGAATCGGGTGCAGCATCGGCGTTTCGACTTCCATGAAGTTCGCCTGCGACATGAAATTGCGGATCGACGTGACAGCCTTGGTGCGCGCCATGAACGTCTTGCGCGATTCCGGCGTGACGATCAGATCGACATAGCGCTGGCGATAGCGCGTTTCCTGATCGGCGAGGCCGTGGAACTTGTCCGGCAGCGGACGCAGCGCCTTCGAGAGCAGCCGCAATTCCGTGCAGCGCACCGACAGCTCGCCCTTGTTCGTGCGAAAGAGCACGCCCTTCGCGGCGATGATGTCGCCCAGATCCCACTTCTTGAACGCGTCGTAGGTTTCGGCGCCGACATCCGCGGGCGTCACGAAGAACTGGATCTGGCCACTGCCGTCCTGAACGGTCGCGAAGCTCGCCTTGCCCATCACGCGCTTGAGCATCATCCGGCCCGCGATCGCGACGGGCAGGGGATTCGCTTCGAGCGCGTCCTTGTCGGTGTCGGCGTAATCGCTTTGAAGCGCGGCGGCCTGATGCGTCGGGCGGAAGTCGTTCGGAAAGGCGACGCCTTGCTCGCGCAGCGCGCGCAGCTTGTCGCGGCGCTCCGCGATGATCTGGTTCTCTTCCAGTTCGGGAGCAGCGCCCGGTTGAGTCGGTTCGGTCATGATGATTCTTGGGCTGAGATACGGAGAATGCGCGGCGGAATGAAACGAAAGCGGCGCGACCGGAAGGCCGCGCCGCTGCAAGACATCAAACGCCCTGTTTCAGACTCGCGCCGATGAAGTCGTCGAGGTCGCCGTCGAGCACGGCGCGCGTGTTGCTCATTTCGACGTTGGTGCGCAAGTCCTTCACGCGGCTCTGGTCGAGCACGTAAGAGCGGATCTGATGGCCCCAGCCCACGTCGGTCTTGCTCGATTCGAGCTTGTCCTGTTCGGCCTGGCGCTTGCGCATCTCGAATTCGTAGAGACGCGCTTTCAGCATCTGCATGGCTTCGGCGCGGTTGCGGTGCTGTGAGCGGTCGTTCTGGCACTGCACGACGATGCCGGTCGGCGCGTGCGTGAGACGCACGGCGGAGTCCGTCTTGTTGATGTGCTGACCGCCCGCGCCCGATGCGCGATACGTATCCGTGCGGACATCGGCGGGATTGATTTCGATCTCGATCGAGTCGTCGATTTCCGGATACACGAACACCGAAGAGAACGACGTATGGCGGCCGCCCGACGAATCGAACGGGGACTTGCGCACGAGGCGGTGAATGCCGGTTTCGGTGCGCAGATAGCCGTACGCGTATTCGCCTTCGACCTTGATGGTCGCGCTTTTGATGCCGGCGACGTCGCCTTCGGATTCTTCGAGCACTTCGGTCTTGAAGCCTTTGCGCTCGCAATAGCGCAAGTACTGGCGCAGCAGCATGGAGGCCCAGTCGCACGCCTCGGTGCCGCCCGCGCCCGCCTGAATGTCGATGAAGCAGTTGTTCGGGTCGGCCGGGTTGGAGAACATCCGGCGGAATTCCATGTCCTCGACGCGCGCGCGCAAGGCATCGGCGTCCGATTCGCATGCGACGAGCGTGTCCTCGTCGTTTTCCTCGCGCGCCATGTCGAACAGATCGCTCGCGTCGCGCAGATCGGTGTCGAGGGCGGTGAGCGTGGACACCACGCCGTCGAGCAGCTTTTTCTCGCGACCGAGCGCCTGCGCGTTCTTCGAATCGTTCCAGACGTTCGGGTCTTCGAGTTCCTTATTGACTTCGACTAGACGCGCGGACTTGGCGTCGTAGTCAAAGATACCCCCGTAGCTCGCCCGCGCGGCGGCGCAGGTCGGCCAGAAGGCTTTCGATCGCGTTGAGACGTTCCGCTTCCATTGTCGATCTTCGGCTTCGTAAAAAGATGAAATTATAGCCGAATGACCGGGTTTCCCCGCGCCGGACCGGCCGCCGGACGCCCTCAGCCCGCGTGCTCGACGATCAACTGCACCCGCGCGACCCCGTTCCACGAATCGCTGACGAGCCGGTACGCGACGGTCGCGCGCGGCGGCAGCGGATCGACGTGATTGAACCAGATCGCGTTGAAGCGCTGACGTCCGCGCAACAGCGACAGTTTCAGATGCTTGTCCTTCACGAGCGCCTGCGACGCGACTTCGAACTCGCCGGAAAATGTGGGCGCGGGAAAGCCCTGACCCCATACCGCGGCGTCCAGCATCTCGACGAATTGCGGCGTGAAGTACGCATCTTCGAGCTCGCCATCGGTTTCGACGGTGCGCGCGAGCGCTTCCGCCGTGAGCCACTCGCGGCCGACGGTTTCGAACGCTTGCGTGAAGCGCGCAATGTCGGCGGTGGCGAGCGTCAGGCCCGCGGCCATCGCGTGGCCGCCGAACTTGTGGATCAGGCCGGGCTCGCGCTTGCTGATGAGATCGACCGCATCGCGCAGATGGAAGCCGGGAATCGAGCGGCCCGAGCCCTTGCAAAGCGCGCCGCTATCGTCGGCGTGCGCGAACGTAAACGACGGCCGATGAAACCGCTCCTTCAGCCGCCCCGCGACGATGCCGATCACGCCCTGATGCCAGCTCGCGTCGTAAAGCGTGAGCGTCGCGCGCTCGCCGCAATCGAAAGTCTGCAGTTCGGCGAGCGCCTGCTGCTGCATGCCGGCTTCGATTTCGCGCCGTTCGCGGTTCATCGAATCGAGTTGCTGCGCGAGCTCCCACGCACGGCCGACGTCGTCAGTGGTCAGGCATTCGATGCCGAGCGACATGTCCGAAAGACGGCCCGCCGCGTTCAGGCGCGGACCGAGCGCGAAGCCGAGATCGAAGCCGGATGCGGCGCGCGCATCGCGGGCGGCGGCGCGGAAGAGGGCCGCGATGCCCGGCTGCATGCGCCCCGAGCGAATCCGCTTCAAACCCTGCGCGACGAGAATGCGGTTGTTGCAATCGAGCTTCACGACATCGGCGACGGTGCCGAGCGCGACGAGATCGAGCAGGCCGTCGAGGCGCGGTTCGGGCGTGCCATCGGCATACGCGCCCCGGCGACGCAACTCCGCGCGCAACGCGAGCAGCACATAGAACATCACGCCCACGCCCGCGATGCACTTGCTCGGGAACGCGCAGCCCGGCTGGTTCGGATTGACGATCGCGCGCGCGGCTGGCAATTCGTCGCCGGGAAGGTGATGATCCGTGACGAGCACGTCGATGCCGAGCGCGTTCGCCGCGGCGACGCCATCGACGCTCGCGATGCCGTTATCGACCGTGATCAGCAGATCGGGCAGGCCCCGCGGCGCGCGCGCGGCCAGCTCGACGATCTCCGGCGTGAGCCCGTAGCCGTATTCGAAGCGGTTCGGCACCAGATAGTCGATGGTCGCGCCGAACATGCGCAAGCCCCGCACGGCCACCGCGCACGCGGTCGCGCCGTCGCAGTCGTAGTCCGCGACGACGAGCATGCGCTTGCCCGCGGCGAGCGCGTCCGCGAGCACGATGGCGGCGTCGTCGCAGCCCTTCAGGCCGGCGGGCGCGTGCAGGCGCTTGAACTCGGTTTCGATTTCATCGGGGGAAGTCACGCCGCGCGCCGCATACAGACGCGCGATGACGGGATGCAGGCCGTGGCGCATCAGCGCTTCGGCATCGGCGGGAGAGGAGGCGCGGGTGACGATTCGCGTCATGCTGGAAGCAACCTTATTCGATTAAAAGCGCGGCGATTGGCCTGCGCCGCCAGAATTTGCGCAAGTCCGAGCGCGTGACGGAGAGCGTGACCGAGCCGGAGTCGCCGCAGAGCGTGAGATTCAGTCGGCCGAGCGCGCCATCGGTGAGCGCTTGCAGCGCGGGGGCGAACCACGCGGCTTCGAGCGATTTCAGCGAGTCGTTCCAGCGCGCCCAGTCCTGCTCGATGAACGGCGCGGAAAACGGATTCAGCTCGATGAGCGTGCTGCCTTCGGTCAGGCTGCCCGAGAGCGCCGCGAACGATTCGGGCGGCGGCGATGGCCTGATGCCCGCCGCGATCGCGAGTCCGCGTGTCGCGGCGGCGTCGGACATGACGTGCGTGAACGGGCTCCTGACGGGCCGCAGCAGGCCTTGCCCGTGCAGCCAGATCGAGTTGATCGCGGGCAGCCCGCGCGCTTCGCGCTCGAGATTCAGCGGATGCTCGAACCACGCCATCTGCACTTCGTTCTGCAGCTTCATCCACGCGCGCGAGCGCTCGCCGGTGCGGGCTTCGTGCGGCAGCCAGATTTCGATGTTGCGGCCCGTCGCGCGCAACGGCGATGCGCCCGCGAGCGCGCCGAGCGCTTCGCCGGACACGTACCAGCGCAGCGGCGTCGGCGCCTGCAGTTGCACGCCGAGCTCCTCGATCACGGGCCGCGCGGTGCGAAGCAATGCGCGCGCTTCTTCCGTGTGCACGCCGAGCGTGTCGGGATCGATCAGCACCAGATGATCGTGCGCGATGCGCACATGCACCGGCTCGATGCAGGCCCAAAGCGCGTCGCCGGGCGTGCCGCCGTCGGCGAGCAGCATGAAGGGCGCGAGCGGAGCATCGTCGGCATAGCGCTGGTCGGCGGGCGTGACGGCGTTGAAGCGGCGTGCGATCCAGCGTTCGTGCGGCAGCGTGCGCTGAAAATCCTCGCCGACGATGCGCTCCTCGAGGGTGGCGCGGGCGAGCAGCTTGTCGAGCGCCGCGCTCTCCAGTCCGTGCAGGGCGGTCGCGGCGTCCGCGGCCGAGGGCAGGGCGAACGGCAGCAGGAGATGGAGGTGGTGAACAGGCATGATGCTCGGCATTGTAGGGCAAAGCGCTTGCAGCGATGCGACGCCCGCGACCCGCGTCGAAGCGGTGCGCTTTCGTGTTCGCTAGCGTCCCGTTCGCCCCATGTATGGCAAACTTTCGCAAAATTGCGCCATCGGGGCACAACAATGCTGGGACAGCAGCAAAAAGGAATCGCTTGAAACTTCCGTACGAATGGCAGATCGGCTGGCGCTACACGCGCGCCAGCAAACGCACCACCGGTAACGGCTTCATCTCCTTCATCGCGCTCGTGTCGATGGCGGGCATCGCGCTCGGCGTCGCCGCGCTGATCGTCGTGCTGTCGGTCATGAACGGTTTCCAGAAGGAAGTGCGCGACCGGATGCTGTCGGTGCTCGCGCACGTCGAAATCTTCTCGCCGACCGGCTCGATGCCGAACTGGCAACTGACCGCGCAGGAAGCGCGCAAGAATCCCGAAGTGACCGGCGCGGCGCCCTATGTCGAAGCGCAGGCGCTGCTCACGCGCCAGGGCGCGGTGAGCGGCGTCGCGCTGCGCGGCGTGGAGCCGTCGCTGGAACCGGAAGTGTCGGACATCGGCAAGGAGATGCGCGCGGGCAAGCTCACGGATCTGAAGCCGGGCGAATTCGGCATCGTGCTCGGCAAGGATCTCGCGGTCAATCTCGGCGTGATGGACGGCGACAAGATCACGCTCGTCGCGCCCGAAGGCACCATCACGCCGGCCGGGATGATGCCGCGCCTCAAGCAGTTCACGGTCGTCGGCATCTTCGAGTCCGGTCACTACGAATACGATTCGACGCTCGCGCTCATTTCGATCAAGGACGCCGAAGCGCTCTTCCGTTTGCCCGCGCCGACCGGCGTGCGCCTGCGCCTGAAGGACATGCAGCGCGCGCCCGAAGTCGCGCGTCGGCTCGCGCGCACGCTCTCGGGCGATCTCTATATCCGCGACTGGACGCAGCAGAACAAGACCTGGTTCTCCGCCGTGCAGATCGAAAAGCGCATGATGTTCATCATCCTCACGCTGATCATCGCGGTGGCGGCGTTCAATCTGGTTTCGTCGCTCGTGATGACCGTCACCGACAAGCAGGCCGATATCGCGATCCTGCGCACGCTCGGCGCGCAGCCCGGCTCGATCATGAAGATTTTCGTGGTGCAGGGTGTAACGATCGGTTTCATCGGCACGGCGCTCGGGGTGTCGCTCGGCTGTCTCATCGCGTGGAGCATTCCGTGGCTCGTGCCGATGATCGAACATCTCTTCAACGTGCAGTTCCTGCCGTCTTCGGTTTATTTCATCAGCGAGCTGCCGTCCGAGCTCGTGCCGGGCGATGTGGCCAAGATCGGCATCATCGCGTTTGTGCTGTCGTCGCTCGCAACGCTCTATCCGAGCTGGCGCGGCGCGAAGGTTCGTCCGGCGGAGGCGCTGCGTTATGAGTGACATGATTCCCGCCAGCAAAATAGTTCTGCAAGCCTCAGCGATCTCGAAGACGTTCGAGCAGGGCGGCTTCAACGTCCAGGTGCTCGACAACGCGCAACTCGACGTGATGAAGGGCGAAAAACTCGCGATCGTCGGCGCGTCGGGTTCGGGCAAGAGCACGCTGTTGCACGTGCTCGGCGGTCTCGACGAACCGAGCGCCGGCAAGGTCTCGCTGCTCGGCAAGCCGTTCACCGAGCTGAAGGAAAAGGAGCGCAACGAGCTGCGCAACCGGGCGCTCGGCTTCGTGTATCAGTTCCATCATCTGCTGCCGGAATTCACGGCGCTCGACAATGTCGCGATGCCGCTGCGCATCCGCCGCATGTCGGAAGAGGACGCGCGCCGGCAAGCGCAGGAAATGCTGGAGCGCGTGGGCATCGGGCATCGCGCGAAGCATCGTCCGGGCGCGCTGTCGGGCGGCGAGCGTCAGCGGGTCGCGATCGCGCGCGCGCTGGTCACGCGTCCCGCCTGCGTGCTCGCCGACGAACCGACCGGCAATCTCGACGGCGGCACGGCGGACACGGTCTTCAATCTGATGCTGGAACTGTCGCAGACGCTGGAGACGAGCTTCGTGATCGTCACGCACGACGCGGATCTCGCCGCGCGCTGCGACCGCATCATGCGTCTGCGCGACGGCGTGCTGCACGAAGAGCCGTCGGTGCCGGTATAAGGCGGTTTAACGCATCGGGCGTCGCGGAGGCCGTCATGTGGATCGATACGCACTGTCATCTCGATGCCGGCGAGTTCGATGCCGACCGCGACGCCGTCGCCGATGCGGCGCTCGATGCAGGCGTGACGCGCATCGTGATTCCGGGCGTCGATCGCGGCAATATCGGCACGGTGCGCGCGTTGGCGCATCGCATCGCGGGCGGCGCGTACGCGCTCGGCATCCATCCGCTTTTCACGCCGGGCGCGCATGAGGACGACCTGCATGTTTTGCGCCGCGAGATCGAAGCGAGCCTCGACGATCCGTTGTTCGTCGGCATCGGCGAAATCGGGCTCGATTACTTCGTGCCGACGCTCGACGACGCGCGCCAGCAATTCTTCTACGGCGAGCAACTGAAGCTCGCCCGCGAGTACGATCTGCCGGTGATCTGCCATGTGCGCAAATCGCAGGACAAGGTGCTGAAGGGGCTGCGCGTGCACGATATCCATCGCGGCATCGCGCATGCGTTCAACGGCAGTTTTCAGCAGGCCGAGGCGTTCATCGCGCAAGGCATGCATCTCGGCTTCGGCGGCAATCTCACCTTCGAGCGCGCGCGGCAGATTCGCCGGCTGGCGGCCGAACTTCCGCTCGATGCAATCGTGCTCGAAACCGATGCGCCCGACATCGCGCCGGCCTGGCTCTACAAGCGGCGCAATTCGCCGGACCAGGTTGCGGCCATCGCGAAGGTGCTCGCGCAACTGCGCGGCATGGATGAAAACGCGCTTTCCCTAGGCACAACGGCTAACGCGCACGCCGCGCTCCCACGGCTCGCGCTCGCCTCTTCATAATCGTTCCGATCGACGCTGATGTGCGTCGCTACGAAGAACGAAGAGGAACGAAGTGCGGGCGATGCTGCTGGGTTTCGCGTTGGGCGTCTGGTGGTTGCAGCAACAGGCGCGCTTGCCGGATGGCGTCGTATGGATCGCATGCTGCGCTGTGTTCGCCTCCGTAGTGACGCTGGGCGCGACGAAGCCGCGCGTGCGCACCGCGAGCTTTGCGATTGCGGCTTGCGCATTGGGTTTCGCGTATGCGGCCTTGCGTGCCGAAGTTGCGCTGCGCGAGCGATTGCCCGTCGAGTACGAGCAACGCGATATCGAGCTTACGGGCTTCGTGCGCGGCCTTCCCGAGCAGCAAGCCGATGGCGCGCGCTTTCTCTTCGAAGTCGAGGCGAACGGCGCGCGTCTGCATCACTTTCCGCGCATCGTGCGCTTGTCGTGGATGTCTCCGGAGCCGATGAAGCTGCGGGCCGGAGAGCGATGGAAGCTGACCGCGCGCCTGAAGCGCGCGCACGCCAACGCGAACTTCGGCTTGCGCGATGCCGAAGCGACTTTGCTCGAACGCGGCATCCGCGCGACGGGTTCTGTATCGACGGCGCGCGCGCCACAACGTCTGCCTTTCGATGCGAGCGGCCCACGCCTGATGATCGATCGGTTGCGTGCCCGCGCGCGCGGTCGCATCGAGAGCGTGCTCGTGGACGCGCCGCATCGCGGGATCATCGTCGCGCTCGCGGTGGGCGCGCAGGACGCCGTCAGCGATGCCGACTGGGCGCTCATGCGTGCGACCGGGACGAGCCATCTCGTCGCGATATCGGGCTTGCATATTGGCTTCGTCGCGGGGCTGGCCGCTTTGATCGCGGGCTTCGTCTGGAAGCGCGTGCGATGGCGAGGCGTGCCCGCGCCGTTGATCGCCGCCGCGCCGAAAGTGGCCGCGGTCGGCGCGACCGTGTTCGCCGCGTTCTATGCCGCGCTCGCCGGATTCAACGTGCCCGCGCAGCGCACGCTCTGCATGCTGCTGATCTTCGCGGCCGCGTTTCTCTGCGGACGGCGGCCCGCGTCATCGCTCGTGCTGCTCTGGGCGCTCGCGTTCGTGCTGATCGCGGACCCGTGGGCGGTGACATCGCCGGGATTCTGGCTGTCGTTCGGCGCGGTCGCGGCGATCCTGCATGCGGTCGCGTCGGCGGGGCGCGTCGAATCGCAGGCGCGGACAGAGGATGACGATGACATCGATCAGTGGGATCGCGTCGATCCGGGCGAGGTCGGGCAGCGTCCGGCGCGGCCACGCAAGCGTAGGCCGTTTGCGTTCATCGACCGAATCTGGCGACGCGCGCGGCGTCAGGTCGCATCGGGCGCGCGCGTGCAATACGCCGTGACGATCGCGCTCGCGCCGCTCACGGTCTACTGGTTCTCGCAGATTCCGTTGCTCGGGCCGCTTGCGAACGCGTTCGCGATTCCGTGGATCAGCGTGCTCGTGACGCCCGCGACGCTCGCGGGCCTCCTGCTTCCCGCACCGCTCGACGCGCCGATGCTCCACGCCGCGCACGCGACGCTCTCCGTGCTGATCGATTTACTTGCGCGCCTGGCCGATGCCGTCCCGGCGCCGCTCTGGTTTTTGCCGCAGCCCAATACGTTCGCGCTCGCGGCATCGTGCGTCGGCGTCGCGTGGGCGCTCGCGCCGCGCGGCTGGCCGCTGCGCTTCGCCGCGCCGTTGACGTGGCTGCCGCTTCTCGCGCCCGCGTCGCATGCCGCGCCCGAAGGCGCGTTTCGCGTGACCGCGCTCGATATCGGTCAAGGCTCGGCGCTCGTCGTCGAAACCGCGCGGCATGCGTTGCTCTTCGATGCCGGTCCGGGCCCCGAATCGACGCACGCGGGCGAGCGCATCACCGTGCCGTATCTGCAAGCGGCGGGCTTGTATGCGCTCGATACGCTCGTCATCAGCCATTCCGATTCGGATCACGCGGGCGGCGCGCCGGCCGTGCTGCAGTCGATCGCCGTGCGGCAGATGCTCGCATCGCTGCCCGCGAAGGACGCGCTCTGGTCCGATGCGCGTGCGCGCCGCGCAGAGACGTTGCGCTGCGCTTTCGGGCAGCGCTGGACGTGGGACGGCGTCGAGTTCCGCGTGTTGTGGCCGGAGCCGGGGCCGCTCGCCGGCAAGCCGAACCATCAGTCGTGCGTGCTGAAGGTGACGAGCGCGGCAGGGCGCGCGGCGCTGTTTGCGGCGGATATCGAAGCGGACGTCGAACGCATGCTGATCGCGCGCGATTCCGCCGCGTTGCGCGCCGATGTGCTGATCGTGCCGCACCACGGCAGCCGCACGTCGTCCACCGAGCCTTTCCTCGATTCCGTCGGGCCGATCGCGGCGATATTTCAGGTAGGCTATCGCAACCGCTTTCACCATCCGCATCCGACCGTGTTCGCGCGCTATGGGCTGCGCGACATCGCGCTCTCGCGCAGCGACGACGACGGCGCCGCGCGCATCGACGTCGGCTCTGCAGTCGTGCTCGAGCGCTATCGGGACACGCACGCGCGCTACTGGATGAATCACTAGAAAAAGTAAAGGAGCCGCTTGAAAGACATCATCCATTTCTCGCACGCGAACGGCTTTCCGGCGTCGACGTATCGCACGATTTTCGCGGAGCTTTCCGACGATTACGACATTCGCAGCATCGAGCGCTTCGGCCATGACGCACGCTTTCCGGTTACGCGCGACTGGCCGTATCTCGTCGATCAACTCATCGACGACATGAGCCGTTACCGCCGCGAGGCGGGGGGCGATCATCCGAAAGTGTGGCTCGTCGGGCATTCGCTCGGCGGCTATCTGTCGATGATGGCGGCGCTGAAGCGTCCGCAATGGGTGAAGGGCGTCGTGATGCTCGACTCGCCGGTGATCGCCGGCTGGAAGAGCGGCCTTCTGCGCGTCACGCAATGGACCGGGCTCGACGAGCGCCTGTCGCCCGCCGCCGCGACGAAGAAGCGCCGCACGCGCTGGGCGAGCCGCGACGAGGCATGGCGGCATTTCCTGGCGAAGCCCGCGTTCGCGCGCTGGGACGAGCGCATGCTGTCCGACTACATCGACTTCGGCATTCCGCAGAGTCAGGCTAACGGCGCGCGTGCGCTCGCGTTCGATCGTCACGTCGAATACCTGATCTACCGGACGCTCCCGCATACGCTCGGCGCGCGGCTTGCGCACGGCGCGCCGGCGCCGGTCGGTTTCATCGCAGGGACACGGTCGCGCGAAGTGCGGCAGGTGGGCCTCGGCATGACGCGGCGCATCGCCGGAGAATATTTCGACTGGATGGAAGGAAGCCATCTCTTCCCGATGGAGCGCCCGATCGACACCGCGCGCGCCGTGCGGCGCCTCTTGAAAGCGATGCGGGCATCGCTGTGACATTCTGCTCAAAGGGGCGCAAGCAGGCGCGCGGGACTTGACGGGCGGCCGGTGACGCGTTCCGCAAAAATCGCGCCGAAAAGCGCGCATTTGTAGCCAATTCCGGCGGCGCGCGCGCTTCGTGGGAACCTGCCTTTACGGTATAATCCGTTTTTCCCGCGAGCATCTAGCGATGACCAAATATGTATTCGTCACCGGCGGCGTAGTTTCGTCCCTTGGCAAGGGTATTGCCGCCGCCTCCCTCGCCGCGATCCTCGAATCGCGCGGTCTCAAAGTCACTCTCCTCAAGCTCGATCCCTACATCAACGTCGACCCCGGCACGATGAGCCCGTTCCAGCACGGGGAAGTGTTCGTGACGGAAGACGGTGCGGAGACCGACCTCGACCTCGGCCATTACGAGCGCTTCATCAGCACGAAGATGCGCAAGGCCAACAACTTCACCACCGGCCAGATCTACGAGTCCGTGATCCGCAAGGAACGCCGCGGCGAATATCTCGGCAAGACGGTGCAGGTCATTCCGCACATCACCAACGAAATCCAGGCATTCGTGGAGCGCGGCGCCGCAGCGGCGACGTGTGGCCAGCCGGACGTGGCGATCGTCGAGATCGGCGGCACGGTGGGCGACATCGAATCGCTGCCGTTCCTCGAAGCCGTGCGTCAGATGAGCCTGCGCATGGGCCGCAACAGCGCGTGCTTCGTGCACCTGACGCTGGTGCCGTTCATCGCCACCGCCGGCGAGCTGAAGACCAAACCCACGCAGCACAGCGTGCAGAAGCTGCGTGAAATCGGTATCTATCCGAACGTGCTCCTGTGCCGCGCCGACCGCCCGATTCCCGACGACGAACGCCAGAAGATTTCCCTCTTCTCGAACGTGCAGGAAGACGCGGTCATCTCCGTGTGGGACGCGGACAGCATCTACAAGATTCCGCAGATGCTCAACGACCAGCATCTCGATGACATCATCTGCGAAGAGCTGAAGCTCTCGCCGCCGCCTGCCGACCTGACGATGTGGTCGGACCTCGTGCAGAAACTCGAGAACCCGAAGAGCGAAGTGACCATCGGCATGGTCGGCAAGTATGTCGAGCTCACGGAGTCGTACAAGTCGCTGATCGAAGCGCTGCGTCACGCGGCCATTCATACGTCGACGAAGGTCAACATCGAGTACATCGATTCGGAGCAGATCGAAGCCGAAGGCACCGACGCGCTGAAGCATCTCGACGCCGTGCTGGTGCCGGGCGGCTTCGGCCGTCGCGGCACGGAAGGCAAGATCAAGGCGATCCGCTATGCGCGCGAATCGAAGACGCCGTATCTCGGCATCTGCCTCGGCATGCAGCTCGCGGTGATCGAATTCGCGCGCGATGTCGCCGGTCTCGCCGATGCGAACAGCACCGAGTTCGATCAGGACACGAACAACCCGGTCGTCGCGCTCATCACCGAGTGGTACGACCGCGCGGGCCGCATCGAAAAGCGCAGCGAAGAGTCGGATCTCGGCGGCACGATGCGTCTCGGCTCGCAGAAGTGCCCGATCAAGCCCGGCACGATGGCCGGACGCATCTACGGCACGGATGTGAACGAGCGTCATCGTCACCGTTATGAAGTCAATAACCGTTTCGTGCCCCAGCTCGAGGCCGGCGGCCTTATCATCAGCGCCCGTACTCCGAGCGAGGATCTGCCCGAAATGATGGAGTTGCCGCAGTCGCTGCACCCGTGGTTCGTCGGCGTGCAGTTCCACCCCGAGTTCACGTCGACGCCGCGCGACGGGCATCCGCTGTTCAAGGCATTCGTCGAAGCGGCGCGCACGCATGCCGAAGGCGCGGGCGCAAAGACGCCGGCCCGCGCGGCGGCCACCGCGGGAGCGCAAGCATGAAGCTGTGTCACTTCGAAGCCGGTCTCGACCAGCCGTTCTTCCTGATCGCGGGCACGTGCGTCGTCGAATCGGAGCAAATGACGATCGACGTCGCCGGGCGGCTGAAGGAAATCACGCAGAAGCTCGGCGTGCCGTTCATCTACAAGTCGTCGTTCGACAAGGCGAACCGCAGCTCGGGCAAGTCGTTTCGCGGCCCCGGCATGGACGAAGGCCTGCGCATTCTCGGCGAAGTGAAGAAGCAGCTTGGCGTGCCGGTTCTCACGGACGTGCACACGGAAGAGGAAATCGAAGCGGTCGCATCGGTCGTCGATGTGTTGCAGACGCCCGCGTTCCTGTGCCGTCAGACCGACTTCATCCACGCGTGCGCGCGTTCGGGCAAGCCGGTGAACATCAAGAAGGGCCAGTTTCTCGCGCCGCACGACATGAAGAACGTGATCGACAAGGCGCGTGACGCCGCGCGCGAAGCGGGGCTGTCGGAAGACCGTTTCATGGCGTGCGAGCGCGGCGTGTCGTTCGGTTATAACAATCTCGTGTCCGACATGCGCTCGCTCGCGATCATGCGCGAAACCAGTGCGCCGGTCGTGTTCGACGCAACGCACTCGGTGCAGTTGCCGGGCGGGCAGGGCACGAGCTCGGGCGGCCAGCGCGAATTCGTGCCGGTGCTCGCGCGCGCGGCGGTCGCGACGGGCGTCGCCGGTCTCTTCATGGAAACCCATCCGGACCCGGCCTGCGCGAAGTCGGACGGCCCGAATGCGGTGCCGCTGCATCATATGGAAGCACTGCTCTCGACGCTCATCACGATCGATCGCGCCGTGAAAAGCGGCTCGTTCCTCGAGAACGATTTCAACTGAGCATCGGCAGCAACAGGTAGGGCAATGCGGGCGTCATCATCGGCGCCCGTGTCGCGACAACGGGTCACATGGGCCGCATCGCCGGTCCCGAACGACCGCTCTGTGCGCCGGAGTTGAACCCGGCGATCATCGAAAAGGTCTGAGCGAAGCCAGTGAAGCGCGCGCCGAAAGGGTGTATCGAAGTGTAAAAACAGGCGGCGCGCTTCGTTGTGACTGACAGAATTCATCGTCATTTCTTGAGGAAACCATGAGTGCTATCGTAGATATCATCGGCCGCGAGATTCTCGATTCGCGAGGCAATCCGACCGTCGAATGCGACGTGTTGCTCGAATCGGGCACGATGGGCCGCGCGGCGGTTCCGTCGGGTGCGTCCACCGGTTCGCGCGAAGCCATCGAACTGCGCGACGACGAAGCCGGCCGCTACAACGGCAAAGGCGTGCTGAAGGCGGTCGAACACATCAATACCGAGATTTCCGAAGCCATCATGGGCCTCGACGCCTCGGAGCAGGCTTTCCTCGACAAGACCCTGCTCGAGCTCGACGGCACGGACAATAAATCGCGTCTCGGCGCGAACGCGATGCTCGCCGTCTCGATGGCCGTCGCCAAGGCCGCCGCTGAAGAAGCCGGCCTGCCGCTGTACCGCTACTTCGGCGGCTCGGGCGCGATGCAGCTTCCGGTGCCGATGATGAACATCGTCAACGGCGGCGCGCACGCGAACAACAGCCTGGACATCCAGGAATTCATGATCGTGCCGGTGAGCCAGCCGACGTTCCGCGAAGCGCTGCGCTGCGGCGCGGAAGTGTTCCACGCGCTCAAGAAGATTCTGGCCGATCGCGGCATGAGCACGGCAGTGGGCGACGAAGGCGGCTTCGCGCCGAACTTCGGCAGCAACGACGAATGCCTGTCGACCATTCTGCAAGCCATCGAGAAGGCTGGCTATCGTGCGGGTGAAGACGTGCTGCTCGCGCTCGACTGCGCGGCGAGCGAGTTCTATCACGACGGCAAGTACCAGCTCGCGGGCGAAGGGCTGCAACTGTCGTCGGGCGAATTCGCGGACTATCTGGCTACGCTCGCAGACAAATTCCCGATCGTGTCGATCGAAGACGGCATGCACGAAAGCGACTGGGAAGGCTGGAAGATTCTGACCGACAAGCTCGGCAAGAAGATTCAGCTCGTCGGCGACGATCTCTTCGTCACGAACACGCGCATCCTGAAGGAAGGCATCGAGAAGGGCATCGCGAACTCGATCCTGATCAAGATCAACCAGATCGGCACGCTGACGGAAACGTTCGCGGCAATCGAAATGGCCAAGCGCGCGGGTTACACGGCGGTCATCTCGCACCGCTCGGGCGAGACGGAAGACTCGACGATCGCGGATATCGCGGTCGGCCTCAACGCTGGCCAGATCAAGACTGGCTCGCTGTCGCGCAGCGACCGCATCTCGAAGTACAACCAGTTGCTGCGCATCGAAGAAGATCTCGGCGATATCGCAAGCTATCCCGGCAAGTCGGCGTTCTACAACTTGCGCTAAAGCTTTTGCCGCTTTAGTCGATAAAGGACGTTAAGTCATCTTTTGAAGCCCGCGGCCCACGGTTCTCGAAGTCAATCGAGGCCGCCGGGCTGCGCTTATTTCGGCTACGTGAATGCGGCTCGTAACTGTCGTTCTGATTCTGTTGCTGGTGTCGATCCAATACCCGCTCTGGTGGGGGCATGGCGGCTGGCTGCGCGTGCATGAATTGCAGCAGCAGCTTGCGCAGCAGACGGAGAAGAACACGAACCTGCGATTGCGCAACGAGCGCGTCCAGGGCGAAGTGCAGGACCTGCAAGGCGGCACTGCCGCCGTGGAAGAGCGCGCGCGTTATGAAATGGGCATGGTGAAGGACAGCGAGGTGTTCGTGCAGTTCGTCTCGCCGAATTCCACCGCACCGGTCAATTCCGCGAATGTGCCGGGGATGAACGGCTCGACGCGCGGTCAGGTCTCGGCGGCGCCGCTGCGCGTGGTGCCGAATCCCGTCTCACGCTCGAAGCAGGAGTTGCGCGATCTGGACAAGAAGGCGCAGAAGGACAAGGCGGCTGAAGCGAAGAAGCAACAGGGCGCGGCTCAATAGCGGTGCGGTTTTATCGAACTGCATAAAAAATGGCGCGGTCATCGACCGCGCCATTTTTGTTTCTGCGGACGTAAGCCCGGCCCGCTTACCACGCGGTGCCGAATCCGACGCCCGTGCCCCAGTACGGGCCGCCCCAGCCGCCGCTCGAATATCCGCCATACACCGAGACTGGCATCGGCGCATAGAACTGCGACATCGTCTTCGCGGCATTGCCCGCGGCGGCGGCCTGCTGCGACTCGTTCAGCGCCTGCTTGTCGATGGCGTTGTAGCGTTCCATCTGCTGTTGCGGCGTCAGTGCCTGTTGCAATGCCGGCGGCGTGTCCGGCAGACGGCTATAGATCGGCGAAGGGCCGGGCGGGTCCATCGCGCAGCCGGCGAGGAGCGCCGCGCCGGCGACGTACGACATGAGATTCCGGTTGAACGTCGAGGGTTTCATTTTGCGACCTCCAGCGGGTCGGACAACTAAGCAAGACTCTCATCATAGCGTGCGTCGGGTCTCGCGAGACACCCGACGCGGGTGGGCGCGACGATCATCCGCCATGCCTCCGGCGCCGCGATGAACGCGACGCCATCTCCGCCGGATAAGGCTTCGCGCCGCGCTCAGTGACGCTGGCCCGGCGCCGGGCTCACGCCTTGTGAGAGTTCTTTTGCGACAAAAAGTTGCGCGACATCGACGGCGTCGAAGTCATAGCGCTGGTTGCAGAACTCGCAATGCACTTCGACCTCGCCGCGCTCCGCGAGCACGCCGTCGACTTCTTCACGGCCGAGCATCTTCAGCATGCCGCCGACCTTCTCGCGCGAGCATGTGCACTGGAAACGCGCCGCCGCCGGCTCGAAGTGCTGCACGTTCTCCTGCCAGAAGAGGCGCTTGAAAACCGTCTCCGGCTCTTCCTTCAGCAATTCTTCGGTCGAAAGCGTGCTGCCGAGATGGCACACGCGCTGCCAGGTGTCGGCGTCGTGTTCGCCCGGATGCGGGACGATGCCGCCGTCGCCCGGCAGCTTCTGCAGCAGCATGCCGACGGCGCGATTCGTGTCCGCGGCGAGCCACAGGCGCGTGTCGAGCTGCTCGGAATGGTGCATGTAGTGCTCGAGCACTTCAGCCATCGACGAAAGCGGACCATGCTCGCCCGACAGCGGCACGATGCCCTGATACGGCTGCTGTCCCGGCTTCTTGTCGGCGGGATCGAGCGTGATGACGCAGCGGCCCCGGCCGTGCCGATTCAGCAGATTGGCGAGCGATATCTCGTTTTCGAGCTCGGCTTCCGCGCCTTCGGCGAGCTTCGCCGTGGCGCGCAGCGACAGGTTCGAGTTGCATTGCACGACCAGCATTTTCACCGGGCCGTCGCCGTAGATCTGCATGACGAGCGTGCCGTCGAATTTGAGATTTGCCGACAGCAGCGCGCACGCAGCCATCATCTCGCCGAGCACATTGCGCACGGCCTGCGGATAGGCGCGGCGCGCGAGCACTTCCTGCCACGTGCTGCGCAACGAAACGATCTCGCCGCGCACGGGCGCCGCGTTGAACATGAATTTCTGCAACTGGTCGTTCACAACTTTTCCTTGGGTGTTGAGGCTTGCCCGTTCTTCGGGTCTTCAGCCGATGCGCACGAGCTGCGCCTTGTAGTATTCGCGCCGGTCGGCGTAACTTGCCGTGGCCGCGCGCATGCGGGCGATGTCCGCCTCGCCGATTTCCCGCACGGCCTTCGCGGGCGAGCCGAGAATCAGCGTGTTGTCCGGGAACACCTTGCCTTCGGTGACGACGGCGCCCGCACCAACCAGACAGTTGCGGCCGATCACCGCACCATTCAAGACCACGGCCTGAATGCCGATCAGCGAGCCTTCCTTGATCGTGCAGCCGTGCAACATCGCCTGATGGCCGACGGTGACATCGTTTTCGATCGTCAGAGGAAAGCCCGGGTCCGCATGCAGCACGGCGCCTTCCTGCACGTTGCTGCCGCGCCCGACGACGATCGGCTCGTTGTCGCCGCGCAGCGCGGCGGCGGGCCAGACGCTCGCGTTTTCCTCGAGCGTCACGCGGCCGATGATGGTCGCGGTATCCGCGAGAAACACGCTTTCGTGGATGGTGGGGGCGTCGTCGCCGAGTTTATAGATGGCCACATTGTCTCCTGAGGCGTGGTGTCGTGAGGATGGGACGCGAGGCGCGCCGCGGCCGGCGGCGCTAAAATGCGCGCCTGCCGGAGCGGCGCGGCGGATTTCGCCGCACGATCGTTGCGCGGATTGCGACGCTCACCGGGATTACTATTTTAGCTGTTTGCGACATCCGTCCGCCGGACTGCCGCGTTCGACGCCGTTTCCGAGATAGTTCGATGCACGACCCTGCGATGTTCCCCGAAGCCAGCACCTGCGCGCGTCGCGCGTCGCTCGACATCCTGCGCGAGCGCGCGCCCGTGCTCAAGGCGGCGCACGCCCGCGCGTTGTGGGAAGCGGTGCGCGCGGCGCCTGAGCGCATCGATCCGGACGCGACGTTCGAGGAGCCGGGCGACTTGCCGGGCCGGCCCATGCGGCCGCAACTCGTCGCGCCGTCGTCGCTGAAGCGCCGCAGCATGCAGTCCGATGCGGGGCGCGCCGTGTTGTTGCACGCGCTCGCGCACATCGAATTCAACGCGATCAACCTGGCCCTCGATGCCGTGTGGCGCTTCTCGTCGATGCCGCCGCAGTTTTATCTCGACTGGTTGAAAGTGGCGGCGGAGGAAGCGCATCATTTTTCGCTCCTGAGCGCGCGCCTCGCCGAATTCGGGCATACATACGGCGATTTTCCGGCGCACGACGGCCTTTGGGAGATGGCGCAACGCACGCGCGGCGACGTGCTCGCGCGCATGGCGCTGGTGCCGCGCACACTCGAGGCGCGCGGGCTGGACGCATCGCCGCCCATCAGAAAGCGTCTCGCGCAGGCGGGCGATCACGCATCGGCGGCCATTCTCGATGTGATCCTGCGCGATGAGATCGGCCATGTGCTGATCGGCAATCGCTGGTTCCGCTTTCTCTGCGATGGCCAAGGCCTCGATCCGCATCCGGCTTACGAACGCCTCGCGGAGCAATATCACGCGCCGAAGCTGCGCGGGCCGTTCAACTTCGATGCGCGTCGCGACGCCGGTTTCGACGAGGCCGAACTGCGCGCGCTCGCCGGCCTCGACGATGCGAAGTAGCGCAGCGTCGCTATAATCGAACGATCATATCTTTTCGCAACCGATGCGAGACGTGACCATGAAAGAATCGCGCTCCGATTTCATCGATGCGCACGGCGTGCGTCTGCACGTGCGCCGCTGGGGTCCGCCCGACGCCCCCATGCTGTTCATGCTGCACGGCTGGATGGACGTTTCGGCGTCGTTCCAGTTCGTCGTCGATGCGCTCGCTGGTGACTGGCAAGTGCTCGCGCCCGACGCACGCGGCTTCGGTCTGTCCGACTGGCCTGTCGCGCAAAAGGGCGGCGGCTATTATTACTTTCCCGACTATCTCGCAGATCTCGACGTGCTGCTCGACCACTACGCGCCGGGCGCGCCAGTGAGTCTCGTCGGCCACAGCATGGGCGCAAACGTGGCGCTGCTCTATGCGGGCGTGCGGCCCTCGCGCGTGCGCCGCGTAGTCGACCTCGAAGGCTTCGGTCTGCCGGCGACGCGCGCGTCGCAATCGCCAGGGCGTCTCGCGCAATGGCTCGACGATCTGCGCGCGCCGCCTGCGCTGCGCAGCTACGCGAGCCTCGACGAAGTCGCCGATCGGCTGATCCGCACGAATCCGCGTCTGCCGCTCGCCCGCGCGCGCTATCTCGCGCAGCACTGGTCGCGCCAGGAAGCGGACGGGCGTTTCCATCTGCTCGCCGATCCGGCGCACAAGTTGCGTGGACCGACGTTGTACCGGCTGGACGAGGTCACTGCGGCGTGGGCGCGCGTCGCGGCGCCGGTGCTGCACGTCGAAGCGAAGGATTCGCCGACGCTCGCGGCTTTCGCGGGTGAGACGCCCGTCGGGGAGTTCAAGACGCGCTTTGCCGCTTTTCCCGACTGGCGCGAGGAAATCGTCGACGACGCCGGCCACATGATCCATCACGATCAGCCGGAACGCGTTGCCGCGCTCGTCGAAGCGTTCTGCACGTGAAGGCAGGCACTACATAACCTGCGTGTCATGCCGTTGCAGTTAGAATGTCATTGAAACCCAAGAGTCCACGATGAACGCCGATCTGCATTGCCACTCCACCGTGTCCGACGGCCAGTTCGCGCCCGCCGAGGTCGCGGCGCGCGCGCATGCGAACGGCGTGACGCTGTGGTCGCTCACGGATCACGATCAACTGGGCGGGCAGGACGAAGCGCGCAAGGCGGCCGAGGCGCTGGGCATGGGCTACCTCGCGGGCGTCGAGATCTCGGTGACGTGGGCCTCGCGCACGGTGCATATCGTCGGCATGAACGTCGATCCGGCCAACGAAGCGCTGCTTTGCGGGCTCGCGTCCACGCGCAACGGACGCGCGGCGCGCGGCGTGGCAATCGGCGAGGCGCTCGACGCGATCGGCATTCCCAATTGCCATGAAGGCGCGCTGCGCTACACAGACGATCCCGACATGATCTCGCGCACCCATTTCGCGCGTTATCTCGTGGAGGCGGGCTATGCGCAATCGACTTCCGACGTCTTCGCGCGCTATCTCGGCGACGGCAAGCCGGGTTTCGTCGGTCATCGCTGGGCGAAGCTTGCGGACGCGATGAAGTGGATCAAGGAGGCGGGCGGCGAGCCGATCATCGCGCATCCCGGCCGCTACGACTACACGCCGGTCGAATTTGCCGCGCTCTTCGACGAATTCATCCAGCTCGGCGGCCGTGCGATCGAGGTCGTGACGGGCAGTCACACGCCCGATCAATACCGCGAGTATGCCGATGTCGCGCGCCGCTACGGTTTCGAGGCATCGCGCGGCTCGGACTTTCACGGCGCGGGCGAAGGACGCGTCGATCTGGGCAAGCTTCCGCCGCTGCCCGACGATCTCACGCCCGTCTGGGAGCGCTGGCTTTAGCCTCCCTCGGCGCGCATCTTTGCCGCGCGCGCACGGTCTTTGCATCAACGGTATTTCCGCACGCACCATCCGGGAAGGCGCGTGGGCATGCGCGGTCCGCGCCGCGCGCCGCCTTTTCGATAACGATCGAAACAATAAGGCGTCGCCATGTCTCAATTCTTTCGCATTCATCCGGACAATCCGCAGCCGCGGCTCATGAATCAGGCCGCGGAGATCATCCGCGGCGGCGGACTCGTCGCATTGCCGACCGATTCGAGCTACGCGCTCGCCTGCCATCTCGACGACAAGGATGCGGTCGAGCGATTGCGACGCATCCGCGGCATCGACGACAAGCAACTGCTGTCGCTGCTCGTGCGCGATCTCTCCGAGCTGTCGAATTTCGCGATGGTCGATAACCAGCAATACCGGCTGATCAAATCGGTGACGCCGGGGCCCTACGTGTTCGTGTTGCAGGCGACGAAAGAAGTGCCGCGCCGGCTGTCGCATCCGTCGCGCAAGACGATCGGCCTGCGTGTGCCGGATCACCGGATCACGCTCGATCTGCTGGAAGCGCTCGGCGAACCGCTGCTCGCATCGACGCTGATCCTGCCGCCCGACGCCGAGCCGCTCAACGATCCCGAAGAAATCCGCGAGCGGCTGGAAAAGCAGGTCGAGCTCGTCATCGATTCGGGGGCGTGCCCGGCGGAGCCGTCCACGGTGATCGATCTTTCTTCGGGGGAGCCAGTGCTCGTGCGCGCGGGGAGAGGCAGTCTCGAACCGTTCGGGCTCACGGCGTAGGCGCCGCGCAGTTGCGCACACGGGCGTAATTTCCGAATCCGTGTTCCGGCATATGTCGAGGGCGAAATTGTGCGCGCCCAGGCCCGTCACGCGCGTCTGTCGAGACCTGCCTGCTTGATACAATAACGCCCTATGGATCCTTCCCTGATACAAACCATCGCGGTCTACGCGCTCCCGGTGATCTTCGCGATCACGCTGCACGAGGCCGCGCATGGCTATGCCGCCCGGCTGCTCGGCGACAACACGGCCTACGTACTGGGCCGCGTTTCCATGAACCCGATGCGTCACATCGACCCGATCGGCACGATCGTGATTCCGATCGTCCTGTATTTCGTGACGAGCGGCGCATTCATGTTCGGCTACGCGAAGCCCGTGCCGGTGGCGTTCGGCAATCTGCGCAATCCGCGCTGGGGCAGTCTGTGGGTCGCCGCGGCCGGCCCCGGCAGCAACTTCGTACAGGCGATCGTCTGGGGCGTCGTGTTCGTTCTGCTCAGGGCCTATCACGTCGATGAGCCATTCTTCACAGGCATGGCGCAGGCGGGCATCAGTGTGAATCTCGTGCTCGGCGTGCTCAATCTCTTCCCACTGCCGCCGCTCGACGGCGGACGGGTCGTCATGGCGCTTCTGCCGGTGCGCGCGTCGATCGCGTTCTCGAAGCTCGAACCGTACGGCTTCTTCATCGTGATGGCGCTCGTAGTCACGGGCGTGCTGACGCGCTTCTGGCTCGGGCCGCTCGTGCATGTCGGCTATTCGGCGGTGTCGGCCATCCTGAATCCCCTCGCTTCACTATTCCCATAACATCATGTTCCCTGACCGTATCTTCTCCGGCATGCGGCCCACCGGGTCGCTGCATCTCGGCCACTATCACGGCGTGCTGAAAAACTGGGTGCGGCTGCAGTCCGAGTACCCGTGCTTCTTCGCGGTGGTCGACTGGCACGCGCTCACGACGCACTACGAGACGCCCGAGGTCATCGAGAAAAGCGTCTGGGAGGTGCTCATCGACTGGCTGGCGTCGGGCATCGATCCGGCGCAGGCCACGCTCTTCATCCAGAGCCGCGTGCCGGAGCACGCCGAGCTGTCGCTGCTGCTCGGCATGGGCACGCCGCTCGGCTGGCTCGAACGCGTGCCGACCTACAAGGAGCAGATCGAGAAGCTGAAGGAAAAGGATCTCGATACGTACGGCTTCCTCGGCTATCCGGTGCTGATGGCGGCGGACATTCTCCTGTACCGCGCGTCGCTGGTGCCGGTCGGCGAGGATCAGGTGCCGCACGTCGAAATGACGCGCGAGATCGCACGCCGCTTCAACTATCTTTATGGCCGCGAGCCGGGCTTCGAGGAAAAAGCGATGGAAGCCGCGAAAAAACTCGGCGGCAAGCGCTCGAAGCTGTATCACGAACTGCGCGTCGCGTATCAGCAGGAAGGCGACGACGAAGCGCTCGAACAAGCCCGCGCGATGCTGCAGGAATCGCAAAGCCTGTCGATGAATGACCGCGAGCGGCTTTTCGGCTATCTGGAAGGCTCGCGCAAGATCATTCTGGTCGAGCCGCAGGTGTTGCTGACGGAAGCGTCGCGCATGCCGGGCCTCGACGGTCAGAAGATGTCGAAGTCCTACGGCAACACCATCGGCTTGCGTGAAGATGCCGCGACCATCGAGCAGAAAGTCCGCAAGATGCCGACCGACCCGGCGCGCGTGCGCCGCACCGATCCGGGCGATCCGGACAAGTGCCCGGTGTGGAAGCTGCACGAGGTCTACACCGACGAAGAGACGCACAAGTGGGTGCAGAAGGGCTGCCGCAGCGCGGGCATCGGTTGTCTGGAATGCAAGCAGCCGGTGATCGAAGGCATCCTGCGCGAGCAGCAGCCCATGCTCGAGCGCGCGCAGAAGTACATGGACGATCCGTCGCTGTTGCGCGCGATCGTCGCGGACGGCTGCGACAAGGCCCGCAAGTTCGCCACCGAAACGATGCGCGACGTGCGCGAGACGATGGGCCTTTCCTACAACTGATGGAGAGCGCGCCGAGCGGTTGGGTCGCTCGCTGGGCGCATCTCGCCGCGCCCGGCGGCACGGTGCTCGACGTCGCCGCGGGCAGCGGGCGCCACGCGCGCTGGTTCGCGTCGCTCGGGTTTCGCGTGCTCGCGATCGATCGCGACGCCGGCGCGCTCGCGTCGATGGTCGGGTGCGCGGGCGTCGAAACGCTGGCGGCGGACATCGAAGGCGCGCCCTGGCCGCTTTCAAAAACCCGCACGTTCGATGCGGTCGTCGTCACGAATTATCTCCATCGCCCGCTGTTCGGCCATCTGACCGATGCGCTCGCGCCCGGCGGCGTGCTGATCTACGAAACTTTTGCGGCGGGCAACGGCAGCACCGGCAAGCCGTCCAATCCCGCCTTCCTGCTTCAGCCCGGCGAATTGCTGGACGCCGTGCGTGGCCGTTTGCGCGTGATTGCCTACGAGGACGGATTCGTCGAAGACCCGCGTGCTGCCTACGTGCAGCGAATCTGCGCCGTTCGCGAACGGCCGGCAGTCGACGCATCGGCGGAAAATGCGCTCACGATTGGTAACACACCCCCGGGTCCGCCACGTTACGCGTTGACCGGCTAATCCGCTACAATCGCGTAATATCGCTTTTCGCGATTAAATTTTCGATTAAATTCATAGAGTTTCATGACAAACGGAACACACGGCGGCATCCAGATCCGCGGCAGCATTCCTGCCATCGTCACACCGATGCACGAGGACGGTAGTCTCGATCTGCCGGCGTTTCGAAAACTGGTCGACTGGCACATCGAACAGGGCTCGAACGGTCTCGTCGTGGTTGGCACGAGCGGCGAGTCGGCCACTTTGTCGGTCGAAGAGCACATCCTGATGATCCAGACGGCGGTCGAGCATGCGGCGAAGCGCTTTCCGATCATCGCGGGCGCGGGCGGCAACTCCACCGCGGAAGCCATCGAACTCTCGAAGCACGCGAAAAAGGTCGGCGCCGACGCCACGCTGCAAGTCGTTCCGTATTACAACAAGCCGACGCAGGAAGGCATGTATCGCCACTTCAAGGCGATCGCCGAAGCCGTCGATCTTCCGGTCATCCTCTACAACGTGCCGGGCCGTACCGTTGCCGACATGAGCAACGAGACGATCCTGCGTCTCGCCGGCGTGCCGGGCATCATCGGCGTGAAGGAGGCGACGGGCAACATCGACCGCGCGGCGCATCTGATCAAGCACGCACCGGCGCAGTTCAGCATCTTCAGCGGCGACGATCCCACGGCCATCGCACTGATGCTGCTCGGCGGTCACGGCAACATCTCGGTGACGGCGAACGTCGCGCCGAAGGAAATGAGCCAGTTGTGCCGCGCCGCGCTGGAAGGCGACGCCATCACCGCGCGCCGCATCCATCTGAAGCTGCTGTCGCTGCACAAGCAACTCTTCTGCGAATCGAATCCGATTCCGGTCAAGTGGGCGCTCGCCGAACTGGGCCGCATGGAAGGCGGCATCCGTCTGCCGCTCACGCCGCTCGATGCGCGCTATCACGACGTCGTGCGTGACGCGTTGCGCGAGTCCGGCCTTCTCGCCTGATCACGTGAGGCGGCGCGCCAAGCCACAGGGAATCGAAATACCGCGCCGCCGCAAGTGATCGAATTGAACCACACCTTCAGTCATCAACCGCCGCTCGTTGGCCTCGCATTGGCCTCGTATTGGCTTCGCCGACCTGCCCGGGAACGGGATGGGCGCAAGGCAATGCGTCATCGGCAGCAAAGAAGGACCTCATGAAACGTTCCGCTTTTCTTACGCAAGCCAAACGCCTGAGCGTGCTTTCGCTCGGCGCCGGCGCGGTTTTCGCGCTCGCGGGTTGCGACACGCTCAACGACTGGCTCGCGCCGGATCGCGTCAACTACAAAGCTGCTGAAACCGCACCGGCGCTCAGCGTGCCGTCCGATCTCAGCACGGCCGACATCAGCCAGCGCTATGCCGCACCGCCCAAGGTGAACGCGCTCGGCGGCGGCGCGGAGCGCGCGGTCACGCCGGCGGGCAACGCGACGCTCGGCGTGCCGACGGCGCAAGATCCGTACGGCATGCACGTCGAGAAGGACGGCGATCGCCGCTGGCTCGTGGTCGATGGCCGCTCGCCCGATCAGGTCTGGGGCCCGCTCAAGGAGTTCTGGGAAGACAACGGCTTCACGCTCAAGACCGACGCGCCGCAGACCGGCATCATGGCGACCGACTGGGCCGAGAACCGCGCGAACATTCCGAACGACTGGTTCAGGAACAGCGTGGGCAAGCTGCTCGATTTCGCGTATTCGTCGGGTACGCGCGACATGTTCCGCACCCAGGTGGATCGCGCATCGGACGGCTCGACCGACATCTCCATCACGCACAGCGCAATGGAAGAAGTGCTGACCGGTCAGGACAAGACCTCATCGCGTTGGGAAGCGCGTCCGCGCAATCCGGCGCTCGAATCGGCGGTTCTTGGCAAGCTGATGCAGAAATTCGGCCTGACCGAAGACCAGTCGAAGAAGCTGATCGCCGATGCGCGTCCGGCTGGCGCGAAGGTGGCGGTGGACCCGGGTACGAACGGCTCCACGCTCGATCTCGCCGAGCCGTTCGATCGCGCGTGGCTGCGCGTCGGTCTCGCGCTCGACCGCACGAACTTCACGGTCGACAATCGCGATCGCGAGAAGGGCATCTACTACGTGCATTTCTCCGATTCGATGGCCGAGTTGAAGAAGGAAGGGCTCTTCGGCAAGATGTTCTCGAGCAATACGCCGAAGCCTACGCGCCAGTTCCTCGTCAACGTGAAGCCGAAGGCGGATTCGGTGACGCAGGTCGGCGTCGTCGATGCGAACGGCCAGCCGGACACCTCGTCCGACGCGCAGCGCATCGTTTCGTTGCTGCACGCGCAGTTGAACTAAACGACATGCCGAAGCCATCGTGAGATTCGCCAGTCTCGGCAGCGGCAGCGAGGGCAATGCGTTGCTCGTCGAGGCATCGAGCGGCGCGACCACTACGCGCGTGCTGCTCGATTGCGGATTCTCCGGCAAGGAAGTCGCGCGCCGTCTTGCACGCCTCAACTGCCGCGTGGAGGATCTCGACGCCATCGTCATCACGCACGAGCATACGGACCATATCGGCAGCGCGCTGACGCTCGCTCGAAAATGGTCCATTCCGCTGCATATGAGTTGGGGCACGGCGCGCGCGATCGGCGCCGATGAAGCCGACGTCGAACTGAACGTGTTGTGGGGCGACGAGAGCGTCGCTATCGGCGATCTGAGCGTGTTGCCCTATACCGTGCCACACGACGCCCGGGAACCGCTGCAGTACGTCTTCTCCGACGGCGCTTGCCGCCTCGGCGTGCTGACGGACGTCGGAGTGTC
Source organism: Caballeronia catudaia (assembly GCF_001544755.2). GTDB lineage: Bacteria > Pseudomonadota > Gammaproteobacteria > Burkholderiales > Burkholderiaceae > Caballeronia > Caballeronia catudaia. Next base: position 24,188 of record NZ_FCOF02000007.1, on the reverse strand, counting down.
GACGCCGCATATCACGAACGTGTTGAGCGGCTGCGACGCGCTCGTGCTCGAATCCAATCACGATGTCGAGATGCTTGCCGGGAGCCGCTATCCGCCTTCGCTCAAGGCGCGCATCGGCGGGAATCACGGACACCTGAACAACGAGGCGGCGGCGGCCATACTGGCATCGCTCGATCGTTCGCGGCTGCGTCATCTCGTAGCCGCTCATCTCAGCCAGCAGAACAACCTGCCGCATCTCGCGCAGACGGCGCTGGCGGCGGTGCTGGGTGCGTCGGCCATCGATATCGTCGTCGCAACGCAAGCCGAAGGCTTCGACTGGATCGCGCTCTAGACGCGGCGCGCATACCTAAAAACTCGCAGAACGCAGATACGAAAAAACCGGCCCAAGAGCCGGTTTTTTCGTTGACAGACCGCATCGAGCGGCCTGTCAGCGGCCTGTCATGTGGCGCTGCGATAGAGCGCCGACAAGCCTTACTGGCTTGCGCCCGATGCCGGGGCAGCAGCCGAAGCGGCGGCGTCCGAAGCCGCGCCAGCAGCCGATGCTGCGTCGCTTGCGGCGGCCGAAGCGCTCGATGCAGCAGCGTTTGCGTCCGAAGCAGCAGCAGCCGGAGCCGAAGCCGCCGTCGTATCGCTTGCAGCGCTCGGAGCAGCCGTTTCGCTAGACTTGTTGCATGCAGCCAGAGCAACAGCAGCCAACAGGGATGCTACGAGGAGGGATTTCTTCATGATCACGTCCTTTTATGGTTAAAGGTAAGCAACAGCGCAAAGTACCGGTAATGTGTGCTCCAACACCGACCTGGGCCGCTGTGGAGACTCACAATTCTATTTTGTGTGAGACTTCCTACGGCTTGGCCGGAAATTATAGGCACTTTCGTAACGACCGTCGATAAATCAGGGGACGATGCGTTGTCTTTCTCATACAAACTTTCATATTGCGGAACAGCATGATTTTACCATCCGCAGCCTGCCGGCAAGTCTCTTGGACGCAAGCCTGTCAAGGCAAAGCGCCTATCTGAATCCAGCCCGCACGATACCATTCGTGCAGCAGCGCTGTCATTGACGATTCGTCTGTAAGTGTTACAAAGCGTTTCGCCTCCAGACGCCGTGAATCGGCCAATTCGGGGAGCCACTTTTTCAGCTTCGACGACAGCGCCGCGGCTTCTCCATTTACGAAATATGACTTCCCGTCGTAGAGCAAAATAGTCTTTCTATTCAGCTCGATACCCGTTTTCTTTGCTCGCTCTACAAATTTTTGCTCATTCAACACGCGTTCGGGCGAGTCGAATACGACGTTGGCTTTCGGTTCGCTCAAATAAGCGCCCAGAAAGTCGGCGACGTCCTTTTGGTTCCAATCGACGTTCGCAAGGATCGCGCCAACGCGCTCGACGAGCAACGCCGGCAGCGCCGCAGGATTCGCCACGGGCTCCTGACCCGGATCGCGGTAGCGCGCGTTCGCGCGGCCGCTGTCGGGCGCATCGCCGGTGCGCTCGGCGAGGTGATACAGGAACTGCGCCGTCAGCTCGTGCGCGGACGGCGCGCGAAAGCCGATCGACGCCGTCATGCATTCGCCCTCGGCGATCCCGTCGTGCGCGATGTGCGGAGGAAGGTACAGCATGTCGCCGGGCTCCAGCAGCCACTCTTCCTCGGGCTCGAAGTGCTGTAAAACTTTCAACGGCAATCCGGGTTTTAGCGAGAGATCACGCTGTGCGCCTATGCGCCAGCGGCGCTTGCCATGAACCTGAAGCAGAAAGACGTCGTAAGAGTCGAAGTGCGGTCCCACACCGCCGCCATCGGTTGCGTAGGAGATCATCAGATCGTCGAGGCGCGCGTCCGGAATGAAGCGGAAACGGTTCATCAGCGCGTGCGCGCGGTCGTCGTGCAAGTTCACGCCTTGCACGAGCAGGGTCCACTCGCGCTTCTTCACGGAAGGCAGTTCGTCGGGGGCGAAGGGGCCGTGTTCGAGATTCCACGTCTTGCGAAAATGCGTGATGAGACGGGCCTCGACGTCCTCGAGATCGGCGAGTTCGAAGAGTTCGTCGCGCGCGAGCGGAGCCGCGATACCGGGAAAAGCCTGGCGAATTAAAAGCGGCTTTTTCTGCCAGTAACGCCGCATGAACTGTCGCGGCGTGCGGTTGCCCAACATGGGCGTGAGTTCGTCCGGAAGAGGCGCGCGAGCATGCCCGGGAAGGCCGGAAACGGGGATCGGTGTTGCGTGGTGGGGCCGCTTGGGCATCGTATAATCGAGGCTTGTATCTTGGAGGATCCAATGAAAATTGCGAAAGACACTGTCGTTTTGGTCGCGTACAAGCTATCGGATGCGCAAGGCAATCTGATCGAGGAGAGCGACGAGCCGATGGTCTATCTGCACGGCGGCTATGATGGCACGTTCCCCAAGATCGAGGAAGCGCTCGACGGTCACGAGGCCGGCTATGAAACGATGATCCAGCTCGAACCGCAGGACGCGTTCGGCGAGTACGATCCCGAACTCGTGAAGATCGAAGAGCGCAACCGTTTTCCGGAACCGCTGGAGGTCGGCATGCAGTTCGAAGGCACGCCCGAAGATGGCGACGACGACATCGATTCGCTCATCTATACCGTGACCGATGTCGCCGAAGACAAGGTCGTGCTGGACGGCAATCATCCGCTCGCGGGCATGGCGCTGCGCTTCGCGTTGTCGGTGCAGGAAGTGCGCTCGGCGACCGAAGACGAGATCGAACATCAGCACGCGCATGGCGCGGACGGCCTGCACGTCCTCGACGAGGACGAAGACGACGATGACGACGAACCGCGCAAGGACGCGGGTCCGACGCTGCATTGAGCGCATCGGCCGAAGAAAGGAAGCGCAGCCCGGGGCTGCGCTTTTTATTTGCCGACGGCATTTGCAGGCGCTGCCGGCACAGGATAAATCGGCGGCAAAGACTGCGGTGACAAGGACGGCGCCGGCGAGGACTGCGGCGGCGTGAGGATCGGCGGCAAGTCGGAGGCCGGCAGCGGCATCGACGGCGGCGCGGGCAAAGACTCGGGCAGATCGTTGCGCGGCAGGGCGGGCGGCAGCGACGCGGGCAACGTGGGCTGCGGCGCGGAAGACGGCGTCGGATAAGCATCCGGATACGGTACGTAAGGCGTGCTCGATTGCGCGGGCGCCTCGGACGGCGGCGCAACCGGTTCGTGCGCGCGTGTCTCCTTCACGTCGCGCACGCGCAGCCGAAACGGTGGACGCCATTGCGGATCGCTTTGCACTTCGAGCCATTGCGATTGCGGCTTCCTGAACGCGATCGCCACGCGCGTGAGATTCGTGACGATCAAGCCCTTGTCATTGCGCACAGGTTGATCGATGTGAAAGCCGTTCGGCTCGGGCGCATCGGTGCCGTGAATCACGATGACCGGCCCGCGAAAAGTCTCCGCCGCCTTTACGAGACTGCGCTTGAGTTCGAGGAAGCCATCGCGCGGCTGGTTCGAGTGCGAGAAACGCAGCCATGCGAAGCGCTCGCGGCGTTCGTAGCGCGAGAAATCCGGATCGCCCTGAAGGATCACGACGAGCGCGCGCATCTCGCTGCGCCGCGCCGATTCCGCTGCGTGTTCGAGCCAGAAGGTCGTGGCGACGGCGCGGTCTTCGAACTCGCCGTTGCGCCCGCCCGCGGTCAGATAGTGGTTGTTCGGGCTCGGCACATTGAGGCCGATGAACGCGATGCCTCGTGCCTGCCAGCGCACGATTTCCCGGAACGTGCGAAAACGCGCGACATCGCTTTCTCTCGATAGCGTGAGCGGGCCTTGTCCGAGCGCATTCGCATCGGCGAAAAAAAGCTGACGGACGAAATCGAGCCGTTCGACCGGGTCGTAGGCGCCGGCGTGCGCGCCGCTGCAATCAGCCCAGTCGTGCTGGCCGAGCAGCAGCACGAGCGGCGTGCGCGACGCGTCGAGCACGTCGTGCCGCGACTGATAGACGCCGTCGCGGCAGGGTTCGCCACCGCCCTTGAGATTGCCGTCGTAGACGATGAACGCGATGCTGCCGTCGCGCCCGATCGCATCGAGCATGCGGCGCACGGGCGCTTCGTCGGCGGGGCGGGTGAGCGCATCGGCAATCACGGCGAAGCCGAGCGTATTGCCCTGCGCATGCGCCTGCCGCTGCGCGCCGAAGAGCAGCGCGCCGCAGACTAGCGCGGCCGCGACGGCGCGCTCAACGCGAGGCATCCGGCGGAGCGTTCGCCAGTTCATGCAGTTCGTACAGCAGATCGAGCGCATCGCGCGGACGCAGATCGTTGGGGTCCAACGCGCGCAGCTTCTGCATCGCCGGATGTTCGGGCGCTTCGGCCTTCGCTTCGCCTTCGTCTTCGTGCGGCGGCTCGTCTTCGTAAGGCGCGTACGGCTGGCTTGCGAACAGATCGAACTGCGCCGTGGGATGGCCGATCGACTGCTGCTCCAGATGCACGAGATGCTTGCGCGCCGCGCGGATCACCGCGGCCGGCACACCCGCGAGTTGCGCGACCTGCAGGCCGTAACTCTGATTGGCCGGCCCTTCGCTCACCGCATGCAGAAACACGATGCCGTGATCGTGCTCGACCGCCGACAAGTGCACGTTCGCGGCCTGCGCGAACTCGGCCGGCAGTTGCGTGAGTTCGAAGTAGTGCGTCGCGAAGAGCGTGTAGCAGGCGTTGTGCGTCAGCAGATGCCGCGCGATGGCCCAGGCGAGCGCGAGGCCGTCGAAGGTCGACGTGCCGCGCCCGATCTCGTCCATCAGCACGAGGCTCGATGCGCTCGCGTCGTTGAGGATCGCCGCCGCTTCGGTCATCTCGACCATGAAGGTCGAGCGTCCGCCCGCAAGATCGTCGGCCGCGCCGATGCGCGTGAAGATGCGGTCGAGCGAGCCGAAACGCGCGCGCTTCGCGGGCACGTAGCTGCCGACGTAAGCCATCAGCGCGATCAACGCGGTCTGCCGCATGAAGGTCGATTTGCCGCCCATGTTCGGGCCGGTGATGAGCAGCAGCTTGCGCTCGTCGCTCAGACAACAGTCATTCGCGATGAACTGCTCGACCTGCGCCTCGACGACCGGATGCCGGCCCTGCTCGATATCGATGCCCGCATCGGCGGTGAATGTCGGCGCGACCCAGTCGAGCGCGCGGGCGCGTTCGGCAAATGCGCACAGGAGATCGAGTTCCGCGAGCGCGCCCGCCACGCGCTGGCAGTCCGCTATGAAAGGCAGCAGGCTTTGCAGCAGCGCATCGTAAAGGGCGCGTTCACGTGCGAGTGCGCGCTCCTGCGCGGACAGCGCCTTGTCTTCGAACGTCTTCAACTCCGGCGTGATGTAGCGTTCGGCGTTCTTGAGCGTCTGACGGCGGCGATAGTCGTCGGGCACCTTGTCGGTCTGCCCGCGCGTGACTTCGATATAGAAGCCATGCACCTTGTTGTACTCGACGCGTAGATTCGCGATGCCCGTGCGCGTGCGCTCGCGCGCTTCGAGATCGATCAGGAACTGATCGCAGTTCTCCGAAATATCGCGCAATTCGTCCAGATCGGGATCGTAGCCGCGCGCGATCACGCCGCCGTCGCGAATCAGCGCGGCGGGCTCGGGCGCGATCGCATTCGTCAGGAGATCGAGACATTCGTGCGGCGGTTCGAGCGCCGCGTCGATGCGTTCGAGCGCCGACGCATGCGCCGCCACGCCCGCGACGAGCGCGCGCAGATCGGGCAGCGCGGCGAACGTGTCGCGCAGGCTCGACAGATCGCGCGGCCGCGCCGACAGCAACGCGAGACGGCCCGTGATGCGCTCGATGTCCGAGATCTTGCGCAGCGCGCCGCGCAGCGTGTCGAGCCCGGCGCTCGTGGGCGCGTCGAGCAAGGCGCCGATCGCTTGCTGGCGCGCCTGCGCAACCGATGCATCGCGCGGCGGATGATGCAGCCAGTGGCGCAGCAGGCGGCTGCCCATCGTCGTGCAGCAGGTGTCGAGCAGCGAGAACAGCGTCGGCGATTCGGTGCCGCGCAGTGTTTCCGTGAGTTCGAGATTGCGCCGCGTGGCGGGATCGAGCCCGATGTATTCGGATTCGTACTCGACCTTCAGGCTGCGCACGTGACGCAACTGCTGGCCTTGCGTCGCGGCGGCGTAGAGCAGCAGCGCGCCGGCCGCGCCGCACGCGCACGTGAGCGTCTGCGCGCCGAAGCCGTCGAGGCTCGCGACATCGAGCTGTTCGCGCAGCCGTTGCGTGCCGGAACCGACGTCGAAGTGCCAGGCCGGAACGCGCGTGGTCGCGCCGGGATGCGTCACGCCGAGCGACGAATTGACGTCGGTGATCGAATCGGCGATGAGCGTCTCCGCGGGACGAATGCGCTCGAGCGCCGTGCTCACTTGCCCTGGCGCGACTTCCGCGAGGCGCAGCGCGCCGCTTGCGAGATTCAGCCACGCGAGCCCGACGCTCGTCACCACGCCGCGCCGGTTGTGCGCCGGGCAGAGCGCGAGCAGATAGACATCGCTTTTATCGGAGAGCAGCGCGGCGTCGGTGAGCGTGCCCGGCGTGACGACGCGCACCACCTTGCGTTCGACCGGACCTTTCGATGTCGCCGGGTCGCCGATCTGCTCGCAGATCGCCACCGATTCACCGAGCTTCACGAGCTTCGCGAGATATTGCTCGCACGCGTGATGGGGCACGCCCGCCATCCGGATCGGATTGCCGCCCGACGCGCCGCGCTGCGTGAGCGTGAGATCGAGCAGACGCGCGGCCTTCTCGGCATCGTCGAAGAAAAGCTCGTAGAAGTCGCCCATCCGGTAGAAAACGAGCGTGCCGGGATGCTCTGCCTTGATGCGCAGATACTGCTGCATCATGGGCGTGTGCTGCGACAGGTCCGCGAGCGGCGCGGCGTCGGAAGAGGTGTCGGGAGTTGCCGTGTGATTGCCCATCGTGCGTGCTGTGGAAGCAAATGCGGCGAGACGGCCGGGCGCGACGTGCGCCGGCCGCCGATCAGCCGATAGGGCATGAGTTTAACCTGTCGTGGGATGGGCGCGAGTCGGCCGAATGGCCAACGCTGATCGCAGCGCGTCGCTCGCGCACGCGTGGAGTGAGGGCGCCGAAACGAACGCGGGTCCGTTCCGGCGCTGCTTTACCGAAGAAGAAAGTCAGAACGCGTCACGCGCGCCCGGCGAGATAACCGACGAGCAACGCGAGTCCCGCCACTGCGCCGAGCGTATGCCACGGCCTGTCATGCACGAAGTCGTCGGCGTAGCCGGCGGCGTCGCCGAATTTGCCCGAGATCGCGCCGCCCGCGCCGTTCATCTGCGAGCGCGCGGTTTTGAGCTTCGATTGCAATTCTTTACGCAGTTTGTCCGCATCGATGTCCTTCGCGTTCTGAATCGAACTTTCCAGATCGTCGAGCAGGCTGCGCAACTGGCCGCTGGCCGAATCGACCGCGTCGCTCGCACCGCGCACTGCGCGCTGGCCGATATCGGCGGCGCCATTGATTGTGCTGTCGAGCGTCGAACGTGTGAACAATCCCATTTTCCATGCTCCTTTATTGACGTTGCCGAGGAAGAATCACGCCGGGTTCGTTGTGTATGCCTCGTGTCGCGCGCAAATGCCCGGCGCGCCGCTTACAACCGCTATGCAACATTACGACTTGGCCCCGCCGCCCGCGTTCCCTGTCGTTCATCCTCGTCGGCAGCTGCGGGTATGAACCCAGAATACACCGTCGAGCAAGGTTCATTCCTCGACGAGCGCAACCGAGTCCGTTTCCCGCTCGTTTTGCGCGTGGCGGCGCATCGCGAGCGCCATCATCAGGCACACGAAAAGGCCGAACACGACGATGATCCATTGCACCGGCACCTCGACGGTCAGAAGCAGCGCGTAGGCGCCAAGCATCGACAGCACGGCGAGGTTCTGATTGAAATTCTGCACGGCGATCGAATGACCTGCGGAAAGCAGCGTCGCGCCGCGATGCTGGAGTATCGCGTTCATCGGCACGATGAAAAAGCCGGACAGGCCGCCAAGCGCGATCATCAGCGGATAGGCCATGAGGATGTACGCCGGCGCGAAAATGGGGCCGATCTGCACGCCCGCGCCCGCCGGAAAAAGGTCCTTGTTGTAGAACGCCATCGCGACCGCGACGGCCCCGATCATCACGCCGACCGGCAGCACCCTGAGCGACTGGCGCAGTACGATCCACGCGGACGCCGCGACGGCGCCGAGCGCGATGCCCACGCCTGTCACGCCCTGCAGCACGGCGGCCTTCGACAGCGTCAGGCCGAGGTTCGCGTCGGCCCACTTGAGCACGAGCAGTTGCAGCGTGACGGCCGCGCCCCAGAGCAGCGTCGTGACCCACAGCGCGATCTGCGCGAGCTTGTCGCGCCACAGGACTTTGAAGCAGCGGGAGAAATCGTGGACGAGCTTCGTCGGCTCGTTCAGCAGGTTCGGATAGCGCGCGCCGGTGTCGGGAATGAACACGTTGATGAGCGCCGCCGACGCGTAAATGAGCATCACCGCGAAAAGCGCGGCGTGCGCGGCGGTGGCGACGAACGGCAGATGCGCATGCGTCACCCAGCGCGCGACGACCTGCGACACGAGCGCGCCGCCGATCACGGTGCCGAGGATCGTCGAGCCGACCGTCGCGGATTCGAGCCACGCGTTCGCCGCGATCAGCTTTCGCGGCGGCAGGAGTTCCGTGAGAATGCCGTACTTCGCGGGCGAGTAAGCGGCCGCTCCCAGACCGACGACGCCGTACGCGATCATCGGATGCGCGCCCGCGATCATCATCGCGCAGCCGGCGGCCTTGAGCGCGTTCGAGATGAACATGACGTGGCGCTTCTGGATGGCGTCGGCGAAAGCGCCGACGAACGGCGCGAGCAGCACGTAGGAAATCGTGAAGAAGATCTGCAGAAGCGGCGTGACCCACGGCGCCGAATGCACGACGGCGAGCATGGCGATCGCGGCGATCAGGAGCGCGTTGTCGGCGAGCGACGAAACGAATTGCGCGGCGATGATCGTGTAGAAGCCTTTTTTCATGAGCGGGCTTGGCGGTAGGCGCGGCGCGCGGCGGAAAAGCGGGAGAAGGGCGAGTGCGCGCGCATCGCCCTTGAGCGACGCCGGCAAAAGTTGCACTGTAACGGAGCCCTGCATTCGTTGCAGAGCAGGCGGCGCGCCAGGCGCGCGCATAGGGAACAGCAACGGGACGCGATGCCGCGTCCCGCCGGATACAGCTTATTCGCCCGTCAGGCGCGTGCGCGAGTACATGTCGAGAATCTTGACCATCTGCGCGTAGACCTTCGGATTGGCGGTGACGATCTCGTTCTTGAACAGGAAATCCGATTCGCCGGTGTAATTGCCGACGAGCCCGCCCGCTTCCGTCACCATCAGGCTGCCCGCCGCGACGTCCCACGGATGGATGCCCTGCTCGAAGAAGCCGTCGAGGCGACCGGCCGCGACGTTCGCGAGATCGAGCGCGGCCGCGCCCGGACGGCGCAGGCCGGCGCACGACAGCGTCATTTCGCTGAAGAGGCGCATGTAGGCGTTCAGGCCCTGGCCGTCGCGGAAAGGGAAGCCCGTGCCGATCAGCGCGTCGGACAGACGGTCCAGCTTGCCGACGCGAATGCGCCGCTCGTTCAGATACGCGCCGCGGCCGCGCGAGGCGGTGAAAAGATCGTTGCGCGTCGGATCGTAGATGACGGCCTGCGTCACGATGCCCTTGTGCGCAAGCGCGATCGACACGCAGTAGTACGGAAAGCCGTGGATGAAGTTGGTGGTGCCGTCCAGAGGATCGATGATCCACTGGAATTCCGATTCGCGATCCGTTGCGCCGGATTCTTCCGCGAGGATGGAGTGGTCGGGATAGGCGGTGTGCAGCGTCTCGATGATCGCGGCTTCGGACGCCTTGTCGACTTCCGTCACGAAGTCGTTGTGCTGCTTCTTGCTGACCTGGAGGCGATCCAGATCGAGCGACGCGCGATTGATGATCTGTCCGGCGCGGCGCGCGGCCTTGACAGCGATATTGAGCATCGGATGCATGAGCGAAATCCTCTGGCCGCCCGGCGCGGGTGTGAACGCGCGGGCGAAAAAGTTGGCGACAACGACTATGTCGACGAAAGACGAATTGAATAAGAGCGGGGCGTTCGCGCGAGGGTTCGACTTGAACTGCAAACCCGTTCGCGGCGCGCGAAGGCGACATTTTACCCGAAACTCGCAGTCAGGCCGCGCCGCACGACACGGGTTTGAGGCATGTCGCCAAAGCGCGTTAACATAGCGGGTTCACACTCTCATCGAACTTCAGCACAAACCGCGCCTTGGAACCCAACGATCTTTCCGCGCCTGCCGGCGGCTTCACGTCCACGCGCTTCATCCTCGTCGAGCCGAGTCATCCGGGCAATGTCGGCGCGGCTGCGCGCGCGCTCAAGACGATGGGCTTCGCGCGCCTCGTCCTGGTCGCGCCGCGCGTGCCCGACGTCAAGAACGAGCCGGAAGCCATCGCGATGGCCTCCGGCGCCGACGATGTGCTCGCGTCCGCCCATGTCGTCGACACGCTCGCCGATGCGCTCGTCGGCGTGCGCTGGTCGGTCGCGCTGACCGCGCGCATGCGTGAATACGGCCCGCCGCAAATGCCGCCGCGCGCGCTGGCCGAACGCGCGCACGAATACGTCCGTCACGGCGACATCGCGCTCGTGTTCGGCAACGAGCGCACCGGTCTGTCCAACGTGGATGTCGAGCGCTGCAGCGCGCTCGCGCATATTCCGGCCAATCCCGCGTACAGCTCGCTCAATCTCGCGCAGGCGGTGCAGGTGCTCGCCTACGAGTTGCGGGTCGCGTTTCAGGCGCCCGGGAGCGCGCTCGCCGCCGTCGAGCCGGCGGGGCAGAGCGCGGCGAGCGATGAAATCGAGGGCATGTATGCGCATCTCGAAGAAGCGCTCGTCGCGCTCGAATTTCTCGATCCGGCCAATCCGAAAAAGCTGATGTCGCGCGTGCGGCGGCTGTTTGCGCGCTCGGGGCTGGAGCGCGAAGAGGTGAATATTCTGCGCGGCATCGCGAAGCACATCCTGCTGCGATCGAAGAAAGACTGAACGCGCGTGCGCTCTTTGGGACGCTGGCAGCGACCGCGCTGCCATCGGGGGCATCGGGCAGACTCGCCGCGCTCGTCCTACAATCGGCGAAAAACGGCGACAGCCGATATAAGCTTTGCACGGTCCGTGCATTGGCCGAATCCCGCCCCCACTCAGAGACATCGCCATGTTCGACCGACTTCGCGAAGACATCGCCGCCATCCGCGAGCGCGATCCCGCCGCCCGCAGCGCCTGGGAAGTCGTCACGTGTTATCCCGGTCTGCACGCCATCGTGCTGCATCGCTTCGCACACGCGTGCTGGCGCGGGCAAAGGCGCTGGCTCGGGCGCTTCGTGTCGCAGATCGCGCGCTTTCTCACGGGCATTGAAATCCATCCGGGCGCGACGCTCGGACGGCGCGTGTTCATCGATCACGGCATGGGCGTCGTGATCGGCGAGACGGCCGAAATCGGCGACGACTGCACGATCTATCAGGGCGTGACGCTCGGCGGCACGTCGCTCACGCGCGGCGCGAAGCGCCATCCGACGCTCGAACGCGGCGTGATCGTCGGCGCGGGCGCGAAGGTGCTCGGCGGCTTCACGATCGGCGCGGACGCGAAGATCGGCTCGAACGCCGTCGTCGTCAAGCCGGTGCCGGCGGGCGGCACGGCGGTGGGCAATCCGGCGCGCATCGTGATGCCGGCCGTGTCCAGGGCGCAGGAAACGAAGCGCGAAGGCTTCTGCGCCTACGGCATCACGCCGAACGCCGACGATCCGGTCTCGCTCGCGATCCACGGTCTCATCGATCACGCGTCGACGCAGACGCAGCGCATCGACGAGATCGTCGCGGCGCTCGAACGGCTCGGTGCGCGCGTGGAGGCGCTCAATGGCGTGGATGGCGCCGCGCTCGTCGATCTGAAGCGCCTATGCACGTCGATGGACGGCCAGTGCGACGAGCAGGCGGAACGTAGCGCTGCGCTCGGGCGTTAAAGCGGCAGCGCGCTCACGCCGTTCTTGTCCAGACGCAGATAGCCGCCGCGCGGCGTGTCTGCATCGAGTTCCCAGTCGGGCAGGACCCAGCGCACGCCTTCGACTTCGCGATGCATCGCGGGGCGGTGCGTATGGCCGTGAATCAGCGTATCCGTGTGATTGCGGATGAAAACATCCGACACGGCTTTTTTCGTCACGTCGTATTTCGCCGAGACGCCCGTCACGCGCGCGCCCTCGCTCTTCGTGCGCATGCGCTGGCCGATGCCGAGCCGCGTCTCTAGCGGCAGCGCGAGAAAGAGTCGCTGCGCGAATGCGTTGCGCGCGAAGGCGCGAAAGCGTTGATAGGCGCGGTCCGCCGTGCAAAGACCGTCGCCGTGCGCGAGCACGATGCGCTTGCCGAATGCGGTGATGACGAACGGATCGGGCAGGGACATCGCGCCCGCGTCTTTCATGAAGCGCCTGCCCAGCAGGAAATCACGATTGCCGCGCATCACGTAAAGACCGATGCCGCGCTCGGTCAGCGTGTGCAGCTTGTGCGTCATGCGGCGCGCGAAGCTGGCGCGCGGGTCCGTTGCGGACGCATCGAGAATGTCGTCGCCGATCCAGAACTCGAACAGGTCGCCGAGGATGAAAACGGAGTCGGCGTCGTTCGCCGTGACGTCGATGAAATGCTCGAACGCGGCGACCGTCTTCGGAATCGCTTCGGAGAGATGCAGGTCCGCAATGAAAAACAGCGGACGCGCTTGATTCGCTGCGCCCGCTGCTTCGCGATCGGAAGAAGTCTTCGTATCGATCATGCAATGACCGGGATCAGACCACGACGGCCTTCTCGATCACCACGTCGTCGACCGGCACGTCCTGATGGAAGCCCTTCGAGCCGGTCTTGACCTTCTTGATCTTCTCGACCACGTCCATGCCTTCGACCACACGGCCGAACACCGTGTAGCCCCAGCCTTGCGGCGTCGGCGACGAGTGGTTCAGGAAGTCGTTGTCCTTCACGTTGATGAAGAACTGCGCGGTCGCCGAATGCGGATCGTTCGTGCGCGCCATCGCGACGGTGCCCGTGTCGTTCGTCAGACCGTTGTTGGCTTCGTTGTCGATCGGCGCGTCGGTCGGCTTCTGCTTCATGCCCGGCTCGAAGCCGCCGCCCTGGATCATGAAGCCGTCGATGACGCGGTGGAACACGGTGTTGTCGTAATGACCCTTCTTCACATAGTTGAGGAAGTTCTCGACGGACTTCGGCGCCTTCTCCGCGTCCAGTTCGAGCTTGATGACGCCGTGGTTCGTATGCAGTTCGACCATGATGATGTTCTCTCCTGTGTGTTTGATTGAGCCGCGGCGCAAAGCGTTGCGCGCCGCGGGAGTGAAGGGCGCTTCGTGTTGCTGCGCGGTGTTAGTGCGACGTGTTACTGCGGAACCACCGTGGCCGCTTCGATCACGGCCGGCTTTTGCGGAACGTTCTGCATCGGGCCGCGCGAGGTGGTCGGGCTGCCTTCGATCTTCTTCACGACGTCCATGCCCGCGACGACCTTGCCGAACACCGCGTAACCGTTGCCGTCCGGGCTCGGATAGTCGAGACCCGCATTATCGACCGTATTGATGAAGAACTGCGCGGTGGCCGAATTCGGGTCGCTGGTGCGCGCCATCGCGATCGTGCCCGTCATGTTCTTCAGGCCGTTCTTACTTTCGAGCGGAATCGGCGCGCGCGTCGGCTTCTCGGCGAAGCTCGTGCTGTAGCCGCCGCCCTGAATCATGAAGCCCGGAATCACGCGATGAAAGATCGTGCCGCTGTATTGACCGGACTTCACGTAATCCAAAAAGTTCGCCACGGTCTTCGGCGCCTTTTCCGGATACAGCTCGACCTTGATGTCGCCTTGCGTGGTCTTGATGAGCACGACGGGGTGCGCGGCCTGCGCGTTCGGCTGGGCGAACGCGGGCGCGCTCGCGATCAGGGCAGCGCTCGAAAGCGCCAACATCAGGAATTTCATGAAGGATCAATCCTCGTGTGGTGAATGCAAACAGTCGGCCGCGAAGCCAGGCGCGCCCGATACCGCGATGCAAGGCGACAGCTTACCGCGCGCAGGTCCGCGCGCTTACGGTTGCGCTCACGGCTGCGTTTTTGGCGCCACATAGGGCGACGTCGGCAGCGGGGTGGTCGGGCCGCCGAATGGTGAGTATTCGTCGGGCGAGGGCATCGTCCCCGTGCTCGTTCCGCTCGTTCCACCGGTGCCGGACGCTGGCGCCCATTCGTCCGCGGCCGTGTTGGGAACCGTCGCAGCGCGCGCGCCCGAGGCCGTATCCAGAGCGGACGCGCGTTTCTTCGGCGGCGTGTAGATGTTCTGGATCGCCGCGATGCGCTGGCTCGTCAGAGGGCTCTTCGAGCCGAGCGATTGCGCACGCTTGTACGACTCGCTCGCGAGCCGCAGGTAAAGATCGCCCAGGTTGTCGTACGCGAGCGCATAGCCGGGGTTCGCCTTGACCGCGGTTTCGAGCGCGGCGCGCGCGTCCTCATAGCGTCCTTTCTTCGCATAGAGCGCGGCGAGGTTGTTGTACGGCTCGGGCAGTTCGGGGTACGTCTGCGTGAGCTCGGTGAAGGCGGCGATGGCTTCGTCGTCGCGATTCAGGCGCGCGAGCACGGTGGCGCGCTTGAACTTCGCCTGCGCGTCGCGCGGATTGCTCGCGATGCGCGCATCGAGCTGCGTGAGCGCGTCGGTCCACTGCTTGTTCGCGATGGCGGCATCGATTTGCGGCGTGTCGTCGCGCGTGGCGGGCGAAGTCTGCGCGAACGCGGCGCCCGACACGCCGATGCATGCGGCCAACCCGAGCGTCGCGATGGCGAGCGTGCGTGCGGCGAATGTGTGGAGCGTGCCGGGCGCGAACCGGGAGACGGACCGGCAAGAGAGTTGCAGAGGCGTGCGCGCTTTGCGATGGATCACTTGGAATCGAGTCAATGAATGGTGCAGCGAAAGAAGCCACGAAAGCGGCCGAATGGACAAAACGGACGGTGAAAGAGACGGCGCAGGCTTCGATGCGCGACTCATGAAGCGAGCAGAAACGCCCGATGCGGCATGCTGTCCGGAAAGGCTTTCGACCGGGCGCAAAGCGCGGCATGTCATACCCGCCGCGCGGCCGCTTCGACATTTCATAGGCTCAGGTCCCGGTGTTATACTCCGACCCATTCTAACAAAAGGTCTGCACGTCCCGCGCACGCGTCTTGCGCTTGGTGTTCCAAGCTCGCATCCGGCGCCGGCCCCAGACTGTCTTTCGCCACTCGTGGCCGTCTCCGTCCTGGTCGCATGACCGTCGTGTCCGCGCTCGCGTGTGCGTCTTTCAGACTCTCGCCCGCGTCGTTCACGCCGTCTGCTTTCCGGTACACGGACGCTTCCGGCCTACGCTTCGCCTTCTATGAATTCGCTGCGCATCTACAACACGCTCGCCCGTGACAAGCAACCCTTCACGCCGCTTCGCGAAGGCGAGGTGCGCATGTATGTCTGCGGAATCACGGTCTATGACTATTGTCACGTCGGGCATGCGCGCATGTTCGTCGTGTTCGACATCGTGCAACGATGGCTGCGCGAGTCGGGCTATAAGGTCACGTACGTGCGCAACATCACGGACATCGACGACAAGATCATCCGCCGCGCCGTCGAGAACAACGAGCCGATCAAGACGCTCACGCATCGTTTCATCGCCGCGATGCACGAGGACATGGATGCGCTCGGTGTCGCGCGCGCGGATATCGAGCCGCGCGCGACCGACTTCATCCCGCAGATGCTCGGCATGATCGATGCGCTCCACGCGAACGGCTACGCGTATCACGCGAAGGACGGCGACGTGAACTACGCGGTGCGCAAGTTCGCCGACTACGGCAAGCTGTCGGGCAAGTCGATCGAGGACTTGCGCGCGGGCGAGCGCGTCGCCGCGAACGACGCGAAGGAAGATCCGCTCGACTTCGTGTTGTGGAAGCAGGCGAAGGCCGGCGAGCCCGCCGACTCCGGCTGGGACTCGAAGTGGGGGCGCGGGCGTCCGGGCTGGCACATCGAATGTTCCGCGATGGGCTGCACGCTGCTCGGCGAGCAGTTCGACATCCACGGCGGCGGCATGGATCTGCAGTTCCCGCATCACGAGAACGAGATCGCGCAGAGCGAAGGCGCGACGGGCAAGCACTTCGTGAACTACTGGATGCACAACGGCTTCGTGCAGATCGACAGTGAAAAGATGTCGAAGTCGCTCGGCAACTTCTTCACGATCCGCGAAGTCCTTGAAAAATTTGATGCCGAAGTCGTGCGCTTCTTTATTGCGCGGGCACACTATCGGTCGCCGCTGAATTACAGCGACGTGCATATCGACGACGCAAAGAATGCACTGACGCGTCTATATACGGCGTTGAAGGATGTCGAGCCGGACAATCAGCAACTTGACTGGAGCGAAGCGAACGCGCAGCGTTTCCAGTCTGCGATGAACGACGACTTCAACACGCCGGTGGCCGTGTCGGTGCTGTTCGATCTCGCGAGCGAAGTGAACCGCACGCGCGATGCCGCGCTCGCTCGCCAGCTCAAGGGACTCGCGGGCGTGCTCGGCCTGCTCGGGCGCGAACCGCGCGTCTTTCTGCAGCAGGCGAGCGGCACGGGCTTGGAGCCAAGTCTCACGCCGCAGGAGATCGAAGCGAAGATCGCCGAGCGCATCGCCGCCAAGCAGGCGAAGAACTATGCCGAAGCAGACCGGATTCGCGCCGAATTGCTCGAAGCCGGGATTGCTCTTGAAGACAAACCGGGTGGGTCGACCGAATGGCGCCGCGTTTGAACGCGGTCATTCGAACCCTCTGATCGACTCACCAGGCAGGAGGCAAGATGGCAACGGCCAGGAAGACGCCGGTCAAACGACCCGCGTCTGTTAGCGATGCGTCGGGCGCAACGAAGCGACCGCGCAGCGCGCAAGCGAAAACAACCACGCAGAAGATCGATGGCGTCGTCGCGGGGAGCGAACGCAACACCGCGATGAAGCGCACGGCCGCGGGCGTCAAGCCCGCCAGAAGCGCCGCGCTCAAAGCCGCGAAGCCCGAGACCGCGACACGTCTGAACGGCGCCGCGCGCGCGTCGAGGGCAGGCACGGAAGAAGCCGAGGCGTCGCCCGTGAAAGGCAACGGCCGGGCCGTCGCCGGCGATGGCGCGAATGCACAGGCGATCGTTCCGGACACGCAGCAGGGCGAGGTCGTGCGCAAGTCGCGCGTCGTCACGTCGGATGCAGCGGTGCCGGTGCAGATCGGCGGACTGACACGCGAAGTCACGCGTCCCGATTACTGGGACCGCGCGTGCGCCGATCTCATGAAGCGCGACCGCATCCTCAAGAAGCTGATTCCGAAGTTCGGCGAGATCCATCTCGTCAATCTCGGCGATCCGTTCTCGACGCTCGCGCGTTCGGTCGCCGGCCAGCAGATCTCGACGAAGGCCGCGCAGGCCATCTGGGAACGCGTCAAGAACGCGTGCCCCGAAGTCCATCCCGCGCATTTCATCAGGCTCGGTCACGACAAGCTGCAGGCGTGCGGCCTGTCGCGTCGCAAGGCCGAATACATTCTCGATCTCGCGCAGCACTTCGAGTCGGGCGCGCTGCATGTCGATGCCTGGACATCGATGGACGACGAAGCCGTGATCGCCGAGCTCACGCAGATTCGCGGCATCGGCCGATGGACGGCGGAGATGTTCCTCATCTTCAATCTGTCGCGTCCGGACGTGTTGCCGCTCGACGATCTCGGCCTCATTCAGGCGATCAGCGTCAACTACTTCAGCGGCGAGCCGGTCACGCGCAGCGAAGCGCGCGAAGTCGCGGCGAACTGGGAGCCGTGGCGCACGGTCGCGACCTGGTATATGTGGCGCAGCCTCAATCCGATCCCCGCTGACCACTGACCTGACCATTGACGTCAGCCAGCGGATCGCGGAACTATCGTTGATTTATAATCCATAGCTTCCGCGCGCATTGATCAGGGACGGACGCGGTTAGAATACGCGCTGCCCGATGTTCTAGGACTCGAACACATGAAGACCACGTTTCTGGATTTCGAGCAGCCGATCGCTGAACTCGAAGCGAAGATCGAAGAACTCCGCTTCGTTCAGGACGATTCCGCTGTCGATATTTCGGAAGAAATCGACCGGCTTTCGAAGAAGAGCCAGCAACTCACGAAGGATCTCTACGCGAATCTGTCGCCCTGGCAGGTTTCGCAAATTGCGCGTCATCCGCAGCGTCCGTACACGCTCGACTATGTGAGCGAACTTTTCACCGATTTCCACGAACTGCATGGCGACCGCGCGTTTGCGGACGACCTCGCGATCGTCGGCGGCTTCGCGCGTTTCAACGGTCAGCCATGCATGGTGATCGGCCATCAGAAGGGCCGCGACACGAAGGAGCGCGCGCTGCGCAACTTCGGCATGCCGCGTCCGGAAGGCTATCGCAAGGCCGAGCGGCTGATGCGCACCGCTGAAAAATTCAGCCTGCCCATTTTCACGTTCGTCGATACGCCGGGCGCGTATCCGGGCATCGGCGCGGAAGAGCGCGGCCAGTCGGAGGCGATCGGCCGCAATCTCTATGTGATGGCGGAACTCAAGACGCCGATCATCACGACGATCATCGGCGAGGGCGGCTCGGGCGGCGCGCTCGCGGTCGCCGTCGCGGACGTCGTGATGATGCTGCAATTCTCCACGTACTCGGTCATCTCGCCCGAAGGCTGCGCGTCGATCCTGTGGAAGAGCGCGGCGAAGGCGCCGGAGGCGGCCGAAGCGCTGGGTCTCACCGCGCATCGACTGAAGGCGCTCGGTCTCATCGATAAAATCGTGAACGAGCCGCTCGGCGGCGCGCATCGCGATTCGAAGGGCATGGCCGCGCTGCTGCGCCGTGCGCTCGCCGACTCGCTGCGTCAGTTCCAGGGCATGAGCGTCAACGACCTGCGCGAGCGCCGCTTCGAAAAGCTGATGGCGTACGGCAAGTACAAGGAATCGCTGCCGGGCGCGTAACCGGTTCTTTCTTACCTCTCACGAACTCTCGTGACGTCCGATAACGAAACCCCGGCCGGCCGCCTCGTCTACGAGGCGGTGCGCGCGGCGGTTTCGGACGCGGATCTTTCCTCCGATGCGCCTCTCGCCGTCGCACTGAGCGGCGGACTCGACTCGACCGTGCTGCTCGATGCTGCCGTGCGCTGCTTCGGCGCGCAGCGTGTCGTCGCGCTGCACATTCATCATGGGCTGAGTCCGAACGCCAACGCATGGGCCGCGCATTGCGAGCGTTTTGCGGCGTCGCTCGACGTTCGCTTTGCAGCGCGTCATGTCGATGTCGCGCGCGCGGGCGGCGAAAGTCTCGAAGCGGCGGCGCGCGATGCGCGTTATCGTGCGCTCGACGCTCTCTGCGACGAACATGGCGCGAGCGCGCTGCTGATCGCGCATCACGCCGACGATCAGGCCGAGACCGTGCTGCTGCAACTGCTGCGCGGCGCGGGCGTCGCGGGCCTCGCGGCAATGGCGCCGCAGCGGTTCGATGGCGCGGTGCCGCGTCTGCGGCCGCTCTTGCGCCTGTTGCGCGCGCAACTGGAGCAGTACGCGCACGAGCGCGACCTCGTCTGGATCGACGATGAATCCAATGCCGACACGCGCTATTCGCGCAACGCGCTGCGGCATGACGTGCTGCCGGTTCTCGCGGTGCATTTCCCCGGCTTCCGCGATGCGCTCGCGCGCACCG
Source organism: Caballeronia catudaia (assembly GCF_001544755.2). Classification (GTDB taxonomy): domain Bacteria; phylum Pseudomonadota; class Gammaproteobacteria; order Burkholderiales; family Burkholderiaceae; genus Caballeronia; species Caballeronia catudaia. The sequence goes on along the minus strand of NZ_FCOF02000007.1, from coordinate 4,470 downwards.
CGTCGCATGCGGCGTCGGCGCAGCGGCTGCTGGATCAGCTCGCGCGCATCGACTACGAGCACGTGCAGAGTGCGGGCGAAGAGGGCGCGCTCGCGCTCGACGCGCTCCTCGCCCTCGACGACGAACGCGCGATCAACCTCATGCGCCACTGGATTCGCTCGCGCGGATTGCTGACGGCATCGACGGCGCGCATCGCCGACATGCTGCGCCAGTTGCGCGATGCCGCCGCCGCGCGCGACGGTCACGCGTTGCGCGTCGATCATGCGGGGCATTGTTTGCGCGCGTATCGCAATGTGCTGTCCTGGGAAGCGGGCGACAGCGGCGATGCGCCCGATCTCGACGAAGGCGTGCCCGCGCTCAAGGCCGCGGCGGAACTGCAATGGCAGGGCGAAGAAGTATGGCGTCTGCCGCAATGGCGCGGCTCGTTCGTCTTCGAGCCCGCCGATGCACCCGCCGACGATGTGGTCGGCGAGGGCGTGCTGCGCGCGGCGCCGCTCGTCGCGCGTTCGCGTGCGGGCGGCGAGCGCATGCGCGTCGCGGGCGAAGCGCCGAGCCGCACGCTCAAGAATCTTTTTCAGGAGCGCGGCGTGCCGGCCTGGAAGCGGGACGTGCCGCTGCTGTTCATCGGTGAAGCGCTGCTGTTCGTCCCGCACGTGGGCGTGAATCGCGAAGCCGCGCCGAGCGCCGGGCACGGACCGCTGCGCCGCATTTCGTGGCGGCCGGATCTGCTGCTGGCCTGATCGAAGAGAAGCCGTTGTGCCGAAGCCGGTAAAATCGCCGCGACATTCGGTAAAGGGCGCCGCGAGAGGGCGCCTCATCTTGTAATTTCGGCTTCGATCGGGTACGGTTACTCGTTTCGCCCAAGCGCGTTTTTGCGCGGCATCTCCGTTCAAAAGACTCGATTTCGCCCGCAACCACGCATCCGTGCGCAGGTAAGCAAGCGCGCGGCGGGCGTGCGGCAGCGCCACACTGTTCGCAGGCTTCAACATCCCCGAAGCCGGGTCGAGCGCGAGTCTCTAGCGCTGCGCATCGAGCGCGTGAAGCGCGGTTTTCCCTCCAGTTCAAAACGCAAATGGCACTCATCGTACACAAATACGGCGGCACTTCGATGGGCTCGGTCGAGCGCATCAAGAACGTCGCCAAGCGCGTCGCCAAATGGCACAAGGCCGGCCACAAGATGGTCGTCGTGCCCTCGGCGATGTCCGGCGAAACGAACCGCCTGCTCGGTCTCGCGAGAGACCTCAAGGCCGACCCGGACCCGCGCGAACTCGACATGATTGCCTCGACCGGCGAGCAGGTGAGCGTGGGGCTTCTCGCCATCGCGCTGCACGCCGAAGGTCTCGAAGCCGTGAGTTACGCCGGCTGGCAAGTGCCGATCAGGACCGACAGCGCGTTCACGAAGGCGCGCATCAGCGAGATCGACGGCGAGCGCGTGCTGAAGGAGCTCGACGCGGGCAAGGTCGTCGTCATCACGGGCTTCCAGGGCGTGGACCCCGAAGGTCATATCGCGACGCTCGGCCGCGGCGGCTCGGATACCTCGGCGGTGGCGATCGCCGCTGCGCTCGAGGCGGACGAATGCCTGATTTATACCGACGTCGACGGCGTCTACACGACCGACCCGCGCGTCGTCGAAGAAGCGCGCCGGCTCGACCGCGTGACTTTCGAAGAGATGCTGGAAATGGCGAGCCTCGGCTCCAAGGTGCTGCAGATCCGCTCGGTGGAATTCGCCGGCAAGTATCAGGTGAAGACGCGCGTGCTCTCCAGCCTGACCGATCCGCTGATGCCGCTCGCAGACGAGATGCACTCCGGCACGCTGATTACTTTTGAAGAAGACGAGAACATGGAAAAAGCAGTGATTTCTGGCATCGCGTTCCAGCGCGACGAAGCGCGCATCGCGGTCATGGGCGTGCCCGACAAGCCGGGCGTCGCGTATCAGATTCTCGGGCCGGTCGCCGATGCGAACATCGACATCGACATGATCATTCAGAACCAGAGCGTGAACGGCAAGACCGACTTCACGTTCACGGTCGGCCGCGGCGACTATCAGCGCGCGCTCGAAATCCTGAATAACCAGGTGAAGGGCCACGTCCAGGCGGAAACCGTGCTGGGCGATCCGAAGGTGTCGAAGGTCTCGGTGGTGGGTGTTGGCATGCGTTCGCACGTGGGCATCGCGAGCACGATGTTCCGCACGCTGTCGGAAGAGGGCATCAACATTCAGATGATCTCGACGTCCGAAATAAAGATTTCCGTGCTGATCGACGAGAAGTACACAGAACTCGCCGTGCGCGCGCTGCACAAGGCGTTCGAGCTGGACCGCGGGTAATTCGCCGTGTGTTGTAGCGCCGATGTGGAGGCTCGCGGGCATTCACATCGTTGCGGTTTGCGGAGCACGGCGTTTCGGCATTGATGATCTGAAAAAAATCGTCATGCGAATTTGACCGGCGCGTGCGAACACGCTATTATCTCGATCTCGTTGCACTGCACTCCCGGTGCAACGAAAAGTTTGGGAGACGTGGCCGAGAGGTCGAAGGCACTCCCCTGCTAAGGGAGCATCTGGCTAAAAACTGGATCGAGGGTTCGAATCCCTCCGTCTCCGCCAGTAGTGGTAAAGAAACCCCGTAAGTTCAAAGACTTACGGGGTTTCTTCTTTTTCAGCCCATCAAATAGCCCATCAGCAGGCGCGGGCTACGGTCGTTTGTCGTCCTGATTATCCGCGCGTGATGTGTTGTCGAAACGATACAGCGGATTGTTCTGGATGGTTCTACCTGTCTCTGGAAGGTCTCGTCCTTCATCGGCATTTATAAGACAAGTCCCATTCTGATAGCATCATCAAGACTGCTGAAATTTTGAGTAGACAGGGGTGATGCCGCGTCTTTGTTGCGGCTTGTGCAATGTCTTTGCGTAGGGGAGAAACGCATGGGCAAACCTTGGGAAGACGATAGCTGCGCTACGGTGCTGGCCTGTTATTCGGTCTATCACGTTCCGGTCGCCGCAGCCATGTGGTGCGGATTGACCGCCGATGAAGTAGAAAAGGAATTGAAACTCGCGCGGCCAATCGGCGAGCAAACTGCGCTCGCGCGGGCGACGTTGCGCCATCCTTATATCAAGTGCTTGGGGCCGCGCATTCGGGCGATTCATCAAGCGATTGACGCTGGAGAACTGTCAGTGTGTCGCGAAGACGGGCGCAGAATAACGGACGAACACGTTGGTTACGAACGACGACACGTCTACGGGCTGGACTTGAAAGAATGGGCCAAGAAGATCGTGCCAAGCGAGCGCCCGGTTTTCCTGTTCGATGAAATCGAGCGCGGCGTTCATCCGGCTATCAGCACGGAGGCGTATCAAGCGCTGGAGGCGGCGCTCGCAGCGAAGACGCACAAGTTGGAACAAGCCGACGCTCGGGGCGGGCGGGAACAGTGACAAGGTTGGCGGACCGGAGCCTCAAACCACTAACCGGCAACCCTTTCGGGTTCCCTGCCACGTCCCGCCCATAGGCGTACGAAAGCACCGCGCCGCTTTGGTCAGGAGCGGGCGGGGTCCAACTAACGCTTCGCCTGCATTGCGCAGGCGTCACGGGTTTGAGGATGACAGGCCGCCAAGCCTGTTCCGGCGCAACCACGCGCCAGACTTCGCAGAATACGATAGAACCGCAGTAAGGATTCTAGAGATTCGTCCAATTCCGTGTCGACTTCCTTTTGCTATTCGGACTCCACGTCTACCGAATCGAACTCTATGAGCAGATCAGCGCCGATAGATGCGCTAATAGAAGCAATCGGCTTGGGCGGTTTATCTTTACCCCATGGATAAGAACAGTCTAAAGCTGAACGGGCTTGTTTGAACTCTTGAGACTCGAAATCCGAAAGCACATCTACAGAATAGATAATGTTCTGAATCAGAAAATCTTTCACCAAGCAGCGAGTTGCTCCGCTGAACCTCAGGCGAGCGCGATCCTTTCTGTTGTCGAACATCAATGTCAACTCGACAACCTTGCTAAACATATCGGCTGATACGCCGCACAAGTACCAGTCATGAAACGAATGATACCGGGCGATAACGCTTGAATTTTCTTCCATGTTAAGGATTCCAAGGACTGAAAGGGACAACATCGCTGCCGCCGTCTCTCACACCATCATTCCAATTGTGGGCGTGCGGACGAAGACCGTTATGTACGTGATCGAAGTCGAGATCAATCACTGGCGCACCGGTATCCCCGAATAGGCGCATTTGCGCACTGCCGGGATTCGTATACCACGTTCTAGGATCACCCGTGTTTGGTGTCTTGATTTTCTGCGAAGCGACCTCAAAGACTTCACCAACTGGCATGTCCGGCTGGTACTCGAACGGTTGCGCGTCACTGAGCAACGAACTAGCGTTGCCAGTATCAGTATCGCTCAAGCTCTTGAGCATCGAATCGCCGTCGCTCGAACCCGCGCCGCCAAGCACCGCCCCGGCGACCCCTTCAGCCGCGCC
>NZ_FCOF02000041.1 GCF_001544755.2 Caballeronia catudaia | reverse complement strand
ACGCGGTCGCCGGACTTCAACCCGAGTTCGGAGAGTGTTTGCGCGAGGCGCACGACGCGCTCGCGCAGCTCGCCGCGTGTATAAGCGATGCGGCGGCCGTCCGCGTAGCACGAAGTGAGCGCGGGGGCGTCATCGGGGGCAATGCGTTTGCCGAGCAGATTTTCGGCGTAATTCAATTCGACGTTGGGGAAAAACCGCGCTGTTTCGCATTGGTCGCCAATGCAGACAGGCTCACTGGAACCCGACCATTCGAGATCGGAAAGCGATCCGAGAAAACATTTCCAGAATTGCCGGTATTCACGCGCCGAAAAAGCGTGCAATTGTGAATAATTGATGAAACGCTCGCCGCTCGCTTTTTCGAACGCCTGGGTGAAGACGGTCATGCGCGAGGTCGAGACTTGTTCGGCGGAAGGCTGAAAGAGCGCTTCGCGTTTATAAAAGCGCGAGCGTTCACGGATGGCGTCCTGACGGTCCATGTCTCGGATAACCCTTTGTATTTGCGGTGTTTTTAAATGGCAGCCTGTGCGACGACGACTGCAGGAAATCTTGCTGTTTCCTGTGCGCGCGCCGGTGCCGGAGACGAGCGTATCCCTTTCGATCAGATTAACCGGAGAGAAACGCTCGTAACGTGCGGACTACCACAAAGTCCGCAGCGTTTCGGCAAAAGTCGGTCTTGCGCAAATGCGGCTAAATATGATCTGGATTGCGCAAAGCGGCAAGAAATACCCCGCTTCCCGGGCCGATGATTTCAATTCGGCATTAACACTATCGAAAGTGCGCACGAAATGTTTGTGAAAGGTGATGCGCAAACTTAACGCGAGAGGAAGGGCAGGTCGCAGGCAGTCAAGTCGCGGTCGCAAGCGGACGTTCGGACGCTTTTATGCGGCGGTACTTTCTCATCACGCCAGCAATCGAACCGGCGCATCGATTCAACATTCAACGGAAGCCACGCCATGAGACATCGCCTTATTTCGAACCTGCTTGTTGCCGGCGCCTGCGCAGCCGCGCTTGCCGCCACGCAGACCGCGCATGCGCAGGGCGCGGAGGACGCGAGCTGCCGCACGGTGCGCTTCGTCGATATCGGCTGGACCGATATCACAACGACGACGGCGCTTGCGTCGGTCGTTTTCGAGGGGCTGGGTTATGCGCCGCGGACGACGGTGGCGTCGGTGCCTATATCGCTGGCGGGCTTGAAGAGCAAGCAGATCGATATATCGCTCGGTTATTGGTGGCCGGTGCAGCAGAAGGCGGTCGAGCCGTTCCTCGAACAGAAGAGCATTCAGAAACTGGAACCGCCGAATCTTTCCGGCGCGAAGGCGACGCTTGCCGTGCCGAGTTATGCCTATGACGCGGGCATCAAGACGTTTGCGGACATTGCGAAACATCGCGATGAGCTGGGCGGCACGATTTACGGCATCGAGCCTGGCAGCAGTGCGAATGCGAAGATCCAGAAGATGATTGACACGAATCAGTTCGGGCTTGGTGGATTCAAGCTCGTTGAATCGAGCGAGGCGGGGATGCTGGTGACGGTCGGGCGCGCGGTGCGTGAGAAGAAGCCTGTGGTGTTTTTGGGCTGGGAGCCGCATCCGATGAACATTCAGATGAAGATCAATTACCTTGCCGGCGGTGATGAGGTGTTTGGGCCGAACTATGGCGAGGCGCGGGTTTATACGTTGACGAATACGGATTTTCTGACGCGCTGTCCGAATGCGGGGAAGTTTGTTTCTAACCTTCGGTTTACGACCGATCTCGAGAATCGGTTGATGCAACCTGTCATGAATAAGGAGCGGCCCCAGGAAGCGGCCAAGGCTTATCTGAAGCAGAACCCGCAGGTGTTGGATGCCTGGCTTGCCGGGGTCAAGACTGTGGATGGGAGGGACGGCCTGCCGGCGGTGAGGCAGTATCTCGGGCTCTGATTTTTCTTCGCCGGATCCCGTTTTCGCGTTGGTTTATTAGCGTTGCCCCTGTGCGGGGCGGCACCTACTTTCTTTGCTCGGGACCAGAGTAAATGCTAAAGCGCCAACTCTGGTCGACGCAAAGAAAGTAGGCAAAGAAAGCAACTCTCCCCATCCAAAGTGCTTCATGCCGGCCGCGGCACAGGCGATTGGCTGAATGGCCCCCAGAGTAGCGAGTGTTCTCGTAGGTCCAATCGGGCGTGGACCGCGCACGGTCCGCCGCCCGATAACGTTAAGCGAGCTGGTTCAGCACGAAAGAGTTCCGGCACAGCGCTACGCGCTGCCGTTGGGTCTGCAAGGGAAACCTGCTGTGAGATAGAGACGTTAGTAAAGAAGTGCACGCATACCCGCTTAACCCGTCGGCCGCGAAGCGGGCTGGAGCTATTAGATGCTGAACCAGCAAGTTATGTGGTGCGACGAGTCAGACCGTGCGCGATCCAAGCCCGGTGAGTTTTGTGGGGGCACTCGCTACTGCCGGACCACGAAGATAGTTCTGTGCCGCGGCCGGCATGAAGTGCTTAGGCTGGGGAAAGCTGCTTTCTTTGGTGACTTTCTTTGCAGCAGCAAAGAAAGTTACCCCCGCCCCGGGGAGGGGCAACGCCAATAGACCGACACGAATTCAGGATTTCAAAAAAAAGAAGGAACCCTAACAGTAAAAGGAAGCAAGAAATCATGAACTACGAAGTGATCTTGACATGCGCCGTCACCGGCGCCGGCGACACCACGGCAAGGCATCCCGCAGTCCCGGTGACACCAAAGCAGATAGCAGAAGCAGCGATAGAAGCGGCCCGCGCGGGCGCAACCGTCGCGCACTGCCACGTTCGCGATCCAAAGACGGGCAGAGGCAGCCGCGACCCCGCGCTATACCGGGAAGTGGTCGACCGCATCCGGTCATCGAACACCGACGTCATCATCAATCTCACCGCAGGCATGGGCGGCGACCTGGAAATCGGCCCGGGCGAAGACCCGATGCGCTTCGGCAAAGGCACCGACCTCGTCGGCGGCCTGACGCGCCTTGCCCACGTCGAAGAGTTGCTGCCCGAAATCTGCACGCTCGATTGCGGCACGCTCAACTTCGGCGATGGCGACACCATCTACGTCTCGACCCCGGCCCAGCTGAGAGCCGGCGCCAAACGCATCCAGGAACTCGGCGTGAAGCCGGAACTGGAAATCTTCGACACCGGCCATCTGTGGTTCGCCAACCAACTGCTGAAAGAAGGCCTGCTCGATAACCCGCCGCTCTTCCAGCTCTGCATGGGCATTCCGTGGGGCGCGCCGCCCGACACCGGCACGATGAAAGCCATGGTCGACAACCTGCCGCCGGGCGCGCACTGGGCCGGCTTCGGCATCGGCCGCATGCAAATGCCGATGGTCGCGCAAGCCATGCTGCTCGGCGGCCACGTGCGCGTCGGCCTGGAAGACAACCTGTGGCTCGATCGCGGTGTGCACGCGACCAACGGCTCGCTCGTGCAGCGCGCCGTGGAAATCATCGAACGCCTGGGGGCACGCGTGCTCACGCCCGCCGAAGGACGCAGAAAGCTCGGCCTGCCGCCGCGCGGCGAACGTCCGCTCGAAAAACGCAAGCTCGAACAACTCGCCTGAACTCAAAGGACATCGCCAACATGCAAGTCAAGCAATTCGCCGCGCTCGGCGCGGGTGTGATCGGCAGCGGCTGGGTAGCGCGCGCGCTCGGAGCAGGTCTCGACGTCACCGCGTGGGACCCCGCGCCCGGCGCCGAGGCGCAACTGCGCGCGAACGTCGCGAATGCGTGGCCCGCGCTCGAACGCGTCGGGCTGGCGAAGGGCGCATCGCAGGACAGATTGCGCGTCGTCGCGAGCGTCGAAGCATGCGTCGCCGATGCGGATTTCATCCAGGAAAGCGCGCCCGAACGCGAGGAACTGAAGCTCGCGCTGCACGAGCGCGTGAGCCGCGCGGCAAAACCGGATGCGATCATCGCATCGTCGACATCGGGTCTCCTGCCGAGCGATTTCTACGCGCGCGCCGTGAATCCTCAACGCTGCGTCGTCGGCCATCCGTTCAATCCGGTGTATCTGCTGCCGCTCGTCGAAGTGCTCGGCGGTGAGCAGACTTCCGGCGAAGCGATCGATGCCGCCATCGGCTTCTATGCGTCCATCGGCATGCGGCCGTTGCGCGTCAGGAAGGAAGTGCCGGGCTTCGTCGCGGACCGGCTGCTCGAAGCGCTGTGGCGCGAGGCGCTGCATCTCGTGAACGACGGGGTCGCGACGACCGGCGAAATCGACGACGCGATCCGCTACGGCGCAGGCATCCGCTGGTCGTTCATGGGCAGCTTCCTCACGTACACGCTGGCGGGCGGCGAGGCGGGCATGCGACACTTCATGCAGCAATTCGGCCCCGCGCTCGAATTGCCGTGGACGAAGCTCGTCGCGCCAAAGCTGACCGACGGGCTGATCGACCGCGTAGTGGACGGCACGTCGCGGCAGACGAACGGGCGCAGCATCAAGGCGCTGGAGCGTTATCGCGACGACTGCATCGCGAGCGTGATCGAAGCGATCGCGCAGGCGAAGGCGCGGCACGGCATCGAGGATTAAAAAATGATCTATCGCGACACGGTCAAACCCGAATGGGTCGACTACAACGGCCATCTGCGCGACGCGTTCTACATGCTGATCTACAGCCTCACGACCGATGCGTTCATGGACCGCATCGGTCTCGACGAGGCTGGCCGAAGCGCGCGGCAACGCACGCTCTACACGCTCGAAGCGCACATCAGCTATCTGCGCGAGATCAAGGAAGGCGCGGCGGTGCGCGTCGAGACGAGCGTGATCGCGCATGACAAAAAGCGCGTCCATCTCTACCTGGAAATGTTCGAGGGCGACGCGCACGAGCCGGTTTCGGCGTGCGAGCAGATGATGATGCACATCGATTCGAGCGGCGCGCCGAAGTCCGCATCGTTCGATGAAGACATCGCCGCGCGCATCGCCGCCGAGCCGTCCGTCGCCGCGAAGGACGCGCGTTACGCAGGCCGCGTGATCGGCTTGCCGGCGCGCGCGTCTTCCGCCGCGCCCGCCTGAGCGCGCCACGCCCGCAACAGCAGCGCGTTGGTCACGACGCTCACGCTCGAAAACGCCATCGCCGCGCCCGCGAACATCGGATCGAGCAGCCCGAACGCCGCGAGCGGAATGCCGATCAGGTTGTAGACGAACGCCCAGAACAGGTTCTGCTGAATCTTGCGGTACGTGCGCCGTGAAATGTCGATCGCGTCCGCGACGAGCGCCGGGTCGCCGCGCATCAGCGTGACGCCGGCCGCTTCGATCGCGACGTCCGTGCCGCTTGCCATCGCGATGCCGATATCGGCGGCGGCGAGCGCGGGGGCGTCGTTGATGCCGTCGCCGGCCATCGCGACGATGCCTCGGCTTTTCAGGCTGGCGACGACGCGCGCCTTGTCGTCGGGCAAGGTCTGCGCGAACACCTGTTCCGACGGAATGCCCAGCGCGCGCGCGACGGCCCGCGCGCTGCCCTCGTTGTCGCCGGTGACGAGCGCGCTTTGCACGCCCATGTCCGCGAGCCGTTCGATGGCGGCGCGCGCGGTGGGCTTGACGGTATCGCCGAATGCGAAGAGCGCGAGCACGGCGGCGTCGTGATCGTCGCGTTCGATCAGCCAGGAAATCGTGTTGCCCTGCGCTTCCAGTTCGCGCGCGCGTGCGGCGAGCGTCGGCGGCACGTCGAGCTTCAGTTCCGCGAGCCAGCGCGCGCTGCCGATCGCGATGCGCTTTTCGCCGACATTCGCCTCGACGCCACGCCCCGCGACCGCGCGCGCCGCGCTCGCATCGAAACGCGCGACGCCGTCAGCCGCCGCGACGACGGCCTTCGCCAACGGATGCTCGCTCATGCGCTGCACGGCGGCGGCGAGCGCGAGCGCCGCATCGCGATCCTGACCCGGCGCGGCATCGAACGCGACGAGGCCCGGTTTCCCCACGGTCAGCGTGCCGGTTTTATCGAACGCGACGATTTTGATGGCGTGCGCCTGCTCCAGCGCCTGCGCGTCCTTGATCAGAATGCCCTGGCGCGCCGCGACGCCCGTGCCCGCCATGATCGCGGTCGGCGTGGCCAGCCCGAGCGCGCACGGGCACGCGATCACGAGCACCGCGACCGCGTTCAGCAGCGCGGTTTCGGCATCCGCGCCATGCAGCAGCCAGCCGCCGAGTGTGACGAGCGCGATCGCCAGAATGGCCGGCACGAAGACCGCCGACACGCGATCGACGAGCCGCTGGATCGGCGCCTTCTCAGCCTGCGCCGATTCGACCAGCCGGATGATGCGCGCGAGCGTCGTTTCCGCGCCGATCGCCGTGGTTTCGATCGCGATCACACCTTCGCCGTTGATCGAGCCACCGGTCGTGCGCGCGCCCGGCTCCTTCGCTACGGCCAAGCTTTCGCCCGTGATCAGCGATTCGTCGATATGCGTGCGGCCCTCGCGCACGATGCCGTCGACCGGCACGCGCTCGCCCGGCCGCACGATGGCGATATCGCCGATCCGCACGTCGGCGAGCGCCACATCGCGTTCGCGCGCGGGATTCTGCGGATCGCGCACCCGCGCCTTGTCCGGGCGCAGCGCGTTGAGCGCGCGGATCGCGTCCGTGGTCTGCCGTTTCGCGCGCGCTTCCAGCCATTTGCCGAAGCGCACGAGCGTGATGACGACCGCCGACGCCTCGAAGAACAGATGCTCCGTCATGCCGCCGTGCGCGGCCATCTGCCAGACGGACAAGCCCCACGCCGCCGACGTGCCCAGCGCGACGAGCAGATCCATGTTGCCCGCGAACGCACGCACCGCGCGCCAGCCGCCGAGATAAAAGCGCGCGCCGAAGCCGAATTGCACGACGCTCGCGAGCGCGAGCTGAAGCCACGGATTCAGCGTCAGGCCGAGCATCGGCGCGAGCAGCGGCAGGGTCAGCACGGCAGAAGCGAGAACGGCCGCCAATTCGCGGTCGAACGCCTGCGGTGCGGCAACAGGCGGCGCTTCCGGCACGATCGGCGCGGCTTCGTAGCCGGCTTTCGCGATGGCGGCGACGAGCTGATCGTCGGTGACGGCGGCGCTCGCGTGCACCGTCGCCTTCTCGGTCGCGAGATTGACCGCGACGCTCTCGACGCCCGGCACGCGTTTGAGCACTTTCTCGACGCGCGCGACGCACGACGCGCACGTCATGCCGCTGACAGCGAGCTCCGCGGTTCGGGGGTTTTCAGACGATGTTGCGGTGGACATGATGAAACTCCGGTCTGGCCGGGACCGCGCGAAGTGAAAGTCAAAGCGCGCGAATCCCTAACGAGACCAGTATCGACCTTCCAATGATTGGAAGGTCAAGGGCGGCACGAATCGCGTCGTGCGATTAAAAACTCAGTCGCGCGCCACGCCGTTCATCGAGCCGGCCATGGCGTCGGCGAGGGCGTTGGCCGCGTCGCCGCCGCGCGCGCGCAGGCCTTTCACGGCGCCCACGCGATCGGCGTCTTCCTTGTTCTGCGACAGCTTCGCCTTGCCGACGAGCCGCGTCACTTCGATTTCGATACCGACGATCGCCGTCAACATCTGATCGATGTAATCGCGCGGGGCGTCGCCCATCTTCCACGGCGCGGCCTCGCCCGCCTCCATTTTGCGCGTGAGCCTGGCGACGACGCCGCGCACGTAGGCTTCGTCGTCGCGAATGGTGATGCGGCCGTGCGCATGCACGACGAGGTAGTTCCAGGTCGGCACCTGGCGATGCGTCTCCTGCTTGCCCGGATAGAAGTTCGGCGAGATGTAGCCGTGCTCGCCCTGGAAGATCACGAGCACGTCGTCGCCTTGTCCGACTCCGCGCCACACCGGATTCGCCCGCGCGACGTGCGCCCGCAGCGTGCCGTGCGCGCCCGTGGCGGCATCGAGCTCGAAGGGCACATGGTTTGCGTCGAGTCCGTCGGGACCGTGCGTGACGAGCGCGCCGAACGGATACGCGGCGATCAGCGCGTGAAGAACTTCCGCGCGGCTTTCTTCGAAATGGGCGGGCAAATACATCGGCAGACTCGGCGGGAAGAGTGGGGAATGACAATTGAACGATGATGGTACGCGAGAAGCGCGGGTGGCGCGTCACGCGTGCTTTCGACGGGCGTTTGGTGCATGCTTCGAAACGCTTTCGCTGTTTTATCCGCTTCCCCTGTCCTTTATCTTGCCTATAGACAGCGGATAAGTTAAAACCCGAGTTTCGAGATCGTGCTCGTGGTGCGCCGCGCGGGGCCTGGAAGCGGCGATCATCGCGTATGCGAGCGTGTCCCCGATCGATCGCGAGCCGAATAGCGCGCGAACTCAAATCGAAAGAAGAACCGGATTTCCATTCGAATGAAGAACAACCGACGCTGGACGTTTCCGCTCGACGCCGCCATCTGGATGAGCGTGAGCCTCGCCGGAATCGCGATCCTTTCCGGCTGTGCGACCAAAGCGCCCGAGCTGAAACCGACCACCGCCGGCTGGGTGAAGAATCAGGTCGCCGATGCCTATACGTTCGGCTTTCCGCTCGTCGCCACCGACATCGCGCGAGAGCGGGCGAGCGGCGGCGCCGGGCAGCCCGGCCAGGCGCCGCTCAATGCGTTCCGTCATGCGAGCGCGCTGCCGCCGGCGGGCGCGGCCGGCTCGCCGAGCGTCGACACGCTCGATTCCACCGCCTGGCTCGATGTCTCCGCCGATCCCGTCATCGTCTCGCTGCCCGCCGCGCCTCGCGGCCGCTATCTCGACGCCCGCGCCTTCGATGCCTGGACCAACGCGCTTTATTCCAGCGCCGACACGACGCCGTATCCGAAGATGCAACTGATCGCGTTCGTGCCCGCAGGCTGGACCGGCACGCTGCCCGCGAACGCAACGCGCGTGGAGACGCGCACGCGCTACGTATGGCTTTCGGTGCGCGTGCGCGTGAACGGCCCGCGCGACGTGCGCGAGGCGAGCAAGCTGCAGGCAGCGATGCGCATCGACACGCTCACGCCCGCGAAAGGCTCCGTGTCCGACCCGACGCCGGCCGTCGCGGGCGCGTGGCCCGCGAGCGGCGCGAAGCAGCCCGCGGTGCCGCCGCTGTCCTCCGCGCTGGCGGCGGCCACGCCGGGCGCGCAGGCCGAGGCGCTCGATGCGAACGCGTTCTTCGCGCGCCTTGCCCGTTCGCTCGACGACAATCCCGCCGCCGCCGATGACGCCCACGCGATGAGCCAGCTCGCCGAGCTCGGCGTGAAGCCGGGCGAGCCGGTGCAGTTCAGGAAGTCCGACGCGCCGCTGCTCGATTCCGGCCTCGCCGATGCCCGCGAGCGGCTCGCGACGGTGCCGCCGAATGCGGTCACGAAGAACGGCTGGACCTGGTTCGGCGATGGCGTCGGCATCTACGGCACGGACTACACGCTGCGCGCGTATCTTGCCCGCCGGCAGGTCGCGACGGGCACGAAGGAAGGCGAGGTGAAGCCCGTCACGCGCGTGGACGACGAAGGCCACGCGCTCAACGGCGCGAACCAGTACACGCTGCACTTCGCGCCGGACCGTTTGCCGCCGGTGCGCGGCTTCTGGACGATCACCGCCTACACGAAGGACGGCGCGCTCACGGACGCGGCGAAGCTGCCGCGCCTGTCGGTCTCCGATCGCGATCGCTTCAGAAAGAATCGCGATGGCTCCATCGACGTGATCGTGTCGGCGAAATCGCCGGGACGCGCGCGCGATGCGAACTGGCTGCCCGCGCCCGCAGGCGAATTCCAGATCGCGATGCGTCTTTATGCGCCCAAGCCGCAGGCGAGCGACGGTTCGTGGGCGCCGCCGCCCGTCGAACGCAAGTGATCGAGCCGTTGATGAACATAAAGGCCGCGAATTTTTCGCGGCCTTTATGTCTTTCTGGCGCGCTTTGGCCAACGTTTGCGGGCCGCGCCGTCGTATACTCGAGCTTCATCTTTTCCCGGGACGGCGAAGCTCGGGCGGCGCTCATACGGGCGGCTCGTCGCCGCGCATCGAATGTCAAGCATCACCAGGTCTTCACTTGTTTCCGCCGGTCAGACGCTGCGCGGCGTCGTTCACGCGCGTCGCACGCGGCGCATCTTCATCGGCTTGCTGATTGCAATATTGGTTATCGGCGCGCTCGGATTCTTCATCGCGCCGCCGGTCATCCGGCATATCGCCGAGCAGCAGCTCGCGAAGCAACTGGACCGGCCCGTCACGATCCGGCGCATCTCGCTCAATCCCTATACGCTCGATTTCGAAGCCGATGGCGTGCATATCGGCGAATCGCCCGCGAATCTCGCGAAGGCGCCGGGCGGCTCGGCCGATTTCGTCGATGTATCGCGGCTCGTCGTGCGCACGTCGTGGGCGTCCGTCTTCAGGCTCGCGCCGGTCGTCAACGAGCTGAAAATCGATTCGCCGCGCATCAATGTCGTGCGCTTCGATGGCGAGCATTTCAATTTCTCCGATCTCATCGCGAAGTTCGCGAAGCCGTCGCCGACGCCATCGGAGAAGCCCGCGCGTTTCTCGGTGTCGAACATCCGCGTCGAAAACGGCCAGATCACGTTCGATGACAGGCTTCTGAAGGCCAAGCACGTGATCGACCGCTTCGCGCTCGGCATTCCGTTCATCGCAACGCTGCCGTCCGCCACCAATATTTTCGTGACGCCGCTGTTGCAGGCGCGCATCGACGGTTCGCCGCTCGTCGTGAAGGGCCGCACCAAGCCGTTCGCGCAGTCGCGCGAATCGGAGGTCGCGCTGTCGCTCGACGGGCTCGACGTGCCACGGATCGCGTCTTATGCGCCGGCCTCGGTGCCGGTCGCGGTGAAGAGCGGCAAGCTCTCGACCGATCTCAACATCAGCTTCGCCATTTCCGGCGATACGCCGACGATCCGCATCGAAGGCACTGCCGATCTCGCCGATCTCGCCGTCACCGACAAATCGGACGCGCCGCTCGTCGCCGCGCGCGCGCTGCATGTGAAGATCGCGAATGCGGAGCCGTTGCGCGATATCTATCACCTCGACGAGGTCACGCTCGCCAATCCGGATGTGCGGCTCGTGCGCGATTCGGCCGGCGTGCTGAATGTGCAAAAGCTCGCCGGACCCGAGCCGAAGCAAACCGCCGAGCAGACGCAGAAGCAAGCGCAAAAGGAAGCAAAGGAAGCACAGAAGGAAGCACAGAAAGAAGCGCCGCCGCTCGACCTCGCGATCCGCCATCTCGCAATCAGCGACGGCAAGATCGTGCTCGACGATCAGTTGCTCAAGGCGCGCGTGCAGGGCGCGCTGACCGGGCTCGCCGTGACGCTCGACGGCTTTTCCACGCTCTCGAAGTCACCGGCGAAATACACGCTCAAGACCGCGTTCGATCACGGCGGCACGCTCGACGCGTCCGGCAACGTCGCGCTCGCCGGGAAAACGGCTGACGCGAAGCTCGCGCTGAATGGCTTCGTGCTGCCGCCGTTGCAGCCGTATCTCGCGAACCTGATGGCCGCGCGCGTCGCGAGCGGCACGCTCGGCGCGAATCTGCCGGTGTCCGTGGACTGGAGCAAAGCCGATGGCGGCGTGCAGGTCGGTTCGGGCGACGTGAAGCTCGACGCGCTCACGCTCGTGCCGAATGCGGGCGGCGGCGCGCCGATCAAGCTTCAGTCGGCGGTGGCGAAGATCGGCAAGGTCGATGTATCCGCGCGCCAGGCATCGCTCGACAGCGTGCAACTGAACGGCCTCGCGCTCGATGCGACGCGCCGCAAGGACGGGAGCATCGACCTCGCCGCGCTCGCGGGGCCGCACGAGGCCGCGCCCGAGCAGACCGCGACGCGCAAGATCCAGAAAGCGCAGCAAGCGGGGCCGGCGTGGCGGTATCAGATCGGGCAGATTTCGCTGGACGGCGCATCGGCCAATATCACCGACGAAACCACGGCGCGCCCCGTCAAGCTGCGCATCGCGCCGCTCGCGGTGAACGTGAAGCAGTTCAGCGACGACCTCACGAAGCCGCTCGCCGTCGACGGCAAGCTCACGCTGAACGGCAAGGGCGCGCTCGCGATCGGCGGCAATGTCACGGTCACGCCGCTCAAGCTCGCTCTGCACGTGAAGGGCGATCAGGTCGATGCGTCCGCGTTCGAGCCGTATTTCGGCGACAAGCTGAATATCGAAGTGACGAGCGGATATCTGAACGCGAACGGCGACGTCGCGATGTCGGGCAGCGGCAAGACGCTCGCGGCGTCGTACAAGGGCGATGTGTCGCTATCTGACGTGCGCACGCTCGACAAGGCGACGTCCGACCGTTTCGCCGGCTGGAAGCTGCTCGGATTGACCAACGTGAAGGTGAACTACGGCGAGCGCGGCACCGATATCGACGCGGCGCGCGTGATCTTCGCGAAGTTCTACGGCCGCGTGCTGCTCGATGCGCAAGGCAAGCTGAACCTGAAGAGCGTCGTGGCGGGCGAGGGCGGGCCGCGCTCCGTGACGCGCGACGCTGGCAAAGACGAGGGCGCGTCCGCGCCCGCAGTAGCGAGCACACCCACGAGCGCACCCGCGACCGTGCCGGTGAATACAGCCGCGACGGCCGGGCCGCCGCTCAACATGCGCTTCGGCCAGCTCGTGCTGCAAGACGGCCGCGTCACGTACACGGACAACTTCATCAAGCCGAACTACACGGCGAATCTCGTCGCGATCAACGGCACGATCGGCGCGTTCGGCACGCATTCGACGACCCCCGCGCCCGTCGATGTATCGGCGAAACTGGCGGCGAACGGGCCCGTGTCGATCAAGGGGCAGGTCAATCCGCTGATCGACAAGCCCGCGCTCGATCTCACGGCGAGCGCGCACGGCGTCGAGCTGACGAACCTCACGCCGTATTCGTCGAAGTACGCGGGCTATCCGATCACGAAGGGCAAGCTCAACGTCGATCTGCATTACATGCTCGCCGACAACAAGCTCACGGCGAACAACCATTTGTTCATCGATCAACTGACGTTCGGCGATCACATCGACAATCCGACGGCGACGAAGCTGCCGGTGCGGCTCGCGGTGTCGCTGCTGAAGAACTCGCGCGGCGAAATCGATGTGAACATTCCGATTACCGGCTCGCTCGACAATCCGGAGTTCTCGATCGGCGG
The DNA here is from genome assembly GCF_001544755.2 of Caballeronia catudaia. GTDB lineage: Bacteria > Pseudomonadota > Gammaproteobacteria > Burkholderiales > Burkholderiaceae > Caballeronia > Caballeronia catudaia. The sequence continues at coordinate 47,069 of NZ_FCOF02000041.1, read as the reverse complement.
CCTCGTGTGGCAGGCTATTCTGAATCTCGTGCAGAAGGCGGTGACCGCGCCATTCACGCTGCTCGCGCATGCGTTCGGCGGGGGCGGCGAGGATCTGAACTACGTCGAATTCGATGCGGGCTCGGCCAGCCTCAACGATGCCGCGCAGAAGAAGCTCGATACGATCGCGAAGGCATTGGTCGACAAGCCATCGGTGCGCGTGGACGTGACAGGCCGCGTCGACCCGAAGACCGACGAGCCCGCATTGCGCGCCGCGTGGGTCGACAGCCAGGTGAAGCGGGCGAAGGTGCGCGACATGTCGAGCAGCGGCGAGAATGTTGACTGGAACGCGATCAAGGTATCGGGCGCCGACTACGACAAATACCTGGCGAAGGTGTACAAGTCGGCGGATTTCAAGAAGCCGACGAATCTCATCGGCATGACGAAGTCCTTGCCTGACGACGACATGAAGGCGGCGCTGACGAAAAACGCGCCGGTGGACGAAGGCTCGCTGCGCGATCTGGCGCAGCGCCGCGCGCAGGCGGTACAGGAATATTTCGACGGGAAAATCGACAACACGCGCATTTTCGTCGTGGCGCCGAAGCTGAGCGCGGACGATATCAAGGACAAGGGCGCGGGTTCGCGCGTAGAGCTTGGGTTGAAGTGAGCGGCGCTGGCCGTTTGGACGACTGAATGAACGAGAAAGCAAAGACTAGTATCGGCGATACCGACAGTTCGAAGGAAGACGGGAATCAGCCGATGGGAACACCTTATGAGAAGGACGTAGTGGCGTGGGCCAGGGAACAGGCCGCGCTGCTGCGTGCAGGGAAGCTTGCGTCCATCGATATCGAGCATATCGCAGAGGAAATCGAGGACGTGGGCAAGAGCGAACAAAGGGAATTTGCGAACAGGATGGCGGTGTTGCTCGCGCATCTGCTGAAGTGGCAATGGCAGCCGGAGCGGCGAGGCACGAGTTGGCAAACCACGATTCGAGTCCAGCGCGCGGCAATCGGGCGTCGCTTGAGGAAAACACCGAGTCTGAAGCCGATGCTTCACGATGAGGACTGGATCAGCGACATGTGGGGCGACGCGCGGCAGCAGGCGGCCAAGGAAATGAAAATTGGCATGGCCATGCTGCCGGAAAACTGTCCCTGGTCGATGACTGACGCGCTGTCAGAGTCGTTCTTCCCGGACTAGCCGGCGTGCGAGCCAGTGGGCTCGCCAACCTCAATGCGCCCCGGAAGCCGCCCCGCCACCGCCTCCCTTCGCCACCTTCGTGATCCAGATCAGCGGAATGATCAGAATGAAGATCACCGCCGAGATCAGAAAAATATCGTTGAGACCCATCATCGCGGCTTGCGAGTTCACCGTGAAATTGAACATGCCGCGCGCCTGCGCCTCGCTCACATCGAGCGTCGATCGCGACAGCCCGAGCGATTGCAGAAACGCGGGGTTGTAGACGTTCGCCTGCTCGGTCAGCCGCTCGTGATGCAGCGCGATGCGGTTATCCCACGCATTGCCCGCGAGCGATGTTCCCACCGCGCCGCAAAACACCCGCGCGAAGTTCGATAAGCCCGCCGCCGCCGGAATCTTCGATGGCGGCAGGCCCGACAGCACGATCGCCGTGAGCGGCACGAAGAACATCGCCATCGGGATGCCTTGCAGCAGCGTCGGCAAGACGAGATGCCAGGTGTCGATCTCGATCACGTACTTCGAGCGTAGCCAGAAGACGAACGCGAAACCGATGAACGCCGCCGTCGCGATGATGCGCGCGTCGCTGCGCGGCAAGACCTTGCCCATCACCGGCGCGAGCACGACGGCGAAGATGCCGAGCGGCGCGGTGACGAGTCCGGCATCGATGGAACGGTAGTTCAGATACTGCTGCATCCATTGCGGCAGCAGCACGAGATTGCCGAAGAACACGCCGTACGCGACGGAAATCGCCACCGTCCCGCCGAAGAAATTGCGTCCGGTGAAAAGCCGCAAATCGACGACGGGATTCGGGTCCGTCAGCTCCCACACGACGAAGAAGGCGAACGCGATCGCCGCGACGATCGCCAGCGCCACGATCAGCGGCGACGAAAACCAGTCGAGATCGCGTCCCTTGTCGAGCATGATCTGCAGCGACGCGACCCATGTAATAAGCAGCGCCAGCCCGATCACGTCGATCGGCGCCTTGCGCGCCGGCGACTCGCGCTCGCGGTAGATGAGCCACGTCACGCCCGCCGCGAAAATGCCCACCGGAATGTTGATGTAGAAGATCCACGACCACGAATAGCTGTCGGTGATCCAGCCGCCGAGCGCGGGACCGGCGATCGGGCCGACGGTCGCGGTCATCGCCCAGAGGGAAAGCGCCATCGACGACTTCTCTTTCGGATACGAGCCGAGCAGGATGGCCTGCGACAGCGGAATCAGCGGCCCGGCCACGGCGCCCTGCAGCACGCGCGCCAACAGCAGCACCGGCAGACTGGGCGCGAGCCCGCACAGCCACGACGACAGCACGAACATCAGAATCGCGCCGACGAAAAGACGCACCTGACCGAGCCGCTGCGTGAGCCAGCCGGTGAGCGGAATCGAGACGGCGTTCGACGCGGCGAACACGGTGATGACCCATGTTCCTTCGTTGACGGACACGCCGAGATTGCCGGAAATCGTCGGAATCGCGACATTGGCGATCGACGAATCGAGCACGTTCATGAACGTCGCGAGCGCCACCGCGAAGGTGGCGAGGACGAGCTTGCCGCCTTCGAGCGGCGGTGGCGGTGCGGCGGCGGGGTTCGGCGTCGGCGGCGTGCTCATGCGGATTCCGGGCGTGAAGCCGCTGCATTGCCATGTGCGAGGCGCGGCCGAATCAGATCAAGCCGCCAGTGTGCCAGTGCTTAAAGAAACATGCTTAGCCGAACGACAGAGGGATGCCTGCACGGCGCTCCAAAAAATGTATCGACGCGTTGACACACACAAAATTCCCGATGCGGGCGATGTCGTGCGGTTGCACGTCGGCCCGTCGAAGGGCAACGAACGGGACGGATATCGCGCGGTGCTGGTCATCTCCGATGTCGTGATGAACGAGATCACCGGCCGCTTCACCGGCCTGCCGGTCACGTCGACGATTCGGGGATGGGAAACGGAAGTGCCGATCAGCAGTCTGGAGCGTCCCGGTGTCGCCCTGATCGATCAGATTCGTACGTGGAGCCATGTTCACCGGGAACTCGCGTTCCGTGGCGAGACGGTCACGGAAGACGAACTCGACGCCGCGAAGTACGCGATCCGCGCCTTCCTGCAATTGTGAATCGTGACGAGCGGCGCGCGGCAACATCGCCGCCGCGCGCCCGCCCGATTACTTCGAGGAAATATCGATATTCCCCAGATACTTCTTCGCGTACTTGTCGATGGTGCCGTCCGCCTTGACCTTCTCGATCGCCGCGTTGAGCTTCGCCTTGAGCGCATCGTCGCCCTTGCGCACGCCGTAGGCGATGCCGCTGCCGAGAATCTTGTCGTCCCGCACCGGCGCGCCGACGAACGCAAATCCTTCGCCATCCGGCTTCGACAGGAAACCGCTCTGTCCTGCGGGCGCGAGCACCAGCGTCCCGTCGAGACGGCCGGACTTGAGATCCGCATACACCTGATTCTGGTCCTGATACGGCACGACCTTCACGCCGTCGTTTTCCCAATGCGCCTTGGCGAACGTCTCCTGAATCGAGCCTTGCAGCACGCCCACGGTCTTGCCCTTGAGCGACGCCGACGTCGGCTCCAGACCGCTGCCTTTCTTCGCGATCAGCTGCGTCGGCACGCGATACACGACCGTCGTGAAGTCGATCGCCTGGCGGCGCTGCTCGGTCGCGTTCATGGCGGAATTGATCGCGTCGAACTTGCGGCCCTGCAGCGCGGGGATCAGGCCGTCGAACGAGGTTTCGACCCATTTGCACTGCATCTTCGCGGCGACGCACACCGCATTGCCGACATCGATATCGAGTCCTTGCAGTTCGCCCGTCGACGATTTCGATTCGAACGGCGGATATTGCGCCTCCAGCCCGAAGCGCAAGGTGTCGGCGGCGAGCGCGGCGCCGCTTGCGAAGCTGCATGCGACAAACAATGCGCCGGCGATGTGATTCAGTTTCATCGTGTTGGTCTCCAAAAAAATCGTCAGATCGAGCAAAGGCGGCGCGCGCCTTCGATGAGCGTGTCGTCGTCCTTTGCGAAGGAAAGACGGATCAGGCGGCTGTCGGTGCCGTCGGTATAGAACGCCGACAGTGGAATCGTCGCGACGCGCGCCTCGCGGATCAGGCGCAGCACGAAGTCGCTGTCGCTTTCGTCCGAAATCGCGTCGTAACGCGCAAGCATGAAGAAGCTGCCCGCGCTCGGCAACAGTTCGAAGCGCGAGCCCTTCAGCGACTCGGCGAGCAGATCGCGCTTGTGCTGATAGAACGGGCCGAGATTCAGATAGCTCGATGCGTCCGCGAGCGCTTCGGCGAACGCCATCTGCATCGGCGTGTCGGCGGAAAAGGTCATGAACTGGTGAACCTTGCGGATCTCCGCGGTCAGCGCCGCGGGTGCGAGACAGTAGCCGACGCGCCAGCCCGTCACGTGATACGACTTGCCGAACGACGACACGATCACGCTGCGCTCCGCCAGCTCCGGATAGCGCGCCATGCCGTGATGCAGCGCGCCGTCGAACACGACGTGCTCGTAGACCTCATCGGACAGCACGATGATCTTCGTGCCGCGCGTGAGCGCCGTAAGGCGCTCGATGTCGGCGGACGTGAACGCGCTGCCGGTCGGATTGTGAGGCGTGTTGACGAGGATCATGCGCGTCTTCGGCGTGATCGCGGCCGCCACTTCGTCCCAGTCGATGCGGAAATCCTCCGGCGACAGCTTGATCGCGACAGGCTTTGCGCCTTGCAGTTGCACGATGGGCGCGTAGCTGTCGAACGACGGCTCGAAGTAGATCACCTCGTCGCCGGGATGCACGAGTGCGCTGATCGTCGCGTACAGGCCTTCGCTCGCGCTCGCGACCACCGTGACTTCCGTGCCCGGGTCGTAGGTCGCGCCGTACAGCTTTTGCGTCTTCACCGCGATCGCCTCGCGCAGCGCGAGCACGCCCGACATCGGCGAGTACTGGTTATGTCCTGCCCGCATGGCTCGCTCGACGCCTTCGACGAGCTTCGGGTCGCACGCGAAATTCGGCGCGCCCTGCGACAGATTGAGCGCGTGATGCTCCTCGGCCAACTGGCCGATGACGGTGAAAATGGTCGTGCCGACGTTCGGCAGCTTCGACTCGGGAATACAGGCGCTGTGCACGGCAGGTGTCTCCGGAATTGCGGTTCGACGATATTGCCGACGATTCAACCGCAGCCATAAAGCGCGGACAATCGAAACTTTGTCATACTAGCCATGCTTTCAGATCATGGCTATATGTCAAAAACCCGATGAAACCGCTGCCTTCCCTCGATGTCCTGAGAACGTTCCTGGTCGTCGCGCAGAAACTCAATTTCACGCGCGCCGCCGACACCCTGAACGTGACGCAGGGCGCGGTCAGCCGCCAGATCGCGGGGCTGGAGGCGCATCTCGGCTACGCGCTCTTCACGCGGCAGGCGCGCGGGCTCGCGCTCACGCACCACGGCGCCCTGCTCGTCGCGCCGTTGCAGCAGGCGTTCGCACAGATCGGCGATGCGCTCGCGAAAGGCGGCGCGCAATCCGGCATCTTGCGCGTGAAGTGCCCGACCTGCGCGATGCGCTGGGTGCTCCCGCGCGTCATCCGGCTGCAGAACGAGCGTCCGGACCTGGTTGTTGAAGTGACCGCATCGGTGTCGCACGGCGTCGATTTCGGCGCGGAGCAGTTCGATGCGGCCATCGTCTTCGGCGATGCGCCGTCGCTGAAGGGCCTGACCGTGCATCATCTCTTCGACGAAGTGCTGACCCCGGTCTGTGCACCGGAATTGTGGAAGCCGCGAAAAAGCGTCGCGCCGACCCCCGACGATCTCGCGGGCAAAACCCTGCTGCATCCCACGCGCGATCGCCGCGACTGGCTCCTGTGGCTCGGCGCGTACGGCTACGCGGGCCTGCCGTCGACGAAAGCGCAACATTTCGACACACTCGATCTGGCCATTTCTTCGGCGATGCAGGGTCTCGGCGTGACGATCGGCGATGTCTCGCTGATCGAGGAAGACCTGCGGGCGAGGCGCGTGATTGCGCCGTTCCCGTTGCGCGTCGCGAGCGGCGCCGCGTACTACCTCGTTTATCCGGAGCGGCCGGCGCCGTCGCAGGCGTTGCAGCAGTTCGCGCAATGGCTCGATGGCGAGGCCAGGACGACGCGCGAAACACCCGGTTCGCAGACGAGCGGCCGGGAGCACTGATCGGTGCAAACCGCGCGCATTGCTGACTGCGCTCATGGTATTCCCCCATGCCTAAGGGAATGCGCGAAAGCGGCGCGAAGGATTTAATCACATAAAATCCGCGCAATATAAAGCTGCATCGCGCAGCTCGATCAACCGACGGAAATCTCCGGGCGCGACTCGGATTCTTCCGTCACGTGCGCAATATGCCCGGACTAAAATTAAAGACACCTTACGATCGCCTCGACGTTTCGGGCCATGCTCTCCCGCACGGGGCGCGCAGCCGCCGCCCGATCACATCGGCGCGAACGCGCGATGCCGGCGTCCAGCCTGGCCTGCGCGCGCGGCTGCTGCTGTGGCTGCTCGTGCCGCTCGCGTTGTTCGTTTCGATGGCGGCGATCACCGGCTACGACAATGCTCGCCGCACCGCGGATCGTTTGCAGGACAGAATGTTGCTGGCCTCCGCGCGGATCATCGCGGAGGACGTCCATTGGAACGATGGCGGGCCCGTCGCCGACATTCCGCCCGCCGCGTTCGAGCTTTTCGAATCGCCCTATCGCGATCAGGTTTTCTACAAGCTCGAAACGGGGTCGGGGCAACTGCTCGGCGGCCGGCCCGATCTGGCTGCGCCGGACACCCGGGCCGTCGGGCCCGTCTTTTATCACGTAAGACTCGCCGGCATGCCCGTGCGGGCGGTTGCGTATCGGCGCGAGCTGTACGACGCGGGCAAGGTCGTGCCGGTAACGGTGATCGTCGCCAAGACCGAGGGGTCGCGCTGCGCGATGCTCGACGAGCTGTGGCGTCCGCAACTGGTCGTCGGATCGCTCATGCTGTTGCTGGTCGCCGTGCTGGTTCCCTTGGGACTGAAATTCGAGCTCGACCCGCTGATGAAGCTGAAGGACGAGGTCGCCGGGCGTGAGCCGCTGCAGCTCGAACCGATGTGCGCGCAAGGCCTGCCGCGCGAGCTGCAGCCGATCGTCGATGCGATCAATCAATGTATCGCGCAACTGAAGCTTCACAGCGAGGCGCAGCGGCAGTTCGTTGCGGACGCCGCGCATCAGCTGCGCACGCCGCTCGCGCTGCTCGACGCGCAGCTCCAGTATGCGCGCCGCCTCGATGAAAACGCCGCCGCCCGGGCCGATGCGCTCTTCGGAGCCTGCCGCAGCACGCAAAAGTTGAAGGACATGACCAATCAGTTGCTGATGATGGCGCAGGCGGAGTCGACGCCTCAACCTGCGCTCATCGAAACGGACTTCGGCGCAGTGCTGGCGTCGGCGCTCGAAGAGATGCTCGCGGCGGCGCAGCGGCGCAACATCGATCTCGGCGCGGAAATCGGCGAAGACCTGTGCGTGAAGGGCAACCCGGAGCTGCTGATGGCGCTCGTGACCAATCTCATCGACAACGCCATTCGCTACACGCAGACAGGAGGCCGGGTGACCGTAGTCGCGAAACGCGAAGCAGACCGGATCGAGTCGCAGGTGATGGACAACGGACCGGGACTTCCAGACGACATCCGCGAGCGCGCTTTCGAGCGCTTCGTGCGCGGTTCCACATCGACGGATGGCACCGGCCTCGGCTTGCCGATCGCGAGGGAAATCGCGCGCCGGCACGGCGGCGACGTGGCGCTCGCTCCGGGCGCCGATGGCCGCGGTCTGACCGCCACGGTGATATTGCCTGCGGCGCGCAGTCAGGGAGCCGGCGATGAAGCTGCTGCTGGTCGACGATAACGCCGAACTCTCCGAGTGGCTCGTGAGACTCCTGAAGGCCGAAGGCTTCGTGATCGACTACGTTCCCGACGCGGAACGGGCCGAGGCGATGCTCCAGCAACCGGGCTACGACGTCGTGCTGCTCGATATACGGCTGCCGTCGATGAGCGGCAAGGACCTGCTTGCGCGGCTGCGGCGTCGCGGCAAGAACATGCCGGTGCTGATGCTGACCGCGCACGGTTCCGTCGATGACAAGGTGGATTGTTTCAACGCGGGAGCCGACGACTACGTGGTCAAGCCCGTCGACGTGCGCGAACTGGTGGCGCGCATCAAGGCGCTCGTGCGGCGTCAGACGGGGCAGCACGATAGCGAGCTGACGTGCGGCGATCTTTACTACCGGTTCGACACACGCGAATTCTGTCTGCACGACGAGATTCTTTCGCTGCGGCGACGCGAGCACGCGATTCTGGAAGCGCTCATGTTGCGACAGGGCAAGACGGTGTCGAAGGCCATGCTCGTGGACAGCATCTCAAGCCTCGACGACGCGCCGAGCGACGACGCCATCGACATCTACATTCACCGCTTGCGCAAGCACCTGTCATCGTCGAGCGCGCAGATCATGACGTTGCGCGGCCTCGGCTACGTGTTGCGCACGCGAGCGGATTGAATCGATATATCGGTACAAACACTTGGGTATCCGATACGTTCGTGATAGCGCGATGAAGGGTTGGCTCGGATAGCATCGGTCCATGACCTTCGTCTGGATCGCATGTCGGCGAAGACATCGAGAAAAGAATAGTCAACGCGACAATCGATTCGGCGGAGGCGGGCGATGTACCCTGATTACACGGCAATCTATCCGGAGGAATGGTTTACGTTTGTACTACTGATCATACTGGGCGGCGCCACGGTCGCGATGGTGTGCAGCACGGTCACCATGTACATTGATTTGTGGAGGTTCGACGAGAAGGGCGAGTTCATGCCGCCGCCATCGCTATTCCGGTTTCTCAGATCATCCTGGTTCATCTATCTGAATGCGTGGCTCGCGTTGACGTCCACGCTCGCGCTCGTCGTGCTCACCTGAATCCGCGAAACGTCGGTCTCGTTCCCCAAAATGCCACATTCCAGAAGCAGAAAATCCGCGAAGAGCAGCCGGCCGCGCACTGCGCGAGCCTACTGGTTGCCCATGCCCCGGCACGATGCCGATACGGTCATCCTGCAATGCCGTCTTGCGCTCGAAGTCATGCGCCAAGGCGGCGCGAGCCGGACTGAGGCGCAGTGCATCGCGCATGCCGTTCTGCTCACGCGGCTGCTGTCGGAAGTGGGGCATGGATTGCTCGACCCGGATATCATCCGCGAGGCCGAGGAAGGCATGCTGGCGATGCTGGATGCCGGCGCGCAGACGGGCGAGTGGCGGCTCTCAGAGGCAAGGTTGCCGGGGCTGATGGCCATCGTCAACGAGCACGACCGGCAATTGCGCGAGGTGCGTCTCGCCGACATCATTGCATGTAATGAGCGCCTCGAGCGATTCATAGCGGCGACCACGCAGGCGCCGGATTCGAAGGCAGCCTGAGCCGGGGGAGAAGGCGCGCCGCCGCCGAATGTGCCGCAGCGCGCCGTGCCGGCCGAGCCTTACATGCCGTGCTTGGTGACCACCGATGCCCACTGCCCGTTTTTCACCTGATACAGCGTCGACGACGCGTTCTTCAGCGCGCCGTTGCTGTCGAACGCGATCGGCCCCGTGATGCCTTCGAACTTGTTCGACTTCAGCGCCGGACGGTACACCTTCGGATCGGCGGAATTGGCCTTTTGCATCGCGTTGATGGCGGCCCACGCGGCGTCGTAGCCGAACGGCGCATACGACAGAATCGCCACGCCGAAGCGCTTCTGGAACTTGTCGCTGAACGCCTTGCCGTCGGGCAGCTTGTCGAGCGGGCTGCCGTATTCCCATGCTTGCGCGCCCTCGGCGGCATCGCCGGCGAGCTTGAGGAAATCGGCGTCCATCACGCCGCCGCCGCCCACGAATTGCGCGTTCATGCCGAGCTGCTTCATCCGTTTGACGACCGCGGCCGCCTGGCGATCGAGGCCGCCGAAGAAGATCAGATCCGCGTTGACCGCCTTGATGCGCGTGAGTTGCGCGCTGAAATCGACGGTCTGGTTGTCGCTGTATTCGCGCGTGACGATCGTGCCGCCTTTCGCCTTCACCGCCTTTTCGAACTCGTCGGCTTCGCCCTGGCCGAAGGCCGTGCGGTCGTCGATGATCGCGATGCGCTTCGCCTTCGTCGTGGTCACCGCGTAGACGCCGGCGTTGCCTGCGTTCTGCGCGTCGCTCGAAATGACCGTGAAGACGTTTTCCAGGCCGCGCGTGGTGATCGTCGGGTTGGTCGCGGCGGGATCGATCATCGGGATGCCCGCGGTGTTGTAGATCGGCGAGGCGGGCAGCGTCGTGCCCGAATTGAAGTGGCCGACGACGACCGCCACGCCGTCGTCGACGAGCTTCTGGGCCGCCTGCACGCCGATGCGCGGATCGGCCTGATCGTCCTCCGCGTGAATCTCGAACTTCGCGGTCTTGCCGCCGATCGTGATCTTTTTCGCGTTGGCTTCGTCGAGCGCGAGCTGCACGCCGTTCTGCAGGTCCTTGCCATAGCCCGCATTCGCGCCGGTGAGCGGCGCGGCGAAACCGACTTTCACCGCGAGATCCTCGGCGCTCGCCGCGAACGGCACGGCGCCGAGAGACGCCGTGGCGCAGGCCACGAGCCACGCCAGAGGTTGGGTACGAACGCGCATGGTTTGCTCTCCTTTTTGGTCTGAAGTCGATTGAAACGCGACCGATGCCGTGCCGGCAAGACGGGCTTGCCCTCAAACGTCCTACGATGCGTGCGCCGAGGACAGCCGCTTCGCGCTCAGCCCGGCACGAGCAGCGGACATGCGCAATGTAGGGAGCCAATTTCGGCGCGTCTTGGTGTTTAGTCGCGCGCGCGATGCGGATTTCGGCATAGCCCGCGTCCGCCGCTTCGCAAGCCCGGTGCGGCTTCGCGCGTTTGGCCGCCCGATCGCGCGCGACGATTCCCGTCAATGCCCGCGCGGCGCCTATCGCATCGATTGAAATTTCCCCGGTTGACAAAGTGTATATGCACAAATATCCTGCGACACATGAACCCCAGCTCTTCTCCCCTCGACTGCAACTGTTTCGCGATCCGTCAGGCCGCGCGTTACGTGTCGCAGATGTACGAACGGCATATTGCGGTCGTCGGCATCACGGCGGCGCAGTTCACGATCATCGCGGCGATCGGGCGTAAGCCCGGCGTGCAGATGGCCGAACTGTCCGATTCGATGGTGATGGACCGCACGACGCTCGTGCGTGCGCTCAAGCCGTTGCAGCGCGACGGCCTCGTGGAAGCGGCGCAGGAGTCGGCGAATTCGCGCGCGGTCGGCCTGCGGCTTACGGCGGCGGGCAAGGACACGCTCGTGAAGGCGTCGGCCCAATGGCGCGCAGCACAGGCGGAATTCGAGGCGAAGTTCGGCGAGAAACGCGCGAAGGCATTGCGCGCATCGCTATTCGAACTCACGACGATGGAGTGAGCGGTCTACAGCAGGCCCGCATCGCGCGGGCCTTTTACTCGGCACTACCAGTGCATATGCACAGATAATCGGAGCAACGTCATGCAGATCGAAGGAAAAGTGGTACTCGTCACCGGCGCGAATCGCGGTCTCGGCAAGCAATTCGCGCAATCGCTGCTGAAAGCGGGCGCGGCGAAGGTGTATGCGGCGGCGCGCGATCCGAAAAGCGTCGATATTCCCGGCGTCCATGCGATCCGGCTCGACGTGACCAACACCGCCGACATCAACGAAGCGGCGGCCACCTACACCGACGTCGACGTGATCGTGAACAACGCGGGCGTGACGACGCGCGGCCTGCTCGTCGATCCGGCGTCGACGCAAGGCATTCGCGATCTGCTCGAAATCAACACGTTCGGTCCGATCGCGCTCACGCAGGCATTCGCGCCCACGCTGAAGAAGAACGGCGGCGGCGCGGTCATCAATATTCTGTCGGTGCTGAGCTGGGCGTCGCTGCCCGCGGGCGGGGCGTATCACATCTCGAAGGCGGCGGCGTGGGCGGCCACCAACGCGCTGCGCGAGGAACTGCGCGGGCAGGGCACGCTGGTCGTGTCGGCGCATCCCGGCTTCATCGATACGGACATGGTCAGGCAGATCACCGCGCCGAAATCGTCGCCGGAGCATGTCGTGAACGCGGTGCTCGCGGCGGTCGCGAAGAATCAGGAGGAAGTGACCGTCGATGACACCGGCCGCGCGATCAAGGCGTCGCTGTCGACTGACAAGCCGATCTATCTCACGGGCATCGCGCGCTAAGAGGGTTCGACATGTTTTCAGAAGACATCGTATTGTGTCATCCGGTGCGCACGGCGATCGGCGCGTTCAACGGCGCGCTGAAGGACACGCCCGCCGTCGATCTCGGCGCGGCCGCGATCGCCGAGACGCTGCGGCGCGCGGGTGCGTCGCTCGATCTTGCATCGGTCGATTCGGTCACGTTCGGCAACGTGATCCAGGCGGGCAACCGCATGAATCCCGCGCGGCAGGCGTCGGTCGGCGGCGGCCTGCCGGTCACGGTGCCCGCGCTGACGGTGAACCGCGTGTGCGGCTCGGGCGCGCAGGCCATCGCGTCGGCGGCGACTGAAATCGCGGCGGGCGTGGCGAAAGTCACCATCGCTGGCGGCATGGAAAACATGGATCGCGCGCCGTATCTGCTCGATGGCGGCCGGCGCGGTTATCGCATGGGCCACGCGCAGATCTACGACAGCATGTTGCGCGACGGCCTCGTCGACGCCTTCTCCGGCGAACATTCCGGCTGGCACACGGAAGACCTCGTGACGAAGCTCGACATCACGCGCGAGGCGCAGGACCGCTGGGCCGAGCGCTCGCAGCAACTGTTCGCGGCGGCGCAGCGCGACGGCGTGTTCGATGCGGAAATCGCGAGCATCGACGTGAAGCAGGGCAAGCAAACCGTCGCGTTCGTGCGCGACGAGCAGCCGCGCCCGGATACGACGCTTGCGACGCTCGCGAAGCTGCGTCCGGCGTTCCGTCCCGATGGCGCGATCACGGCGGGCAACGCGCCCGGCCTGAACAGCGGTGCATCGGCGATGATCGTGACGAGCCGCGATGAAGCCGACGCGCGGGGCATAGAACCGTTCGTGCGGCTCGCGGCGTTCGGCGTGGCGGCGGTCGAGCCGGGCATGTTCGGTCTCGGTCCGGTGCCCGCCGTGCAACTGGCGCTGCAGCGCGCGGGATGGTCGCTCGGCGATGTCGAGCGCTTCGAGATCAACGAAGCGTTCGCGGCGGTGCCGATCGCGGTGGCGCGGACGCTCGGCGTGCCGGAGGACATCGTCAACGTGGAAGGCGGCGCGATCGCGCATGGGCATCCGATCGGCGCGACCGGCGCGGTGCTCACGACGCGCCTCGCTCACGCGATGCGCCGCGATGGCGTTAAGCGCGCCATCGTGACGCTGTGCATCGGCGGCGGGCAAGGCATCGCGCTCGCGCTGGAGGCGCTCGCCTAAGGCTTGTTCCTGCTCTGCATTTCCTCGAATCCCGCCGCGGCCTGCTGCACGTCCGGCGGGAAATCGTCCATCTCCATCACCTGACGCACTTCGATCATCTCGCTGTCCGAGGCCGGGCAGCGTTTCGCCCACTCGATCGCTTCCTCGCGCGATTTGACCTGAAGCATCCAGTAACCGCCCAGCACTTCCTTTGCTTCGGCGAACGGTCCGTCGGTGACGCGCGGCTTGCCGCCTTCGAACGTGACGCGCGCGCCCATCGACGGGGGATGCAGTCCGTCGAGCGCCAGCAGCACGCCCGCCTTTTGCAATTCCTCGTTGTACTTCATCATGGCGGCGACGGCGTCCGCGGCCGGCATCGTGCCGGGCGCGGCGCTTTCGTAGCCGCGCGGGATCATTAGCATCATGAATCGCATGTGGATTGCTCCTTGAAATGAGAGTATTGGTGTCGAGCGCCATTCGGCGCGCTCTGACCACTACGACGAGCAACATGACACGAGATCGACATGTGCCCTCTTAAGCGTTTTTCCCTAGTCGATTGCTGTTGCCTTCGCGCTCGTCCGATCAAATAATGTAATCCATTACATCTCGATCGCCGCGAGCGACTTCAGCGATGTCAGATACCGTTCGTCCACGCGAGGAAGTATCGATTGCCGACGTCGCCGAGCGCGCGGGCGTGTCCGTCGCCACGGTATCGCGCGTGCTCAACGGGCACACGAACGTTCGCGAGGCGACGCGCGAAAAAGTCCGTCAGGCGGTCGCGGCGAGCGGCTATCGCATCAACGAACTCGCGCGCAATCTGCGCACGGCGGAAAGCCGCCTGCTCCTCACGATGGTCCCCGACTTCGGCAATCCGTTCTATGCGGCGATCGTGCGCGGCATCGACAGCGTCGCGCGTCAGAACGGCTATTTCATGCTGTTGTGCGATACCGGCGCGGACCCGCTGCGCGAGCGAAGCTATTTCGATCTCTTGCGCGGACGCCGCGCCGATGGCGCCATTTGCCTCGATCCCGCCGCGGTGCAAAAGGCGCTTGCCGAAGAAGCATCGACCTTGCCGTGGGTTGCGTGCTGCGAGTTCGATCCATCGGCGGGCGTGCCGTATGTCGGCATCGACAATCATCTCGCGGCGGGCGATGTCGTGCGTTATCTGACGGCCAAAGGTCATCGCAAGATCGCGCTCATCAATTCGGGGCAAGGCTATCTCTACGGACAGCAGCGGCTCGCGGGCTTTCGCGACGCGCTCGCGGACGCGGGCATCGAGCCGCATCCGGCGTGGCTGGTCGAGCTCGACAGCCTCGATTACGACGCCGGCGAACGCGCCGCCGCGCAACTCGCCGCGCTTGGGGAAGCGCGCCCGACCGCCGCGTTCGCCGTGTCCGACACGCTCGCCATCGGCGTGATGAACGGCTTTCGCGGTGCGGGCTATGCCGTGCCCGACGATGTGGCCGTCGTCGGCTTCGACGATATCGCCGTGGCCGCGCATGTCGATCCGCCGCTCACGACCGTCTCGCAGCCGATGCAACTGCTCGGCGAAACCGCGGCCGGTCTGCTGCTCAAGCGGCTGCGCGATCCGCGCGCGGAGGTGCCGGGCGTGCTGCTGCCGCATCGGCTGATTCAAAGAAGGAGCGCGTGACGATGAGCCTCGCCGTGCGCTTCGAAGGAATCGAAAAACAGTTCGGGCCGGTGCGCGTGCTGCACGGCGTCAGCTTCGATCTCGCGCCGGGGCGTATCTACGGCTTGCTCGGCGAAAACGGCGCGGGCAAATCCACGTTGATGAAGATTCTCGCCGGCTACGAACGCGCGAACGCGGGCGAGTTCTATATCGACGAACGCGAGGCCGATTTCACGAGCTCGCGCGATGCGGAACATGCGGGCATCGTGCTGATTCACCAGGAACTGAATCTCGCGGATCATCTGACCATCACGCAGAACATGTTCCTCGGGCACGAGTTGAAGAAGGGCTTCTTTCTCGATGAAGCCGCGATGCGCGACGACGCCCGCGCCGCGTTGAACGACGTCGGCCTGCACAAGAATCCGGACACGCGCGTGCGCGATCTGATCGTCGCGGAGAAGCAGTTGGTCGAGATCGCGAAGGCGATGTTGCGCAAGTCGCGCCTGCTCATCATGGACGAGCCGACCGCGACGCTCACACCATCCGAGACGCAGCGTCTCTCCGCTTTGATGGCGCGCCTGAAGGATGCGGGCACGACCATCGTCTATATCTCGCACAAGCTCGATGAAGTGGAGCGCGTGACCGACGAAGTGATCGTGATGCGCGATGGCCGTTTCGTCGCGCGCGCGCCGACCGACGCGCTCACGCGCCAGCAGATGGCGAACCTGATGGTCGGCCGCGAAGTCTCCGACATGTTTCCCGACAAGCCTTCATTGCCCGATGACGCGCCGGTCGCGATCAAGGTCGAAGGCGCGTCGGTGCCCGGCTGGGCGCATGACGTGAGCTTCGCGGTGCGCGCGGGCGAAGTGTTCGGCTTCGCGGGGCTCGTCGGCGCGGGGCGCACGGAGCTGTTCGAGGCGCTCGTCGGATTGCGGGCGTTGAGCGCGGGGCGCGTGATCATCGACACGAAAACGGTCAGGCTGAATAGCCCGCGCGATGCGATGCGCCACGGCCTCACGTACCTGAGCGAAGACCGCAAGGGACGCGGCCTGCATGTCGACATGGCGCTGAAAGACAATCTCACGATGATGACGCTCGAACGCTACGCGCGTCCGCTCATCGACACGCGCGCCGAACGCGATGCGTTGAAAGAAGCGGTGAAGGATTTCGGCATCCGCACGGGCAATGTCTCGATCCGCGCCCGCATGCTCTCGGGCGGCAATCAGCAGAAGCTCGCGCTCGCGAAGTTCCTGCATCCCGATCCGCGCGTGATCGTGCTCGACGAACCCACGCGCGGCGTCGATGTCGGCGCGAAACGCGATATCTACTTTCTGATCCATCGCCTCGCCGCGCAAGGGCGCGCGGTGATCGTGATTTCTTCCGAGCTGATCGAATTGATCGGCTTATGTCATCGCGTCGCGGTGATGCGCGCGGGCGAGCTCGTCACGACGCTCGGCATGGACCATTTGACCGAAGAGAGGTTGATCGCGCATGCGACCGGCACACACTGAAGACACCGAAAGCGAGAGCCGCCTCTCGACTGTCGCGCGCTTTCTGTTCGGCGTCGGGCCGCTGATCGGGCTGATTGCGCTGTGCATCGGCGGGACGCTGCTCAACAGCGATTTCGCCACGCTCGATAACGCGATGAACGTGCTCACGCGCACGTCGTTCATCGGCATTATCGCGGTCGGCATGACGTTCGTGATCATTTCGGGCGGCATCGACTTGTCGGTCGGCTCGATGGCCGCGCTGATCGCGGGCAGCATGATCTACATGATGAACGCGCTCATGCAGGGTTTTCATGGCCATGCGGTGCCGCCGCTTTTGATCATCGCGCTGGGCATGGTGCTCGCGCTCGCGCTCGGCGCGGTGTTCGGCTTCGCGCATGGCGTGCTCGTGACGAAGGGGCGCATCGAGCCGTTCATCGTCACGCTGGGCACGCTCGGCATCTTTCGCGCGCTCCTGACATGGCTCGCCGATGGCGGCGCGCTCACGCTCGACAATTCGCTCGTCGATCTCTACGGTCCGGTCTATTACGCGAGCGTGCTGCGCGTGCCGGTGCCGATCTGGGTGTTTCTGATCGTCGCGGCGGGCGGCGCGCTCGTGCTCAATCGCACGGTGTATGGACGGCACGTGCAGGCGATCGGATCGAACGAACAGGTCGCGCGCTATGCGGCGATTCGCGTCGATCGCGTGAAGATCGTCACCTATGTTCTGCTCGGCATGTGCGTTGCGGTGGCGACTATTCTGTATGTGCCGCGCTTAGGCTCTGCGACCCCCACGACCGGCCTATTGTGGGAGCTCGAAGCGATCGCGTCGGTCGTCGTGGGCGGGACCGCGCTCAAAGGCGGCGAAGGGCGTGTGATCGGCACGGTCATCGGCGCGATTCTGCTTTCGGTCATCAACAACATTCTGAATCTCACGAGCATCATCAGCGTGTATCTGAACGCGGCAGTGCAGGGCGCCGTGATTATCCTCGTAGCTTTCTTGCAGCGCGGCCGTCGATAGAGATTGCCTTTATAAAACCGGAGACATTGTCATGAAGAAAATGCTTCGCGCGCTCGGCGCGCTCACGCTCGCGGCGAGTGCGTTCGCCGTTGCATCGTCGTCTGCATCCGCCGCGGACAAGGTGATCCTCGGCGTCGCCATTCCGACCGCGGATCATGGCTTCACGGGCGGCATCGTGTGGTGGGCCAACGAGGCGAAGAAGGAGCTGGAGAAAGCGCATCCCGATCTCAAGGTGATCGTCAAGACGGCGAGCACCGCGCCCGAGCAGGCGAATCAGTTGCAGGATCTCGTGACGGTCAACAAGATCAACGCGCTTGTGATCTTTCCGCAGGAATCGGCATCGCTCACGCAGCCGGTCGCGCAGGTCCACAAGAAAGGCGTGTACGTGACGGTGGTCGATCGCGGCCTCACCGACACCAGCGCGCAAGACGCATACGTTGCTGGCGACAACACCGCGTTCGGCAAGATTCCCGCCGAGTATCTCGCGAAGGAGCTTAACGGCAAGGGCGATATCGTCGCGCTGCGCGGCATTCCGACGACGCTCGACAACGAGCGCTGGACCGCGTTCGAGGGCGTGATCAAGCAGCATCCCGACATGAAGATTCTCGACGCCAAGTACGCGAACTGGAATCGCGACGACGCCTTCAAGGTGATGCAGGACTATCTGACGCGCTTCAAGCATATAGATGCAGTCTGGGCCGCTGACGACGACATGATGGTCGGCGTGCTGAAGGCGATCGATCAGGCGAAGCGCACGGACATCAAGATCGTGTTCGGCGGCGCGGGATCGAAGGAAGCGGTGAAGCGCATCATCGATGGCGATCCGCGTGTGAAGGCCGATGTCTCGTACTCGCCTAAGTTCATCTACGACGCGATCAAGCTCACCGCCGAAGCGCGTCTGAAGGGCGACAAGCTGCCGCCGACGACGATCATCCCTTCGGTGCTCATCACGAAGGAGAACGCCAGGCAGTTCTATTTCCCGAACTCGCCGTTCTGATGTGCGAAGGCCGTTCAATCGGCCTTCTTTCTCCTAGAGGCGAAAGATGAAGACCATCAAAGGGCCGGCGATTTTTCTCGCGCAATTCATGAGCGATCAGCCGCCGTTCGATACGCTTGCGAACCTCGCGAAGTGGGCGGCATCGCTTGGATATAAAGGCATACAGGTGCCCGCCGATCCGCGTCTGATCGATCTCGAGAAGGCCGCGTCGAGCGACGCGTATTGCGATGACATCCGCCGCACGGTCGATGATGCGGGCGTCGCGATCACAGAACTGTCGACGCATCTGCAAGGCCAGTTGATCGCGGTGCATCCGGCCTACGACACGCTGTTCGATGGCTTCGCCGCGCCGCACGTGCGTGGCAATCCCGCGGCGCGCACCGAATGGGCGATAGCGCAACTCAAGCTCGCGGCGGCGGCGTCGAAGCGCCTTGGCCTGAGCACGCACGTGACGTTTTCGGGCGCGCTCGCGTGGCCGTATGTCTATCCGTGGCCGCAGCGTCCGGCGGGGCTCGTCGAAGCCGCATTCGATGAACTCGCGCAGCGCTGGCGCCCGATTCTCGATGAGTTCGATCGCGCGGGCATCGACGTATGTTATGAACTGCATCCCGGCGAGGATCTGCATGACGGCGTGACGTTCGAGCGCTTTCTCGCGGCGGTGGACGATCATCCGCGCGCGAACATCCTCTTCGATCCGAGTCATTTCGTCTTGCAGCAACTCGATTACCTCGCGTTCATCGGTATCTATCACGCGCGCATCAAGGCGTTTCATGTGAAGGACGCGGAGTTCCGGCCGAACGGTCGACAAGGCGTGTACGGCGGCTATTCCGGCTGGGTGGATCGCGCGGGGCGATTCCGTTCTTTGGGCGATGGTCAGATCGACTTCAAGGCGATCTTCTCGAAGATGTCGCAATACGATTTCGACGGCTGGGCCGTGCTCGAATGGGAATGCGCGCTGAAGCATCCCGAAGACGGCGCGCGTGAAGGCGCGGTGTTCATACGCGACCACATCATCCGCGTGGCCGAGCGTGCGTTCGACGATTTCGCCGGCAGCGGCGCGAGCCGCGAGCAGATGCGCGGCGTGCTCGGCATCGTCGGAGACGAGCGATGAATCGCGTGCGACTGGGGATGGTCGGCGGCGGCGAGGGCGCGTTCATCGGCGCGGTGCATCGTATCGCGGCGCGGCTCGACGATCGTTATGAGCTCGTGGCGGGCGCGTTGTCGTCGGATGCGCGACGGGCTGCGTCGAGCGCGGCGGCGATCGGTCTTGCGCGCAGTTACGACGATTATCGCGAGATGGCGCGCATCGAAGCGGGGCGCTCGGACGGCGTCGAGGCGGTGGCGATCGTCACGCCGAATCATCTGCATGCGCCGATCGCGACGGCGTTTCTCGAAGCGGGCATCCACGTGATCTGCGACAAGCCGCTCGCGGTGTCGCTGGCCGAAGGCGAGGCGCTTGCGAAGCTTGCGCGCGAGAAAGATCGCGTGTTCGCGGTGACGTACACGTACACGGGCTATCCGCTCGTGCGTCACGCGCGCGGGATGGTGCGGCGCGGCTTGCTCGGCGATATCCGCGTCGTGCAGGTCGAGTATGCGCAGGACTGGCTTTCGTTGCCGGTCGAAGCGCAATCGAACCGTCAGGCCGTGTGGCGCACCGATCCGGCGCTCGCGGGCCCCGCCGGTTGTCTCGGCGATATCGGCACGCATGCGTATCAGCTCGCGGAATACGTGACGGGGATGCGGCCAGCGGCGTTATCGGCGGACGTGACGACATTCGTGCCGAACCGGCGCGTCGACGATCACGTTCAGGCGATGTTCCGTTACGCGGGCGGCGCGCGCGGCATGCTGTGGGCGAGCCAGGTCGCGGCGGGCGAAGAGAATGCGCTGCGCTTGCGCGTGTATGGCACGAAGGCGGGCATCGCGTTCGATCAGCAGAGGCCGAATGAACTGTGGTTCACGCCGATAGGAGGGGCGTCGGAACGCATCACGCGCGGGCGCGTGCAGAGTCCCGAGGCGCTGCACGCGACGCGCGTGCCGGCGGGGCATCCGGAAGGGTATCTGGAAGCGTTCGCCCAGGTTTATACCGATGCGGCGGCGTGCATCGCGAGCGGGACCACGCAAGGGGATGACTGGCTCACGACCGTCGAGGACGGGGTCGCGGGGTTGAGGTTCGTGGAGGCGGTTTTAAGGAGCAGTGGGGGGGATGGGGAGTGGGTGGCGCTTGCCTGACGAAGGATGTTTCAGTCGATGGCCCACTTTCCTCGAATCATCGCTTCTTCCAGCATGCCGAGCCGTGCGAGGCAACAAAAAAATGCGGCTCAAACGAGAGCCGCATTTTCCCGATAAAAACAGCTTGGCGTTTTAACCCCAATTCGCGTGAAAACTTCCCGCCTTATCGACCCGCTCGAACGTATGCGCGCCGAAGAAATCCCGCTGCGCCTGCACGAGATTCGCGGGTAGCCTCTCCGACCGATACGCGTCGAAATATGCGATCGCCGACGAGAAAGCCGGCACCGGAATGCCCGCCTTCACCGCCGCGACGACGACATCGCGCAATGCGTCCTGATACTTCGCCGCGATATCGCTGAAATACGGATCGAGCAGCAGATTCGCGAGTTGCGCATTCTTCGCATACGCATCCGTGATCTTCTGCAGAAAGCGCGCGCGGATGATGCAACCGGCCCGGAAAATCTTCGCGATCTCGCCGTAATGCAGATCCCACTTATATTCTTCCGACGCCGCGCGCAACTGCGCAAAGCCCTGCGCATAAGAAACGATCTTCGACAGATACAGCGCGCGCCGCACCGATTCGATGAACGCGGCGCGATCGCCGTCGAACTTCGGCGTCGGTCCCGCGAGCACCTTGCTCGCCGCCACGCGCTGATCCTTCAATGACGACAGCACGCGCGCGAACACAGCCTCGGTAATCAGCGGCAGCGGTGCGCCCAGATCCAGCGCGTTCTGGCTCGTCCACTTGCCCGTGCCCTTCTGGGCGGCGCGGTCGAGAATGACATCGACGAGATCCTTGCCCGTTTCATCGTCCTTCTTCGTAAAGATCTTCGACGTGATCTCGATCAGATAGCTATCCAGCTCGCCCTGATTCCACTCGACATACACCTTGCCGAGCTCTTCGTTCGACAATCCGGCGACGCGCTTGAGCACGTCATAGCTCTCGGCGATCAACTGCATGTCGCCGTACTCGATACCGTTGTGCACCATCTTCACGAAGTGGCCCGCGCCGTCCGCACCCATGTACGCGACGCACGGCTCGCCGTCCGGCGCCTTCGCGGCGATCTCGGTGAGAATCGGCGCGACCAGTTCGTACGCTTCCTTCTGTCCGCCCGGCATGATCGACGGGCCTTTCAGCGCGCCTTCCTCACCGCCCGAAACGCCCGTGCCGATGAAATGCAGCCCCGACTTCGCGAGGTCCTGATTGCGGCGGATGGTGTCGGTGAAGTGCGTGTTGCCGCCGTCGATGAGAATGTCGCCCTTTTCGAGCAGCGGGCGCAGCGCGGCGATGGTGTCGTCGGTGCCGGCGCCGGCCTTCACCATCATCAGGATGCGGCGCGGCTTTTCCAGCGATTCCACGAACTCTTCGAGCGTGTAGGTCGGCACGAGCTTCTTGTCGGCATGTTCGGCAATCAGTTCGTCGGTTTTGGCGCGGCTGCGGTTGTAGACCGAAACGGCGTGACCGCGGCTCTCGATATTCAAGGCCAGATTACGGCCCATGACGGCGAGGCCCACCACGCCGATAGCTTGCTTGCTCATTGCTTGATCTCCGGATGACCGAAGCGACGCGGCTCGTGGCGCGCGGCTTCGGAATGAAAATGTGTCGATGGGAGCGGCGCACGCGCGCGAGTACGGCGACCGATGCGGCGATCCGCTTTGCGCGAGCGCAGACCGCCCGAATTTACCACTTTGAGCCGCTTCCGGCAGGGCGCGTGCCGCCCGGACGAGCGCATTGCGCCATGCCGCCTTAGAATGAACGCCCGCAACGAGCACGCCGCGAAGGCCCGCAGAAATATGCCGCATTCACGGCGCGCGCGCAGTCATCATTACTCCGTCTACGTAGTCGAATTGTCCGGCACGGTCTGGAACGAAGCGCGTTTTCGCCGCGCGAATCCGGATTACGTGATCGGCATGCCGTTCGTGTACGTCGGCATGACAGGCATCGATCCGGACGTGCGTTTCGATAAACACAAGGCGGGCATTCAGTCGAATCGCCTCGTGCGCGAATTCGGGCTGCGGCTTCTGCCGCATCTGTACGAGATGTACAACCCGATGCCCTACGACGGCGCGCGCGACATGGAAGTGGAACTGGCCATCGGCTTGCGGGAAGCGGGCTATGGCGTATGGCAGGCGTAAAGCCGTGCATCTGACACAAGGAGCGAGACATGCGGATTCTGGTAGTGGGCGCGGGGGCCATCGGCGGATATTTCGGCGCGAGGCTGCTCGACGCGGGCAGGAACGTGACTTTTCTCGTGCGCGAGCGCCGCGCGGAACGGCTGCGGCAATGCGGCCTGAAAGTGAAGACGCCCGAAGGCGATCTCGCGTTCGAATGTCCGCCGATGGTGCTCGCGAAAGACATCGAAGGTCCTTACGATCTCGTGATGCTGAGCTGCAAGGCGTACGACCTGCAAGGCGCGATCGATTCCTTCGCGCCCGCCGTCGGCCCGGACACGCTGATCTTGCCGCTTCTCAACGGCATGGCGCATCTCGATGCGCTCGACGCGCGCTTCAATCCCGCGAACGTGCTAGGCGGCCAGTGCTCGATTGCCGCGACGCTCAATGCGGAAGGCGAGATCGTGCAGATGAGCAGCATGCATTCGCTCGTGTTCGGCGAGCGCGCGGGCGGGCGCTCACCGCGCGTGGAGGCCGTCGCCGGGCAGCTCGGCGATGCGGGCTTCGATCTGACCGTCAGCGACGACGTGCTCCAGTCGATGTGGGACAAGTGGGTGTTCCTCGCGACGCTCGCCACCGGCACCTGCCTGATGCGCGCGCCGATCTGCGACATTCTCGCGGCGCCCGGCGGTGAGGACGTGCTGCGGCGGCTCTTCACGGAATGTCAGGGCATCGCGGCGGACAACGATCATCCGCCGGCGGAAGCGGTGCTCGAGCGCGCGCGTTCTTTCTTCGCTGATCGCAGCTCGACGATGACCGCATCGATGCTGCGCGATCTGGAAAACAACGCGCCGATCGAGGCGGATCACATCGTCGGCGATCTGATCGCGCGGCGCCGGACGAAACCGGAGGGCGCGTCGATGCTGGAAGTGGCGTACGCGCATCTGAAGGCGTATGAGGCGCGTCGGGCGCGCGCCTGACACGCGATGACGCACGACGCCCCGCCGCGCCCGACCGTCGCGGAGATTTTCATCGGCTTTCTCACGCTCGGGCTGACCGCATTCGGCGGCGCGCTGCCGCTCGCGCGCCGCGAGATCGTCGAGCGCCGCAAATGGCTCGACGCCGACGAATTCACCGATCTGCTCGGCCTCTGCCAGTTCCTTCCGGGCGGCAACGTGATCAACCTGTCGGTGGCGATCGGCATGCGCTTTCGCGGCGGGCCGGGCGCGCTCGCGGGTCTGTGCGGACTGCTCGTCGGGCCGTCGCTCATCGTGATCGGGCTGGGCGTGATCTATCAGCGCACGCATGAAGATCCGCGCATCGCGCATCTATTCGCGGGGCTCGCGGCAGCGGCGGCGGGCCTGCTCGTCGCGATGGCGGTGAAGATCATGTGGCCGCTGCGCCGCAAGCCGGAGGCGGCCATCGTCGCGCTGCTGATGTTCGGCGCGATCGCGTTTCTGCGCACGCCGCTTCTGCCGACGATGCTCGTCTTCACGCCGCTCTCGGTGCTGATCGCATGGAAGGCCGGCCGATGAAAAGTGATCTCCTGTCGCTCGCCGCGATCTTCAGCCAGCTCTCGCTGCTCGCGTTCGGCGGCGGCAATTCGATCCTGCCGGAAATGCAGCGCCAGGTCGTGCAGGTTCACGAATGGATGTCGAGAGCCGATTTCTCCGCGCTCTTCGCGCTCGCGCAGGCCGCGCCCGGCCCGAACATGATGGTCGTCACGCTGATCGGCTGGCATGTGGCGGGCTGGCCGGGCGTGCTGGTCACGTCGCTCGCGAAGTTCGGGCCTTCGTCGCTCGTGACGATCGGCGCGCTGCACGCGTGGGAGCGCTTCAAGGACCGTCCGTGGCGGCGCATCGTCCAGCTCGGCCTCGTGCCGATAACGGCGGGGCTCGTCGCGGCGAGCGCGTTGCTGATCGCGGAGGCGTCCGACCGCACATGGACACTGGCGGCGATCACCGCCGCCGTCGCCGCCGTGTCGTACAAAACGCGGCTGCATCCGTTATGGCTGCTCGCGGGCGGTGCGCTCGCCGGGCTGACGGGATTCGGGCAGTGAACCCCGGCAATGAACACCAGGCAAGTTTTCTGCTGACTTCATCGAAACGAAAGGAGCAAGGAAGAGCGCCATGAGCATGAATATCCAATACGCGAAGACCGCGCCGGAGCGCGCGGAGGTCGACGCGCTGAGCGGCCCGACGGTCGTCGAGTTCGGCACCGACTGGTGCGGCTTCTGCCGCGCCGCGCAGCCGTTGATCGCGCAGGCGTTTCAGCAACACGGCGCGGTGAAGCACATGAAGATCGAGGACGGCCCGGGCCGCGCGCTCGGCCGCTCGTTTCGCGTGAAGCTCTGGCCGACGCTCGTCTTCATGCTCGGCGGCAAGGAAGTCGCGCGCCTCGTGCGCCCCGGCGACGCATCCGAAATCCGCGACGCGCTCGCGCTCATCGACGAACCGCTCGCGCAATAACGCCGGACCAAGGGAAATCCCTTGGTCAAAATTTGTGTACAAAACTTGTATGATGACCCGATGACATTACAAGCCTCGCCGGATCCCATGTTCGAGAAGATTCCGCCGCGCGCGTTGAGCGATACCGTCGCGCAGCAATTGCAGAAGCTGATCGAGAAGGGCAGTTTCGCCGAAACCGGCAAGCTGCCGACCGAAGCCGTGCTCGCGCAGGAGTTCGGCGTGAGCCGCACGGTCATTCGCGAAGCCGTGTCACGGCTGAAGAATGAAGGCATGGTCGAGCCGCGGCAGGGCAGCGGCGTGTTCATCGTCGAGCGGGCGGGCATCCGGCCGTTGCGCATCGATTACGCGCAGGCGGCCGAGCCGGGCGCGGTCGTGCAGATTCTCGCGCTGCGCCGCGCAATCGAAGCCGAAGTCGCGTCCGAAGCCGCGCTGCGCCGCACCGATGAACAACTGGCCGCGATAGATATTGCCCTCGTCCGCATCGACGAAGCGGTGCGTGCGGGCCAGGACGGCGTCGCGGAGGACGTGGCGTTTCATCGCGAGATCGCGAACGCGACGGGCAATCCGTACTTCCTGAAAACCCTCACCTTTCTGAATCAGTATCTCGAAGCCGGCACTATCGTTACGCGCGGCAACGAGGCGCTGCGCGAGGATTTCATGCGTCAGGTGCGCGAGGAGCACGCCGCGATCGTCGAGGCGATCCGCGCGCGCGACGCCGCCGCCGCGCGCACCGCCGCGCAGACGCATCTCATCAACGCCGCGCGCCGCCTGGCGGAAGCGGGCATCTGTTAAGGGGCTACTCGGAATGACACGAAACGTCGGAGTGATCGGCCTGGGCGCGATGGGCATGGGCGTCGCGCGTTCGTTGCTGCGCGCGGGCTTTGCGGTGCATGCGTGCGACGTGCGCCAGCCCGTGCTCGATGCCTTCGCGGCGGAAGGCGGCATCCCGTGCGCAACGCCTGCGGAGCTGGGCGGCAAGTGCGATGTCGTGCTGACGGTCGTCGTCAATGCGGCGCAAACGGAGGCCGTGCTATTCGGTCAAAGCGGCGCCGTGCCCGCGATGAAGCGCGGCAGCGTCGTGCTCGCGTGCGCGACGGTATCGCCGCAATTCGCCGCCGATCTCGGCGCGCGCATCGGCGAGAAAGGCGTGCTGATGCTCGACGCGCCCTTGTCCGGCGGCGCGGCCAAGGCCAATTCCGGCGACATGACGATGATGACGTCCGGTCCCGCCGACGCCTACGCCGCGTGCGAGGACGTGCTCGACGCGGTCGCGGGCAAGGTGTATCGGCTGGGCGACGCGCACGGCGCGGGCTCGAAGGTCAAGATCATCAATCAGTTGCTGGCGGGCGTGCATATCGCGGCGTCGGCCGAGGCGATGGCGCTGGGCTTGCGCGAAGGCGTCGATCCCGCTGCGCTTTACGACGTCATTACGCACAGCGCGGGCAACTCGTGGATGTTCGAGAACCGCGTGCCGCACATTCTGGCGGGCGACTACACGCCGCTCTCGGCCGTCGATATCTTCGTGAAGGATCTGGGCCTCGTGCTCGATACGGCGCGCACGTCGAAGTTTCCGCTGCCGCTGTCGGCGGCGGCGCATCAGATGTTCATGATGGCGTCCACGGCCGGACACGGCGGCGAGGACGATTCCGCGGTCATCAAGATTTTTCCGGGCATCGAGATCCCGAAGGGAGCGAAGGCATGACGCAAGCTGCGCGGGCACTGCTCGGCTGTATCGCCGACGATTTCACCGGCGCGACCGATCTCGCCAACATGCTCGTGCGCGGCGGCATGCGTACGGTGCAGACCATCGGCGTGCCTTCTGCCGATACGCAGATCGACGCGGACGCGCTCGTCGTCGCGCTGAAGTCACGCACGATTCCCGCCGATGACGCCGTGCGCCAGTCGCTCGACGCGCTCGAATGGCTGCGCGCGCGGGGCTGCCGCCAGTTCATTTTCAAGTATTGCTCGACCTTCGATTCCACCGACGAAGGCAACATCGGCCCGGTCGCGGACGCGTTACTGGATGCGCTCAAGGACGATTTCACGATCGCGTGCCCGGCGTTTCCCGAGAATGGCCGCACGATCTTTCGCGGCAATCTGTTCGTCGGCGATGTGTTGCTGAACGAATCCGGCATGGAGAATCATCCGCTCACGCCGATGACCGATCCGAACCTCGTGCGCGTGTTGCAGCGGCAGACGAAATCGAAGGTTGGTCTGATCCGCTACGACACGATCGCGAAGGGCGCGGACGCGATCCGCGCGCGCATCGACGAATTGAAGCGGGACGGCGTGCGCCTGGCGATCGCCGATGCGGTCTCCGACGCCGATCTGTACACCCTCGGCGACGCGTGCCGCGATCTCGCGCTGATCACGGGCGGCTCGGGCATCGCGCTTGGGCTTCCGCAGAACTTTCGCGCGGCGAATCTGCTTGCGCACGCGGAACACGCCGCGGACTTGCCGAAGCTCGAGGGCAAGTCGGTGGTGCTGGCGGGCAGCGCATCGAAGGCGACGAACGCGCAGGTTGCGCGCTGGCGCGCATCGAAGCCGGCTTATCGCATCGATCCGATGGCGCTTTCGCGCGGCGAGCCGGTCGTCGATGAAGCGGTCGCGTTCGCGCGCGATCACTTCGCGAAGAACGAGACGGTGCTGATCTACGCGACGTCGTCGCCTGACGAAGTGAAGGCGGTGCAAAAGGAGTTGGGCGTCGAGAAGGCGGGGCATTTGGTCGAAGCGGCGCTTGCGTCCATCGCGCGAAAGTTGCGTGACGAGGGCGTGCGCAAGTTCGTTGTCGCGGGCGGCGAGACGTCGGGCGCGGTGGTGCAGGCCCTCGATGTGCGCAGCTTGAGGATTGGGCCGCAGATCGATCCGGGCGTGCCCGCGACGCAAGCGATTGGGAGAAACCAAGAAGACAGCATCGGTCTCGCGCTCAAGTCCGGCAATTTCGGCGCGACCGATTTCTTCGAGAAGGCGCTGAAGGCATTGTGATGGCATCGAACGAGAACCGTATCCGGGAAGAGATTTGCGTGACGGGCAAGAGCCTGTACGAGCGGCGCTACACGGTTGGCAGCGCGGGCAATATCAGCGCGCGTCTCGATGATGGCTGGCTGATCACGCCGACGGACGCGTGCCTCGGCCGCCTCGACCCGAACGACATTTCGAAGGTGGACAGCCGGGGCAATCATGTGTCGGGCGGAAGGCCGTCGAAGACGCTGGCGCTGCATCGCAAGATCTATGAAAACAGTGCCGGTGCAAAAGGCGTGGTTCACACGCATTCGACGCATCTGGTCGCGCTGACGTTGGCGGGCGTATGGAGCAACGATGACGTTTTGCCGCCGATCACGCCGTACTACGTGATGAAGGTGGGCCATGTGCCGTTGATAGCGTACCGCCGTCCGGGAGATGAGGGCGTAGCGGAGGAGGTGGCGGCGTTGGCGTCGAGGGTGCGTGCGGTGTTGCTGGAGCGATTGGGACCGGTGGTATGGGAGAAGACGGTATCGCACGCGAGCTATGCGCTGGAGGAGCTGGAGGAGACAGCGCGGTTATATCTGTCGACGATGCCGCGCCCCGAGCCATTACCGGAAGCAGCGATAGAGGATCTAAGAAAAACATTTGGCGCACGCTGGTAGCAACCTGAAGAATGCCCAACGGCAGCGCGTAGCGCAGTGCCGGAGCTTGCAAGGGCTGTACCCATTTGTTGAGCGGTGCGACGACACAGACCGTGCGCGATCTAAGCCCGGTTCGGCAATGAGGGCACCCGCTACTCCGGGTTCCATTCAGCCGATCGCCTGTGCCGGGGCCGGTGTGAAGTACTTTGGATGGGGATAGCTGTTTCTTTGGTTACTTTCTTTGCGTCGACCAGAGTTGGCGCTTTAGCGCTTACTCTGGTCCCGAGCAAAGAAAGTGACTGCTGCCCCGCACAGGGGCAACACAAATAAACCGACAAGAAATCATGATTCCATAAGGAGCACGAAGAAAATGCCAAAATTCGCCGCAAACCTGACGATGATGTACACGGAGCATGCGTTCCTGGACCGTTTCGCGGCAGCATCGAGAGACGGTTTCAAGGCGGTTGAATTCCTGTTCCCGTACGACTTCGCAGCGCAAGACATCGAGCAGCGTTTAAAAGACAACAACCTGACGCAAGCGCTTTTCAACGCCCCACCGGGCGATTGGAGCAAGGGCGAACGCGGCATAGCGTCCATCCCCGGAAGGGAAGAGGAGTTCAAACAGAGCGTGGAAAAGGGCCTCGAATACGCCGCCATACTAGGCAACAAGAAACTCCACGTAATGGCCGGCCTGATCGCCAAAGATCAACCCCGCGACAAACATCGCGAAACATACAAAAAGAACCTCGACTACGCGGCAAGAGAAGCGCGGAAGGCGAACATCGGCATCGTAATAGAGCCGATCAACACCCGCGATATCCCCGGCTTCTTCCTGAACCGCCAGGACGAAGCCCAGCAAATCTGCGACGAGATAAACGCCCCAAACCTGCAAGTGCAATTCGACATCTACCACTGCCAGATCGTGGAAGGCGACATCGCGATCAAGCTGAAGCGCGACATGAAGCGCCCGAATGCGGGCATCGGCCATATCCAGATCGCGGGCGTGCCGGAGCGGCATGAACCGAGCATCGGCGAGCTGAACTATCCGTATCTGTTCGACCTGATCGATTCCCTCGGTTACGAGGGCTATATCGGCTGCGAATACAAACCGAAAGCGGGCACATCCGAGGGTCTCGGCTGGCTCAAACCTTACCTTTGAACGACGCAACAACGAAAGGAAAGCGCACATGAAGATTCTCATCACCGGCGGCGCGGGTTTCATCGGCCAGCGTCTCGCGAAGCGTCTGCTGGATCGAAACGAACTGAACGGCAAGCCGGTCACGGAAATCGTCCTGCTGGACGTCGCGCTGCCGAACGACGATCGCCTCCTCAGCGACGAACGCGTGCGCGCGGAAACCGGCGATATATCCGATCCCGCCGTGCTGCGCCGCCACATCGATACGCAGACAGAAGCGATCTTTCATCTCGCCGCGATCGTCAGCGGTCAAGCCGAAGCCGACTTCGATCTCGGCATGAAGATCAACCTCGACGCATCGCGCGCGCTGCTCGAAGTGTGCCGCGCGGCGGGCCACAAGCCGCGCGTCGTGTTCACGAGCTCGGTGGCGGTGTACGGCGGCACGCTGCCCGATGTCGTGCAGGACGACACCGCGCTCAATCCGCAATCGTCGTACGGCACGCAGAAGGCGATCGCCGAGCTGCTGCTGTCGGACTATGCGCGGCGCGGTTTCGTCGATGGCCGCGTGCTGCGCCTGCCGACGATCAGCGTGCGGCCGGGCTTGCCGAACGCGGCGGCGTCGTCGTTTGCGAGCGGCATCATTCGCGAACCGCTGGCGGGCGTTCGCTCGACGTGTCCCGTCGACGGCGAAACGCGCGTGTGGCTGCTTTCGCCGAAGAGCGCGGTCGAAGCGCTGATCGCGGGCTGCGAGATCGATCGTGAGAAACTCGGCAACCGGCCGATCGTCAATCTGCCGGGCTTGTCGGTGAGCGTGAACGAGATGGTCGCGGCGCTGCGTGAAGTGGCGGGCGATGAGGCCGCCGGGCGCATCGACTGGCAGCGCGACGAGCGCATCGAGAAGATCGTCGGCAGCTGGCCGGGCGCATGGAACACCGCGCGCGCGGAGCAGCTGGGCCTGTCGGGCGACGAGAATTTCGCCGACGTGATCCGCGCCTATATCGAGGAAAAGCGCGCCGACGAACGCGCGTAATCCCAAACTCTGACCCTCAACCGGGCATCGTGCAATGCGATGCCCGCGTCCTTCGCGCCCGTCATGCGTGCATTCGCATTTCCGGGCTACACTTATCTCTTAAATGTGACGAACGTCGGCCTGGCGCCGCGTGCACCGCGTTGAACCACGGGCGGTGGCAAGCTCGTATCTCGCTCGCTTTCGTGCTTCTTGCGCCTTCGCCGCGCCGCTGACCCAATCCGGCGGCGCGCTTCCCGTCGTCTTCGCGAATACACCTTCCCGCGCGGGAGATTTCCCATGTTGTTGCATCAGCTAGTCGATCGATTCGGCCCGGCGATCGTTTTCGTCAACGTAATGGGCTCGGCGCTCGGGCTGCCCGTGCCCGCGATGCCGACGATGATCATCGTCGGCGCGTCCATCGCGCTGATGGCGGTCGACGGCGGCGCGTTCTGGCCGCCGCTCGCCGGCGTGCTGTGCGTCGCGGTGGCGGGCGGCGTGCTCGGCGATCTCGTCTGGTTTCAGGGCGGGCGCAAGTACGGCGACAAGACGCTCAAGACCATCTGCAAGCTGTCCCTCTCACGCGACACTTGCGTGAAAAAGACCGAGCGCTTCTTCGGCCGCTGGGGCGTGCGCGTGCTGCTGGTCGCGAAGTTCATCCCCGGCCTGTCGCTCGTCTCCGTCCCGCTCGCGGGCGCGATGGGCGTGCGCCTGCGCAGCTTCATCGCGCACGACGGCGCGGGCATCGCGTTGTGGGGCGCGGTCGGACTGACCGTCGGCGTGATCTTCGCGGCGCAACTGGAAATGGTGTTCGCGATGATCTCGCAGCTCGGCCGCCAGGCGGTGATGGTCGTCGCCGCGCTGCTCGCGGTCTATGTCGTCTATCGCTGGTGGCGCCGCCGCGCGCTCATGGCGACGCTGGAGAAGGCGCGCATCAGCGTGGACGAGCTTTATGCGCTGATGAACGACGAGCCGCTGCCCGTCATCTTCGATATCCGTTCGCCGGAAAAGCGCATGCTCGATCCGCAGACGATTCCCGGCTCGCTCTTCGCCGACGAGCGCGATCTCGCGAACATCATCGAAAGCTACGACAAGTCGCGCAAGGTCGTCATCTATTGTTCGTGCCCGAACGAGGTATCGGCGGCGTGGATGGCGAAGACGATGCGCAACGCGGGTTTTCGCGACGTCGTGCCGCTCACCGGCGGGCTCGACGCCTGGCGGCTCGCCGGTTTCGATGTCGCGACGCTGACCGAGTTCGGCGAGCTCGTGGCGACGACGCCCGAGGAAGTCGCCGAAATGGCCGCGATGTGCCCGTGGCCGGTGAAAGCCTCGGCATCGGCGGCATCGGCGGGCTCGGCGGGTTCGGCATCCCTTCATGAAGCGGGTTTTCCACACGGAGATCGTGCATGAGCACCACCCCCAATGGCGAGTACGGACAAGGCATGCCGAATGTCGTCGCGTGGAGTGCGCGCGAGCCTATCGAAAGTCCGAACCCGAATGTCGTGCCGACGCCTGCCGCTCCTCCGATCGCAACCGATGAAAGCGCGCCGTTCTCGCCGCTCGAAACGCGCGCGCATCAGATGTTTCCGCGCCTGACGGACAGCGAAATCGAGCGCATGAGCCGCTTCGGCACCGCGGCGCACTGGCGTCGCGGCGAGTGGATGTTTCGCACGGGCGAAACCGGCCGCGGCATGGTGATCGTGCTCGCCGGGCTCGTGCGAGTCACGCGGCGCAATGCGCTCGGGCAGGAGCATCTCGTCGTCGAGCACGGGCCGGGGCATTTTCTGGCCGAAGTGGCGCAGCTTTCGGGCAAGCCATGTCTCGTCGATGGCCTGGCCGCCGAGGACGTCGACGGCATCGTGATTCCGCCGGAACGTCTGCGTGCGCTGCTCGTCGCGGAAGCCGAACTGGGCGAGCGCATCATGCGCGCGCTGATCCTGCGGCGCGTCGGGCTCATCGAAAAAGGCAGTGGCCCGGTGCTGCTCGGCCAGTCGGACGATGGCCACCTCGTGTCGCTACAAAGCTTTTTGCGGCGCAACGGTTATCCGCATACGGTGATCGACGCCTGCACCGATCCCGACGCCATTGCGCTGCTCGAACGCATCTCGGCATCGACCTCCGATTTTCCGCTCGTCATCTGTCCGGACGGCACGGTGCTGCGCGCGCCCGACGAAAATCAGATCGCGACGCAACTCGGCTGGCTGCCCGAGTTCGATCCGGCGCATATCTACGATGTGGCGATCGTCGGCGCGGGGCCGGCCGGTCTCGCGACGGCGGTGTATGCGGCGTCGGAAGGCCTGTCGGTGGCGGTGTTCGATTGCCGCGCGCCGGGCGGGCAGGCGGGCGCGAGCTCGCGCATCGAGAACTATCTCGGTTTTCCGACGGGCATCTCCGGCCAGGCGCTCGCCGGTCGCGCATTCGTGCAGGCGCAGAAGTTCGGCGCGCATATCGCGATTCCGACGAAGATCAAGGCGCTGCACTGCGACTGCAATCCGATTCAGATCGAGCTGGAAAACGGCACGCGCGTGACGACGCAGACGGTCGTGATCGCGTCGGGCGCGGCGTATCGGCGGCCGGACATCGCCGGACTCGAGCGTTATGAAGGGCACGGCACGTACTACTGGGCGTCGCCGGTCGAGGCGAAGCTGTGCAAGAACGCGGAAGTCGTGCTCGTCGGCGGCGGCAATTCGGCGGGACAGGCGGTCGTGTATCTGGCTTCGCACGCGAAGCACGTACACGTGCTGATTCGCGGCGCGGGGCTCGCGGCGAGCATGTCGCATTATCTGGTGGAGCGCATCGGCTCCTTGCCGAACGTGACGGTGCGCACGCATACGCAGATCACCTCGCTCGATGGCGATGGCCGCGCGCTCACCGCCGTCAACTGCAAGACGCCCGACGGTCCGCTCACGATTGATTCGCGGCATCTGTTTCTCTTCACCGGCGCGGACCCGAACACCGACTGGCTGCGCAATTGCAACGTGAATGTCGATGGCAAGGGTTTCGTGCTGACCGGTCCCGAGGCGCACGAAGGGCGCACGCAAGGCGTGCTCGCGCTCGAAACGAGCGTGCCGGGCGTGTTCGCAATCGGCGACGTGCGCTCCAGTTCGACCAAGCGCGTCGCGGCTGCGGTGGGCGAAGGCGCGGCGGTCGTCGCGCAGATTCATGGGCTGCTGGCGAAGCGCGAGGCTTTGAGTGTGCCGGCGCGGTAATGCCGGTCAGGTCACGTGAGCGGACGGAAAGTGCAGCGTGAATTCGATCCATCCATCTTGCGTGCATGTGGCGGACGCGCTGCCGCCATGCAGACGCATGATCGCCTGCACGATCGATAAGCCGAGCCCGCTCGATTCGGTGAACTCGCTGCGCGCCGCATCGCCGCGATAAAAGCGGTCGAAGAGCTTTTCGAGCTCTTCCTGTGCGATGCGCGCGCCATGATTTCCCACGACGATGCGCGCGCCTTCTTCGTCCGCGTGCCCGCTCAGGCGCACGACGGTCCCCGTCGCCGCATAACGCACCGCATTGACGACGACATTGCCGATCGCTCTGCGGCACATGATCGGATTCGCGAGCATCTCGCCGTTGGCGTCGATCTCGAACGTGATGCGGCGCTCGTCAGCGATGCCTTCGAAGTAAGCGCCAATGGTTTCGACCTCCTCGCGGATATCGAGCCGCTCGCGCTCGATGCGTTGCGGCCCGTGATCGGCCTGCGCGAGAAAGAGAATGTTCTGCGCGATGCGCGCGAGCCGCTCCAGTTCCTCCAGATTCGATTCGAGCACGCTACGATATTCCGCGACGCCGCGCTCATGCGCGAGCGTCACCTGCGTCTCGCCGATCAACACGCCGATGGGCGTGCGCAACTCATGCGCGAGATCGGCGGAGAATTGCAGCAGACGCTCGTAGCCGTGCTCCAGACGATCGAGCATCGCATTGAACGAAGCGGCGAGACTCTGCAATTCCGCGGGCGCATGCGCGACATCGAGCCGTGACGACAACTGGTTCGGCGTGATCTCCGCGGCTTTGTCGGCCATCGATCTGAGCGGCTTCAGCCCCCGGCTCGTGACCCACCAGGCGAGCAGCAGCGTGACGAGCACCGCGCCGATCACGTTGATCCACACGCGCACCAGATACGTCGACAACACGTGCGCTTCCTGCGTCATCACGTGAGCCGCGATGATCTCCACGACCTCGCCGCTTTCACCGATACGCGCCTGCGCGCCGAGCCAGCGCATGCGCACGCCATCCGCGCGCGTGCCTTCGTAGAGGTCGTCGAGCCCGATGGGACGCGTCACCGGCACGGCCTTCAACGGCGGCAGCGGCATCTGCTCGGGATTCACATTGATGAAAGGCGCGGCGCCCGCGCGGCGAAAGATGATGACGTCCTGCCGGTCGCCGAGCATCGTTTCGAAGAGGCGGGGGCGCGCTTCGATTTCCTTGATCGTGTAGAGATCGTGCAGCAGCGAACGAAAATGCTCGACGCGTCCGATCAATTGATAATCCGCCCGCGTGGACAGCGCGAGATTCGTCGCGTGATACAGCGATGCGCCGACCATGCCCACGACGACGCACACGATCACCACGAACGATAACGCGATGCGTACTGCAAGCGAACGCGAAGGCCGGTTCAAGGATTCTCCCCGAACGAATAGCCGATGCTGCGCACCGTGTGAATCAGCTTCAGGTCGAACGGATTGTCGATCTTCGCGCGCAGGCGCTTTATCGCGACATCGACGACATTGGTGTCGCTGTCGAAATTCATGTCCCACACTTCCGATGCGATCAGCGTGCGCGAAAGCGCTTCGCCCTGATGCTTGCAAAAGAGATGCAGCAGCGCGAACTCCTTGTTCGTCAGCGCGATATCCATGCCTTTGCGCGTCACTTTGCGGCGCAGGACATCGACATGAAGATCCGCGACCTGAAACGTGTCCGATTCGCGCATCACGCCGCGCCGCAGCAGCGTGCGGATACGCAGCACGAGTTCCGTGAAGGAGAAAGGCTTGACGAGATAGTCGTCCGCGCCGAGTTCCAATCCGTGAATGCGGTCCGTCACGTGATCGCGCGCCGTGAGAAAGATGACAGGCAAGTCACGTTTCGCGCGCAAGGCCGACATGATCTGCCAGCCGTCGATGCCGGGCAGCATCACGTCGAGCACGATCAGCTCGTAGTTGTTCGCGAGCGCCTGATGCAGTCCATCCGTACCGTTGCGCACGAGTTCGACCTGATAGCCGGACTCGATGAGCCCCTTTTTCAGGTAGTCGCCGGTCTTGCGGTCGTCTTCGATTACGAGGATGGTCATGCTGGCGCAGCGTTCGATGAATTGCTGACATTCTAGCCAGAGCCGCTGCACGTCCCGCGAAAGATGACAAAAAAGTCATCGAGAGGTCATCGATCGATCAGCGCCGCGCCGCTAACATGCCCATCGTCATCCCATATGCGAGGCTATCTGCAAATGCATGTGCAAGTACAACCGCTTTGGCTGCGCATCACGCACTGGCTCTACGCGTTCGCCGTGTTGATCATGGTGACAAGCGGCTGGCAGATCTACAACGCATCGCCGATATTCAGATCGATTACTTTCTCGCCCGCTATCACGCTGGGCGGCTGGCTCGGCGGCGCGCTGCAATGGCATTTCGCCGCGATGTGGCTGCTGGTCGCGAACTTCATCGTCTATCTCGCGATGAATCTCGTCACCGGCCGTTTTCGCCGCCGCATGTTTCCGCTGTCGATCAAAAGCGTCTTCATCGATGCGTTCGACGCGCTGCGCGGCAAGCTCGGTCACGACGATCTCACGCACTACAACGCCGTACAAAAGTTCGCTTATCTCGCGGTGATCGTGGACATCGTGATCGTGATTCTGTCGGGACTCGCGGTGTGGAAGTCCGTGCAGTTTCCCTTGCTGCGCACGCTGATGGGCGGTTATGACAGCGCGCGCGTCGTGCACTTCTTCGGCATGAGCTTTCTGGTGGCGTTCTTCGTCGTGCATATCGCGATGGTCGCGCTCGTGCCGCGCTCGCTCGTGTTGATGATTCGAGGTCGTTAAGCCATGTCGCTCAAGCTATTCAAATCGAGACCGGATGCCGAACTCATCATCAAGGATGCCGCGAAGGAATTGAAGGCCCCGGCGCGCCGTCTATTCGGCAAGCGCATGCTTTCGCTCGGAGGGCTCGCGATGTTATCGGGCTGCAATATCACCGACGACAAGTCCGTCAACGCGATGCTGCGCCGCATTTCATTCCTCAACGACGACGTGCAGGCGCTGCTGTTCGACCCGAACAAGCTCGCGCCGACGTATTCCGAATCGATGATCACGCGGCCGTTTCCGTTCAACGCGTTCTATGACATCGACCAAGTGCCGGAAGTCGATCCGTCGACTTACAAGCTGGAAGTCGGCGGACTCGTGAAAGGCAAGCGCGTCTGGACGCTCGACGAACTGCACGCGATGCCGCAGGTAAGCCAGGTGACGCGGCATATCTGCATCGAAGGCTGGAGCGCGATCGGCAAGTGGGGCGGTGTGCGCTTCGCGCGTTTTCTGGCACTTGCAGGCGCCGATACGAGCGCGAAATACGTGGCCTTTCACTGCGCCGACAACTACTCGACGAGCATCGACATGCCGACCGCATTGCACGCTCAGACGTTGCTCACGCTCACCTACGACGGCCAGATCCTGCCGCCGAAATACGGCTTTCCGATGAAGCTGCGCATGCCGACCAAGCTCGGCTACAAGAATCCGAAGCATATCGTCGCGATCACCGTGACGAACGACTATCCCGGCGGTTACTGGGAGAACCAGGGCTACAACTGGTTCGGCGGTTCGTAATCCACTACTTCGCTTTACATCCATCGAAAGGAGAACGCATGTCGATTCGCATGAAACTCGGCGTCAGCATCGTGACGCTGGCACTCGCTTCCGCCGCCTTCGCTCAGACGCCCGCTGCAAAGCCGGCGCGCATTCGTGGCGATATCGTGTCGCTGTCCGGCGATACGCTCACCGTCCATCGACGCAGCGGCGACACGGTGAAGATCGCCGTCAAGGCCGATACGCCGGTGACCGCGCTGAAGAACATCAAGCTGCAGGACATCAAGCCGGGCTCGTTCGTCGGCACGGCCGCGACCACCGGCACCGACGGCAAGCTCACCGCGACCGAAGTGCTCGTGTTTCCCGAAGCCGCGCGCGGCACGGGCGAAGGTCACTATGCATGGGACCTCGGTCCGCAGAGTTCGATGACCAACGCGAACGTCGATCAGGTCGTGCAGGGCACGAGCGGGCGCGATCTGAAGCTTTCGTACAAGGGCGGATCGAATGCGGTGACGGTGCCGGAGAACGTGCCTGTCGTAACCTTCGCGCCCGCGACGCACGACGATTTGAAGCCTGGCAAGAAGGTGTTCGTCGTCGCGAGCCCGGCGGGATCGGACTTCGCGGCGCAGCGCATCGTCGTGGAGAAGGATGGCGTCGCGCCGCCGATGTAATTGATCGCGCTTTGCTTGCGCCCGCCGGAGCGATGCCGGCGGGCGTTTTGTTATCTTCGCAGTTGATAAGGATGTCGAATAGAAATTCGAACGAAAGCATCTTGCAATAAGTGCCAGTTTCGAGAGTGTAACGGCGTAACACGCGAAAAAAATAACATAGCCCACCCTCTTGCTGGTTCAACGCTCGCCTCACCAAGTCGAACTCTTCGGGCAGAGCACGACGCATCTTCGACGAGAAGCGCTCATCGAGATCAGACGCCTGCGGACC
Organism: Caballeronia catudaia; assembly: GCF_001544755.2. GTDB lineage: Bacteria > Pseudomonadota > Gammaproteobacteria > Burkholderiales > Burkholderiaceae > Caballeronia > Caballeronia catudaia. The sequence continues at coordinate 8,078 of NZ_FCOF02000041.1, read as the reverse complement.
GGCGATCCGATGCCGCTTCTGACGCAGAAAGGGCAGGACATGCTGAGGCGCCTCGATGCACTTTGGAAACCGCGTACCTCCGTAAGCGACGAAAGCGAATGACGCGAGCGCCTTCCTGCTCGCAGGCGTATTCTGTGTTTCCTTCTCGACCACACGGAGCGTGCAAGTGACTCGATCGAATCAACCGACTGTCGCGTTGCTCGGCGCGGGCAGCATGGGATCGGCCATCGGACGCGCTTTGACGCAAGCGGGCGCGCGCGTGCTGACATCGCTCGAAGGCCGCAGCAGCGCGAGCGCGGTGCGCGCACGCGAAGCCGGCATGGAAGAGGCGAGCCTCGAAGCACTGGCCGCCTGCGAGTTCATGCTGTCGATCGTGCCGCCCGCGGTTGCAATCGAGACCGCTGAACGGATGGCGCCCGTGCTTGGACGCGCAAGCGTGCGTCCCGTCTATGTCGACTGCAACGCGATCAATCCCGATACTGCCGGCAAGATCGAACGCACGCTTGCACCGACGGGCACGCCGTTCGTGGATGGCGCGATCATCGGCGCGCCTTCGTCGCCGAAGTTCTACATGTCGGGGCCGCACGCGCATCGCGCACAGGTGCTCGCCGATGCCGGCCTCGTCGTGCGTGTGCTCGATGGTCCCATCGGCGCGGCATCCGCGCTCAAGATGTCGTATGCGGGCATCACGAAGGGATTGACGGCGCTCGGCTCGGCCATGTCGCTCGCCGCGATGCGCAACGGCGCAGGCGACGCGCTCGTCGCCGAACTTGCGGAAAGCCAGCCCGCGCTTGCCGCGTGGCTCGCGGGCAATGTGCCGAAGATGCCGCCGAAGGCGTATCGCTGGGTCGCGGAGATGGAAGAGATCGCGCAGTTCATCGGCGACGAGTTCGCCGAGCATCGCATCTACGAAGGCGCGGCGGGGCTGTACGCGCGACTGGCGAATGACAAAGACGCGACGGGTGCGCTCGAACGCTTCTTCAACCGACGTGCCTGATGAGCGACGCTACACGCGGGTAATAGCCGTTTCCTGCATGTGCTCGAAGAAGCGCGTCGCGCGCCGGTCGCCCGCATAGGCCGAATTGATACGCACCCACGGACACGCTTCGCCGTTCGGACGGCAGTAGCTGCCAGGCGCGAGCGTCACGCCGAACTTCAGGGCTTCATCGACGAGCACGGCCGAATCGTCGATGCCCGGCACTTTCGCCCAGACGAAGTTGCCGCCGCTCGGCTCGTCGAATACGTCCCAGCCGTGTGCTTCGAGCGTCTGCACCGCGCTCGACAGCGAATCGCGCACGCGCTTGCGCAATCGCTCCAGATACTTGCGATACGTGCCGCGTTCGAGCAGGCTTGCCGCGACGCTCTCCGCGAAACGCGAGCCGCCGAGGCTCGTCAGCACCTTCACGTCGACGAGATTCTTGACGAGCTCGCGATTCGCCACGAGATAGCCGATGCGCAGCGACGACGACAAGGTCTTCGACAATCCGCCGACGTAGATCACGCGATCGAGCTGGTCGAGCGATGCGAGCCGTTGCGTCGGCACGGCTTGGAAGTCGGCATAAATGTCGTCTTCGACGATGGTGAAGCCGTGCTGCGTCGCGAGCCGCAGCAGCTTGAACGCGACCTGCGGCGCGATGTTGGTCGCGGTCGGGTTCTGGAACACGGTGTTGAGGAAGAAAAGCTTCGGCTGATGCTGCTTGAGCAATGCCTCGGCGACATCCACATCCGGTCCGTTCGCGAGGCGCGGCACGCCGACGAGCCGCACGCCCTGCAGCTTCAGCAGGCCGAAAAGATTGTAGTAACCGGGATCTTCGACGAACACCGTATCGCCCGGCTTCAGCATGTAGCGCACGATGAGATCGAACGCCTGGCTCGCGCCACTCGTCATCATCACGTTCGGCAGATCGGCGTCGATGCCGAGCGCATTGATGCGCATGGCTATCTGCTGGCGCAGATTGGTGTCGCCGTGGGGAAGGGCGTAGTCGACCACGCTCGACACATCGATGCGCGACACCTGGCGGATCGCCTGCGTGAGTCCGTCCACGTCGCGCCAGGCTTCGGGCACGAATCCGCTCGACAGCTTGAGCGTCTCGCCGGGGTAGTTGAACTGCTGAAGGATCTGATTCGATTCCTCTTCCGCGAGGCGCGGATCGCAGTTACTCGTTTTGCTGTCGCGTTCCTCGACGTGGTCCGCTACGTAAAAGCCCGAGCCGTGTTTCGGCTGAATCAGCCCGCGCGACGCGAGGCGGTCGTACGCCTCGATGACCGGAAAGCGGCTGATGCGCTGTTCGGCGGCCAACTGACGGATCGACGGCAGCTTGGCGCCCGCCAGCACGCGGCGCGAGCGGATCATCGCCTCGATCTGGCTGACGATCTGCTCGGTCAACGGCACGCCGGTGCCGCCGTCGATGTGAAGCGGAAGTGCGTTCATCGTGTTTTAAGTGTTCGGTCGGGATGGGTGAACAGTTTGATTTCGCTGTTCGCCGGTGTCATGACGGCATTCGAACGCATCCGAAAACCGCCGTCAAGCCTGTCCAGATGGCTATCCGCGCTGTTTTTATAGTGTACACACCTGACACTCCTACACAAACTGTTCGGCGGTTTCGGCTTAACAGTTCCATCACAACTGTGCAGAAGTGTTCATTCAAGGTGTTCGGAATCGGTCGAATAATACGCTCAAGGGCCGCGGTCACTTCGATACAGCGGCCACCGGTTCAATGAGGAGCAGCATCATGCGTGAGATCCGTACTTTCGAACTCGACCGGCGCGATGCGCCGACCCGCTGGGTGATCGATCGGCCGCAGACGCTGCGTGTCAAGCGCGGGCAACTCTGGCTGACGATCGAAGGCGAGACCGGCGATCACTGGCTGAACGCGGGCGCGTCCGTCGAACTGAAGCCGTACACGACGATCTGGGTCAGCGCGACGGCGGACGCGAGCTGGTTTTCGCTGGCTTCCGATTCGACGCGCGGAAGCGCGCAGCGCCTGAGCCAGATCGTGCGCGCGTGGTTCGCGCGCCGGACGCCATCGGCTCACATCGCGATCCTCAAAGCGTAGAGACGAAAAAAAACCCGGCCGTGGCCGGGTTCAATGTTCCCGCGCTCTTTCGAGCGCGGTCACCTGCAAAAGCTTGCTTACGCCGCGAGCAGCGAGCGCAGCACGAACGGCAGAATCCCGCCGTGCTTGTAGTAGTCGACTTCGATCGGCGTGTCGATGCGCAGCAGCACCTGCACGCGATCTTCCTTGCCGTCCTTGCGATGGATCACGAGCGTGACTTCCTGCTGCGGCTTGAAGTCGTCGCCGAGGCCTTCGATGTCGTACGTCTCTTCGCCCGTGATGTTGAGCGACTGCACGCTGTCGGAGCCCTTGAACTGCAGCGGCAGCACGCCCATGCCGACGAGGTTCGAGCGGTGGATGCGCTCGAAGCTGCGCGCGACCACGGCCTTCACGCCGAGCAGTTGCGTGCCCTTCGCCGCCCAGTCGCGCGATGAGCCCGTGCCATACTCTTCGCCCGCGAAGATCACGGTCTGCGTGCCGGCGTCGATGTACTTCATCGCGGCGTCGTAGATCGAAAGCTGTTCGCCGCTCGGCTGATGAATCGTCAGGCCGCCTTCGACGCGCGTGCCGTCCGCCTTCGCCGGGATCATCAGGTTCTTGATCCGCACGTTCGCGAAGGTGCCGCGCATCATCACGTCGTGGTTGCCGCGGCGCGAGCCGTAGCTGTTGAAGTCGGCCTTCTGCACGCCGTTCGCCTTCAGCCACACGCCCGCCGGCGACGTTTCCTTGATCGAGCCCGCCGGGCTGATGTGGTCGGTCGTCACCGAATCGCCGAAGATGCCGAGCGCGCGTGCGCCTTTCACGGCGGGGATCGAATCGGCCGGCTTCATCGAAAAATCGCTGCCGAAGAACGGCGGCTCGGCGATGTACGTCGACTTCGGCCAGTCATACACCTGACCGCTTTCGCCTTCGATCTTGCTCCACAGATCGCCTTCCTTCGTGAGTTGCGAGTAGTTCTCGCGGAACGCCTTCGCGTCCAGCGCGTACTTGAGCAGCGCATGCACTTCCTCGCTCGTCGGCCAGATGTCGCCGAGGTAGATGTCGCGGCCGCCCGTGCCCTTGCCGACCGGCTCGGTCATGAGGTCGCGCGTGATGTTGCCCGCGATCGCGTACGCGACGACGAGCGGCGGCGAGGCCAGGAAGTTCGCGCGGATGTTCGGGTGAATGCGCGCCTCGAAGTTACGGTTGCCCGACAGCACCGCTGCCGCGACGATATCGTTCTTCGTGATCGCGTCGTTCAGTTCCGGCGTCAGGTCGCCCGCGTTGCCGATACACGTCGTGCAGCCGTACGCCGCGAGCGTGAAGCCGAGCTGGTCGAGGTATTTCAGCAGGTCCGTCTTCGTCAGATATTCGGTGACGATGCGCGATCCCGGCGCAAGTGACGTCTTGATGTGCGGTGCAACGGTCAGGCCGGCTTCGACGGCTTTCTTGGCGAGCAGACCCGCCGCGAGCAGCACGCTCGGGTTCGACGTGTTCGTGCACGAGGTGATCGCCGCGATCAGCACGTCGCCATTCTTCACATTGACGCCATCGGTCGTCGTGTAGTTCGCTTCGAGCTCGGCGGGCTTCTTGTTGAAGCCGTTTTCGCCGACAGGCTTCGAGAAGAGATCGGTGAACGTGCTCTTCACGTTGCCGATTTCGATGCGGTCCTGCGGACGCTTCGGGCCGGCGAGCGACGGCGCGACCGTGCCGAGATCGAGCGTGAGCGTCTTGGTGTAGTCGATGTCGCCGGCCTTCGGCACGCCCCACAGCTTCTGCGCCTTGAAGTACTGCTCGAACGCGGCGATTTCGGCGTCGGTGCGGCCGGTGCCCTTGAAATAGTCGATGGTCTTTTCGTCGACGGGGAAGAAGCCCATCGTCGCGCCGTACTCGGGCGCCATGTTGCCGATGGTTGCGCGATCCGGCACCGCGATCGACGCCGTGCCTTCGCCGAAGAACTCGACGAACTTGCCGACGACCTTCTCCTTGCGCAGCATTTCGGTGATCGTGAGCACGAGGTCGGTGGCCGTGCAGCCTTCGCGCAGCTTGCCCTTCAGCTCGACGCCGACCACATCCGGCGTCAGGAAGTACACCGGCTGGCCGAGCATGCCCGCTTCCGCTTCGATGCCGCCCACGCCCCAGCCCACCACGCCGATGCCGTTGATCATCGTCGTGTGCGAATCCGTGCCGACGAGCGTGTCCGGATAGTAGACGCCGTCCTTCTTGTGCACGCCGCGCGCGAGATATTCGAGGTTCACCTGGTGCACGATGCCGACGCCCGGCGGCACGACCTTGAACGTATCGAACGCCTGCATGCCCCACTTCATGAACTGGTAGCGCTCGTTGTTGCGCTGGAATTCCAGCTTCATGTTCAGGTCGAGCGCGTTCGGCTCACGGAAGTGATCGATCTGCACCGAGTGATCGACGACGAGGTCGACCGGCACGAGCGGCTCGATCGCCTTCGGGTCCTTGCCCGTGCGCTTCGCGACGCCACGCATCGCGGCGATATCGGCGAGAAGCGGCACGCCGGTGAAATCCTGCAGCACCACGCGCGCAACGACGAACGGAATCTCATCGACGCGCGCTGCATTCGGCTTCCAGTTGACGAGTTGCTCGATGTGCTCCTCGGAGATCTTCTTGCCGTCGTAGTTGCGCAGCACCGACTCGAGCACCAGACGGATCGAAACGGGCAGGCGCTGAATCTTGACCTTCAGTGCATCGCCGAGTTGCGGCAGCGAGTAGAACTTGCCTTTGCCGGAACCGCTGTCGAATTCCTTGAGCGTATTGTGGAGATTGTGGGCCATGTTTATTTTCCTTGGGCTAAGACGAGGAAAGTGCTTCTTCTAAATCACATACAGATCGACATATTCATTGACCGGCATGGCTTCGAGCCTTGCCTGATCGAGCGATACCGCGAGGATCGCCTGCTGTTGCTTCTGCGGGAATCGCCGCGCGAGGTTTGTCCTGAACTTCTCGACGAGCAGCGGAATGCCGTCCGCGCGGCGGCGCTTGTGACCGATCGGATACTCGACCGCGACTTCATCGAGCCTGGTGCCGTCGTTGAACTCGACGGTCAGCGCGTTCGCGATCGAGCGCTTGTCCGGGTCGTGATAATCCTTCGTGTAGTGCGTGTCTTCCACGCATTCCATCTTCGCGCGCAAAGCGTCGATGCGCGGATCTTGCGCGATCGAATCTTCGTAGTCGGCGGCGGTGAGACGGCCATGAATCAACGGTACGGCGATCATGTACTGAAGGCAGTGATCGCGGTCGGCCGGATTGTTCAGCGGCCCTTTCTTGTCGATGATGCGAAGCGCCGCTTCGTGCGTGCGGATTGTGATCTTCGCGATGTCATCGACGCTCTTGCCGGCTGCTTTCAGCCTGCCGTGCAGCGTCATCGCGGCTTCGACCGCGGTCTGCGCGTGGAACTCGGCAGGAAACGAGATCTTGAAGAGCACGTTTTCCATCACGTACGAGCCGTACGGGCGCTGGAACTTGAACGCGTTGCCCTTGAAGAGCACATCGTAAAAGCCCCACGTTTTAGCGGTCAGAACGGACGGATACCCCATCTCGCCGGTCTTCGCGATCAATGCGAGACGCACGGCGCGCGAGGTCGCGTCGCCGGCGGCCCACGATTTGCGCGAACCGGTGTTCGGCGCGTGACGATACGTGCGCAGCGGATGACCATCGACGAAGGCGAGCGATACTGCGTTGATCAGCTCGTCGCGCGTGAGTCCGATCATCTGCCCGACGACTGCCGTGGAAGCGAGCTTCACGAGCAGCACGTGATCGAGACCGACCTTGTTGAACGAATTCTCCAGCGCGATGCAGCCTTGAATTTCGTGCGCCTTGACCATCGCGATCAGGACGTCTTTCATCGTGAGCGGCTTCTTGCCCGATGCGATCGCATTCCGCGAAAGCCAGTCGGCGGTCGCCAGAATGCCGCCCAGGTTATCCGACGGGTGGCCCCATTCGGCTGCGAGCCATGTGTCGTTGAAGTCGAGCCAGCGGATCATCGCGCCGATATTGAACGCGGCCTGAACCGGGTCGAGCTGAAACTGGGTGCCCGGCACCTTCGCACCGTTGGGGACGATCGTGCCCGGCACGATGGGTCCCATCAGCTTGGTGCAGGCGGGATAAGAGAGGGCTTCGAGTCCGCAACCGAGCGTGTCGATGAGGCAGTTGCGCGCCGTTTCGAGCGCAAGCGTGCTGTCGACGTTGTAATTGACAACGTAATCGACGATATCGACAAGTACCGTGTCCGGATCAGGGCGAACATTGGCGATCGGTGCGGACATCGAATGATTCCTGATGTAAGTGCTGCCTGAGTTATTGCACGTTCTTGATCAGCTGTTCCGACTGGGTGGGCGCTGCGGCGCCCGCGGCCATGGCCGGCGTTACGCATTCGTCGGCGAGGCGCGACGAATCCTTGTCGGAGAACAGCATTGCTTTCGACGGGATCACGACCAGGTCCATGCCCGACGCCGGATCATGGAAACGGTCTGCGCCCGTCGTCGTGTCCTGACGGGGAAGCTTGTAGTCCTTCTTGGCCCAGTTCACCGTGACGATGGTGTCACGCTTCATGTCGCCTTTCAGGTAGAAAGCCTGGCCGTCCTTACACGCCCATTTCACTGCACCTTCCGGGATCGGATCAACCTTTGCCGCCGCGGCCGCTTCGGCCTTGGGGCTGCGCTTGATCAGGCGGCGAGCCGGGGCAGGACGCTTGGCCGTGGAGGTGGCCTTGCTCGTGCTCGAATCGGTGGCCGTCGCGGCGAAGGCGTCGGCGCTGACGAAGACGCTCGTCGTTGCCAGCGTTCCGGCGAATGCAGCGATCAGAAGTTTATTCATCGAAAAAACCTTTCAAAACATTGGGGTTGAATGACAGTTTGCCGCGCGGCGTGGGTTTCTGCTCTGCGAAATCCGATCGCGGAGCCTGCTATTTTCGCTTATTTATCGGGATGAACCTCAAATTCTCCGGTCCGGTGTAATTCGCGCTCGGCCGAATGATCTTGTTGTCGATGCGTTGCTCGATGATGTGCGCGGCCC
>NZ_FCOF02000125.1 GCF_001544755.2 Caballeronia catudaia | reverse complement strand
GCGCAAATCGATCATCGCCGCATGTTGGAAACAAGCCGAGCTCTGGTGATGTCATGACTTACGTAAGTCTCAATAGACGGTTGCTGTACTGCCAGCCAGATCGCCTTTGCGTCCGCTGCGTCGCTCTTATTGCGAATGTTGAACGCCTTCACAAACCTCGCTGGCATCAACTTCACCCGATGTCCCATCGCCATCAGCTGTCGCGCCCAATGGTGCGCACCACCGCATGCCTCCATACCGATCAGACACTGCGCACGATTTGCGAAATGCTCGAGAAACTGCGTGCGCCGTATTGCTTTATTCACGACCTCTCCCGTTTCCGGGTCGATGTAGTGCACGTGAAACACGTTTTTGGCAATGTCAACTCCAACTGGCGTAGCATTCATGTGTGGATCCTCCGGTTGCCGGGAAGTGCATGCGCTTTCCATCGGGGCACATTGATGCCGTTGGCCCGTGAGGATCCACCTTACTTCCTTTCGCTCACGAGTGGGACGCGTTCATTTCATTGCTGGTGATCATCGGCGTGAAGCCGGACGGGAGCAAAGAGCGCGTGGCGATCGGTGATGGCTATCGCGAATCGAAAGCGTCGTGGCTGGAGCTGCTGCTTGACCTAAAAGCGCGAGGCTTGCAGGCCGGTCCGTTGCTGGCCGTCGGCGACGGCGCGATGGGCTTCTGGGCTGCACTGGAGGAAGTGTTTCCCGTGACGCGAGGACAGCGTTGCTGGTTCCATTACGCCGATGTCCGGATTATGCCGAAGTCCGGCTGCGATACCAGGCTGCTGGCGGCGAACGCACTTTAGGTATCGGCATAATCAAAGCGATTCCAGAAAGGCGAGAAGCGTATCGGAGGGGCGATACCGGCCGGGCTGGGTGCTAGGCATGCGAACCCGGGCGAGAGCTTGCTCCTTGATTCCCAGATGCGCGTGTAGATAGATCGTGGTGGTGTCGACATGTTCATGGCCGAGCCATAGAGCGATCACCGTGGGATCGACGCCCGCTTCCAGAAGCCTCATTGCAGAGGTATGCCTCAACACATGCGCAGTTACTTTCTTCGTTGTCAAAGTCGGACAGGCGACAGATGCTGTAGATGCATGGAGTGCAATGCGGCGCTCGATCGCGTCTCGGCTGAGTGGTTTGCCGGTGCGTGTTGGAAACAGCTGCGCGGGCGGGTTGACGTTACACTCGGCGAGCCACGTGCGCAGCACGTTGACGACAGGGACTGTCAATGACGTGATGCGATCCTTTCGACCCTTGCCGTGACAGGCGAGATGCGCACCAGCGCCGAGGTGAACGTCGCTTTGTCGCAGACCGATCAACTCGGAGATCCGCAATCCGGTTTGCACCGCGACCAGTAGCAACGCATAGTCGCGTCGCCCTGACCACGACGTTCGATCTGGCGCAGCAAGGAGCGCTTGCACTTCCCGCTCGGTGAGAAAGGTAACGATCGTGCGCTCGAAACGCTTCGGTAGTATCGCCAGCACGCGAGCAATGGTGGCTGCGGATTCAGGGTGCCGTAATGCCGCATAGCGGAACAGCGAATGGATGGCGGCGAGCCGAGCGTTACGAGTACGCACGCTGTTATTCCGATCCTGTTCTATTGAGTTTTACTAAATCCATGACAACCGATTCTCGGCTTGAGCGTTATACGATCATCGCCTTGATGAGGGATGAG
>NZ_FCOF02000010.1 GCF_001544755.2 Caballeronia catudaia | reverse complement strand
GAAACGTGGCAGTCAAAGGAGCTAAATGTGTTACCCATGTCCTGACACACCTGTTACCCATGTCTCCGGTCTATACACAAATCCTTTTGTTGAAACTCAGAACTATCTGGTGGTGATCGCGACTAATCTGCCTAGACTTCGCGAGCCGTAAATCACCATCGTTAATCAAGGAGTTGAACAATGGGAATCCTCAGCTTTATCAAGGAAGCAGGCGAGAAACTCTTCGGCGCAGCCACGCCGATCGCGCAGGCGGCTCCGGCTGCCGCGCCCGTCGATGTCGCCGCGCTCAACCAGAAAGCGGGCGAAGCCATCGCGACGTACATTCGTTCGCAAGGTCTCAACGCGGACAATCTGCAAGTCCAGTATGACGGCGCATCGCATACGGTGACCGTGTCGGGTCAGGCGCCGGATCAGGCGACGAAGGAAAAGATCCTCGTCGCCGCGGGCAACGTGCAGCACGTCGACAAGGTTGACGATCAACTGACCGTGCCGAATTCCGAACCCGAGTCGCAGTATTACACCGTCGTGTCGGGCGACAATCTCTGGAAAATCGCCGAGAAGTATTACGGCAACGGTTCGAAGAACGATGTGATCTTCGAAGCGAACAAGCCGATGCTGAAGAGCCCGGACAAGATTTATCCGGGACAGGTGCTGCGCATTCCCGCGGCCTGAGTTTCTCTGATCCTCTCTGAAGCCTCAACGAAAAACGCGAACTTCCGTTCGCGTTTTTCATTTTTTCAGTAAGTGTCGAAGACGCGCTGAAGGTCTTGCGCGCTTGCCGCCAGCGCCAGCATCAGCAGCACGCGCGCCTTGTACGGATTGAGCGTGCCCGCGCTGATCGTGCCGAGCGCGTCGTCGTTGGCCGCGCCGTTGCGCATCACGTGCCCCGAGCCCACGCGCGACGCGCGCACCACCGCGACGCCCTGCTTCACCGCATCCCCGAGCGCGTGCGTGAGCGTCGCATGCATCGAGCCGTTGCCCGTGCCCGCGATGACGATGCCCTTCACACCCGCCGCAACCAGCGCATCCACCATCACGCCCGACGCATCGGCGTGGCTCGTGACGACTTCCACCATCGGCCATCGATCCGCCACGGCGAACTCGCTTGCGCTCGTGTGCGGTCGCACGACCGTACGTTGAAATTCCACGCGCCCATCTTGCACGAAGCCGAGGACGCCCGTTTCGGGTGAGCGAAACGCATCGACCGCGTAGGTGCTCGTCTTGGTGACATCGCGCGCGCAGTGAATCTGGTTGTTGAACGCGACGAGCACGCCTTGCCCTTTGGCGCTCGCGGACGCCGCAACAGTGACGGCGTTGAGCAGGTTCAGCGGGCCATCGGCGGATAGCGCGGTCGACGGGCGCATCGCCGCCGTCAGCACGACGGGCTTCGCGCTCTTCACCGTGAGATGTAGCAGATACGCGGTTTCTTCGAGCGTGTCGGTGCCGTGCGTGACGACGACGCCGACTATGTCGTCCTGCGCGAGCAACTCGTCGATACGGCGCGCGAGTGTCGTCCACAACGCGGCGCTCATATCTTTGCTGTCGATACTCGCGATCTGTTCGGCGTGAATGCTCGCGACGGATGACAGAGCAGGCACGGCAGCGAGCAGTTTGTCGACGCCGACGACGCCCGCCTTGTAGCCCGCCGTCTTCGATGCATCACCGGCTTGTCCGGCGATGGTGCCGCCCGTTGCCAGCACGGCGATGCGAGGTAGGAAGGATGTATTCATGCCGGCGATTGTAAATCAGCCGGCACGTGATTCAAGCCGCTTCGCGAAGCTGCGCGGCGATCTGCGCTTCATCGAGTTGCGGCGCGAACATTTCGATCAGCCGGTACGCATACGCGCGCAGAAACGCGCCCTTCCGCAGGCCGACGCGCGTCGTGCTGGCTTCGAAGAGATGCTGCGTATCGAGCGCGACGAGCTCGGTGTCGCGCTTGGCGTCATAGGCCATCGCCGCGACGATGCCGATGCCCATGCCGAGTTCGACGTACGTCTTGATGACGTCGGCGTCGATTGCGGTCAGCACGATATCGGGAATCGCGCCCGCGCTCGCGAACGCCTGGTCCACATGGGAGCGGCCGGTGAAATCGGTGTCGTAGGTGACGATGGGATATTCGGCGATCTGTTCGAGCGTGATGTTCTCGACGCCGACGAGCGGATGATCCTTCGGCACCACTACCGTGTGATGCCACGAATAGCACGGGAACGTGACGATATCCGGATAACGGTCGAGCGCTTCGGTCGAAATGCCGATGTCCGCTTCGCCGTTGATGATCATCTGCGCGATCTGCTGCGGGCTGCCCTGACGCAGCGCGAGATGCACTTTCGGGAACACCTCGGTGAAGCGGCGGATGACCTTGGGCAGTGCGTAACGCGCCTGCGTGTGCGTCGTCGCGACGACCAGATGGCCGTTGTCCTGATCCGCGAACTGACGCGCGACGCGCCGCAGGTTCTCGGCGTCGAGCAGCATGCGCTCGATGAGCTGATGCACCTGCTTGCCCGGCTCCGTGAGACCGGTGAGACGCTTGCCGCGGCGAATGAAGATATCGACGCCGAGTTCGTCCTCGAGATCCTTGATCTGCTTCGACACGCCCGACTGCGACGTGTAAAGCACATTGGCGACCTCCGTCAGATTCATGTTCTGACGCACGGCCTCGCGCACGAAGCGCAATTGCTGGAAGTTCATGTAAGCCTCTCTATTTTTATGGTGTTGTCATTGCGCGGGGAAGACTCGCAAGGCGCGCGGCACGGCCGTGACGCCATCGCCGATATCGAGCTTAAGCGCGCGCCACGCCTCGCGATCCAGTTCCGCCTCGATCACGCCGCCGCTGCCTTCGAGTTCGACGCGCACCGAGCCGCCCAGCGTCACGACACGCCGCACGCCGACCGTGATGCCGTCGCCATGTGCACCGCCGGCGCCATCGGCGGGATAGAGCGCGAGATCGTGCGGACGCACATACGCGAGCGCCCGGCCGCTGAAATGCGGGTTCGCGGCGATCGCGGCAATCGGACTTGCGGCGCCATCGGCGACGAAGCCGTTCGCATCTAAATTACCCTGCAGCCGGTTCGCCGCGCCCAGAAACTCATAGACGAACGACGTCTGCGGATGATCGTACACGTCTTGCGGACTGCCCACCTGCTCCACGCGCCCGTGATTCATCACGACGATGCGATCTGCCACTTCGAGCGCCTCTTCCTGGTCGTGCGTGACGAAGAGCGTCGAGATATGCAGATCGTCGTGCAGACGGCGCAGCCAGCTTCGCAATTCCTTGCGCACTTTGGCGTCGAGCGCGCCGAAGGGTTCGTCGAGCAGAAGCACTTTCGGCTCGACGGCGAGCGCGCGCGCGAGCGCGATACGCTGCCGCTGCCCGCCCGACAGTTCCGACGGAAAGCGCTCCGACAACCAGTCGAGCTGTACGAGTTTCAGAAGCTCATGCACCTTCTCGCGAATGACCGATTCCGAAGGCCGCTCGCGGCGCGGCTTCACGCGCAGGCCGAACGCGACGTTCTCGAACACGGTCATGTGGCGGAACAGTGCGTAATGCTGGAACACGAAGCCGACCTGCCGCTCGCGCGCGCCGACTTCCGCGACGTCCTCGCCGTGCAGCACGACCTGGCCCGCATCGGCGAATTCGAGGCCCGCGATCACGCGCAGAAGCGTGGTCTTGCCGCAGCCGGAAGGCCCGAGCAGCGCGACGAGCTCGCCCGCCGGGAAATCGAGCGTGACGTTGTCGAGCGCGGTGAAATCGCCGAAGCGTTTTTGCAGATTGCGAACGATGATGCTCATGATGATGTCGGCCTCTTCAATTCTGTGCGGTGGCTTTGGCTTCGGTGACGGCTTGCGTCATGCGCCGCTCCGCGAGGAGCTTCAGCGCGAGCGTCACGAGCGCGAGCAGCGCAAGCAGCGACGCCACCGCGAACGCGGCCGAAAAGTTGTATTCGTTGTAGAGAATTTCGACGTGCAGCGGCATCGTGTCGGTCTGCCCGCGGATATGGCCCGACACCACCGACACCGCGCCGAACTCGCCCATCGCCCGCGCGTTGCAGAGGATCACGCCGTAGAGCAGGCCCCACTTCACGTTGGGCAAGGTCACGCGCCGGAAAATCTGCCAGCCCGACGCGCCGAGCACGTGCGCCGCTTCTTCCTCATCGTTGCCTTGCGCCTGCATCAGCGGAATCAGCTCGCGCGCGACGAACGGGAACGTGACGAAGATCGTCGCGAGCACGATGCCGGGCACCGCGAAGATGATCTGCACGTCGTGCGCGGCGAGCCACGGGCCGAACCAGCCCTGCGCGCCGAACATCAGTACGTAGATGAGACCGGAGATCACGGGCGACACGGAGAACGGCAGGTCGATGAGCGTCGTCAGCAGCGCACGGCCCTTGAACTCGAACTTCGCGATCGCCCACGACGCCGCGAGCCCGAACACGACGTTCAGCGGCACGGCGATCGCGGCGATCATCAACGTGAGCTTGATCGCGGACCACGCGTCCGGGTCCTTCAGCGACTCGAAGTAGTAATCGACGCCCTTCGCGAACGCCTGCACGAACACCGCCACGAGCGGCACCACGAGAAAGAGCGCGAGAAACGCGAGCGCGATGCCCGTGAGCAGCCAGCGCACGGCGCGCGGCTCGGTGACGGGATTGAGGCTTTGCACGCCGCGGCGCGTCGCCGTCTGCAACGGAAGGACCTTGCTCATGCCGTTTCTCCCGCAGCCAGCGCGACGCTTGCAGGCGTGGCGCCGGTCTTGCTCGTGCGCCGTTGCAGGAACCACTGCAACGTGTTGATGAAGAGCAGCATCAGGAACGATACGCACAGCATCACGACGGCGAGCGCGGTCGCGCCGGCGTAATCGTATTGCTCGAGCTTGGTGATGATGAGCAGCGACGTGATCTCGGACTTCATCGGCACGTTGCCCGCGATGAAGATCACCGAGCCGTATTCGCCGAGCGCACGCGCGAACGCGAGCGCGAAACCGGTCAGGAGCGCGGGAAAGAGCGAAGGCAGCACGACGCGGCGGAACGTGAGCCAGCGCGTCGCGCCGAGGCACGCGGCGGCTTCTTCCTGTTCGCGCTCGAAGTCTTCGAGCACCGGCTGCACCGTGCGGACGACGAAAGGCAAGCCGATGAACGTCAGCGCGACGAGCACGCCGAGCGGCGTGAACGCGACCTTGATGCCGAGCGGCGCGAGATATTGTCCGATCCAGCCGTTGCCCGCATACACGGCCGCGAGCGAAATGCCGGCCACCGACGTCGGCAGCGCGAACGGCAGATCGACCATCGCATCGACGATGCGCTTGAACGGGAACGTGTAGCGCACCAGCACCCACGCGACGAGAAAGCCGAACACCGCGTTGATGAGCGCGCCGCCGAGCGCCGCGCCGAACGTCAGCCGATACGACGCCAGCACGCGCGGCGATGTCACCGCGCGCACGAACTGCGGCCAGTCGAGCGTCGCGGTCTTCGCGAAGGTCGCGGCAAGCGGAATCAGCACCACGAGGCTCAGGTACGCCACCGTGATGCCGATCGTCAGGCCGAACCCTGGAAGCGCGCTCGGCTTCCTGAATGTGAGGGTCGTCATCCTTGATTCATCCTTTTTCTGCGCGCCGGGGTCGGGCGCGTTGCTGCTTCCGGCGCGCGGCGTCATTGACGCGCCGCGTCGCCGCCTGTTTCGCTTATTGCGGCTGATAGATCGAATCGAACACGCCGCCGTCCGCGAAATGCGTCTTCTGGGCCTTGGTCCAGCCGCCGAACGTGTCGTCGATGGTATAGAGCTTCAGCTTCGGAAACTGCTTCGTGAGCTCGGCCGGAACCTTGTCCGAGCGCGGCCGATAGAAGTTGCGCGCGGCGATCTGCTGGCCTTCGTCGCTATACAGATACTTGAGATAGGCTTCCGCGAGCTTGCGCGTGCCGTGTTTGTCGACGACCTTGTCGACCACGGCGACCGGCGGCTCCGCCAGAATGCTCACCGACGGCGCCACGATCTCGAACTTCTCCGGCCCGAACTCCTTCAGCGACAGGAACGCCTCGTTTTCCCACGCGATCAGCACGTCGCCCTGCCCGCGCTGCACGAAGCTCGTCGTGGCGCCCCGTGCGCCGGAATCGAGCACGCCCGCGTTCTTGTAGAGCTTCGTCACGAAGTCCTTCGCCGTTTGCTCGTTGCCGCCCTGTTTGTGCTGTGCATAGGCCCACGCCGCGAGATAGTTCCAGCGCGCCCCGCCCGATGTCTTCGGATTCGGCGTGACGATCGAGACGCCCGGCTTCGTCAGGTCGTCCCAATCCTTGATGTGTTTCGGATTGCCCTTGCGCACGAGGAACACGATCGTCGACGTGTAGGGCGACGCATTGTCGGGCAGACGCTTTTGCCAGTCCGCGCCGAGGCCCTTGCCCGCGAGCGCGTCGATATCGTAGGCGAGTGCGAGCGTCACGACATCGGCCTGCAGGCCGTCGAGCACTGCGCGCGCCTGGCCGCCGGAGCCGCCGTGCGATTGCTTGAAGGTGACCGTCTCGCCCGTGTCGGCCTTCCATTTCTTCGTGAACGCCTGATTGAAGTCTTGGTACAGCTCGCGGGTCGGGTCGTAGGAGACGTTCAAAAACGACGTGTCGGCATGCGCGGGCGCCGTCATGATCAGCCCCGCCGCACTCAGCGCCGCCGCAGCGAGCAGCCGCCGCAATCCTGTGTTGATGCTTTGCATTCCCCGTTCTCCGTCTTATCGAATTGACGGAATCAGTCTATCGACGCGCCTATATGATTAGAAATAATCGTTCTTCACTTTTTTATACGAAAAAACTGCTAAGAACGATATTCCTGAGTGGAAAAAGCGGGGTCAGCGCTGGCGCGGTCCCGCACGGCCGAACTTAAAGTAAAGCTTGAAAAGTGCCGAATACTGTATAAAAATACAGTTACCTGTCCATTCATACAGTGCATCAGGGGCCCGAGCCAGTGACCAGAACATCAAAACTTACCGCGCGGCAACAGCAGGTTTTCGAACTGATCCAGCGCGCGATCGAGCGCACCGGCTTTCCGCCGACGCGTGCCGAGATTGCGGCCGAGCTGGGTTTCAGTTCGGCGAACTCGGCCGAGGAGCATCTTCGGGCGCTGGCTCGCAAGGGCGTGATCGAGCTGGCGGCGGGTTCTTCGCGCGGCATCCGTCTGCTCGGCGACGCATCGCGCATTGATCGCTCGGAAGAGCTGCCGCATCAGCTCACGCTGCCGCATCAGAGCATCATGCAGTTGTCGCTGCCGCTGGTCGGGCGCGTTGCGGCGGGTAGCCCGATCCTGGCGCAAGAGCACATCTCGCAGCACTACGCGTGCGATCCGGCGTTCTTTTCCAGCAAGCCGGACTACCTGCTGAAGGTGCGCGGCCTTTCGATGCGCGATGCCGGCATTCTCGACGGCGACCTGCTCGCCGTGCAGAAACGCAACGAAGCGAAGGACGGGCAGATCGTCGTCGCGCGCCTCGGCGACGACGTCACCGTGAAGCGCTGGAAGCGCCGTCCGGACGGCGTCGAACTGATCGCCGAGAACCCGGACTATGAAAACATTTTCGTGCGATCCGGCAGCGGCGATTTCGCGTTGGAAGGCATCGCGGTCGGACTGATCCGTTCGGGCGAATTCTGACGGCTCGCTAAAGGCGTGGCGAGGCGTTGGGAGGTGCGGGCGGCAGCAAATAAATGATGCTCCGCTTGTCGCACGGAGACAGGAAATGTCTCGGTAAGAGCGGAATATCACCTCACCCACTGCTTCGAACGCTTTAAGGCGTCTCAAACACAACCAGCATGACGGCCACCGCGCGCGGTGCGCCGCGGTGCGTCCTATCGTCTGGAGAGTCATAATGGAACGTTTTGCCCGTCTGCTGCCCTTCCGTCAGTTCGGCCGCCTGCGCCATTTGCGCACGCTGATCACGTGCGGCATGCCGCGCGCCGAAACTACGCCCGACCTCTTCGACGAAATGCCCGCGCTTCCGTCGCGCCAGCCGGCCTTTGCGCGCGTGTCGCTGAACAGCGCGGTGCACGCGGAGCCCGAACAGCGCGCGCCGGTGCGGGTCTATCGCGGACAATCGCGGGTGATTTTCGTGGGCAAGATCGATGAAGTGTCGCGCATGATCGACCGTTGCATCGCCGAGGAAAGCGCGGGGCTCACCGGCGGCATTCTGGCTTGAATCGTGGTGCTGGTACGCGGCACGTGAAGTCCCGGGATTTATCACGCGCCTGCGTGGTCAATTCCGGAGTCACGTTCCGCAAGAGAGGCTTCGCCCTCGCATGTCACGCACTTCCCGTTCTGTCGCCACCGCGCTCGTCGTTCTGATTCTCGTCGCAGCGCTCGGTTTCGTTTATGCGTCACCGTATATCGCGTTGAATCGCGTTAAGCGTGCCGCCGATGCGCGCGACGCGCAGACCGTCAACGAATACGTCGATTTTCCCGCGCTTCGCGCGAGTCTCAAGGATCAGGTCGCGGCGCTGCTCACACGCCGCATCGATATCCAGAAAAGCGGCAATCCGCTCGCGATCATTGGCGCGATGATCGGTGCGGCGCTCGTCGGTCCTTTGGTGGATTCGTATGCGACCCCGGACGGCGTCGCGGCCATTCTGAACGGCATTCCGCCGCGTGGCGATCCGGGCGAGCGTCCGCCACAAGCGAGCAACGGCGCTGCGGCGAATGCGCCTTCCTCAGGCGTGACGACCGCGCAACAGCCGCCCCGAGAACCACCGCAGACGACCGCCGGGTACCGGGACCTGAACACGTTCGTGGTCACGTATCAGCACGGCGCCGGCGATGCGCGTTACTCGGCGATCTTCCATCGCTACGGGCTCGTGTCGTGGAAGCTCGCCGCCGTCGATCTCAACGGTTGACCGTCAAGCGTCCCCGCTCAGGCGCCGGCTTCCGCCTTGACCGGCCTCGCCGCGTAAGCCGCTTCGTCTTCCGCCTCGGCCGATTCGCCCGCCTGACACACGGCGACCAGAATGCTGCACTTCACGCGGTCGAGCAGCGGCGTATTGCCCGCGCCCATCCACCAGCGCGCGAGGCCGCTGCGGCAGCGATGACCCACGACGACGAGATCGACCTGAAGGCTCTCCGCGAGCGCAGCGATCTCGTCGATCGGATGCCCGAATGCGAAGTGGCCCTGCGCCTGCAAGCCGCGCTCTCGCAGCCATTCGACGCCTTCCTGCAGGATGTCACGCGCGGCTTCCTCGAAGCGTCCGCAGGCCATGTCGGTCAGCAATCCGGCGCTCTGCGCGATGCTCGAGCGCATGTCCACCACGGCGAGGACGTGCGTCTCCGCATTCAGGTCGAGCGCGAGATTCGCGCCCTGCCGAAGCGCCTTGCGGCCTTCTCGGGAACCGTCGTAGCACAGCAGGATTTTTCGATAGCTTTCCATCATGACCTCCCTGGCCAAATTCCCTTCGTGCGCCCCGTAGGGGCCGAGCGCGTCTTCATCTTGGTGTGTCGTTCCATGCGTGACAACGCTGGAAAACGCTAACCAACGCCAACACGTTAGCTCGCACCGTGCCAGAACCGCGAACTGCCCGAAAGACAAGCCTCTGGCACTATCGGCCGGAACCGGTTCAACCTGCTCCGCACAATGTTCGACCCGGCGCGTCGCTTGCGGTTGCACGCCGAGCGCCGCGCCGGTGCATTGGATTACACTGCCCGCTGGATTTCCCTATGCGGTTTTCCCCGCATCGAATGCATGACTGATCAAACATTGCAACGAGCGAAACGCATCGTCGCCGATGAAACCGGCGCGCCGCCCGCCATCGAATTCACTGAAGTAAGGAAGCGCTACGGTGAGCGCACGGTCGTCGGTGGCCTGTCGTTCGATGTGCGGCCCGGCGAATGCTTCGGACTGCTCGGCCCGAACGGCGCGGGCAAGACGACGACGCTCAAGATGCTGCTCGGCATCACGTCGCCGGACGGTGGCGCGATCCGGCTCGTCGGCGAGCCGGTGCCCGCGCGCGCCCGTTTCGCACGCGAGCGCGTAGGCGTCGTGCCGCAGTTCGACAATCTCGATCCCGATTTCACGGTGCGCGAGAATCTGCTCGTGTTTGGCCGCTACTTCGGCCTGCGGGGCGCGCGCATGGATGCGCTCGTGCCTTCGCTGCTGGAGTTCGCGCGGCTGGAGAGCAAGGCAGATGCGCGCGTCGGCGAACTGTCGGGCGGCATGAAGCGGCGCCTTACGCTCGCGCGCGCGCTCGTCAACGATCCCGATGTCCTCGTGATGGACGAACCGACCACGGGCCTCGATCCGCAGGCGCGGCATCTCATCTGGGAGCGCTTGCGCTCCCTGCTCGCGCGCGGCAAGACGATTCTCCTGACGACGCACTTCATGGAAGAAGCCGAGCGTCTGTGCGACCGGCTCTGCGTGATCGAGGAAGGCCGCAAGATCGCCGAAGGACGGCCGCACGATCTGATCGAATCGGTGATCGGTTCGGACGTGATCGAAATCTACGGCCCCGATCCGCAGGCGCTCGCCGCGGAGCTCGCGCCCTTCGTCGAGCGCATGGAGGTGAGCGGCGAGACGCTCTTTTGCTACGTCGACGATCCGCAACCCGTGCATGTGCGCGTGAAAGGCCGCGCCGACGTGCGCTATCTGCATCGGCCGGCGAATCTCGAAGATGTGTTCCTGCGCCTCACGGGGCGCGAGATGGTGGACTGAGTTCATGGATACGCTCGAACAATCGCGCGTCGACGGAAAACGCGCGCGCACGCCGCCGAAGCATTCGGACAATCTGTCTCCGTTGTCCAACGCGCTTCCCGCGAACGCCACGCACTGGATGTCGGTGTGGCGACGCAACTATCTCGTCTGGAAGAAACTCGCGATTGCGTCGATGATCGGCAATCTCGCCGACCCGATGATCTATCTGTTCGGCCTCGGACTCGGCCTCGGGCTGATGGTCGGGCATGTCGATGGCGTGTCGTATATCGCGTTTCTCGCGGCGGGCACGGTGGCGTCGAGCGTGATGATGTCATCGAGCTTCGAGGCGATGTACTCCGGCTTCTCGCGCATGCACGTGCAGCGCACGTGGGAAGCGATCATGCACACACCGCTTACGCTCGGCGATATCGTGCTCGGCGAGATCGTCTGGGCCGCGAGCAAATCGGTGCTGTCGGGCGTGGCGATCATGCTGGTCGCGGGCGCGCTCGGTTACGCGGAATTTCCGTCGATGCTGATAGCGGTGCCCATCATCGTGCTGACGGGACTGGCGTTCGCGAGCACGGCGATGGTCGTCACCGCGCTTGCGCCGAGCTACGACTTCTTCATGTTCTATCAGACGCTCGCGCTCACGCCGATGCTCCTGCTCTCCGGCGTGTTCTTCCCGATCGCGCAGTTGCCCGCGCTCGCCCGGCACGTCACGCAGGCGCTGCCGCTCTATCATGCGGTGGAACTGATCCGCTGCGCGATGCTCGCCCGCCCGTTCGACGGCGTGGCGCTGCATGTCGGCGTATTGATCGCGTATGCGATCGTGCCGTTCTTCGTGTGCGCGTGGCTTTTCCGGCGGCGCATGATGAAATGAAAACGGCGATGGACTTTCACAGTCCATCGCCGTTTCTGCATCGCTCGAGAGACGGCTACTTCACCGGAAACTCGTGATGCCCGCCGAAGCCGAAGCGCATCGCGGACAGCATGCGCTCGGGGAACGACTCGGCGTCGCGTGAGCGAAAACGCGTGTAGAGCGCCGCCGACAGCACCTGCGCGGGCACCGCTTCCTCGATCGCCGCCTCGATCGTCCAGCGCCCTTCGCCGCTGTCCGCGACTTCGGTCGAGAAGCGTTCGAGCGTGCCGTCGGTCGCGAGCGCGCCCGCGGTCAGATCGAGCAGCCATGACGACACCACGCTGCCGCGCCGCCACACTTCGGCGACATCCGCGAGATCGAGCGAATAGCGCTCGTCTTCCGCGAGATCCTTCGACTCCTTGTGCCTCAGGATGTGAAAGCCCTCGGCATACGCCTGCATCAATCCGTATTCGATGCCGTTGTGGACCATCTTCACGAAATGCCCCGAGCCGACCGGCCCGCAATGCATATAGCCGTTCTCGACGCGCGGATCGCGCCCTTCGCGTCCCGGCGTTTCGGGAATGTCGCCGCGTCCGGGCGCGAGCGTCGCGAGTATCGGATCGATGCGCTTCACCACCGCCTCATCGCCGCCGATCATCATGCAATAGCCGCGCGTCAGGCCCCAGACGCCGCCCGATGTGCCGACATCGACATAATGAATGCCCTGCTCGCGCAGTTGCCCGGCGCGGCGGATGTCGTCCTTGTAGAAAGTGTTGCCGCCGTCGATGATCACGTCGTCCGCGCCGAGGATCTTGTGCAGATCGTTGAGCGTGTCCTCGGTGATCTTGCCCGCGGGCAGCATCAGCCAGACGACGCGCGGCGCGTCGAGCTTCGCGACGAGATCGCCCAGATCCCTGGCGCCCGTCGCGCCTTCGCTCGCCAGCGCTTCGGTCGCTTGCGGAGCGTGGTCGTACACGACGCACGTATGCCCGGCGCGCATCAGGCGCCGCCCGATGTTGCCGCCCATGCGACCCAGTCCCACGATGCCGATCTGCATGATGGTTCACTCCTTGCCGTTGGCTTTGACGCGTTCGATCTGCTTTTTCGCGGCCTCGTAGACCGCCTCCGGCGTGAAGCCGAACTTCGTCTTGAGCGCCTTGAGCGGCGCCGACGCGCCGAACGTGTGCATCACGATCTGCGATCCCAGGCGGCCGACATAGCGGTCCCAGCCGATCGTCGCGGCCTGCTCGACGCAGACGCGCGCATGCACGTCGGGCGGCAGCACCGACTCCTTGTACGCCAGATCCTGCTGCTCGAAGATGTCCCACGAGGGCATCGACACGACGCGCGCCGCGACGCCTTCGGCCTTCAGCTTCTCATAGGCCTCGACGCACAGCGAGACTTCGCTGCCGGTCGCGAGCAACAGCACTTCGGGCTTCTTCCCGCCTTCGGTATCGGCGAGCACGTAAGCGCCGCGCCGCACGCCTTCCGCCGATGCGTATTTCTTGCGGTCGAAGGTCGGCAGCGGCTGACGCGTCAGCACGAGACACGACGGCTCCTTCGTGTGCGACAGCGCGACGCGCCACGCTTCGCCGACTTCGTTGGCATCGGCGGGACGCAGCAGGCAGAGGCCCGGCACCGCGCGCAAGGTCGCGAGCTGCTCGATCGGCTGATGCGTCGGGCCGTCTTCGCCGACGCCGATGGAGTCGTGCGTGAACACGTAGATCACCGGCACTTCCATGATCGCGGAGAGGCGGATCGGCGGCTTCATGTAGTCGCTGAAGATCAGGAACGTCGAACCGTACGGCCGCAGATTCGACAGCGCGAGGCCGTTGCAGACCGCGCCCATGCCGTGCTCGCGAATGCCGAAGTGCAGGTTGCGGCCGCCGTAGCTGTCGTGCTCGAAGCTGCCCGCGCCTTCGAACTTGAGATTCGTTTTCGTCGATGGCGACAGGTCCGCCGCGCCGCCGATGATCCACGGAATGCGCTGCGCGATCGCGTTGAGCACCTTGCCCGACGAATCGCGCGTGGCGAGCCCCTTCGGGTCCGCCTCGAAGGTCGGAATCGCGCTTTCCCAGCCTTCGGGCAGCTTGTGCTCCAGCATCATCCACGCTTCTTTCGCGAGCTCGGGCTGCGCTTTTTCGTAGGCGTCGAAACGCTGCTTCCATTCCGTGTGCGCCCTCTTGCCGCGCGCGCCCATGCCGTCGGCGAAGTGCTGCATCACGCCTTCGGGCACGTAGAACTGCTTGTCTTCCGGCCAGCCGTAGAACTTCTTCGCGAGCTTCACTTCCTCCTCGCCGAGCGCCTCGCCGTGCGCGCTCGCGGTGTTCTGCTTGTTCGGCGCGCCCCAGCCGATGATGCTCTTCACGACGATCAGCGTCGGCTTGTCAGTGTGCGACTTCGCCTTGTTGATGGCGTCTTCGAGCGCGTTTGCGTCGTTGGCGTCGTCGACGTGCAGCGTGTGCCAGTTGTAGCCGTGAAAGCGCGCTTCGACATCGTCGCTGTACGCGAGCTCCGTATGGCCTTCGATGGTGATCGTGTTGCTGTCGTAGATCCAGATCAGGTTCGACAGCTTCAGATGCCCCGCTAGCGACGCTGCTTCGTGCGACACGCCTTCCATCATGTCGCCGTCGCCACAGAGCGCGTAGACGCGGTAATCGAAGATCGTGTCCTTGCCCTTGTTGAAGCGCGCCTCCTTCCAGCGAGCGGCCATCGCCATCCCGACGCTGTTGCCGAGCCCTTGCCCCAGCGGCCCGGTCGTCGTCTCGACGCCTGTGGTCAGGCGGAACTCCGGATGGCCAGGGGTCTTGCTGTCGATCTGGCGGAACTGCTTGATGTCGTCGAGGGATACGGCGGCGTTGCCGGTCGGCTTGCCGTCTTCGTCGACTTCCTTCACGCCCGCGAGATGCAGCAGCGAATACAGCAGCATCGACGCATGACCGACCGACAGCACGAAGCGGTCTCGATTCGGCCAGAGCGGTGCGTCCGGATCGTAGCGAAGATGGTTTTGCCAGAGATGGAATGCGACGGGCGCGAGCGCCATCGGTGTGCCGGGGTGGCCGGAATTGGCCTTTTGCACGGCGTCCATCGAAAGCGTGCGGATGGTGTCGATCGTGAGGCGATCGAGATCTTTGCCCTGCGATGATGCTTGAGACATGAGCGACGACTCCTTTGCAAAGAGCGCGCTGTGGCGAAAGGCGCCGCAGCGGGCAACCAGGACCATCGAGCAAGTGTAGTGCCTTGGTGCCGGCACTGCACCGCGGGTGACACGAGGAGCGCGCCGCGAATCCCGCATTGCAGGATCCGGGCGGCATTACGGCAGAGTACGGGCCAAAAGTGAGCCCGGCGTTACAAAGCGATATCGGACGAAGGCGCGAACGTCAATGCTGACACATTCGCGCGCGAACCATGCGATTCTCCGTCAAATCGTTGAGCCCGCAGGAAATTTCACGGCGCGGGGTTCGGCTGACGTTCGTGCAACGCGTCGATTTCCGCCAGAATTTCTTCCGACAGTTCGACGTTTACGCTCTCGATGTTCTCTTTCAACTGCGCCATCGAGGTCGCGCCGATCAACGTGCTGGTCGTGAACGGCCGCGTGTTGACGAACGCGAGCGCGAGTTGCGTCGGCGTGAGTCCGTGGCGCTTCGTCAATTCGACATACGACGTGATCGCCGCGAGCGCCTGCGGCTTGCTGTAACGCTGGAAGCGCTCATAGAGCGTGATGCGCGCGCCCGCCGGACGCGCGCCGCCTTCGTACTTGCCGGACAGCCAGCCGAACGCGAGCGGCGAGTACGCAAGCAGCCCGACGCCTTCCCTGTGCGTGAACTCCGACAGGCCGAACTCGTAGGTGCGATTCACGAGACTGTACGGATTCTGAATGCTGACGATCTTCGGCAGTCCCGCCTTTTCGGCTGCGCGCAGGAATTGCGCGACGCCCCAGGGCGTTTCGTTCGACACGCCCACATGACGGATCTTGCCTGCCTTCACGAGATCGGCGAGCACGGCGAGCGTTTCCTCGATGGGCACCGTGTATTCGTCGTCGATATACGGATACGACGGCCGGCCGAAGGTCATCGTGTTGCGGTCGGGCCAGTGCAACTGATACAGATCGACGTAATCCGTTTGCAGGCGTTTCAGACTGCCGTCGATGGCCTCGTTCAGATTCTTGCGATCGAACTGATTGCCCGCGCCACGGATGTGCCGGGGATTGTGCGGCTGGCGCGCGGGTCCGGCCATCTTCGTCGCGAGCACGATATCGCCGCGCTTGGCGGCATGCTTCGCGAGCCACGTGCCGATGTATTCCTCCGTGCGGCCCTGCGTTTCTGGACGCGGCGGGACCGGGTACATTTCGGCGGCATCGATCAGATTCACGCCTTCGCCGAGCGCGTAATCAATCTGCTCGTGCGCTTCGCTCTCGGTGTTCTGCTCGCCCCAGGTCATGGTGCCGAGCCCGATCAGGCTGACTTCGACACCCGAATCACCCAGTTTCCGAAACTTCATGTGCTCTGTCCTCGTTCTTGTTGGCGTGGTGTTTGCGCGGCGTTGGCACGATGTCGGCATCGCGTTGGCGCATTGTCGGAAATGACTTCTGGCTGGTTTTCCGGCAATCGCAAAACCTACCATAGCCGCGAAAGGTCTGCTGTCGCGGCTAGAATGGCAGCCTTCCCGATACACGAAGAGGAGTGCCCGACCGATGCCGTCAGCAAGCGATCGCGAGAAGAACAAGGCCTCGTCGCTCATCGTCATGCTCGTCGCGGCGACGTTCTTCATGGAGAACCTCGACGGCACGATCATCGCCACCGCTTTGCCGCAGATGGCGCGCTCGTTCAACGTGCATCCCGCGGACATGAGTCTCGGCATCACGGCGTATCTGCTGACGCTCGCCGTCTTCATTCCGATTTCCGGCTGGGCCGCTGACCGCTTCGGCCTGCGCACGGTGTTCGCCAGCGCGATCGCGGTGTTCACGGCGGCGTCCGTGCTGTGCGCGACGACCTCGACCCTGCCCGCCTTCGCCGCGGCGCGCGTGCTCCAAGGCATCGGCGGCGCGATGATGGTGCCGGTCGGCCGCCTCGCCGTGCTGCGCGCGACGCCCAAGGAAGGCCTGATGCGCGCGATCGCGATCATCACATGGCCGGGGCTCGTCGCGCCGGTGATCGGCCCGCCGCTGGGCGGTTTCATCACGACGTACTCGTCGTGGCGCTGGATCTTCTACCTGAACGTGCCGCTCGGAGTGATCGGCCTCTTGCTGACGCTGCGCCATATCGACAACGTGCGCGAGGACGCGAAACGCCGCTTCGATCTGCCGGGCTTCGCGCTCTGCGGCATCGCGTGCACGACGCTGCTCTACGCGATGGAGCTCGTCGGCCGCAGCGACGCGGACTGGCGCTTCGTCGGCGTGCTCGTCGCGGTGGGCGTGGTGGCGGGCATCGCGTCGTGGCGGCATTTGCGGCGGGCGGCGCAGCCCGTCGTCGATCTGTCGGCGCTGAAGGTGAAGACTTTCGCCGTCGCGATGGGCGGCGGCTCGCTTTTTCGCATCGCGATCAGCGCGGCGCCGTTTCTGCTGCCGTTGATGTTCCAGGTCGGCTTCGGCATGAACGCGTTCGAATCGGGTCTGCTGACGCTCGCGGTGTTCGCCGGCAATCTGTCGATGAAGCTCGTGACGACGCCCGTGATGCGCCAGTTCGGGTTCCGTCCGGTGCTGATCGTCAATGGCGTGATCGCCGCCCTGTCGCTCGCCGCGATGAGCCTGCTCACGCCAGCGACCCCGAGGCTCCTGATCGTCGTCGTGCTGTTCGCGAGCGGCCTGTCGCGTTCGCTGCAGTTCACCGCGCTGAATACGCTCGCTTTCGCCGACGTCCCGAAAGCGCAGATGAGCGGCGCATCGGCGCTCTCCAGCACGCTTTTCCAGATGACGATGGGCATCGGCGTCGCGATCGGCGCGATCGCGCTGCGCATCGGCGAGTGGTTTCATGGCCACGACGCGCATTCCGTCGGGCCCGAGGATTTCAGCGTCGCGTTTCTGATCGTCGCGTTCGTGGGGTTGGTCGGCGTGCTCGATCTGTTCGGGCTTTCACGCGACGCGGGGGCGCTTGTTTCGGGGCATCGGAAGCCGAAGGCTTGAGGGGGTTATGACCCGTTGACGAGCTCGAATCTGAACCGCTTGCCGAGCGCGGCTGCGGCGCTTGCCAAAGTCGTCAGCGTAAGGCTGGTATCGCTGGCGTCGAGCAAACGGTTGAGCGCCGAGCGGCTCGTTTTCATCTTTGCCGCCATCGCCGTCTTGGTGATGTGCTGCGCCTTCATTTCCTGCTCGATCTGCCAGGCGATCACCCGCTTGATCGCTGTGGCGGTCACTTCCTCGAGGATGCCTTCTTCTTCGAGGAAATCGTCGAAGTCGCTTCCGACATGTTTCTTAGTCATATGGCACTCCGTCGTGGACGTCTCGCATTCGCGCCTCGGCCAGTTCGAAATCGCTCTTGGGCAACGCCTGCGATTTTTTGATGAAGCCGTGGAGGAGAATCATCTCGCCGTGTCGTACGGTGAAGAGCACTCGCGCGATTCTTTGATGCAGATGAATCCGTACTTCCCATAGATCTTTCTTCAATTTGCGAACGAGCGGCATGCCGAGCGGCCAACCAATCTGCACGGTCTTGATGTCAGCGCCAATCGCCTTCTTGTCCGCCGAGCCCAAGCTACTCAGCCATTCACGAACCGGCTCATTGCCGCAGGTTTGCCGAAAAAATCGGACTTTCAGAACGACATCTTGCATTACTCAACTTCCCGTTCTTATCATTACCTAATGATTTCGTTTCCATGCTGTTGACGTTTTGACTGTTATCGTTACGCGCCCGTATCCTTGTCATCGTGCGCTGATCGAAGCGTATCAAATTTGGTACGATTGGTAAAGTTTGCGATTGCGTTATCCGCTAAAGTCGGTGCCGCCCGCGCCGATAACCGCGGTATGAACGCCCACACCCTCGACGCACTCGCCGCCCTGACCGAAACGGTCGCCGTCATCCGTCATGCGCGCGGCCTGAAAAATCCCCACGATCTCCCCGAAGGCTCGCAAGACTGGCAGCGCGCCGCCGACGCCTTCGCCGATGACTTCCTCCGCGCGCTCGATGCCGAACCGAAGGTGGGCGCATGGTGGCGCATCTGATCGTCATGTCGCTGTCACGTCGGCAAGGGCGCCGCGCCGATCGTCGTGATTCGTGCGCGCCGCTTCCTCGAATCGGCGTCTTCTGCGTCAAGTCTTGCTAATTGCGAAACGTTTGCGCGCGGCTATCAAGTCGCGCGCGCCCGCGCCGACAACTCGCATATCGCCATGACTCAATCAGGAGATGCCAGTGAAGTGGGCAGCGTCACTTTTTGCCATCGCCGTCGCAGTCGCCTTAACCGGCTGCGCGCCGATGCCCGCGGCCAGCACGGCCCAGACCGACAAGCCGGCGATTTCCGCCGACATCCTTCGCTTCGAGATTCCCGCTGACGCCCTCGGCGCGCGCGATCCGCAACTGAGCGCGATTCTCGCGAAAGCGGGCGCGCTCGCCGCCGCGCAAAAGCAGCCGACGACCATTCTCGTCACCGCGCTCGCGCAGGACTTTCCGTACCTCAATCAGGCGATCTGGAAAGGCGTGCCAGCGAAACACGCGGTGCGGCTCAGCCTCGAAAACCTGACCGCCAGCGCGCGACAGCCGTACAGCGTGTCGATCAAGCCGACGCAGGGAGGCTGACGCGATGCGCCAAATCCTCTGTCTTTTCCCGATGGTCGCCGCCGGCCTGCTGCTTGCGTCGAGCGCCATCGCCGGTCCGCTCGACGTGAGCGCGCCCGCGTCCATGCAAACGCTCGCCGCGCTCGGCCCCGCTGTACAGAAGGTCTATCCGCCCTTGCCGACGCTGGCGATGCTGCCGCCCGCAGCCGGCGACGACGATCCGATCGCCCGTCCCCCGGGCAAGAAAGGGAAGAAAACGCGCCGCGTCGCCGATTGCAAATGCAGCGGCCCCGAACCGCGCCTCGTCGTGTCCGACGAATCGCGCGTCTATCTGAAAGACGTCGAGCTTCGCATCGACACGGCGCTCGCGCAGTAAGCCGCGTCGCTCATCGCCAGAAGGAGCCCGTTTCATGATCCATTCGACGTTCGGCGTCCTCGCCGCCTGCGTGCTGCTCGGCGCGACACTTTTTGCGAGCGCCGCGCGCGCCGACGATTGCTTCGAACAGGCCGGCGCCTACCAGGGCGTCAATCCGCTCGTGCTGCGCGCGGTCGCGTGGCGCGAATCGAAAGGCGATGCCGCCGCGATCAACCGCAACGCGAACGGCTCGATTGATATCGGCCAGTTGCAGATCAACTCCGTCCATTTTTCCGATCTTGCGCGTCACGGCATCCCGCGTCGCGCACTCACCGATCCGTGCGTCAACGTGTTCGTCGCTGCGTGGCTGCTGAAGCAGAAGATGGCCAAGTACGGCAACACGTGGCAGGCGATCGGCGCGTATCACTCGGAATCGCCGAAGCATCGCGATGCCTACGCGCGCAGCATTCAGCAGATCCTCGTCAGCTGGGGCGAACTGCAGCCCGCCGTGCGCGTCGTGCGCTAACGTCGCAGCCAGTCGAGCCATCCGAGCGCGATCGCCGCATTGACGATCACGCCGGTCGTCGCCGCGAGCGCCGCGATCATCGTCCAGAAAGCCGAGCGGCGCGACGCTTGCGCCGAGTCGCGGGCGAGCTGCGCAGCGTCGTTGGCGGAACTCACCGACGCGAACATCGCACGGAACTGCTCGTCCTGACGCGTCGCGTCCTTGCCGCGCAGCCACGCGCGCTTGAACGGCGCTTCGGGATCGGCGTCCGCGGATGCGTCGAGGTCCGCGCGCACCGACGTTTCCCCTGCCGCCTCGTAGCGGCGATAGCGCGCCTCGCGCGCGGCCGCTGCATCGCCGCCCCCTTCGTTCTCGTTCTCGCTCATGCCGATGCCCCGTGTGCGTGCCTCGCGAGATTGTGCGCCGCCTTTGCGCCAGATGCGTCGCAAAGCGCGGCACTCACGGTCGGCTCAAAGCTGGCTCATGCCGCCGTCGATGATGATCTCCGTGCCGACGATGAACCCCGATTCCGGCGATGCGAGATGCAGCACCGTCGCCGCCACTTCGCTCGACTTGCCGAAACGGCCGAGCGGGATCTGGCCGCGCAGTTGCGCGGCGGCATCGTCGGCGAGGCCGAGCTTGTCGTGCAGCGGCGTCGTGACCGGGCCCGGACTCACGACATTCACGCGCACGCCACGCGGCAGCAATTCCGCCGACAGCGTCTTCGCGAGCGACACGAACGCGGCCTTGCTCGCCGCATAGATCGACGACATCGGCATGCCGATATGCGCGTTGATCGAACCGTTCAGCACGATCGATGCGCCTTCGTTGAAGAGCGGCACGAGCGACTGGATCTGGAAGTACGGGCCCTTCACGTTGATCGCGAAAGTTTCGTCCCAGGCGCGTTCGTCGATGTCCGTGAACGGCCCGAACGTGGCGATGCCCGCGTTGACGAACACCGCGTCGAGCCGGATGTTCGCGTCGCTCAGGCGTTGCGCGAGTTCGCGCGCCGATTCGACCGTGCCCGTCACGTTGCGTATCGCCAGCGCGTTCGCGCCGAGCGACGCGCGCGCCGTGGCGAGCGAGCCTTCGTCGCGGCCCGTGACGACGACCCGCGCGCCTTCCGCGGCAAACGCCTGCGCCGTCGCGAGACCGATGCCGCTGTTGCCGCCGGTAACCAGAACTGTCTTGCCTTCGAAGCGGTTCATGATGTTGTCCTTGTGAACGTTGATCAGTGTGAAGCCATTATGGACAAGGATTCACGCGCTGCCGTGCGACGTCCTTGGCGCATACGTTCGAAATCGTCGAACGTGTTTCGTCTGCGCGATTTCCGCGTGTTGCAGCCAACATATCGCCTTGAACCCGACACGCGCGGCACCTAAAGTTACGCAGTCGTTTCCGGCTTGCCTACACATCCCAGCGAACCGCCATTCATCGTACTTCCGCCAGGAGGCACATCATGCAAGAGGCTACGAGCGCGAACCCAGATCCGCAACGGCTGCTGCAAATCGGCATGGCGTTCTGGGCGTCGAAGGCGATGCTCTCGGCGGTCGAGCTTGGCGTCTTTACGGCGCTGTCGAACGGTCCGCGGCAGGCGGACGATCTCGCGAAGGCGCTCGGGCTGCATCCCCGCGGGGCGCTGGATTTTCTCGATACGCTCGTCGCGCTCGATCTGCTCACGCGCGAGAACGGCCGCTACGCAAACACGCACGATGCCGATTTCTTCCTCGACCGCAACAAGCCGTCGTATGTCGGCGGCCTACTGGAGATGGCGAACGCGCGTCTCTACCCGTTCTGGGGATCGCTCACCGAAGCGCTGCGCACCGGGCTGCCGCAGAACGAAGCGAAGCACGGCGGCAATCTCTTCGAAACTCTGTACAGCGATCCGGCGCGTCTGCGCGGCTTTCTTCGCGCGATGAGCGGCGTCAGCATGGGCGCGGCGAAAGCGATCGCGCGGCAGTTTCCGTGGCGTGAGTACAGCACGTTCATCGACATCGGCGCGGCGCAGGGCGCGCTGCCCGTGCAGGTCGCGCTGGCGCATCCGCATCTGATGGGCGGCGGCTTTGACCTGCCGGTGGTCGGCCCGGTGTTCGATGAGTACGTCGCTGCAAACGGCCTTCAGGACCGGCTGCGTTTCTATCCCGGCGATTTCTTCAAGGACGCGTGTCCCTCGGCCGACGTGCTCGTGATGGGGCACATCCTGCACGACTGGAACCTGGAGCAAAAAATCGAGCTGCTCGCGAAGTGCCACGCGGCGCTGCCATCGGGCGGCTGCCTCATCGTGTACGACGCGATCATCGACGACGAGCGACGCCAGAACGCGTTCGGCCTGCTCATGAGCCTCAACATGCTGATCGAGACGCCGGGCGGCTTCGACTACACCGGCGCGCAGTGCTGCGCGTGGATGCGTGAAGCGGGATTTGCGACGGCGCGCGTCGAACCCCTGGCGGGAGCGGATTCGATGGTGATCGCGACGAAGTGAGTCCGCCGCCCGGCGCGCGCCGTGAAAATCAGCGGTCGTTCGACATGCCTTTGAGACGATCGGTGCCCGCGTCGCGGGCCGCGTCGGCGGTGGCGAAGTTTTCCTCGGAAACCATCGCGCGCTTGACTTCGCGCGCGTTGAAATCGACGAGCGCGATGACCCAGACGAAGCCGCCCGCCTGTTCCGCGGTTTGCACGAATGCGCGCAGATTGCCTTCATTCGACGATGCCATACCGACCTCCTCGTTCACGTTGATGCGCCCAGCCGGTGATGCGGGATGCGCAGGACCGGCGATGCGATGCGTCGGCTGAACGGGCGCTAACGGGCGGCAGCCGGCCGCCGTGATCAGGCTTCGAAGTCCAGACCGCCGAACAATACCGACGGTTCCGCCTGCGAGCGCGTCGCGAGATCCACTTCGCGCGCGCCCTGCCAGGCGTCGAGTTTCGCGGCGATTGCATCCAGATAACGCACGAATCGGGCCTCGCCGCCGGCGCCGAAGAGACGGTCGATCTCGTCGGCGTCCCAGGTGAGAAATACGTTGAGCGCACAGGCGTAGACGTGCCGATGCCCGTCGCCCTCGCGCCGCGCTTGCTCCGCGCTCACGTGCAGGCGCGCCGGCACGAACGGGCTTTCGTACGGAAGAATGGCGACGCGCACGCCGTGACCGGCGACACGCGTTACGCGTTCGACGATGCGCGGCATGAATTCGGTCTCGAACCGGAGCGCCTGTTCTCGATTCAACGCTTGTCTCCGCGAGCCGGGCGCCTGCCGTGGTGCGGCGATACGGCGCCCTTTTGCGAGATGCTCAGACGGCCGGCAGGTCTTCGAGCGATTTTTCGATCTGCCCGTCCTGCACGCGCGCCTCGATGCCGATATGTCCGTTCGCGTATGGCAGCGCGGCGACTTTCGGGCCGAGAAATGCGCGGCCGCCGAGGGTGAAGAGCGTGCGGACTTCCTTGCCGCTCTTGATGGCGTCCACGACCTGCTGGACGTCCACGATGGTCGTGGGCGCGGCCCAGGCGTTCGTGCCCGGATCGAAACTGCCCCAGCGCACGCTGGTCACACGGTCGTTGGTCCAGCGCACGCCGTCGATCGCCAAAGTAGCCATATCTGCCTCCCATGTCGTCTTTTTGGGGTGGTTTGAAAATGCTAGCACGGTGCGAGCGCGGCGGTTTGCGTTTGCGACGTGACGCGCATGCGCGCGACTGGATTGCCGCGCTGCGGTAAAATTGTGGATTCCCCTTCAGATTCAAGCGGTTCGCCCGAAAGCGCGGCCGCCGTCGCCCATGTCAGCCGTATCGAAGATCAGCCCCCGCCGCGTGTCCGTCGCTCCGATGATGGATTGGACCGACCGCCACTGCCGCTCCCTGCATCGGCTCGTGTCGCGCCACGCCTGGCTCTACACGGAGATGGTGACGACGGGCGCGCTGCTTTACGGCGATGTCGCGCGTCATCTCGCGTTCACGCCCGCCGAAGCGCCCGTCGCGCTGCAACTTGGCGGCAGCGAGCCGGGCGATCTCGCGAAAAGCGCGAAGCTCGGCGAGCAATGGGGCTACGACGAGATCAACCTGAACTGCGGATGCCCTTCGGAGCGCGTGCAGCGCGGCGCATTCGGCGCATGCCTGATGAAAGAGCCGCAACTCGTCGCGGATTGCGTGAAGGCGATGCGCGACGCGGTGTCGATTCCGGTGACGGTCAAACATCGAATCGGCGTCGATACGGTCGAATACTACGAGTTCGTGCGGGATTTCGTCGGCACGATCGCCGATGCGGGTTGCGAGGTGTTCATCGTGCATGCGCGCAACGCGATTCTGAAAGGCCTGAGCCCGAAAGAGAACCGCGAGATTCCGCCGCTCAAGTATGAGTACGCGTATCGGCTGAAGCGCGACTTCCCGCATCTCGAGATCTCGATCAACGGCGGCATCAAGACGCTCGATGAAGTCGAAGAGCATCTGAAGCACGTCGACGGCGTGATGCTCGGGCGCGAGGCTTATCACAATCCCTACGTGCTCGCGGGCGTCGACACGCGCTTCTATGGCGCGGATACGCTGGTCCCATCGCGCGAAGAGATCGAGGCGGGGCTGATCGGCTATGCGCGCCAGGAACTCGCGCGCGGTACGTATCTCGGCGCCGTGACGCGGCATGCGCTCGGACTTTATCGCGGTGTGGCAGGCGCGCGCGGATGGCGTCGCGTGCTGTCGGACAATCGGCGCCTCGCCACCGGCGATCTGACGATTTTCGACGAGGCGCGCGGACATCTTCGCGAGGCCGTGGAAGCGATCGAATCCTGAAGCCTGAGCGTCGGGAAAAGATGCTCAAAAGGACTAGGCAAGCGCAATCTTTGTTCGTATAATCTCGCTTCTTGATTGCTGCGGCAGTTATGAAGCAGTCGAGATCGCGGTAACAGTGGTGGCTGTAGCTCAGTTGGTAGAGTCCAGGATTGTGATTCCTGTCGTCGTGGGTTCGAGTCCCATCAGCCACCCCACCGAGAATTTCATGCAAAAAGCCCAGTCGAAAGACTGGGCTTTTTGCATTTTGGGCGCGTGCCGGGCACGCGCGATGCACACCAGACAGGTCTCGCATTGCGGAGACCGAACATGTCCCGGCATCATCTCGCGGCGGCAGCCCTTCTGCTTCTGACGACCCTCGCCTCTCACGCCCAAACCACCCGCCCCGACGACAACGCCTCGATGGTTAAACCACCGAGCGCCCCCGGCACGCCTTCCGCGAGCGCGACGCGTCCTGACAACCCCGACAACATGCCGGTCAAGAAACCGGCCCCGCCGCCGAACAGCGACCGCATGCTGCACCACAGCCCGGCAAGCGACGCGATCGCGAAATAGCGCGGCATCCGCATCGCACTGCTTGGAAGCGCGCGCGACGCCACTATAATGGCGCTCGTTTCGATAATCGTAGAGAACCGCGCCTTCCGGCCTCAGGCGGTCCAGCCAATGCAAAAAGTCATCCTGCCGCTCGTTTCTGGTTTCCTCGCCGCGCTCTTCTTTCGCGAATCGACCCTGGCGCTTCTGCACGCAGCAGGGCTCGTCGATCCAGCCGGTTTTTCCACCGTACCGTTTCTGCCGCTCGGCATTCCCGAATTCATCGCCAATGCGCTGTGGAGCTCGGTTTTCGCCGTCCTGATGGCGTGGCTTCTGCGCGTTGCGCCCGATCACAGCGCACCGTGGATTGGCGCACTCGTGTTCGGCGGCATCGTGCTCACCGCGGTCGGCGCATTCGTGATCGATCCGGCGCGCGGCATCTGGCCGAGCGGCAACATGCTGCCGCGTCTGGCTCCGAGCTTCATCGCCAATGCGATCTGGGGCTGGGGCGCGCTCGTCTTCATGCGCGCCTTCACGGCGGGCAGCGAATTGCGCTGACGTTCGAAAAGCGTTCGAATCAAAAGCGGCCCCAACGGGCCGCTTCGCGTTTCAGTCCTTCAGCAGCCGCAAAGGATGCGCCGCCGGCGTCCACGCGCTCTCGAACATCCTATCCACGTCAGCGGCGTTCACATCCTCGGCGCGCGCGATCTTCCAGCGCGGATCGTTGTCCTTGTCGACGATACGCGCGCGGATGCCCTCCATCACGTCGCCGCGCTCGAACGTCGTGCGCGTGAGATCGAGGTCGCGGCGCAGCGTTTCCGCCATCGTCGAGAATCTGGCGCGGTCGACTTGCTGCAGCGCTACATCGACGGACAGCGGCGAGCGCTCGCGCAGTTCGGCCGCCGTGCGCTTCGCCCAGTCGTTGCCGTTGTCGGCCTCGCGTTCCAGCGACGCGACGATCGCCGCGCCATTGCCCGCCGCAAAGTGCTTGTCGATCATCGTGCGCGCGGCGGCGAGCTCGCTCTTCTCCGGGATCGGCGCGACCTTGTGCTTCGTCGTCTCGGTCTGCACGAAGCGCACGATCTCCACGCCATCGAGGAAGCGCTGGTGCCGCAGCGACTCGATGAGATCCGGCAATGCTTCATCGTCGAGATAGGCGTCGGCCATGCGGGCATAGAGCGCATCGGCGGCGGCGAGACTCGCGCCCGTCGCGGCGAGATAGCGGCCGATCGCACCCGGCGTGCGCGCGAGGAACCAGCTCACGCCGACGTCGGGAAAGAGGCCGATGCGCGTCTCGGGCATCGCCATCCTCGTCGACTGCGTGACGATGCGCAGCCCGCCGGTGTGATGCGCGCCCTGCGAGATGCCCATGCCGCCGCCCATCACGACGCCGTTCATCACCGCGACATACGGCTTCGGGAACGTGAAGATCGCGTGATTGAGTTTGTATTCGTCGGTGAAGAACGCGTCGATCGCGTCGCGCTCGCCCGCCTTCGCCGACTCGTACAGGAAGCGGATGTCGCCGCCCGCGCAAAACGCGCGCACGTGCGGGCTATACGCGACAACAGCGCGGATCGCCTGGTCGTGGCGCCACGCGCGCAATGCCTCGCTGATCGCGCGCAGCATCGGCGGAGTCAACGCGTTGAGTGCCTTCGGACGATCGAGCGCAATGAAGCCGATGCCGTTGGCGGAGTCGATACGGATGTCTTCGGTGGTCATCGTGTTGAAGTGTCGGGTCGGTTTCGAGGATCGGTTCCTCGAGCTTCAATTCCGTTGACCGGCGCGAACCACGCGTCGAGCGACAACTCGACGAGCGTCGCGGCCGGCGTCTCGGGCAACGACGCGCCATTCAGATTCAGCGCGACGATGCCATGCAGATTCGCCCACAGCCCTTCCGCGCAGGCGAGCGGCGCGGCGTGCGGCGGCAGCCGGTCGGCCGCGCGCAACTCGACGAACGCGTCCGCGATCAGCGAAAGCGCCGCCGCACCGGTCGCGGCAGCTTTCCCCAAGCGGTCGTCGCCTTGCGCGTCGGGATCGGCGCACGCTGCGGGCTCCATGAACATCAGCCGATACGTCTCGGGCTCGGCCAGCCCGAATTCGACATACGCGCGCGCCATTGCGTTCAGCCGCGCGGCCGGGTCCGCGATCGTCGTATGCGCGAGAAACACGTCACGCAGACTCGCGAGGCCTTCCATGCGCAACGCCCGCGCGATCTCGCCACGGCTCTTGAAATGAAGATAGAGCGCGGCGGGCGAGTAATCGATCGCCTCGGCAAGCTTTCTCATCGAGAGCGACGCGAACCCTTCGCGCTTCACGATCTCGCGCGAGACTTCGAGTATGCGCTCACGCAGCGCCTGACGCTGCTCACGTCTCTGCTCGGTGCGCCGATCCGGCGGACCCATGCGAGGCATTGTCGGCAGCACCTCTTTCGAAGTCAAATCGCGGCGCGACGGCGCGCGCTCACACGGTCATCTTGCTGTCGTCGTCGCGACGCGATGCAGCGCGATAGAGCGGCTCGTCCGATTCGCCCAGTACGACCGAGGCGAACACGATGCAAAAGCCGAGAATCAGCACACCGACGGCTGCCCAGATGAGCCATAGCGCATTGGACTCGATAAGTGAGTGAATGAAGGAATGAAACATGACGACCCCGCGCGATTCTTATAATGGTTGCTCAAGGACAGCGCATGCCGTTGAGCAAGTAATGTGCCGCGCGAATCGCATCGCGTGCGGCGAATATCGAGATGGTACTCCGTTGCGCGATCACCCGGAAGGCGGCGCAATGTAACTCGCTTCGATATGAAGCACAGCGCGATGCAGGTCTTACATCGGCCGTGTAAGAGGAGATGGCCGCGTGAATCAGACCGTCACGCGACCCGGCGGGAAGTGTCCGCTTTTCAGCAGCACGGGCATGCCGTTGGTCACGCGCAGATGCTCGCGCGCGACCGCTTCGATGCGCGAGCGGCCCGCATCGAACGCATCGATCCAGCCGGCGCTGTCATAGCTTTGTGCGCCGAAGTGATCCTCCAGCGCTTCCACCGATATCGCGCAGGGCACGCGCTTGCCATCGACGATCGCGGCGAACTCGACGGTCAGGTTGGAATCGCGGTAATCGGGCGCGTCCGGGAGGAATCGAATATTCATGATTGTCTCGTTGATGGGGCGTGGCCGCGGTTCGAAGCGATGTGAAAGTTTGCAGCGCCGCAAACGATCGCACGAATCGATTCGGCGACTATGGTACTCGCGCTCGCGCCGCACGGTCCAGCACCCCGCGTGTTGCGGCGTCTCAGGCGGCCAGAACCGATTCGTCGACATCCACGACGAGCAGCGAGCTTGCCAGCGGATCGGCATAGTTGAAGTCGAGCAGCCGGCTCATTTCGCGCACGCGCTCGCATACGCGCTCGCGTGCTTCGTCGGGCAGATGCGGATAGTCACGCAACACTTGCGCGTCGAACCGGTAATGCACGCCCCACCCGATGTTGCCGGGATGATTCGCCACCCCGCCCGTGCGCCAACTCACGAACAGCGCGGGCGTCGCCTCTTGGCCGATTTCCGCGACGTCGGCGCCGCTCGGAAACAAATCGATGAGGCAATTCGCGACGTCGTAGAGTACCGGGTGTCGAAGATGTACGGGACGCATCACGTCGATTGCAGCAACCGGTCGATGTACTCGCGCGCCGCTTGCTCGACATGTTCGAGCGCCTCGCCTTCGGTGGCAAAGCGCCGCTCGGACCCCAGATCGACGAGCGCCTCGAAGCGATGCGCGTCGTCCGGGCCGCCGCGCGCGAGGCTCACCGAGCCGACATAGATCGGTGCTCCGCCGTCGCCATCAGTGTGCGTCTGCACGAGCCGCGCCGAAGCGCTGACGTAAAACCCTCGATACGGCCCCGTGACTCGTTCTGCCATGCTTCACCTCCCTTTTTACGTGCCGTGTTCGCGCCGGTTCGCTTGCGTTCGCGAACAGGCAATTCCAACCGACAATCCAGTTGGATAAGGCGCACGATCCGGAAAATAGTTCATCGGATAGGGTCGGCGCGTGCGGGCACGTGTCATCTGTCTTTCGCAAGCAGCGCGCCCGCGCCGGATGCCGCGACGGCGCCATCTCACTCTGCTAACAACCGCTTACGTGCCGCGTAAGCCGCGTATGGGACAATGCACATCTCAAAAAGCGCCCTCGCCGCAAAGCCGGTGAACGGCGCACATCGCAATTCGTTTCTCACGAGGTAGAGATGAAGGAACCCGGCCGGCGCATGCGCCGTATCCCTGCACGCGTCGCGCATGGCGGCGCCGTTTCGCGTTTCACGTGGCTGCGCTCGATTACGCTCGGCGCGGCTGCCGTCGCTGTCGCGAGCCTTGGCGCGTGTGCGTCGTCGAACGAGGCATCGCTCATCAACTTGCCCGACGGGCAGACCGGCTACGCCGTCAACTGCAGCGGCGCGGATGCCGGATCGACCTGGGGAAGCTGCTATGTGCTCGCCGGCAAGAAATGCGGCGCGACGGGTTATGACATCGTGTCGAAGGACAACGAGGAAGGCGGCCCGACTGGCGGCGGCATCAACAACGTGATCTCGGCGAACGTCAAGAACCGCTCGATGGTCGTGCGCTGCAAGTAAGCCGGATCATGCGCGCCGTCAGTGCGCGCTCATCTTCGAGAACGCATTGAGCACCACGACGCCCGCGACGATGAGGCCCATGCCGAACATGGCGGGCAAATCGGGCGTCTGCTTGAAGAGGAGCGCGGCGACTAGCGTGATGAGAACGATGCCCGCGCCCGACCACACGGCATACACGACGCCGACGGGCAACGCGCGCAGCGTCAGCGACAGCAGATAGAACGACAGCCCGTATCCGACCACGACGATGGCGGCGGGAAGCGCACGCGTGAAGCCATCGGAGGCGCGCAGCGCGGAAGTCGCGATGACTTCGGCGACGATCGCGATGGCGAGGAGCACATAAGCGGTTGAGCGCATCGTGTTGTCGTATTCGTTCGTCGTTTGATCGATGACGTCACTCGTGTCCGAGCGACAGCTTGCCGAAGTCCGCGCCGAGCACGGCGCACAGCGCTTCGACAACCATTTGATGATCGTCGCGCTGCGGCAGTCCCGACACCGCCACCGACCCGATCACGCCCGCGCCCGATACGCGCAAGGGAAACGCACCGCCATGCGTCGCGAACTCGGCGGTATCGAGGCCGTATTTCTCGGCGAGCGTCGCGCCGGCCTGCTGCAGCGTGAGGCCGAGCGCATACGAGCTGCGGTGGAAATGCTCGACGGTGCGTGACTTGCGCTCGACCCAGCGCGCATTGTCGGGCGTGGTGCCGTCGAGCGCGGCATAGAAGAGCTTGCGTCCGAATGTGCGCACGTCGACCACGATGGCCGCATCGCGCGCCAGCGCCATTTCGCGCAGTTGAGCGCCGATCTGCCACGCGTGCTCCGCATGAAATTGCGGAAAGACGAGCGTATGTTCCTGATGCGCGATGGCTTGCAGAACGTGTGGAATGTCCATGAGCGAGCGACTCCTTTATGTGTGTGCCCGGGAATGGGTTGGCGCGTGCGACTGCTGTGCCGGACCTTTGCGATTTTGACATGCGCGGATGATGCCGCCACGTGCGGGGCGGTCATGAACCGGTGCAATTGCGACTTCGGTTGCCTACGCTGAATGCGTCGATAATCACGCGCTGAAACGCAAAAAGCCCGGTTTGACCGGGCTTTTCGATGTAGTGCTGGACGGTATTGGTTGCGGGGGTAGGATTTGAACCTACGACCTTCGGGTTATGAGCCCGACGAGCTGCCAGACTGCTCCACCCCGCGTCCGTCGAAGAAAAGATTATAAGTCATCGCTTAGTCTGGCGCAATGCCTTGATTGCTTCGAACGAAGAAAAACCATCGTTCGATGAGAGCGGCCCTGCGTCGATGCATCTCGGCCCGAAGCGAAGAGCATGGAAACGCGCGTGGCATAATCGTTCGTTCATCATCGTATCGAGCGCGGCATGCAGCACTTGCGTCGGAGCATCATGAGAAAGATCGGCGGGTTCGCGGCACTATGCGCGATGCTGCTGCTTTCGCTCGCGCCCGCCGCATCGCAAACGCTCGAGCATGCGCGCATCGAATCGCTGCTTTCTTCCATCTGCGCGACCGATACGCAAACGCCGCAAACGCCGCATCATTCGCAGCACGGCGTCGCCGGTCATCTGCACGCGTGCGATTATTGCGATCTCATCGCGCACGCGCCCACGCCGCCCACCTCGATCGACAAGGCCGGCTTCGTATCGTCATCGCGCGAAGTCTTCGCCCCGCCCTCTCTCACCGATGCCCCCCGCCGCGCGTGGCTCACCGCCGCCCAGCCGCGCGCTCCACCCGCCGCCGCCTGATCCCGCGCAAATACGCAAGCCTTCCATATTCACATCGCAAACATCGCTCGAATCGCGAAACGCTTCGGGCATGCAAGGATCCACCATGCTTTCATCATCGCTCGTGCGCGGCGCGCTGGCGCTCGCATTCATCGGCTCGGCGCAGCTCGCGTTCGCGCATGCTTTGCCGAAGCTTCAGAACCCCGGCCCCGGCGCGACCGTCAGCGCGCCGCATGAAGTCTCGATCGACTTCGGCGAGGCGCTCGAACCGACCTTCAGCAAGCTCATCGTCATCAATGCGCAGGGCACGCAGGTCAACACCGCGAAATCCATCGTCGATGCCAGCGACAAGAAGCACATGAGCGTCGCGCTCGGCGAGCTCGCCCCGGGCGTCTACAAGGTGCAATGGACCGCGGTCGCGGCGGACGGGCATCGCACGCAAGGTCACTACAACTTCACCGTCAAGTGAGAACGCAATGAAAAAGATCGCTGTACTCGCGGGCGCGCTCGCCTGCGCTTCCATCGCTCAGGCCGCGACGCTCGAAGCCCGCGACTGCTGGGTTCGAGCGATGCCGCCGAATCTGCCGTCATCGGGCTACTTCACCGTCGCGAACAATGGCGACAAGCCCGCGACGATCACCGCGGCCGAGACGCCTGCATTCGGCATGACGATGATGCACAAGTCAGAGACGAAGAACGGCACAGCGACGATGTCGCACGTCGATTCCGTGGATGTGCCCGCGCATGGCACCCTGAGCTTTGCACCGAAGGGCTATCACCTGATGCTCGAAGAGCCGGGCAAGCCGCTCAAGGTCGGCTCGACGATTCCGCTCACCCTCTCGTTCGCAGACAAGTCCACGCTCGAGGTGAACTGCGCGGTGAAGTCGGCGGCGACGGTCGGTCACTGAACCGCCCTTGCCTCAAATGCAAAGCGCGCCGGGTCTTGAAGCCCGGCGCGCTTTTTTATCGACTATCGACGATGCACGATCACATCAGTGCTTGCTGAACAGATCCATGATCTGCTTGCGCTCGTCGGTCGTGACTTGCGGCGCGGGCGGCGCCTGCATGCCCGCCGGACCGACGCCGCCCATCGTCGTGGCGTCGCCTGCCATCGGGTTGGCGTTGTCCAGTCCGATGCTCGCGACGAAGCCGGCGCCCGGCGTGCGGTCCGCGTAGAACAGCTCGCCGTCGACGGTCGTGATGCCGTCCGGCTTCGCCATCTGCTCCTGCGGAACGCCGCGCAGCGCGCGTCCCATGTACTCGACCCAGATCGGCAACGCGAGCTGCGCGCCGAACTCGCGGCTGCCCAGTGTCTTCGGCTGGTCGTAACCCATCCACGCCACCGCGACGAGCTGTTTCTGGTACCCCGCGAACCAGCCATCTTTCGCGTCGTTGGTCGTGCCGGTCTTGCCCTGCAGGTCATTGCGCTTGAGCACGTTGGTGCCCGAGCCCGTGCCCTGCGTCGCGACCGTATGCAGCAGGCTGTTCATGACGTACGCGTTGCGCGGATCGAGCGTCTGCGGCGCGTTGCTGCCAGCGATGAGCGGGCTAGCACGCGAGATCACGCTGCCGCGCGCATCGGCGACGTCGGCGATCAGATACGGATTGATGCGATAGCCGCCGTTCGCGAACACCGAATACGCGCCGGAGAGCTGCAATGGCGTGACGAGCCCGGCGCCGAGCGCGAGCGGCAGATAAGGCGGCGTCTTGTCCTTGTCGAAGCCGAACTTCTGCGTGACGAAGTCCTGCGCGTAGCCCGTGCCGATATACGACAGGATGCGGATCGACACGAGGTTCTTCGACTTCTGCAAGCCGGTGCGCATCGACATCGGTCCGTCGGGCTGATCGTCGTCCTTCGGCTCCCATGCATCGCCGCCGCCCGCCGCGGGGAAGGATAGCGGCGCGTCGTTGATGATGGTCGCCGGTCCGATGCCCTTGTCGAGCGCGGCCGAATAGATGAACGGCTTGAAGCTCGAGCCCGGCTGACGCCATGCCTGCGTGACGTGATTGAACTTGTTCTTGTTGAAGTCGAAGCCGCCGACGAGCGAACGGATCGCGCCGTCCTGCGGCGTCATCGACACCAGCGCGCCTTCGACCTGCGGCAATTGCGTGATTTGCCAGGCGCCCTTGCCGTCTTTCGTCAGTCGCACGATGGAGCCGGGTTTGAGCGCGAGCGCCTTCGATGCATTTGCGCGCAGCCCCGCCGCCGCGAAGCGCAGGCCTTCGCCGGCGATGGTCGCGGTATCGCCGCCGACGAACTGCGCCGTCACCTGCTTCGGGCTCGCGGCCGTGACGACCGCAGACACGAGCTCGCCGTTGTCCGGATGATCGACGAGCGCGTCTTCGATCGCCTCGGCGCGATCATCCGCGTTCGACGGCAGATTGATGTTGCCCTCGGGCCCGCGATAGCCGTGACGCCGTTCGTAATCCATCACGCCCTTGCGAACGGCTTTGTACGCGGCGTCCTGATCGCCGGAATCGATCGTCGTCGTGACCGTGAGGCCGCGCGTGTACGCCTCTTCCTTGTACTGCGCGTACATCATCTGCCGCACCATTTCCGCGACGTATTCGGCATGCACGCCGTATTCGGTGCCGCCCGACTTCGTATGGATCTCTTCCGCGACAGCCCGATCGTACTGTTCGCGCGTGATGGCGTTGAGATCGAGCATGCGCTTCAGGATGTACTGCTGACGCACTTTCGCGCGCTTCGGATTGACGACCGGGTTATACGCCGACGGCGCCTTCGGCAGTCCCGCGAGCATCGCCGCCTCGGCGA
The DNA here is from genome assembly GCF_001544755.2 of Caballeronia catudaia. Classification (GTDB taxonomy): domain Bacteria; phylum Pseudomonadota; class Gammaproteobacteria; order Burkholderiales; family Burkholderiaceae; genus Caballeronia; species Caballeronia catudaia. Next base: position 176,526 of record NZ_FCOF02000010.1, on the reverse strand, counting down.
GCGTGATGTCCTTCAGATCCTTGCCGAAGTACACGCGCGCAGCCGCCGAAAAGCCGTATGCGCGCTCGCCGAGATAGATCTGGTTCATGTACAGCTCGAGAATCTGATCCTTCGTGAGCGCGCGCTCGATCTTGTACGCGAGCAGCATCTCGTAGATCTTGCGCGTATAGGTCTTTTCGCTCGACAGGAAGAAGTTGCGGGCGACCTGCATCGTGATCGTGCTCGCGCCCTGCGATGCGCCGCCGTGCATCAGGTCGGTCACGCCCGCGCGCAGAATGCCGATGAAGTCAACGCCGCCGTGATCGTAAAAGCGGTAGTCCTCGATTGCGAGCACGGCCTTCTTCATCTGATCGGGAATATCCTGGAAGCGCACGAGGTTGCGGCGCTCTTCGCCGAATTCACCGATCAGCACATGATCGGCGGTATAGACGCGCAGCGGCACCTTCGGCCGGTAGTCGATGAGCGCGTTGAGCGACGGCAGGTTCGGACCCATGACGACGAGCGCATACCCGACGATGAGCGCGCCCACCACCACGCCGATGGCAGCGATTCCCGCGAACCATAGCCCGATGCGCGCCAGGGGTGAGCGGCCCGGGCCGCGGCCGTTGCGATTGTGACGGCCATTGCGGTCATTCCCACCGCCGCGGCCGTTGCCGCCGTGGCGTCCGCCGCCGTCCGCGTTCTTTGCATCGTTCAGGCTGTTCCAGCGGGGTTCGCGATCGTGTCGCGATGATTTCGATGAATCGGGTCGTTTGATGATAGGCATGACTGGGAACGTTCGGCGCGCTGTGAAGCGCGCGCGCTGCCGCGCTGCGATGCGCCGCGTGCGGCGCTACTGCAAAGACGGGACGAGCGAATGGCGGGCCGGTTTCGACCGAGAGTAACGGTGCATTTTAAAGAATTCGGGCGAGCCACTACAAAACCGCAGGAGATTTTTTGTAAGTAAATGCCGTTGGCCGGTCGAATCGGCATGAATGCGAGGTTACCCACAGAAAGTGTTGAGAGCCTTGTGGACAACCGTATGAGAAAATACCCAAGTCGTTGATCGCGCGCCTGTTTTGCGCGACGCTCATCGCGCGTGTGATGCGGCGTGGGCCACACCCACCTCCGCGCACAAACCGATATGATGGTTGAATGGTTCGCAGGTTCCCCGCGCCCCACCGCCCGGGCCTGCGCCAGCGCTGTCGTGCCGTTCTTTGATGAACCGAAGCCGCGATCGTCTTTACGATCGCCTTACTGTTTGCGAGCCGCTCATGACGACCAAACCCAGCGAACGCATCGTTGTTTTCGTGACTCCCGCGCAGAAGCTGGCCATCAGCAAGACGGCGGACACGCTCGGCATCAGCGTGAGCGAACTCATGCGGCGCGCGGTGCTCAATTTCAATGCGACGAGCGAGCAGATCAAGGTGGCGGGCATCGTCGACCGCTTGCGCGCGCCCAAAGCCCCCGATGCCCTCAATGCCGCGCTCAAAAGCGTCGCAGAGAAGGCGGCGGCGCGCGAAGCCCGCGAGGCAGCGGCGAGCGCGACCAAACGGGCCGCGCAGGCGCGCAGCATGCCGCACACGCCTCCCGCTTCGGCTGCATCCGACGAAGAAGTCGAGCACGATACCGATCCCGGCGACGACGCTTCGCTCACGGACGGCACGCGTTCCGGACGCTGATCGTTCATGATCTGCGACCTCCGCTTCACGGTATCTGCGAAACGCGTCGTGTCATCGGCCGTCGTTACACTCCTTAACCTTCCGTTAAGTCCCGATTAAGTCACGGCATGATCTAATGAGCGGGTAAACCCGGCGTGCATGTGCGTTGCACGTGACGCTTGCAATCCCGCGCGTTGCGCCTCACATTCGAGCCGCGTGGCTCGCTGGCGAACGCGAGCCGCCGTCTTCATCCAGGAGAAATACATGTCGCTTTTCGATTCCATCACGCGCACGGTCAAAGGCCTCTTGAACGACGCCGCCGACACCATGCAGGACCCTTCGCGCGACGCCCGCCAGATCGTGCGCGAGCTCGACGAAAGCATCGGGAAGGCGGAGAACTCGCTCATCGAGATCGAAGCGCAGGTCGCGACGCAGCAAAGCAAGCGCGACGCCGCCAACGACAAGGCGAAGAAGTACGAAGACGGCGCGAAGCGCGCGCTGCAGTCGGGCGACGAAGGCCTCGCGCGTGAAGCGCTCGCGGCGCAGGCGAACGCCGAAACCGAACGCGATGCGCTCGCGGCCGAACTGCAGACGCTGGAGCCGTCGGTCGAGCATCTGAAAAAGCAGATCGCCGACATGCGTCAGCGCCGCAACGATCTAAACGCGCGCTCGAACATTCTCCAGGCGAAGCAGCAGATCGCGACGGCGAAGGACACGGCCGCAACGGCGCTGGGCGGCATCGGCGGCAAGAATCTTTCCGAAGACTTCCAGAAGCTCGAGGACAAGGTCCAGCTCGCCAACGCACGCTCGGATGCGCGTCTGAATTCCGCCGATCAGAAGTCCGGCAAGGCGCTCGACGACAAGCTCGCCGAACTCCATCGCGGGCCGTCCGTCGAAGATCGTCTCGAAGCGCTGAAGAAGCAGTTGAACCCGCCGGCGCAGTGAATTTCGGCGTCTGATGGCAGGCGAGCGCCGCGAACTATACGGCGAGCGACGCGTCGCACGAATATGCGTTACCTTGAGCAGTACACGATTGCATCGACAGGAGACGGACGTTCATCGCGTCCGGCCCGTATCATGAAAAAGACGTTGACGGCTCTTGCGTTGTCTTTGTTTCTCGCTTCCCCGCTCGCGTTCGCCGCGCCGACCGCACAGCAGGTTGAGCAGTCAATGACGCAGGGGAACTGGCAAAAGGCCGACTCCCAGCTGAGCGAAGTGCTCGAAGCGCATCCGAAGAACGCGCACGCGCACTATCTGTACGCGCAGGTGCTCGACCGCGAGGGCCGCTACAGCGACGCCCTTGCGCATCTGCAACAGGCGAAATCGCTCGATCCATCGTTGAGCTTCACGGACCCGTCGCGCTTCGCGGCCACGCAAGCCCGCATTCAGGTCGATGCAACGCGCGCCAGCATCTCGCCCCGTTCCGACAACGGCACGACGGGCGCGACGGGCACGGTCACGCAGAATCCGTTCAATCAGGGTCAGGCCGCCGCCGCGCCGCAAAAACACGGCATTGGCATGGGCGCGTGGATCGGCTTTGCGGTGCTGATCGCGGCGATCGCGCTCGTGCTGCGCTGGGGCTTGCGCCGCGCCCGCGCGCGCGACGACGGCCGCGCCGACGACGACCGCCGCGCCCAGCTCAAGCGCGCAACCGAACTCCTCAACGACGTGCGAACTCTCAAGCTCGACGTGCGGCTCTCGACCGCGCCGGGTCACGAAACGCTCCTGCGCGATGTTGAAGGCGCCGAGACGCAGTTGCGCGAAATGGTCGAAGCGTTGTCGAGCGCGAAGAATCCGGTGCCGCCTTACGCCATCGAAGATCTCGAGAATCAGGTCGCGAGCCTGAAGGCGCGCGCCGAAGGCCGGCCCGATCCGAACGCGGCGAATTACGCGCAAAACGGCGCGCCGAACGGGTCGCCGTATGCGCAGGAAGCCGAGCGCTTCGGACGCGGTCAGCCGCAGCCGTATCCGCAGCAAGGGCCGTATCCGCCGAATGCGCCGCAGCAAGGCCAGCAACCGCCCGTCATCATTCAGCAAGGCGGCGGTGGATTCGGCGGCGGCATGGGCGGCCTGCTCACCGGCGTGCTGCTGGGCGAGGCGCTGTCGCACGGGCGCGATCGGGTGATCGAGCGCGAAGTGCCCGTCGATCGTCCCGCGCAGAACGACAACGGCGGGCTCGATTTCGGCAACAACAATGGCGGCGGCCTCGACTTCGGCAACGGATCGAACGACTGGAACGACAACAGCGGCGGCGGCGACCTCGACCTCGGCAGCAACAACGACGACGGCTGGCGCGATTCCTGAGTTCGTGCCACACGGATGACGATGCAAGGGCCCCGTTTGCGCGGGGCCTTTGTCGTTCCGGCGCGGAGAATCAGCGCATCAGCCGCCGCCGAGAAAGCGCAGCAGGCCCCACAGAAACTTGAAGAAGCCGACGATGAATTCCCAGATGCGCCCGAGCTGATCCCAGCTCGCGACGCGCAGGATGGCGTGCAGCATCATGCCGATGGTGCCGCGCGGCTGTGAAGGCCCGCGCGTTCATGCGTGATAGATACGTGCATCGAAAAAAAGAAGGCGGCTCGCGCCGCCTCCTGTCGCTATCGCAAAAACCAGATGATAACCGGTCGCGCGAGACGCCCCGCCGACGCGAGACTCAACTCGCCCCGCTTTCGGGCGGCACGTCGTCAGTCAGGGCTTCTTCCAGCCGCTTGAAAATGCGTCTGGTCGCGCCGCGAGGCTGAAGCGCAAACAGCAGCAGCGAGCGGCCCGTCACCTGATACACGTCGTCGGCGCCGAACTCCGGCAACTCTTCGCGAATCGGCGCGTTCGTGTCGATCAGACAGATCCATTCGTCGGGGCCCGGAATATCGGGCAGCGTGAAATCGACCACGTCGTGATACGCGTTCACGATCAGCAACAATGTCGCGTCCGACGCCGGCTTGCGGATGCCGGTCGCCTGCGCGCGCCCGTCGATGACGAGACCGAAGCAACGCATGTTCGGATCATCCCATTGCTCTTGCGTGAGTTCGTCGCCGGTGGTGCCGAGCCATCGCACATCGGCGACTTGCAAGTCTTCGTGATACTCGCCCGTGAGAAAGCGCTGGCGCCGCAGCACCGGCAGCGTATGACGCAAGGTCGTCAGCTTGCGCAGGAATTCGGTGAGCGCGCGCCCATCGTCGTCGATGTCCCAATTGACCCAACTGATCTCGTTGTCCTGACAGTACGCGTTGTTGTTGCCCTTCTGCGTGCGGCCGAATTCATCGCCCGCGAGCAGCATCGGCGTGCCTTGCGAGAACAGCAGCGTCGCGAGCATGTTGCGCTTCTGGCGCTCGCGCAGCGTGCGGATCTCGACGTCGTCCGTCGGGCCTTCCGCGCCGCAGTTCCACGACTTGTTGTCGGAGTGGCCGTCGTTGTTGTCCTCGCCGTTCGCCTCGTTGTGCTTCTCGTTGTAGGAAACGAGATCGTTCAGTGTGAAGCCGTCGTGCGCCGTGATGAAGTTCACGCTCGCCCACGGCCTGCGCCCGCGCTTGTTGAACTTGTCGCCCGATGCGGTGATGCGTGTCCCGAGCTCCGGCGCGATGCCTTCGTCGCCCTTCCAGAATTCGCGCACCGTGTCGCGATAGCGGTCGTTCCATTCCGCCCAGCCCGGCGGGAAGCCGCCGACCTGATAGCCGCCCGGCCCGCAATCCCACGGCTCGGCGATGAGCTTGACGCTCGAAAGAATCGGATCTTGCCTGCAACTGTCGAGAAAACCGCCGCCTTCGTCGAAACCGTATGGCTCGCGGCCGAGAATCGTCGCGAGGTCGAAGCGAAAGCCGTCGACGTTCATTTCCGTCACCCAGTACCGCAGGCTGTCGGTGACCATCTGCAGCACGCGCGGATGCGAGAGATTGAGCGTGTTGCCCGTGCCGGTATCGTTGATGTAATAGCGCGCCTCTTCCGGCATCAGGCGGTAGTACGACGCATTGTCGATGCCGCGAAACGACAGCGTCGGCCCGCGCTCGTTGCCTTCGGCGGTGTGGTTGTACACGACGTCGAGAATCACTTCGAGCCCGGCTTCGTGCAGCCGGTCGACCATCTCCTTGAACTCGGCGATGACGCCCGGCCCGCGCGCGAAATAACGCGGATCGGCCGCGAAAAAGCCGATCGTGTTGTAGCCCCAGTAGTTCGTGAGGCCCTTGTCGAGCAGATGGCTGTCGTTCACGAAGGCGTGAATCGGCAGGAGTTCGACCGATGTCACGCCCAGGCTCTTGATGTATTCGACCACTTGCTTTTGTCCGAGTCCTTCGAACGTGCCGCGAATGGGCTCCGGAATCGCCGGATGCAGCTTCGTGTAGCCGCGCACGTGCGTCTCGTAGAAGATGGTGTGCTCCCACGGCACGCGCACGCGCGTCGGGTTCGTCCACGAGAAAGTCTGATCGACGACCTGGCACTTCTGCACGAAAGGCGCGCTGTCGCGTTCATCGAATGTGAGATCGTCGCCTTCGGCGTTGAGCGTATAGCCGAATATCGCCGGGTCCCATTTCAGCTCGCCGACGTGCGCCTTCGCGTACGGGTCGAGCAGCAGCTTGTTCGGATTGAAGCGATGTCCGTTCTCCGGCTCGTAAGGACCGTGCACGCGATAGCCGTAGACCGTGCCGGGTTCGAGGCCGTGCACGTAGACGTGCCAGACTTCATCGGTGTATTCGGGCAGCTCGATGCGCCGCGTTTCCTTCTCGCCTTTTTCGTCGAAAAGGCAGAGTTCGACCTTGGTCGCGTTCGCGGAGAACAGCGCGAAGTTGACGCCCTTTCCGTCCCAGGTCGCGCCGAGCGGGAACGGCGAGCCTTCGGCAATGCGGAGTTCGTTCGGCATGAGATGATGTTTTCGATGTGGATGACGCACCGGGCGTCGGGATTGCGCGATGGCATTGCGGGGCTTCGGCGGATCGAAGGAAGCACTTCGCGTGCCCGCGTGAGATGCCGGCGCGTCGCTTGCTGTGCGAACGGCGCGCGTTCATGCTGCAGACGCGTCGAGTGTAAAACGTTCCGCCCGGGAGCGTCGAATGCCGGGCGTTCGACGAACATTCGACACGCCCCACCCCGCAGAAGGAGAAAACACCTTGTCGACACGCCCCGATTCTTCGTCGAATGCCGCGATCAGCGGCACGGCCGAAGCCAGCCGCGCCACCGGCCGCGCGCTGCGCGACGCCGTTGCCTTCGACGCCCACGGCGCCTGGACGCCCGAGCCGGACCGGCCCGACCCCGTCGAGCGCGTGCTCGCGGGCAACGCGGGCCGTCAGGAGCGTCTGATTCCGCTGCGCATGCAACGCATGGCCGAGTCGCCGTTCGCGTTCCTGCGCGGCTCCGCGACGGTGATGGCGTGGGATCTGGCGAAGTCGCCGTCGATCGGGCACAACGTGACCATCGACGGCGACGCGCACATCAACAACTTCGGCCTCTTTCGCACGCCGCGCCAGGACGTCGTGTTCGATCTGAACGATTTCGACGAAACGCTCGTCGGTCCGTGGGAATGGGACCTGAAACGGCTGACCGCGAGCATCAACGTCGCGGCGCGCGAAAACGGCGTCGATGCGGCGGGCCGGGAGCGCGCGGTACGCTCCGCGTGCGCGGCGTATCGCACGACGATGGACGGGCTCTGGCAAGTCAGCCCGTACGACCTCTGGCAGATGCGCTCCTACGCGAGCGCCCTGCACATGGACGCACCGACGAAGCTCGATCCTGAAGAAAAAGCGACCATCGAGAAGACCGTCGAGCGCGCGATGAAACGCTCGCACGCGACGATGCTCGCGAAAGTCGCGGAGCCTGTCGGCAAGAGCTATCGCTTCAAGGTCGATCCGCCGATCCTCACGAAGCTCGACGCCGCCGAGAAGAATCATGTGATCGATGGCCTGAAGGCGTATCTGCAGACCATCGCGGGCGAATGGCGGATGATGCTCGAACGCTACGACGTCGCGGATGTCGCGCATCGCGTCGTGGGCGTGGGCAGCGTCGGCACGCGCGCGTATCTCGTGCTGCTCGTCGGGCGCGCGCTCGGCGACCCGCTTTTCATGCAGGTGAAGGAAGGCATCGTGCCTGCCGCCGCGCCGTTCGTGCCGCCGCTCGACGAGCCGTATCGTCATCAGGGACGGCGCGTCGTGCACGGACAGCGGCTCCTGCAAAGTTCCTCGGACGCGCTGCTCGGCTGGACGACCATCTCGGGCCGCGATTTCTACGTACGGCAAATGAAGCAGATTCGCGGCTCGATTCCGGTCGACTGGCTGCACGGCGCGACCTTCGACTTCTACGCCTGGTGCCTGGGCCTGCTGCTCGCTCGCGCCCACGCGCGCACCGGCGACGCCGCGCTCATCGCGGGCTATTGCGGGCACTCGGACCGGCTCGACGCGGCCTACGCGATGTGGGCCGAGCGCTACGGCTCACAAGTCGTCGCGGACCATGCCGCTTTCTGCGCGGCGATCAGCGTGGGTCGTGTGCCGGCCGCATGATGGTGATGTGAGAGCGCGCGATGTTCAGCGCGCGGGCGGTTCGCAGACGAATTGACTATCATTGACGTTGCCCGCGCCGAAACGCGGCTCGCGCCGTGTTTCGCGGGCGTTCCAATGGCATAGCCCTTGCTGTCGCCTGGGCCCGTACAACCATCTGACACGAACTGGAGGAAGCCGCGCATGAGCATGATTGAGGAATTCAAGAACTTCGCCCTGAAGGGCAACGTCATGGACCTCGCAGTCGGCGTCATCATCGGCGGCGCATTTTCGACGATCGTCAACTCCATCGTGAAGGATCTGATCATGCCGGTGGTCGGCCTCGCGACAGGCGGCCTCGACTTTTCGAATCTCTTCGTGCGGCTAGGGCACATACCGCCAACCTTCAAAGGCAATCCCGATTCGTACAAGGATCTGCAAACCGCGGGCGTCGCCGTGTTCGGCTACGGCTCGTTCATCACGACGCTGATCAACTTCATCATCCTGGCGTTCATCATCTTTCTGATGGTCAAGTTCATCAACAATCTGCGCAAGCCGGTCGAAACCGCGCCGGCCGCAACGCCGGAAGACGTGCTGCTCCTGCGCGAGATTCGCGACGAGCTCAAGAAGTCGCCGCGCGTCTAGACGGGCAAACCCGCCTGATCCGCGTAAAACCCGCGCCGCGCGCGCAGGTCTGCATGACTGGCACCCCGCCCGCTGGGTGCGCCTCCCCGCTTTTTTCTTTGCGAAAGCTGTTCGCGCGGGTGGCAGCAGGACTATTATTGGGATAGATGCTCAGAGGGATGCCAAGCGGGCCGCCTAACGGTCATCGGCACGAGTCGTGCGCCAGCAGCGTGCACCGGCAACTAGCCCGGTCCCACGAAGATGGCAGGCCCGATTCACCGTGACCTAATCACATCGATGCGCTATAAAAGATCGACGTGCGGCGCGCAAGACGGGAGTGGCCGCATGAGGACGCTGCGTTTCTTGCAATTCTTTTTCAGGCGAGTTTTTATGTCCTTCCCGAAAAAGCGTAAGCGCGTGAAGGCCGATGGCGACGAGTCTTTTCTCGCCGTGCTGCGGCATTTCAAGCCATTTGGTCAGTTGGACACGAAGATCGCCCGCGCTCGCGCGCAGGACGAACCGGTTCTGTACGCACATGTGCTGCCCGGCCTCGATGTCCTTCTGTGCAGTGTGCGGGGCGCACAGCCGCCGTATCCGGCCATCGACGAACTGCACAGGCGCTGTGTCGAATCGATCACCAACGCGCTCGAGCAGCCGCTCGACGGACTCGAAAACGGCGGTTACTGGTACGAGGCGAACGGCTTCGGTTTCCTTGTATTCGCGAGCCGCGCGCGTGCGCAGATCCTGAGCGAATTCGGCGCGACCGTTACGGCAAGCAGGCGCCGCGGCACCCGCCGCCAGGACGCGGGCGATGCCGCCTCGCGGCCGCTGCGCTGATTCTTCGCTGAACATTCCCCGCCTGCGGTTTTCCGAAAGCGTACGAGCCTCGTTCATGAGGCTCGTGCTTGCATGTTCGCGTGCTTCGCGCAAACCCCGACTACACGCGCGCGCATTCCTGTCCTTTAATGAAAGCCACGCGCGATGAGCGTAATGGCGCGTGCCTTGCTGCATCGGTATTGCTGAGTCGCGGTGAACGACGCGTCGCCGGGCCAATCCATCATTACAAGGAGAACACCATGTCGGAACACGTCTATAAGCAGATCGAACTCACTGGCTCGTCGCCGCAATCGAGCGACGATGCCGTGCGCGTCGCGCTCTCGAAGGCGTCCAAAACGCTGCGCAACATGCACTGGTTCGAGGTGGTCGAAACACGCGGGCACATCGAGGACGGCAAGATCCTGCACTGGCAGGTGACGATCAAGGTGGGACTGCGCATCGACGGTTGATGCTTTTTCCGACGTCATGAAAAAACGCGCGTCGCTGCGAAGCGACGCGCGTTTCCTATTGCATCGAAGACGGCCTATTTCGGCAACGAGCCGTCGACGCCCTCGACGTACCAGTTGATGCGCTGCAGTTCCGGATCGGACAGCGTCTTGCCGGCCGGCACCTTCTCCGCGCCGGACTGATCCTTGATCGGGCCGGTGAACACATCGCGCTTGCCGGAATGTATTTCCTCACGCTGCGCCGCAACCGCCTGCATCGCCTTCGCGGGAATCACGCCGCTGTTCAGGTCTTCGAGATCGACGGCCTTCTGCGGAATGCCGAGCCATACGGGATCGTTCTTCCACTTGCCGTCGATGACCTTCTGGATCACGTCGTTGTAGTACACGCCCCAGTGCGCGACCACCGAACCCAGATGCGCACTCGGACCGAACTTCTTCATGTTCGAATCCCAGCCGAACGCATAGACCTTCTTCTCGGCGGCGGTGTTGAGCGTCGCGTTGGAGTCGGTGTTCTGCAAGAGCACGTCGGCGCCCTGGCCGATCAGCGTTTCGGCTGCCTGCTTTTCCTTGCCCGGATCGAACCAGCTATTGATCCAGATGACCTTCGTGTGGACCTTTGGATTCACCGAGCGCGCGCCCATCGTGTACGCGTTGATGTTGCGCACGACTTCGGGAATCGGCACCGACGCGACGAAGCCGAGCGTGTTCGTCTTCGTCACATAGCCCGCGGCCACCCCGGCGAGATACGCGCCCTGATACATGCGCACGTCATACGTGCCGAAGTTCTTGGCCTTCTTGAAGCCGGTGGCCGTCAGGAAGATCGTGTCCGGAAAATCCTTTGCGACCTTCAGCGCAAAATCCTGATAACCAAAGCTCGTGGCGAAGATGACCTTGTTGCCCTTGTTCGCGAGATCGCGGAATACACGCTCGGAATCGGCGGATTCGGGCACGTTCTCGACCCGCGTGATCTTGATCTTGCTGCCGTACTTCGCTTCGGCCTCTTTGCTGCCGGCGTCGTGCGCGAAGGTCCAGCCCGCATCGCCCGGATTGCCGAGATAGACAAACGCGACGCCCGGCGCATCGGCCGCCTGCACGCCCGTCGACAGCGCGGCGACGGTGGCGGACAGCGCGACCGTCGCGGTGATCGCCTTAAGCCACGGTTTATTCATTGTGATTCTCCTGGTCGATGTTGTGTGTAAATCGAGAATGCGTGTGACCGAGTGTGGTCGGCCAAAAAAGCGGACGAAACACGATGCGGCTCGTCAGCAACAGCGTTTGGCTAACTCGCCGCGAAAAACGGCTTGCCCAGCGAGGCCGGCGCGTTGAGCTTGATCGTGTTCGGATTGCGCGAGATGAGCACCAGCACGACGATGGTCGCGAGATACGGCAGCATCGCGAGGAACTGCGTCGGCACTGGCACGCCGATGGCCTGCGCATAGAACTGCAGCGCCATCACCGCGCCGAAGAGCAGCGCGCCGATGAGCAGCCGCCCCGGACGCCACGTCGCGAACACGACCAGTGCGAGCGCGATCCAGCCGCGCCCCGAAGTCAGTTGCTCCTGCCATACGTGCAGATAGACGATCGAGTAATAGCCGCCCGCGATGCCCGCCATCGCGCCACCGAAGAGCGTCGCACCGTAGCGCACGCCGACGACGGGAAAGCCCACCGAATGCGCGACCGAAGGCGATTCGCCGACCGAACGCAGCACGAGACCCGCGCGCGTCTTGTAGAGGAACCAGCCGATCACCGCGAACATGATGAACGCGAGATAGCCGAGCGGCGTGAGCGAAAAAATCGCGGGGCCGAGCACGGGAATCGATGAAAGGCCGGGAACCGGCATCACGTCGATGGTCGAGCGCACCGCCGCCGACGTGTACGGCTTGCCGATATACGCCGAAAAGCCGATGCCGAAGATCGTCAGCGAGAGGCCCGTGGCGACCTGATTGGCGAGCATCGTGATGGTGAGAAAGCCGAAGAGCAGCGCCATCGCGAGCCCGGCGAACACCGACGCGACGATCCCGAGCCACGGATTGCCGGTGATCGCGGTCACGGCGTAGCCCGTGACCGCGCCCATCAGCATCATGCCTTCGACGCCGAGATTGAGCACGCCCGACTTCTCCGCGACGAGCTCGCCCGCGCCGGCGTACATCAGCGGAATGGCGGCGATCACGGCGCTCGACGCAAGATTGCTGGCTTGATTGATATCCATGTTCTCGTGCCCTCTCAAGCGGCGTGATGCGCAGGCGTCCTGCGCTTGATGCGGTAATTCACGAACAGATCGCAGCCGAGCAGACAGAAGAGCAGCAAGCCCTGAAACACGCCCGCGAGCGCTTGCGGCAATTGCAGCGAGGTCTGCACCGCTTCGCCGCCGAGATAGAGCAGCGCCATCAGGAGGCTCGCGAGCACGATGCCCACCGGATGCAGCCGCCCGACGAACACGACGATGATCGCGGTGAAGCCATAGCCCGGCGACCAGCCCGCCTGAAGCTGGCCGATCGGCCCGGCCACTTCGCCCATGCCGGCGAGCCCCGCGAGGCCGCCGGAGAGCAGCAGCGACGTCCAGATCGTTTTCTTGTCGGAGAAACCGGCGTAGCGCGCGGCGAGCGGCGCAAGACCGCCGACGTTCATTCGGAAGCCCGCGAAACTCTTGCGCATGAAAATCCACACGAGCGGAATCGCGATCGCCGTCAGAAACACCGACGCGTTGATGCGCGTGCCCTTCAGCCACGTCCAGTGCCAGTCGCCGTAGAGGCGCGGGAACAGCGCGTCGTCGCCGAACATCGCCGAGATCGGGAAGTTCATGCCTTCGGGATCGCGCCACGGGCCGCTGACGAGATAGATCAGCAGTTGCGTCGCCACGTAGGTGAGCATCAGGCTCGTCAGGATTTCGTTCGTGTTGAAGCGGCTCTTGAGCAGCGCGGGAATCGCCGCCCAGATCATGCCGCCGACGATGCCGCCCAGCATCATCAGAGGCAGCGTCCACCAGCCGGAGGTATCGCCGGCATGAATCGCGATGCCGCCCGCGACGATGCCGCCGAGCAGCATCTGCCCTTCCGCGCCAATGTTCCACACGTTCGCGCGATACCCGACCGCGAGCCCGAGGGCGATCAGGCAAAGCGGCGACGCTTTCAGAACGAGCTCCGACCAGCCGTTGATGCTGGAGAGCGGCTCGATGAAGAACGCGTGCATCGCGCGCAGCGGGTCCTGGCCGACGAGACTGAAAATCAGAAAGCCGATGACGAGCGTCGCGACGGCGGCGGCCACCGGTACGGCGAGCTGCATGGCGCGCGAGGGCGTCGCGCGCGCTTCGAGTCGATAGGGAAAGATCATCGGCTTAATGCTCGAGAAGTGAGTCATGCCCGGCTGCGGGCGCGGCCTTGCCATCGAAGAGACCGGCCATGAAGAGGCCGACTTCCTCCGCGTTGGTTTCGCTCGTCTTGCGCACCGGCGAGAGCTTGCCGCGCGCGATCACGGCGAGCCGGTCGCAGATGTCGAACAGTTCTTCGAGCTCTTCGGAAATGACGAGGATCGCGACGCCGCGCGCCGAGAGGTCGAGCAACTGCTGACGGATGAAGCCCGCCGCGCCGACATCGACGCCCCAGGTCGGCTGCGCGACGACGAGCACCTTCGGCTCCTGCAGAATCTCGCGCCCGACGATGAACTTCTGCAAGTTGCCGCCCGACAGGCTTTGCGCGAGCGCATGGCTGCCGCCGCAGCGCACGTCGAACGATTGGATGCAGCGGTCCGCGAACGCCTTTACCGCGTTCGATTTGATCCAGCCGCCGCGCACCAGATTTTCGCGATGCGCGGTGAGCAGGCCGTTATCGGCGAGCGACATCGCGGGCACCGCGCCGCGTCCCAGCCGTTCCTCGGGCACGAATGCAAAGCCCCGGCGCCGGCGGCCGCCCGCGGTGAGACGCGCGGCGGGCTTGCCGCAGATCGAGACGGCATCGGCCGCGACGTGCTTGTCGCGGATTTCGCCCGACAGCGCCGCGAGCAGTTCCGCCTGACCGTTCCCCGACACGCCCGCGATGCCGAAAATTTCGCCCGCGTGCACGGCAAACGAGACGTTGTCGAGCGACGTGCCGAACGGATCGGGGCTCGCGACCGACAGGTTCTTCACGGCGAGGCGCACCTCGCCCGGCCGGTGCTCACGGCGCGTGTAATCGGGCAGCGAATGGCCGACCATCAACTGCGCGAGCGACGCGTGCGTTTCGCGGCGCGGATCGACGTTGCCGGTCACGCGCCCGCCGCGCATCACGGTGGCGTTCTCGCAGAGCGACTGGATTTCGTCGAGCTTGTGGCTGATGTAGAGAATGCTGCAGCCTTCCGACGCGAGCCGGCGCAGCACCTTGAAAAGCTTCTGGACCGCCTGCGGCGTGAGCACGGAAGTCGGCTCGTCCATGATGAGCAGCCGCGGATTCTGCAGGAGGCATCGCACGATTTCCACGCGCTGCCGCTCGCCGACGGTGAGGCTGTGCACGTGGCGCTGCGGATCGACATCGAGCCCGTAATCCTTCGACACTTCGCGGATGCGCTTGCCCAGCGCCTTCATGTCGAATTTATCGTCGAGCGCGAGCGCGATGTTCTCGGCCAACGTCAACGTCTCGAACAGCGAAAAGTGCTGAAAGACCATGCCGATGCCGAGCTTGCGCGCCGCCGCCGGGCTGCCGATCTCGACGGCTTCGCCCTGCCAGCGGATCTCGCCCTCGTCGGGTCGCACGGCGCCGTAAATGATCTTCATCAGCGTGGACTTGCCCGCGCCGTTTTCGCCGAGCACGGCGTGGATCTCGCCCGGCATCACGATGAGGTTCACGCCGTCGTTCGCCTTGACCGACGGATACTGCTTGCTGATACCGGACAACGCCAGGCGCGGTGGCGTCGTCGACGAGATGATGGCGTCGCCCATTGAAATCCAGAAATGCGCCCGGCCACCGAGCAGGCCGGGCTGGAAAAGTTACCGCGGAACCGGTGCGTGACATTGCGATGTCGCGCGAATTGGACCGCGGGCAGAATTTACAGAATTCGGAACGCTAAGTCGATAACTCAAAATAGTGCGCCACGTGCCGCCCAGCCGCTATTTGCGGGTAACCCACACCTTGACGAAATTCTGGTGTCATATTAAAAACTATATGTCGCATCCCTGCGTCGATCAGCCAGAACATATAGTGGAGATAACATGAGTCAGCAACGCGAGGCGATCGATACGTACTTATTGCGCGTCTTGCACACCCTACTGATGGAACGCAGCGTGACGCGCGCGGCCGTCAAGCTCAATCAGTCGCAACCCGCCATCAGCGCAGCCTTGCGGCGTCTGCGCGATATCACGGGCGATCCTCTCCTCGTGCGCGGCAAGTCCGGCATGGTGCCGACCGAGTATGGCTTGCGTCTCCTCGAGCCCACGCAGAACGCGCTGCGCGAGATCGAGCGCATCAAGGTCCAGCAGCACAACTTCGATCCTTCCACATCGGTCCGGTGCTATCGCATCGGCTGCCCAGATTATCTGAACGTGCTGTTCGTGCCGACGGTCGTCGAACGATTCCGGCAGGCCGCGCCCGACGCGACGCTCGAGTTTCATTCGCTCGGGCCGGCGTTCGATTACGAGCTCGCGCTGGAAGACGGCAAGCTCGATATCGTCGTCGGTAACTGGCCGGAGCCGCCCGAGCAACTGCATCTTTCGAACCTGTTCGTCGACAAGATCGTGTGTCTCGTCAGCAACACGCATCCGTTCGCGAAGCGCGGCGGGCTCACGCTCGATCAATATCTCAACGCGCCGCATCTGGCGCCGACGCCTTATTCCGTCGGGCAGCGTGGTGCTATCGACGTGCATCTCGCTCGCGAGCGTTTGAAGCGTCATGTCGTCGTTACGTTGCCTTACTTCAACCTCGCGCCTTACGTATTGATCAAGTCGGATCTCGTTTTTACGACGACGCGGCTCTTTGCCGATCACTACGCGCGGTTTCTGCCGCTCGCGGTCGTGCCCGCGCCGCTCGATTTCCCGCCTATGCAGTATTACCAGTTGTGGCATGAGCGGTGTCATTACTCGGATGAAGTTCGATGGTTGCGGGGGCTTGTGGCCGAGGCCACGCGGTCTTTGATCGATCAGCCCTGAGGGGCGTGACCAATCAAACCTTCAAGAAGCCTCAACCAACTCCCGCGCCAAGCGATTGTGCCGCTCCAGGACAACGCCAAGATCGACCGTAGTCAGCCGCCCCTCCTTCACCACAACCTTCCCGTCGACCACACTGGTCGACACCTGCGACGGCGCGCAGAACACAAGCGCCGCCACCGGATCGTGCAGCGCGCCCGCGAACGCCGGCTGCGACAGGTCGAACGAAACGAAATCCGCCGCCATGCCAGGCGCCAGCGCACCGATGTCATCGCGGTTGAGCACTTTCGCCCCACCGAGCGTCGCGATTTCGAGCGCCTCGCGCGCGGTCATCGCGTCCGGCCCGAACCCGACTCGCTGCAGCAACAACGCCTGTCGCACTTCCGCGACCATCTGCGCGCCATCGTTCGATGCCGACCCATCCACGCCAATGCCCACCGGCACGCCCGCGTCGCGCATCGCACGGATCGGCGCAATGCCGGATGCGAGCCGCATGTTCGAGCACGGACAATGCGCGACGCCCGTGCCCGTGCGCGCGAACAGATCGATGCCCGCCTCGTCGAGCTGCACGCAGTGCGCATGCCACACGTCACGGCCGACCCAGCCGAGATCTTCGGCGTATTCGGCGGGCGTCATGCCGAATTTCTCGCGGCTGTACGCGACATCGTTCACGTTCTCGGCCAGATGCGTGTGCAGCGACACGCCATATTCGCGCGCGAGCAGCGCCGCGTCGCGCATCAGTTCGCGGCTCACCGAAAACGGCGAGCACGGCGCCACGACCACGCGCAGCATCGCGTAGCGGCCTTCATCGTGATACGTCTCGATCAGGCGCTGCGAGTCCCTTAGGATCGCATCCTCCTTTTCGACGACCGAATCGGGCGGCAAGCCGCCGTCCTTCTGCCCGACACTCATGCTGCCGCGCGCCGCGTGAAAGCGCATGCCGATCTCACGCGCCGCCGCGATGCTGTCGTCGAGCCGGCTGCCGTTCGGATAGATATACAGATGGTCGCTCGACGTCGTGCAACCGGACAGCAGCAGTTCGGCCATCGCGGTCTGGGTCGAGACGGCGATCATCTCCGGCGTCAGATGCGCCCAGATTTTGTAGAGATTCGTGAGCCAGCCGAACAGCTCGGCGTTCTGCGCGGCGGGAATCGCGCGCGTCAGGCTCTGATACATGTGATGGTGCGTATTGACGAGGCCCGGAATCACGAGATGGCCGCGCATGTCGAGCACGTCGTCGGCGCTGGACGGGAGCTCGCTCGTCGGACCCGCCGCGACGATGCGGTTGCCTTCGATATACAGGCCGCCATCGGCGATTTCGCGGCGTCGCTCGTCCATCGTGACGAGCATGTGGGCGTTCTTGACCAAAAGACTGCGTTGCATCGGCTTTGCTCTCCAGAAAACGTCGGGAAACCAGAAAAAGCCCCGGTTACCCAGCGTCGGCCGCCGTCTTCGGGACGCCGCCAATATCCATCGATATCGCGCGCATCGCCACTGTCCGCAGCCAAAAAACGGGACGCAATCAGTCCGCCGTCATAGTCGTCTTCACGCCCGCAATATATTCGCGATTTTTGGCGCGGCTAGCATCGACCGGTGAGCCGTCCGGAAGGCTATGTCCAAAGCCTTACGCGCCGCTGTCATGCGCCAGGCATTATCTTTCCTATCGCGGACGCACACCGCGTCTCAAATTTCTACAATGCAGTACACGGCGCGCATCTGAAACGCCGACGGGTATGTAGCCACTGACGTGGAGCCTCGATCCGCCGCAGACGCACCAGAATGGACCCGGTGCCGAATTTCGGATCGATGCGCAACGCCGGATCTCGCACAACTCAAGGAAACTGCGAATGGGCAAGCTCACTACCCACGTCCTCGACACCGCGCACGGCCGCCCGGGCGCGCATCTCAAAGTCGAGTTGTTCGCGCTCAACGGCGACGCCCGCCGCGCGATCAAGACCATCCACACGAACGACGACGGCCGCGCCGACGCGCCGCTGCTCGAAGGCGCCGAATTCGAAACCGGCGAATACGAGCTCGTGTTCCATGCAGGCGATTACTTCGCGGCGCTCGGCGTGAAAGTGCCCGAGCCGCGCTTCGTCGATCGCGTGGCGCTGCGTTTCGGCATCGCGGATTCGGGCGCGCACTATCACGTGCCGCTGCTCGTGTCGCCCTGGGCGTACAGCACCTATCGCGGAAGCTGAAGCGCAAGCTGAAGCGGAAGCTGAGCGAAAGTCAAAACACAGCTTGAACCGCACAAGCACATAACGAATCGGTAGTGGAGGAGTACATGGAAGGCTTTGTCACCGACTGGCTCAATCTCGTATTGCGCTGTCTGCACGTCATCGTCGCGATCGCGTGGATCGGCGAATCGTTCTATTTCGTCGCGCTCGACAACAGTTTGAAACCGCCCACGGACCCGAACGCGCGCCGACGCGGCGTGTTCGGCGACTTCTGGCACGTCCACGGCGGCGGCTTTTATCACATGCAGAAGTATTCCGTCGCGCCCTCGGACATGCCGGAGCATCTGCATTGGTCGTTCTGGCCGTCATACACCACGTGGATGTCGGGCTTCGGCCTCTTCTTCGTGCTGTATCTGATGTCGCCGAGCACTTATCTGATCGACAAGAGCGTGCTCGACATGGGCCCGGTCGTCGCCGTCTCCGCCGCGCTCGGCTTTCTGATGGCCGGCTGGATCGTCTACGACTCGCTCTGCCGCCTGCTCGGCACCAACGACAAGCTGCTCGGCATTTGCGTGGGCATCTACGTGCTGGTCGCCGCGTGGATCGCGTGCCACGTGTTCGCCGGCCGCGCCGCCTATCTGATCACCGGCGCTATGCTCGCGACGATCATGTCGGCGAACGTGTTCTTCGTCATCATTCCGGGGCAGCGCAAGATGGTCGCGGCGATGCTCAAGGGCGAGACGCCGAACGCGATCTACGGCAAGCGCGGCAAGCAGCGCTCGGTGCACAACACGTACTTCACGCTGCCGGTCGTGTTCGCGATGCTGTCGAATCACTACGCGATGACCTACACGCACAAGTACAACTGGGTGCTGCTCATCCTAATCATGCTGGCGGGCGCGCTCATCCGCCAGTTCTTCGTCATGCGCCATCGCGGCCAGGTCCTGTGGTACATGCCGGTTGCGGGCCTCGTGCTGGTGCTCGGCGCGTTCGCATGGACGATGCCCGCGCCCACGGTGCCGGTCGCTCAAGCCGCCGGTGCGCCGACGATCAAGGTCGCCGACATTCAGCCCATCATCCAGCAGCGCTGCGCGACCTGCCACTCCGCGCATCCAACGATGATGGGCAGCGCGCCCGCTGGCGTACTGCTCGATACGCCCGCCGAAATCAAGCTGAACGCGCAACGCGTGCATCAGCAGGCCGTGACGCTGAAGGCGATGCCGCTCGGCAATGTGACGCAGATGACGGATGCGGAGCGCCAGAAAGTGGCCGCGTGGTTCGCGGGTGGCGCGGTGGAATAAGGAAGAGCCGGGAAGAAAGCCCCGCTTCGGTTGAAGCGGGGCTTTTTCGTTTCAGCGCGCGAAGTAGTCCTTCACTGCGCGAACAACCGTATCGATATCTTCGCGCGACACATCGCGATGCGTGACGAAGCGCGATGCGTAAAGCATCTGCGTGAGAATGCCCCGCTCTTTCAGATAGGCTTCGAGCGGCGCGCAATGCGCGTCGGGAACGTGCGCGAAGACCATGTTCGTCGCGTGCGAGTCGATCCTGATCTGCTCGATTTGCGCAAGACCCGCGGCGAGATGCGCGGCGTTCGCATGATCCTGCGCGAGGCCATCGACGTGATGATCCAGCGCATACAGACACGCCGCGGCGAGCAGGCCCGACTGTCGCATGCCGCCGCCCAGCACCTTGCGCCAGCGGCTCGCGGCGTCGATCAACGCCTTTGGGCCGACCAGCACCGAACCCACCGGCGCGCCCAGCCCTTTTGAAAAGCAGATCGACACCGTATCGAAGGGCGCGCAGAGTTCGCGGACCGGCTTGTCCGATGCCACCGCCGCATTGAACACGCGCGCGCCGTCGAGATGCGTCGACAGACCGCGATCGCGCGCGAGCTGCGTCGCCTTCGCGACATACTCGGCCGGCAGCACTTTTCCGCCGATGGTGTTTTCCAGCGCGAGCAACTTCGTGCGCGCGAAGTGGTTGTCGATCGGCTTGATCGCGGCCGCGATCTTGTCGAGCGGCAGCGATCCATCGGGCGCGTTTTCGATCGGCTGCGGCTGGATGCTGCCGAGCACGGCCGCGCCGCCGCCTTCGTATTTGTACGTGTGCGCCGATTGCCCGACGATGTACTCATCGCCGCGCGCGCAATGCGCCATCAGCGCCGCGAGATTGCTTTGCGTGCCGCTCGGGAAGAACAGGCCGGCTTCCTTGCCCGTGCGCTCGGCGAGCGTGGCCTGGAGTTCGAGAACGGTGGGATCGTCGCCCCAGACGTCGTCGCCGACAAGAGCCGCCGACATCGCGGCGAGCATCGGCTTGCCGGGACGGGTGACGGTATCGCTGCGTAGATCGATCATGCGTGCATGCCTCTTCGTGTGCGCATCGGAATGAACCGTCTATCTTAGCGGGTCCGGATTTTTGACGTTGAGCGACAAAGAAAAAAGGACCGGTAACATCACCGGTCCTTCAAAGAAACCACGTCGAGCCGCGCACGAATCAGCGCATCGCGTCCTCGGTCAGCCAGAGCGATTCCTTCAAATCCTGCTCGTTGAGGTTGTGCCCTTCGCCGCCGCCACGATCGACGACGATGAAATCACTCACCTTGCCAAGTGCGAGCAGCGGATGATGCCAGACGCCTCTCGCGTAGTTCACGCCCTGCCAGCCGCTCGTGACGAACGCGCGGATTTTCGATTCATCGAGATCACCCGCAGGCGCGACGACCACGAGATACGGCCGGTCGTCGAGCGGAACGAACGCCTGGCTGCCGAGCGGATGCCGTTCCATCATCCGGCATTCGAACGGCAGCGTGCGCGGCTGACCGCGAAAGAGATTCACGAGCGTGTAACCGCCCTGCTCTTCCACGTCGACGTCGCACAGATCGTGAAAGCGGATCGTCGTGCCGAGGTTGATCGGAATCTGCTTCGCGCCATCGAGTTCGATGACATCGCCATAAGGCTCGAACGCAGCGCGGGTCAACGGTTCGATAGCGAGCTTTTTCATCATGCAAGCGTGCCGAAGAGACGAAGACGCGACACGCCGCCGTCGGGATAAATGTTGAAGCGCACGTGCGTCACGGGCCCGAGCGCCGCGAGTTCCGACTCGAAGAAATGCTGCTTGTCCATCTGCAGCTTCTGTTCGCCGAGCAGCACGGGCCAGAACATCGCCTGCGTGACGAGCGAGCTGTCGGTGCCGCCCTTGACATACGCCGCCTGCAGCGAGCAGCGGTCCGGATAGTTACCCTTGAAGTGCGCGGTATCCACTTCGACCTTCTTGATGATGCCCGGCTGCGCCAGCGCGACGATGCACCAGTCGTTGCCCGGCTCGCGGCGGCGGCGCGTTTCCCAGCCGTCGCCCATGTTCACGCCGCGGCCCGGCATGAGCAGCGTCGATGCGAGACCGAAGTGCTGGTTGTTCGTGCCGACGAGGTACGCGCCGTTTTCCATCGCGCCGAGATCGACGAGCGTGCTCTTGTCCGCGTTGCTCCAGTCGAGCTGCGGCTGGCCATACACTCGCAGACGCGCGATGCCGCCATCCGGATAGACATTCACGCGCAGATGCGTGAACGGCTGTGCGGCGCCCACTTCGAGATAGTGATGACTATTGCCCTGCAGCGTCGTCGACGGGACGATCTCCGTCCATTGCGTCGACTGATTCGGTGCGCCCTCGACGACATGCGCGCCTTCGATCGACGCCGCCGGCGGGAAGTTGCCGGTGAAGTGGCTCGTGTCGACGTCGATGCCCTTGATCACGCCTGGCCGCGCCAGCTTGACGACGCACCAGTCGTAGCCCGTCGTGCGCTTGCGGCGGGTTTCCCAGCCGTCCATCCACTTGCCGTGATCGTCGAACTTGCCGGGAATGAACACCGCCGGCTCGGGATTCAGCATGCGTTCTTTCGGCGCGAAGAAATCGTCGCTCGCCTCGAGTGCCTGCGCGCCCAGACGCGGGTCTGCGAGGTTCACATAGCGGCGCGTGAATTCGGGCGCGTTGGGATCGAGTGTCGGAATTGCCATTGTCTTCGTCCTTATCTTTACGTTGAAAGCGGATCAAGCGCGAATCAGGTCGTTCAACCTGAAGCGCGCGATCCGGTAAATCTGATCGAGACTCGTGCGAAGCTCTTCGGCGCGATCGTGATTCACGCGCTTTTCGAAATTCGCGATGATGCCGTGGCGGTCGTAACCGCGCACGGCGAGAATGAACGGAAAGCCGAACTTGTCGCGATACGCGCGGTTCAGCGACTGCAGTCTGTCGAACTCTTCCTGCGTGCAGAGATCGAGGCCCGCGCCGCTCTGCTCGCGCGTCGATTCAGCCGTCAGTTCGCCGCGCACCGCCGCCTTGCCCGCGAGTTCCGGGTGAGCATTGATGAGCGCGAGCTGCTTCTCATCGCCGGCGTTTTCGACGATCTGCGACATCGATTCATGCAGTGCGTCGATGCTGTCGAACGGGCGTTGCTGCGCGGCAAGCTCCGGCACCCACGGCGAATGCTCGAAAATGCCAGCGAGCACCGTCACGAACGTGTCGGCGGGCATGGAGTTGATTTGGTCGAGTGTGTATTGCATCGCCTTCATGCCGCCGTCCCGTTGTTAGCTTTTTCGAAAGGATGTTGCTCGCGCCAGTGACGCGCGATGTCGACACGCCGCGTCACCCACACGCGATCGTGCTTCTCGATGTGATCCAGGAACTTCTGCAGCCCGCGGAATCGTCCGGGCCGTCCGAGCAGGCGGCAGTGCATGCCGATGGACAGCATCTTCGGCGCTTCGTCGCCTTCTTCGTAGAGCACGTCGAAGGCATCGCGCAAGTAAGTGAAGAAGTGCTCGCCGGTGTTGAACCCTTGCGGCGTCGCGAATCGCATGTCGTTCGTGTCGAGCGTGTACGGCACGATCAGATGCGGCTTTTTCTCGCCGCCTGTCACTTCGACTTCGGTCCAGAACGGCAGATCGTCGCCGTAGTTGTCCGAGTCGTAAAGAATGCCGCCATATTCCGCGACTAGCCGATGTGTATTCGGGCTGTCGCGGCCGGTGTACCAGCCGAGCGGACGCACGCCCGTCACGCGCTCGATCGCTTCCATGCCGAGGCGCATGTGCTCGGCTTCGCGCTCCGGCGACATGTCCTGGTAGTGAATCCAGCGATAGCCGTGACACGCGATCTCGTGCCCCAGCTCGATGAACGCCTTCCCAGCGTCCGGATGCCGCTCGATCGCCATGCCGACGCCGAACACGGTCAGCGGCAGGCCGCGCTTCTCGAATTCGCGCAGGATGCGCCACACGCCCGCGCGCGAGCCGTATTCGTAGATCGATTCCATGCTCATGTGACGCGACGGGTACGACGCCGCGCCGACGATCTCCGACAAAAACTGCTCCGAGCCCGGATCGCCGTGCAGTACGCAGTTCTCGCCGCCTTCTTCGTAATTGAGCACGAATTGCACGGCGACGCGCGCGCGTCCCGGCCAGTTCGCCTGCACGGGGTGGCGGCCGTAGCCGATCAGGTCGCGTGGATAGTTCGGATCGAGTGACATGGCTTGGAAAGGACGGATTGTCGACGATTCAGTGTAGCGAAAAGGCCCTGACGCGCCCATACAGCAGGGCAGATAATGCGGGTCACGTCAGGTGTATGTACTCCGCCGAAAACACCATCAGCGCGGACTGAAATCCGACAGCACGCCGTCGTACCGTTTCGCCAGCGGCCGCGCAAAGTCGCCGCGTTTCGCTGTATGAAGTTTGAGCGCGATGAGCGCCTCCGCCCATTTCACCGCTGCCGTCACGCCCTCCACCACCGGCGCGCCGATCGCGTCCTCGACCTCGCGGCAGAACTCCGCCATGCCCGCGCAGCCGAGCACGATCGCGTCCGAGCCGTCCTCGTCGAGCGCGCGCCGGCATTCGGCGACGATCGTCCGGCGCGCCGACGAGCCCGGTTCGTCCAGTTCCAGCACGGCGACATCCGTCGCACGGACGTTCTTGCAAAAGCGCGTCATGCCATAGCGCTCGGCCAGATGCCACGCCATGCCGCAGGTGCGCTGCAAAGTCGTCACGACGGAAAATCCCGGCGCGACGACGCTCGCCGCGTGCATCGCCGCTTCCGCGATGCCGATCACCGGCCCCCGCGCCAGTTCGCGGGCGGCGTAGAGGGCCGGATCGCCGAAGCAGGCGATCACATAGCCGTCGAAACCCTGCTTTTCGCCGGCCTCCACTTCCGCCAGCAGACCGAGCGACGCGATCGCCTCGTCGTAATAGCCTTCGATGGACGGCGGGCCCATCGTCGGGCTGACCGCGACGATCTCCGTGCCGGGCGCGGCGACTTCCCGCGCGCAGCGGCCCATCGCGTCGGTCATGCGCTGCGTCGTGTTGGGATTGATCAGTTTGATGCGCATTGCTTTCTCCAGAATTCGACCATCGACTTCAAACGGCGCGCTTGCGACCAGCCAGGAAGTAATAGAACACCGCGCCCAGCCCCGCACCGATGAACCACGAGAAGTTCGCAGCGCCTTCCAGCGACGGCACCATCACGCACAGTGTCGCGAGCACGGCGGCCGGCACGAGCGCCATCACCGCGCGGCGGTTCACGCCCTTCGTGTACCAGTATTTGCCTTCTTCCGACGTCGTGTAGAGATCGTCGACCGAAAGCTTGCCGCGCTTCACGAGATAGAAGTCGAGGATCAGCACGCCGTACAACGGTCCGATGAAGCTGCCGAGAATATCGAGCGTGTAGTGGATCACGGCCGGGTTGTTGAACAGATTCCACGGCGTGATGAAGATCGACGCGACCGCCGCCATCATCCCGCCCATGCGCCAGCTAATGAGCTTCGGGGCGACGTTCGAGAAGTCGAAGGCCGGCGATACGAAGTTCGCAACGATATTGATGCCGATGGTCGCGATCGTGAAGGTCAGCGCACCAAGAATCACGGCGGACGGATGATCGATGCGGCCGACCGTTTCCACCGGATCGGTGATCAGTTGACCGAACACCGGCAGCGTCGCGGCAGTCGTGATGACGGTCACGAGCGAGAACGCCAGGAAGTTGACCGGCAGACCCCAGAAGTTGCCGCGCTTGACGCTGCGGAAGCTCTTGCCGTAGCGCGAGAAGTCGCCGAAGTTGAGCATCGGACCGGAGAAATACGACACGACGAGCGAGACCGCGGTGATCATCACGGGAATCACTTCCATGCCGTGATACTTCACGCCGCCGAGATTCAGGCCGATATTCTTGATGCCCGCGCGCCACACCATATAGCCGGCGAGAATGAACATCACGACATACACGGCGGGACCGGCGAAGTCGATGAACTTCTTGATCATCTCCATGCCGCGCCAGAACACGACGGCCTGCAGCACCCAGAGCAGCATGAAGCCCGCCCAGCCGATCGCCGAAAGTCCGACGAAACCGTATTTGTGCACGTCGGCATAGGGCATCAGCGACGGCACGAACTTCAGCACGACGATGACGAGCGCGCTCGACGCCAGATACGTCTGAATGCCGTACCACGCCACTGCGATGAGCCCGCGAATCACCGCGGGAATGTTCGCGCCGAGCACGCCGAACGTGGCGCGGCACGCGACGGGATACGGCACGCCCGCAACCTGACTCGGCTTGGCGATCATGTTGCACAACACGTTCACGAGCCCGATGCCGATCAACAGTGATACGAGCACTTGCCAGCTCGTCAAGCCGAGCGCGAACAGGCTGCCCGCGAACACATAGCCGCCGACGCTGTGAACGTCCGACATCCAGAATGCGAAGATGTTGTAGGCGCCCCAGGTTTGATTCTTCAGCGGGGCGAGATCCTCGTTGTAGAGGCGGTCGCTGTAACCGGCGGGCAGACTGGAATCGTGATCCTCTGTCTGCTCTTGATATTGAGGCAGGGCTGAACTGCCGGATGCACTGAACTGGGCCATGACGTCTCCTTCATAGGCTTGCGTAATGAAAAAAATGCAATTGCTCGAGTGACGAGCGAGTCCATCGATGCCTTCGCCGATGTATCGAATCAGTGCGGCATTCTTCGGATTTGCGTTTTCGTCTTCGGGCGTCAGGCTGAGAGCGCACGAGGCTTGTGCCCGGTACGCCCGCCCTGCGACGGATTTCATTGCACGCTCGACCGAGCGTCCTGTTCGATGCAGCGCACGCCGCGAGTTTTTTTGGGCGTGCGACTCTCCACGCGCCCGGCGCGGCGCGCGGGGCACGGTCTCCACTTATTTAGTCCTGCTTGATTTATCCGATGGCAGAGTGTTCGCTCTGCCTTATCTCTGCTGCTATGCGTCGAGCGCTCTTTCGCGCTCAGGCGGTCTTGCGAATACTTCCTTCAGATCGACCGCGCCACGCGCCGGCCGCTCCAGCATCTTCAACTCGACATCGCGCAAGTGCTGCGCCATCAGATCGGTGGCTTGCGCGGCATCGCCGGCATCGAGCGCGGCGAGAATCTGTTCGTGATCCTCGAACGAGCACGAGCTTTTGCCGAGCGATTCGTACAGCGCCGAAATCAGCGTCGAACGGGCGACGAGCCCCGACAGGCATTCGCACAGCACCGTGTTGCCCGTGAGCGACGCGAGCTCGGTGTGGAACTCGCCGGAAAGCCGGATCCATGACGAAAAATCCTGGCTCTCGAAGGCGCGGCGTTCTTTTCCGATGGTCGAGCTGATCGACTTCAGCCGGCGCATGCCGTGGCCTTGCGCGATCCGCTCCACCACCGCCAACTCGATGATGCGGCGCATCTCGAACACTTCATGCACTTCCTGCAGCGACGGGCTCGCGACGAACGCACCGCGGTTCGGCTCCAGATCGACGAGCCGTTCGTTCGACAGTTGCGCGAGCGCCTGGCGGACGGTGCCGCGCTTCACGGCGAACACCTCGCACAACTGCGCTTCGGTCAGCTTCGCGCCTGGCGCCAGGCGATGTTCGAGGATCGCGGCGCGGATGTTCTCGGCGATCGACTCGGCATTTGCGCCGTTCGGAGCGGAATCTGAAGCATTTGATGCATCACTACGCTTGGTGTCGGACATGATGTGCTCGCTTGCATGTTAAGCATCTTAGAATCGACATAAAGATTGTCAACAATTCATTTTGGAAATCTGCGGTATTCGGCTGTCTCCGCGGCGAGGAACTGGTTGCGCTCCTACTCCCACAAGGCTCTGCGCCAATATCATGCATTCTTGTCAGCATTGCCCGCACTTTTTTGTCGACAATCCTGACCGCCGGCTCAGTGACTTGGCAAGGTAAAGGATGCTCCGATTAAAGACGGTTAGTTGCGTCCTCGGAGTCAAAATAAGGCACTCGACAGAGTGCCTGTGCTTTGTGAATCACACCAGATGGGGATAGTCGAAGAGCTTCAATGTGAACCCTCGTTCGGTCGATACGAGGTGCGCCGTTGCGCCGAAAGGCAGCGTCAGCAGGTTTTCGACGTGCCCGAACTGCAATCCCGTCACGACCGGGATGCCGGTCACGGAGCGGACTTGCTCGATCATCGCGTCGAGCGAATAGCCGTTGTCGTACTCCGAAAGGCGCCCGCCGGAAAATTCGCCCATCACGATCGCCTGCTGGCGCGCGAGCACGCCCGACTGATGCAGCTGATAAATCATCCGTTCGATTCGAAACGGATGCTCGTTCACATCCTCGATGTAGAGAATGCCACCCTCGATAGGCGGCAGATACGGCGTGCCGACGAGCGACGCCAGAATCGCGAGGTTGCCGCCCCACAGCATGCCGGTGACGTCGACGGTCTGACGCTGCGGCGTAACGTTCGTCACCGTGAAGTCCGAATGCGAAATCGCGTTCCAGAAGTGCCGCATCGTGAAGGCACTCACCTCTTCCGCGCCGAAATCGCCCGCGAGCATCGGTCCGCCGAAGCTTTTCACGCCCGCATGCGCATAAAGTGCGCACTGAATCGCCGTGAAATCGCTGTGGCCGACGATCGCCACCGGCTGATCCGCGAGCCTGCGCAAGCCGAGATAGTCCAGTCCGTGCAGGATACGCGACGCGCCATAGCCGCCGCGCACCGCAAGTACGATGTCAGGCAACGGCCGCGACGTATCGGCGAGGCGGTTGAGGTCGGCCGCGCGCTCGGCGTCGGTGCCGCCAAAGCGCTGAAAGCGCCGCCGGGTCGCGTCGACGTTTTCCAGGCGATGCCCTTCCCGGCGCAAGCGTCCGATGCCGCGCTCCACAGCCGCCGGATCGTGCGGATAGCCAGAAGGCGCGACGAGGTCGATGGTGCGTGATTTCACGATGTTGTCGTTGGATTCGTTGTCGGATCGGTGGAATCGGTGTCGCTGCTCCGCACGAAATCGCGCGCACGGCGCGCGTCGCGCTCTTCGCGCGCGAGGCGGCGGCGTTCGGCGAAGAAATTCTTGAGCGCGTGCCCGCATTCGTCGGCGAGAACGCCGCCTGTCACGGTCGTGTGATGATTGAGCTGCCCGTTCGCGAACAGGTCGACGACACTGCCGCACGCGCCCGTTTTCGGGTCCACCGCGCCATAGACGACGCGCGAAATGCGCGCGTGCATGATCGCGCCCGCGCACATCACACACGGCTCGAGCGTCACATACAGCTCGCAGCCGGGCAAACGGTAATTCTCGAGTTTCTGGGCGGCGGCGCGCAACGCGGCCATTTCGGCGTGCGCGGACGGATCGTGCCCGCGGATCGGATGATTGAAGCCCGTCGCGATGATGTCCTCGCCGAGCACGATGACCGCGCCCACGGGCACTTCCCCCGCGCGGCGGGCTTCATCGGCGGCGTGTTGCGCGAGCGCCATGAAACGGCGATCGCGCTCGCTTGCGGAATCGGCGATGGGAAGCGTATCGGGCGAATCGTCGGGCAACATCCCGATCACTTCGCTTCCAGCGTCACGCGGGATTGCGCGCGCTCGGAGAGCCGCTCGGCGATGCGGCGGCGGTACTCGTGCGGCACGCAACCGCCGCCGCGCAACGATTCAAGCGCCATGTCGAGCGCGAGCATCCTGGCTTGCAACTGGCAGCGGGCGCCGGGATCCGTCACGCGGTCGAACTCTTCCTGAAGACCGCGCAGCGCGCGCAGTTGTTCGACGGCGGGCGGGACGAAGCCCGCATTCTTGAGAATTCGATTGGCGACACGCACTTCCTCGGGCACGAGGAAGTCGTCGTCGAACTGGAGCGGAGCGCCCGCGCCCGGCAGGTCGTTGAACTCGCCACGCGCAGCGGCTTCATGGATCCGCTGTTCGACCAAAGCATCTAGCAATTTCATCGGGGATTACGACCGGCTTTCATAAAGAACGCGGTCTGTCACGATTTCCGTCGGTTAGCTCGAAGTCGGAAGGCAGCCGGAAACTCACGCTCGCGCGTTGTTCGGCACGTCTCGACAATCCAACGTCTATTCTATCAGCGCCTAACGAGACGATTTCACCGCATGCACGCGCGCTCGCGGCGCATCGCCGTATACCGGGCTTATCGGCGCGCTTATGCGTCCTTTGCGCAACATTCGTTGACGGTGCGACAACAAGTGTGCTTGTACGATGACTACGCGCCCTGCTCGCTCTACGGAAGCTTTCCGCCGCCGCGCGTATAGCCTTGGGTCGCGAGCAAGAGCCGTCGCGTGTATTCGTGCGCGACATTGCGCGAGCGCACCGCGTCCACGCCCAGTTGCTCGACGATTTCCCCGTTGCGCATCACTGCGACCCGCTGACAGAGAAAGCCGATCACCGCGAGATTGTGGCTCACGAGGATCATCGTCAGCCCGCGCTCGCGATGCAGCCGCCGCAGCAGGTTCAGGATTTCCGCCTGCACGGAAACGTCGAGCGCGGAAGTCGGCTCGTCGAGCAACAGCACGCGCGGCTCGACGATCAACGCGCGCGCGATCGACACCCGCTGACGCTGCCCGCCCGACAACTGATGCGGATAGCGAAAGCGGAACGCCGGACCCAGTCCGACTTCGGCGAGCGCCCCGAGAATGCGTGCATCCTGATCGCCGATGCCGTTGATCGCGAGCGGCTCGCGCAACGTCTTGTCGACGGTGAAGCGCGGATGCAGCGCGCCGTACGGGTCCTGAAACACCATCTGCACGTCGTGCTTGCCGCGCTGCGCACCGATACGAATGCTGCCGCCGTAGAGCGGCGTGAGCCCGGCGAGCGCGCGCAGCACCGTCGACTTGCCGCTGCCCGATTCGCCGACGAGACCGAACACCTCGCCCTCCCCCACGCGCAAGGAAACATCGCGCACGGCATCGACGTGGCCCGTCTTCGATTTGAAACGGATGCTCGCGTGTTCGAGGTCGATCATCGTTCGCAGGTCTCGTTGAGCCACGCGGGATCGCGGCGCAAGGTCGGGAGTTCGTCGGGCGGGTGATCGAGCGGCGGATTCGCCTCGAGCAGCCCGCGCGTGTACGGATGCGTCGCGTGAGCGAGATCGCGCGCGGCGCACGTCTCGACGATGCGCCCGCCGTACATCACCGCGACGCGGTCGCAGAACGACATCACGAGCGGCAGATCGTGGCTGATGAACACGAGCCCGGTGCCGTGGCGCTCGATCATCTCGTCGAGCACGGCGAGCACTTGCATCGACACGAGCACGTCGAGCGCGCTCGTGGGTTCGTCGGCGATCAGGAGGCGCGGGCCGGCCGAAACCATCATCGCGATCATCACGCGCTGGCCCATGCCGCCCGACAACTCGTGCGGATAGGCATCCGCGACACGCTGCGCATCGCGGATATGCACCGCTTCCAGCGCCGCCACGATGCGCTCGCGCAGCACGCCCCGGCTCTCCCTCACGCCCTGCCGCACGAAGGTCTCGCGCATCTGCTGCGCGACCGTCATCACCGGGTTGAGCGAGTACTTCGGGTCTTGCAGGATCATGCTCATGCGCGTGCCGCACAGGCGGCGGCGCTCCTTCGGGCGCATCGCGAGCAGATCCTGTCCTTCGAGGCGCAACGCCTGCGCCGACCATTTGGCTTCGGGCGGCAAGAGTCCGAGCAGCGCGCGCCCCGTCAACGATTTGCCCGAGCCCGATTCCCCGACGATCCCGAGCCGCTCGCCAGGCCGCACCGTCAGCGACACGCCGCGCACGGCCGGCATGAGCACGCCGTCGTGCCCGGCGAAAGCCACATTCAGTCCGTCGATTTCCGCGAGCGGCGTCGGCATATCAGCCTCCATGACGCGGATCGAAAACGTCGCGCAGACCGTCGCCGAGCAGGTTGAACGCGAGGCTCACCGCGAGGATCGCGAGGCCGGGAATCGTTGCGACCCACCACGCGTCGAGCAGCACGTTGCGGCCCGCCGCGACCATATAGCCCCATTCCGGGCTCGGCGGCTGCGCGCCCAGTCCGAGAAAGCCCAGACCCGCGACGGCGAGAATGATGCCCGCCATGTCGAGCGTCGCGCGCACGATCACCGACGACGAGCACAGCGGCACGATATAACGCAACAGAATGCGCAGCGGCGACGCTCCTTGCAGACGCGCCGCGTGAATGTAGTCGGACTGCGCGAGCCGCAGCGACTCCGCGCGCGCGAGACGCGCATACGGCGGCCACGCGGTGATGGACAGCGCGATCACCGCATTGAGCACGCCGGGGCCGAGCGCCGCCGCGAACGCGAGCGCGAGCACGATCTTCGGGAACGCGAGCGCGACATCGGTCAAACGCATCAGCACCGTATCGACGATGCCGCCGCAATAACCCGCCACCGTGCCCATCAAAAGCCCGACCGGCACGACGAGCACGACGACCAGCAGCGCGATCGCCAGCGTGAGGCGCGAGCCATGCACGAGCCGCGAGAGAATGTCGCGGCCAAGTTGATCGGTGCCGAACCAATGCGCGGCATTCGGCGGCGTCAGACGTTCGGCAAGCACCTGTTGCAACGGGTCCTGCGTGACGAGCATCGGCCCGATGGCGGCGACCGCGACGAGCAGCAGCAGAATCGCGAGCCCGAGCATGCTGAGCGGATTCGACGAGAACCGCCGCCAGCGCCGATACGCGCGGCCGAGCGCGGCCTGGCGCGGCGACGCGGGCGTATCGGTCAGGAGCCACGTGCGCAAGGTAGTCCGCGCCGCTTTCATCTGCGCAAAGTCCTCCATGTCAGCGCGCCCGTGGATCGAACACGCGATACAGCGCATCCGTCAAAAGGTTCAGCGCGATGAACGTCGCGCCGATCACGAGCGTGCTGCCGAGCACGGCGTTCATGTCGGCGTTCAGCAACGCGCCCGTCAGATACGAGCCGATGCCCGGCCACGCGAACACGATCTCGGTGAGCACCGAGCCTTCGAGCAGATAGCTGTATGCGAGCGCGATCACCGTCAGAAGCGGCACCGCGATATTGCCGAACGCGTGCCGCCAGATCACGCGGCGCTCGGGCAAGCCCTTCGCTCGCGCGGTCGTCACGTATTCCTGGCTCAGTTGTTCGAGCATGAACGAGCGCGTCATGCGCGACAGATAGGCGATCGAATAGAACGCGAGCACGCTCGCCGGCAGCGCGATATGCGAGAACGCGTTCCTGAACACGTCCCATTCGCCGGCGATGAGCGAATCGATCAGCAAGCTGCCCGTGCGCGTGTCGACCATGCCGTCGTACATCGGATCGATGCGCCCCGGCCCCGACACCCAGTGCAGCCGCGCGTAGAACAGCAGCAGGCCCATCAGCGCGAGCCAGAATACCGGCACGGAACTGCCCGCGAGCCCGATCACGCGAGCGACGTGATCGACGATGCGATTGTGCTTCACCGCCGCCGCGACCCCGAGCGGCACGCCGATCGCAACGCCGATGAACGTCGAGAGCGTCGCGAGTTCGAGCGTCGCGGGAAAGACGCGCCTGATGTCGTCGATGACCGGATTCGCGCTCAGAAGCGAAATGCCGAGATTGCCGTGCAGCACGTCGCGCGCGTAGATCAGGAATTGATCGACGAGCGGCTTGTCGAGGCCGAGTTGCAGACGCGCGGCCGCATACGCGCTCGCCGACGCGCGGTCGCCGAGAATCGCGAGCACCGGATCGATCGGAATCTTGCGCCCGATGAAGAACGTGATCGCGAGCAGGCCCGTGAACGTGATGGCGAGCATCGTGATCCAGCGGGCGAGCGCGAGCAGGACGCGTACATTCGCGGCGCTCGCGCGGTCCAAACGTGCCTGAGTGCTCACTGCTTCTTGATGTTGCGATACGACACGAGATCGTTGATCGGCCCGACTTCGAGACCGGTCACGCCGGGACGCGCCGCCACCTGCGACACCTTCTGGAACATGATCACGAACGGCGACTTCGCGAGCACTTCGCGCTGCATCTTCTCGTAGAGTTGTGCGCGTTTTTTGGTGTCGCTCTCGGCGAGCGCCGCGTCGGTTTCCTTCGTCAGTTGCGGAATGTCCCACGCGTTGCGCCACGCGAGCATCTTGTAGCTCGATGCGTCCGAGTTGTCCGGATTCCACACGTAGCCCTGCGCGTTGCTGTGCGGATCGATGTAATCCGCCGACCACTCGCCGATGTAAATGTCATGCGCCCGCGCGCGATAGCGTCCCAGCGTCTGCTTGTTGTCGCTAGGCATGAGTTGCACCTTGATGCCCGCGAGCGCGAGATTGGCCTGCACCGCCTGCGCGATCTCGCTGTACGGATAGTCGTTGCGCACATCCATCTTGACCGTGAAGCCGTTGGCCAGTCCCGCCTTCGCGAGCAGCGCCTTCGCCTTCGGCACGTCCTGGTGATACGGATTCTCGTTGAGCGCGCCAAGGAAGCCTTCCGGCAGGAACGTTTCGTGAACCTTGTAAGTCGTGCGGATCACGTTCTTCTGAATGCCCTGATAGTCGATGAGCCACTTCATCGCTTCCCAGACTTCCGGCTTCGCGAGATTCGGGTTCTTATTGTTGAGGCCGAGATACATGAGCGTCGCCTGCGGAATCGCCGTCGCCTTGATGACGCCGGATTTCGAGAGCGTGTCCAGATCGTCGGGCGACAGATCGCGCGCGACGTCGATATCGCCGTTCTGGATCATGAGGCGCTGGCTCGCCGCTTCGGTCACGTGACGCAGCACGATGCGCTTCATCGCGAGCGGCACGCGATAGCCATCGGAGCGCTGCAGCACGATGCTGTCGTTCGCCGTCCACTTGACGAGCTTGTACGCGCCCGAGCCGGCTTCGTTCGTCTTCAGCCAGTCGTTGCCGTAGTCGTTCCCCTTCGCGTGCGATTCCACGAGCTTGCGATCCACCACCGACGCCGGCCACGAGCCCAGCACGTTCAGCACGAAAGTCGGCGCATAGCGGCGATCGGTCGTGACGGAGACGGTCGTGTCGTCGATCTTCTTCACGTTCTGCGCGGCGTTGGCCTTCGTCAGGCCGATGCCCGCGAGCACGGCGGCCGCGCCTTTATCGAGCAAGGCGGTGCGCTGGATCGACCAGGCGACGTCGTCGGCCGTGAGCGGATTGCCCGAATGGAACTTGAGCCCCGGCCGGATCTTGAACGTGAACGTCAGGCCGTCCTGACTCACGGTCCAGGACTCGGCGACATCGCCATTGAATTTGGACGGGTCCTTCAGGTCGACGCGCACCAGACGGTCATACGTGTTGGCGACGTATTCTTCCGGCACCAGCTCGTAGATTTCGCCGGGATCGAGCGAGGTGAACTCGTCGAGCAGCGTCGCCATGACGAACATGTCCTTCGGCGTGGCGGCTTGCGCGTTTTGCAAGCCTGTCCAGGCCGTCAATACTGTGAACGCCGATGCAAGCATGACCGCTGCCAAAGCTTTTTTCATGGGTGTCGTCCTGTTCGCGTTTTGTCCGAATTGCAATCACATGAGCCGCAGCGGGCCGCTTTCTTCGTTGTCGATCAAAGCAAGTTCGCGCGAGCCTGGCAATTCGTAATGCCACCACTCGCTTTTGATGTGCGTGAAGCCCGCGCCGTGCATGACGCCCAACAACAACGTGCGGTTGCGCTGCACGTGCTCCGGCAAATCGGAGTGAAAGTGCTCGGATTCGACGACCATCGCGTCGAATCCGGTGCCCATGTCGAGCTCGTCGCCATGCTGATCGACGAGCGTAAGGTCGACCGCCGTGCCGCGGCTGTGGTTCGAGCCACGCCCGAGTTCGGCGATGAAGTTCGGATCGGGCAGAAAGTCCCACAGCACTTTCTGCGCTTGCGGCGGACGATACGCATCGAAAATCCGCAGCGTCATGCCGATGCTCCGCGCGATATCGACCGCTTTTCGTAGCGCGGCTTCGGCGGGTTCCAGCAGCAGGCAATGCTGGGCCTTGTAGATCGGCTTGCCGGTGAAATTTCGATCGGTCGCGTAGACGAGATCGATCTGAACGTCGTGCGTTTCGGGCGTGATGTGCAACAGGCGGGATCGAGTCATGTGTGCGTGCGGCCTGGATATCGATAGACGAACCTTAACGCGTAAGAAAAATCCGCGAAACCCTTTCTGTCGGGTGGTTTAACCTGATTACGATACGAGCGGCCAGCGCGCGAGGACTTCGTATTGCGATTTGCCGAGCAGACTGCGCACCAGCGCGAACTCGCGCGCGGTCCACGCGACGGGCGCGACCGCCTCGCGCGGGATGCGGCGCTCGTCGTACAGCAAGGTCACGTGGGGCTTGAATTCGGGATGACGTTTGACGGGAATGCCGGCGTCATCGAGCGCGGCGCCGAGGCTTTGCGCGAGCGCGTCGAGCGAGTCGGTGACATCGCCGGAAAGAACGAGCGGCCGTTTGGCGCGGCGCCCGGGAAAGCTCTCGATGCGATCGAGGACGATATCGACCGGTGGGAACGGCGTTTGCGCCACCGCGTTGCGTGTCTGCGCGATGACACCGGCCGGGAGGCCCGCGAACGCGCCGAGGTAATGCAAGGTGATGTGGAGGCGATCGACGGGGATTGCTCTGCCTTTCAGCTTGTGACCGGTGCGAAGCCGCGCTGTCAGTTCGGCGATGCGCGCTGCGGCGGATGCGTCGGGATAGAGGGCGAAGAAGAGGGAGTCGGTCGGGTACGCTCGCGCGGCGGAATCGGACTGCGGGGTGTTCATTTTTTACCCTTCTGCGCTTGCGCGAGCGGAGTGCTTTCGATCAACATGCCCTGACTCGCTTCGGTGTCCGTACCGAATGGAGTCATGGCTCAAAACCATCCCAAGGATAACCATGAACACCTTCTCCGTGGATGAGAGCGGCAACATCCTTCGCTATCTTGATTTGTATGCTGGCGAGGAGCCGCTTCTTTTTATCCATGGATTAGGATGCGCTTCAAGCAGCGATTATCCTCCGGTCGTCGCCTCCGACGCTTACTTCAAAGGCAGATCGCTGCTGATCGACCTCATGGGAGCCGGCTTCAGCGACAAGCCGGCGGACGGCAAATTCGCTTCCGACGATCAGGCCGCGGTGTTATCCAGATTCATCGCTCAACAAGGATTCGCGCGCGTGAATCTGTTCGGCCACAGCGCCGGGGCGTTCATCGCGCTGAAACTGGCGCAGCGCCTTACCGCGCAGGTCCGCGCTGTCATTCTGTGCGAGCCCGGATTGACGGACTACGGGGTCACAATGCTATCGAACATCACCGCTCAAAGCGAAGAACAATTCGTTACTGAAGGCTTTTCGGCGTTTCTGGCGCAGTTGAAGGCGCAAGGGACGAACGATGCGTGGCTGGGGCCGTTTTCCGTTGCTTCTCCTTATGCGATTTACCAATGGGCGCAATCGGCTCTACAGGATAACGCCGAAAACTGGCTGGATGACCTCGCGAATCTGAAAGCGACGAAAGGAGTCATCCTGTCAGAAAACGCGACGAGCGATGAAATCGCAAAATTCGAAGAGGCGGGCTGCGCGGTCGAATTGGTGGCCAATGCGGAGCATATGATCGCCTACGACAATCCCGACGGACTGGCGCTAGCGATCAGCAAATTCATCGATTGACCGCTCGCGAGAGCGCGGCTGGGGCAGACGTGAACCCGCCCGCAGCCCGATATTCGAATCACTCCCATTCGATTGTCGCGGGCGGCTTCCCGGAGATGTCGTACACCACGCGATTGATCCCGCGCACTTCGTTGATGATGCGATTCGACACATGCCCGAGCAAATCGTGCGGCAGATGCGCCCAATGCGCGGTCATGAAATCGAGCGTCTGCACGGCGCGCAGCGCAACGACGTACTCATATGTGCGTCCGTCGCCCATCACGCCGACGCTTTTCACCGGCAGGAACACCGCGAACGCCTGGCTCGTCAGGTCGTACCACGACTTGCCCGTGTCCTTGTCGATCGTGTCGCGCAGCGTTTCGATGAAAATCGCGTCTGCGCGACGCAGCAGGTCCGCAAACTCGCGCTTCACTTCGCCGAGAATCCGCACGCCGAGGCCCGGTCCCGGGAACGGATGGCGATACACCATCGCAGGCGGCAAGCCGAGCTTCACGCCCAGTTCGCGCACTTCGTCCTTGAACAGTTCGCGCAGCGGCTCGAGCAGTTGCAGGTTCAACGTCTCCGGCAAGCCGCCGACGTTGTGGTGGCTCTTGATCGTATGCGCGCCCTTCTTGCCCTTGCCCGCCGATTCGATCACGTCCGGATAGATGGTGCCCTGAGCGAGCCATTTCGCGTCGGTGATCTTGTCTGATTCCTGATGGAACACTTCGACGAATTCCGCACCGATGATCTTGCGCTTCGCTTCCGGATCGGTCACGCCGGCGAGCTTCTGCAAGAATGCCTCGCTCGCATCGACATGAATGACCTTCACGCCCAGATGGTCCGCGAACGTCGACATCACCTGTTCCGCTTCGTTCTGACGCAGGAGCCCGTGATCGACGAACACGCACGTCAGTTGATCGCCGATCGCGCGATGCAAGAGCGCCGCCGCCACCGATGAATCCACGCCGCCCGACAGGCCCAGAATCACGTGCTCATCGCCGACCTGCGCGCGGATCTTCTCCACCGCTTCGTCGATGTAATGGCCCATCTCCCAGTCCGCTTTCGCGCCGCACAGCTCCAGCACGAAGCGCTCGAGCATCGCACGGCCCTGCACCGTATGCGTCACTTCCGGATGCCATTGCAGGCCGTAGAAGCGGCGGTCGTCGTCGGCCATCGCGGCGATCGGGCACGACGGCGTCGATGCCATCAGCTTGAAACCCGCAGGCAGGTCGACGACCTTGTCGCCGTGGCTCATCCACACCTTGAGCATCGAGTCGCCCTGCCCGCTCGTGAAGTCCTGGATGCCTTCGAGAAAGCCCGTATGGTTCAGCGCCTGCACTTCCGCATAGCCGAACTCGCGCACGTTGCCGAGCTCGACCTTGCCGCCGAGCTGGTCGGCCATCGTCTGCATGCCGTAACAGATGCCGAGCACCGGCACGCCGAGATCGAAGACGATCTGCGGGGCACGCGGCGACTTCGCCTCGTGGACCGAGTTCGGCCCGCCCGACAGGATGATGCCCTTCGGCGCGAATTCACGGATGAACGTCTCGTCGACGTCGTACGGATGGATCTCCGAATAGACATGCGTCTCGCGCACGCGCCGGGCGATCAGCTGGGTGACTTGGGAGCCGAAATCGAGAATCAGGATTTTGTCGTGCATGGCTGCGGCCAAAGGCTAAGTGAACGAATGATGTCGGTGCTGCCGGGACGCGGCTTCGCGCGGCCCGCGGGCGAATAAATCGACGGCCGGCGCAAAGGCCGACCGTGCTTGTTTCTGCATGTTGCGCTGCTGCGCGCGCGTAGCCTGCTGCATGCGCTTCGCGCGCTCATCGGGGTGCGCGGCCCGTATCGGGCGCGAGCGGATCGGCTCGTCTGCCCGTCGCCGGATCGATCTCGCCGCTGATGACGGGCTCGATGCGCCTGCCCGTGATCGGATCGATCGCGCGGCCCGTCGCCGGGTCGAGCGTGCCGCCCGTGACGGGATCGACCGCGCCGTCCGGGTGCGCGCGCACGGCCGCCGGCGAGATCGGCGAGGCGGGATCGAGCGGGCGGCCGTTCGAATCGATCGCGCGGCCCGAAACCGGGTCGATGGCCGTTGCCGCGGGCGCGCGGGCCGCGGGGCGCGAGACGGTATCCACAGGCTGTGAGCGTGCAAGCGGCGACGCGGCCGTCGCGCGAGCGTCTTCACGCTTTTGCGCCGCCTTCTTTTCCGCGCGCTGCGCCGATGCCGCGCCGGCCTGCGCCGCACGCTCGCGCCGGCGCACGGCCGACGACAGCCGCACGCTGCCCAGACCGAGCACGAGCAGCACGATGCCGACCACCGCCGCGCTCATCTGCCCGAAGCCATCGACCGCCGGCGTCTTCAGCCCGAGCAGCCAGACCAGCACCACGACGCCCGACAGCCACTCCACGTGGCCCGAAACGCGTGCGGCTCTGGCGGTCAACGCACCGTCGACGGCCGCATGAAACGCGAGCCACGCAAGGCCGGCGAGCGCGATGCCGAGCAGTTGCCCCGCAAAGGCGGGCTGCACGCGGATCGAATCCAGTTGCAATGCGCCGTACAAGCCCGGCCACGGCGTCAGCAGGAACAACACGCCGAACGCGACGAAGATAAGGGCATTGACGACGAGCACGACCCGCAGCAACGGTTTCATGATCAGTCCGCGTAATTAATCGACGTGGTAGTTGGGCGCTTCTTTCGTGATCTGCACGTCGTGCACATGCGATTCGCGCATGCCGGCCGCCGTGATCTGCACGAATTCCGCCTTCTCGTGCATTTCGGCGATGGTGCGGCAACCGCAATAGCCCATGCTCGCGCGCACGCCGCCGACGATCTGGAACAGGATCGCGTTCACCGAACCCTTGTAGGCCACACGGCCTTCGATGCCTTCCGGCACGAGCTTGTCGATGTTCGCCGAGTTGTCCTGGAAGTAGCGGTCCGCGGCGCCGTCCTTCATCGCACCGACCGAGCCCATGCCGCGGTACGACTTGTACTGGCGGCCCTGATACAGGAACACGTCGCCCGGCGATTCTTCCGTGCCTGCGAGCATGCTGCCCATCATCACGACATTCGCGCCCGCGGCGAGCGCCTTGGAGACGTCGCCGGAGAAGCGCACGCCGCCATCCGCGACGACCGGCACGCCGCTGCCGCGCAGCGCTTCGGACACGTTGGCGATGGCCGTGATCTGCGGCACGCCCACGCCCGCGACGATACGCGTCGTGCAGATGGAGCCGGGGCCGATGCCGACCTTCACCGCATCCGCGCCGCATTCGACGAGCGCCTTCGCCGCCGCCGCCGTCGCGATGTTGCCGCCGATGACCTGCACGTGCGGATAGTTCTGCTTCACCCAGCGCACGCGCTCGAGCACGCCCTGGCTATGACCGTGCGCCGTATCGACGACGATCACGTCGACGCCCGCCGCCGCGAGCAGCTCGACGCGCTCTTCATTGTCCGCACCGACGCCCACCGCCGCGCCCACACGCAGCTTGCCGTCTTCGTCCTTGCAGGCGTCCGGATTTTCGGTCTGCTTGGTGATGTCCTTCACCGTCATGAGGCCGCGCAACTCGAACGCGTCGTTGACGACCAGCACGCGTTCCAGACGATGGCCGTGCATCAGCGCCTTCGCCTCAGCCAGCGACGTGCCTTCCTTGACCGTCACGAGGCGCTCGCGCGGCGTCATGATGTTGCGCACCGGCTCGTCCATGCGTTCTTCGAAACGCAGGTCGCGGTTCGTGACGATGCCGATCAGTTGCGCGCCTTCGACCACCGGAAAGCCCGAGATGCCATGCTGCTGCGTGAGCGCGATGACGTCGCGCACGCGCATTTGCGGCGGCACGGTGATCGGGTCACGCACGACGCCCGACTCGAAGCGCTTCACTTTGGCGACTTCGCGGGCCTGTTCCTTGGCGGTGAGATTCTTGTGGACGATGCCGATGCCGCCCATCTGCGCCATCGCGATAGCGAGCCGGCCTTCGGTGACCGTGTCCATGGCGGCGGACACGAGAGGCATGTTCAGGGAGATATTGCGAGTCAGCTGAGATTTCAGGCTGGTGTCGCGCGGGAGAACGCTGGAAAACGCGGGCACGAGGAGCACGTCATCGAACGTGAGTGCTTTCTGGATCAGACGCATGGCAAATCCTATGGGCGCAAAAGCAGATTATACCGATAGTTCCCTGCATTTTCACTGCCCGAACAGCAGCTTACGCGTTTCCGTCGCACATTCCGGGCCGCCGATGGCAATTAATCCGCCACCCATCCGGCGGCTCGGGTTGTGCAGTTTTCGACAAGACGGACGGCCGGGGACGCGTGCTACGCTTCGCCGTCAATCGAAATAACGGCAGGGAGTCGGGCAATGCAGCGCGGTGTGATCTACGGAATGACGGCGGGTGCGATCTGGGGTTTCATCTTTCTCGCGCCACGGCTTTTGCCGGATTTTTCGCCGCTGACGCTGTCGATCGGGCGCTATCTGATGTACGGCGCCGTCTCGCTCGCGGTCGCGCTGCCGTTCGCACGAAAGCTGATCGCCAAGCTCACGCGCGCCGATTTCATCGCGCTCGTGAAGCTCGCGCTCGTCGGCAACCTGCTCTACTACATGCTGCTCGCCAGCGCGGTGCAACTGGTGGGCGTCGCGCCTTCGTCGCTGATCGTCGGCATTTTGCCCGTGACGGTCACGCTCGCCGGGCGGCGCGATCACGGCGCGGTCGACCTCAAGCGCCTCCTCGGCCCCCTGCTGCTGATCCTGGCGGGCATCGCGTGCATCAATGTCGACGTGTTCAGCGACGTGCTCTCGTCCTCCGCAGGCAACGAGCATGCGACGAGCGCGCTCACGCGCCTCGCCGGTCTCGCCTGCGCGCTCGGGGCGCTCGCGTCGTGGACGTGGTACGCGGTCGTCAACGCGCGTTAT
This sequence comes from Caballeronia catudaia, assembly GCF_001544755.2. Classification (GTDB taxonomy): domain Bacteria; phylum Pseudomonadota; class Gammaproteobacteria; order Burkholderiales; family Burkholderiaceae; genus Caballeronia; species Caballeronia catudaia. The sequence continues at coordinate 134,536 of NZ_FCOF02000010.1, read as the reverse complement.
CTGCAGGCGAACCGCCATTTCGACGGCAACGAGTGGTCGGTGCTGTGGGGCATCGTGACGGGGCTCATCGGCGTCGTGCTCGGCGCGATCATCTGGATGCTGCCAGCGGGAACGGTGCAGGCGAGCGTGCCGGCCGCGCGCTGGCATCTCTTCTGGATCGTGTGTTTCGCGCTCGCGACCGGCGGTTCGTGGCTCGGCAACATGCTGTGGAATGCGGCGGCGAAGCGCCTGCCGCTCACGCTGGCAGGCCAGATGATCGCGTTCGAAACGCTTTTCGCCCTGTTGTACGCCTTCGTCTACGATGGCCGCTGGCCCCGCACGCCCGAAGTGCTTGCGATCGTGCTGCTGCTCGCCGGCGTGAGCTGGTCGGTCAGAGCGCATACGGTGGGCGCAGCACCAGCGGTCGCGAAGGAAGCGCCCGCGCACTGAATCCGCTCAGCGCGAGTCCTTCGAATGCCATTTGCGCCCTTCGATCGACCCCGCCTTGCGCGTTTTTTCGACGCGGCGCTGGCGCGCCGTCTTCGGGTCCACCTTCAGCGGACGGTAGATCTCCACGCGATCGAAGTCCGCAAGCGCCGCGTCGAGCGGCGTCACCTTGCCGAACACGCCGATTTTCTGCGTCGTCAGATCGATGTCCCGGTGCGCACGCAGCACGCCGCTCGCTTCGATCGCATCGCGCACGGTCGCGCCTTCGCGCAAATCGACGCGCGCAAGAAAGCTCGCACCGCCGGGCAGTCCGTAGCAAACGTCGATATGCATCATGGCTTGCCGTAGCGCTGATCCGCGCGCTTCACGAAGGAGTCGACGAACGTATTGGCGATATGGCTGAACACCGGCCCGATGAGCTTTTCCAGAATCACGTTCGAGAATTCGTAGTGCAGCGCGAATTCGATCTTGCACGCGTCCGCTCGCAGCGGCGTAAAGTGCCAGTAGCCGGTGAACTTCTTGAAAGGGCCGCTCAGGAACTCCATATCGATGTTGGTCGGCCGCTTCTGAGTGTTGCGCGTGGCGAAATGCTGCTTGATACCCTTAAAGCTGATGTCGATCTTCGCCTCCATGCCGTTCTCGTCCTGGCGGCCGATTTCGACGCCGCCGCACCACGGCAGGAAATTGGGGTAGTCGGCGACATCGGTGACGAGGTCGAACATTTCTTCCGCTGAATGGCGGATCAATACGGTTTTCTGAACGTCTGCCATATAGGGCGCAGCGGGTGGCTAGATTGGGCGGCAATGCGCAAGAGAACGCGGCGGTAGTTCGTTTGCCGGTCGGCGCGCTGCTAAAATCGTGATTTTAAACGAGTTGGGCACTTTCCATTCATGAGCATCATCGACAACAGAAAAGCCTTCTTCGATTACTTCGTCGAAGAGCGCTACGAGGCCGGTCTCGTGCTCGAGGGCTGGGAAGTCAAGGCGCTGCGCGCGGGCCGTGGGCAGATCAAGGAAGGCTACGTCGTGATCAAGCACGGCGAGCTGTTTCTGATCGGCACGCATATCAGCCCGCTGCCCGAAGCCTCGAAATTCGCCAATCTGGATCCGGTGCGCACGCGCAAGCTGCTGTTGCATCGCGACCAGATCGACAAGCTCATCGGCAAGGTCGAACAGCGCGGGCACACGCTCGTGCCGCTCAACTTCCACTACAAGGACGGCCGCGTGAAATGCGAGATCGGCCTCGCGAAGGGCAAGAAGCTGCACGACAAGCGCGAGACCGAGAAGAAGCGCGACTGGGAACGCGAACGCGGGCGCCTCATGCGCACAGCATCGCGATAGCGATAAACAGGCGATATACAAGCGATAAGCGAATCGGGGCGCTCATGAGCGCCCCGATTGCGTTATGCCTTTTTGACGACCCCGCCGCCCTCGCCCCTCACGATGGTCAACGCGGACGCGATCATCGAACTCATGTCCGACAGATTGCCCGGCACGATGAGCGTGTTGCCGGTCTTCGCGATATTGCCGAACGCACCGACATACTGCTCTGCGATCTTCAGGTTCACCGCTTCCATGCCGCCCGCAGTCTGAATCGCCGTGCCGATTTTCTGAATGGCCTGCGCGTTCGCCTCCGCTACCGCGAGAATCGCCGATGCCTCGCCCTGCGCCTGATTGATCGCCGCCTGACGCTCGCCCTCGGACTTCTGAATCGCGGCCTCGCGCGCGCCCGCCGCGAGATTGATCTGCTCCTGCTTGCGACCTTCCGACGCCGCGATCAGGGCACGCTTTTCACGCTCGGCGGTAATTTGCTGCTGCATGGCATGCAGGATTTCCTTGGGCGGCGTGAGGTCCTTGATCTCGTAACGCAGCACTTTCACGCCCCAGTTCGACGCCGCTTCATCGAGCGCATTGACGATGCTCTGGTTGATGAAATCGCGCTCCTCGAAAGTCTTGTCGAGCTCCAGCTTGCCGATGACGGAACGCAGCGTGGTCTGCGACAACTGGGTGATCGCGAATACGAAGTTGCTCGATCCATACGACGCCTTCATCGCATCCGTCACCTGAAAGTACAGGACGCCGTCGACCTGCAACTGCGTGTTATCGCGTGTGATGCACACCTGGCTCGGGACTTCGAGCGGAATTTCTTTGAGGATGTGCTTGTACGCGATGCGATCGATGAACGGCAGCACGATGTTCAGACCCGGCGCGAGTGTCGCGTGATAGCGGCCGAGCCGCTCGAGCACCCACGCGTGCTGCTGCGGCACGATCTTGACCGTATTCGCCACGATCACGATGGCGATCACGAGCAGAATGAGCGTGAAATACATTGTTCTTTCCTTATTTGGCTAGCTTGACTAACGTTCGGCGGCAACGATCAGCCGATTGCCTTCGAGCGCGGTAATGCGATACAGCCTCGCACCTTCCGACTCCCCCGGCGCGAGTTCGACGTCCCACTGCGCGCCGCGATACATCGCCCTTGCGCGGCCATCGCGCCATTGATCGACCTGCAAAGTCGCGCCGATGTCGAGATTCACAGCCGCATCGCGCGAGGCGTCGCCGCGCCGCTTCGAGTTGCCGAAGCGCGAACGCCTCAGCACCACGAGGGCAATCAACGCGACGACAGCCGCCGCGCCGATCTGCACATGCGCCCACGCGCCCATCACGAACGCGATGCCGCCCGCGACCATGCCGAGCGCGATCATGAGCAAATAAAACGTGCCGGTGAACAGCTCCGCGACGATCAACCCGCCCGCCGCGATCCACCAGATCAGCCCACTCATCCTCGCCTCCAAACGAAAACACCCCGGAGAAGTCCGGGGTGTTTTTATAGCACGCTGCATCAATCCGTAAGCAAGTGGAAAGACGCGCGATCAACTTATTTTGACAACGTCTTCGCCAGTTGCTGCCACGTCTCGATGATCGTGTCCGGGTTCAGCGACATCGACTCGATGCCCTGCTTCGCCAGCCACTCGGCGAGGTCCGGATGATCCGACGGGCCCTGACCGCAGATACCGACGTACTTGTTCAGCCGCAGACACGTTTCGATCGCGCGCTTCAACATGAACTGCACCGCTTCGTCGCGTTCGTCGAAGTCCGCCGCGAGCAATTCCATGCCCGAATCGCGATCGAGACCCAGCGTGAGCTGCGTCAAGTCGTTCGAGCCGATCGAGAAGCCGTCGAAACGTTCCAGGAACTGCTCGGCGAGGATCGCGTTGGACGGCACTTCGCACATCATCACGAGCTTGAGATCGTTGACGCCGCGCTTGAGCCCGAACTTGCCGAGCAGTTCGACGACGCGATCGGCCTGCTTCAGCGTGCGCACGAACGGCACCATGATCTGGACGTTGTCGAGGCCCATTTCTTCGCGAACCTTCTTCAGCGCGATGCATTCCATATGGAACGCTTCGGCGAAGTCTTCTGCGATATAGCGCGACGCCCCGCGGAAACCGAGCATCGGGTTCTCTTCGTCCGGCTCGTAGCGCGAACCGCCGATCAGCTTCTTGTACTCGTTCGACTTGAAGTCCGACAAGCGCACGATGACAGGCTTCGGATAGAACGCCGCCGCGATCGTGGCGATGCCTTCGGTCAGCTTGTCGACATAGAACGCACGCGGCGATGCGTGACCGCGCGCGACGCTTTCGACCGCCTTTTTGAGATCGGGGTCGACGTTCGGGTACTCCAGAATCGCCTTCGGATGCACGCCGATGTTGTTGTTGATGATGAACTCGAGGCGAGCCAGACCCACCCCCGCGTTCGGCAACTGCGCGAAGTCGAACGCGAGTTGCGGATTGCCGACGTTCATCATGATCTTGACCGGAATCTTCGGCAATTCGCCGCGCTGCACTTCGGTCACTTCGGTTTCGAGCAAACCGTCATAGATCTTGCCTTCGTCGCCTTCCGCGCACGACACCGTGACGAGCGCGCCTTCCTTCAGCACGTCCGTTGCGTCGCCGCAGCCGACGACCGCCGGCACGCCCAGTTCACGCGCGATGATCGCCGCGTGGCACGTGCGCCCGCCGCGATTCGTCACGATGGCGGACGCGCGCTTCATCACCGGTTCCCAGTTCGGGTCGGTCATGTCGGCGACGAGCACGTCGCCCGGCTGCACGCGTTCCATTTCCGACGGATCCTGAATCACGCGCACGGGGCCCGCGCCGATCTTCTGGCCGATCGCGCGGCCGGTCGCCAGCACGTTCGACTGGCCCTTCAGCTTGAAGCGCATCTCGGCCTTGCCGGACGCCTGGCTCTTCACCGTTTCCGGACGCGCCTGGAGGATGAAGATCTTGCCGTCGCGGCCGTCCTTGCCCCACTCGATGTCCATCGGACGCTGATAGTGCTTCTCGATGATGACCGCGTACTTCGCGAGCTGGATCACGTCTTCGTCGGTGATCGAGAAGCGGTTGCGCTGCTCGTGCGCCACGTCGACGGTCTTCACGCGGCCCGGCTCGCCCGGCTTCGTGAATTCCATCTTGATGAGCTTCGAGCCGATCGAGCGGCGGATGATCGGGTATTTGCCCTGTTCGAGCGTCTGCTTGAAGACGTGGAACTCGTCGGGATTCACCGCGCCCTGCACGACGGTTTCGCCGAGCCCGTAGCTCGACGTGATGAAAACGGTTTCCTTGAAGCCCGATTCGGTGTCGATGGTGAACATGACACCCGCCGCGCCCACGTCCGAGCGCACCATGCGTTGCACGCCCGCCGACAACGCGACTTCGGCATGCGTGAAGCCCTTGTGGACGCGGTAGGAAATGGCGCGGTCGTTGTAGAGCGACGCGAACACGTGCTTCATGCGATCGAGGACGTCCTCGATGCCGACCACGTTCAGATAGCTTTCCTGCTGGCCCGCGAACGATGCGTCGGGCAAGTCTTCGGCGGTCGCCGACGAACGCACGGCGAACGAAAGCTCTTCGGGCGAGCTCGCCTGGAGCACTTCGAACTCACGGCGGATTTCATCTTCGAGACGCGGCTGCAGCGGCGCGTCGACGATCCACTGGCGGATTTCCTTGCCGGCTTCGGCGAGCGATTTCACGTCGTCAACGTCGAGCGTCTCGAGACGTTTGGCGATGCGGCCGGTCAGGTCGTTGTGCTGGAGAAAGTCGCGGAATGCGAGCGCGGTCGTGGCAAAGCCCGTCGGCACACTGACGCCGGCTTCGGAAAGCTGGCTGATCATCTCGCCGAGCGACGCATTCTTGCCACCGACGACTTCGACGTCGGTCATTCGCAACTGCTCGAATGGAACTACATACGCCTGATCCTTTGCGACATCTTTCGCAACATTGACTGCGTTAGTCATACAAGCCCCTAAGGTGGATGGAATGCACGATCGCACGAGTGGGCTTAATTGCGGCGGCGCTCATTGGAAGCGCAACCGCATCTCGCACAACCTGTTTGATAAACCATCGGGACCGCGCCACCGGAGCCGGGCGCGTTGCAAAAGAAGCGGGAACGTCGGAAATCTGCTCGAAAACGTGGGTTTCTGCTGCCAAAACCGACGAAACGACCGCGATTTGACGAAAATCCGAATCAGTTTGTCCGCAATTGCTTATCGAACAGGTTGCCGCTATTCTACCGTGCCGATTGTCAGTTTTGCTTCGGCAGAGACAGTTATTCGACGGCAAAATCGAGGTCTTACACGCCGCATGGTTGGCCGGCGCACACCGCAGGGCAACCAATGTAACACAGGCGTTTTCCGCCGCCGTGCTTCCGCCGTGCCGGGGCATGGCCAGCTTGGTATCAGCGTGTTACCTTCTGAGCGCGCCCGCCCCCAATTCGTTCCCCCATTTGATTTTTCGCCGATGCCGCCTTCCGTATTCATCGTTTCCGACGGTACAGGAATCACTGCCGAAACCTTCGCGCATTCGATCCTTGCCCAGTTCGATCAAAAGTTCCGGCTCGTGCACGTGCCTTTCGTCGATTCGATCGACAAGGCCTGCGCCACCGTCGAGAAGATCAACGAGGCCGTCGCGCTCGACGGGCGCCGGCCGATCGTATTCACGACGCTCGTCGACAGCGCGTCGAATGAAGTCGTCAAGGGCTGCAATGCGCTCGTGCTCGACATGTTCCAGACTTTCATCGAGCCGCTCGAGCACGAACTGGAACTAAAGTCGACGCACGCGATGGGCCGGGTCCACCAGAACGCGGACACCGAGGAATATAAGAACCGAATCGAGGCGATCAACTTCTCGCTCGCGCACGACGACGGTCAGTCGAATCGCAATCTCGCCGACGCCGACGTGATTCTGGTCGGCGTGTCGCGCAGCGGCAAGACGCCGACGAGCCTCTATCTGGCGATGCAATACGGTGTGAAGGCGGCGAACTATCCGCTGATTCCCGAGGACTTCGAGCGCGGCAAGCTGCCTACGCCTTTGCTGGAGCATCGGTCGAAGATGTTCGGTCTGTCGATCGATCCGCAGCGGCTCGCGGAAATCCGCAACGAGCGCCGTCCCGGCAGCAAGTATGCCGCGCTGGAGAACTGCCGCTACGAGATCAACGAAGCGGAAATGATGATGAAGCGCGAGGGCATCAAGTGGCTGTCGTCGACGCACAAGTCGATCGAAGAAATCGCCACGACGATCCTGCAGGAAGTGAAGCCGGATCGCTCTTCCTACTATTGACGGTTCAACTCAACGCTGCTGGCGGCACTGCTCGAAAAGACAGATCGCCGCCGCGGCCGCCACATTGAGCGATTCCATGCCGCCCGGCTGCGGAATGGTCACGCGATGCGTCACCGCATCCCGCCAGATCTGCGACACGCCCGCGCCTTCATTGCCGAACACCCATGCAAGCGGTCCCGACAGATCGCAGTCGTACAGCGCGACCGCGCCGTGCGAATCGGTGATCGTGACGGGCGTGTCCAGCCGCGCGATGAGGTCCGCGGGTTCCACGTCCTCGAAAATATCGAGCAGGAAGTGCGCGCCCATGCCCGAGCGCAGCACCTTCGACGACCACGCGTAAGCCGTCCCCGGCGCGCAGAACACGCGCGCAACACCCGCCGCAGCCGCGCTGCGCAGAATCGAACCGACGTTGCCGGCGTCCTGAATACCGTCGAGGATCACGCAGGTTTCGGCGACGCGCGCGGGGAGTTCGGCGTCGAGCTTCTCGACGAGCAGCAGCATGCCCACGCCGTGCACGACGCTCGAAAGCTGCCCGAAGAGCGTATCCGGCAGCACGACGACGCGCTTCTCCTCGATGCGCGCAACGATCGCGCGCGCTTCTTCATGCGTCAGCGCGCCTTCGGTGACGAGACAGGTTTCGGGCTGTCCGGCAGCATCCAGGTAGGCCGATGCGAGATGCAGACCTTCGAGCAGCGCATGGCCGCTGCGCCGCTGTTGCGCGGTCGAGCCGGCCAGCGCCTTGATGCGCTTGTAGAGCGGGTTGTCCCGCGAAGTGATGGATTTCACGTTGCTTGAGCGCCGCTCAGAAGGCGAGCGCGTCTGGATCGTCCTCGAGCGTCGACGCGACTTCGAGCACTTCCGGCGCGATTTCCGGCAGCACGGAGCCGAACACGCGCGCATGCGCCTCGCGCACCGGCGCGAACGAACGCCGATGATGCTCGCACGGACCGTGCTCGCGCAGCGCCTGCAGATGTTGAGGCGTGCCGTAACCGGAATGCGCGTCGAAGCCGTACATCGGATAGGTTTCGTGCAACTCGACCAGCATGCGGTCGCGCGTGACTTTCGCGAGGATCGACGCCGCCGAGATCTGTTTGATGAGCGCGTCGCCGCCGATCACCGCTTCGGCGCGGATCGACAGCATCGGGCATCGGTTGCCATCGACCTTCACGAGCGTCGGCGCGATCGAGAGTCCTTCCACCGCGCGCTTCATCGCAAGCATGGACGCATGCAGAATGTTGATGGTGTCGATTTCCTCGACGCTCGCCGACGCGATGCAATACGCGAGCGCGCGATCGACGATCTTCACGTATAGCTCTTCTCGCTTTTTGGCGGAAAGCGCCTTGGAATCGTCGAGGCCGTTGATCCTGGGCTTGGCGGGATCGAAGATCACGGCCGCGGCGACGACCGGGCCCGCCAGCGGACCGCGCCCGGCTTCATCGACGCCGCAGATGATGTCGAACGGCGAACTGAAATCGAGCCCGACCTGGGCTGACGATTTTGCCTGCTTCGTCGCCATTATCCCGGCCTCCGCATGTCGAGCACCCGCGCCACGGCTTGAGCCGCCTTCTGCGACGTGTTCTGACGCAGCGCGATGTGCATGTCGGTGAAGATTTCCGTCAGGGTACGGCGGTTGGCGTGGTCGTTCAACTGTTTTAGCGTCGCGTCGGCAAGCGCTTCGGGCGTCGCGAAGTGCTGGAGGATTTCCGGGACGACGAACCGCCCCGCCAGAATGTTCGGCAAGCCGACATACGGCAGATAACCCTGCCGCTTCATGATCTCACCCGTGAGCCAGGGCACCTTGTACGAGATGACCATCGGCTTCTTGAGCAGCGCGGCTTCGAGCGTCACGGTGCCGCTTTTCACGAGGATCGCATCGGCGGCGGTCATCGCGGTTTGCGCGCGGCCGTCGGTGATCGTCAGCGACAGATGCGGGTGCGCGTCCACGAGCGGCTGCAGCAATTCGCGCAACGCCGGATTCGCGGCCGGCATCAGAAAGCGCAGATCAGGCTCGCGAAGCTGCATCAGCTCCATTGCGTCGAAAAAGGTCGGGCCGATCAGCGAGATTTCCGAACGGCGGCTGCCCGGCAGCACTGCGATCACCGGACCGCCTTCCGCGATGCCGAGCTCGCGGCGCGCGCCGGCCGTGTCGGGTTCGAGCGGGATTTCGTCGGCGAGCGGATGGCCCACATAGCTCGCCGCCACGCCCGCCTTCTCGAGCAGCGCGGTTTCGAACGGAAACACGCACAGCATGTGATCGACCGCTTTCGCGATCTTCTTGATGCGTCCGCCGCGCCACGCCCAGATCGACGGGCACACGAAATGCACGGTCGGAATGCCGGCCTCGCGCAGCGGCTGTTCGAGACCGAAGTTGAAATCGGGCGCGTCCACGCCGATGAACACCGAAGGCGGCTCCGCGAGCAACTGGCGCTTGATCTCGCTGCGAATGCCGAGAATCTCGGGGATATGCTTTAACGCTTCGACATAGCCGCGCACGGTCAGCTTGTCCATCGGCCAGTGCGCTTCGAAGCCTTCAGCCGTCATGCGCGGGCCGCCGATGCCGCTATAGCGCGTGCCTTCCGGCAGCGTTTGCCTCAGGCCCTTGAGCAGCGAAGCCGCGAGCAGGTCGCCAGAAGGCTCGCCCGCGACCATCGCGATGCGTGGCGGGTGTTGGATCAGAGTCATCGGGCAGCGTAGTTAGCGGATGATGCCGCGCTGCGACGCCGCGATGAAATCGGAGAATGCCTTGACAGGCTCATCGCCCTCGCCGCCTGCCGTGCTCAGTTCCTTCAACTGCACTTTCGCGTCTTCGAGCGACAGGCCGCTCTTATAGACGATGCGGTACGCCGATCGCAGCGCCGAAATGGCGTCGGGCGTGAAACCGCGGCGGCGCAAGCCTTCCACGTTGATGCCGTGCGGCTCGGCCTTGTTGCCCGCCGCGATGACGAAGGGCGGTACGTCCTGCACGAGCGCCGACGCGCCGCCGAGCATCGAATGCGCGCCGATGCGAACGAACTGATGCACACCCGACATGCCGCCGACAATCGCGTGATCGCCGACGATCACATGCCCCGCCAGTTGCGCATTGCTCGACATGATGACGTTGTCGCCGAGCCGGCAGTCATGGCCGACATGCACGTACGCCATGATCCAGCAGTCGCTGCCGATGGAAGTCAGACCCTGATCCTGGGCCGTGCCCGTATGCAGTGTCGTGAATTCGCGGATGGTGTTGCGGTCACCGATTTCGAGGCGCGTGGGCTCGCCCTTGTACTTCATGTCCTGCGGACGGCCACCGATCGACGCGTAATGGCCGATGCGATTCTCGCGGCCGATCGTCGTATGGCCTTCGATCACGCTATGCGAGCCGACAGTCGTGCCCGCGCCGATCACGACGTGCGAACCGACGATCGCGTACGGTCCGATTTCGACGGTGTCGTGGAGCTGCGCGCCCGGCTCGATGATCGCGGTGGGGTGAATCTTGCTCATGCGCTTGTCGCCTTATGCGGTTCGTGCTGCTTGTTACGGTGAACGCGGGGTGAACGCAATCGCGCTTAAGCGTCCGTGTCCTTCACGGTACACATGAGCACGGCTTCGGCGGCGGTGGCGCCATCCACTTCGGCGCGCGCCTTAAACTTCCAGATGCCCCGCATGTACCGCTCGAAGTGGACGTTGAGCACCAGTTGATCGCCCGGTTCCACCACGCGCTTGAAGCGCGCGCCGTCGATGCCGACGAAGTAATAAAGCGTCTTCGCCGGGTCGTGCGGCTCTTCCGCGAAAGTCAGAAGCGCGGCAGTCTGCGCGAGCGCTTCGAGAATCAGCACACCCGGCATCACCGGACGCGTCGGGAAGTGACCCTGGAAATACGGCTCGTTGATCGTCACGTTCTTGATCGCTTTGATGCTCTTGTGCGGCTCGAGTTCGAGCACGCGGTCCACGAGCAGGATCGGATAGCGATGCGGCAGCAGCGTGAGGATCTTGTGGATGTCGAGATTGATTTTTTCTGTGCTCATGGTCGTTCTGCTCACGCGCATCTGGGCGCGGAAATTGGATGGCGGGCCGTCGTCGAGGCCCGCCCGGGATTGCTGCGTCTCTTGGGCGGCTCGAACCGGCCCGCTCCTGATTCTGCTTCGGCGCTTCCTCTTAGCGGGCCGAGTGCTTAGGCGCCGCTTCGATCATCACGCTTGGCTGCGTCCGTCAACGCCGTTTCGAGCGCCTTGATGCGCTCACGCATCTTGTCCAGATTGCGCATGATCGCCGCGCTCTTGTTCCATTCCGCGTGCGGCACAGCCGGAAACGCGCTGGTGTACAGGCCGGGCTTCAGCAGCGATTTGGATACGCCCGATTTCGCCGTGACGATCACGTAATCCGCGAGCGTCACGTGGCCCGCGATGCCCACCGCGCCGCCGATCATGCAATGCTTGCCGATATTCGTGCTGCCCGCGATGCCCGCGCAGCCCGCGACGACCGTATAGGCGCCGATGCGGCAGTTATGGCCGATCTGCACGAGGTTGTCGATCTTTACGCATTCCTCGATGACCGTGTCCGCCATCGCGCCGCGGTCGATCGTCGTATTCGCGCCAATTTCCACGTCGTCGGCGATGTCCACTGCGCCGACCTGCGGAATCTTGACCCAGCTTCCAGTGCGCGCCTCGCCCTCGCCGACGAAATCCGGCGCGAAGCCGAAGCCGTCCGCGCCGATCACCGCGCCCGCGTGCACGATCACGCGCGCGCCGAGCTTGCAGCCGTGATAAATGGTGACGTTGGGATATAGATGGACGTCGTCGCCGAGCTGAACGCCGCGGCCGACGGCCACGCCGGCATCCACCCGCACGCGCTCGCCGATGACCACGCCGGCTTCGACCGTCACATGCGGCCCGATCACGGCGCTCGCCGCGACCTTCGCGTCAGGATCGATGCTCGCGCTCGGGTGCACGCCCGGCCGGGCCTTGGGCGTTGCGAGGTCGATGAACGCCTGCGCAACGCGCGCGAAATAAGCGTAGGGATTCGGCGTGACGATGAAATTGATGCCCGTGCGATTCGTCACCTTCTCGAGGTCCGCGGGGGAAATCAGCACCGCGCCGGCGCCCGTCGTCTCGACCTGCGGCAGATATTTCTGATTCGCGAGAAACGCGAGCTGCGCGGGACCGGCCTTGTCGAGCGGCGCGAGGCTCCCGACTGCGTGCGCGCGGTCGCCGACCACCTCGCCGCCGAAGCGCTTCACCAGTTGGTCGAGCGTGATCGCCATGCCTGATGCCATTTGCTCTCAGTCCTCGTCAGTTCGAGCTTGAGCCCGTGCCGGCCGAACTCGCGGCCAGCGCCTTCAGCACCTGATCCGTGATGTCGATGCGCGGACTCACGTACACCGCTTCCTGCACGATCAGGTCGTAGTGCTGCTGCTCGGCGATCTGCTTGATCACCTTGTTCGCCCGGTCCAGCACCGCCGAGAGTTCTTCGTTGCGGCGCTGGTTCAGATCTTCGCGGAACTCGCGCTGCTTGCGCTGAAAGTCCGCGTCGAGCTGGGCGAGATCGCGCTGACGCGCCGCACGGTCGGCCGGCGCGATCGAGGCACCGCTCTTGTCGATGTTGTCCGACATCGACTTCAGGCGCTGCGCCATATCCTGCAGCGCCTTGTCGCGCTTGGAAAATTCCTGCTCGAGCTTCGACTGCGCAGCTTTCGCGGCCGCCGATTCGCGCAGGATGCGGTCCGAATTGACCGCCGCGATGCGCGCTTCCTGAGCACTGGCGGACATCGCCGTGCCCAAGCCGAGAACCATCGACAACGCAAGCGCCAGCGCCATATGTTTCGAATGCTTACCGGTTCCCAAAGTGTTCCTCACGTTACGTCTGATTGAATGAAGTTCGCGTTCGAAGGCAGGCCGCTTAGAAGGCCGTACCGATCTGGAACTGGAACTTCTGATACTGGTCGCCATCGTGCTTTTGCAGCGGGAAGCCAAGGCTCAGCTTGAGCGGGCCGATCGGCGAGATCCACGCGAGACCGACACCGTAGCCATAGCGCAGGCCGTTTGCGCCGCCGCTCGTGCCGCCCTGGTTTGGATCGCCCCAGACGTTACCGGCATCGAGGAAGGTGAAGACGCGCAGCGTGCGGTCATAACCCGTGCCCGGCAGCGGGAACGTCAGTTCGATATTGCCGACCGCCATGCGCGAGCCGCCGATCGGGTCGTTCGTCTTCGAGTCGCGCGGACCCAGCGAGCTCGGCGAGTAACCGCGCACCGAACCGATACCGCCCGCGTAGTAGTTCTTGAAGATCGGGTACGTCTGGCCTTGCAGACCCTTGCCGTAGCCGCCCTGCAGGTTGAAGCCGAGCACGAAGCCGCGCGCGAACGAGTAGTAATACTGGAACTGCGCGTCGAACTTCACGTAGGTCGTGTTGCCGATCGGCGTGCCGTATTCCGCGTTCGACTGGATGTAGTAGCCGCGGCTCGGAACCAGCGCGCTGTCGCGATTGTCGCGCGACCAGCCCGCCGTCAGCGGATAGTTGTTCACCACGCGGCCGAACTCGTTCACGTAGTTCTGATACGACTGCGGCGTCGCCGAGTCGAGGTCCATCGTGTTCTGCTCGGCGCCGACGCCGAAGAACACCGTGTCCTGTTCGGAGAACGGGATGCCGAACTTCGTGTCCGCACCCAGCGTGATGATCTTGAAGCTCGAATCGGTCGAGTAGTACAGCGGCTGATACGTGCGGTAGTACGCGTCGGTGATGCGCTTAATGCCGTCGATCGTGAAGTACGGATCGACCTGCGTCACGGTCAGCGTGCGGTACGTCTTCGCGGTATTCACGTTGACCGCGAGACTCGTGCCCGAGCCGAACACGTTGTCCTGCGACACGCCCGCGGACAGCACCACCTTGTCCGTCGACGAGAAGCCCGCGCCCAGCGTGATCGCGCCGGTCGGCTTTTCCGCGACCTTCACGTCGACGTCGACCTGGTCGTTCGTGCCTTCGACGGGAACCGTCGTGACGTCCACGTCGGTGAAATAGCCGAGACGGTTGATACGATCCTTCGACAGCCCGAGGCGGCTCGAGTCGAACCACGAGCTTTCGAGCTGACGCATTTCACGGCGCACCACTTCGTCGCGCGTGCGCGTGTTGCCGACGATGTTCACACGCCGCACGTACACGCGGCGGCTCGGGTCCACTTGCAGCGTGAGCGCCACGGTGTGATTCGCCTGGTCGATCTGCGGCTGCGCGTTCACCTGCGCGAATGCGTAGCCGTATTCGCCGAGCTTGTCGACGATCGCCTTGGTCGTCGCCTGCAGCTTCTCTGCCGAGAAGCGCTCGCCCGGCTTGATCTTGATGAGCTTTTTGAGCTCGGCTTCGCGGTCGAGCAGGTTGCCCGACAACTGGACGCTGCTGATCTTGTACGGCTCGCCTTCATGCACGGCGATCGTCAGATACATGTCCTTCTTGTCCGGCGAGATCGACACCTGCGTGGAATCGATGCTGAACTCGAGGTAGCCGCGGTTCAGGTAGTACGAGCGCACGTTCTCGAGGTCGCCCGTGAGCTTTTCCTTCGCGTAGAGATCGCTCTTCGTGTACCACGAGAACCAGTTCGGCGTGGAGAGCTGCATTTCGCCCAGCAGCGTGCTCGAGCTGAACGCCTTGTTGCCGACGAAGTTGATCTGGCGGATCTTCGCGCTCGGGCCCTCGGCGACCGAGAACAGGATCGCGACGCGGTTGCGGTCCACCGGCGTCACGGTGGTCGTGACTTCGGCCGCGTAATAGCCGCGCGTGAGGTATTGGCGCTTGAGCTCCTGCTCCGCCTTGTCGACGAGCGACTTGTCGTACGAGCGTCCTTGCGACAGACCCACCGAGCGCAGCGCCTTCGTGAGATTGTCCTTGTCGAACTCGTGCAGGCCCGCGAAATCGATGGCCGAGATCGCCGGGCGCTCCTGCACCTGCACGATCACCACATTGCCTTCGGTGGCGATCTGAACGTCGTTGAAGAAGCCCGTCGCATACAGCGCGCGAATCGCTTCGGAGGCCTTGTCGTCGGTGAAGGTGTCGCCTTGCTTGATCGGCAGATAAGCGAACACGGAGCCCGGTTCGATGCGTTGAAGACCGTCGATCCGAATATCCTGCACGACGAACGGCGTGGTGGCATGCGCCGCCATGCCCGTTGCGGCGAGCGCCGCGGCCACAGCCGTCTTAGGAACAAAGCGATGAGGTTTGAACAACGTGCTTCCCCAGTATTTAAAGCTGCATTCGTTCCGGCGGTCGCCCATAGACGCCGCCAGAAATTGTCAAAGTGGATCAGAAACGAATCAGACGAGCGAGGTCGTTGAACAGTGCGATCATCGACAACGCGACGATGCAGACCAGGCCTGCCCTTTGCAGAACCAGCTGCCAGCGATCGGATACTGCCTTGCCGGTAACAGCCTCAACCAAATAATATAACAGATGCCCACCGTCCAATACCGGAATCGGTAACAAGTTCAACACTCCGAGGCTGATGCTGACGAGTGCAAGAAACGAAACGAAGGCCGCCAAACCGAGCCTGGCGCTCTTGCCCGCGTAGTCGGCGATCGTGACCGGCCCCGACAGATTCTTGAGCGACGCCTCGCCGACGATCATCCGCCCGAACATGCGCAGCGAATACACGCTGATGTCCCACGTGCGGTTCACGCCGAGACGCAGGCTCTCGAGCGGCCCGTAGCGCACGTCCACGGTGGGCAACTGGTTCGCCAGCGCCGCGCCGATCCGGCCGATGTCCTTGCCCGTCGACGCATCGCGCTTCAGGTCCGGCACGATCTGCACCGGTTCGCGCTTGCCGTTGCGCTCGATCACGAGCGTCACGGGCTTCGCGCCATGTGCCTTCACATAGTCGATGAAGCTCGCCGCGTTGTCGACGGAACGGCCGTCGATCGCGCGGAGCGTGTCGCCCGCCTTGAGCCCGCTCTTCTGCGCGGCGCTGCCCGCCTCGACGCCCGCCACGGTCAGCGTGCCGCCGCCGGGGGCGAAGCCGAGCTTGTCCATGAAATCCTGATCGGCGTCGGCATCCGTTATGCCGGCGACGCTCACCGGGAAGTCGTAAGTGCCCTCGTGCGTCTTCGCGGTCAGCACGATGCGACGGTGATCGAACGACGCGTCGAGCAGCTTCCAGCGCAGATCGGACCAGGAGCGGATCGGATGCGTCTCGCCGCCTTGCGCGTCGCGCATCGAAAGAATCGTTTCGCCGCCTTCGAAGCCCGCGCGCGCCGCCGCCGTCTCGGGCGCGGGTTGCGAGACGATCGCCGCGGGCTCGGTCACGCCGCCCGCGAAGACAGCGGAAAAGAGCGCGATCGCCAGCAGGAAGTTGGCGACGGGCCCTGCCGCGACGATCGCGATCCGCTTGCCCACGCTCTGGCGGTTGAACGCGCGCGGCAAATCTTCGGCGGGAATTTTGGCGCCGCTGTCGGGATCGATCTCGCGCTCGTCGAGCATCTTCACGTAGCCGCCGAGCGGCAGCGCGGCGACCGTCCACTCGACGCCGGTCTTCTTGCTGACCCATCGCGCGAGCGGCTTGCCGAAGCCCACCGAAAAGCGCAGCACTTTCACGCCGCACATTCGCGCGACGCTGTAGTGACCGAATTCGTGGACGACGACGAGCACGCCTATCGCGACGACGAAGGCGACGATTTCGGTCAGAAAGTTCATGACGGCCTCAATGGGCGATGGGTTCGGCGCCCGGCGCGCTCGCGGTGAGCTCTGCGACGAAACGGGATGCGAGACGGCGCGCGTTCGCATCGGCGGCGAGGACGTCGGAAAGCGTGGCGGCGCTCGTGTTCGGCAAGGCGTTCAGCACGCGCTCCACCACGCCGCCAATTGCCATGAAGCCGATGCGGCGCTCCAGGAACGCTTCCACGGCGATTTCGTTGGCCGCATTCAGCGCGGCGCTCGCGATGCCGCCGGCTTCCAGCGCCTGGATGGCGAGCGCGAGACACGGAAAGCGCGCGAAATCGGGCTTTTCGAACGTGAGGGTCGCGATTTGCGCAAGATCCAGCGGCGCCACGCCCGAGTCCACACGATCAGGATACGCCAGCGCGTGCGCGATCGGCGTGCGCATGTCGGGATTGCCGAGCTGCGCGAGCACCGATCCGTCGGCGTAAGAGACCATCGAGTGGATCACGCTCTGCGGATGGATCAACACCTCGATGCGCGAGCCGGGCAGATCGAAGAGCCAGTGCGCCTCGATCACTTCGAGGCCCTTGTTCATCATCGTCGCGGAATCGACGGAGATCTTGCGGCCCATCGCCCAGTTCGGATGCTTCACGGCCTCCTCGGGCGTGACGTTCACGAGCGTGGCCGGCTCACGCGTGCGGAACGGGCCGCCCGATGCCGTAAGAATGATCTTCGAAACGCCGCCGTGCAGCTTCGCCTCCTTGTCCGCGCAAGGCGGCAGGCACTGGAACACGGCGTTGTGCTCGCTGTCGACCGGCAGCAGAATGGCGCCGTTGTCGCGCACCGCGTCCATGAAGATCTGGCCGGACATGACCAGCGCTTCCTTGTTCGCGAGCAGGATGCGCTTGCCAGCACGTGCGGCGGCGAGCGTCGGTGCGAGGCCCGCCGCTCCGACGATGGCCGCGACGACCGTATCGCACTGCGACGCGCGGGCGACCTCGACGAGCGCGTCGGTGCCGTGCGTCACTTCGGTCTTGCAGCCTTGGGCGCACAAGGCCTGAGCGACGCGCGCGGCCGTATCGGCGTCGCCGACGACGGCCACTTCCGGCTGAAATCGCAGGCACTGGGCGACGAGCTTGTCGCCGTTGCGGTGCGCGCTCAGCGCGTAGACCGAGAAGCGGTCCGGGTGCCGGGCCACGACGTCGAGCGTGCTGTCGCCGATCGAGCCCGTGGAGCCGAGCAATGTGAGACGTGTTTGCATGAATTCTTCTCTAGCCGATTAGCCAAGCATCAGCAATGCGATCGGCAGTACGGGCAACAAGGCGTCGATGCGGTCGAGGACGCCGCCGTGACCCGGCAGGAGGCCGCTCGAATCCTTGACGCCCGCCTGGCGCTTCAGCAACGATTCGAACAGATCGCCGACCACGCTGAACGCGACCAGCACGGAAACCGCGACAAACGAGCGATCCCAGCCGAGATGTTCGACGAAGGCCGTGAATACGGTGGGCGCATAAAACGCGGTGCTGGCGGCGACCGCGCCGATGACGATGACCGCCAGCCACCCGCCGATGGCGCCTTCCCAAGTCTTGCCCGGGCTGATCGACGGAGCGAGTTTGTGGCGGCCGAGCGCTTTTCCGGCGAAGTATGCGCCTATATCAGCCAGCCAGACTACTAGCAGAAGCGATAGCACGAATGCTACGCCACGCGTGCGCGCATCGACGACCGCGTGCCAGCAGGCCAGAAACACCACGATACCCGCGAAAAGCAGAAACGCGCGCCACGTGTGCGCGGCCAGCGTCGGCTTGCGCAGCAGTGCGTAGGGACCGGCGAGCACCCAGAAGATCGCCGCCATCTGATAGAGCGGCGTGGATTTGATGCCGAGAAACGTGCTGAAGATGAGCGCGACGCCCGCGACGAGCGCATAGGCCACCGGCCCCGCCCCGTTCAACTTGAGGAGCCGTCCCCATTCCCATGCCGCGAACACGACGACGAAACCGATCAGCGCCCCGAATGCACCGATCGGCGCGAACAGCGTGATCGGCACGAGTACCGCGAGCAGGACGATTGCCGTGATGACACGGGTTCTTAGCATGGAAGGGTGTCGGCCTTCTGCGATTGGGAAGCGAGCTGCGCGCTCGTGCGCCCGAAGCGGCGCTCACGGTCACCATACGATGCGATCGCGCGGTCGAGCGCGTCGGCGTCGAAGTCGGGCCAGTAGGTATCGGTGAAATAGAACTCGGTGTACGCGAGCTGCCACAGCAGGAAGTTGCTGATGCGCTGCTCGCCGCCCGTGCGGATGAACAGATCGGGCTCCGGCGCGTACGCCATCGCGAGATGCTCGGCGAACGACTCGTCGTCCACGCGCGCGGGCACCCCCGTTTCGAGCGATTGTGCGATGAGCTTCTTCGTTGCCTGCATGATGTCCCAGCGCCCGCCGTAGTTGGCGGCGATGGTCAGCGTGAGGCGAGTATTGCGCGCGGTCTTGGTCTCGGCGCGCTGGATGAGCGCGCGGATCTTGTCGTCGAACATGGCAATGTCGCCGACGACGCGCAGACGGATGCCGTTGGCGTGCAGCTTGCCGATTTCGCGTTCGAGCGCGGTGACGAACAGACGCATCAGGAACGAAACTTCTTCGGTCGGACGGCGCCAGTTCTCGGAGCTGAACGCAAAAAGCGTGACGAATTCGACGCCGCGCCGCGCGCAGCTTTCGACGGTCGCGCGAACCGCATCGACGCCGCGCGTGTGACCGGCGACGCGCGGCAAGCGCCGTTCCGTCGCCCAACGGCCATTGCCGTCCATGATGATCGCGACGTGACGCGGGACAGCCGCGACATCGGGCACGGTAACGGTAGAGCTGGTATAGGTCATGGCCGGTGAATCTTGGAATCTGGAGGAGTGAGAGCCAGCCCGGATAGATAAACGCCCGAGGCTGGCGAAACCGTTTCTACGGCCTCACACCGTCATGATTTCGGCTTCTTTCGTCTGAACGAGCTTGTCGATTTCAGCGACGAACTTGTCCGTGAGCTTCTGGACTTCGTCGCTCGAGCGGCGCTCGTCGTCTTCCGAAATTTCCTTGTCTTTCACGAGCTTCTTGAGCGCATCGTTCGCGTCGCGGCGCAGATTGCGCACGGCGACCTTCGCCGTCTCGCCTTCGCTCTTCACGACCTTCGTGAGCTCGCGGCGGCGCTCTTCGGTCAGCGCGGGCATCGGCACGCGGATCAGATCGCCCTGCGTCGCCGGGTTCAGGCCGAGGTCGGACTCGCGGATCGCCTTTTCGACGACCGGCACCATCTTCTTTTCCCACGGCTGCACGCCGATCGTGCGCGCATCGACGAGCGTCATGTTCGCAACTTGCGAGATGGGCACATTCGAGCCGTAGTAGTCGACCTGGATATGGTCGAGCAGGCCCGTGTGCGCACGCCCCGTGCGAATCTTGGCGAGATCGGCCTTGAACGCTTCGATCGACCGCTGCATCTTCTGGTCGACACCCTTTTTAATGTCAGCCACACTCATTTTGAACCTCCAAACCTGGTTTTACGGGCGAAACGCGGCGCATCCCCCGCGCGGCGTCAACGTGCCGCGCAGCGCCTGATACCGCGAGAGTTTACACGTGGACGAGCGTCCCTTCGTCGTCGCCCTGCACGATACGCCTCAATGCGCCCGGTTTCGTGATCGAGAACACGCGAATCGGCAGCTTCTGGTCTCGGCACAGTGCGAACGCGGTGGCGTCCATGACCTGCAGATTGCGGCCGATCGCCTCGTCGAAGCTGATCGTGCTGTAGCGCGTCGCGCTCGGATCTTTCTTCGGGTCGGCGGAGTATACGCCATCGACCTTCGTCGCCTTCAACACCACTTCGGCGCCGACTTCCGAGCCGCGCAGCGCGGCCGCCGTATCCGTCGTGAAGAACGGGTTGCCCGTGCCGGCCGCGAAGATCACGACCTTGCCCTCTTCAAGCTGACGGATCGCGCGCGGACGGATATACGGCTCAACCACCTGATCCATGCGCAGCGCCGACTGCACGCGCGCTTCGATGCCCGCGTGACGCATCGCGTCCTGGAGCGCGAGCGCGTTCATCATCGTGGCGAGCATGCCCATGTAGTCGGCGGTCGCCCGGTCCATGCCGGCAGCGCCTCCCGCCACACCGCGGAAGATGTTGCCGCCGCCGATCACGACGGCCAGCTGAGTTCCGATCCGCACTACCTCCGCGATATCCGCCACCATCCTTTCGATCGTTGCGCGATTGATGCCGAAAGCATCGTCACCCATGAGGGCTTCGCCGGAGAGTTTGAGGAGTACGCGTTTGTAGGCTGTGGGCATATGAAGGTTCCGATCGCGCCGAGGAGGGTTGCAACAACGTAGAACTGTAGGGGTGAAACATTACTTACCGCAAGCGCGCCGGATCGGGCGGCGGGCGCGGCGGATCAGGGTTTACCCCTATCCTACCGCGCCCGCTCTCGTGTGCGAACCGGATCGCTGAATTCTTGCGGCGGACGTTCCGCCGCGGGTACTGCCGGCTCGACGCGCGGCCGCGCTGGCGACAGCGCGCGTCATGGGCGAGCCTTACGACTGCTTGGCTGCCGCGACTTGCGCCGCCACTTCTGCCGCGAAGTCGTCCTGACGCTTTTCGATGCCTTCGCCGACCACGAACAGCGCGAACTTCTGCACCGACGCGTTCGCCGCCTTCAGCATCTGCTCGATCGTCTGCTTGTCGTTCTTCACGAACGGCTGATTCAGCAGCGACACTTCCTTCAGGTACTTCTGGACCGAGCCGTCGACCATCTTGGCGACGATCTCAGCCGGCTTGCCCGATTCAGCGGCTTTCTGCTCGGCGATGCTGCGCTCCTTGGCGATCAGGTCGGCCGGCACTTCGTCCGACGACAGCGAAACCGGCTTCATCGCGGCGACGTGCATCGCGACATCCTTGCCGACTTGCTCGTCAGCGCCCGTGAACTCGACGAGCACACCGATGCGCGTGCCGTGCAGGTACGACGCGACCTTGTTGGCCGACTCGAAACGCACGAAACGGCGGATCGACAGGTTTTCGCCGATCTTGCCGACGAGCGCGAGGCGCACCGCGTCGACCGTCGAGCTTTCCAAAGGCAGCGCCGACAATGCAGCGACGTCAGCCGGATTGTTCTTGGCGACCAGTTCGGCAATCGTCTTGCCGAAGGCCAGGAAGTCGTCGTTCTTCGCGACGAAGTCGGTTTCGCAGTTCAGCTCGACGAGCGCGCCCACGCCGCCTTCGACGTGCGCCGTGACAATGCCTTCCGCCGTCACGCGCGATGCCGCCTTGCTCGCCTTGTTGCCGAGCTTCACGCGCAGCAGCTCTTCAGCGCGCGCCATGTCGCCGTCGGCTTCCGTCAGCGCCTTCTTGCATTCCATCATCGGCGCATCGGTCTTCGCGCGCAGTTCTGCCACCATGCTTGCGGTAATTGCCGCCATCATTCGCTCCTTGAGTCTGTTTGATACGTGCCGCGGCTTCGAGCGCCCGCGGCAGAAATTGGTTTCAACTATTCGCGAACATCGCGCCGGCTAAAAAAAAGGGGCCTTTCGCAAAGCCCCCTTTTTTGTCGGCCGCAGGCTCGATTACGCCTCTGCGTTGACCTCGACGAACTCGTCGCCTTCGCCGTTGCGCACGGCCTGGACCACGTCGTTCACCGCGTTGGCGCGGCCTTCGAGGATCGCGTCGGCAACGCCTTCCGCGTACAGCGCGACCGCCTTCGATGCGTCGTCGTTACCCGGGATGACGTAGTCGATCCCTTCCGGCGAGTGGTTCGTGTCGACCACGGCGATGACCGGAATGCCGAGCTTCTTGGCTTCCGTGACGGCAATCTTGTGATAGCCGACGTCGATGACGAACATCGCGTCCGGAATGCCGCCCATGTCCTTCACGCCGCCGATCGACTTTTGCAGCTTGACCATTTCGCGTTCGAACAGAAGCGCTTCCTTCTTGCTCATGCGCTCGGTTTCGCCCGATTCCAGCGCCGCTTCCATGTCCTTCAGGCGCTTGATCGAAACTTTCAGCGTCTTGAAGTTGGTCATCATGCCTCCGAGCCAGCGGGCGTTGACGAACGGCATACCTGCGCGCGCTGCTTCCTGTGCGATCGTGTCGCGCGACTGGCGCTTCGTGCCGACGAAAAGAATCGTGCCGCGATTCGCTGCCAACTGGCGCACGTACTTCAGCGCGTCGTTGTAGAGCGGCAGGGTCTTTTCGAGGTTGATGATGTGAATCTTGTTGCGATGACCAAAGATGTAGGGGGCCATCTTGGGGTTCCAGAAGCGTGTTTGGTGACCGAAGTGGACACCGGCTTCCAGCATTTGACGCATCGTGACTGCCATGAAATTCTCCGCGAGGGTTGGGTCTTAAGCCGGCTGCCGCATCCCACGCTTCTTGATGATGAGCGTGGGACACCCTGGGTGCGCCGGCTTGCGTATCGACTTGAAGCAGCGATGAAGTTGACCGCTCGGCTGACTGTGCCGCTGCCTTCGCTCGGCTGACTGTGCCGCTGCCTTCTTTCCAAGCCGGAATCGTGATTGCGCCGCGATTGTCTTTCGAAACCGTGACGGCAATATGGATTACGACTTAGCCCAGAAGTATAGCATGTGACGATTGTCCGGCTCAAGCCGCCCACTCGAAGGGACAACCGGCCAGTGCGCGCCCCGCAATCCCGCCGCCGCGCCGCCCGCCTTGAACTATCCGGGTGCGGCTCATTTCCTAAGGTGCGATAATGCCGCTTTCGCGGCTCACTGCCGCATACACGCATTTCCGGGCCAAGTCATGTCCATCACGCTGAAAAACGAACACGATATCGCGCAGATGCGGGTCGCCTGCCGGCTCGCCAGCGAAGTGCTCGATTTCATCACGCCGCACATCGTGCCCGGCGTGACGACCGAGGAGCTCGACCGCCTCTGTCACGAATATATGGTGAAGGAACAGGGCACCGTTCCCGCGCCGCTGAATTACCAGCCGCCCGGCTATCCGCCGTATCCGAAGGCAACCTGCATTTCCGTGAACGATGTGATCTGTCACGGCATCCCCGGTGAGAAAGTGCTGAAGAATGGCGACGCGCTGAACATTGACATCACCGTGATCAAGAACGGGTATTTCGGCGATACGAGCCGCATGTTCATCGTCGGCGAGGGTTCGATTCTGGCGAAGCGCCTCGTGCAGACCACATTCGACTGCATGTGGCTGGGCATCGATCAGGTGCGCCCCGGTGCGCATCTCGGCGACATCGGCCATGCCATCCAGAAGCACGCCGAGTCGCAGGGTTACAGCGTGGTGCGCGAATACTGCGGCCACGGCATCGGTCAGGTGTTCCACGAAGAGCCGCAAGTGCTGCATTACGGGCGTCCGGGCACGGGCATCGAACTGGAGGCGGGCATGATTTTCACCGTCGAGCCGATGATCAACGCAGGCCGCCGCGAAATCCGCACGATGCCCGACCAGTGGACCGTCAAGACGCGCGACCGCAGCCTGTCGGCGCAGTGGGAGCACACCGTGCTCGTCACGCCGACCGGCTATGAAGTGCTGACCGTCTCGGCGGACACGCAGGCGCCGTCGCAACTCATCGCGGCCACCGCCTGATTCCGCGTTCTTCCGCGCGCCGGCACGCAGGCTGGCGCGCCACTCTCCTCTCGCCTTTTTCGTCCAGTCCATGAGCAGCACTGCCGCCGTCGCCACGCCCTGTGAAACGCTGCGCGCCGCCTACAAGGCGGCGAAGGCGGCGCTCATCGAACGCTTTCAGGCGACGTCGAACGTCGAGCCGCTCATGCACGCGCTCGCGCGCGCCACCGACGACGCCCTCAAAGGCGCCTGGGCCGCCTGCGACATGCCAGACCACGCGGCGCTCGTCGCGGTCGGCGGGTATGGGCGCGGCGAGCTCGCGCCCTATTCCGACGTCGACATTCTGGTGCTCCTGCCCGATGCGTCGCCGCAAAGCGAGGACGCGGAACTCAACGGCCGGGTCGAGCGCTTCATCGGCATGGCTTGGGATCTGGGGCTGGATATCGGCAGCAGCGTGCGCTCGGTCGAGCAATGTATTGCCGAAGCGGGCAACGACATCACCGTGCAGACGTCGCTGCTCGAGGCGCGGCGCATTTGCGGCGACACGGCGCTGTTTCAGCGTTTCGGTGCGCGCTATCGTGAGACGCTCGATCCACGCGCGTTCTTCCAGGCGAAAGTGCTGGAAATGCGTCAGCGCCACGCGAAGTTCCAGGACACGCCCTACAGCCTCGAACCGAACATCAAGGAAAGCCCGGGCGGCCTGCGCGATCTGCAACTCATTCTGTGGATCGCGCGCGGGGCGGGCTTCGGCAGCAACTGGCGCGAACTGGACACGTGCGGGCTCATCACCGATCGCGAAGCGCGTGAGCTGCGCCGCAACGAAGGCTTCCTGAAGGCGCTGCGCGCGCGCCTGCACGTGATCGCGAAACGTCGCCAGGACATTCTCGTATTCGATTTGCAGACGCCGCTCGCCGAAAGCTTCGGCTTCGAGGCGACGACCGCCAAGCGCGCGAGCGAGCAGCTCATGCGCCGTTACTACTGGGCGGCGAAGGCGGTCACGCAACTCGCAACCATCCTGATCCAGAACGTCGAAGCGCAGCTCTTTCCGTCGACGAGCGGCATCACGCGCGTCATTTCCGGGCGCTTCGTCGAGAAGCAAGGCATGCTGGAAATCGCCCGCGACGATGTCTTCGAGCGCGAGCCGCACGCCATTCTCGAATCCTTCCTGCTCTACGAACAGACGCGCGGCGTGAAGGGCTTCTCGGCGCGCACGCTGCGCGCGATCTACAACGCGCGCGACCTGATGGACCGCAACTGGCGGCGCGATCCGGAGAACCGGCGCCTGTTCATGGAAATTCTGAAGCAGCCCGAAGGGATCACGCACGCGCTGCGGCTCATGAACCAGACCAGCGTGCTCGGGCGCTATCTGCTGAACTTCCGGCGCATCGTCGGCCAGATGCAGCACGATCTCTATCACGTCTACACCGTCGATCAGCACATCCTGATGGTGTTGCGCAACCTGCGGCGTTTCGCGATCGCCGAACATGCGCACGAGTATCCGTTCTGCAGTCAGCTGATGGGCAACTTCGAGCGCCCGTGGGTGCTCTATGTCGCGGCGCTGTTTCACGACATCGCGAAAGGCCGCGGCGGCGATCATTCGACGCTCGGCATGGTCGACGCCCGGCGCTTCTGCCGCGAGCACGACATCGGGCAGGAAGACACCGAACTCGTCGTCTGGCTCGTGCAGCAGCATCTGACCATGAGCCACGTCGCGCAGAAGCAGGACACGAGCGATCCGGAAGTCATCAAACAGTTCGCGACGGTGGTGAAGACCGAGCGGCGGCTCACGGCGCTTTATCTTCTGACCGTGGCCGATATCCGCGGCACGAGCCCGAAAGTCTGGAACAACTGGAAGGGCAAGCTGCTGGAAGACTTGTTCCGCGCGACGCTGGCCGTGCTCGGCGGCGCGCAGCCCGACGCGCATTCGGAACTCAAGTCGCGACAGGAAGCGGCGCTTGCGCTTCTGCGCCTCGAAACCGTGCCCGAACATGCGCAAAAGCGTCTTTGGGATCAACTCGACGTCGGCTATTTCTTGCGGCACGATCCGGCCGATATCGCGTGGCAGACGCGCGTGCTGTATCGACACGTCGAGAGCGATTCGCCGATCGTGCGCGCGCGGCCCTCGCCCATCGGCGCCGCGCTGCAAGTCCTCGTCTACGTGAAGGACCGGCCGGATCTTTTTGCCGGCATCTGCGCGTACTTCGACAAAAACGGCTTGTCCGTGCTCGATGCGCGCGTGACGACGACACGGCACGGCTACGCGCTCGACAACTTCCTCGTCGCGCATCCGGACCACGACGGGAGTTATCGCGACATCGCCAATCTCGTCGAGCAGCAACTGGCCGCACTGCTGGTGGACGAGCGCATCTTGCCGGAGCCGTCGAAAGGCCGCCTGTCGCGGCTCGTGCGCACATTTCCAATCACCCCGCGCGTCGATCTTCGCCCCGACGATCGTGGTCAGTACTACATCCTGTCTGTGTCGGCCAACGACCGGCAGGGCCTTCTTTATTCGATCGCGCGCGTTCTGGCGCAACACCGGATCGGCGTGCAGGCCGCGCGAATCAACACGCTCGGCGAACGTGTCGAGGACGTGTTTCTGCTCGACGGCAAAAGCCTGTCGAACAACCGCACCCAGATCCAGGTGGAAACCGAGCTGCTGCGCGCGATCGCAGCCTGAGACTTTATGCGCGTCAAACTGACAGCCAAACATCCGCGTCCCACGTCGGCGACGCGATCGCCGGTCCGATCCGGCACTGCCACCGGGCGCAAGCCTGTGCGCCCAGCGGCGCCCGAAGAGGCGCGTCCAAAGCGCGCGGGCCAGCCGGGCGCTGAAAAGCGTGGAGATACGCCGCGAGAACCGCGCGCGTTCAAATCGCGCGGCGACGATTCGCGTTCCGGGTCCGGTCCGCGTAGGCCGTTCGAAGATCGTCCGGCTCGTGGCGAGCGCACGGCGGGGAGCGATGAGCGTCGCGCCTTCAAACCGCGTGGTGACGATTCGCGTCCGGCGTTCGGCGAGCGCGGTCCGCGCAAGTCGTTTGACGACCGCCCGGCACGCGGCGAGCGCACCTCGGGCGGCGATGAACATCGCGCGTTCAAACCGCGTGGCGATGATTCGCGTCCTGCTTTCGGTGAGCGCGGTCCGCGCAAGTCGTTCGAAGATCGTCCGGCTCGCGGCGAGCGCACCTCGGGCGGCGATGAACATCGCGCGTTCAAACCGCGTGGCGATGATTCGCGTCCTGCTTTCGGTGAGCGCGGTCCGCGCAAGTCGTTCGAAGATCGTCCGGCTCGCGGCGAGCGCACCTCGGGCGGCGATGAACATCGCGCGTTCAAACCGCGTGGCGATGATTCGCGTCCTGCTTTCGGTGAGCGCGGTCCGCGCAAGTCGTTCGAAGATCGTCCGGCTCGCGGCGAGCGCACCTCGGGCGGCGATGAACGTCGCGCGTTCAAACCGCGTGGCGACGATTCGCGTCCTGCGTTCAGCGAGCGCGGTCCGCGCAAGTCGTTCGAAGATCGCCCAGCCCGCGTCGAGCGCACATCGGGCGGCGATGAGCGTCGCGCATTCAAACCGCGTGGCGACGATTCGCGTCCGGCGTTCGGTGAACGCGGTCCGCGCAAGTCGTTCGAAGACCGGCCGGCTCGCGGCGAGCGCACCTCAGGCGGCGATGAGCGTCGCGCATTCAAACCGCGTGGCGACGATTCGCGTCCGGCGTTCGGTGAACGCGGTCCGCGCAAGTCGTTCGAAGACCGGCCGGCTCGCGGCGAGCGCACCTCAGGCGGCGATGAGCGTCGCGCGTTCAAACCGCGTGGCGACGATTCGCGCCCCCCTTTCGGTGAACGCGGTCCGCGAAAGTCGTTCGAAGACCGCCCGGCGCGCGGCGAGCGCAGATCATCCGAAGAGCGCCCGTTCGCAAAGCGCGAGCAAGCGCACAAACCCACAGCCAACCCCGCCGCGCCCGCCGCCGACTCCGCAGCGAAGCCTCGCGAACATCACGACGGCCTCGTGCGTCTTTCGAAAGTGATGTCCGAACTCGGCCTCTGCTCACGCCGCGAAGCCGACGAATGGATCGAAAAAGGCTGGGTGCTCGTCGATGGCGTCATCATCGATACGCTCGGCTCGCGCATCCGTCCCACGCAGAACATCGAAATTCTGCCCGCGGCGCATTCCGCGCAGTCGCAACTCGTGACGATCCTTCTGCACAAGCCGGTCGGCTATGTCTCGGGGCAGGCCGAAGACGGCTACGAGCCCGCAGTCACGCTCATCAACCAGGCCAATCACTGGGACGAGGACCGTTCGGGCATCCGATTCGCGCCCGGGCATCTGCGCACGCTTGCGCCCGCCGGACGCCTCGACATCGATTCGACGGGCCTGCTCGTGCTCACGCAGGACGGCCGCATCGCGAAACAGTTGATCGGGGGGCATTCGGAAGTCGACAAGGAATATCTCGTGCGCGTGCGCTTCGGCGAGCATACGCTCGACGTCGATCAACACCTGCCCGCCGAGAAGCTCGCGCTCTTGCGTCACGGCCTCGAACTCGACGGCGTGCCGCTCAAGACGGCGCAGGTCAGTTGGCAGAACGGCGAGCAGCTTCGTTTCGTCCTGCGGGAAGGCAAAAAACGGCAGATTCGCCGCATGTGCGAACTGGTCGGACTTGACGTCGTCGGCCTGAAGCGCATCCGCATGGGGCGGGTCACGCTCGGCGCGCTGCCGCCCGGGCAGTGGCGCTATCTCGCGCCGAACGAGACTTTCTAAGCGAGTTGTAGCGTCGCAAAAATACGACGTTTCAGCGAACAATTTGGCACGATGCAGTCCCGATCGTGCCTTTTCGTTTTTGGCCGCTTTTTGGCTAAAGAAAATGAGTCATCGATCCGATACACCTGTCAGGCGATGGGCGCCGCATGCGACCTCGCCATCGAAGCGGGCGGCACCAGGATCAGCAGCATCGAAACGGCATTGAGGGAGAATCGCCATGTCAGTTGAAATCATCGTTCGTGAGACGGGGACCGGTCTGGAGATCGTCAACGGCCGACGACGGCTCGAAGCCCTGCTCGCCCTGCGCGACGAAGTCGTCGTGACGAGCCCCGGCGTCGGCGAAATGGTCATCGCCCGTCTGCCCGACGGACGTCTGCAAGCGTCCGCGAATCCGGAACATGTCGCGCTGTTTCGCCAGCCGGATATCAGCGGCAACCCCAAGGCGATGGCGTAAAGAAAAGGCCGCCTCTCGCGAAGCGGCCTCGTTCCCTTGCGGTTCACCGAGCGCGTTTATTCGTCGCGCACCGGATCGAGTCCCGGAAAGAGCACCTCCGTGAAGCCAAACTTCGAGAAATCGGTGATGCGCATCGGATAGAGCTTGCCGATCAGATGATCGCACTCGTGCTGCACGACGCGGGCATGAAAGCCTTCGGCGAGGCGCTCGATCGCGTTGCCGTATTGGTCGAAGCCCTGATAACGGATCATCGAAAAACGCTGCACCGCGCCGCGCAAACCCGGCACGGACAGGCACCCTTCCCAGCCCTCCTCCATGTCGTGCCCGTTCGGCATGATGATCGGATTGATGAGCACCGTTTCCGGCACCGACGGCGCGTCGGGATAACGCTCGTTGTGCCCGAAACCGAAAATCACCACCTGCAAATCGACGCCGATCTGCGGCGCGGCGAGCCCCGCGCCGTTGGCGTCGCGCATCGTGTCGAACATGTCCTGCACGAGCGCGTGCAATTCCGGCGTATCGAAATGCTCGACCGGCTGCGCGATGCGCAACAGGCGCGGATCGCCCATTTTCAGGATTTCACGAATCATGGAGTCACTCCTTCCAAAAGCTTCTTCATGCCGTCTTCGTCGAGAACGGGGACACCGAGTTCCTCCGCCTTCGCGAGCTTGCTGCCCGCGTCCGCGCCCGCCACGACGTAGTCGGTCTTCTTAGATACCGAGCCGGCCACTTTTGCCCCGGCCGCCTCCAGCATTTCCTTCGCTTCTTCGCGCGCGAGCGTAGGCAGCGTGCCCGTCAGCACGACGGTCTTGCCGGCGAGCACGCCCTGCGGCGCTTTCGGCGCGGGCGGACCTTCCGGCCATGAAACCTTCACGCGCAACTGCTCGATCACATGCTGGTTGTGCTCTTCGCTGAAGAAGTTGTATATGGCTTCGGCCACGATCGGACCGACATCGTTGACTTCGAGCAGCTGTTCCACCGATGCCGACATGATCGGATCGAGCGAGCCGAAGTGCTTGGCGAGGTCCTTCGCCGTCGATTCGCCCACATGCCGGATGCCGAGCGCGTAGATGAAGCGCGCGAGTGTCGTCTTGCTGGCTTTCTCCAGCGAATCGATCAGATTCTGCGCGGATTTGTCCGCGAAACGATCGAGCGCCGCGAGTGTCGAGAAGCCGAGACTGAACAGATCCGCGGGCGTGCGCACGAGATTCTGCTCGACCAGTTGATCGATGATCTTCTCGCCGAGCCCATCGATGTCGAGCGCGCGGCGCTGTGCGAAGTGCCAGAGCGCCTGCTTGCGCTGCGCCGGGCAAAACAGTCCGCCCGTGCAGCGCGCGATGGCTTCGTCCGGCAGGCGCTCGATCTTCGAGCCGCAGACCGGGCATTCCGTCGGCATCACGAATTCGCGCGCGTCGGCCGGACGCCGCTCGAGGATCGCCCCGACGACTTCGGGAATCACGTCGCCCGCGCGCCGCACCGTGAC
This sequence comes from Caballeronia catudaia, assembly GCF_001544755.2. Classification (GTDB taxonomy): domain Bacteria; phylum Pseudomonadota; class Gammaproteobacteria; order Burkholderiales; family Burkholderiaceae; genus Caballeronia; species Caballeronia catudaia. Next base: position 103,626 of record NZ_FCOF02000010.1, on the reverse strand, counting down.
CGTATCGCCGATGCGAATGTCCTTGCGGCGCACTTCGTCTTCGTTGTGCAGCGTGGCGTTCGTGACGGTCGCGCCGCCGACGAACACCGGCGCAAGACGCGCCACCGGCGTGATCGCCCCCGTACGGCCGACCTGCACGTCGATGGCCAGCAATTGCGTCAAGGCTTCCTGTGCCGGGAATTTGTGCGCGAGCGCGAAACGCGGCGCGCGCGAAACGAAGCCGAGCTTGTCCTGCTCGTCGCGGCGATCGACCTTGTAGACGACGCCGTCGATGTCATACGGCAGCTTCTCGCGCTTCTCGCCGATCTCGTGAAAGAAGCCGAGCAAACCGTCCGCGCCAACGACTACCGCCCGCTCCGCATTCACGGGCAAGCCCATCTCCTTGTACCAGTCGAGAAGCGCGGCGTGCGTGGCGGGCATTTCGCCGCCTTCCAGCACGCCAATGCCATACGCGAAGAACGACAGCGAACGCTGCGCCGTCATCTTCGGATCGAGCTGGCGCAGTCCGCCCGCCGCCGCGTTGCGCGGATTCGCGAATTCGCGCTGCTCCGCGTCGCGCTGACGCTGATTCAGGCGCTCGAAATCGCGCTTGAACATGAGCACCTCGCCGCGCACGTCGAGCCGTTTGGGCACGCTCTCGCCCTTCAGCGTGAGCGGAATCGAGCGGATCGTGCGGACGTTGGCGGTCACGTCCTCGCCGGTCGCACCGTCGCCGCGCGTGGCCGCCTGCACGAAGCGGCCGTCGTCGTAGCGCAGGGAAATCGCGAGTCCGTCGAACTTGAGTTCGCATGCGTATTCGACGCTCGCATGGCCCAGCGCATCGGACACGCGTTTGTCGAACGCAGCGATGTCTTCATCCGCGAAGCCGTTGTTGAGCGAGAGCATCGGCACGTCGTGAACGACCGGCGTGAAGCCCGCAGCCACTTCGCCACCCACGCGCTGCGTCGGCGAATCCGGCGTGATCAGATCGGGGTGATCGGTCTCGATGCCCTGAAGCTCCTTGAAGAGCGTGTCGTATTCGGCGTCGGGAAGGTCCGGCTGGTCCAGCACGTAGTACGCGTAGTTCGCACGCTCGAGCTCCGAGCGCAGCCAGGCCGCGCGTTCGGCCGGGCGATCGGCGCTGGGCACGGCAGCGCCCGACTTTCGGGCGGCGGCGGATTCGGCTTTTGATTTTGCGGACATGCGGCTTCGATTCGAATGGGTGAGTTAAATCGGTCAACCGGTCGTTCGATTGTCTCAGAAGATCGGTAAATCGTGGCCTCGGCCGAACGGGATAAGCGCGGACCTGATCGCGGGCCGATATGCGGCTGCGCGCACGCAAAAGAAAGCGCCCCGGCCGGGGCGCGTTTCTGCGACGGCGGGCACGCGCGGCCAGCCGCGCGCACGAGCAGGCGACTACTGGCTGAAAAGACGCCGCGTCGCGGGCGAGCCGGCCGGAATGCCCGCCTGCTCCAGCTTCGCATACAGCGTCATCAATTGCTTTTCTATGGCGAGCAGCGCGGATTCGGGCAGCGGCCGGCGTTGATCGTCCACGACGCGCGCACCGATGCGCTCCGAGAGGGATTTGGCGTAATCGCACATGAGGCGGAACGGAAGAATGTCTTCATCCGCGACGGGCACGTCGAGCACCAGCGTGATCATCTGGCCGCCCTTGTAGGTGAGGTCGTCGCGCAGGAAGTTGGTATCGCCGAACTGGAGCATGAAGACGGGGTTCTGCTTCGCGTCGAGCTTCACGAAGCGCGTGCCGTCGCGCGAGAGCAGCAAGCCGTCCTGCGACGCCACCGCCTGCACGTAATTCGCGGACCACGGCGCGCCGTCGGAGAGAATGTTGATCGACAGTTGCGCGTCGCATTGCGCGGCGAACGCGTCAAGCTCGCGCGCCATGCCGACGGTTTCCATCATGTCGGGAAAGTCGGGCGCGCCGTCGATGGCGTCGGCCAGGCGCTGCACGCCGGTCACGAACTCGGAGAATTCGAGCTCGTTCAGCGGGCCGCTGCGGTTCGCCAGTTGCGCGGCCGCGCGTAGTTCCTCGTAGCGCACGCCGTTGCGCGGCAACTCCCATGCGCTCTCGCCTTCCGCCTTGCCCTCGATGGTGACCGGCTTCGTGCCCGCGCGGCGCAGACGCTGCGCGAGCGGAATCACGCGATCGCCCGCGACCGGCGCGGCGAGCCGGATCGGCACGACACAATCGATGCGTCGATCGACCGTCGCCGGCGGCGCCGATGAAATGGTCGTCGCGGCGGGCAGCACCGGTTCGGCGCGTTCGTCTTCGCTGCCGTTTTCATCGCTTTCGGCGACGCCGTTGGCGGAAGTCGCCTCGGCCTGAAGATCGACGGCGGTATCGGCCGGCGCGATCGGCGGCGTGGCCGTCGACGTGTCGGAAGGCGCGCCCGCGGTCCCGAAGCTCGGCTCGACACGCGTATCGCGCGGCTCGGCGTTGGCGTCGCCCGCCACCGGCTCACGCCGAGACTGGCGAACGGGCTCGATGAACGGCTGCTCGTCGTCGGTTTCCTGACGCGCGAGCGCATCGGCAGCTTCGTCGGGCATCGGGCGCGGCATCTTGCGACGCACCTTGGCCGACTGCCACGCGTTGTACACGACCACGCCGCCCACCACCACGGCTCCGGCTCCAACCAAACCGAGTGTCAACTCGTCCATGCAGGCTCCATCATTCTTTTAGGTTACGAAGCGCCGCGCGATCTGTCGCACGCATCGCGCCGTCTGGCCGATGCGCGCACTCCGCGCCGTGACGCACGTTGCCGGAACGTCGTCCGGTCTTCACTCAATTCGAATCCGGCGCAATGCTTCAGCCGTTCTGCGCAAAGCCCGCCGCAGCTTCCATGTCCACCGCGACGATGCGCGACACGCCCTGCTCCTGCATCGTCACGCCGATCAGTTGCTGCGCCATTTCCATCGCGATCTTGTTGTGCGAGATGAACAGGAACTGCGTCTTCGCCGCCATCGCACGCACGAGATTCGCGAAACGCTCCGTGTTGGCGTCGTCGAGCGGCGCGTCCACTTCGTCGAGCAGACAGAACGGCGCGGGGTTCAACTGGAACATCGCGAACACGAGCGCGGTCGCGGTCAGCGCCTTCTCGCCGCCCGAAAGCAGATGGATCGTCGAATTCTTCTTGCCCGGCGGCTGCGCCATCACCTGCACGCCGGCGTCGAGGATTTCGTCGCCGGTCATGATGAGCTTCGCCTGGCCGCCGCCGAAAAGACGCGGGAACAGTTCGCCGAAGTGACGGTTCACCTCGTCGAACGTGCCTTGCAGCAACGCGCGCGTTTCCTGGTCGATCTTCTGGATCGCGTCTTCCAGCGTGCCGATGGCGTCGTTCAGATCCGCCGATTGCGCGTCGAGGAAGTGCTTGCGCTCGGTCGCCGCCGCGAGTTCTTCGAGCGCGGCCATGTTGACCGGCCCGAGCGCGGTGATCGCGTTGTTCAGGCGCGTGACTTCGCCCTGCAGATACGAAGGCTTCATGTCCGGCGTGAGCTTTTCGGCGAGCTCCGCTTCGTCGACGCCCGCCGCCTGCAACTGCTCGACAAACTGCTCGCCGCTGATGCGCGCGGCCTGCTCCTTCAACTGCAATTCGTTGATTCTGTCGCGCAGCGGCTGCAGCGAGCGTTCCGCCAGCAGACGCTGCTCGTCGCACTGACGCAAACGCGCGGTGAGATCGTCCAGTTCGACGCGCGCCGCATGCAGCAATTCCTCGCGCGCCGCGCGCACTTCCAGCGCGTCCTGCAACCCGGTTTGCGCGGTTTGCTCGTTGATGGTTTCGAGCTCGGCCCGCGCGTCTTCCAGCGTGCCCGCGATGCGCTCGCTCTGATCGTGCGCCGTGTCGATGTTGCGCCGATATTCGTCGATCTTCGCGGACAGGCCGCGCACGGCGAAACCGGCATCGCTCGCGGCGCGTTCCAGCTCGCGCAGTGCGTGGCGCGCGTTCGTCAGTTCTTCATCGAGCGATTCGAACGCGAGCTGGTTGTCCTCGAAGCGCGCCTGCAACTGCGCGATCTCGCCGTCGTGACGTTCGAACGCGGCTTCCGATTCGGCACGCAGCGCGCGCTGCTCGTCGACCTGCGCGGCGATCTCTTCCAGTTCCTCGCCGATCTGCGTGTTGCGCTGCGTGTAGCGCTCGTGCGCCTGCGCGAGCTTCAGCACGTCCATCTGCAATGCGTGCACGCGCTGCGTCGCGCGTTCGGCGGCGGCGCGCGCTTCGGCGAGCGTGTGCGAGCCTTGGGTATGCGCGGCATCGGCGCGTACGGCGTTGGCCTTCGCTTCATCGGACAGGAGCGCCTGTGCGCGCACCTGTTTCGTCAGATTCTCGATTTCCTGTGCACGCGCGAGCATGCCCGACTGCTCGGAGTCCGACGCGTAAAGCTGCACGCCCACGCGCGTGACGATATGCCCCGCCTTCACGACGAACGCGGCGCCGTCCGGCAACTGATTGCGCGACGCGAGCGCCTGCGCGAGGTCATCCGCGACGAAGATCGTCGCGAGCCATTCGTTCAATACGGCACGCAAGCCCGGATCGTCGATGCGCACGAGCGAAAGCAGCGAGCGCAGCCCTTGCGGCGCCTCGAACGGCTTGCCCGCGACGGGCGGCGAATAGAACGCGAGCTTGGCGGGCGGCGCATCGGTGGCGAAGGCCTTGACCCAATCCAGATTCGATACCTCGAGCGCGGCGAGACGCTCGCGCAGTACGGATTCGAGCGCCGCTTCCCAGCCCGTTTCGACATGCAGCTTCTTCCACAGACGCGGCAGCGCGCCGAGCTCGTGCTTGTCGAGCCAGGGCTGGATCTTGCCTTCGGTCTGCACGCTTTCCTGAAGCTGCTTCAATGCGGCGAGACGCGCTTCGAGCTGATGGATGTGCGCGCTTTCCTTCTGCACGCGTTCCTGCGCGGCGCGCCGTTCGGCATCGAGACGCGGCACGGTCTCCTGCGCATCGGCGAGGCGCGCCTGGGCTTCGGCAAGCACCTCTTCGTGCTCGGCGAGCTGCATGCGCAACTCTTCCAGTTGCGCTTCGTCGGGCGCGTCCAGTCCGCTCGCTTCGTTCTTCAGACGTTCCTGGCGCTGCTGCAATTGCTGAAGCTGCTGATCCGCGTTGCGCTGATGCGCCGCTTCGAGCTTCAGGGCCTGTTCCGCGCGCGCGATGCCCGCGCGTTCTTCGTTCAACTGGGCCTGCGCATCGCGCCAGCGGGCTTCGAGCGCGGGCAGCGCGTCGTGCTTCGCGGCGGCATTCTCCTGCGCGATGGCGGCCTTCTCTTCGCCTTCCGCGAGCGCTTCGGTGGCGGTGTCGATTTCGTCGCGCGCCCTTTGCGCCTGCGACTGCCACTGCTCACGTTGCGCCGTGAGCGCGGCGATTTGCGCCTGCACGCGATTGCGCGATTCGACGATGAAGCGGATCTCCGCTTCCAGCCGGCTCACTTCGGCATTCGCTTCGTACAGCGAGCCTTGCGCGCCCTGCATCGCGTCGCTCGCGCTGTAATGCGCGACGCGCAGCGTCTCCAGTTGCGCTTCGACTTCACGCAAACGCGCGGTCTGCGCTTCGAGCTCGACCTGCGCCTCGCGGATCGCGCGCTGCTGGCGCTCGGCTTCGTTGCCCGCTTCCTTCTTGCGAAGAAGCCACAGAAGCCGCTGCTTCTCTTCGCCTTCGGCCTGCAAGTCCTTGTACTTCGTCGCGACGGCCGCCTGCGCTTCGAGCTTCTCGAGATTCGTGGAAAGCTCGCGGACGATGTCCTCGACGCGCGTCAGATTTTCACGCGTATCGTGCAGACGATTCTCGGTTTCGCGACGGCGCTCCTTGTACTTCGACACACCTGCGGCTTCCTCGAGGAACACGCGCAGTTCTTCCGGCTTCGCCTCGATGATGCGCGCGATCATGCCCTGCCCGATGATCGCGTAGGCGCGCGGGCCGAGGCCGGTGCCGAGGAAGATGTCCTGAATGTCGCGGCGGCGCGCAGGCAGATTGTTGATGTAATAGCTGGAGGTGCCATCGCGCGTCAGCACGCGCTTCACGGCGATTTCGCCGTAAGCGCTCCACTGACCGGCAGCGCGGCCGTCGGCATTATCGAAGATGAGTTCGACGCTCGCCCGGCTGCCGGGTTTGCGCGCCGTCGAGCCGTTGAAGATCACATCCTGCATCGATTCGCCGCGCAGCTCCGAGGCGCGCGATTCGCCGAGCACCCAGCGCACGGCATCGATGATGTTGGACTTGCCACAGCCATTCGGCCCGACGACGCCGACCAGTTGGCCGGGGACCTGGAAATGCGTGGGATCGACGAAGGACTTGAAGCCAGCGAGTTTTATCGAGGTCAGACGCACGGCGATATCGCTGTTTTAATGAGTGACGGAGGATAAGGCAGACAGAGCAGACAGACCGCCGCGCGGCCCGTCGATCGCCGGACGAGCAGGACTCGAATGCCATCGAGACTGGCCCGGCGAAGCGGACACCATCATACCATCGCGCGAGTCGATTTCTTTTTGCTTTGCGGCGCATCGCCGGCGATGTCGAGCGCTTCGGGCGCGGGGGGCGAACGCGAGGCGCCCTGCCGATGCACCCACGCCGACAGCACGCACGCCGCGACGATGCACGCGCCGCCCGCCCATTCTCGCGGACCGGGCACTTCGCCCGCGAACAGCCACGCCGAGAGCGCCGTCACGACGAGCTCGAAAAGCATGATGATCGACGCGCGATTGGCCGGCACGCGCGCGAGCCCGACCTGCACGATCATGTTGTTGACCGCGAGCACGATCCCCAGCCCGATCACGATGAACGTCACCGTGGGCAAGAGCGCGGCCGCGGGCGGCTCGGGCATCGGCTCGAACAGGGTGACGACGGAAGCGACCAGCGCCGCGCCGCCGAAGATCACCGCGGTGCGCATCTCGGCCTTCATCGCAGGCAAGGTGCGCGTGACCTTGACGACGAGCACGTTACTCATCGCGAAGCCCATGCCGCCCATAAGACCCGCCCATTCCGCGAGGTTTGCGGGCAGCGGCAAGCCGAGCTCGGGCGACCAGAGCATCGTCACCGCGCCGGCGAGCGACAGCAGCGAGAGCAAGGCATCGGCGCGCGTGAGGCGTTCCTTGAGGATGAAGTGCGCGAAGATCGCGGTCCAGGCAGGCGTCAGATAGAACAGCAGCAGCACGCGCATCACCTGTCCGTGAATCGCGCCCCACACGAAGCCGATATTCGTGACGCCGGCCGCCACCCCGAGCGCGACGAGCAGCCAGTGCCACGACAGCGTGCTGATCGAGCGGCGCTTCGCGAGCAGCACGAAGATGCACGCGGCGCCGCTCGTCGTTGCGCTGGCCGCCGTGCCGGACAGGCCCATCGCGGCGAGCATGCGCATCGGATACCAGACGAGCCCCCACACCGACGCGCCGAGCATGATCGCGAGCGTCGGCCATGCCAACGATGCATTGCGCACGTTACCGGTCATTGCGATACACCGTTCTTCATTCGCTCTTTGTCCTTCGTCGCACGCGCCGCCCGCCGCTTCGGGCATGACGCCGCACGCTATAATCGCAAGTTCGTTTCACGTCCGTTCGATGTCTTCCGATGCCGATTCCGCAGGCGTTTCATGCGCTTTAGCGCCGCCTGGCATCGCTCACTGCTTACCGGTCACGCCGTGAATCCACTTCTCAAGAAACTTCAGCCTTATCCGTTCGAAAAGCTTCGCTTGCTCTTCAAGGGCATCGAGCCGCGCGCGGGATTCGCGCCGATCAGCTTCGGCATCGGCGAGCCGAAGCATCCGACGCCCGCGCTGATCCGCGAAGCCGTGGTCGACGCGCTCGACGGCCTCGCCTCATACCCGGCCACGCTCGGCAGCGAGCCGCTTCGCTCCGCGATCGCGACGTGGGTGAAAGCGCGCTACGGCCTCGAATCGATCGATCCGGCGACCGAAGTGCTGCCCGTCGCCGGTTCGCGCGAAGCGCTTTTCGCACTCGCGCAGACCGTGGTAGACACCCGCACGACGGACGCCGCCGAACCGCCCATCGTACTCTGTCCGAACCCGTTCTATCAAATCTACGAAGGCGCGGCGCTGCTCGCGGGCGCCGAGCCCTACTTCGTCAACAGCGACCCGGCGCGCAATTTCGCCTGCGATTACTCGCAAGTGCCGGCGCACGTCTGGGCCCGTACGCAATTGCTTTACGTGTGCTCGCCGGGCAATCCGACCGGCGCGGTGCTGACGCTCGACAACTGGCGCGAGCTGTTCGCGCTGTCGGACGAGCACGGCTTCGTGATCGCGTCCGACGAGTGCTATTCGGAGATTTATTTCGACGAATCGAAGCCGCCGCTCGGCGGTCTCGAAGCGGCGCGGCTGCTCGGCCGCGGCTTCGAGCGTCTCGTGATGCTGTCGAGCCTGTCGAAACGCTCGAACGTGCCGGGCATGCGCTCGGGCTTCGTCGCCGGCGATGCAGCGATCCTGAAGGACTTCCTGCTCTATCGCACGTATCACGGCGCGGCGCTGTCGACGGTCTTCCAGCGCGCGAGCGTCGTCGCCTGGCTTGATGAAACGCACGTGCGCGACAACCGCGCGAAGTACGTGCAAAAGTTCGAAACGGTCACGCCGATGCTCGCCGAAGTCCTCGACGTGCGCCTGCCTGACGCCGCGTTCTACCTTTGGGCGAACGTCTCGCGCACCGGGCTCAGCGACACCGGGTTCGCCGCGCGTCTGTACGCCGACTATAATGTGACGGTTCTGCCGGGCTCTTTTCTCGCGCGCGCAGCGCATGGCACGAATCCGGGCGAAGGCTTCGTGCGCATCGCGCTCGTGGCCGAGACTGGCGAATGTGAAGAAGGGGCCCGCCGCATCGTCGAATTCTGCCGCACGCTGACGTCCTGAGCAGCGTCGCCGGTCCAAAACTACCCATCCTCGATACCAACTATGTCGCAACAACTTCAGAGCATCATCGATACCGCCTGGGAAAACCGGTCCGAGCTGTCGCCCAAGGCCGCGCCCGCCGAAGTCCGCGAAGCCGTCGCGCATGCGATCGAGCAGCTCGACCACGGCGAGATGCGCGTGGCCGAGAAGCGCGACGGCGAGTGGATCGTGAATCAGTGGCTCAAGAAGGCCGTGCTGCTGTCGTTCCGTCTGGAAGACAACGCGCCGATGCCCGCCGGCGGCGGGTCTTACAACTACACGCAGTTCTACGACAAGGTGCCCTCGAAGTTCGCGAACTACACCGCCGAAGACTTCGCCGCGGGCGGTTTCCGCGTCGTGCCGCCGGCCATCGCGCGCCGCGGCTCGTTCATCGCGAAGAACGTCGTGCTGATGCCGTCGTACACGAACATCGGCGCTTATGTCGATGAAGGCACGATGGTCGATACCTGGGCCACCGTCGGCTCGTGCGCGCAGATCGGCAAGAACGTGCATCTGTCGGGCGGCGTGGGCATCGGCGGCGTGCTGGAGCCGCTGCAGGCGAACCCGGTGATCATCGAGAACAACTGCTTCATCGGCGCGCGTTCGGAAGTGGTGGAAGGCGTGATCGTCGAAGAAAACTCCGTCATTTCGATGGGCGTCTATCTCGGCCAGTCGACCAAGATCTACGACCGCGAAACCGGCGAAGTCAGCTATGGCCGCATTCCGGCGGGCTCGGTCGTCGTCGCGGGCAACCTGCCGTCGAAGGACGGTTCGCACAGCCTCTACTGCGCCGTGATCGTCAAGAAGGTCGACGCGAAGACGCGCGCGAAAGTCGGCCTGAACGAACTGCTGCGAGGCGACTGAGTTGGCACGCGGATCCACCCCGACGACGGTCGTCTACGGCATTCCGAATTGCGACACCGTGAAGAAAGCGCGCGTGTGGCTGGAAGAACACGGCGTGCCGTTCGAGTTTCACGACTTCAAGAAGGCCGGCGTGAATGACAAGCTGATCCAGGACTGGCTGAAGGACGTGCCGCTCGATCAGCTCATCAACAAGCGCGGCACGACGTGGCGCGGCCTGTCCGACGTCCACAAGGCCGAGGCCGACACCACTTCGGGCGCGATCGCACTGATGATCCACAAGCCGTCGATCATCAAGCGGCCGGTCGTCGTCGTGAACGGGCGCGTGAAGACCCTCGGGTTTTCCGCCGAGCAGTATGAAACGCTCTTCGTCTGAGCCGACGCGATGACTGTGAACCCGACGGTCATCGCCAGTTCGCACCGAGTGCCGGCCCGCGCGCCGGCATTTTTTATCGCTGTGGAAAAAGAACCATGTCCGCCACCCTCTCTCTCACCGAAGCGCTGATCGAACGCGCATCCGTCACGCCCGACGACCAGGCTTGCCAGGCGCTCATGATCGAGCGGCTCGCGGCGATCGGCTTCGCATGCGAAACGATTGAATCGGGCGGCGTCACGAATCTGTGGGCCGTGAAGCGCGGCACGGACGCTTCGGCCAAGCTGCTCGCCTTCGCCGGCCACACCGATGTCGTGCCGACCGGCCCGCTCGAACAATGGAGCTCGCCGCCCTTCACGCCCACACTCCGCGATGGCAAGCTCTACGGCCGCGGCTCGGCGGACATGAAGGCGTCGCTCGCGGCGTTCGTGGTGTCGAGCGAGGAATTCGTGGCGCGTCATCCGGAGCATCGCGGCTCGCTCGCGTTTCTGATCACGAGCGATGAAGAAGGCCCCGCGACCGACGGCACGATCAAGGTCGTCGAAGCGCTCAAGGCGCGCGGAACGCGCCTCGATTACTGCATCGTCGGCGAACCGACGTCGAACGCCACGCTCGGCGACATGGTCAAGAACGGCCGGCGCGGCTCGATGACGGGCAAGCTCGTCGTCAAGGGCGTGCAGGGGCATATCGCGTATCCGCATCTCGCGAAGAATCCGGTGCATCTGCTCGCGCCCGCGCTCGCCGAGCTCGTCGCCGAAAAATGGGATGACGGCAACGAATACTTCCCGCCGACAACCTGGCAAGTGTCGAACCTGCATTCCGGCACGGGCGCGACCAACATCATTCCCGGCCACGCCGACCTGATGTTCAACTTCCGCTTCTCGACCGCGAGCACGGTAGAAGGCCTGCAGAGCCGCGTGCACGCGATTCTCGACAAGCACGGCCTCGACTACGATCTGAAGTGGATCGTGAGCGGCCTGCCGTTTCTCACGCCGCGCGGCGCGCTGTCGGATGCGCTCGATAAAGCCATCTTCGATGAAACCGGCGTGCGCACCGAGCTGTCTACCACGGGCGGCACGTCCGATGGACGCTTCATCGCGCGCATCTGCGATCAGGTCATCGAGTTCGGCCCGCCGAACGGCACGATCCACAAGATCGACGAGCATGTCGAAGTGCGTTTCATCGAACCGTTGAAGAACGTGTACCGGCGCGTGCTCGAACAACTGATCGCTTGACTCACTTGGCCTAATTGATCCCAAAATAAAAAGGAGCCTTCGATGGCGCTACCCTTCACCACCGTGCGCGACCTGCTGCGCTTCGGCGTTTCGCGCTTCACCGAAGCGGGCTTGTCGTTCGGCCACGGCTCGGCCAATGCCTACGACGAAGCCGCGTACCTGATCCTGCACACGCTCCATCTGCCCCTCGACACGCTCGATCCGTTCCTCGACGCGCGTTTGCTCGACAACGAAATCGACGCCGTCATGAAAGTGATCGAGCGCCGCGCGAAGGAACGCATTCCCGCCGCGTACATCACGCAGGAAGCGTGGATGCACGGCCGCCGCTTTTACGTCGATGAACGCGTGATCGTGCCGCGCTCGTTCATCGGCGAGTTGTTGCAGGACGGCTTGCAGCCCTATGTGGCCGATCCGGATCAGGTCACGCGCGTGCTCGAACTGTGCACCGGTTCCGGGTGTCTGGCGATTCTCGCGGCAGAGGCCTTCGAGAACGCCGATGTCGATGCCGTCGATATCTCGCCGGACGCGCTCGCGGTGGCACGCCGCAACGTTGACGATTACGGTCTCGACGAGCGCGTGACGCTCCATGAAGGCGACCTGTACGCGCCGCTGCCGACCGCGCGTTACGAGGTCATCATCACGAACCCGCCCTACGTCAACGCACACGCTATGCGGGCGCTGCCGGAAGAGTACCGGCATGAGCCCGAGCTCGCGCTCGCCGGCGGCGCGGACGGCATGGACGTCGTGCGGCGCATCGTGCGCGACGCGGGCAAGTGGCTGACCGAGGACGGCGTGCTCGTGGTCGAGATCGGCAACGAGCGGCCCAATGTCGAGGCGGCGCTGGGCGGCCTCGATCTCGTGTGGCTTTCGACGAGCGCCGGCGACGACAACGTCTTCCTCATCCAGGCCGCCGATCTGCCTGCCTGATGTTGCCCGCGCGGGCGAGCGTTGCGGCGAGGCCCAGGCGCCGCAACGTTCTCTGACACTGCGCGCGAACGGGTTGGGTAATATGGCAAATCGCCATTAGCAAAGCCCTTCCAACCCTTCCCCGCGTCTATGCAAGCATCCGACTGGCTACACCTCGGCACGCTCGTGATGGCCGCGCATGTCCTCGGCGTGATTGCCGCGATCCATGCCGTCATCAATACACGCACGTCGCAAGGCGCGGTCGCGTGGGCCGTGTCGCTCGTCGCGATGCCCTACTTCACGCTGATTCCGTATCTCTTCCTCGGCCGCAGCAAGTTCGCGGGTTACATCGACGAGCGGCGGCTCGAGATCGACATCCTGCGCAACCGCTCGAAGCCCGCCGAATGGGATTCGGGCGCCCGCAGCGATGCGCCCGAAACCGCCGCGCTGGTCGATTCGACGGGCGCGCGCGGCGAAATCGCGCCCGGACCGGCGGCCTATCTCGGCAATCCGACGATCCGCACGCTGCAGCGCCTCTCCGGGATGCCCTTTCTGCGCGGCAACTCGGCGCGCTTGCTCATCAATGGCGACGCCACGTTCGCCGCGATGCTCGACGCCATCGCCGCGGCCGAACGCTATGTGGTCGTGCAATTTTTCATCGTGCGCGCCGACGCGCTCGGCGAAAAGCTCAAGGATGCGCTGATCGAAAAGGCCCAGGCCGGCGTGCGCGTGTACTTCCTGTACGACAGCATCGGCAGCTTCGACCTGCCGCATCGCTACGTGAACGCACTGCGCGCCGGCGGCGTCGAAGCGCATCCGTTCGCGGCCACGCGCAAGTTCGTGCATCGCTTCCAGATCAACTTCCGCAATCATCGGAAGATCGTCGTCGTGGACGGCAAATGCGCGTTCGTCGGCGGGCACAACGTGGGCGTCGAATATCTCGGCGGCAATCCGCGCCTTTCGCCGTGGCGCGATACCCACGTGGAAGTGCGCGGCCCGGCAGTGGCCAGCATCCAGTTCGTCTTCACCGAAGACTGGTACTGGGCGACGCAGCGTCTGCCCGAACTCGGACCCGCGCCGCATTCGGACGAGAACATGCACTGCATGGTGCTGTCGAGCGGCCCCGCCGACAAACAGGAAACGTGCTCGCTCTTCTTCGTCGAGGCGATCAACGCGGCGCGCGAGCGCATCTGGATCACGTCGCCGTATCTGATCCCCGACGAGGCCGTGTTTTCGGCCCTCAGGCTCGCGGTGATGCGCGGCGTCGACGTGCGCATCCTGATTCCGAGCCGGCGCGATCACCGCGTGGTGTTCGCTGCGTCACGGCTCTATGCCTACGATCTCGTGCAGGCGGGCGTGCGCATCTTCCGCTACAAGCCGGGCTTTCTGCATCAGAAGGTCGTGCTCGTCGACGACATCGCGGCGTCTATCGGCAGCGCGAATCTCGACAACCGATCGTTCCGCCTGAACTTCGAGATCACGGTGCTGACGGTCGATCGCGCGTTCGCAAGCCAAGTGGAAGCGATGCTGCTCGCAGACTTCGCGCATTCCTTCGAGATCGACGCCGACGACTACCGCGGCAAGGCGTTCTGGCGGCGCATGGCGATGCACGTCGCGCGGCTTTTCTCGCCGATTCTGTGAATGCGCTCAGAGCAGCTTTTCGATGTCGTCGGTGATCGCGTCCGGCTTGGTCTGCGGCGCGTAACGTTTGACGACGTTCCCCTCGCGATCCACGAGAAACTTCGTGAAATTCCACTTGATGGCCTCGATGCCGAGCAGTCCCGGCTCCTTGTCCTTCAAATACTTGTAGAGCGGATGCGCGTTCGCGCCGTTCACCTCGATCTTCGCGAACATAGGGAACGTGACGCCGAAGTTCTTCTCGCAAAAGCTGCCGATCTGCGCCGCGTCGCCCGGTTCCTGCTTGCCGAACTGATTGCACGGAAAGCCGAGCACTTCGAAGCCGCGCGCCGCGAACTGCTGGTAGACCTCCTGCAAGCCCTTGTATTGCGGCGTGAAACCGCACTCGCTCGCCGTATTCACGATGAGCAGAACCTTGCCGCGATAGGTGTCGAGATCGACGGTCGCGCCGTCGAGCGTTTCAGCCGAAAAGCCGTAGATGTCGCCCATTGCGTGCTCCGGAAGGAATCAGATGAAATTCACCCGATGCTACCGCGACGAGCGTTCGCCCGCCATTGGCCGAACGGCCGACCCCGGCGACGTAAGCCGTCCGGTCTAAAATAGCGCTTTCCTTCCAAGCCGCGCTCTTTTCGCCGCCATTTCGACGTGATCCGTTTCAATCAGTTCAGCCTGTCCCGCGGCACCAAGCCGCTTTTCGAAGACACCAGCTTCACGCTCAATCCGGGCGAGAAGGCGGGTCTCATCGGCGCGAACGGCGCGGGCAAGTCCACGCTCTTTTCCGTGCTGCGCGGCGAGTTGCACGCTGACGGCGGCGATTTCTCGATGCCGCCGTCGTGGCGCATCGCGCATGTCGCGCAGGAAACGCCCGCGGTTGACCGCAGCGCGCTCGATTACACGCTCGACGGCGACACGCATCTGCGCGCCATCGAAGCGCGCATCGCGTCGGCCTCAGCCGCGCACGACGGCGCCGCCGAAGCCGAAGCCCACGCCGCCTTCGCCGATGCCGACGGCTACACCGCGCCCGCGCGCGCCGAAACGCTCCTGCTCGGCCTGGGCTTCACGCTCGAGCAGACGCGCGAGCCGGTGTCGAGCTTTTCGGGCGGCTGGCGCATGCGTCTGAATCTCGCGCAGGCGCTGATGTGCCCGTCCGATCTGCTCCTGCTCGACGAGCCGACCAATCACCTGGATCTGGACGCCATCGTCTGGCTCGAAGACTGGCTCGGACGCTATCCCGGGACGCTCGTCGTCATTTCGCACGATCGCGAGTTTCTCGATTCGGTCTGCAACGTCACGCTGCATCTGGAGAATCGTCAGGTGAAGCGTTACGGCGGCAACTACAGCCAGTTCGAAGTGCTGCGCGCCCAGCAGATCGCGCTGCAGCAAAGCGCCTACGAGAAGCAGCAGAGAACCGTCGCGCATCTGCAGAGCTTCATCGACCGCTTCAAGGCGAAGGCAACGAAGGCGAAGCAGGCGCAAAGCCGCGTGAAGGCGCTGGAGAAGATGGAGCTGATCGCGCCCGCGCATGCGAGCTCGCCCTTCACGTTCGAGTTCCGCGAACCCGACGCCGCGCCCAATCCGATGATGGTCATGGAAAGCGTGCGCTGCGGTTATCGCAACGACGAAGGCGGCGAAATTCCGATCGTGGAAGGCGTGACGCTGTCGATCCAGAACGGGCAGCGCATCGGCCTGCTCGGCGCGAACGGCCAGGGCAAATCGACGCTCATCAAAACGCTCGCGCAGACGCTCGAACCGCTGTCGGGCGGCGTGCGTGAAGGCAAAGGCTTGCAGATCGGCTATTTCGCGCAGCATCAGCTGGAAACGCTGCGCCCCGACGATTCCCCGCTCCAGCATCTCGCGCGTCTCGCGCCGGACACGCGCGAGCAGGAATTGCGCGATTTTCTCGGCAGCTTCAATTTTTCCGGCGACATGGCGACGGCGAAGATCGCGCCCTTCTCCGGCGGCGAGAAAGCGCGGCTCGCGCTCGCGCTGATCATCTGGCAGAAGCCGAATCTGCTGCTGCTCGACGAGCCGACCAATCACCTCGACCTCGAAACCCGTCATGCGCTGACGATGGCGCTCGCGCAGTTCGAAGGCACGCTGATTCTCGTGTCGCACGACCGGCATCTGCTGCGCGCGACGACCGACACGTTCATGCTCGTCGCGAAGCATCGGCTGAGCCCGTTCGACGGCGACCTCGACGATTATCGCGACTGGCTGCTGCAGCATGCCGCCGAAACGCGCGCCGCCGCGAAGGAAGCGGGCAGCGCGGCGTCGGGCGAGGCGCAGGACGGCGGGCCCAATCGCAAGGAGCAGCGTCGTCAGGAGGCGCAGGAACGGCAGAAGCTTTCGCATCTGACGAGGCCGCTCAAGTCGCGCATCGCGAAGATCGAGAAAGAGATGGAGAAGCTCAACGCGGAAAAGGCGGAACTCGACACGCTCGTCGCCGATCCGGCGAGTTATGAGGCCGCGATGAAGGCGAAGCTCACCGAGACCATCCGCCGTCAGGGTGAAGTCAACACGCGTCTCGAAACGCTCGAAATGGAATGGCTCGAAGCGCACGAAGAGCTCGAGCAGATCGGCTCATGAGCGGCTCATAAAGGAGATCGACGACTTGACGCCTTCCCTCACCGGCCTGCGCGTGCTGGACCTGACGCGGCTTCTGCCCGGCCCCGTTGCGACCTTGCGGCTCGCGGAGCTCGGCGCCGACGTGCTCAAGATCGAACCGCCCGGCGAGGGCGATTACGCGCGCGCGATGCTGCAAAGTGAGGCGGACCGGCAAAGCGGCGCGCCGAGCGCGTTCTACCGGATCGTCAATCGTGGAAAGCGCCAGCTCACGCTCGATCTGAAGACCGACGAAGGCCACGCGAAACTGATCGAGCTCGCGCGCGACACGGATGTGCTGGTCGAGAGCTTCCGGCCTTCAGTGATGGCGCGGCTGGGCGTCGGCTACGACGTGCTGCTCGAGGCGAATCCGAAGCTCGTGTATTGCGCGATCACGGGCTACGGCGGCGAAGGACCGTTCGCCGACAAGGCCGGGCACGATCTGAACTACCTCGCTTATGCGGGCGTGCTCGATCAGCTCGCGGCGCGCGACGGCACGCCCATCGCGCCGAATTTCCAGCTTGCGGATCTGCTCGGCGGCGCGCTCTGCGCCGTCATGGAGATACTTGCGGCGGCGTGGCATGTCGCACGCGGCGGCGACGGCCGTTGCCTGAACGTTTCGATGACGCACGCGATGCATGCGCACAACGTGATGGCGCACATCGCGCTCGCCAACGATAACGAAGCGGCCACGCGCGCGGGCGCGGGCCTGCTGAACGGCGGCGTGCCGTGCTACGACGTCTATCGCACGCGAGATGACCGCTTCATCGCGGTAGGCGCGCTCGAACTGAAATTCTGGCGGACCTTGTGCGGCGCGCTCGGCCGCCCGGACTGGGCGACGCGGCACTGGAGCCTCGGACAGGCGATCGGCCAGGCGGACGCCGCGCAATTGTCGGCGGAAGTGGCCGCGTGCTTTCGCGAGCGCACGCGCGACGAATGGATGGGGCTCCTCGAGCCGCTCGACTGCTGCGTCGCGCCGGTGCTCGCGCCCGCCGAAGCGGCGGCGCATCCGCTGTTTGCGCTCGCCGCGCGCTGATCAACGCCGCGGCAAGACCTGGCGGGGCTGACGCTCGTCGTCGATGAGCACGTGCTTGCGCCCCATCACATGCTGGCGAATCGTGGCGACGACTTCGTCCTCGGTGATGTCGGCCGCGACGACGCGCCGCGAGATCTGGCCCTGCTCGTCGATCCATTCGAGAATTCGGCAGCCGCTGCCCCAGGGCTGCTGCAGCGGCGCGGAGACGCGGCATCCGCGCAGATGGAACGCGGGCTTCGGCCGGGTTGATTTGGCGTGTTTCAATGCGTGGTCCTCTCGATCCTTCCAGCCACTTCGCTTCTTGAAACGCCTTAGCGAAGTTGGCCGGGTCCGTAGCCTTGTAAGGATAGAAAAACCCCGCGTCGCTTGGGTTACATTGCGCAACCGGTTTTTTACGAGACGTTACGAAGGGTCCGATCATCTCGACGGCGCACGCGCCGAAACGTTCGCGATCATTCGAGATCGCGAACGCGATCGATCGCTTCGTCGATGCGGTCCACCGCGATCACCTTCAGGCCGTCGATCGCCTGCTTCGGCGCGTTGGCCTTCGGAATGAGCGCGACCGAAAAGCCGAGCTTGGCCGCTTCCTTCAGACGGTCCTGTCCGCGCGGCGACGGCCGGATCTCGCCCGCGAGACCCACTTCGCCGAACGTGATGAGGCCTTGCGGCAGCGGCTTGTTGCGCATCGACGAGTGGATCGCGAGCAGCACGGCCAGATCAGCGGCGGGCTCCGTGATCTTCACGCCGCCGACCGCGTTCAGGAACACGTCCTGATCGAAACACGCGATGCCCGCGTGCCGATGCAGCACGGCGAGCAAGAGCGCCAGCCGGTTCTGCTCCAGACCGACCGCGAGCCGTCGCGGATTGGGCACGTGCGCCGTATCGACGAGCGCCTGCACCTCGACGAGCAGCGGGCGCGAGCCTTCCTGCGTCACGAGCACGCACGATCCCGCGACACTTTGCTCGTGCTGCGACAAAAAGAGCGCCGACGGATTGGCGACGCCACGCAAACCTTTCTCCGTCATCGCGAACACGCCAAGCTCGTTGACCGCGCCGAAGCGGTTCTTGAACGCGCGCACGAGGCGGAACGACGAGTGCGTGTCGCCCTCGAAATAGAGCACCGTATCGACGATATGCTCCAGCACGCGCGGCCCCGCGAGGCTGCCCTCTTTCGTCACGTGACCGACCATGATGATCGACGTGCCCGTCTGCTTCGCGATGCGCGTCAGTTGCGCCGCGCACTCGCGCACCTGCGCGACGGAGCCGGGCGCGGACGTCAGCGCTTCCGAATAGATCGTCTGGATGGAGTCGATCACGGCGACTTCGGGCCGTTGCTCGTCGATGGTCGCCTGAATTTTTTCGAGCTGGATTTCGGCGAGCAGCGCCAGATCGCCCGCCGCGCTCGTGCCGCCGATCAAACCGAGCCGCTGCGCGCGCAACGCGATCTGCGCGCCCGATTCCTCGCCGCTCACATAGAGCGCGGGCCGCTCGCGCGCGATCTCCGCGAGCGATTGCAGGAGCAGCGTCGATTTGCCGATGCCCGGATCGCCGCCGATCAGCACGACGCCGCCCGGCACGAGACCTCCGCCCAGCACGCGGTCGAATTCGCCGACGCCGGTCGTGAAGCGCGGCACGTCGGACGCCTCGATGTCGGCGAGCTTGCGCACCGGCGAGCTCTTCGCGAGCGCCTGAAACCGATGATTCGAGGCCGTCTGCGCGACCGATTCCGTCAGCGTGTTCCACGCATTGCACGCGGCGCATTGGCCGGTCCATTTCGGTGACTCCCCGCCACACTCGCTGCAAACGTACAGCGTCTTTGCTTTCGCTACTTTTGCCACACAAAGCCTTGCTTGAGATTCTCGTTCTTCGCGGCTCGAAAGCCTTGTCGACAACGTTATTCCGCGCGCACCGGCACGCGCTGCGCGATCGCGCACATGAGCTCGTAGCCGATCGTGCCGGCCGCGGCCGCCACGTCGTCGATCGGCAGGTTCGCGCCCCACAGCTCGACGCGCGAGCCGATGCCCGCGCCCGGGCACGGCGTCAGGTCGACGGTGAGCATGTCCATCGACACGCGCCCGACGAGTTTCGTGCGCACGCCATCGACGATCACGGGCGTGCCTTCCGGCGCCACGCGCGGATAACCGTCCGCATAGCCGCACGCGACCACGCCGACGCGCATCGATGCGCCCGCCGTGAAGGTCGAGCCATAGCCGATGCTGCTGCCCGCGTCGACCGTCTGCACCGCGATCAGCTCCGACTGGAGCGTCATGGCGGGCTTGAGGCCGGTGGCGGCGATATCGCCGGTCACGCCCGAAGGCGACGCGCCATAGAGCATGATGCCGGGCCGCACCCAGTCGAAATGCGCGTCCGGGTGCCACAGCACCGCCGCCGAGTTCGCGAGGCTGCGCGCGCCCGCGATGCCCTGCGCTCCGCCCTCGAACGCTTCGAGCTGATGCGCGATGCCGCGCGGACCGTCGGCATCGGAGAAATGGGTCATGAGCGTGATCTGGCCCACGCCCTGCGCCGCACGCGCGCGCTCCCAGGCGGCGCGGAACCTGGCCGGCGTGTAGCCGAGCCGGTTCATGCCGCTATTCATCTTCAGCTGAATGTTGACCGGCTTCGACAGGCGCGCCATTTCGAGCATGCGCAACTGTTCGTCGCAGTGGACCGCCGTGGTGAGGCTGTAGCGGTCGATCACGTCGATATCGGTCGGCCGGAAAAAGCCCTCGAGCAAAAGAATGGGCCCCGCCCAGCCCAATTCACGCAACTTCGCGGCTTCTTCGAGGTCGAGAAGGCCAAAGCCGTCGGTTGCGCGCAGTCCGGGGAACGCCCGGGCGAGCCCGTGGCCATACGCATTTGCCTTGACGACAGCCCAGATCTTGGATTTCGGCGCGTATTTGCGCGCAATGGCGAGGTTGTTGGCGAGTGCGGCGGTGTGGATCGTTGCAGAAAGGGGGCGCGGCATGAGCGTTTGGTGGAATTGCAGTGAGTGCGGTCTAAAAGGCGAGCATACGACAGCGGGAGGCGTTCTGCTGCGCCGACCACGACGCCTTGCGGAACATTATCTTATGAGGAATTTCATGCACGAGCGTGTGATTTCTCGCGCGATCGAGATTACTGCTAGTCAGAATGCGCCTATTTTCGTGTTATAAAGCCGTGCGCACAACCCATTTCGAAAGGCATAAGCCCGAGCGCCTATCCGGCGCCCGGGGCGGATCACCCGCAGTGAGGAAAGCTTCGGATCAGATGAAAAAAGGTTTTTACACCATCATGGCCGCGCAGTTTTTCTCGTCGCTGGCCGATAACGCTCTACTGATCGCTGCCATCGCACTGCTGAAAGACCTTCACGCGCCGAACTGGATGACGCCGCTGCTCAAGCTGTTCTTCGTCCTGTCGTATGTGGTTCTCGCGGCGTTCGTCGGCGCTTTCGCGGATTCCCGGCCCAAGGGTCACGTGATGTTCGTGACCAACTCCATCAAGGTCGTCGGCTGCGTGACGATGCTCTTCGGCGCACATCCGCTGCTCGCGTATGGCATCGTCGGCTTTGGCGCCGCTGCTTACTCGCCGGCAAAGTACGGCATTCTGACCGAACTCCTGCCGGCCGACCGGCTCGTCGCCGCGAATGGCTGGATCGAAGGCACGACTGTCGGCTCGATCATCCTCGGCACCGTGATGGGCGGCGCGCTCATCAGTCCGCATATCGCGAGTCATTTGCTCTCGCTGCACATTCCGCGCATTAACACGCCGGCGGAAGCCGCGATGCTCGTCATCATGCTGATGTACGTGATCGCCGCGATCTTCAATCTGCGCATTCCCGACACCGGCGCACGCTATCCGAAACAGGAAACGCGGCCGCTCAAGCTCATCACCGATTTCGCCGACTGCTTCCTCGTGTTGTGGCGCGACAAGCTCGGCCAGATCTCGCTCGCCGTCACGACGCTCTTCTGGGGCGCGGGCGCGACGCTCCAGTTCATTGTGCTGAAGTGGGCCGAAGTGTCGCTCGGCATGACGCTCTCGCAGGCCGCGATCCTGCAGGCGGTGATTGCGGTCGGCGTCGCGGTGGGCGCCGTGCTCGCCGCCGCGCGCGTGCCGCTCAAGCGCTCGCTCACGGTGCTGCCGGTCGGCATCATCATGGGCTTCGCCGTCATGCTGATGGCGTTCTACACGCGCCACCTCTTTCCCGCGCATTGGGGCATCTACTTCGGCAAGATGCACTTCCCCGGCTATCTGCTGATCGCGTATGTGTTCCTTATGATCGTCGGCGGGCTGTCCGGATTTTTCGTCGTGCCGATGAACGCGCTGCTCCAGCATCGCGGGCACGTGCTGCTGTCCGCCGGGCACTCCATCGCCGTGCAGAACTTCAACGAGAACCTCTCGGTGCTCATCATGCTGTGCCTCTACGCCGCGCTCGTGTGGCTCGACATGCCGATCCAGTTCGTCATCGTGATGTTCGGCTCGTTCGTGTGCCTGATGATGTACTTCGTGATGCGGCGGCATCAGGCCAATCAGCGCGCATTCGATTCGGTCGCGCTGATCGGCGAAGCGCGGCATTGATCCGTCGCGCGCCTGCGTTCCCGAGAAAGCCATCATGCCCGCCGCCGATCTCTTTTCTTTCGTCAGCCGCGTGCGCGAACGCGCACCGCTCGTGCACTGCCTGACGAATCTCGTCGTCACCAACTTCACCGCCAACGTCCTGCTCGCGATCGGCGCCGCGCCCGCGATGGTCGTCGCGCGCGAGGAAGTCGGCGAATTCGCGCCGCTCGCCAATGCGCTGTCGGTCAATCTCGGCACGCTCGACGTGCCGCAGAGCCGCGCGATCCGCGCCGCCGTCGATGCCGCCAACGGCGCGGGCAAGCCGTGGGTGCTCGACCCGGTCGCGGTCGGCCCGCTCGCGTTTCGCACCGAATTCGCGCTCGATCTGCTCGATGCCAGGCCCGCGGCGATTCGCGGCAACGCGTCGGAGATCATCAGTCTGTCAGGCGGAGCGGCGAGCGGCCGCGGCGTCGACAGCACCGCCGCCACCGACGCCGCGCTCGACGCCGCGCAGATCCTCGCGCTGAAGACACAGGCCATCGTCGCGGTGACGGGCGAGACCGACTACGTGACCGATGGCCGCCGCACAATTGCGCTGTCCAACGGCTCGCCTCTGATGACGCGTGTGACGGGCGTCGGCTGCGCGCTGTCGGCGACGGTCGCGGCGTTCGTCGGCACGGCGTCGGAGCGCGGCGAGTTCTGGGCCGCCACGGTCGCGGCCATCGCGTATTCGACGATCGCCGGCGAGCTGGCCGCGCGCGACGCCGCCCTGCCCGGCAGTTTCGCCGTCGCGTATCTGGACCGGCTCGCGTCGCTCGATGCCGACGCGTTCGGCAGGACGCTCGTGCAGCGCGATATCGTCGGAAACTGAGCATGCGCGCTGCGTTCGACCTCTCGCTCTATCTCGTGCTCGATCCCGTGCAGTGTGGCGGGCACGATGCGGCCGTGCGCGTCGCGCGCGCCGCGCTCGAAGGCGGCGCGACGCTCGTGCAGTTGCGCGCGCCCGAGTGGCACAAGCGCGCGTGGTTCGACCTCGCGCGCGAGCTGTTGCCGATCACGCGCGCTTACGGCGTGCCGTTCGTCATCAACGATCATGTCGATGTCGCGCTCGCCGTGGACGCCGATGGCGTGCACATCGGCCAGCGCGATCTGCCCGCCGATATCGCACGGCGGCTGCTCGGTCCCGATGCGCTGATCGGCCTCTCCGTGTCGAATCTGGACGAAACCACCGAAGCGAACACGCTCGGCGGCATCGTCGACTATCTCGGCGCGGGGCCGGTCTACGCGACGCCGACCAAAACCGATGCATCCACGCCCTGCGGCATCGACGGCCTCTCCGCGATCCGCGCCGCCGCACGCCTGCCGACGGTGGCGATCGGCGGCATCCAGTCGCACAACGCCGCCGACGTCATGCGCGCCCGACCCGCCGGTCTCGCCGTCGTCTCCGCGATCTGCAAGGCCGCCGACCCGCGCGAGGCCGCCGCAACGCTTGCCGCGACCATCGCGCAGTCACGCATCTGAGCTCATGGCATCCACGAAACCCATCCCCAACGTACTCACCATCGCCGGTTCCGACTCGGGCGGCGGCGCGGGCATTCAGGCCGATCTGAAGGCGTTCTCCGCGCTCGGCGCGTACGGCGCGAGCGTGATCACGGCACTCACCGCGCAGAACACGCGCGGCGTGACGGCCGTCCATGCGCCGGAGCCCGCGTTCATCACCGCTCAGCTCGACGCCGTGTTCGACGATATCCGCATCGACGCCGTGAAGATCGGCATGCTGGCGAACGCGGGCATCGTGCGCGCGGTCGCCGATGCGCTCAGGCGTCATCGTCCGGAGCATGTGGTTCTCGATACCGTGATGATTTCGAAGAGCCATCACGCGCTGCTCGCGCCGGAGGCGGTCGCTGCGCTGCGCGACGACCTGCTGCCGCTCGCGACGCTCGTCACGCCGAATTTGCCCGAAGCGGCCGCGCTGCTGGGCACGGAAAGCGCCGCCGACGAAGACGCGATGGTGCGCCAGGGCGAAGCGCTGCGTGCGCTCGGCGCGCAAGCCGTACTGATGAAGGGCGGCCATCTGGCATCGAACGACAGTCCTGACTGGCTCATCGAAGCGGGCGGGTCGCTCAGGCTCGGCGGCGCGCGCGTGCCGCTCAAGAACACGCATGGGACGGGCTGCACGCTGTCGTCGGCGATCGCGGCGCTGATCCCGCAGACCGACGATCTCGCGAGTGCCGCCGCCGAAGCCAAGCGCTATCTGACCGGCGCGATCGAGGCGAGCGTGCGGCTCGACGTCGGCCACGGCGTCGGGCCGGTGCATCACTTCTTCCGCTGGTGGTAGGCGGCGCGGCGCTTAACCTGCCGATGCCGCGAACGCGCGCGCTTCTTGCGGCCAGCCGTCCGGCACGATGAAACCGCGCGATTCCTCCTTCCAGCCGCCGGTGTCGTCGCGAACGTAGGCCGCGATCATCGTCGGTGCGACCGTGGTTTCCAGACGTGTCCGAATCGCCGCCGATTCGGACACGAGCGTTTCGGCGGCCGCGGCGTCAAGCCGCCGCGACGCGAGCCATGCCATGCGCGGCTGCACGACCCACGCGCGCTTATCGCCCTTATCGTCGGATGGGCTCGCGCGCGCCTCACGCCACTCCGACGCCGTCAGCCACCATCCACGCAAGTGATCCGCGCCGATCTCGGGCGCGGGCTCGATTCGATCCCCTCCGAGTCCGTGATAGAAAAGCCGTCCCTTGATGAACAACTGCGCGCGCCACGGGCCTTCGAAACCGAGCGCGGCGAATTCCGCGCGTGACGTCAGCCCGAGCTGATGCGTGACGAGCCGCGCGTGCTTCAGATCGAAGCGATCCTGAAGGTTCGGCCCGACATAATCCGACAGGCGCGCCGCGCGCGATGTATCGTCGTCGCCATCGTCGATATGCAGATAGAACTTCACCGCGAGTTCCCAATGCAGCCGGACACCGTTCGCCGCTTCGAGCAGGAAATCGCACTCGCCGATGGTGCGCCGCTGACGCCGCAACGGCACGTTCGCCGCGATCAGACGCGCCGCCGGGCCGTGCGCAAGGAAATACCGGATGAGACTTTCGGCGTAGATGCCGAGGCGCGTGAGCTTCGGATTGCGCGCGTGATCGTGGAGCGATTGCGGCGCGGCATCGAGCGCCTGGAGCCACGCGAGCGTCGCATCGCGCTCGGCCGATGACGACAGCGGGCGTGCCAACGCCACATCGCCCTCCTGCAGCAGATCGGGCGCGAAGAGCAGCCAGGCGAGATCCCGCACGGTGACATCGTCGAAGCGGTCGACGAGACGCGCGAGCTCGCTCGCCGGCGCGGCCATCAGATGCCGCCCTTCTGCGCTCCCTGCTCGACGCCGAGCGCGGCGAGCGCCTCGCGATACGTGTTGCGCGCGAGGCAAAGATCGGCCCACGCCTTCGACTTGTCCTGAAGGCTGCGCAACAGATACGCCGGGTGATACGTGACGATGACAGGCACGCCGTGGTACTCGTGCACGCGTCCGCGCATCGACGCGATGCTGGCTTCGTTTTTCAGCAGGCTTTGCGCGGCGAAGCGCCCCATCGCGACGATGACTTTCGGCTTCACGAGCTCGACCTGGCGCTGTAGGTACGGCTCGCAGCGCGCGACTTCATCGGGCTCGGGATTGCGGTTGCCGGGCGGCCGGCACTTGATCACGTTGGCGATATAGACGTTCGATTGCCGCGACAACGTGAGCGCGCGCAGCATGTTGTCGAGCAGCTTGCCCGCCTGGCCGACGAACGGCTCGCCCTGCTTGTCCTCGTTCTCGCCCGGCGCCTCGCCGATCAGCATCCAGTCGGCTTCGCGATCGCCGACGCCGAAGACCGTGTTCGTGCGGCGCTCGCACAGGCGGCAGCGCTCGCAGTTTGCGACACGTTCGGCGAGCGCGTCCCAGTCGAGCGTGTGGACGTCGCTCGGGGCATCGGCGATGACGGGCTCGGCGTGGATGGGCGCCTCGTCGGTCCATGGGAGATCGTCGTAGGCGTCGAGCGGCGGGAGATCTGATTCGGGCTGCGCGACGGGCGGCGGTTCGACGGGTTTCGGCTCTGGCCGCGTCTCGGCGGCCGCCGGCGCTTCCACCGCTGGCCGGATTTCCCCGGCCACCGGCACTTCCACCACTTGCGCGGCCGGGGCGTCGGGCTGGCTCTCCTCCTCGCGCGGCGCCGTAGCTGCCGTACCGCGTCGGACCCAGACCGGGCCGAAGCCCAGCTCTTCAACCAGCGATTCATCGAGCGCCATGCGCACTCTCCTTCGAAAACGACAGACGCATGACGATTGCGTCCTCGCGCGAGCGATGCCGCGCGGGGTAATAGTTCTTGCGACGCCCGATGGCCGAGAAGCCGAAGCGCTCGTAAAGCTGGATCGCGCGCGGATTGGACGGCCGGACTTCGAGCAGCACGCCTTCGAGCTTCTCCGCGCGCGTGATACGCACCGCCTCGCGCAGAAGCGTGAGGCCCGCGCCCGCACGCTGCGCCGCCGGCGCGACGCACAGATTGAGCAAATGCATTTCGTCGACGACGGGCATCAGCACGCAATAACCGATCAGCGTGCCGGTCACGTGCCGCAGGCAGACGCCGTAGTAGCCGTTGCGCAGCGAATCCTGGAAATTGCCACGGCTCCACGGAAACTCGTAGGCGAGTTTTTCGACGGCGGCGACTTCGTCGAGATCGGCGTCGGTCATCGGTGTGAGATACCGATCGGCCAGCAGCACGCCGCTCACCGAAGCGCCTCCGCGCGAGCCTGCAGGCGTTCTGCCGTAGTCTGGGCTACCTTGTCGCGCACATAGTCCGGCGCGGCATGTTCGGGCGCGACCGTGCGGCCCGCCCGCAATGCACGCAAGCCGATGAGCGCGACCGGCAACGCATGCGGCAGCGCTTCGCGATCGACACGCGCGGCAGCCGACAAAGCCGGCAGGCGATCGCCGAACGCGGCCGCGGCGTTGCCCGCAAGCGCGAACGGCGCGTCCGGCAGCGGCATCGAGCC
The DNA here is from genome assembly GCF_001544755.2 of Caballeronia catudaia. Taxonomy (GTDB): domain Bacteria; phylum Pseudomonadota; class Gammaproteobacteria; order Burkholderiales; family Burkholderiaceae; genus Caballeronia; species Caballeronia catudaia. The sequence continues at coordinate 76,556 of NZ_FCOF02000010.1, read as the reverse complement.
GGGCGCATCGAGCGCCGCGCCGTGCAAGGTGCGCCAGTCGCCTATGGCGGCGTCGAATTCGTAGTCGGCCCAGTAAACCTCGTCCATGCGCGCATCGAGCGCCGCGAGCACGCGCGGCGGGATCGACGGATCGTTGAGCCGCGCACCTTCGGCACACGCGAGCAGCGTGCTCACCGGCACGACCGGCACGTTCAGACCGAACGCCAGCCCTTGCGCTACGCCCGTCGCCGTGCGCAAGCCGGTGAACGAGCCGGGGCCCGCGCCGAACGCGATCGCGTCGCAATCGGCGAGCGCGAGGCCCGCATCGTCCAAAAGCTCGCGCACGGCGGGTAAAAGGCGCGTGCTCGAGACCGCGCCGGTCGCTTCGTGACGAAACCAGACACGGATATTCCCGCTCGCGTAATGAGGCGCGATGGCGGACTGGACCGGAGCGGAGGCGGAGTCGGCGAGCAGCAGCGCGACGGAGCAAAATTCCGTCGAGGTGTCGAGGGCGAGCAAAACGGTGCGTGTCATAGCCGGTATTGTAATGCGGGACATGCCCCGGATTCGCGCGATCCACGCAAGCGGCGCGCTCCGAATCGCCTCTGGAAGACGCCCTCGGTTGGAGGAAAGCCTCGACAGGCGGCGCCGGCCTCGCTTGCTAAGATGGCCCGCCATCCCGATAACAACGGAGCACGCATGACCGACATCGACCAGCAATTCGCCCAGGCCCAAGCCGATGTGACGCAACTGTCCGAACGTCCCGGCAATCTCACCTTGCTGCGCCTTTACGCGCTCTTCAAGCAGGCGAGCATCGGCGACGTCGAGGGCGACAAGCCCGGTTTCACCGACATCGCCGGCAAGTACAAATACGAAGCGTGGGCCGCGCTACAGGGCACGCCGGCCAACGACGCCAAGGCGCGCTACGTCGAACTCGTCGAATCGCTGAAGCGAGGCGAAGTCGCCTGATATCGACAAAAACGGGCGTCGCGCCGCCGCGATGCCCGGAGATGGCGCGGCCATGCGTCGAAATGTGGCGCAGTGCAGCAAATTCAGATATACTAGCGGCTAGCGCTCGACTGTGGGTTGCACGCCAAACGGGCAAAGCCCGCGCAAAAGCCACACGCAGCAAGGCGCTTCGTAGCGTTTCGCTCCAATCCAGTTTAGAAACTGTCCCCTCCCTGCCAGGCCATTGCGCGGTTGTATTGCGCGCAGTTTGATTCACGGCCCGTCATGCATCAGGCTGACGTCAGTGCTTGCCGTTCTCGCGAACGACCCGGCCTGCCGTATCCGATACAGCTTCTAACCAAGATACTCGCCGCACGTTCGCGCGAGTGGCCCCCGTTTTTCGATTTGCTCGCTGTTTCTTCGCTCGCTGAATCCAACGACCTGGGTATGCCGATTGGCGCCGACGCCTTATTCCCCGTTTCAAGGATCGACATGACTTCGAGCTTCACCGCTAGCCCGTTGGAAAACCTCGCAGCAGAAATTGGCATCACCCCCACGACAGACGCCCCGGTCACTCCGGCAGTCGAGCAGCCCACCGGCCCCAGTTTCGAATCCCTCGGTCTTTGCGCCGACATCGTGTCCGCGCTGACCGCCGCGGGCTATCAGAACCCGACGCCCGTGCAGCAGCGCGCGATTCCCGCTGCGCTCGCCGGCCGCGACCTGCTCGTGTCGAGCCCGACCGGCTCCGGCAAGACGGCGGCATTCATGCTGCCGGCCATCGAAAAATTCTCGCAGCAGCAAAAGCTGGAAGCGCAGCAACCGCGCGCGCCGCGCGATCCGAATGCAAAGCCCGCGCGCCGTCCGCAGCCCGTCGCCCGCCCGCGTCTGCTCGTGCTCACGCCGACGCGCGAACTCGCGATGCAGGTTTCCACCGCCGCGACGACGTACGGCAAGCATCTGCGCCGCCTGCGCACCGTCAGCATTCTCGGCGGTGTCGCGTACGGCCAGCAGTTGATGCTGCTCGCGAAGAATCCCGAGATTCTCGTCGCGACGCCGGGCCGCCTGATCGATCACCTGGAACGCGGCCGCATCGACCTGTCGGAACTGAACATGCTCGTGCTGGATGAAGCCGACCGCATGCTCGACATGGGCTTCATCGAAGACATCGAGCGGATCGTCGACGCGACGCCCGCCTCGCGTCAGACGCTGCTCTTCTCCGCGACCATCGACGGCAAGATCTCGTCGCTGACCGGCCGCCTTCTGAAGGATCCGGAGCGCATCGAGATCGTGCAGAAGCTCGAAGCGAAGAGCAACATCGCGCAGACCGTGCATTACGTCGACGACCGCGATCACAAGGATCGTCTTCTCGATCACCTGCTGCGCGGCGACGGGCTGGATCAGGCGATCGTCTTCACGGCGACGAAGAGCGATGCCGATCTGATCGCCAATCGCCTCGCCGACGCCGGTTTCGAATCCGCCGCGCTGCACGGCGACCTGCCGCAAGGCGCGCGCAATCGCACGATCCGCGCGCTGCGCGAGCGCCGTGTGCGCGTGCTCGTCGCAACCGACGTCGCCGCGCGTGGCATCGACATTCCGGGCATCACGCACGTCTTCAATTATGACCTGCCGAAGTTCGCCGAAGACTACGTGCACCGTATCGGCCGTACGGGCCGCGCCGGCCGCAGCGGTACCGCCGTGAGCCTCGTGCATTACGCCGAAATGGGCGCGCTGAAGCGCATCGAGCGTTTCGTGCGTTCGCCGCTGCCGGTGAACGTCGTCGTGGGCTTCGAGCCGCGCAAGTCGCCCCCGAAGGGCGGTTTTGGCGGCGGCGGCCGTGGCCGTCCGGGCGGCAGCAACGGCGGACGCCGCTTCGGCGGCAACGGCGGCGGCGGCAGCAGCAGCGGCCGTGGTTATGGCGCGGGCAATGCCAGCGGCTACGGCAACAAGTCGAACGCCGGTTCGCGTGACGGCGGCGGCTATCGCGGCGAAGGCGGCGGCTATCGTGGTGGCAACAGCGATGGCGGCTATCGCGGCGGCAACCGTGGCGAAGGCGGCTTCGGCTCGCGCGACGGCTACAGCGCACGCCGCAACGACGGTCCGCGCGCGCCGCGCCGCGGCAGCTAAGCAGCATTCGGAGAGCGGTCCCTGCACCGCTTTCCTTGCCTCGAAAAAAACCGATGCCTCGCGCATCGGTTTTTTTTCGCCTTGTCGCCATATTTCACGATGCGCAATGGCCTTTTGCGTCGCAAAAGATGTGCTGCGCGGCACCATGCTGGTCGTTGCAAGATAGGAAAAGACATTCCGCAATACGAAATGCCACGCCTATCTATTTGAATTGACGAAGGAAAAATAATCCGCGAATCTCTCCTCAAGGGCTATTTCGAAAGTCGCCATTTGCCTAGACTCTTATATAAGAGTTGAGCAAACGCAGGCTGCCGAATCCGGCGCACGGAGCTCAAGTCGCCAGGATCATCGATTCATCATTCGTCGTTCAGTCCAATCTCAAGGAGAAACGCTATGACCTCACGCCAACAACAAGCTCAGCAACTCCAGCAGCAATGGGAAACCGATCCGCGCTGGAAAGGCATCAAGCGGGGCTACTCGGCGGATGACGTCGTGCGTCTGCGCGGCTCGGTGCATCAGGAGCACACGCTCGCACGCCGCGGCGCCGAAAAGCTGTGGGCGTCGATCAACGAGGAGCCGTTCGTCAACGCGCTCGGCGCGCTCACCGGCAATCAGGCGATGCAGCAGGTCAAGGCCGGTCTCAAGGCGATCTATCTGTCGGGCTGGCAGGTGGCCGGCGACGCGAACGTCGCGGGCGAAATGTACCCGGACCAGTCGCTGTATCCGGCGAACTCGGTGCCGCTCGTCGTGAAGCGCATCAACAACACGCTCACGCGCGCCGATCAGATCCAATGGTCCGAAGGCAAGAATCCGGGCGACGAAGGTTATATCGACTACTTCGCGCCGATCGTGGCGGATGCCGAAGCCGGTTTTGGCGGCGTGCTGAACGCCTTCGAACTGATGAAAGCGATGATCGAAGCCGGCGCCGCGGGCGTGCACTTCGAGGATCAGCTCGCGTCGGTGAAGAAGTGCGGCCACATGGGCGGCAAGGTGCTCGTGCCGACGCGCGAGAACGTCGCGAAGCTCACGGCCGCGCGTCTCGCCGCGGACGTGTGCGGCACGCCGACGCTGGTCATCGCCCGGACGGATGCCGAAGCGGCCGATCTCGTCACGTCCGACATCGACGACAACGACAAGCCGTTCCTCACCGGCGAGCGCACCGTGGAAGGCTTCTTCCGCACCAAGCCGGGTCTGGAGCAGGCGGTGTCGCGCGGCCTCGCTTACGCGCCCTACGCCGACCTCGTGTGGTGCGAAACCGGCAAGCCGGATCTGGAATACGCGAAGAAGTTCGCCGAGGCGATCCACAAGCAGTTTCCGGACAAGATGCTGTCCTACAACTGCTCGCCGTCGTTCAACTGGAAGAAGAATCTGGACGACGCGACCATCGCCAAGTTCCAGCGCGAGCTCGGTGCGATGGGCTACAAGTTCCAGTTCATCACGCTTGCGGGCTTCCACGCGCTGAACTACTCGATGTTCAACCTCGCGCACGGCTACGCGCGCTCGCAGATGAGCGCGTTCGTCGAACTGCAGCAGGCCGAGTTCGCCGCCGCCGACAAGGGCTTCACGGCGGTCAAGCATCAGCGCGAAGTGGGCACGGGCTATTTCGATGCGGTCACGCAGACCGTCGAGCGCGATGCCTCGACGACCGCGCTGCACGGCTCGACGGAAGACGAGCAGTTCTTCGACAAGAAGGTGGCTTGACAGCAGGCTGAATCAGGGAGAGCGGTGAATAAAGCGGCGGCCGTGGCGCATGCAGCAATGCGCCACGGCCGCCGCTCAAACGAAAGCGCATCGCGGGAGCGCTTCCGCTTGAGCAAGTTCGGGCATCACCGATACACGATGACGGGAATCTTGGTGTGCGTGAGCACGCGCTGCGTCTCGCTGCCGATGAGCAGGCTGCCGAGGCCGCGCCGTCCGTGCGAGGCCATCAGGATGACGTCGCAGCCGTTTTGCTCCGCCGCTTCGATGATGCCGATATACGGCGCGGCATCGATGCTCGTCACGCTCGCGCAGGGCACGCCCGCGCTTTCGGCGGCGCGCTCGACCGCGCGCAGGTGTTCGCGGGCTTCGTTTTCGGCACGCGCGTGGAAGTCGTCGGGCGGCTCGACGGCGACATCGGCGAATGGCGAATACGGGTACTGCGGCAGGCACGCATAAGCCGTGATGCGCGCGCCGACGGATTGCGCGAGATCGATCGCGCCGTCGATAGCTTTTTGCGATAGCTCGGAGCCGTCGGTCGGCACAAGGATATGTTTGAACATGGCGTCCTCTTCGTTCCGTGAGTGCGTGGTTCCATTGTAGTAACGTGGATCGAAGCGGAAGAAGTTTCGATGCCCGCATCTGCAAATGAATGGCACGCGCGTAGATAGGATTCCGAACGGCTTACCCCAATAGGCTTACCCCCAATACCCCGCCGCGTTATACGTATGCTTGAGCAAATCGAGAAACAGCCGCACGCGCAACGGCAAATGCCTCCTCTGCGGAAACACCGCATGAATGCCGATCGGCGGCGCGGCGAACGCATCGAGCACGCTCACGAGACGCCCCGCGCCGATATCCCCGCCGACCTCCCACCACGAGCGCCACGCAAGGCCACGGCCTTCGAGACACCATTCGTGCAGCACCGCGCCGTCCGAACATTCCATCGTGCCGGAGACCTTGATCGTCACGACCTTGCCGTCCTGCTGAAACACCCAGCCGCGCTGCTGATTCGCCGACGCGCCAAGCGCGAGACAGTTGTGATTTGCGAGCGCAGCGAGATCGGCCGGCTCGCCGCGCCTCGCGAGATAGTCCGGCGACGCGACGCACACGCGCCGGTTCTCCCCCAGCTTCAGCGACACGAGCGACGAATCCGGAAGCTCGCCCAGCCGCACCGCGCAATCGAAGCCTTCGTTGACGAGATCGACCATGCGGTCGGTCAGATCGAGGCTCACCGACACATCCGGATGCTGCGTCGTGAATGTCGGCAAGAGCGGCGCGACGTGGCGCCGCCCGAAGCCCGCCGGCGCCGACACGCGCAAATGTCCGCTCGCCTTCACACCGCCCGCCGACACGCTCGCCTCCGCATTCTGCATGTCGTTGATGATGCGCTGGCAGTCTTCGAGAAACGCCGAACCCTCGAACGTGAGCGTGATCTTGCGCGTCGTGCGCACGAGCAGTTTCACGCCGAGGCGCTCCTCGAGTGCATCCAGCCGCCGTCCGATGACCGCCGGCGCGATGCCCTCCGCCTGCGCCGCCGCCGACAGGCTGCCCTTCGCCGCCACGGAGGCAAACGTCTCAATCTGCTTGAATCGATCCATGCGTGTTCGTCGTCAATTTAGCCACTCGCGTTGAGATTAGGTTCAGAAAAGTAAAAGATCAAGTGATCCGGCAATGCTTTTTCCATTACTTCGATCACGAATACAATCGATCCCGACCTCTACACGGAGCGCAAGGCAATGTCGGCCATAACGACAACCCCATCATCTTCATCCGGTTATATCGCCCGGCCCCGCGCAGTCATCTTCGACGCTTACGGCACGCTCTTCGACGTCCATTCGGTCGTCGCCGCAGCCGAGCAGCTCTTTCCCGGCCACGGCGACGCGCTCTCGACGCTCTGGCGTCAGAAGCAGATCGAATACACGCAGTTGCGCACGCTCGCCGATCCGGCGGGCGCGCATTACGCGCCGTTCTGGACCATCACGATCGACGCGCTGCGCCACGCCGCGGCGCGACTCCATCTCGCCGACGCCCTGACGCTCGCCGCCGAAAAGCGTCTGATGGACGAATACGCCTGCCTGTCCGCGTTCCCCGACACCGTGCCCGCGCTCCGGCAATTGCGTGAGCGCTTCGATATTCCGCTTGCGATCCTGTCGAACGGCAATCCACCGATGCTCGATATCGCCGTGAAAAGCGCCGGCATGAGCGGGCTTTTCGATCACGTCCTGTCCGTCGATGCCGTGCGCGCCTACAAGCCCGCCGCCGCCGCGTATGCGCTCGGCACGCGCGCGTTCGGCGCATCGCAGCTCCAGGCGCGCGACATCGTGTTCGTGTCGTCGAACGGCTGGGACGTTGCCGGCGCGGCGTGGTTCGGCTACACGACGTTCTGGATCAACCGCGCGGCGCTGCCGGTGGAGGAACTCGGCGTCGCACCGGACGCCAGCGGGCGCGGCATGGACGATCTCATCGCATTCATCGAAGGCGGCTGCGCAGGACAGAACGCCGCTTCGGCAACACCCAAGGCAAAAACCGCAAAACCGTCTGACCGACCAAGGAGAAAACCATGACGCATCCATCGAACTCACTTTCGCTTCCGAAAGGCATGGCAATCTCGGCCGACATCAAGCCCGGCTACGAGACCATCCTGACGCCCGAGGCGCTCGCGTTCGTCGCCGCGCTGCATCGTCAGTTCGAACCGCGCCGCCAGCAATTGCTGGCCGCGCGCGTCGAGCGCACCAAGCGTCTCGATGCCGGCGAGCGCCCGGGCTTCCTCGAAGCGACGAAATCGATCCGCGAAGGCGCCTGGACCGTCGCGCCGCTTCCGAAGGATCTGCAATGCCGTCGCGTCGAAATCACCGGGCCGGTCGAGCGCAAGATGATCATCAACGCGCTCAACTCCGGCGCGGACTCGTACATGACCGACTTCGAGGATTCGAACGCGCCGAACTGGGACAACCAGATCGTCGGCCAGATCAATCTCAAGGAAGCGGTGCGCCGCACGATTTCGCTGGAACAGAACGGCAAGTCGTACACGCTCAACGACAAGATCGCGACGCTGATCGTGCGCCCGCGCGGCTGGCATCTGGATGAAAAGCACGTGAGCGTCGACGGTCAGCGCGTGTCGGGCGGCATCTTCGATTTCGCGCTCTTTCTCTTTCACAACGCGAAGGAGCTGATCGCGCGCGGCAGCGGCCCGTACTTCTATCTGCCGAAGATGGAAAGCCATCTCGAAGCGCGCCTGTGGAACGACATCTTCGTCGCCGCGCAGGACGGCGTCGGCATTGCGCGCGGCACGATTCGCGCGACGGTGCTCGTCGAAACGATTCTCGCGGCGTTCGAAATGGACGAGATTCTGTACGAACTGCGCGAGCACAGTTCCGGCCTCAACGCGGGCCGCTGGGACTACATCTTTTCGGCGATCAAGAAGTTCAAGAACGACACGGACTTCTGCCTGGCCGATCGCGCGAAGATCACGATGACCGCGCCCTTTATGCGCGCCTACGCGCTCGAACTGCTGAAGACCTGTCACAAGCGCCATGCGCCGGCGATCGGCGGCATGTCCGCGCTGATTCCGATCAAGAACGATCCCGCCGCGAACGACCGCGCGATGGGCGGCGTGCGCTCCGACAAGGCGCGCGACGCCAGCGACGGCTACGACGGCGGCTGGGTCGCGCATCCGGGCCTCGTGCCGGTCGCGATGGAAGAGTTCGTGAAGGTGCTGGGCGACCGGCCGAATCAGATCGACAAGCAGCGCACCGACGTGCAGGTGACCGCGCACGATCTGCTCGACTTCCGCCCGGAAGAGCCGATCACCGACGCGGGCCTGCGCAACAACGTGAACGTCGGCATTCACTATCTCGGTTCGTGGCTCGCGGGCAATGGCTGCGTGCCGATCCACAATCTGATGGAAGACGCCGCGACCGCCGAGATCTCGCGCTCGCAAGTGTGGCAGTGGATTCGCTCGCCGAAGGGCAAGCTCGACGACGGCCGCAAGGTCACGGCCGCGATGGTGCGCGAGATCACCGTCGACGAGCTGGAAAAGGTGAAGCAAAGTGTCCGCGCTTCCGGCGCCGATACGAAGCCGTATGATCGCGCCGCGAAAATCTTCGAAGAAATGTCGACGTCGGCGCATTTCACGGAGTTTCTGACGCTGCCGCTGTACGAGGAAATCTGAGCGTTTCGCACGCTTTCGCGCACGAAGAAAAGCGGCCGCCGGGCCGCTTTTTTCGTTCGAGGCGCCTCATGCCCGGAGCACGGCGTGTGCTACATTGCGCATCGTCTTTTCAACGATTCAACCGTGGAGCGCACTCACCGTGCGAACGACAGCATGAGCAATATCCAGCTCGATATCGAATGGACCGAAGCGGCATCGCGCAAAATCGAAAAACTGATGCCGCGCAACGCGAACAAGGACGCGCTTCTGGCGCTGCCGCCCGTCGAGTGCCTGCCCGTGGAAGGCGACGTGCTCTTTCTCGGGCCGGCCGGCAAGCAGCAGCCGTTCATCGTCGCGGAGCGTCAGTATCATCACGACGGTGACGCCGACTGGACCATCGTCCTGATTCTCGACGTTCCGCACGAAACGCACTGATCAGAGGATCTTGCTCGCGACGCGCACTTCCGCGTGCTCGCACAGGTCCGGCGACTTGGCGCGGAACGCCTGAATATGCGCCGATTCGCCGTGCTTCGCGAGCGCGGACTCGCTCTCCCAGCGCTCGACGAAGATGAAGCGCCGCGGCTCCTTGATGTCGCGGTGCAAATCGTACTGCAGCGCGCCCGGTTCCTTGCGCGTCGGCTCGACATTGGCCTCCAGCACCTGCCTCAATTCCTCCTCCCTGCCCGGCTTCGCGACCAGAATGGCGACGACGGCAACTTCCGACATAACGTTCTCCTGTTTTCAATGCAGTGGTGAAAACAGGAGCATAACGGCGCGCGCCGGAGCACGCTGAAACGCGCGGATCCCGATGCCAAAGAAAAAGCCCGCGTTCCAGTTGAAACGCGGGCAAAAACCGTCGCCCTACGAGGATAGGCGACGGGGCCATCGGGGTTCGCGCACGGCGAACCAATCGTCTGTTTGTCTGCTGTGACGCGCCGGATCAGCGCGCTCTGGGAGAACGTTCGGGCGGCCTGTCGCGCCATTGATGCAATGTACTGTCCTTTGGACGATTTCTATAAGCTTTTGCGCACATTTCCGAATGGAAAGAATTGTCTGCGCAATTCACGGACGACTCTCGCATTTCCGAGCGTGTCGAAGATCCTCACGGCCATCGTTTGCGCGAGAAAAAAGACGCAAAAAAACCGCCTCGCGAAGGAGGCGGTTCGTTTGAAATCGTGCGCGGAAGAACGATCAGCTGATCTGGTCGGCGAGCAAGGCCATGATCTGCCGCGCTTGCGGCGACGCGTCCACGTCGCCCTTGTCGTCGACGATCGCGACGCGCGTCTGCTGCTCCGTGACAGCGCGCACGTTGATCTGGTACTGCTTCGCCTTCATTTCCTTGCGGCCGTGGAAAACCTGGCTCCAGAAACCCTGTTCCGCCGATGACTTGTCGGTCGGGTCCACATAGCGCACGTAATAGACGCCCTTGTTGCGATCGCGGTCGTCCACCGTGAAATTGGCGCGATCGAGCGCGATACCTACACGCAGCCACGCCCGGTCGTAAGCTTCCGGCAAGGTCAGTTGCGACGTCGTGGCCTCGGGCACGACCTCGTTTCTGATCGGCGAATTCCCCGCCAGCGCGACGTTCTGCGCCGCGACCGATGCCGCCTTCGCGTCGCCGCCCTTCCCGCCCTGCGCGCCGGCGCTGCCAGCCGGAGCCGGCGTGTCGAGCGGCGTTGCGCCACTCGAAGCGACGCGTTGATCCGCAAGAGCGAGCGAGGACATCAGCCGCTTCAGGTATTCGTTCTCGAGCGCCGGATCGTTCGGACGTGCCTGCCATTGGCTCGAATCGTTGTTCACGCCCGTCAGCGCCTCGCGCATACCCTTCTGGCTGATGAACACGTAGGTGCCGCCATTGGGCGCCGCTTCGAGGCGCGTGCGGTACTTGTTGCGCTCGGCGGTCACGTACGAGTTGCCGGTCGCCTTCGCGAGCGTATCGCGAATCAGGCCATCCGAAATCTGCGGATGGGTTTCGTTCCAGTCCGTTTCCATCACGCCCTTGTCGCGCTGATCGACGACGAGCAGAAAGCCCTGCTCTTGCCAGAAGCGGCGGACCTGCGGCCATGCCTGATCGGGCGTCTTGTTGTCGATGACGAGCCAGCGCTCGGTGCCGTCGCGCTGAACGTGCATGCCCGACACCGGAGGAACCACCGTGGGCGCGTTCGGTGCGACTTTCTGGATCTGCTGCAGATCGGACAGCGTGGCCTGACCGCCCTGCGGCGGCAGCGAACGCTGGTCGGCGGCTTCGTCGAGCAGATTCGGCGGCACGGCGAGAGACACCTGCTTCGAACGCTGATCGCTCTTGTAATTGAACGCATTGGGATTGGACGACCCGCATCCCGCCACGATTCCAGCCACGGCGAACAGCGCAGCCATCCGCTTGGTTACACGAAAATCTGTCATTTGGAAAAATCCTTCCGCTACGCCACGGGCGTTCTTCCGTGGATCAACCCGTTATTTTACCGGTCCAGCGCTGCGCCGTGAAAAAAAGAGGGCCGAGCGGCCTCTCGTCGGCGGGCGATCACCATGTTGCCATTAGCCGCAGAAATCAGACCGCGCACAGCAAAATGCCGCACCCGTCCTTCCTATTTAAGGCTCTTTGCGACGAATTGACAATTTATGACATTTATGAAAATTGGCAATTCGCTCTTTCATTCGTCGCAACCTGCTGATTCATAAGGAACTTTGTGTTTTTCCCGCGCTGGGACGTAACCCGCGGGTAAGTGATCCTCCGTATCGCCGCGCTTCTCTCTCCCACTAAAATTCAATCTCAAAAATAAGAAGAGTCCTAATTAACGGAGAGAAGTCAGTGAAGAAAATCAGAATTCCTTACTACGCTGCCATCGGCCTGACCATCCTCACGATTGGCACGGCATCGTCCGTCCATGCGCAACTCGGCGCGACCGGGCGCACCGGGAGCGCGTCGCAGGGCGATGTGGTGCTTCAGCTTCATCAGGGCGGACTCGTGCGATATCACGAAACGACCGACGCGCACGGCATCGTCGTGCGTGAATACATGGATTCGCACGGCGACGTCTACGCGATCTCCTGGCGCGGGCCCGCGATGGCGGATGTCAAGTCGCTGCTCGGCGCGTATTTCGAAACGTTCCGGCAAGCCGCGAACGCATCCGCAGGCGATGCCGGATTGCATAAGGCGCGCGTCGCGCACGGCGATCTCGTCGTCGAGAACCGCGTGCGGCTGCGCGAATTCAGCGGCCGCGCGTGGCTCGCGAGCGCGCTGCCGGCGGGCGTCAGCACGACGGACATCGAGTAGGAGAATAACGATGACGACACGCGCCCTACTCTCGACGATCGCGCTCTGCGCATTGCTTCAAGCCTGCGGCGGAGGCGGAGGCGGCTCGAATGGCGGCTCCGCCGCGCCGGCAGCGCAAGCGAGCGCGCCCGTGGCGGCAAGCGCGCCCGCTTCGGCGAGCGCCGCCGCGCCCGCGAGCGCGCCATCGCCATCGGCATCGGCGCCGGACGCCGACACCACCGTGCCGCAGTCGACGACGCCCAACGTCCAGACGATCGAGGTCACCCGCACGTCCACCAACACGCGCAACATGCTGCGAACCAGCGTGACGATCTGCGTGCCCGGCACCGGCACCTGTCAGACGATCGACGATATTCAGGTCGATACCGGTTCGCACGGGCTGCGGGTGCTGGCGTCGGCGCTCGATCCGTCGATCGCGCTGCCGCTCGTCGCGGGCAGCGGCACGAACGCTGTCGTCGCGGAATGTGCGGTGTTCGGCTCGGGCTATACGTGGGGTACGGTGCGCGCGGCCGATGTCCATATGGCCGGCCACGTCGCGAGTTCGACGTCCGTGCAACTGATCGCCGATAGCGCCGCGCCGAACACCGCGCAGGACTGTACCGAGTCCGGCCTGCCGATGCTCAGCGCGTCGTCGCTGCGCGGCAACGGCATTCTTGGCGTCGGGCCGTTCACGGCCGACTGCGGCGCGGGCTGCGCGGCGTCCGCGATGCCGCGCTGGTATTACAGTTGCATCTCGGGCAACTGCGTCGCGAGCACGCTTGCGGTCGCCCGGCAGGTGACGAATCCGGTCGCGAACTTCGCCGCCGACAACAACGGCGTGCTGATCGAGTTGCCGAACGTGCCGGACGGCGGCGCATCGTCGGTGACGGGAACGATGACATTTGGCATCGGCTCGCAGTCGAACAATCTGCTCGGCTCCGCGATCGTGCTCAAGTCGAGCTCGACGACCGGTTACGTGACGACGGCGTTCGGCGGCAGCCAATATGGATCGAGCTTCATCGACAGCGGATCGAACGGCGTCTTCTTTCCATCGACGACACTCGCCCGCTGCGGCGCGTGGTACTGCCCGTCGACGCCGCAAACAATCGCCGCGACGATCCTCTCATCGAGCGGCGCGCAAAGCGCGGTGAGCTTCACGGTCGCACAATCGACGGCGCTGTTCGGCACAGGCAACTTCGCCTTCGACAATCTCGCCGGACCGGCCAGCGGCTACTTCGACTGGGGTCTGCCCTTCTTCTACGGACGCCGCGTGTTTACGGCGCTCTCCGGGCGGCCGACGCCCGCGGGCGCTGGTCCCTACTACGCGTTCTGAAGATGCAGAAAAGCCGTCTGCACAACCTGTGCAGACGGCTTTTCGTCGACCGACAGAAGCAGCGACTACGCCTTGCTTTCTTCGTCGAAGATTTTCTGCGCGAGGTGAAAGGCCGAATTCGCCGCCGGCACGCCGCAATACACGGCGGTCTGCAGCAGCACTTCCTTGATCTCGTCCTGCGTCACGCCATTGTTCTTCGCGGCGCGCAAATGCAGCGCGAGCTCCTCGGCGCGGTTCAACGCGACCATCATCGCGATGGTGAGCAGGCTGCGCGTGTGGCGCGGCAGGCCGTCGCGCGTCCAGATCTCGCCCCACGCATAGCGCGTGATGAAGTTCTGAAACTCCGTCGTCAATTCCGTGCGGTTCGTGAGCGAGCGGTCCACGTGCGCATCGGACAGCACCGCGCGGCGCACTTTCATGCCGGCTTCGTAGCGTTCGTCGTCGGTCATTGTTGTTCTCCGAGAAAGTCGAGGGCGGCGCGCGTGTAGTCGTCGCGCTTTTCGATGTTCGACAGATGCGCCGCGTCCAGTTCGAGATAGCGCGAGCCTTCGATGTAGCCCGCCAGCTCGCGGCCCTGCTCGGCCGTCGTCGACAGATCGTGCGTGCCCGCGATCACCAGCACCGGCAGCCTGATGGTTTTCGCCTCGCCGCGCAGGTCCGCGTCGCGGATCGCCTCGCAGTTCGACGCGTAGCCGTCGCCCGACGTATGGCGGAACACGTCGCGGATATTGGCGAGCTCGAGCTGCTCGCGCTCGATGAACGGCGCGGTGAACCAGCGCGCGATCACGGCATCGGTCAGCGCGGGCATGCCGCCCGGCTCGCGCGCTTTCGCGGCGCGCGGCGTCCACACGGCGTCCGAGCCGATCAGCGCGGCGGTGTTCGAGAGCACGACGCGCGAGAAGCGCTCCGGATGACGCGCGGCGAGCCCGATGCCGGTCAGCCCGCCCATCGACAGGCCGCAGTAGTTCGCCCGCTCGATCTTCAGATGATCCATCAGGCCGATCACGTCGCCGATCAGCTGATCGATCGTGTACGGCCCCGGCGGCACGTCCGAATGACCGTGGCCGCGCGTGTCGTAGCGCACGACGCGATAGTGCTGCGCGAACGCCTCGATGTTCGGCGTCCACATCGAGACATCGGCGCCGAGCGAATTCGACAGCACGAGCCACGGCGCGTTGTCGCCCGCGGTGGCCTCGATGCGATAGTGAATCCGCGTTCCGTTGACTTCGGCAAGAGGCATGGTTTTACCGCTCCTGTTTTTTTGAATGGGCGATGGCGGCGTCGACGAACGCCTGCGCCTGGCCGACGTAGTTCGCCGGATCGAGCAACTGTTTCAACTGATCGTGCGACAGATGACGCGTGACGGTTTCGTTGGCGGCGAGCGCGTCGAAGAGCGACGTGCCGTTCGCGACCGACGCCTTCGATGCGCCTTCCACGAGCTTGTGCGCCTCCAGCCGGCCGATGGCGTCGCCGAGCGCGAGCATCACCGCTTCGCCGAGCACGAGGCCGTTGGTCACGTTCAGATTGCGCGCGAGGCGGTCGGCGTTCACTTCCATGTCCGGCACGATCGCGAGAATGTTCGACAGCGCGCCCGCCGTCAGACGCGCGAGATCGGGCAACGCTTCCCACTCCGCCTGCCAGCCGCCGAGCGCGCGCTCGTGCTCCTGAACCATGCCGGCGAAGATCGTCGCGACGAGATTCGGCGCGCGCGTCGCCGCGGTCAGCACGGCCGCGCAGCCGACGGGATTGCGCTTGTGCGGCATCGTCGATGAACCGCCCTTGCCTGCCGCCGCCGGTTCCGCGACTTCGCCGAGTTCGGTTTGCATCATCAGCGAGACATCGCGCGCGATCTTGCCCAGCGTGCCCGTGAGCATGCCGAGAAACGACGCGCTTTCGGCGATGCGATCGCGCTGCGTGTGCCACGGCAAAGCGGGCAGCGTGAGCTTCAGATCGTCCGCGAGCGCTTGCGCTACTAATGAACCCTTGTCGCGCAAGCTGGCGAGCGTGCCAGCGGCGCCGCCGAACTGAAGTACCAAGGCGCGAGCTTTCAGCTCTTCGAGACGCGCACGATGACGCGTCACCGCATCGAGCCACTGCGCGAACTTCAGTCCGAGCGTGATCGGCAGCGCCTGTTGAAGCCACGTGCGGCCGATCATCGGCGTCTGTTTGTGCGCCTGCGCCTGAGCGACGAGCGCATCGGATAGCGCGCGCAAATCGGCATCGAGCAAATCGAGCGCCGCGCGCAACTGCAGCACGACGCCGGTGTCGATGATGTCCTGACTCGTCGCGCCCCAATGCACGTATTTCGCGGCTTCGGCATCGCTCGCCTTCACCACGGCGGTGAGCTGCTTGACGAGCGGAATCGCGAGATTGCCGCCCGCCGCCGCGCCGGTCATCAGCGCGTCGGCGTCGATGTTGCCCGCGTTGCAAGCGGCGACGATCGCGTCCACGGCGCTCGCCGGAATGACGCCATGCAACGCCGATGCACGCGCGAGCGCGGCTTCGACATCGAGCATCGCCTGCACCGTCGCGCGCGGCGACCACACAGCGTTGGCGGCCGCGTTGCCGCAGATCAGGTCGGTAAGACGACCGGTCGATGAAAACATACGCTCAAACGCGCTCGATGATCATCGCGATGCCCTGGCCCACGCCGATGCACATCGTGCACAGCGCGAAGCGGCCGCCGGTACGTTGGAGCTGATAGCTCGCCGTCGTGACCAGTCGCGCACCGGATGCGCCGAGCGGATGGCCGAGCGCGATCGCGCCGCCATTCGGATTGACGCGGGGATCGTCGTCGGCGACGCCGAGCATGCGCAGCGTCGCGAGCCCTTGCGACGCAAATGCTTCGTTCAGCTCGATCACATCCATCTGATCGATGGTCATGCCGAGACGCTTCAACAGCTTCTGCGATGCCGGACCCGGGCCGATGCCCATCACGCGCGGCGGCACGCCGGCGGTGGCGAGGCCGAGAATGCGCGCGCGCGGCGTGAGGCCGTTGCGCTTGGCCGTTTCCTCGTCGGCGATCAGCATGGCGACCGCGCCGTCGTTCACGCCCGACGCGTTGCCGGCCGTCACGCTGCCGTCCGGACGCACGACGCCCTTGAGCTTCGCCAGCGCTTCGAGACTCGTTTCGCGCGGATGCTCGTCGCGATCGACGATGAGCGCATCGCCCTTTTTCTGCGGAATCGTCACCGCGACGATTTCCTGCGCCAGCGTGCCGTCCTTCTGGGCGCGCGCCGCCTTTTGCTGCGAACGCACCGCGAACGCGTCCTGATCGGCGCGGCTGATCTTGTAATCGTCGGCGACGTTTTCGGCGGTTTCGGGCATCGAATCGACGCCGTATTGCTTCTTCATCAGCGGATTGATGAAACGCCAGCCGATGGTCGTATCGTGGATCTCGGCGGAACGCGAGAACGCGCTCGTCGCCTTGCCCATCACGAACGGCGCGCGGCTCATGCTTTCGACGCCGCCCGCGATCATCAGGCTCGTCTCGCCCGACTTGATCGCGCGCGCCGCGATGCCGATCGCGTCCATGCCCGAACCGCACAGGCGGTTGACCGTCGAGCCCGGCGTGCCGACCGGCAAGCCCGCCAGCAGCGCCGACATGCGCGCGACGTTGCGATTGTCTTCGCCCGCCTGGTTCGCGCAGCCGTAGATCACTTCATCGATGGCTTCCCAGTCCACTTCCTTGTTGCGCTCGACTAGCGCGGCGAGCGGCACCGCGCCGAGATCGTCGGCACGGACGGACGAGAGCGAACCGCCGTAACGGCCGATCGGCGTGCGGATCGCATCACATACGAAAGCTTCTTTCATCTTCAATGTCTCCAGAGTTCTCTCAGGCTGCTTCGGTCAACGGCACGTATTGAAGCGGCACCTTGGCCAGCTTCTGCAATTCGTCGAACGACAGACCTTCCACGATCTCGCGCACGACCAGGCCTTCTGGCGTCACGTCGAATACGGCGAGATCGGTATAGACGCGGTTCACGCATTCGACGCCGGTCACGGGATACGTGCACACGTCGACGAGCTTGCTTTCGCCCTGCTTCGTCAGCAGTTCCATCATCACGTAGACCTGCTTCGCGCCGATCGCGAGGTCCATCGCGCCGCCGACGGCCGGAATCGCGTCGGGCGCGCCGGTGTGCCAGTTGGCGAGATCGCCCGTCGCCGACACCTGGAACGCGCCGAGCACGCAGAAGTCGAGGTGGCCGCCGCGCATCATCGCGAACGAATCCGCGTGATGAAAATACGCGCCGCCCGTCAGCAGCGTCACGTGCTGCTTGCCGGCATTGATGAGCTCGTCGTCCTCGCTGCCCTTCGCGGGCGCCGGGCCCATGCCGAGCAGACCGTTTTCGCTGTGCAGGAAGATTTCGCGGTCGGCCGCGAGATGATTGGCGACGAGCGTCGGCACGCCGATGCCCAGGTTCACGTACGCGCCTTCGGGAATGTCCGCGGCCACGCGCTTGGCCATTTCGTCACGAGTGAGTTTCTTCATGGCTTTTCGTCCTTAAGCTGCGAGTTCCGCTGCATGCACCGCTTGCGGCACTTCCACGACGCGCTGCACGAAAATGCCGGGCGTCACGATGTTTTCGGGGTCCAGCTCGCCGAGCGGCACGACCTTCGACACCTGCACGATCGCCGTCTTCGCGGCGCTCGCCATGATCGGGCCGAAGTTGCGCGCAGTTTTACGATAGACCAGATTGCCCCAGCGGTCGCCCTTGTATGCCTTCACGAGCGCGAAATCCGCGTGCAGCGGCGCTTCCAGCACGTAATGCTTGCCGTCGATCACGCGCGTTTCCTTGCCTTCCGCGAGCTTGGTGCCGTAGCCGGTCGGCGTGAAGAAGCCGCCGATGCCCGCGCCCGCCGCGCGGATGCGCTCCGCCAGATTGCCCTGCGGCACGAGTTCCAGTTCGATTTCGCCCGCGCGATAGAGCGCGTCGAAGACATGCGAATCGCTCTGACGCGGAAACGAGCAGATGATCTTGCGCACGCGCTTCGCCTTCAGCAAGGCGGCGAGGCCCGTGTCGCCATTGCCGGCGTTGTTGTTGACGATCGTGAGTTCGCGCGCGCCCTGCTCGATGAGCGCGTCGATCAGCTCGGACGGCATGCCCGCCGTGCCGAAACCGCCGATCATGATGGTCGCTCCGTCATTGACGTCGGCGACGGCCGAGGCGAGCGAATCGAAAATCTTGTTGATCATTGCCGTTCCTGTCTGTCTCGAACTGGGGTTTACCTGCTCGTCAGCGCACTTGCGCTGAAATGTTCGTCATGCGAACATGGATTCGTTTAGCGAACATCGGCATGGTAGTCCCGCATTCGTTGTCGTGTCAACGAAGCAACGTCGAAGTACGGGTTTTCACCGGTGTGTTGATTCAAGCCTATGAAAAATTCATCTATCGCCAGCGATATCGAGCCGCAAGACGCGCCGTCGCGTCCCGGCGATGCGTACGTCCAGTCGTTCGCGCGCGGCCTCGCGGTCATCCGCTCGTTCGATGCGAACCGCCCCGCGCAGACGCTCACCGATGTCGCCACGGCCACGGGCCTCACGCGCGCCGGCGCGCGCCGCATTCTTCTGACGTTGCAGGCGCTCGGCTACGTCGAAGCGGACGGGCGCCTCTTCCAACTGACGCCGAAAATTCTCGATCTCGGCTTCGCCTATCTGACGTCGATGCCCTTCTGGAATCTCGCCGAGCCGGTGATGGAGGATCTTGTCGAACAGGTGCACGAGAGCTGCTCGGCGGCGGTGCTGAACGGCGCGGAAATCGTTTACGTCCTGCGCGTGCCGACGCATAAGATCATCACGCAGAATCTGTCGATCGGCAGCCGCCTGCCTGCGTTCTGCACCTCGATGGGCCGCGTGCTGCTCGCCGCCCTCGACGAAACGCGCCTCGATGAAGCGCTCGATGCGAGTTCGCTCGTCGCGCGCACGCCGCGCACCATCGTCGATAAAGCAGCGCTCGAGGAAGCGATCGCCGTCGTGCGCAGACAAGGCTGGGCGATCGTCGATCAGGAACTGGAGGAAGGCCTGATTTCGATGTCCGCGCCGATCCGCGACCGGCAAGGCCGCGTGATCGCCGCGCTCAATATCAGCGGCAACGCGCAGCGAAAGAACGCGAAGCAAATGGTGAAAGCGTTTCTGGAACCGCTCCTGGACGCGGCGCAGCGCGTGTCGGAGATGGTGGCGCGGCGAGGATGACATGGCACTGACGCGCGAGGAACCCGAAGGTTCGTTATGACCGATCTCGATCTCAACCTGATTCCGTACCTCGTCGCGATCGACGAGACGCGCAACGTGAGCCGCGCCGCCGAGCGTCTCGGCGTGAGCCAGCCGCGCGTCTCGACGGCACTCGCGCGCCTGCGCGAATACTTCAACGATCCGCTTTTCGTGCGCACCTCGCGCGGCATGGAGCCGACGCCGCGCACCATCGCGCTCGTGCCCGCGGCACGCGAGGCGCTCGCGCGCATCGAGCGCGGCCTGCTCGACCGCCAGCACTTCGATCCGTCGTCGAGCTCGGATACGTTTTCGATCGCGCTATCCGATGTCGGCGAGATCGTGTTTCTGCCGCGGCTCTTGCAGGCGTTCGCCAAACACGCGCCAGGCGCGAATCTGCGCTCGGTGTCGGCATCGCACGGCGACGTGGAACGCGGGCTCGAAGCGGGCGAGATCGACCTCGCAGTCGGCTACTTTCCCGACCTGCGCGGCAACAACTTCTTTCAGCAGCGGCTGTTCTCGCACCGCTTCATCTGTCTGATGCGGCGCGATCATCCGTTCGCGAACGAGCCGCTCACGCTCGAACGCTTTCTCGCATGCGGCCACGCGGTCGTGCGCGCGGAAGGCCGCAGCCAGGAGATTCTGGAGAACCATCTCGACAAGGAGCGCGTGCGGCGCCGCGCCGTGCTCGAAACGCCGCATTTCATGAGCTTGCCGTTCATCCTGTCTCGCACCGATCTCATCGCGACGGTGCCGCATGCGATCGGCTTCGCGTACGTCGCCGAGCATGCGTCGATCACGCTCGCCGAGCCGCCGCTTCCGCTGCCGCGCTTCGATCTGAAGCAGCACTGGCATCGCAAGTTTCACAACGACGCGCGCACGATGTGGCTGCGCGGCATCGTCGCATCGCTGTTCAACGACGAGCTGGACGAGTGGCCGAAATGAGCGTCAACCGAGCGTCAACGTCGGGCGTCGATGCTCCACGCGCCCGGCCCCGCCGCCGCGATGAACAGATAAATGAACGAGAGCAGCACAGCCGGCTCGCCCGAATTCAGCAGCGGCAGGAGGAAATTGCCTTTCGGCGCGTGACCGATGAAATACGCGAACGCCAGTTCGCCCGACAGCACGAACGCCGCCGCGCGCGTGAACAAACCGATCAGCACGAGCACGCCTCCGACTAGTTCGATGATGCCCGCCGCGCCGAGCAGCGAGACGAGCGGCAGGCCGTCGAACATCGCGATGTGCGGCACATGGAAGAGCTTCGCGCTCGCATGCGTGAGCACGATATACGACGCGACGATGCGCAGCAGCGCGTGGGCGTAGCCGGCGAGCGCGGGCGCGCCGGCGGACGCGGAACGGAGTTCGGTGGACATTGCAAACCCTCCTCTGAAAGTGGACTGCGGCTAGTCTAAGCAGACATCGCCTGTCGATAAATCCAGCTAACATTAGCGTTTTGTTTCCAGACAGGAAATGATCGCGATGGACGCTCTGACCAGCTTGCGCGTGTTTCGGGAAGTCGTCGAGGCTGGCAGCTTCGTCAAGGCCGCCGAGCGGCTCGACATCTCGACCGCGATGACGAGCAAGCACGTCGCCAATCTCGAACGCCAGTTGGGCGTGCGCCTGCTGAACCGCACGACGCGCCATCTGAGCCTCACGGAAGCCGGCAGCGTGTACTACGAACAGTGCAGCGAGGCACTCGATATCCTGCAGGCCGCGCAAGCCGCTGTCGGCGTGCAGACGGCGCAACCGCAGGGCGTGCTGAAAGTGACCGCGCCAGGCTGGTTCGCCAACCGCAAGTTCGCGGATCTGCTCGTCGCGTATCAGGCGCGCTATCCCGGCGTGCTCGTCGATCTGCGGCTGGAAAACCGTTTCGTCGATCTTGTCGAGGAAGGCTACGACATGGCGATACGCGCGACGTCCGAGCCATCGCCTTCGCTGATCGTGCGGCCTTTATGCACGATGCCCTTCGTGCTTGCGGGCTCGACCGCGTATCTGGAACGGCACGGCCGGCTGCGTCATCCGGACGATGTCGCGCGGCATCGCTTGGTCCTGCCGACCTACACGAACATCGATTCGGTGACGCTGACAGGTCCGGACGGCGCGTTCATCGTGAAGAATCACGCCGTGCTCAAAACCAACGATACGTCGATGGCGCTACAGCTCGTGCGCGCCGGGCTCGGGCTCGCCTATTTTCCGGCTTGGATCGTCGAGCCCGAACTGGCATCGGGCGCGCTCGTGCGCGTGTTGCCGAACTACACGGCGTTCGCACCATCCGTCTACGCGGTGTACACGAGCCGCAAATACATGACGACGAAGGTGCGGACGTTTATTGATTTCCTGTCGGAGTCGCTTGCCGATCGGCGAACATGATTAGGAATACTCTTATTCTGGCGTCGTTTTCCGCGTGTCATGATCGCGCCGCTTTCGGAACGGACGCTGGGGACATGACAAAAAATGTCAACTTCGCACCGCCGGGCTCGTTCCTGTTACCCGCACGCGAGGCACGCGCGATATGGATTTTCCCTGGCTTCCCCTGGCATTCAATCTGGCTTTGCTGGGCGTGGCGCTTTTCATTTGCCACACACTGAACGCGAGTCGGGCTTCGTTGACGTGGAACGGCGCACTGCTCTTTCTCGTCCTGTGCACCGCCGCGATGCTGCTGGATTTCGCGTTGACGATCATCTTCGCGTCCGCGCACTTCCATGAGCGCACGCAGTACGACACCTTCGGATCGCGGACCGCGTGGAGCGAGCGCATCCTGGCGTATGTGATCCCATGCGCGATAGCGCTGCTGCTGGCCTGGCGGTTCCGCAGGCGTCAGCGGTTCGCGCACGAGCGCACGAGGATCGGTGACCGGGTCAATGTCTGGCGCAGGACGAAACGTCGCCTCGTTCCGGTCGGGATGGATGCGCTCACGCCCCGCGAGTGAATGTGTCGAGTTCAATCGCGATATGCATCGAAGCAGTTCTACTATTCGTTTCTCTCTGATATAATTTCGCTCTTTCGGGGCGTAGCGCAGCCTGGTAGCGTACCTGCATGGGGTGCAGGTGGTCGGAGGTTCAAATCCTCTCGCCCCGACCAGAAATCAAAGGCTCTCCGGCTTCTGCCGGAGAGCCTTTTTTCATTGGCCCATCCCGGCCGTCGTACTGAACATGGCGAGCAAAAACAATGGCGTATAACAAGCTCAACAACCCACGCGCATTTCCCGGCAACAGCAACTATGGCATGTCACTGCGAGACTATTTCGCAGGCCAGGCGCTGGCAGGCGACATGGCCGACGAAGCCTTGCCGTACGATGCATCGTCCACGCTGCTGGAAGAGCGCGCCCAACTCTACTACCGCCTGGCCGACGCGATGCTCAAGGTGCGCGCCCAGGACGAAGCCGTAACGAACACCACCGCGATGATGGGCTTGAGCATCTAGGAGGCCCGCGCGGCGCCGTTTTTGATCAGACTTTAATTCTGAAAAAATGCTTGTGTGTCAGTGATTTAAGGCCTAGTCTTCAGGTGACACGTAAGGAACGGCGCCTCATGCCTCTGTCTGTTTCCGCGCTCGCGCAACCGCGGCGCATCCAAAGCGATCGAACCTCATCTGCCTTGCGCACTGAAGTCGCGAGATGGTTCGATCCGGCAAGCCGTGCGCGCGTCACCCGTTTCGGGCGTATCTATCCTGGCGGCAGCCGCTACGTGTGCGTGAGCGCGCCGAAGCCGGGCGGCGTATTCGCGCTTTATTTCTTCCATCACGGCGCCGGCGACTGGCGTATCTATCCGCCCTGGGGCGTCGGGCCGAGCATCGTCTATTGGTCGATCAACATCACGATGCCCGATCGCCATTCTCAGGCGGCAGTCCGCTCGAAAAAGCGCATCCGCTCTGCCATCGAGTATTGAAACCGCAGGCAACGACTGCGCTTGCAGACACAGTACCGCGCATCATCGGGACGAAAAAATGCCGCGACGAATCGCGGCATCGTAGCGTGGATGATCGAGGCGCTCATCGGCCCAGCAAGTCGATCACCTGAAGAATTTCCTTGCGCAACTGATCGACATCGACGCCCGGCTGCGCTTGCGCCGAACCTTGCGCTTCGGCTATCTCGGCCTCGTCGCCATTCGCGCGCCCTTGGGAATCGAGCCGGTTGCGCGCGCCGTTGATCGTGAAGCCTTGTTCATAGAGCAACTCGCGGATGCGCCGGATCAGCAAGACTTCGTGGTGCTGATAGTAGCGACGATTGCCGCGCCGCTTGACCGGTCTCAGCTGCGTGAACTCCTGCTCCCAATAGCGCAGCACGTGAGGCTTGACGCCGCACAACTCGCTGACTTCGCCAATCGTGAAGTAACGCTTGGCGGGGATCGGAGGCAAGACGACTTTTTCCATCGTCGATCAACCATCGTTATAAGTGATGTCGATTGAAGCGCGGTGGGCAAAAGAGCGTGGCGCGCGGACGTCTACGCGCCGAGGCGAGATCAGCGAGTGAGATCCGTCTCCGCGCCCGTTTCGACCAGCGCCTTCAGCTTCTGACTTGCGTGAAACGTGACGACCCGCCGCGCGGCGATAGGAATGGCCTCGCCCGTCTTCGGATTGCGGCCCGGACGTTGAGGCTTGTCGCGCAACTGGAAATTGCCGAAACCGGACAGCTTGACGCTCTCGCCGCTCTCCAGCGCATCGCGGATGACTTCGAAGAAGGCTTCGACCATGTCCT
Organism: Caballeronia catudaia; assembly: GCF_001544755.2. GTDB lineage: Bacteria > Pseudomonadota > Gammaproteobacteria > Burkholderiales > Burkholderiaceae > Caballeronia > Caballeronia catudaia. The sequence continues at coordinate 52,164 of NZ_FCOF02000010.1, read as the reverse complement.
TGGCTTCGCGCTTGTTCAGACCAACCTGGTCGAACAGCATCTCAGCCAGCTCGGCTTTGGTGAGCGTGGGCGTGTCGCCGGGTGCGCTCGAGGTCTGGGTATCTCGGGTCATGGCGCTACGCTGCGCCGAAAGAAGGGCTTCGAAATCACTCGAGTTCATTTGGTTCATATCGGTAAGACGGCGCTTGCCAGTTTGAGACTTGGCGGTTGAAACGGACGGGCCAACTGCAGGCTATCCGCGCAACCGCGCGCCGTGTACTCGAGCCAGGCGATCCACCAGTGTTTTGATGGCCGTATCGACCGTTTCGTCCTGAAGCGTGCCGCCAGTATCTTGCAACGTTACACGGAAGGCAAGACTTTTCTCGTGCGCTCCCAAGCCACCGGAAGTATTTGATTTTGGACGAAATTCATCGAAAAGCGCAACCCTCGTGACGTGTCTGCAAGCGGTCTCCGAGCGAGCGTTTTCGAGCTCGTCGAGGAGCGCCTGAACGGGCACGTGTTGATCCACGACAATCGCGATATCTCGCCGCACCGGCGGGAATTTCGATACTTCGGACGGCGCGGGCAACGCGCGTTCCATCAGCGCATCAGCTTCGATTTCGAAGAGGATCGGCGCATTCGGCAGGTCGTATTTCTGCAGCCAGCGTGGATGCAGTTCGCCGATCCAGCCGACCGCGCGCCCCGCCACTTCGATACGCGCGCTGCGTCCCGGATGCAGCGCCGGATGCCCGGCCTTCACGAAGCGCGGCGCGACCGGCGCGAAGAGTGCCTCGACATCGCCCTTCACGTCGAAGAAGTCGACGTTGCGCGACGCCGCACCCCACTGCTCCTCAAGCGCCGGGCCGTAGGCAAGGCCGCCGATCATCTTCGGCTGTGCGAAACCTTCGACCGCCAGTTCGCCCGCCTTCACGGCTGGATCGCGATGAAACACGCGCCCCGCCTCGAACACGCGAATGCGCTCTGCGCGGCGGTTCAGGTTATGGCGCAGCACTTCGATAAGGCTGCCGAACGTGGTCGTGCGCATGACCGAGAGTTGGCTCGCGATCGGGTTCAGCAGCTTGATCGGGGTGTCGTTGCCGGCGAAGTCCTTCTCCCAATCGGCATCGACGAAACTGAAGTTCACCGTCTCCGAATAGTCGCGCGCGGCCACCGCGTGGCGCAGCGTGTGGATCGAACGCTTCGTCTCGTTCGTGGCGCGCATTTCGCTGCGCGCAACCGGCGGACGTGCAGGAATCTTCTCGAAGCCGTAAATGCGCGCGACCTCTTCGATCAGGTCTTCCTCGATCTCGATATCGAAGCGATACGGCGGCGGCGTGACCTTGAAGGTGTCGCCGTCGCGCTCGAACGCGAGGTTCAGGCGCGTGAAGATCTGCGCGATCTCTTCTGCACCGATCTCCACACCGATGATGCGATGCGCGCGCGACACGCGCATCGACACCGGATTGCGCTCGGGCACATTGACGATCTGATCGTCGACAGGACCGGCCTCGCCGCCGCAGATGTCGAGAATCAGGCGCGAGATGCGCTCGATATGCTCGACGGTGGTCGAATAATCGACGCCACGCTCGAAGCGATGCGCGGCATCGGTCGAAAAGTTGTACTTGCGCGCGCGGCCGCGGATCGCGTCCGGCCACCAGAACGCGGCTTCCAGATAGATGTTGGTCGTGTCGAGCGCGACGGCCGTGCTGTCGCCGCCCATGATGCCCGCGAGACTTTCGACGTGACGATCGTCCGCGATCACGCCGACGGTTTCGTCGAGCTCGACGGTGTTGCCATTGAGCAGCTTGAGCGACTCGCCCTTCCTGCCCCAGCGCACTTCGATCGCGCCGTGGATCTTGTCCAGGTCGAACACGTGCGTCGGACGGCCGAGTTCGAGCATCACGTAGTTGGAGATGTCGACGAGCGCGGAAATGCTGCGCTGGCCCGAGCGCTCGAGACGCTCGACCATCCATTGCGGCGTCTTCGCGTGCGCGTTCACACCGCGGATCACGCGGCCCGAGAAGCGGCCGCACAGATCGGGCGCGAGCACCTTGACCGGCAGCTTTTCATCGAGCTTCGTTTCGACCGCGGGCATGTCCAGCGGCTGCAACGGCGCACCGGTGATCGCCGCCGTCTCGCGCGCGACGCCGAACACCGACAGGCAATCCGCCTTGTTCGGCGTGAGCTTGATTTCGAAGACGGTGTCATCGAGATTGAGCGCCTCGCGGATGTCCTGGCCGACCTTCGCATCCGCCGACAGAATCAGCAAGCCGCTGTGATCTTCCGACAGCTTGAGCTCGCGCGCCGAGCACAACATGCCTTGGCTATCGACGCCGCGCAGCTTCGTCGGCTTGATGACGAACGGCGCGCCGCCCGCTTCGGCCGGCGGCAGTTCCGCGCCGATGAGCGCGACCGGCACCTTGATGCCCGGCGACACATTGGGCGCGCCGCACACGATGTTCAACGTTTCGCCCGTGCCGGCATCGACCTGACAGACATTGAGCTTGTCGGCGTTCGGGTGCTTCGCCACTTCGAGCACCTGCCCGACGACGATATTCGCGGTCGGCGGCGCGACCCGACGCAGGTCTTCGACTTCAAGACCGGCCATCGTCAGCGCGTGCGCGAGTTCGTCGGTGGAGAGCTTGGGATCGACGAAACTGCGGAGCCAGGATTCTGGGAATTGCATGTGTGTCTACGTTCGATGTGTTTGGAGTCTCGTTCGGGGTTCTCTTGAACGCCGAACACCGCGGGCTTCAGGCGAACTGGCGCAGAAAGCGCAGGTCGTTCTCGAAGAACAGACGCAAGTCCTGCACGCCATAGCGCAGCATCGTCAGACGTTCGAGGCCGCTGCCGAACGCGAAGCCGACGTAGCGCTCCGGATCGAGGCCCATGTTGCGGATGACGGTCGGATGCACCTGGCCGGAACCGGAAATCTCCAGCCATTTGCCCGCGTTCTTGCCGTGCTCGAACATCATGTCGATTTCGGCGGACGGCTCCGTGAACGGAAAATACGACGGACGGAAGCGCACGAGAATGTCGTCGCGCTCGAAAAACTTCTTGAGGAAATCGGTATAGACGCCCTTGAGATCGGCAAAGCTGATGTTCTCTTCGATCCACAAACCTTCGACCTGATTGAACATCGGCGAATGCGTGGCGTCGCTGTCCACACGATACGTGCGGCCCGGCACGATAACCTTGATCGGCGGCTTGTTCATGCGCGCGTAGCGCACCTGCATGGGGCTCGTGTGCGTGCGAAGCAGCAGCGGTCGGCCATCGGCGTCCTTGCCGTCGACGTAGAACGTGTCCTGCATCGAGCGCGCCGGATGGTTCTCGGGGCTGTTCAACGCGGTGAAGTTGTACCAGTCGGTCTCGATTTCAGGGCCGTCCGCCACGTCGAAGCCGATCGTGCCGAAGATCTGCTCGACGCGCTCCCACGTGCGCATGACCGGGTGCAGCGTGCCGGCGCCCGCGCCGCGTCCGGGCAGCGTGACGTCGATGGCTTCGGCCGCGAGACGCTGGTTCAGGAGCGCATCGGCGAGTGCCTGACGGCGCGCGTTGAGCGCACCCTCGACCTGTTGCTTCGCCTGATTGATGCGCGCGCCCTCGGTCTTCTTCGCTTCCGGATCGAGCTTGCCCAATCCCTTCAGCAATTCGGTCAGCGCGCCGGACTTGCCGAGAAACCGCGCCTTCTCGTTTTCGAGCGTGGTGGTATCGGCGGCGTGTTCAAAGGCGCTTTTCGCGTCGGCGACAATCTGGTCCAGATCCATTGATCCCATCTTTTCGAAGTTCTGACTAAGTTCGGTTTTGGGCGTGGCCTGAGTCGATGAAAACCGGTGCAAGCCATGCGCAAAACCGTCCGACCAACAAAAACGGGGCTCGGTGAGAGCCCCGTTTTCTACCTTGTCGCCGCCCTCAACAGCTTGGCGGCGAAGAGGCGAACCACGCAGTACTAATCTCGCAATTAGGCTGCAACGGCGGCTTTCACCTGCTTCACGATCGCAGCAAAAGCGGCCTTGTCGAACACAGCCATGTCAGCCAGAACCTTGCGGTCGAGTTCGATCGACGCCTTCTTCAGGCCGTTGATGAACACGCTGTAGGTCATGTCATGCTGACGCACCGCCGCGTTGATACGCGTGATCCACAGTGCGCGGAACACACGCTTCTTGTTGCGGCGATCGCGGTAGGCGTACTGGCCTGCGCGCATGACCGCCTGCTTGGCGATGCGATAGACGTTATTGCGACGGCCGCGGTAACCCTTGGCCAGACGGATGATCTTCTTGTGACGGGCCCGTGCGGTAACCCCACGTTTTACTCGAGGCATGTTGCTCTCCTTAAGTTAGATGAGGTTAGGCGAACGGCAGCATTGCGCGAACGGAGTTCAGATCGGAATCATGAACGGCCGTGGAGCCACGCAGATGGCGTTTGTTCTTGGTGGTTTTCTTGGTAAGAATGTGGCGCTTGAACGCTTGACCGCGCTTGACGGTACCGCCCGGACGCACCACGAAGCGCTTTGCAGCACTCTTCTTGGTCTTCATCTTCGGCATGAAACAACTCCAGTTTATTAGATGGTCATGGGTGTGCGGCTGATCTTCCTCTACTGGCCAGATCCCTTCCCGCCCTTCGAAACCCACGCTCCACTTGTGTGCGTTCGGCTCTTTCGAGCCGCCGCTCTTCATGAGCGGCGCCGCAGAAACGACGCCCCTCTGAAACTTCCGACAATGCCGCGCCAGCCGCCTTGCGACGGCGCGCGATCCATCGTCTTACTGCTTGCCTTACTTAGCCTTCTTCTTCGGGGCAAGCACCATGATCATCTGGCGCCCTTCCATCTTCGGCATCTGCTCGACCTGACCGTATTCGTCCAGATCCGTCTTCAGACGTTCGAGCATGCGCATGCCGATTTCCTGGTGCGCCATTTCGCGACCGCGGAAACGCAACGTGATTTTCGTCTTGTCGCCGTCTTCGAGGAAGCGCGTGAGGTTACGAAGCTTGACGTTGTAGTCACCGTCATCCGTGCCGGGGCGGAATTTGACTTCCTTCACCTGCACGATCTTCTGCTTCAATTTCGCCTCGTGCTGCTTCTTCGCTTCCGAGTACTTGAACTTGCCGTAATCCATCAAACGGCAGACAGGCGGCGAAGCCTGCGGCGCGATTTCGACGAGATCCACGTCGAGCTGTTCCGATTGGCGGAAAGCCTCGGCCAGTTTCACGATTCCGAGCGGCTCGTTGTCCACTCCGACCAAGCGCACTTCCGGTGCGGTAATCTCACCGTTGATGCGATGTGACGACTTATCAGTAGCGATGTTACGTTTCCTCTAAAGATTAAAAAACAAGCCGCGCTGCGAGTGACTTACTTGAACGCCCGCACTTCCTGATGCAGGCGCTCCAGAAATGCGTCGACCGGCATTACGCCCAGATCGACACCGCCACGAGCACGCACGGCTACGGTTTGCGCATCACGCTCCTTGTCCCCGACGACCAGCAAATAGGGAACCTTTTGCAGCGTGTGCTCCCGTATTTTATAGCTAATCTTCTCATTGCGCAAATCGGACTCCACTCTAAGCCCTTGTTTTTGCAACGATTGGGTCAGATTTCCGGCATATTCCGCCTGACTTTCGGCAATATTCAGCACAACGGCCTGGATCGGGGCGAGCCACGGCGGCATTGCACCGGCATGGTGCTCGATCAAAATGCCGAGGAAACGCTCCATCGAACCGACGATCGCACGGTGGAGCATCACCGGACGGCGCCGGCTGTTGTCCTCGGCGACGTACTCCGCGCCGAGACGCTCCGGCAGCACCATATCGAGCTGCAGCGTGCCGCACTGCCAGGAGCGGCCGAGCGCATCCTTGATGTGGTATTCGATCTTCGGACCGTAAAACGCGCCTTCGCCCGCGAGTTCTTCCCACTTCAGGCCGCAGGCGGTGAGCGCCTCGCGCAGGCCCTGCTCCGCGCGATCCCAGGTTTCATCGGTGCCGGCGCGCTGTTCCGGACGCAGCGACAGCTTGATGTCGATGTGATCGAATCCGAAATCCTTGTACACACTCATCGCCAGCGTATTGAAGGCGATCGACTCCGCGATGAACTGGTCTTCGGTACAGAAGATGTGCGCATCATCCTGGACGAAGCCGCGCACGCGCATCAGGCCGTGCAGCGCGCCCGACGGCTCGTTGCGGTGACACGAGCCGAACTCTGCATAGCGCAGCGGCAGATCGCGGTACGAGCGCAGCCCGTGGTTGAACACCTGGACGTGGCCCGGACAGTTCATCGGCTTGATGGCGTAGTCGCGTTTTTCCGATTCGGTCGTGAACATGTTTTCACGATAGTTCTGCCAGTGGCCCGACGCTTCCCACAGGGAGCGGTCCATCACCATCGGAGTCTTGATTTCGAGATAGCCGGCCTCGTTCACGCGGCGGCGCATGTATTGCTCGACCTGCTGCCACAGCGACCAGCCTTTCGGATGCCAGAACACCATGCCCGGCGCCTCGTCCTGCAGATGGAACAGGTCGAGCTGCTTGCCGAGCTTGCGGTGATCGCGCTTCTCGGCCTCTTCCAGCATGTGCAGGTACGCGTCCTGATCTTCCTTCTTCGTCCACGCGGTGCCGTAGATGCGCTGGAGCTGCTCGTTCTTCGAGTCGCCGCGCCAGTATGCGCCCGCGACTTTCATCAGTTTGAAAACCTTCAGCTTGCCGGTCGACGGCACGTGCGGGCCGCGGCACAGGTCGATGAAATTGCCGTGCGAGTAAAGCCGGATCTCATCGCTTTCCGGAATCGACTGGATGATCTCAGCCTTGTACGCTTCGCCGATGCTCTTGAAGTACTCGACGGCCTCGTCGCGCGTTACGACGCGGCGCGACACCGGCTCATTCTTCTGAGCCAGTTCCTGCATGCGCTTTTCGATCTTTTCGAGGTCTTCGGGCGTGAAGGGACGGCTGTACGAGAAGTCGTAGTAGAAGCCGTTGTCGATGACCGGCCCGATGGTCACCTGCGCCTCGGGGAACAGATCCTTCACCGCGTAGGCGAGCAAATGCGCAGCCGAGTGGCGCACGACATCGATCCCCTCGGGGTCCTTGTCCGTGACGATGGCGAGCGAGGAATCCTTGTCGATCAGAAACGAGGTGTCGACGAGTTCACCGTTGAGCTTGCCGGCCAGCGCCGCCTTGGCGAGGCCCGCGCCGATCGATGCCGCGACTTCCGCGACGGTCACCGGGTGGTCGTATTGTCGGACCGACCCATCAGGCAAACGTACCGAAACCATATCGTTCTCCAAGACGCCGGCGCACGCCGGGCGATTTCGATTAAGCATTGCCTTGCGATCTCCGTTTCGAAAATCGCAAGGCAAAAAAAATGCGGCCCCGCTATCGAGGGGCCGCATTCACTTTTCACACTTACCGCGAAACAAATTGGCAGAAGGCGAATTAGGTCCTCGACTGGCGTCGTTCCGACTTTGTATCGGTCAACGTTCGACGTGCCATTTTTTTCGCCTTTTGCGCTGAGCGCTTCTTGCGGTTTGAACCCTCGGAGATTTACACCCGCCGAAGCTTCGTTTTCGTTGGTAGGCTCGATTGGACTCGAACCAACGACCCCCACCATGTCAAGGTGGTGCTCTAACCAGCTGAGCTACGAGCCTGAAAGAAGTGAGATTATATGGAGCGTTTCAGATCTTGGCAAGTGCTTATCTTCAGAAAATTGGAAAATATTCGCCGATCCGTTCAATGCCGCCCGATTATGCTCGCCGTGACGCGCGAATGACGCCCTGCACTTCGCCGAGCAGCGTACAGGCGCGTTGAATCTGCGCGGCATTCGACACTTCCACGGTGAACTGCATATACGCGATATTCCGGCGGCTCTGGCTCTTCACGCCGATCACATTGATCTTCTCGCGCGCGAACACTTCGGAGATATCGCGCAGCAAGCCTTGCCGATCCGCCGATTCCGCCGCGAGATCCACCGGATACACCGACGATCCACGGCCGTTCATCACGTCCGCGGACCACGTCGTGTGCAGCACGCGCTCCGGCGAGCGCTGCGACATGCGCTTGAACGTCGCGCAATCCGTGCGGTGGACGGACATGCCTTTGCCGCGCGTGACGAAGCCGGCGATCGCATCGGGCGGCGCCGGACGGCAACAGCGCGCGAGTTGCGTGAGGAGCGCATCGACGCCGACCACGAGCACGCCCGTCGATGCGCCGTGCGCGACGCTCTGCCCGCTGCTGCGCTTTTCGAACTGCTCGGGCGCTTCCGGCTCGGGCTCGGGCGGCGGCGTGTCGGAGAGCGCGTGCTCGATGTTGCGCAGACTGAACTCTTCCTTCGCGACGACCGCGTAAAGCTCTTCCGGCGTCTTGAAGCCGAGCTTCGCCGCGAGCTGCTCCAGGCTGACCGAGGTCTTGCCTTCGCGCTGCAAGGTCTTTTCGACGATCGTCCGTCCAGCCGCGATGTTCTCCGCCGCGTCCGCCGCGAGGAACCACGACCGCACCTTCTGCCGCGCCCGCGCGCTGTGCAGATAGCCGAGTTGCGGATTGAGCCAGTCGCGCGAAGGGCCGCCCTCTTTCACCGCGACGATCTCGACCGTCTGCCCGTTCGAGAGCGGCGTGTTGAGCGGCACCATCGCGCCGTCGACGCGCGCGCCCCGGCAGCGATGCCCGAGCTCGCTGTGCAGGTGATAGGCGAAATCGACGGCCGTTGCGCCCTGCGGCAATGCGATCACGCGCGCCTGCGGCGTGAGCACGTAGATATGATCGTCGTCGAGCGTGGCGTCGCGCAGATGCTGCCAGCCCCGCTGCTCGCCGCCATGTTCGCCTTCGACATCGTCCTTCCATGCGAGAAGCTGACGCAGCCACGCGATCTTCTCGTCGTATTTCTCGCTCGCCGTCACCTGGCCCGCGTAGCCGCGCGCGCCCGCTTCCTTGTAGCGCCAGTGCGCAGCCACACCGTACTCGGCGAACTGATGCATCTCGTAAGTGCGAATCTGCACTTCGAACGCGCGCCCGTCGTCGCCGATGACGACCGTATGCAGCGACTTGTAGCCGTTGGGCTTCGGCCGCGAGATGTAGTCGTCGAACTCGCGCGGCACCGGCTGCCACAGGTTGTGCACGATGCCGAGCACGGTGTAGCAGTCCTTGATGTCGCCGACGATCACGCGAAACGCGCGCACGTCGTTCAGCTCGGAGAAGTCGAGCTGCTTGCCGCGCATCTTCTTCCAGATGCTGTAAATGTGCTTCGGCCGCCCGCTCACGTCCGCCTTGATGTGGGCGGTGTCGAGCTCTTTCTGCAGTCGCGCGATCGCCTCGGTCACATAGCTCTCGCGCTCGACGCGCTTCTCGTCGAGCAGTTTCGCGATGCGTTTGTACGTGACCGGATCTTCGAAGCGGAACGACAGATCCTCCAGCTCCCACTTCAGTTGCCAGATGCCGAGCCGATTGGCGAGCGGCGCGTAGATTTCCAGCGTCTCGCGCGGCACGTCGGGCGACGGATCGGTCTTGTGCGCGGCGTGATAACGCAACGTCTGCACGCGCGATGCGAGCCGGATCAGCACCACGCGGATGTCCTGCGCGAACGCGAGCAGCATCTTGCGCAGCGCCTCGACCTGCGCGCGGCGCGCGGCCTGCGCATCGCGCGTGTTCTCGGGCAGTTCCGCGAGCGTGGCGCGCGAGCTGACCGAACCGAGCCGCAAGAGCTTCCTCACATCGCCGACGAGCCGCTGCACTTCCGGGCCGAAACGTTCGGCGATGATCTTGTCCGGATCGTCGAGATGCGGCGCCAGCACGAACAGCGCCGCCGCCGCGACCGCGTGCGCATCGACGTTGAGCGTCTGCATGATGCGCGCGGTGCCCACCGCGTGATCGGCGAGCAGTTCGCCCGTCGAGACACGCGCATCCTTCGCGTGCTCGCGCACGAACGCGAGCGCGTCGTCGATGGACGGCTCGGGCAGGGTTTCGGCGGAGATGGCGGTCTCGGTCATGCGGGTGATGCCACTACATAAGGCGATACGAACGATCTGCCACGTTCAGGTACGTTGGGCAGCGATCACGACGACTTCGACGAGGCACGCCGGATTGGCGAGCTTCGATTCCACCGTGGCGCGCGGCGGCGAGTTGTCCTGAGCGACCCACGAATCCCACACGGCGTTCATGCCGGGAAAATGGACCATGTCGGCGATATAGATCTGCACCGACAGCAGATGCGACTTGTCGCTGTTCGCTTCTTCGAGCAAGCGGTCGATGTGGCCGAGCACTTCGCGCATCTGTCCGGCGATGTCCTGATCCGTGTCCTCGGCGATCTGGCCGGCGAGATACACCGTGCCGTTGTGGATCGCGATCTCGGACAGGCGCGGGCCGACGTGGTGACGAATGACTGCCATTGTGTGTTCCTGATCGTTGAAGTGGAAACGGTGCTGAACGACGCACGCTCAGCCCAATATTATGCCCCGCTGCCGCCATCGCCGAGGAAGAACCCCTTGGCGACGGCGATCTGATCCGCGGCAAGAAACGCCGGCGCATGCCCTGCGCCCGGAATCTCGACGCTCGTCACGGCCTGGCCCTTCTCGACCATCTGCGCGACCGTCTCGCGCGACAGCAAGTCGGAGGTCTCGCCGCGCACGACGAGCACCGGCGTTCGGATCGATGCAAGCGATTGCCACAGGAACGCCTCGCCGGCCGCATTCTGCTCGTCGGTGGCCGACGTGAAAGGCACCGCGATGCCCGGGTCGTAGCGAAAGCCCCAGGCGTCGTCGCGCTCGCGCAGCAGCGGCGTGTTGATGCTCGCCCATTCCTCGTCGGTCAGCGGCCCGAACGACGCCGCGAGCGCCGCCGCATGCCGAACGCCTTCGTCGAGCGACGCGAAGCGCGCCGGTTTGCCGAGATATTCTCCGATGCGCTCGAGCGCGACGGGCTCGATATGCGGTCCGACATCGTTGAGCAGCATCTTCCTGACCGGCGTGTTCCGCAGGCCGCCGAGCGCCATGCCGATGAGTCCGCCCATCGACGTGCCGAACCAGTCCACCGTCTCCACGTTCAGGCGCGCGATCAGCGTGATCATGTCGGCGACATACTGCGGCACGCCGTAATAACGCGGATCGGCGAGCCAGTCGGACAGGCCGCGCCCGACGACGTCCGGACACACCACGCGATAGTCATGCGCGAGCGCCTGCGCGAGCCTGTCGAAGTCGCGCCCCGAGCGCGTCAGGCCGTGCACGCAGAGCAGCACGCGCGGGTTCGCCGGATCGCCCCATTCCGTATAGGCGATGCGATGCAGCCCCGCGGGGCTCGCGCACTGCACGAAGCGCTGGCGCGGCTCGCTCAAATCTGAATGAACGGTTTCGACGACGATCGGTGTGCTCATGGGATTTCCTCGTGGAAGAGTCCAAACGATTGTAAAGCGCCTTCCCTCAAGTCGAGCGGGCGTTGGCCGAACGGGCGATGCCTTCGGCACATGCAGCTCATATGCGGCCGTCGCGCCAAAAGCAAAGCGGGCGCAGCCCGAAAGCTCCGCCCGCCTTTTATGTGCTCGCGCCGCGCAAACGGCGTTCATGTCACGTCGAGGTCACTTCACGCTCGATACATCGAGCGGTGCGCCCGTCTTCTTCTGGATTTCCTCGACGCTGACGCCGTCCGCCAGTTCGACGAGCTTCAGCCCGCCGTCGACGACATCAATCACGCCGAGATCCGTGATGATGCGATTCACGACGCCCACGCCCGTCAGCGGGAGCGTGCATTCTTCGAGAATCTTGTGCTGGTCGCCCTTCGCGACGTGCTCCATCAGCACGACGACCTTCTTCACGCCGGCGACGAGGTCCATCGCGCCGCCCATGCCCTTGATCATCTTGCCGGGGATCATCCAGTTGGCAAGATCGCCCTTCTTGCTGATCTGCATCGCCCCGAGGATCGCCAGGTTGATGTGGCCGCCGCGGATCATCGCGAACGAATCCGCCGATGAAAAGATCGAAGAGCCCGGCAACGTCGTCACGGTCTGCTTGCCGGCGTTGATGAGATCGGCGTCGACTTCTTCGTCATACGGCGACGGGCCGATGCCGAGCAGGCCGTTTTCCGACTGCAGCCACACTTCCATGCCGTCCGGCACGTGATTGGCGACGAGCGTCGGCAAACCGATGCCGAGGTTCACATAGAAGCCGTCCTGCAGTTCCTTCGCCGCGCGCGCGGCCATCTGGTCACGAGTCCAAGCCATGATTACTCTCCTTTCGCGCGGACGATGCGTTGTTCGATGCGCTTTTCCGGATGCGCATTCAGCACGATGCGCTGCACGAAAATGCCGGGGGTGTGGATCGCGTCCGGATCGAGCTCGCCCATCTCGACGATTTCTTCAACTTCGACGACGGTGATCTTGCCCGCCATCGCGCACATCGGGTTGAAGTTGCGCGCCGTGCGGCGATAAATCAGGTTGCCGGACTTGTCTGCCTTCCACGCCTTGACGAGACCGACATCGGCCGTCAACGAATGCTCGAGCACGTAATGGTTCTCGCCGAACTGGCGCGTTTCCTTGCCGTCGGCGATCACGGTGCCGAAGCCGGTGTTCGTGAAGAATGCCGGAATGCCCGAGCCGCCCGCACGCAGCTTCTCGGCGAGCGTGCCCTGCGGCGTGAATTCGAGCTCGAGTTCGCCGGCGAGATATTGCCGCTCGAACTCCTTGTTTTCGCCGACGTACGACGAAATCATCTTCTTGATCTGGCGCGTCTCCAGCAGGAGACCGAGGCCGAAGCCGTCGACGCCCGCGTTGTTGCTGATGCAGGTGATGCCTTTCACGCCCGTGTCGCGCAGCGCGGCGATGAGCGCTTCGGGAATGCCGCACAGCCCGAAACCGCCGACGGCGAACGTCTGCCCGTCCTTGACGATGCCCTCGAGCGCAGCCTTCGCGCTGGGATAGACCTTGTTCATCTGAATGTCCCTTCCATGTTTGAAACCAACTGAAAATCGGCTTATTGATGCCGCCGTGGCGCTGTCATGCGCGCCGGGCGGCTTTTTTGGCGTGGCACAAGAGTACTTTGGCCGGTCGATCCGGCACAATACGCAAAAATACATAAGTCATTGCCCGCGCCCGTTTGGTTCCCGGCGGCTTTCCGCCACGAAACGCAGGCGTTCGCGCGACCGATTTCACATGCGTGCACTGGATTATCAAACCGCGTTTCAACTCGCCCCCGTCGGGCTCGTGCTTTCGCGCGAGCGCTCCATCGAGGACTGCAACGAGCAACTCTGCGCGATCTTCGGCTACACGCGTGAGGCGCTCATCGGCAAGTCGTTCGAGGTGATTTATCCATCGCCGGACGAGTTCGCGCGCATCGGCGGACGGATTGCCGCGAACATCAGCAAGGAAGGCACGTATAGCGACGACCGCATCATGAAGCGCAAGAACGGCGAACTGTTCTGGTGCCACGTGACGGGACGCGCGCTCGATCAGGCCGCGCCGCACGCGGCGGGCGTCTGGACGTTCGAGGATTTGAGCGCGACGCGGCGGGTCGCGATCGAGCTGACGCCGCGCGAACGGGAAATCGCCGCGCAGCTCGTGACGGGCAAGACGAGCAAACAGATTGGCCGCGTGCTCGACATCAGCCCCCGCACGGTCGACATCTACCGCGCGAAGCTCATGAGAAAGTACGACACGGGCAACGCGACCGAGCTCTTGCAACGGCTGCTCGGGTCGTGATTCTTCAGGCCGTGATTCAGCACGTGAGCGGCGCGGCGGTCTCGATGATCCGGCGCAGAAGATCGGGAATCGGCACCGACTTGCCCGCCGCGTAATCGATCCACACGATTTTCGCCGCGCCGCGCGCGTAGGGCGTCGCACGGTCATCGGCGCGACAGAGCTCGAAGCGCGTGTCGAAACTGCTGCGCCCGGGCTTGCCCACGGACATGCGGCCGATCACGTCGCCGGGATAGTGAAGCTGCTTCAGAAACTCCATCGACGCGTTCACGATCACCGGTCCCTGCCCTTCGCCGTTGCCGCCCGCGATGCCGATATGCTCGAACCACGAGATGCGCACCTGCTCCATATAGCGGAAATAGACGGTGTTGTTGACGTGCCCGAAGGCGTCCATGTCGCCCCAGCGGATCGGCATGGACAGGTCGAAGACAGGGTGAAAAGTGTTGTCGGTGGTCATTACGTGGGTTCGCAAAAGTTCAGAGCGAGAAACCATCGTCTGCTGAAATGACCGAGCCGTTCATGAACTGCGATTCGTCGGCGGCGAGCAGCAGCAGCAGCCCGTCGAGATCTTCCGGCGAGCCCACGCGGCGGCGCGGCAGCATCGAAATCAGCTTCTGGCCCTGCTCGGTCTTCCAGTGATGATGGTTGATCTCGGTGTCGATATAACCCGGGCAGATCGCGTTGACGTTGATGCCGTGGCGGCCCCATTCGAGCGCCATCGCCTTGGTCATCTGCACGACGGCCGCCTTGCTCATCGAGTACACGCCGATTTGCGGAAACACGCGCAGGCCAGCCACCGACGCCACGTTGATGATGCGATACGCCGGCTTGGCCGGGCCGTTGCCGCGCATAATCATGCGCTTGGCGACTTCCTGAGCGACGAAGAACGCGCCGCGCACGTTCGTGCCGAAGACGAATTCGAAGTCGGCGGGCGTGACGTCCGTCAGCTTCTGCGTGGTCGACACACCCGAGTTATTGACGAGGATGTCGATGGTACCCGCTTCCGTCTCCGCGTGCGCGACTGCGGCCTTGATGCTCTGGTAGTCGGTCACGTCGAGCGAGACCACGTGCGCCGCGCCGCCCGACGACTCGATCTCGGCGCGCAACTCCTTCAGACGTTCGGTGCGGCGGCTCGCGAGCACCACTTTGGCGCCCGCCGACGACAGCACCTGCGCGAAACGCTTGCCCAAACCACTGGACGCGCCGGTGATCAGCGCGACCTTGCCTTCCAGGTTGATCGAACGGCCCATTGTGCTTCCTTGTTTTATGGTTGACTCAGCCCTGTCGCGCACGAAGGCGTGGCTTTGGCGGGCTGCTAGTGTCGACACCGATAGCGCGGATGCCGCGAATAATAGTACGATCGTGCGAAATAGACGGGCTTCGGTTGCAGCCCGCCTGACCTTCCCTGACAATACGCGATCCCGAAAGGGCATTCTAACGGCACATAGGAGCATTGATGACCCCGGCGAGCCTCATCGAGCAATACGGTCCCCGCGAATCGATGGAATACGACGTCGTCATCGTCGGCGGCGGACCAGCCGGTTTGTCGGCGGCCATCCGGTTGAAGCAACTGGCGGAGGAGAAAGGCGTCGAGATCGGCGTGTGCGTGCTGGAAAAAGGCTCCGAAATCGGCGCGCATATTCTCTCCGGCGCGGTGATGGACCCGCGCGGCCTGTCCGAGCTCCTTCCCGACTGGAAGGAAAAAGGCGCGCCGCTCGACGTCGAAGTGACCGAAGACCGCTTCCTGTTTCTGTCGCAGGACGGCGCGAAGCAGGTGCCGAACTGGCTGCTTCCCGACAACTTCAAGAATCACGGCAACTACGTCATCTCGCTCGCCAATGTCACGCGCTGGCTCGGGCAGCAGGCTGAAGCGCTCGGCGTCGAGATTTTCCCAGGCTTTCCAGCCGCCGAAGTGCTGTACGGCGACGATGGCGCGGTGCGCGGCGTCGTCACCGGAAACATGGGCGTCGGCAAGGATGGCGAGCCCACCGAGAATTTCCAGCTCGGCATGGAGCTGCACGCGAAGTACACGCTTTTCTGCGAAGGCGCGCGCGGGCATCTCGGGCGTCAGCTCATCGCGAAGTTCAACCTCAATCAGAACGCCGATCCGCAGGTCTACGGCATCGGCATCAAGGAATTGTGGGAAATCGATCCGGCCAAGCACAAGCCGGGTCTCGTGATCCACACCGCCGGCTGGCCGCTCGAGCCCGACACCTACGGCGGCTCGTTCCTCTATCACATGGACAACAACCAGGTGGTAGTGGGCTTCGTCGTCGGGCTGGGATATTCGAATCCGTATCTGTCGCCGTTCGAGGAATTCCAGCGCTACAAGACGCATCCGTCGATCCGGCCGTTCCTCGAAGGCGGCAAGCGCATTTCCTACGGCGCGCGCGCGATCACCGCAGGCGGCCTGATGTCGCTGCCAAAGCTCGCGTTCCCGGGCGGCGCGCTTGCGGGCGACGACGCGGGTTTCCTGAACGCATCGCGCATCAAGGGCAGCCACGCGGCGATCAAGTCCGGGAAGATGGCGGCCGAAGCCGCGTTCGATGCGGTGCAGGCGGGCCGTCAGAACGACGAGCTCGCGGCCTACCCCGAAGCGTTCGATACGTCCTGGCTCAAGACCGAATTGCATCGCGCGCGCAACTTCAAGCAGTGGATGAGCAAGGGCCTGTACCTCGGCACCTTCATGGTCGGCCTGGAGCAGAAAGTGATGGGCGGCAACGTACCCTGGACGCTGCATCATCAGCACTGGGATCACGAGATGCTGAGACCGGCCTCTCAGTGCAAGCCGATCGTCTATCCGAAGCCCGATGGCAAGCTCACGTTCGACCGTCTCTCGTCGGTGTTCATCTCGAACACGAATCACGAGGAGAATCAGCCGGCGCACCTGACGCTGAAAGATCCGAGCGTGCCGGTCAACGTGAATCTGCGCACGTATGCGGGACCGGAAGGCCGCTATTGCCCCGCCGCGGTGTATGAGTTCGTCAAGTCCGACGACGGCAGCGAGCGCCTGCAAATCAACGCGCAGAACTGCGTGCACTGCAAGACCTGCGACATCAAGGACCCGACGCAGAACATCGTTTGGGTCACGCCGGAAGGCGGCGGCGGGCCGAACTATCCGAACATGTAAGGTCTGAAAAAAACAGAGGGCGCCGAAATCGGCGCCCTTTTTTACTTCGACGGCATTTGCGCCGCGATCTTCGGCGTACCGACGATGACATCGCCGCATTGCGCCCGATGACGCAGCGCGTGGTCCATCAACACCAGCGCGAGCAGCGCTTCCGCGATCGGCGTCGCGCGGATGCCGACGCACGGATCGTGACGGCCGAACGTTTCGACGGTAGCGGCAGCGCCTTCCTGATCGATCGACTGGCGCGGCGTGCGGATGCTGGACGTCGGCTTGATCGCGATCGACACGCGGATGTCCTGCCCGCTCGAAATGCCGCCGAGAATGCCGCCCGCGTTGTTGGTCGCGAAGCCTTCGGGCGTCATCTCGTCGCCGTGCTGCGAGCCGCGCTGCGCGACACTCGCGAACCCCGCGCCGATCTCGACGGCTTTCACCGCGTTGAGTCCCATCATCGCGTGGGCGATGTCGGCATCCAGACGGTCGTAAAGCGGCTCGCCCAAACCGACCGGCACGCCCGTCGCCACGACTTCGATGCGTGCGCCGACCGAATCGCCGTCGCGGCGCAGGTTGTCCATGTATTCCTCGAGTTGCGGAACGACGTCCGCATTCGGCGAGAAGAACGGATTCTCCTGCACGTGCCGCCAATCGACGAACGGAATGCCGATCTCGCCCAAAGCGCTCATGCAGCCGCGCGTCTCGAGCCCGAACTTCTCGCGCAGCCACTTCTTCGCGACCGCGCCCGCGGCAACCGTCGGCGCCGTCAGCCGCGCCGACGAACGGCCGCCGCCGCGATAATCGCGCACGCCGTACTTCTGCCAGTAGGTGTAGTCCGCGTGACCGGGACGAAACGTCTGCGCGATGTTGCCGTAGTCCTTGCTGCGCTGATCGGTGTTGCGGATCAGGAGCGCGATGGGCGTGCCCGTCGTCACGCCTTCGAACACGCCGGAGAGAATCTCGACCTGATCGGCTTCCTGACGCTGCGTGACGTGCCGCGACGTGCCGGGGCGGCGGCGATCGAGCTCGATCTGGATATCGGCTTGCGAGAGCGCCATGCCCGGCGGGCAGCCGTCGATCACGCAGCCGATCGCCGGTCCATGCGATTCGCCGAAGTTCGTGACGGTGAAGAGCGTGCCAAGGGTATTGCCGGACATGAGCGTCGACCTGAAAAAAAGTGTCGGGGGAAACCGCTATTATGCCAGCGCCATCTACCGCCGCGCGCCGCGCAAGGCCGACACGACTTCCTGCAAATGCGCGGGCGTCGCGTCTTCCGGCGCGATCGGCTCGCCGACCGCGAGCGTGAGGCGCGTCATCGCGCCGCGATGAATCGGGCGCGGCCACTGCGCGTCTTCGTGGCGCGAGAACACGCTGCCCCAGAGCCCACGCAGCGCCATCGGCACGACGGGCGCCGCATGGCGCTTCAGAATCTCCGAGATGCCGCGCCTGAACGGGTTCATCTCGCCGTCGCGCGTCAGTTTGCCTTCGGGAAAGATGCAGACGAGATCGCCTTCATCCAGCGCCTTCGCGCATTCCTCATAGGCGCGTTCGAGCATATGCGCGTCCTCGTGCGCGGGCGCGATCGGAATCGCCTTCACGCGACGGAACAGGCGTCCGAGCACCGGCGTGCGGAAGATCCGGTGATCCATCACGAAGCGGATTGGCCGCGGGCTCTCGGCCATGATGACGACCGCATCGACGAAGCTCACGTGATTGCACACGAGCACCGCCGGGCCGTGCGCCGGAATGCGCCCGGCATCGACGAGACGGATGCGATAAAACGTATGCACCAGCATCCAGGCGATGAAGCGAAGCAAAAACTCCGGCACGAGCGAATAGATATACACGGCGACCACGACGTTGAGCAGCGCTGTCGTCAGGAAAAGCCCCGGAATGCCGACGCCGATCGACGTGAGCGCCAGCGCCATTAGCGCAGAGACGATCATGAAGAACGAGTTGAGGATGTTGTTCGCCGCGATAATGCGCGCGCGATGCGTAGGCTGACTGCGCGCCTGGATCAACGCGTAGAGCGGCACGCTGTAGAAGCCGCCGAACATCGCGAGCAGGAACAGGTCCGCGAGAATGCGCCAGTGCGTCCACACTCGCAGGAATTCCGGCACGCCGAGCAGATGTCCCGCCGGCGCGATGCCATGACTCGCGAAGAACAGATCGATCGCGAACACGCTGATGCCGATGGAACCGAGCGGCACGAGCCCGATCTCGACGCGGCGCTTCGAGAGCCGCTCGCACAACAGCGATCCGGTGCCGATGCCGATGGAAAACGTCGCAAGCAGGACCGTCACGACATCGGGATTGGCGGACAGCACGTCCTTCGCGAAATTGAAGAACGACGTCAGAAAGGTCGCGCCGACGAACCACAGCCAAGAGATGCCGAGCAGACTCAGAAACACGGTGCGATCCTGCTTCGCCAGCTTCAGATTGCGCCACGTCTCCGAGACCGGATTCCAGTTGATGCGCAGGTCCCGCTGCGGCGCCTCCGACTTCGGCACGAATGCCGACGCAACGCGCCCGATCACGGCGAACGCGAGGCATGCGGCCGCGAGCAGCATCGCGCCGTGGTCGGACGCGCCCGCCGCCGCCCCGCCGATGATCGTCCCGATCAGAATCGCGACGAACGTGCCCATTTCGACGAGCCCGTTGCCGCCAACCAGCTCATGCGAATCGAGATGCTGCGGCAGGTATGCGTATTTCACCGGCCCGAACACGGTCGAATGCACGCCCATCAGGAAAGTGCATGCGTAGAGCAGCGGCGCGCTGTGCAGAACGAAGCCGGCGCCGCCGATCAGCATCACGACGATCTCGAAGCTCTTGACGAGGCGGGCGAGCACGGCCTTGTCGTATTTGTCGGCGATCTGGCCGGACGTCGCGGAAAAGAGCACGAACGGCACGATGAAGATCGCGGAGATGAGAAACGCGGCGGTCTTCGGATCGACGCCGGAAAAGCGCGCGGCCTGGAACGTCACCAGCGACGTGAATCCGACCTTGAACACGTTGTCGTTCATCGCGCCGAGAAACTGCGTCCAGAAGAACGGCGCGAAACGGCGCTCGCGCAGCAGGCGGAACTGGCTTTCGCCTTCGGTCGAAGAACGTCGGGAAGTGCGCGACGCGGCGCGCAACGGTTTGTCACTCATGTCTTGCGGAATAGTGAACTCCGGCGTTGATCGCATGCGCGACGCGACCGAATCCGGATGAAACGAAAACCGGGCCGCCGGATGAAATCGCACCCTTAGGCCAGACGAAAAAAAACGCGCCATCGGCGCGCTTCGGATGATGAACTTTGCGCATGGTATCGGCAATGCCGCGAAGCGCGGGACTTCGCGGCACGTCAATGATTCTCAACGCGCTTCTTCCTGCTGCTCGGGCCAGTCGCGGATATACGCCTTCAGCATGCGATTCTCGAAGCCCTGCTCTTCCACGACCGCCTTCGCCACGTCGTAGAACGAGATGACGCCCATCAGCTGGCGTTTTTCCATGACCGGGAGATAGCGCACGTGATGTTCGAGCATCATGCGGCGCACTTCGTTGACGTCGGTTTCCGGCGTGCACGTGAGCGGATGGTCGTCCATGATCTTGCGAATCGTGGTCGTGCCGACGGCGCCGCCGTTGTTATGCAGGACGAGGATGATCTCGCGGAAGGTCAGCATGCCGACCAGATCGCCGTATTCCATCACCACGAGCGAGCCGATGTCGTGCGCCGCCATCGTGTCGACTGCGTCGGAGAGCGGCGTATCGGGTGTCACGGTAAACAGCGTGTTGCCCTTTACTTTCAGAATGTCGCTGACTCGCATGACTGTCTCCTCGCGAAATGCCGGTGCGGATGCCCAAACGTTGATGAAACGATGAGTCGATGCTATCGGAAAGGCCCGCAAAAGGAAAGCTGGGCGCGCCTCGGGAACGCCCGCGCTGGCCGAACGGACAAGGCTTTGCACGATTCGCGGCCGCGCGTTCGCCCTAGGTTTGGGCGCGCGCATCCGATGTTACGATGATTGACCCTCATTTCGCCGCATGCCGGCGCCGTTACACGCGCCGGCCGCTCATGATGCCAGCCAATCGTTTCGACACGCTCGCGCTGCACGCGGGCGCCGCGCCCGATCCCGCCACCGGCGCCCGCGCGACGCCGATTTATCAGACCACCTCGTTCACCTTCCGCGACTCCGATCACGCCGCCGCGCTCTTCAACATGGAGCGCTCGGGGCATGTCTATTCGCGCATCTCGAACCCGACCGTCGCGGTGTTCGAAGAACGCGTGGCCGCCCTCGAAGGCGGCGTCGGCGCGATCGGCACGGCGAGCGGACAGGCCGCGCTGCATCTGGCCATCGCCACGCTGATGGGCGCGGGCTCGCATGTGGTCGCGTCGAGCGCGCTCTACGGCGGCTCGCACAATCTGCTGCATTACACGCTGCGGCGCTTCGGCATCGAGACGACTTTCGTGCCGCCGCACGATCTCGACGCGTGGCGCGCGGCCGCGCGGCCCGACACGCGGCTCTTGTTCGGCGAAACGCTCGGTAATCCCGGGCTCGACGTGCTCGATATCGCGGGCGTCGCGGGGTTCGCGCACGAGCGCGGCGTGCCGCTGCTGGTCGATTCCACGTTCACGACGCCGTATCTGCTGCGACCGTTCGAGCATGGCGCGGATCTCGTCTATCACTCCGCGACGAAGTTTCTCGGCGGACACGGGACCACGATCGGCGGCGTGCTCGTCGATGGCGGCACGTTCGACTTCGCGGCAAGCGGACGCTTTCCCGAGTTCACCGAGCCGTACGAGGGCTTTCACGGCATGGTGTTCGCCGAAGAGAGCACCGTCGCGCCGTTCCTGTTGCGCGCCCGGCGTGAAGGCCTGCGCGATTTCGGCGCGTGTCTGCATCCGCAGGCGGCGTGGCAACTGCTTCAAGGCATCGAGACCTTGCCGCTGCGCATGGATCGGCATGTCGCGAATACGCGCAAGGTGATCGAGTTCCTGCTGAAATCGCCGGCGGTCGAGGGCGTAGCCTATCCCGAATTGCCGACGCATCGCGATCACGCGCTCGCGGCGCGTCTCTTGCCACGCGGCGCGGGCGCGGTGTTCAGCTTCGATATCAAGGGCGGCGTGCCCGCGGCGCGGAAGTTCATCGAAACGCTCACGCTCTTCTCGCATCTCGCGAACGTCGGCGACGCGCGTTCTCTCGTGATCCATCCCGCCTCGACGACGCACTTTCGCATGGACGCCGCCGCGCTCGCGGCCGCGGGCATCGGGCCGGGATGCATCCGCCTGTCGATCGGCCTCGAAGACCCGGACGATCTCATCGACGATCTCAAGCGCGGACTGAAAGCCGCGCAGAAAGCCGCCGAAAGCGCTCCGGACGCAAGCGCGCCCGCGCCGCTCGGGAGCCGCGCATGAACGTCGATACGAACGGCCGCGCCGCCTACGCCTATACCGGCGGCAAACCTTTCAACGCCGCACGCCCCGCCGTCGTGTTCATTCACGGCGCGGAGCACGATCACAGCGTGTGGGCGTTGCAGACGCGCTATTTCGCGCATCACGGCTTCGGCGTGCTCGCGCTCGATCTGCCGGGCCACGGGCGCAGCGACGGGCCGGCGCTCGCCACCATCGGCGCGCTCGCCGACTGGGTGATCGGCGTGCTGGACGCGGCGGGCGTGCAAAGGGCGCTCTTCGTCGGCCACAGCATGGGCTCGCTGATCGCGCACGACGCCGCCGCGCGCCATCCCGCGCGCGCGATGGGCCTCGCGCTCCTCGCGACCGCCGCGCCGATGCACGTCTCCGACACGCTGCTCGACGCCGCCCGCGAGCACGAGCCCGGAGCGATCGACATGGTCAATCAGTGGTCGCATTCGACGATCGCCGCGAAGCCGTCGAGCCCCGCGCCGGGTTTCTGGCTGCACGGCGTGAATCAGCGGCTGATGGAGCGCGTGAGCCTGCGCGGCGAGGCGCTGCTGTTCCATACCGATTTCAGCGCCTGCAACGCCTACGCCGATGCGCTCGAACGCGCGGCCGCCGTGCGCTGTCCCGTGTGCGTCGTGAGCGGCAAGCGCGACGTGATGACGCCGCCGCGCGCCGCGCGCCCGCTCGTGGACGCGTTCAGGCAGACGGGCGCTTCCGTGCAAACGGTGGAACTGGACGCCGGCCACGCGCTGATGTCCGAACAGCCCGACGCGACGCTCGACGCGCTTTTCGCGTTCGCGCTCGACTGCGCCAGAGCGCAGGCAAAAACCGGTTGACGCCGCCTGTGCGGCGGGCCGCGCAACCTCGCGGCGCCCGCTTGCACGCCGCGCATGACGGCCGCAGAATGAATCTTGCTGGCGCAATCGTCGGACAGGCGCGGGAGCGCCCGCATGACACCAGCAGGCATCAGGCATCATCAGGAGGCCGTGATGGCGCACACCGCACACGGTGAACATTTCGCGAATTTCGCCGAGTTCTATCCCTATTACCTCGAGGAACATCGCAATCTGATGTCACGCAGGCTGCACTTCGTCGGCTCGCTCGGCGTGATCGGCTGCCTCGCGATGGCGATCGCCACTGGCGACTGGCTCTGGCTGCCCGCGGCCATCGTTTGCGGCTACGGCTTCGCGTGGATCGGCCATTTCTTCTTCGAAAAGAATCGCCCGGCGACGTTTCGCCATCCCATCTACAGCCTGATGGGCGACTGGGTGATGTTCAAGGACATCTGCATCGGCAAGATTTCGCTTTGATCCCGCGCCTGCTTCGATCTACGCGGGCTGCTCCGGCATCGACGAGCGCGGCACTTCGCGCATGCGCGCGCTCGTGAGCGCCGATGCCCGCGCGGCGATCAGCGAGCCGAGCGTGATGTCCAGCTTCTCGTTCTCGAGCGCGTTCATGAGCGCGCTGCAATCCACCTGCGCCGCATCGAGCTTCAACTGGTACTCCAGCTCCGCGCCGTCGATCACGAACTGCTCGAAGAGCATCGTCACCGTGATCTGATTCGGATTGGCGATCAGCACGTAGCGCGGCTGGCGCGAATCCTCCAGCCGTCCGATCCAGCCGAGCGCATCGAGCCGCGCGATCAGGCGCGTGGACGTATCCAGATCGCAGCGCGAAAGCGTGGCAAGCTGCAGCGCCGTGTAGCCGGGCTTGCCCTCTTCCCGCGACTCGACGAGCCGCGCGAGGATTTCGAGCGCGTCGAGCAGATCGCTGCCGGGAAAATCGCGCCGATGATACTGCCCCGTGCGGATCGCGGGCAGCGCGGACGTGACCATCGCGCCGACGAGCGCGATCATCCAGCAGAGATAGACCCACAACAGGAAAACCGGCAGCGCGGCGAATGCGCCGTACACGGCGGTATAGGTGGGAATGCGCCGCACGTAAGAGCCGAAGCCGCGCTTGCCCAGTTCGAACGCAATGGCCGCGATGATCCCGCCGACGATCGCATCGCGCCACTCGACCTTGCAGTTCGGCATGTAGACGTAAATCATCGTGAACGCGAGCGCGGTGAGCGGCAGCGATACGCCGGTCAGCGCCCACTCGACGATCGGCGGCATCAGATTGTGCGAGCCCGCGAACGCGACCGAATGCGCGAACACATACGAGGAGATCGACAAGCTGCAGCCGAAGAGAATCGGCCCGAGCGTGATGATCGACCAGTAGACGAGCACGCGCTGCGCGATCGGCCGCGCCTTCTTCACGCGCCAGATGACGTTGAACGCCGACTCGACCGTCATCATCGTCATGACGGACGTCACGAAGAGAATGATCATGCCGACGGTCGTGAGCCCCTTCGCCTTCGATGCGAACTGGTTCAGATACTTGAAGATCTGGTCGTTGATCTGCGGCGGCATAAGGTGCACGGCGAGGAAATCCTGCAGCGACGCCTGAAACGAGCCGAAGATCGGAAACGCGGTAAAGAGCGCGAACGCGACGGTTGCGAGCGGCACGAGCGACAACACGCTCGTGAACGTGAGACTGCCCGCCACTTGCGCGACGCGGTCCTCGCCGATGCGCCGCGCGACGAAACCCGCGAGACGCCTGACCGCTGCGAGATCGATGGAAAGATGCTGCAAACGCTTCTCCCGTCGTGGCGGCGCTTGCATCTGAAGCCGCGCCGCGCCACGAAAAATCACCTGATACCTATAATAGCCGTTCACTAAAAAAGCCTTATGAACGACATCCTCGTGCTTTACTACAGCCGCCACGGCGCGACCCGCGAGCTTGCGCTCGCGATCGCCCAGGGCGTCGACAGCGTTCCCGGCATGCAGGCGCGCGTGCGCACGGTGCCGCCCGTCTCGACCGTTTGCGAAGCCACGCAGCCCGACATTCCCGCCGACGGCCCGCCTTACGCGGAGCTGCGCGATCTCGAAGAATGCGCGGGTCTCGCACTCGGCTCACCGACGCGTTTCGGCAACATGGCCGCACCGCTCAAATATTTCCTCGACGGCACCACGCCGCAGTGGCTGTCCGGCGCGCTCGCCGGCAAGCCCGCGAGCGTCTTCACGTCGACCGGCAGCCTGCACGGCGGCCAGGAAAGCACGCTGCTTTCGATGATGCTGCCGCTTCTGCATCACGGCATGATGATCGTCGGCATCCCGTACACCGAATCGCGGCTCACGACGACGCAAAGCGGCGGCACACCCTACGGCGCATCGCATCACGCGCGCGCGGGCGGCGACGAGCATCAGCGCCACGGCATCTCCGCCGACGAGAAAGCGCTCGCCGTCGCACTCGGCGCGCGGCTCGCCCGCACCGCGCTCGATCTCGTGCGCGGCGCCCGCTCGGCATGAGTTCGCCCGCCCCGGAATCGCGGCCGAAGTCCGCCTTCGCATTGGGCGCGCTCGCGAGTCTCAGCGCGCTCATCGCGCTTACGATCCTTTGGGAACTGTGGCTCGCTCCGCTGCGACCCGGCGCGTGGGCGCTCGCGCTGAAGGCGCTGCCGCTCGCGTGCGCGCTGCCGGGCGTCGCGCGCAGGAGCCTCTACACGCTCCAGTGGGCGTCGATGCTCGTTCTGCTCTATCTCGCCGAAGGCGTCGTGCGCGGCATGACCGATGCGGGTCTGTCCGCGTCGCTTGCCTGGCTCGAAGCGCTGCTTTCGCTTGCATTCTTCGTCTGCGCGCTCGCCTATGTCGCGCCGTTCAAACGGGCGGCCCGCATGGACGCGCGTGCGAAAAAAAGCTAGTCCGTTCGCTTTTTCCGCGACGATACCGCCGGGACGTGAAGCTTTTTAGCATGAATCGGCGGCCAACGCGCGTGCCTATGCCATTCGGACGAGGGTCGCGCGTCGCTTCCCTGCGCGATACTGTGAACTACGCTCCACTCTAATTCTTGCTCATCTCCTCATGACCGCTTCTCAAGCTTTCATCGCCGCCTGCACCGATGTCCTCGGCGCGCCGCACGTCCTCACCAGCGCGGTCGACACCGAGCCGTATCGCGTCGACTGGCGCAAGCGCTATCGCGGCAATGCGTGCGCCGTGCTGCTGCCATCGGATGCGCAGCAAGTGGCCGCGCTCGTCAGGCTTGCGCGCGAATATCGCGTCGCGATCGTGCCGCAGGGCGGCAACACCGGACTCGCCGGCGGCGCGACGCCCGATCAGAGCGGCGCGCAGGCCGTCATCAGCCTGAAGCGGCTCAATCGGATTCGCGGCATCGATCCGCACAACAACACGATCACCGTCGAAGCGGGCGTCGTGCTCGCCGAGATTCAGGCGCGCGCCGAAAGCGCACAACGCCTCTTTCCGCTCAGCCTTGCGGCGGAAGGAAGCTGCACGATCGGCGGCAACCTGTCGACGAACGCGGGCGGCACCGGCGTGCTCCGCTACGGCAACACGCGGGAGCTGTGTCTCGGGCTCGAAGTCGTCACACCGCAAGGCGAAATCTGGGACGGCCTGCGCGGTCTGCGCAAGGACAACACCGGCTACGATCTGCGCGACCTTTTCATCGGCGCGGAAGGCACGCTCGGCATCATCACCGCGGCCGTGATGAAGCTGCATCCCGCGCCCGTCGCGAAAGTCACGGCGCTCGCCGGGCTCGCGTCGCCGCACGCCGCGCTCGATTTCCTTTCGCTGGCGCAGCATCACGCGGGCGCGCTTTTGACCGGCTTCGAGCTGATGTCCGATTTCTCGATGCGCCTCGTCGGGCGGCACTTTCCGCAACTGCGCTATCCGTTCGGCGAGCCGCACTCACAGACGGTGCTGCTCGAACTCTCCGACAGCGAAAGCGAAGCGCACGCGCGCGCCCTTTTCGAACGGTTGATGGAAGAAGCGCTGGAAAAAGGCATCGTCGAGGACGCGGTCGTCGCGGAAAGTCTTGCGCAGTCGCAGGCGTTCTGGGACTTGCGCGAGCACATTCCGCTCGCGCAGGCCGAGGAAGGGTTGAACATCAAGCATGACATCGCCGTGCCCATTTCGAGCATCGGCCGCTTCATCGACGAAACCGATGCGATCATCGCGAAGGCCGTGCCCGGCGTGCGCATGGTGACTTTCGGCCATCTGGGCGACGGCAATCTGCACTACAACGTGCAGGCGCCCGAAGGCGCCGACCAGAAGCAGTTCCTCGACGCGTATCAGACCCCGGTCAATGCGCTCGTGTACGACCAGGTGCACAGGCATCGCGGCAGCATCAGCGCGGAGCACGGCCTCGGCCAGTTGAAGGTCGATGAAGCGATGCACTACAAATCGCCGGTCGAAGTGCGGCTCATGCAGGCGATCAAGGCCGCGCTCGATCCGGACAACCTGATGAACCCCGGCAAGGTCGTGCGCGCGAGCACCGCGCCCGGCGAGGAGAAGATCGCATGAAAATTCGCGTGCTGTCGGACCTGCATCTCGAATGCGACGAGCCGCTGGCGATTCCCTATGCCGAGGCCGATCTCGTCGTGCTGGCGGGCGACATTCACAACCACGCCGAAGGGCTGCGCTGGGCGGCGGAAAATTTCGATTCCGATGTGCCCGTCATCTACGTGCCCGGCAATCACGAATATTACGACGCCGAGTTCGGCGCGATGGAAGCGGCGATGCAGGACGCCGCGCGCAGTGTCGACAACGTGCACTATCTGAACAACGCGTCGCTGGTCGACCGGCGCGGCGCGTGGCGCGTGCTCGGCACGACGCTCTGGACCGACTTCGCGCTGTTCGGCGCGGGTGCGAACGAGATCGAAGCAGCGAAGGAAGCGTGCACGAAAGTCATGCTCGACTACAAAGGCCTGATTCAGCTCGCATGGCCCGAGCCCGATGGCGAGCACCGCGAGTTCGCTCCCGACGATTCCCTCGCGCTGCACGAACAGGCGCGCGCGTGGCTCGAAGGCGAGCTCGCGAAGCCCTTCGCAGGCGAGACCATCGTCGTCACGCATCATGCGCCGATGCGCGAGAGCCTGGCGCCCCGCTATGCGGAAGATCTCGTGTCGGCGGGCTTCGTCAATCATCTGCCGACACTTGCGCGCGCGCCCGCATCGCTATGGATTCACGGGCATACG
The DNA here is from genome assembly GCF_001544755.2 of Caballeronia catudaia. Taxonomy (GTDB): domain Bacteria; phylum Pseudomonadota; class Gammaproteobacteria; order Burkholderiales; family Burkholderiaceae; genus Caballeronia; species Caballeronia catudaia. The sequence continues at coordinate 23,979 of NZ_FCOF02000010.1, read as the reverse complement.
CATACGTCGTTCGATTACGTCATCGGGGGCACGCGCGTCGTTTGCAATCCGCGCGGATACTTCAGCCGTCGCGCGCAGCAATGGGAGAATCCCGACTTCGCGTGGGACAAGGTCGTCGAAATATAAGCGTCGAAGAAAGAAGCACGAACCGTGTTGGACTTTGCGGAGGAACGCCATGTGCGGCCGAATCAGCCAGTACCGACTGCCGATGCATTACGCGCAACGCCTGCATCTGAAGAATCCGTTCGTGCTCGTGGATGCCGCCGACAGGCGTCCCGGCTATAACCTTTCGCCCGGCACGCATCCGCTCGCCGTCTATCCCGACGAAACGATTCGCGCCGTGCATTGGGGTTATTGCCCGCCGTGGGCCATTCAGAAGAAGTTGCCGCAGACGATCAACGCACGCGTCGAGACTGCGTCGACGAGCGCGTATTTCAAGCATTTGTGGAAGAAGGCGCGCATTCTCGTGCCCGCTGACGGCTGGTTCGAATGGCGCATCGAGCCGCGCCCCGGTGATCCCGCGGCGAAGCCGTTCAAGCAGCCCTACTTCATTCAGCGCGCGGACGGCGGCCGATGTATCTCGCCGCGCTCACCAGCATCCTGCGCGATGAAGACGCCGCGGCGCCTGGCGCTGGCTTCGTCATCGTGACGGCCGCCGCCGACGAGGGTCTCGTCGATGTGCACGACCGCCGCCCGCTGGTGTTTGCGCCGGCCGTCGCGCGGCGCTGGCTCGATCCCGCCGCATCATCGGATGACCTCGCCGGGCTCGTCAAAGCCGATGGCGTGCCGGCGTCGCATTTCGTCTGGCATCGCGTTTCATCGGACGTGAATCGCGCGACCAACGACGAGCCGCGTCTCATCGAACCGCTCGAAACCCTGCTCTGATCAGCGATCGTACGGATCGCGATTGCGTCGCATGCGCGCGTCGCGCTCGTCGTCGATCCGAACCGGCACGAGACGGCGCTTCGCATCGCGTTCCGACTGGGCGCGCATGGCGTTGAAAAGATCGCGCGACGCCGGAATGGCGATCAGCACCAGAAGCGCGGCGAGTGCGAGGAGAAGTGGCGTACCCATTTGACTTGTCCCGGTGAAAGTTGCAATTGAACAGTGCCGAAAGTATCAAGCTGCGGACAAACAGTGAGTAAGCAAGTGTTGCACCGCGCTTTTTTTCGTAACGAACGAATTCGCGCCGTTCTCAAGTGACGACGAATTCCTTCAGCGATTCGGCATCCGCGGCGAGCGTTTCCGGCAGCGCGTCGCGCAGGAACTCGACCCACGTGCGGATCTTCGCATCGAGATACTGGCGCGACGGGTACAGCGCGTAGACGTTCAGCTCCTGCATCGTGTATTGCGGCAGCACGCGCGCGAGCGTCCCCGCGCGCAAGCCCGGCAGCGCTGACGAAGTCGGCAGCACGCCGATGCCCATGCTTTCGCGGATCGCCGCGACCATCGCCTCGGCAACATTGACGGTGAACGTCGACGGACCGAGGCTCACCGTCTCCTGACCGTTGGGGCCGTCGAAGACCCAGCGGTCCGGGGGAAACACCGGTGTCATCAGATGCAGACACGTGTGGCGTACGAGGTCGGACAGCACGTGCGGCGCGCCGTGTTTCTCGATATAAGGCGGCGACGCGCACGCGATGCTGAACGCCGTCCCGAGCCGCGCCGACACGAGCCCGGAATCGGGCAGATCGGACGCGAGCACGACCGACACGTCGTAGCCTTCGTCGAGCAGGTCCGGCACGCGCTGCGCGAGCGTCAGCTCGACCTGCACCGCCGGATGACGCTGCTGATAGCGCGAGATCATCGGCACGATGTAGTGCTGGCCGAAACTCGTCATCGAATGGACCTTGAGCTTGCCGGACGGACGCGCGTGGGCGTCGCCCGCCTCGGCTTCCGCCTGATCGACATAGGCGAGGATCTGCTCGCAGCGTTGCAGATAACGCTCGCCCGCTTCGGTGAGCGCGATGCGCCGCGTCGTGCGATTGAGCAGGCGCGCGCGCAGATGCGCTTCGAGATCCGACACGGCCCGCGAGGCATAAGCCGTCGTCGTATTGAGATGCTGCGCGGCCGCCGTGAAGCTGCCCGCTTCGACGACTCGCACGAATACGCGCATGTTTTGGAGCGTGTCCATGCCGCTTTCCCGACTTCAAGAACTGTTCGTGCTTCCAATTGTTGCACGATCGGCAACAACGATTATCACAGCGACCGTAAAAATGCTTTGCATTCTTGCGGGTTATTCGACAATCTCCGCAAAAATATAATCGCTCCCTTGAGTCTAGTTCAAATTCGGGAGTGAATCGTGCGAGGGCGACTGTTCAGTAAGACTGCATCAGCCGCGGTTCTTACAACAATCTTGATCATGGCCGGGTGCGCGAGCACGGGCAAGGTCGCGCCGCAGGATTCGCTCAAGGATGCGTCCGCGCTCGATGCCGGCAGTGCGATTCGCGCCGCCAATGCCGACGCCCAGTGGCCCGACGAGCAATGGTGGCGCGCCTATCGCGACCCGCAGCTAGATCAGTGGATCGCGCGTGCAACCAACGGCAGCCCGACGCTCGCGATGGCTGCGGCGCGCGTGCGCGAGGCGCAGCAACAGGCGGGCGTTGCGCGCTCGGACCTGTTGCCGCACGTCGACGGCGCGATGAGCGTGACGCGCAAAAACTGGCCGAATAACGATTTCTACGGCCCCGGCCCCTTCGCCGACACGACGACCTGGGACAACACCGCCGGCCTCACGCTTTCCTACAACCTCGATCTCTGGCATCGCGACGACAACAATGCCGAGCGCGCGCTCGATGTCGCCCACGTGCGCGCCGCCGATGCGCGCGCCGCGCAACTCGAACTCGAGACGAACGTCGTGCGCGCGTATATCGGCTTTTCGCAGTCGTTCGCGCTGCTCGATATCGCCGAGGATACGCTCGCGCAGCAGGAGCGCATCGCGGATCTCGCGCGGCGGCGCCTGAAAGGCGGCATCGGCACGCAGCTCGAACTGAGCCAGGCCGAAACGCCTTTGCCGGAATACGAGCGTCAGGTCGACGTCTACAAGGAAGACATTCAGCTCGCCCGTCATCGGTTGGCCGCGCTCGCGGGCGAAGGCCCCGGTGCGGGCGAGGCGCTCACGCGTCCCGCGCTGTCGCTCGCGACGCCGCTGCCGCTGCCCTCCGCGCTGCCGGCCGAGCTGGTTGGCCATCGGCCGGATATCGTGGCCGCGCGCTGGATGGTCGCGGCGCAGGCACGCGGGATCGATGTCGCCAAGGCGGGCTTCTATCCGAACATCAATCTCGCGGCGTCGCTGACGCAGGCTTTCGCGGGCGGCGCGCTGCTCAGCTTCCTGACGCGCGACGCATCGGGCTACAGCTTCGGCCCCGCGATCTCGCTGCCGATTTTCGAAGGCGGACGCCTGCGCGCGCAACTCGGCGCGGCGTCGGCGCAATACGATCAGGCCGTCGATCACTACAACGCGACGCTCGTCGCGGCGCTGAAAGACATCGCCGATCAGGTCGTGCGCGTGCATTCGCTCGACACGCAGCTCGAAGCGTCGGGCCGCTCGGTCGCCGCCGCGCGCAAGAATTACGATCTCGCGAACGAAGGCTACAAGCGCGGCCTCACCGATTATCTGAACGTGCTCGTCGCTCAAACGCAGTTGCTGAAGGCGCAGGACGGCCAGGCGCGCGTGCGGGCGCAGCGGCTCGCCTCGTACGCCACGCTCACGTCGGCGCTCGGCGGCGGTCTCGACGATCCGTCGAACGGGCCGGAACAGACCGCGCTTGCGCCGTCGAAGCACATCGGGCCGTTCGCGAAAGCGAAGCGAGACTGAGCATGTCCACGTCCGCTTCTATCATCGAACGTCAGTCGCTCCGGCATGCCTTGCTCGACTGGGCGCGCACCGACGGCCTCGCGTGGGTCTACATCTTCAAGGCGGTGCTCGCGGCGCTGCTGTCGCTGTGGATCGCGATGCGCCTCGACATGGCGCAGCCGCGCACCGCGATGACCACCGTTTTCGTCGTGATGCAGCCCCAAAGCGGCATGGTGCTGGCAAAGAGCTTCTACCGTTTCTGCGGAACGATGGTCGGCCTCGTCGTGATGATGGTCTTCATCAGCCTGTTCTCGCAGCAGCCCGTGCTGTTCCTTTCGGCGACGGCGCTCTGGGTCGGCGTCTGCACCGCGGGCGCGGCGCGCAATCGCAACTTCCGCTCGTACGGCTTCGTGCTCGCGGGCTACACGGCGGCGCTGATCGGCATTCCGGCGGCGCAGCATCCGGATGGCGCGTATCTGTCGGCGTTGACAAGGGTCAGCGAAGTGACGCTCGGCATCGTCTGCGCGGGCGCCGTGAGCGCGCTCGTCTTTCCGCAACATGCGGGCGAGCAGGTGCGCACCACGGTGCGCCGCCGCTTCACGCAGTTCGTCGATTACGTGTGCCGCGCGCTGTCGGGCGACATGGCGCGCGCGCAGATCGAACGGACCAATCTCGCGTTCGTGTCGGATATCGTCGGCTTCGAGGCCGCGCGCAGCGTCGCGGTATTCGAGAACCCCGAGTCGCGCATGCGCGGCGGGCGCCTCGCGCGCCTGAACAGCGAGTTCATGAGCGCATCGACGCGCTTTCACGCGCTGCATCAGTTGATGAACCGGCTGCGCGAAAACGCATCGGCGACGACCATCGCGGCGCTCGAGCCGTTCTTTCGCGAAGTGCCGCCGCTCTTTTCCTTATCGGGCGAACCGGTGAGAAACGCCGCCGACGCCGCGCACGCCGCCGCGCAGTTGCGCGACTACAAGACCGCCTTGCCGAAGCGCGTGTGGGCGACGCGCGCCGGGCTGGAAGCGAATCCGGACTTCGTGCAACTCGAATTCGACACGGCGGCGGAACTGCTTTACCGCTTCGTCGACGACATGCTCGCCTACGCCGAGACCTACGCGTCGCTCACTTCGCCATCGCACGAGCGCGAGCGCTGGATTGCGCGCTACGTGCCGAAGACGAACATGTTCGCGGCGGCGATTTCGGGCTTGCGCGGCGCGGCGGTGATGTTCATTCTCTCCGCATTCTGGATCGAGAGCGCGTGGCCGAGTGGCGGAACGATGGTGCTCGACGCGGCGGCCGTGTGCGCGCTGGCGTCGTCGTCGCCGCGGCCGGCGCTGATGTCGGCGCAAATGGCGATCGGCACGATGCTCGCGACCGTGGCCGGCATGATCGTCGTGTTCGGCGTGTTTCCGCATATCGAGGGCTTCGCGATGATGTGCGCCGCGCTCGCGCCCGCGCTCCTCTTCGGCGCGTACCTGAGCACGCGGCGCACGCTGGCGGGCGTGGGCGTAGGCTTCTGCATCTTCTTTTGCTTTCTCGCGGGGCCGGACAATCTCGTTCGTTACGATCCGACCGGCTTCATGAACGACGCGCTCGCGCTCGTTTTGTCGATGATCGTCGCGGCGATCGCGTTCGCCGTGCTCTTGCCGACCGATGCACCGTGGCTGCGTCACCTGTTGCTCGGCGATCTGCGGCGTGAAGTCGTCGGCGCGCGCCGCGGGCGTCTCTCGCGTCTCACGACGCACTTCGAAAGCCGCACGCGCGACCTGCTTGCGCAGATCAACGCGCTGCCCGCGAGCCGCCCGGAACAGCAACGTGACGCGCTGCAATGGCTTTTCGCGGTGCTCGAGTCTGGCAGCGCGGTGATCGATTTGCGGCGCGAGATGTCGGCAATGCCGCGCGAGGCGCACTACGCCGCGTCGATGCCGTGGCGACGCTCCGTCGATATGACGCTCGATGCCGTCGCGCGATTGTTCGACCGGCCGAACGCGACGCGCTTCGATGCCGCGCTTGCGGCGGCCGAACGCGCGATCGCCGATACGCAAGCGCTGCTCGCGCGGCTCACTGATTCACCGCGCGAGGAACGGCATCGGCTTCAGCGCATCGTGAGTCATCTGCATTTCATCCGCACCGCGCTGCTCGATCACGAATCGCCGTTCGCGCCATTTGCCCGGCATACCCGCGAGTGCAACGACACGCCCGAAGGAGCGTCCCATGCTGCCGCGTAACGTCTCGATCCTCGAAGCCTATGTACCGACGATCCTCCTGCTCTTCATCGCGGGCGCGATGATCACGTGGATCGTCGATCGCGCGCTCTCGCTGACGGGCCTCTATCGCGTGGTGTGGCATCCGGCGCTGTTTCGCGCGAGCCTGCTCGTGTGCATCTGCGGCGCGCTCGGGCTCTATGCGTATCGCTGATTGGCGGCATCACATTCATACAAGCTGAAGAAGAGTTGCATCATGATTCTGAGAAAAATCATCGGCCTGGTTCTGACCATCGCCATTTTCGCGGCCGCGCTCGTCATCGGACGCATGTTGTGGGTGCATTACATGGACGAGCCGTGGACGCGCGATGGCCGCGTGCGCGCGGACGTCGTCAACGTGGCGCCTGACGTGTCGGGTGCGGTCGTGCAGTTGCCGGTGCGTGACAACCAGCTCGTGAAGAAAGGCGATCTGCTGATGGAGATCGATCCGTCGCACTACGAGATTGCCGTCGAGCAGGCGCAGGCGAATGTCGCGGCGCGCGCCGCCGAATTGCGCATGCGCCGCGCGGACGCCGCGCGCCGCGCCGACATGGACAGTCTCGTCGTGTCGAAGGAAGCGCGCGAAAACGCGATGCAGACCGCATCGACCGCACAGGCGCAGTTGCAGCAGGCGCAGGCCGCGCTCGACGCCGCGAAGCTCAATCTCGAACGCACGAAAGTGTTTTCGCCGGTGGACGGCTACGTGACGAACCTGAACGTGTTTCGCGGCGACTACGCGACGGCGGGCGCGGCCAAGCTCGCGATCGTCGACAGTCATTCGTTCTGGGTCTATGGCTATTTCGAGGAAACGAAGCTGCCGCACGTGCGAATCGGCGACAAGGCTTCGGTTCGATTGATGAGCGGCGGCGAGTTGAAGGGGCACGTCGAGAGCATCTCGCGCGGCATCTACGACCGCGACAATCCGCAAAGCCGCGAACTGCTTGCGGATGTGAATCCGACCTTCAACTGGGTGCGGCTCGCGCAGCGCGTGCCAGTGCGCGTGCATATCGACGAGGTGCCGGATGGCGTGTTGTTGAGTGCGGGGACGACGGCGACCGTGATCGTCACGCCGTCGATGTGACCACCCTTCACTGACAAAAAAGCCCCGCACGGGATCACTCCCGAGCGGGGCTTGTCACTTGCGGCGACGCCGCCTTACTTCAACACCACCTTCACATCGAAATACTTCGCGGCGAAGCGCTCGATGGTCCCGTCGTCCTTCAGTTCCTTCAGCGCGCGATTGAGCGCGTCCTTCAACGCCTTGTCGTTCTTGCGCACGCCGAAGCCCACGCCGGCGCCGAGCAGCTTGTCATCCGACACTGCCGGACCCGCGAACGCGAAACCCGCGCCCTGCGGCTGCTTCAGGAAGCCCTTCGACGCCGCCTCGGCATCCTGGAACGCCGCATCTAGACGCCCCGACGCCAGGTCGGCGTAGATCTGGTCCTGCGCCTGATACGACGCGACATCGATGCCTGCGGGCGCCCACTTCGCCTTCGCGTATGTTTCCTGAATCGAGCCCTGCAGCACGCCGACGCGTTTGCCCTTCAGACCATCGACGGTCGGCTGGATCGTGCTGCCCTTCTTCGCGATCAGCTGATTCGGGATCGTGTAGATCGGATCGGTGAAGTCGATCGCGACCTTGCGCTTGTCGGTGATGGTCATGTCCGAGTTGATGCCATCGAACTTGCGCGCCTGCAACGCGGGAATCAGTCCGTCGAACGAATTCTCGACCCACACGCATTTCATCTTCAGCTTCGCGCACACGGCGTTGCCGATGTCGATATCGAAGCCCATCAGCTCGCCGCCCGGCGACTTCGACTCGAACGGCGCATACGACGCCTCGACGCCGAAGCGCAATTCCTTCATGTTCTCGGCCGCGTGCGCGTTCAATGCGGCAACGCCCGTGACGACGGTCGCGCCCAGCACCGCGAACGCGGCGAGCTTGCGGCTGATCCAATGCGATTTTTTCAACTTCATCTCCTTCCAGTGCGGTTCAATCAGATGTCCGATGCGGTTTCTCGCCGTCGATGAAACATCGCGGCACAAAAATCCACGTTCAAACGCGAGAGCGCGAGTCGATGCGACGCGCCGAACATTGGGGCGCGATTGTAGCGCGCGAACGCGCAGGCGTTTCAGTCGAGAGAGGCGAGCGTGGCGTCGGTCGTATCGATGACCATGAGACCGGCGCGCAAGCCCGGCTTCACCTTCGGATTCGGAAACACGATGCGCTCTTCATCGTGCGACACGCGATAGCGATATTCGCCGTCGCGCGCGAGTTCGGTGCCTATGGGAAACGCCGTGAAATTCGGCACATCGCTCGCGACGTTCAGCACGAAGTGCTCGCTTTGCTTGTCGATCTGCGCGACGACCGTGAACACGCGCAACGGCGCGTTCTCCGACGCCCCGACGCCCGCGATCAGCCTGCGCAACGCCGCATCCGACGCCGCAAAGCGCGCCAGCGCGTTCTGGCCGAACGGCCGCACCTTGCCGAGTTCCAGCGTGCACGCGAGCGCGCCCGCTTGCTGCGCGGTGAAATGCGTAAACGTGTTGCCCTTCTCGCGATGCAGCAGCACGGCTTGCAGACGCGCATCGCGGAGCCAGTCGAACATCGCGCGGGCGAGCGGCGCGCCCGTGTGCGGCAGCAATGCAAATTGCTCGAACACGGAGGCGCGGATCGCCGTATGCATGTCGATGTGCCATTTCGGATGCGCGGCGTCATCGAAGAACTTCAGCGCGGCGTTCTCCAGTTCTGCGGCGCGCGGCGCCTCGCGGCTTCCCGCCAAGCTTGCGTGACGTCCACTGAAAAGCCGATTGAGATCGTCGTCGATATAACGTTCGCCCGCGCGCATCGCGCCGATGTTCCCGAGGATCACGAGCGTGCGCGCGGCAAGCGGCGCGCGTCCGTTCGCGATATCCGCGACGAGCAGCGACAGCATTTCGATGGGCGCGGTTTCATCGCCATGAATGCCCGCCGATGCAATCACGCTGTGCGTCGGCGCTTTGGCGGGTTCGAGCAGCAATACGCCCTCGCCTTGCCATGTCCATCGCACACCCGAAGGCGCGACGCCGCTTGCGACGGAAGGCCGTCCGCCCGCGAGCGTGAACGCGAGAAAATCTTCGAGCAGAGACGAATCAGCGCTGGAAGTCATAGACGGAGCCAAGCCCGAGAATGGTGGTCAGCTCGTCGAGCGCGGCGCGCGATTCGGCGAGCAACTTCGGATCGGCGAGATCGGCGGGCGCGAGACGATCGCGATAGTGCCGGTCGATCCATGCGTCGAGCTTCGTGAACAGCGCGTCGTTGATCCATACGCGCGGATTGACCGCGGCGCGTTCGGCATCGTTCAGCACGACGCGCAGGCGCAAGCACGCCGGACCGCCGCCATTTTTCATGCTCTCGCGCAGATCGAAGACGAGCACTTCGTCGATCGGCGTCTTGCGCGAAGCGAGCGCATCCAGATACGCCGCCACGCGCGCATTCTCGCGGCATTCCTGCGGCACGACGAGCACTTGCCGGCCATCCGCGCCCGACAACAACTGACTGTTGAAGAGATACGACGAGACCGCGTCCTCCACGCTCACTTCGCTTTCCGGCACTTCGAGCGCGGTGAACGTCGTGCCTTGCGCGTCGAGCTTCGCGCGCAGTTCGTCGTAGACCTTGTGCTGGTCGACGAACGCGCGCTGATGGCAAAAGAGCGTCGTGCGATTGCCGACCGCGATCACGTCGTTGTGGAACACGCCGGCATCGATCACGTCGGGCGATTGCTGCGCGAACACGGTGGCATCGTCGGCGAGGCCGTGCAGACGCGCAACGGCGCGGCTCGCTTCGAGCGTCTGACGCGCGGGATAACGCTGCGGCTGCGGACCGCCGCCATATTCGCTGCGCCCGTACACGAAGAACTCGACGCCCTTCGCGTCGTACTCGCGCGCGAAACGCGTGTGGTTCGCCGCGCCTTCGTCGCCGAGCGCGGGCGTGCCGGGCAGCGCATGATGAATGCGAAAGCGCGCTTCATCGGCGAAGATCGCAGCAAGCGTCCGGCGCGTCTCGCCATGTTCGATCGCGCGATGCAGCTTCGCGGCGAGATTCGCAGGCGTGAAATGCACGCGCCCGTCAGCCGTATCCGCCGATGGACTCACGGTCGCGGCATTCGCCGTCCACATCGCCGATGCGGAACTGGCCGCGGCCAGCAACTCGGGCGCTTCGCGAGCGGCGCGCGCGACCACGGTGGCGTCGTCGCCTGTGAAGCCGACATCGCGCAGCAGCCTGATAGACGGACGTTCGAGCGGCGGCAGCACGCCCTGATGAAAACCGAGATCCGCGAGCTGCTTCATCTTGCGCAAGCCCTGCTTCGCGGCGGCCTTCGGATTCGCCACCGACTTCTCGTTGCTGCGCGACGCGACGTTGCCGAACGACAGTCCCGCGTAGTTGTGCGTCGGACCGACGAGCCCGTCGAAGTTCGCTTCGGTTGCAGACATGTTCATTCCCGATGCTTGAAACGTGACCTAGAACGCGAGACCCGGCGATACGCTCGCCGGCATCTGCAATTGCGCGCTTTCCACCGACGCCATCGGATACGAGCAGTAGTCGGCCGCGTAATACGCGCTGGGCCGCTGATTGCCCGACCGTCCGATGCCGCCGAACGGCGCCGCCGACGACGCGCCGTTCGTCGGCCGGTTCCAGTTGACGATGCCCGCGCGAATCGTGCGCTGGAAGTGCTTCCACGCGGCTTCGTCGTCGGCAAGCAGGCCCGCGGACAGGCCGTACGCGGTGTCGTTCGCGCGTTCGATGGCGTGATCGAAGGTCTTGTAGCGCGTGACCTGAACCATCGGACCGAAGTGTTCTTCGTCGGGCACATCGCGGGCGTCGGTGACGTCGAGAATCGCGGGCGACACGAGACCGAGATTGGCCGCGCGCTGCTTCATTTCGAGCAACGGCTTCGCGCCCGCCTCGATCAGCCGCGCCTGCGCATCGACGAGACGCGCCGCCGCGCGCGCGGAGATCACCGCGCCCATGTACGGCTGCGGCTCGTCGTCATGCTTGCCGACGCGAATGTTCGCGCTCACGTCGATGAAACGCTGCATGAAGCGCGAGCCGAAGGCATCGTCGGGCACGAAGAGACGGCGCGCGCATGTGCAGCGCTGACCCGCGGACAGAAACGCCGACTGAATCGTGTGATGCACGGCCGCGTCGATATCGTCGACGTTCGCGACGACGAGCGGATTGTTGCCGCCCATCTCGAGCGCGAGCACGATTTCCGGCCGTCCGCCGAACTGCTTGTGCAGCAGCGTGCCCGTGTCCGAGCTGCCGGTGAAGAACAATCCATCAATCTGCCGATGATTCGCGAGCGCGACGCCCGTATCTTTTTCGCCCTGCACGAGATTGAGCACGCCCGAAGGAAGCCCTGCCTGAATCCACAGCGCGACGGTCGCGGCGGCGACGCCGGGCGCTAGCTCAGACGGCTTGAACACGACCGCGTTGCCCGCGATCAGCGCCGGCACGATATGCCCGTTCGGCAAATGCCCCGGAAAGTTGTACGGTCCGAACACCGCGACGACGCCATGCGGGCGATGCCTGAGCACCGCGACGCCATCGGCCATCGGTGCGCGCTTTTCGCCTGTGCGCTCGTGATACGCCTGCACGGAGATATCGACTTTCGCGGCCATCGACGCGACTTCCGTGCGCGCTTCCCACAACGGCTTGCCGGTCTCGCGGCCGATGATGTTCGCGAGCGCTTCCTTGTTCTCGTTGAGCAAGGAGGCGAAGCGTTTCGCGACCGCGACGCGTTCATCGAAGGAAAGCCCGGACCACGATGCAAACGCACGCCGCGCCGACGACACCGCGCGATCCACGTCTTCCGCCGATGCGCTCTTGCCTTGCCAGACGGTTTCATCGGTGCCCGGATTGCGCGATGCGAACACCGCGCCCTGGCCTTCCTGCCACTGACCGCCGATATACAACTGATTCAAGATATCCATGTCGTGTCTCATTTACTTTGCGCGCGGATACGATGTGAGCACGCGCACTTGATCGCCTTCCTTTACCCGCAATGCGGCGGCTTCTTCGGAGCTCAGCAGGAACGCGCCGTCCTCGACCGCGCCCGTCGTCGCGCCGCAGCGGAAGTCTTCGAGCAGCGTGTTCGATACGAGGCTCTTCGCGTCGCTATCCGCGCGATGCTCGCCGATCTTCACGCGCGCCAGCACGCTCTCGCGCACCGTGCGCAAGTCGGCGATGTGGCATTCGAGCACCGGCCCGGCATCGAAGATATCGACGTGATTCTCGTAACGCAGCCCTTCGGCTTCGAGCATCTTGCGCGCGGGCGCGGTGTCCCTGTGCGTGACGCCGACCGCTCGTTGGGCGGCATCGGGCAGCAGGTCGAGATACACCGGATAGCGCGGCATCAGCTCGGCGACGAACGACTTCTTGCCGTGCGAGCTGAGGTAATCCGCTTCGTTGAAATCGATCTGATAGAAATGCGAGCCGACCGCGTTCCAGAACGGCGACTCGCCGTTGTCATCGAAATGGCCGCGCAATTCCGCGCACAAACGCTGCGGAAAACGATCCGGGAATTGCGCGATGAACATGAAGCGCGAGCGCGACAGCAAGCCGCCCACGCCCGCCGTGCGAAAACGCGGGCTCAGGAAAAGCGAGCACACTTCCGCATAACCCGTCAGATCGTGCGAGATGTTGAGCAGCGACATGCGCGTCCACACGCCCATGTCCTTGCTCGCATGCACGACCGTCGATACGCGATAGTTGTAGAACGGCTGCTCCAGCCCGACTTCCGTTTCGATGCCGCACACGCCGGCGACATCGCCCGTCGCGGTGTCTTCCATCACGAAGAGATAGCCGGCTTCGAACGCTTGCGCATCGCCGGTGAGCGTGCGGCGCGAACGTTCGACGCGTGCTTCCAGCGCGCCGCGATCCGGCTTGAACGTGGTCAGGCCCGGGCCCGTTTCCTGGGCGAGCGCGACGAGGGCATCGACATCGCCCGGCTGCGTGCAACGCACGACGATCATTGCAATTCTCCCGATGCCTGATGCAACGGCACGCAACGCACCGTGTCCTTGTCTTCCACCTCGAGCGCGCCGCGCGCTGCGGCACTGAGCGCTGCGCCGTCGGCGCGCGTGCCGGCCAGCGCGGTCACGATGCAGCGGAATTCGTGCGCGCCGCCCGCCGCGACGAGATACGGCGCACCGCTTGCCGACGCCGCCTCGCGCACCGTGCGCAGTTCGCCCGATGCCGCCGAGGCGCTCTTGCCGACCGCAATGGTGAGCACCGGGCCGGCATCGAAGATATCGACGAAACGGTCCGGCTCGAAGCCTTCTTCGAGGTGAATGTCGTATGCGAGCAGCGTGCTTTCGTTGGGCTCGCCGAGCACGCGCTGCGCCTCGCCGGGAAGCAGCGGCACGTAGAGCGGATAGCTCGGCATCACTTCGGCGATGAAGGTGCGGCTGCGTCCGCCCGATTCCATTTCGACCTGCTCGAAGTCGCGCCCGAAGAACTTGCGCCCGACCGCTTCCCAGAACGGCGACGCGCCGGCATCGTCGCTGACGCCGAGCATCAGCGAGAACACTTCGCTGGAGAAGCGCTTGCGGTTCGCGGCGATGTAGATCATCCGCGCGCGCGACAGCAGATGCGCCGCCGCTTCGTTCTCTTCACTGCGCAACGACGGATCGATATAGAAGCCCGTCAGCCGGCTCTTGCCCGTCAGCTCGTGCGACATCGTCAGCGCGTGGATCTTGCGGTTCACCTTGAGCTCGCGGGACGCGTGAATCAGCGCATCGTTGCGAAACGCGTAGAACGGCTCGGAATAACCCGCCGACGCGACGATGCTCGACGTGCCGAGCAGCCGGCCCGTTTGCGCATCCTCCAGCACGAAGAGATAGAACTCCTCGCCCGGAAATTCGACTTCGGCGCGAAACGAGTCTTCCGACAGCGCGACGCGCGTTTCGAGTGCGTGACGGTCGCGCGGCAGCGAATGCAGCACGGGCTGCGCCGCGCGCGCCATGCGCTGAAGCTCGTCGAGATCGGAGAGTCTTGCGGGACGGACGAATAGCATCATCGAATCCTTGTCTTTCGCTTCGCGCTCACTCGACGGCGGCCGTGCCGACCACCTGCTCGATCGCTTTCTCGAGGCGCGCGAAGCCTTCGTCGAGATCGGCCATCGGCATGATGAGCGACGGCGCGAAGCGCAGCACGTTCGGCCCCGCGATCAGCATGATGACGCCGTTCGCCGCCGCCGCATTGAGCACGTCCTTCGCGCGATCCTTGTACGTGCCGTTCAGTTCCGCGCCGATCAGGAGACCGCGTCCGCGGATCTCGCTGAACATGCCGAAGCGCTCGTTGATGCGCTCGAGATGCGCCTTGATCGCGCGGCTGCGCTCGTTCACGCCTTCGAGCAGCTTCGGATCGCTGATGAGCTCGACGACCTTCTCCGCGATCGATGCGCCCAGCGGATTGCCGCCATACGTCGTGCCGTGCACGCCGACCTTGAAGTGCGCGGCGATCTCGTTGGTGGTCAGCATCACGCCGATCGGAAAGCCGTTGCCGAGCGCCTTCGCGCTCGTGAGGATGTCGGGCGTCACGCCGTATTGCATGTACGCGTAAAACGTGCCCGTGCGGCCGACGCCAGTCTGCACTTCGTCGAAAATAAGCAGCGCGCCGTGCTTGTCGCACGCTTCGCGCAGGCCTTTCAGGAACGCGGGATCGGCGGGCAGCACGCCGCCTTCGCCCTGCACCGGCTCGACGATCACCGCGCACGTCTTCGGGCCGATCGCTTCGAGCGCCTTCGGCAGATCGTTGTACGGCAGATGACGGATGCCTGCGGGCTGAGGCCCGAAGCCTTCCGCATACTTCGGCTGGCCCCCGACGCTCACCGTGAAGAACGTGCGGCCGTGAAACGACTGCGTGAACGAGATGATCTCGATCTTGTCGTTGCCGTGGTTGTCGATCGCATAGCGGCGCGCGAGCTTGAGCGCGGCTTCGTTCGCTTCCGCGCCCGAGTTCGCGAAGAACGCGCGGTCGGCGAAGGTGAGTTCGGTCAGGCGTTTCGCGAGGCGCAACACCGGCGCGTTCGTGTAGCCGTTGCCGATATGCCAGAGTTTGTCGCCCTGTTCGTGCAGGATTTTCAGCAGTTCGGGATGGCCGTGGCCCAGCGCCGTCACCGCGATGCCGCCGGCGAAATCGACATAGTCGCGGCCTTCCGTGTCCCACACGCGCGAGCCGCGGCCCCGGTCGGGCACGAAATTGGCCGGCGCGAACACCGGGACCATTACCTCGTCGAACGTACCGCGATTCACATTGATGTCGGTCATGAGCCACTCCTCGGTTTTGAGCATTACGTTCGATATTAGGCAATCGCGCGCATTCCGTCTTGCGCGTTCGCGACATGCTTCGACGAGCTTTTTACAGCGGAATTACACGAAGTCCGGCGGCTCGATCAGCGCCCCGCCACGCGGCTCGTCGATTCCACCGCCGCGTTGCTTCTCGATCCAGTTGCGGCGCTCTTCGCGCGGCGTCACGCCGAAGCGGTCGCGATAAGCATTGGAAAAATGCGCCGCCGATGAAAACCCGCACGCGAGGCTGATCTGCACCACCGATTTGCTCGTGCGTTGCAACTGCGTGCGCGCCTTCGTGAGCCGCAGGTTGAGGTAATACTTCGACGGCATCGCGCCGAGATACTGGCGAAAGAGACGTTCGAGCTGCCTGCGCGAGATGCCGACGAGACTCGCGATTTCATCGGTGGCGAGCGGGTCTTCGATGTTCGCTTCCATCAGTTGCAGCGCATCGTTCAGGCGCGGATGACGCTCGCCCGGCGCGGTCACGAACGGAATGCGCTGACGTTCCGTGCCCGCGCGCAGCACGCCGATACCAAGCGAATCCGCGATGCGTTCCGCGAGATCCTGTCCGTGATCGCGCGCGATCATCGCGAGCATGAAGTCGATGCTCGCCTGTCCGCCTGAACAGGTCGCGCGGTCGCGGTCGATTTCGAAAATCTGCTGGCTGACGATGGAGCGCTCGAATTGCTCGATGAACTGCTGATACGTTTCCCAGTTCACCGCGACGCGATATTGCGCGAGCTGTCCGGCCATCGCGAGCCACCAGACGCCGTGATGAATGCCGGAAACGAGCGGCGTGCGCGGCGCGACACGCGCAAGACTCGCGAGAAAGAGCCGATAGTCCGCGAACTGCTGATAGCGCTCCGACACGACGATGAGCCAGTCGCAGCGCACGGTGTCGTTGAAGGCGCAATCGGCGGGGAGTTGCGCGCCGCCTGAAAGCGGCACGGCGCGGCCGTCCCAGGAACAGATGCGCCACTCGTAGAGACGATGCCCGTCGATTTCGTTGGCGAGAGCAAGCGTATCGACGATCGGCGCGATGCCGCTCATCGACACCGGCGGCAGCGCGACGATCGCCACTTGTGACGGCGAACCCGTCACGTTATTTCAGACTGCCCGAGAGGAACTGGCGCAGACGCTCGCTCTTCGGCGCGCTCAGCACTTCGGACGGCGCGCCCTCTTCTTCCGTGCGCCCCTGATGCAGGAACATCACGTGATTCGACACGTTGCGCGCGAAGCCCATTTCGTGCGTGACGACGATCATCGTGCGGCCTTCTTCCGCGAGACGCTGCATGACCTTCAGCACTTCCCCGACGAGCTCGGGATCGAGCGCGGACGTGGGTTCGTCGAAGAGCATGACGTCCGGGTGCATCGCGAGGGCGCGCGCAATCGCGACGCGCTGCTGCTGCCCGCCCGACAAGTGCGACGGATACTGCTTCTCGACGCGCGGCGGCAGGCCCACTTTCTCCAGATACTCACGCGCGCGGTCTTCGGCTTCCTTCTTCGATATGCCGAGCACGTGAAGCGGCGCTTCCATCACGTTCTCGATGGCCGTCATGTGCGACCACAGGTTGAAGTGCTGGAAGACCATCGCGAGCTTGGTGCGCACGCGCTGCAACTGCTTGTGATCGGCGACTTCGAGATTGCCGGTCTTGTCGGCTTTCGTGCGCACGGCTTCACCGTCGACGATGATCTGCCCCGCGTTCGGCCGTTCGAGAAAGTTGATGCAGCGCAGGAACGTGCTCTTGCCCGAGCCGCTCGCGCCGATGATGCTGATCACGTCGCCCGCCTTCGCGGCAAGCGAGACGCCCTTCAACACTTCGTTGTCGCCGTAGCGCTTGTGAATGTCCTCGGCGACGAGCTTGGTCGCGACGTCTTTGGCGGTTGGCTCCAACGCTTTCTCCTCGGGTGATGACAGGGTTTGATCTGGCGGTTCGAATTCTAACGCTCAGGCGCGACGGACCGCGCGCGCCGCGCCCGCCGGCCGCAGATACGCGAGCCAGCGCTGCTCGGCGCGCCGGAACGCCGCAACCAGCGCGAACGAGATCGCGATATACAAAAGCGCCGCGATGCCGAACGATTCGAACGACTGATAGGTCGCCGAGTTGGCGTCGCGCGCGACCTTCAGAATGTCCGGTACCGTGGCCGTGAATGCGACGGTCGTCGCGTGCAGCATCAGGATCACTTCGTTGCTGTACAAAGGCAAGGCGCGGCGCAGCGCGGACGGCAGGATCACGCGGCGGTACATCGTGAACGTGCTCATGCCGTAGGCGCGCGCGGCTTCCACTTCGCCGTGAGCAATCCCGCGGATCGCGCCGGCGAAGATTTCCGTCGTGTAGGCGCACGTGTTCAGCGCGAAGGCGAGGATCGCGCAGTTGAAGCCGCTGCGAAAGAACGCTTCGAGCAGCGACTGCGTGCGCACGAATTCCAGGCTGTACATGCCCGTGTAGAGCAAGAGCAATTGCACGTAGAGCGGCGTGCCGCGGAACACGTAGGTGTAGAGGCGCACGGGCGTCGAGAGCCAGCGGTTTCTCGACACGCGCATGCACGCGAGCGGCACCGCCGCGCAAAAGCCGAGCGCGATCGACACCACGAGCAGCCACAACGTGACGACGAGACCCGACGCGCGCATGCCATCGGAATAAAGAAACGGGCGCCAGTATTCGGCGAAGATCTGGATCATGGCTTGTCGCTCGTTAGCGGGGGTCAGAGTTCGGCGTGCCGCACGCCGATCGAATAGCGCCGTTCGAGCGCCATCAGCACGAGATTCGATGCGCTCGTGATCACGAGATAGATGAGCGCCGCGATCAGGATGAAGAAGAACATGTTGAACGTGCTCTTGCCCGCGTCCTGCGCGGCCTTCACGACATCCGCGAGACCGATGATCGACACGAGCGCCGTCGCCTTCACGAGCACCTGCCAGTTGTTGCCGATGCCCGGCAGCGCGAAACGCATCATCTGCGGAAAGAGAATGCGGCCGAACACGCGCATGCCGCTCATGCCGTACGCGCTGCCTGCTTCGAGCTGTCCGCGCGGCACGGCGAGAAACGCGCCGCGAAACGTCTCGGTGAAATACGCGCCGTAGATGAAACCGAGTGTGAGCACGCCGGCGGTGAACGGATCGATGTCGAACTGATCCCAGCCGAACGCATCGGTGAAATGGTTCACCGCGATCTGGATGCTGTAGAACAGCAGCAGCATCAGGACGAGATCGGGTACCGAGCGGATGAGCGTCGTGTAGCCGGTCGCGATGGCGCGCAGCGAGCCATGACGCGAGAGTTTCGCGGATGCGCCCGCGAGCCCGAGCAGCACCGATACCGCGAGAGACAGCACCGCGAGCGCGAGCGTCGCTTTGGCGCCCGCCCAAAGGAGCGGGCCGAAACCGTGCAGGAACAAGAGGCGCCTCCATCGTCTTTCGTTGAAAGAAGCGGAGCGCGCGTGTTTGAACGTGAACGCCGCTCCGTCGATTGGTGGCGATACTCGCAAGCGAAAATCAATCGCTCAATTGCAATAGCAAGGTTTTGTTGCGATGCAGCACGGTGACGGTTCGCGCCGCGCGACGGTCAGATGCCCGTGGCGCAACGCGATGCGCGTGGAACAGACTGGAAAACCCGCACACGCGCGGCGGACGGAATTTGCGCTTTTCAGGTCGCTTTTCCGATAGACCGAACGAGCTGCGCCACCTGTCCGTTCGCCATCGCGATTTCGGGGCTGTCCTGCAGCAGCGGCAGGAATTGCTCCGCGAAGGCGGGATCGCGCGTGCCTGCGCTGAACATGTCGACGACCGCTCGCGCGTGCCCGATCCGCGCGTCGGCGGTGGCTTCGTCGTCATCGAGGACATCGTCGATGGCGGCGATCAGCGTCGACAACGGCGCGAGCCAGCGATACGCCGAGCCGTTGATCACGATCTGCAGGAATTCGCCCGGCGACACCGGCCCGAACTCGGCCTCGTGCCGCGCGCGCAGACGCGCGAGCACGCTGCGATGAAGCGCGAGCAGCGGATGCCGTACGTCGCGCAGGAAAGCGGTGGCGGTCTGGTCGTTCATGGTCGGGCCTCGTCTGGAAACATCCTAAATATGGACGATCCGCCTTCGATCAAGCACGATCAGGCGCCGCGCGTCTTGCCCGCATAGCGGATGAATTCCGCGGCCGACAGCGGCGGCGAGAAGAGCCAGCCCTGCCCGAACCGCGCGCCGCGGGCATGCAGATACGCCGCCTGCTCCTCGCGCTCGATGCCTTCGGCGATCACCTGCACGTCCAGCGTCGCGGCCATGTCGATGATGTGCGACGCGACGCTGGAAGATGCGGCGTCCTGGCCTATCGTATCGACGAAAGACTTGTCGATCTTCAGGCCGTCGATGCGAAACGTTTGCAAATGCGACAGGCTCGAATAGCCGGTGCCGAAATCGTCGAGATAGACGGCGTGGCCCGCTTCCCGGAATGCGCTGATGACTTCCTTGGCGGCGTCGGCGTCGAGGAAGCTGCGCTCCGTCGCCTCGATGCGGATCTGCGCCGGCCGCAGGCCCTGATGCGCGATCGCGGGGCCGAGCACGTCGAGAAAGCGGTGCGTCGTGAGATCCGGCGCGGAGAGATTCACCGAGACGTAGTACTCCGGGTAGCGCTTAAGAAACTCGCCGAGTTCGAACAGGATGGTGTCGAGCACCTGATCGGTGATCGCCTGGATCAGCCCGCGATGCTCCGCGAGCGGAATGAAATGATCGGGCCGCACGATGCGGTCGTGGTATTTCCAGCGCACGAGCGCTTCGGCGCCGACACAGCGGCGCGTCCCGAGATCGACGATCGGCTGATACGCGACGATGAACTGATGCCGCCGCACGGCATCGCTCAACTGGCCGCGCGGAGACAATCTGCGCACGATGAAAAACGCCGCCCAGCCCGCGGCCAGCAGCCCCGCCGCAAGACCGCCGAGCAGCCAGCCCCACGGCAGCGTGCGCACGCGCTGGCGCAGCGTCTGCTGCGGCGCGCTCACGACGACCGCGAGCGGCATCGACACGGAGCGCCGCACGACGTACGGCGGGCAGTCGGGTTCAGGCTCGGGGGCGGGCCGCGCGGTGCGATACACGGCAAGCATGGCGGCAGCGTCGGTGGCGGGCGTGGTCGCGATCACGCGGCTCACTTCGGTGTTGATGACGCCGACGCCGCTCGCGGGATCGCCGAGCGCTTCCAGACTGTCGACATAGAGCGAAGGGTCGGCCGCGACGTAGAAGCCGTCGCGGCCCATCACGAGCGAGGTTTTGCCGCCCGGCAGACGCGCGAGGCCGTACCAGGCCATCACGCCGTCGCGCGAGCGCCAGTCGGGCGGCGGCAGCGTGAGGCCGTCGAGCGTGCCCGCCGATACCGCGCCGAGCAGCGACGAACATTGCCAGCGGCCGTCGCGATCGTACGCGCCGGCATCGCGCACCTGTTCGTGCGTGAGCGCGATGCGCCGCAGTTCCTTGAGATACGGCGGCGAACACGGCGCCGCCGCCACTTTGCCGATCTCGCCGAGCGCGCCCGACAGGCGCCGCGTCACGTCCTCGGCGCGATTGAGCGCGGCATCGGCGACCGTGTTCAGGCGTTCGGCCGCCTCATGCCGCTGACTGCGCTGTGCGAACAAAAAGCCGATCCCCGCCGGCGCCAACGCCGCAATCAATACGATGACGATCAAAAGCGCCGCCAGCGCCCCACGTTGAATGTTGTTCATTGCCTGTTATGGACCGCGGCGCGAGGCAGATCGCGCGCGCGTTTTCTGTTTCCTGCCCGACGCCGCCGCCTGCTTCGCGCCGCGCCTCGCGCAGTCTCGGACAAACGACTTAGTGTAGGGGCCGCGCATCGCCCGGTTCAACGTTTTCTTTGCCCGAAAGCTGAACCATTTGGTGGGCTTCCGCACGGCCCGCAGGCCCTTTTTTTGCCGTCGACGCCCCGTGCGAGAATCGCCAGACGAGAAACCGCCTTTTCTTTCTGCCGTATGACAAACATGGCCTCACACGATCGCCCCCGCCTACTGGTGCGCGACGCCGCTTCCGGCGACTTCGACGCCATCGCGCGCATCTATTCGCACTATGTCGAACACGCGCTCGCCACGTTCGAAGAGACCGCGCCTTCCGTCGACGACATGCGCGCCCGGCACGCGGCGATCGCGGCGGCGGGCTTGCCGTATGTCGTCGCCGAACTCGATGGCGCGGTGGCGGGTTACGCGTATGCGTCGGCGTACCGGCCGCGCTCGGCTTACCGCCATACGATCGAGGATTCGGTCTATGTCGCCGATGGTTATGGCGGGCGCGGCATCGGCTTCGCGCTGCTCACCGCGCTCATCGATCGGTGCGAGCGCGGCCCGTGGCGGCAAATGATCGCGGTGATCGGCGACAGCGGCAACGCGGGATCGATCGCGCTACATGCGCGGCTCGGCTTCGAGCATGTCGGCGTGCTGCGGCGCGTCGGCTTCAAGCACGGACGATGGGTCGATACCGTGCTGATGCAGCGCGCGCTCGACGCATCCTGACGCCGGTTCGATAAGATTCGATATTTGCATCCCGCGCGGTCCAAGCCTTGCCGACCTATACCCTCTCCTCTCCCGTCAGCGCCGAAATCGACATTCGCAAGAGCCGCTTCATCGCGCTCGCGATTCCCGTCGCGGATCGCGATGAAGCCATGCGCGAGCTCGAACGCCTGCGCGCCGAGCATCCGGGCGCGACGCACGTCTGCTGGGCGCTGCTCGCGGGCGGGCAGTCGGGCATGTCCGACGACGGCGAGCCTTCCGGCACCGCCGGGCGGCCGATTCTCGAAGTCTTGCGGCATCACGAAGTCGATGGCGTGCTGGCCGCCGTCGTGCGCTATTACGGCGGCATCAAGCTGGGCGCGGGCGGGCTCGTGCGCGCCTACACCGATGCGATCGCGAGCGCGATGCAGCGGGCGGAGCGTGTCGAGCGTATCGAGCGCGGGCTGATCAGCATCGAAATCGATTACGCCGATGAAGCGCGCGTGCGCCGCTGGATCGAGCAGCACGATGCGGAACTCGTGCAGAGCGAATACGGGATGACGGTGCGCCTTGTCGCACGAATGGCCGCCGCCGTGCGCGAGCCGGCCGCCGCCGAATTGCGCGATCTCACGAACGGTCGCGCGGGGGTCGAGGTGCAGGCGTGACGGACGCGGCGCGCGCTTTCGCGATGATCATCGAGCCTGGCGGGCACTTCGTCGCGGCGAGAGACGGCGAGACGCTTCTCGAGGCTGCGTTGCGTGCCGGACTGTCGCTGCCGCGATCGTGCCGCAACGGGACTTGCCGCGCCTGCATGTGCCGGCTGGTCGATGGCGAGATCGACTATCGCGTCGAGTGGCCGGGCCTCACCGCCGAGGAAAAGGCCGGCGGCTGGATTCTGCCGTGCGTCGCGCTTGCGAAATCGGATGTGACGATCGATCAGCCGGATACGCGTGAGCGTGTGCCTGACCCGCGGCCGGTCCGCTCGCGCGGGTTCTGAGCATTCACTGCGGGTATCTCGGGATTGTTGTCTCGATTCAACGACCTACGATGTGATTCCCGAGTCCGCCTACGCACGCTTAAGTACAAAGTGCGTGCAGGATGACTCTCAAAAAGTGTACAATTGCGTTTGCCCTAAATTTCTGGCAGGGCCAGATCAACCGAGATTTCAATGACTAAAGTACTGTTGAAAGAGAACGAGCCTTTCGACGTCGCCATGCGTCGTTTTCGCCGTACCGTCGAACGCACGGGCCTGATTCAAGAGCTCAAGTCGCGCATGGCTTATGAAAAGCCGACCACCGAGCGCAAGCGCAAGAAAGCTGCTGCTGTCGCTCGTCTGCGTAAGCAGATCCGTCGCGCGCAATTGCCGAAGAAGTTTTATTGATTGACGCCGGGCTTTTGGCCCTGGTCTGTCTGGCAACGTGAGATCGATCGGGTCGCGGATTCATGCGCTAGTCGCGTGAAAGCTCGCGAATTCTGCGTACTTTGTTGCGCCCCGAAGGTTACAGTTGGTAAGATCGCACAAAGCCTGCATGAGTAAATGCTCATGCAGGCTTTTCGTGCTGGGGTTGGGGTTTTGGTGTTGGGGGTGCCCGAACGGGTCGGGCAAAATGTGATTCGTTAAACACGGGCGCACAAAAGCAAAAAGCCCGGCTGAGCCGGGCTTTTTGCTTGAATATTTGGTTGCGGGGGCTGTGTCCGTGTTATGGCGCGCGCAATATGAGAGGGAACAGGGGATGTTTGTCGCGCGGACGGCGAGAACGATGTTCTGAACTTTTCCGCGCGTAGCGCGCGACGCTGCAGGCGTAAAGAAGGCCGATGCACCTCTGGTATCGTGCGACGTTGTCCAGACCCCGCACGCTTTCCAGAACTGACCGGCCTATGCATCGTATCGTACACGCCCATCGCGCGCTGGAGCAACACCAGCGCGCCATCCTTTCCACGCTCGAATCCTACCGTCCGCCACGTTGTCCGCACTGTGGCGTCGCCAGCCTTTGGGGGCATGGCTCTTACGACCGCAAGGCTGATCGCAGCGCAGCCGGTGCCCTGAATCCCGTTCTGGTGCCACGCTTTCGCTGCACGGCGTGCTGCCGTACCTGTTCGCGCCTGCCGCTGTGCTTCTGCCCGCG
>NZ_FCOF02000057.1 GCF_001544755.2 Caballeronia catudaia | reverse complement strand
TCATCCCTCATCAAGGCGATGATCGTATAACGCTCAAGCCGAGAATCGGTTGTCATGGATTTAGTAAAACTCAATAAGGCAGTGGCAATAAAAACCGAGATGCAGCAGGCGGTACTGATGATGCATCGGCAGCGGGAACAACTGGTGAAGTTCCGCACAATGCAGATCAACGGTCTTCGCGGAATGTTGGCCGAGCTCGGCGAGGTGATGGGTAAAGGTCGGCTGGCGCTAACGAAATCAATCCCCGACGCGCTTGCGCGCGTCGAAGAGCGCCTATCGAAGGTCCTGATAGATACGCTACGTGAACAGTGGGCGCGAATCGAAGAGCTGGACGGTGAAATCGAGACCATTGAAAGGCGACTCGGCGCGTGGAAGAAGGAGGACAAGGCGGTGAAGGCGATTATCGAGATCCCGGGCGTGGGCCTACTGACGGCGACGGCGGCAGCTGCAATGATCGGCGATCCGAAGGCGTTCAGATCGGGGCGCGAGTTTGCCGCGTGGGTCGGACTTGTGCCAAAACAGACCGGCTCGGGCGGCAAGGTGACCTTGCACGGGATTAGCAAAAGGGGGGACACTTACCTACGCACGCTACTGATTCACGGCGCGCGATCCGTGCTGACGCATGCGAAAGAACCTGGTCCATGGCTCGAGCAGATGAGAAAAAGACGGCCGCCAAACGTGGTGGTGATCGCATTGGCAAACAAGATGGCGCGAACAATCTGGGCAGTGCTCGCCCATGACCGGCCATATGAGAAAGGGCACGTAAGCGTGAAACCAGTCTGATAGGGGTACGCGGTAGAAAATCAACGTTCGACACAAGCTGAAGGTGGAAAGGTTGCGTCGGGTAATCGTGTGGGATGACAAGATAGGTCGGACCGGGACTCGCTAAACCTGGAATGCCTGCCGAGCTTCGAGCTCGCACCAGCAACGAGGCGTGAGTCAGCGGATTTCATCGGGGCCAGCAGCGGCAGTATCAGCTGCACTAAAGGCCGGATATACAGATGCAACCCATCCTGTCGATGTTGGAACTCACGAAACTCTTGCGCAAACGGGACGCGTTCATATACAGGCATTGCCCATCTGAATTTTCGCTTCGCAGCCCGGTGTGAATACCGTCGACCCACCAGTACACGTAGCGCGACATCGACAGATCACGTCGACTCCAATTCGCATGTTCGTCGGCCCACTGGGCCTTCAGGCGACTCGCCACGTTCGCCGACAAGCCCTTTGCATCCTCGCCCAGCAGCACGCTCAACGCCTCGCTCATGTCACCGGTCGAAATGCCCTTCAGATAAAGCCACGGCAACGCGGCGCTCACACGCGGCGACTTGCGCACATACGGCGGCACAATCGATGAATTGAACTTCACTCCTGATCCTGAGCAATCGCGAACCTTGGGGACCTTCACCGTAATCGGGCCGGCCGCCGTCAATACCTCGCGTTCCGGCAAATAGCCATTGCGCACCACCGCGCGTTGTCCGTGCAACGTCTTGACGTTTTCGAACCGCTCCAGCAGCGTCTGCAGCTCTGCTTCGATCGCTTGTTGAATCACCTGACGGGCTCCGTGACGGATTAATTCGTCCAGGCCCAGTCCGGTTTCTGATAGACCGACAACCGTTTTTTCCGTAAACTTGATCATGGTGGATGGTTTGTTGTTTGCTGGTTTCCGACTTCGACAATCAGATTCTCAGCTAAAACCTCCACCGCCTTCAATCTCCCGCCTCAACTCCCCTGTACACCAGTTTCGAGCATATCTCCGCCCAACGCGATGATTGCTGAAGCAGCGCTAACTTGAGAAAAGAGTAGTCCGCATACAATATTGACGCCTGCCATAAACATGATTACATGTTTCCGCTCAATTCGGTCCGCAATACAAAATCCGATCAACGGGCCAACCGGTGCTGCCAGACCGATAATCGTGGTAAATAGCAGGCTGTGGGTCACATTAATCCCTTGCTTGATGAGCAAGGTAGGGACCCAGTTTGCAAATCCATAAAAACCAATGGCTTGGAAAATATGGAAGATGAGCAACATGATAGTGCGGCTTCGGTCGGGAGGCTTCCACATATCGGAACCATCAGATGAAGAGAGCACTTACGCCGCCGATCAAAGCGACCCACCGCCAACCATCGAACCCGAAGGGGCTAAGCGGCACCAAGAGATATGAAAGAAACGCGACAATAGGTACCGCGGAAAAGCCGATTGCCTGGCAGACGGCGAAAGCACGCCCTCGGAGATGTTCCGGGGCGAGTTCCGACATGTAGGTGCCAATCGTAACTAACTCAACACCAATCCCAATTCCCGAAACGAAGCGCCATGCATTGAGTCCAAACGCTGTCGTCTGGAACGCCATAACCGTGTTAGCCGCGACGTACCACAACATCGCGTATGTGAAGATGGCGCGCCGGCCAAAGCGGTCCGCGAGAAATCCGCACGCGAATGTCCCTACGAACAAACCAGTGAATAAAGCAGCGATAAAGCTCGCGACGCCCGAAGTTCCAAAAAGTCCCGTCGTCGTTGCAGTTAGTATTCCGCTTTTAACGAGGCCTGGAGCAATGTATCCACTGAATAATAGATCGTAGAGCTCGAAAAAAAATCCTAGGCTGAGTACTGCGATCAATTTCCATACTGAACGCGTGGCTGGCAATCTATCAAGACGGGCGGAGATGTCTCCATTTTCAGAAGGCGTTGTGACGTGTCCAATTAGCGACCCATTTGTCGTCGGTTGATAATCGGCCGCATAAGGTCGGGCGGTAGCCATTTTGTCTCCTACATTGTTAGCGAATGCGCAGCAAAATGTCGCTTGCACTTTTACTCGTATCAGAATTCGGCGGTTCAAGCTCTAAATGACTCGTTCTCGTTTCACTTGCAGCCGAGGATGAACATATCCTTGAGGTGGCGCGGTTCTGCGAACGTCTCCGTAAGCGGTGCCTTCGAAACCTGTCCGGCGGCCTTCATTTTTAGATAGACCGGCGACTCGTCGAGTTTGAAGCGGATCCATATTGACACGGCCAGGAGGATCAGAGAAAACTCGAACGGCACACGCCAGCCCCAATTCGCAAATGCCTCCGGACCGATTAGCGCGCGCGCGGCAAAAATGACCACGGTAGCCAGCAGGAAACCCGCGGATCCCGTAACCTGAATCCAGCTCGTCTTGTAGCCCCGGTCACGCCGTGAAGAATGCTCGGCTATGTTATGTAGACGGTCGCGCCTCCAAATTCGCCTCCCACTGCCAGTACCTGTAGCAAGCGTAGGATGGCCAGTAGCACAGGCGCAGTCCAACCGATTTGAGCGAAAGTCGGCAGAAAACCCACTGCGGCGGTCGAGACTCCCATGATGATGATCGTCAACAGGAAGGTGTTCTTGCGACCTGCTATGTCGCGCAGTCTTCCGAAAACAAGCGAACCCAGTGGGCGTACCGCGAACCCTGCTCCAAACGTCGCCAGACTCGCAAGCAGGCCAGCCATTTGATTTTCAGGCGGGAAAAACCAGACTCCGAAATAAGTAGCGAGACTTCCATAGAGAAAGAAATCGTACCACTCGAACACAGTACCGAGTGACGCTCCTAACACCACCATTCGAGACTTGCGGCGCTCCTCTGCCGTGTGCCACTCGCTCGTCGTCGAGTTCATGCTGTCGTGTCCTGTCTCATATCTTTCATCCCAGCTGTATGATTCGAACGTATCAGACTATGCTCGCCGACCGCCAACAGCACGCACAACACTCGGATCGGCCTTACATCCGAATCCATTTTTGGCGTCTGTTTCCGCTGCAAATAGGTGTCGGCCGAAGCCTCCTCGCGAGGCGCCGCATTGATGCGGAGGCCGACCATGAGAGCGAATTACCCGCTTCAGTAGCGAGCATGATCGGACGGCACAGAGAGCACGTGCGGTCTGGTCTGCTGCTAACTTCGAAATTGTGACCGGATGTTCCTCACGTGCCCGTTGGCCATTGCATGCGACCTGGAGAAGCAAAAAACGCGACTACGGTATATCCCCGACGGCCCTCCGCTTTTTGGGGCAGTGAGGAAATTGCGGCGCGACCGTAGCCCTCGTCTTCACCGTCAATGATGCGGCAGTACGACGCTTCTTCCTGGGTAAGGATCCGGCGGAAGGACGCAGCGATCCACAAGCTCGCCGCGGCGCGCGCGGCCGGTATAAATTCGGGCAATGCGAGGCGCAGCCTCCGGCGTCCAGATGTGCCGCTCGCGGTGCAGAAATAAATTGCTGCGATGTTTTTCAGTGGCCGTTGTAATCGTGCACGGGCTCGACGATCGAAGCTCAAGCCCGTCGGACGGCTGCTTTGTTACTTTATGTTGCCAAGCAGGCAAACGCTGCGTCAAACCTCCGCGAGTTTATCGAGCGGCGGCACGTCGCCTTCGTTGGCAAGAAGCGCGCGCTTTCTCACATATCGCATGATGCTCGTGGAGCCGTAACGCGAGCCGCCCATACCGGATTTCTTGAAAGCAGTCTTCTCGCCCGCGAACATCATCACGCGCGGGAGTTCCGTGTCGTTGATGCTCACGCCGCCCGCTTCCATCTTTGTCGCGAAATCGCCCGCCGTGTGCGTGTCGGGGCCGAACACCGCGCCGCTCAGGCCGAACATGGAGTCATTCATCAGCCGCTCGGCTTCGTCGACGTCCGTGAAGCGCATCACCGGCACGATCGGTCCGAAGGTCTCCTCGGTCATCAGCGACATGTCGTGCGTCACGCCGGTCACGATCGTCGGGTCGATCCACACCGCGCCGTTCACCGTCTCGCTCTTGCCGCCGAGCACGATCTTCGCGCCCTTCGCCACGGCGTCATCGAGTTGCGCGTCGATGATCGCGGCCTGTCGCGCGAAGATCATCGGACCGTAGTGACCGCCATCGCCCGCGGCGTGGCTGCGCTCGAGCGTTTTCGCCTGAGCGACAAGTTCCGCGACGAGTGCATCGTGCAGCGAATCATGTGCATAGACGCGCTCGATCGCATAACAGACTTGTCCAGAGTTATATAGCGCACTGCGCAAGATGCTGGTAGCCGCGCGCGCGACATCCGAGCCTTCGAGCACGACCGCCGCGTCCTTGCCGCCGAGCTCGAGAAACGCGGGAATGAACGCCTGAGCCGCCGCCGCCGCGATCTTCTGGCCCGTCGGTATGCTGCCCGTGAATACGACGGCATCCGCCTGTGCGACGATCGCCGCGCCGGTCTCCGCTTCGCCGCGCACGAGATTGATGATGCCCTTCAACGCCGGGACCGCGTCGATCGAACGGACCAGCGGTTCCACGAAGCGCGGCGTCACTTCGCTCGGCTTGATGACGACAGACGCGCCTGCGACCAGCGCGGGAATCGCATCAATGAACGACAATACGAGCGGAAAGTTCCAGGGGCTGATCACGCCCACCACCGGATAGGGTGCGTACGTTACCTTGAAAACGATGTCGGGATGCGCGTCGAGCTTGCGGAATGGCGTCGCCAGCACTTCGGGGGCGGCCTCGCAGAAGCCGTGAATGAAATGGATCACGGCGTCGAGTTCTTCTTCCGAAATGCGATGACGCGCGGTATCGACGGCGAGCGCCGCGACGATATCGCGGCCCTGCGCTTCGAGCTGGCGGGCCCAGTTAGAAAGCGCCTTGACGCGATGCTCGAGTCCGAGCGCCGCCCACGCGCGCTGTGCGTGGCGTGCTTCGGCCATCACGGCTGAGACGTCCTGCGCGCTTGCCGATGCGAACTCGTAATCGTGCTCGCCCGTGCGCGGATTGCGTACCTGAATTGACTTCATCATGTTTCCGGTCTGTTGATCGGTGGCCTCGAAGGCCGGGTGGCATTGGGGTGAGTCCATGCTATCAACAGACGTCCTGACATGGCGGCGAGTCACGGACGATGCGGCCGATTTCCTAAATTTGAATGCCTTGATCCAATGTGACGCGCGCACCTCATGGCTTGCCCACGTTCTGGGTTCTCGCGGATTGCGTCCTCAAAGACGCGCTCGCATCGATCGCGCCCTCGGGCACAAGCGGCGCCGCGCCGACCGGTGCTTCGTGTTTCTGGATCGCGGGGCTCGCAAGCCGGCGCGCGTCCTTCGGTGCGAACCCGAAGTAGTCACGAAACGCCGCCGTAAAGCTGGTTTGATGCTGATAGCTGGTTGCAAGCGCGACCTGTCCTACCGGTAACCGTTCGTCGACAAGCAGCCGCAACGCATGATTCATGCGGCAACGATGCCCGTATTCAAAGATGGTCATGCCGTACAGGAATTTGAAGCCGCGTTTTAGCTTCGACGAGTTGGTGCCGACTGCGCGCGCCAGCTCCGGGATGGTCGGCGAAACACGCAAGTCTGACACGATGATCTTTTGCGCCTGCTCGATGAGCCGCAGATCGCGCGCGGAAAGCGTCTCCCCGGGTTTGTCCTCGTTGAGATGCGCAAGCCACATCTCGATGCAGGCACAGAGGATCTCCGTGCATTTGCCTTCGAGATAGAGCAACTGCCGCGCGCCGTGATAGGGCGACGCGAGCAGTTGCTCGGCAATCTGCAACGCCTCGACGCTGAATGGCATCTGACGGTTGTAGATCTGGTCGTGACCGATCGTGGCCAGCTCGGAGCGGATCCTATCGGCCTCGCCGCCGAGCGCGTGTGCGAGGCGGTCGAAATAGCGTCTCGCCACGTACATGCCCACCGACTGCCACGGTCCTGGACCGCAGGTCACCTGATATTGCACGTCGGTGCCCTGGACGCAGACGAGCAGGTTGGGCGCGTTGACGTGCAACTGACCCGCGTCCGAAAAATCCACGCTCGCGGGACCCGAGAGCGAAAAGTGGAACTCGATGAATCCTTCGGGCAGGACGTTCTCAGAACGACTGTGCGCGTAGTTGCAGTCCGACACGACGAGAAAAATATCGTCGCGGATGCTTGCCATCTTCCAGGCGCCCTCCTCCGCTTCGCCCGGTACCGAGACGATCGCACCGTACAGGCCGAACTCGGGCACGCTCACGCAGTCGGGACGCACCCGCAATTGATAGAACGCTTCCGTTAGGCGTGCCTGCGGCCCCGCCAGCGCGTTTCTGAAGAGCCCCGTATGGTCGTTCGTCATTGCGTCTCCCTATGAATAGCCGCGCGGCGGCGCTGCTGTCTTCCTCTTCGCCTCGCGCGCTTCATTATGTGCCATCAAACACGCCATCCGTCGCCGGAAGCATGGCGCCGCGTGCTGCTCGACGCTGCGGGCACGGCAAAAAGAACCCAATTCCTAATTTTTGTGCGTTTTTGCGAATCTTCGGCCCTTATTCGTCGGCTATAAGAGATGCACCAGCGCGTGCCGCCGCTTCATGCGGCATGGGCGCTTTCATTCACGATTCGCGGATTTGCTCACGATGAGACACTACCTCTCCCGCCTGCGCGCGCGCGGCGACCTTTTGACCGTCACACGAGAAGTCGATCCGCGCTTCGAAGCGGCTGCGGTCGCGCGACGGCTTCAACGCGAAAACACCAAGCCCGTCCTGTTCGAGAACGTGCGCGGAAGCAAGCTGCCTGTATTGCTCAATCTGTACAGCGATCATGACCGCTTGCGCGAGATCATCCGCTGCGCACCCGATGAAACGTTCTGTGCCCGTCTCGATCGCGAAATCTCGCTCGCCTCGACTATGGACAACACGTTCGAACTCGTTGCGATGCCCTCCGACTGGGTGACCGGTACGTTGTCCGATCTGCCGATTTTGACCTATCACGAGCGCGACGGGGCGCCCTACATCACGTCCGGCATCTTTCTGGCGAGGGACCCGGACAGCGGCGTGCCGAACCTGTCGTTTCACCGCTCCATGGTCGTCTCCGACTCCGAGCTGCGCATTCGTCTGGGCAGTAGCCACGACCTCGCGCAGTACCAGTTGCGCGCCGAGGCACGTGGCGAGCCGCTGGAAGCCGCGATCCTGATCGGTGCAGCGCCCGAACTGTTCATGAGCGCATGCGTCTCCCTGCCACCCGACGGCGACGAGCTGGCACTCGCGGCCGCGATGCGCGGCGGCCCGCTCGCGATGCGCCGCGCGCTCACGCTCGACCTGGACATTCCGATTGCAGCCGAGATCGTGATCGAAGGCCGCATCCTGCCGAACGAGCGGCGTCCCGAAGGGCCGTTCGGCGAATTCATGGGCTATTACGTCGAAGTCGGCGACAACCACGTCTTCGAAGTAACGCATGTCGGCTGGCGCGAAGGCGCCGTTTTTCACGGCCTCGTTTGCGGCTCCGACGAGGACCTGCGCCCGCTCGAGGCCGCCACCGCGGCTCGCATCTACAAGGCGGTGTCAGCGCAAGTGCGCGGCGTGCTTGACGTCACCTGTAAGCCGACCGTCATGAACACGATCATCAAGATCGACAAGCAATACGACGGTCACGCGCAGCACGCGTTGCTCGCCGCGCTCGGCTCGCATCTTGACTACAACAAGCTGTGCATCGTCGTCGACAAGGACGTCGACATCTACGACATGAACGAGGTCATCTGGGCCTTTCTCACGCGGGGGCGCGCCGACACACGCACGATGGTGATTCCGGACGTGCCCGGCTTTTATCGCGATCCGCACAAGGACCACTGGGGGCGCCTTGCCATCGACGCCACCATGCCGTGGGGACGCGAAGCGGAGTTCGAGCGCAAATCCATCCCGGGCGTCGACACGATCGTACTTGACGACTACCTGCCGCACTTCAATCCGCGAGCATTTCGATGAAACCGCGCCGTCCCCGCATCGTCGTTGCGATCACGGGCGCGACAGGCGCCATCTATGGCGTGCGCCTGCTCGCAGCGCTGCGCGAGCGCGCGGTCGAAACCCATCTGATCGTCTCGCGCGCGGGCTGGCTCACGCTGCACGACGAGATGACGCTCGAACGCACGGCCGTACGCGCACTCGCGAGCGAATGGCACGAGCCCGGTGAAATCGGTGCGACGCTCGCGAGCGGATCGTTCCAGCATGACGGCATGGTGGTCGCGCCGTGCTCGATGAAGACGCTTGCGGCGATCGCGCACGGCCTCGACGACAACCTCGTCACGCGCGCCGCCGACGTCACGCTCAAGGAGCGGCGCAAGCTCGTGCTGCTCGCGCGTGAAACGCCGCTCACGCTCGCGCATCTGAACAACATGACGCTCGTCACGCAGATGGGCGGCGTCATCATGCCGCCGCTGCCGTCTTTCTATGCCAAGCCTGACAGCATCGAGGCACTAGTTGATTACACGGTTCAGCGCGTGCTCGATCAGCTCGGCATCAATGAGTCGGACGCGTACGCACGATGGGCGGGGCTGACGAAGGCGAGCTGACCGCGCGCCTGCACGTCGATGGAGGGCGCTGGTACGTAGCGACAAACATACCCAAAGCGCAGCCGCCGCTCGCCGCATGCTGAATCAATAGCGGTGCGGGCCGCAAGCGCAACGTAAAGCAAAATGGGCCGCACGATAATCGTGCAGCCCATTTCTTTGCATGGTGTGAGGCATCGCCTCAACTACTGGCCGAACCCACAGGCTCCATCTTCTTGCGCGCGGCGCCACGCTTTTTGCGCTTCGCCATGGACAGCAACGTGACGAGCACGAAGAGCGCCGTGACGAGCTTGAGATCCGACGGCTGGAAGCCGAGTGCGAGCACCGCCGATATCAACTGGAAGTAGATGATCGAGCCGAGCACGGGCGCAATCACCTGCCGCGTCATCGAGCGATTGCCGATCACGGCCTCGCCGAGCAGCAACGCCGCCAGCCCGTTCACGAGGACGCCGAAGCCCATGTTCACGTCGGAGAAGCCCTGATTCTGCGCAAGCATGGCGCCGCCCAGCGCGGCGAATAGATTCGCGAGGCCGAGGCCGATCAGCGTATAGACCTTCACGTTGATGCCTTGCGCCTTCGCCATTGACGCGCTCGAGCCGATCGCGCGCATCGCGAGGCCGTGCTCGGTGCCCAGGAACCAGAGCACGCACGCGGCGATCGCCACGTCGATCGCCCCCAGCATCACGATGCGCGGGAGGTAGCCGCCGGCGTCGCCGGGCAGCCACGAGAACACGCTCGGGAATGCGAAGAGCGCGGCGTTCGGCTGTCCCATCACGCGAATATCGATGGAATAGAGCATCGACAGCACCAGAATGCCGCACAGGAGCGTGTTGATTTTCGCCTTCTCGTGAATGTAGCCCGTGGCGAGTCCCGCGATGAAGCCGGCGAGGGCGCCGCCGAGCAGCGCCATGACCGGGTTCAGTCCAAGCATCAGAAACTTGGCGCAGACGCATGCGCCGAAGGGAAACGCACCCTCTCCCGTCATGTCCGCAAAACTGAGGATCCGAAAAGGGATCATGATCGCGATGGCGATCAGCGCATAGGTCAGGCCCTGCATCAATCCCACAGGCACCAGATCGAGGAAGCCGCTCAAAAAGTTCATGAGTTCACCGTAAGTGCCGTTGCCGGCTCGTCATTGAAGGTCGCCACCAGTTTCTCGATCGTCATCGCGCGTTTCGCGTCGCCCGATAGATCGCCAACGATGCGACCGTCGCGCATCATGATGAGCCGGTTGCCGTAATCGATGGCATGCTGCATGTTGTGCGTGACCATCAGCGTGGTGAGACTCGCCTCACGCACGACCTGCTCGGTCACCCGCATAACGATGGCGGCCGTTCGAGGATCGAGAGCGGCCGTGTGCTCGTCGAGGAGCAGCAGCTCGGGACGCTGCAGCACCGCCATCAGCAGCGAGAGCGCCTGGCGCTGGCCGCCCGAGAGCAGCGACGCCTTGGTCTTCATGCGCTTCTCCAGCCCGAGATCGAACGACGCGATGCGCGCCCGCAACTCCTCGGACAAAGACTGCGTGAGCCCGAGGCTGAACGAGCGCTTGTGCCCGCGCCGATTCGCCACCGCGAGGTTTTCTTCTAGACTCAGCGCCGCAGCGGTGCCGACCGATGGGTCCTGAAACACACGTGCGATGTGCCGCGCGCGCCGGTGCGTGGGCAGCGCCGTCACGTCACTGCCACCGACGGTGATGGTGCCGCTGTCCGCCGTCACCTCACCTGCCAGCAAATTGAGGAACGTCGATTTACCCGCGCCGTTGCCGCCTACGACGACGGCGAAGTCGCCGGCGTGCAGTTTTAACGAAACGTCCGATAGAGCGATACGCTCGTCGACGGTGCCCGGGTGAAACGTCTTGCAGATCTTCTCTGCCAACAGCATGAGTATGGGGCGCTCGCGCATCGTGGTGACCTTCGCCGCACGGCGGCCGCTTAGTTGATAAAGCACTTGCAATCCTCGAATTCGACAGGCACCTTGAGGCCCAGCGCCTGAAATTGGCTTTTGCTGATCGACATCACGTAGTCCCCGGCCATGGGCATCGCGGGCGCCAGCGCCGATGTCTTCTCGCCCTTCAGCACACGTCCCGCGAGCTTCGCGGCGTTCGCGCCCACCGACTCCAGCGAAACCGCATAGGACGCCGTGGCCATGCCCTTCTTGATCGCTTCGGTCTCTGAACTGAGCACGGGAATCTTCAGGCGCTGCATGCTCGCGGCCACCGCGGGAATCGCGGACTGCACGAGATTCGAGCCGGTGATATAGACGAAGCCCACGCCCTTGAGCAGCTGCGCGCGCTGCGTGATGTCGTTGACCGTGTCGACGCTGACGGGTCGGAAGGCGAGGCCCGCGCGCTGGGCGGCGGCTTCGAGCGCCTTCGTCGTGACGACGTCGTTCGCCTCCCCCGCGTTGTAGAGCGTGCCGAACGACTTCACTCCAGGAAACGCTTTCTTGGCAAACGCGAGCACCGCATCGAAGTCCTGCAGGTCCGACGAGCCGGTGAAGCGCTCGCCGCCCTGCTTCCAGTTCGGCACGAGGCCGGCCGCGACCGGGTCGGTGACTTCGGTGAAAATGAGCGGGGTTTTCGGATCGACGACGGCCGAACGCGCTACCTGCGAGACCGACGTCGTCACCGTCAGGATCAGCGACGGATGCTGCGCGACGATCTGGGAAAACATTTGCGGCATCAGCGCCTGCGTGAAATTGGCGTCGCTGTAGACATAGCTCGTGTTCTTGCCTTCTACATAGCCTTCCTTCGCCATCTGCTGCTTAAAGCCTTCGATGGTTTTCGCGAGCGACGGATGCGGTCCGAGGCTCGCGATGCCGATGACTGTCGTGGAGGGCGTTTGCGCTGCCACCGGCCCGCCGGCCGATGCAAGCGCGACTATCATGGCCGCACCGAGCACCGACGACAGCTTGCGGCAGGCCAGACGGCAGGCCGCGCTGACGCGCCCATTTCTGTTCATGCTCATCTCCATGTTGACTCCGAAAGTTCGATCGAAATTTCATTACGGGCGCGGCGGCAGGTCTGCAATGTTTTATCACTGATGGTTCGCACGTCATTAAAGCGCGCCGCGCAATTGCCGTTTCGCTACAACTCACTGCGTTTTGCCTAAGTTTCAGGCGCTCGCGCAGGTAAGGGCTGCCTGCATACGTGCAACAAGTATCTTCGCGGCTCGCTCCCCGCTCGCGCACGCGCCTGTCAGGAGCGCCTGCGAGAGCCAGTCGCCGCAGTACACGATCGGGCTCCCGCCGCCTTGCCGGTAGTCTTCCTGCCAAGCCAAGAAATTCGCCACGCGCGCGCCATATCCCGGCGAGAACACCGGCAGCTTGCGCGGGATCCACTGGTTCGCCACCGCGACCACATGCCGGTCGAAATCGGGAATACGCGCGCGCAGCTCTTCGCGCACCAGCACGTCCAGCTCGTTTTCGAGGCCGCGTCGCGCAGCTTCGTCGGCGGCTTCTGGCGTGAGCTGGCAATAGATCTGGTTAAGCGGGCGGCCGCTGCCGGGCGCGGCGGGCAACTGTTGGTACGTCGCAATCCTGCCGGGCTGACCGCGCATCGCGAAGTTCATTTTCGGTGGCAGCGGCAGCGCGAAGCCATAGTGCACGACGCCGAGTGCGTTGTAGCGCACGGCATCGAGCATGGTGCGCTCGGCGCTCGTCGGCGCTTGGACGAGTGACTTCGCAAGCGAGCCTTCCACCGCACACACGGCGTAGTCGGCATTCACGTGTTCGCCGTTGGCGAGCGTCAGGTCGACACCGTCGCCCGTGGCGCCGCGCTGGATGGTGCGCACGGGCGTTGCGGTGCGTACGGTCAGTTGCGCGGCGAGCGCTTGACAGACCCGGCCCATGCCGCCCTTCAAGGTATGCACGGTGGTCTCGCCGATCATGTGTGGCACCGTCGATGCATAGAAGAGCGCCGAGAGCGTCTCGGGGTTAAAGCTTCGCGTCGCCCGAAACACCGGTTCGACCATTCGCGCCAGCACGTTTGGCCCGAGGGTCTCGCGGATGTACTCGGCGAGCGTGATGCGATCGAGCCGAGGATCGGCAACAAGCGCGCTCGTCGCCCAGTCGGGGTCGACGCGCGACTTCAGGCGGCGCATCGAAAGCGCGTGCGTGACAAGTCGCAGGCGTTCGCCGGCGGCGAGACCTGGCGTAGCGAGCGAGCGCGGCGAGGGCATCAGTTCGATGGTGTGCTCGCCGCCGGGGCCGATGCATTGCGCGCTCAGCCGGTGCAGCGGCACCAGCGCATCATCGAGCGACAGCTCCGCGACAAGCCGGTTGAACGCCTGGCCGAACGGATACACGAGTCGCGCGCCGCTGTTGAACACGAGATCGCCTTCGCGGCGATCTCCCATACGTCCGCCGACGACCGGCTGTGCATCGAAGACCGTCACGCGCACACCGGCTTGTTGCAGACGGTGGGCCGCCGTCAGCCCGGCGATGCCCGCGCCGACGACCGCGACGTGTTGATCGGAAAGAGGATGGCTCATCGTTTGAATTCGAAACTTGAATACGTTTAGCCGACAGGCTTGGTCACGTCGGAGGGCACGCGCAGTTCGATCAGGGAGACACCGCTTGCGTCCATCGCACGATGAAGCGCGGGCGTGAACGCGTCGGTCGTCTCGACGCTCTCGCCGTGCGCGCCCAACGCGCGCGCGAACGCAGCGAAATCGATCGCGCCGAGCGCTGTGCCGGTGGTGCGGCCGAACTGGCGGCGCTGGGCGCTGTCGATCGCGCCATACGAGCGGTTGTTCACCACGATCACGAGCAGATCGATTCCGAGCCGCACGGCGGTTTCCAGCTCCTCGGCGTGCATCATGAAGCAGCCGTCGCCCGCCACGGCAACCACCCGCCGGGCTGGTGCGAGGAGCGCCGCGCCGATCGCCGCGGCCAGCCCGTAGCCCATCGCTCCGCTCTTCGGCCCCAATTGCGTGCCTGGCCGGCGATGCCGCAAATAGCGCTGGGGCCACATTGCATAGGCACCCGCACCCGAGGCGACGAGGGCATCGTCGGGCAGCGCGGCGTCGAGCGTGGCGTAGACCACGCGCAGATCGAGCGGACCGGGGCAACTCCCTGTGCTGGCGAAAGCAAGGCGCTCCGCGCGCGCCGCGGTGAGCCACGCAGCGCGCTCGGCATTGGGCGCGTCGGACTCCGGATTCCGGGCGGCAGCATCGGCCCAGGCCTCGACGAACGCGTTCGGATCGGCAGGGATCGCGAGGTCCGCGCAATAGACGCCGTTGAGCTCCGCCGGCTCCGCGTGGATGTGCACCAGCACGTTCGACTGGCGCGGCGGCGTCCAGAGCGTGAAGCCGCTGAAGGCGCCCGCGCCGACGGTGTTCAGTTCGCCGAGTCGCCCGTTCAGTACGATCACGAGATCGGCCTGGACGATGCGTGTAGCGAGTGCGCGGTCGATACCCAGCCCGATTTCGCCGACGAAGTTCGGATGCGCATGATCGATCAGGTCGCGGCGGCGGTAGGTCGTCGCGAGCGGCACGCCGTGCGTGTCGGCGAGCTCGGTCAGGGCGAGCAGCGAGTCGTTTTGCCAGCCGGTGCCCCCGATGATCATGAGCGGCCTCTGTGCCGCCGCAATCAGGGCTCTGAAGTGCGCGAGGTCGGGTGCGGCGGGGGCGGCGGCCGACGGCGACGGACGCGGCAGATCGGCGACCTCGGCCAGCTCGCGCGAGACGTCCTCGGGCAGAACCAGCACGACGGGCCCGCGACGCCCCGACATCGCGACGTGCCAGGCACGCGAGAGCATTTCAGGAATGCGCGCCGCCGATTCGATCAGTCCGACCCACTTGGCGAGCGGGCCGAACACCTGATGGAAATGGCTGACGCCGAGCATCGCTTCGCGCTCCGCGGCGCCCATGGCGGCCTGCCCGACGATCATCACCAGCGGCGCGCTGTCGGTATGCGCGGTATGCACCGCGAGCGTCGCGTTGAGCGCACCAGGCGCGCGCGCCGCCAGACAGACGCCTGGCTGGCCGCTTAATTGCCCGATGGCCTGCGCCGCGAATGTCATACCGGCTTCGTGACGAAAGCTCGCCAGGCGAATCGACGGCGCGCGCACTGCGAGTTCGTCGACGAGCTCCAGAATGCCCTCGCCCGGAATGAAGGTGACGACGGACACTTCGAACTGGCGCAGCGTATCGGCCAGGATCGCCGCGCCGCTGCGGCTTTCGCGCGGCGTCGGCAACATGTTATTTAGCACTTGACCATCCTCGTGAATGGGCGGCGCCGGCCGCCCGCAATGCGTTCGCTCAGAAGCGATGGAAGATGCCCGCCGTCACCGCGAGCTGACGCTTGCTCGTGGACGCGCCGCCGCTGCTTGCATATTCGATGTTCGCGTGCTGCGCGTCGCCCGCGGCGAGCTGGAAGATCGCGTCGACGTAGAGCGCCGTGCGCTTGGACAGGAAGTAGTTGTTGACCAGCACAAACTGATGATACTTCGGCGAGAAATCGGTCGGTTGCACCTTGCCGAGCGTGTAGACGTAGTCGAACGCCGACTGGAAGGCCGGCGTGAAATAGTGGCTCACGTTCGCTTCGATGTTCGTGTAGCCCGCGCGGCCGTGCGTGAGGCCCAGTTGCGCGACGCCCAGGTCGTCGTAGCGGCTGTGGGTGATGACTAGGCTGAGGGTGGTTTGTCCGAGCACATACGAGCCGCCGCCGCCGTAGATTTCCATGCTCGACGGCGCGAGCGCATACGAGACGGTGGGCGACTGCGCCGAGATCGACGGGAAGAGCGCGGTGTTCCAGATCCCTTCGCTCGCTGCCACGGACGGATGGTTCATCCGCATATACGCGGCCGAAAGCGAGAGCGGGCCGCTCGCGTAGTTCAGGCCGAAGCTCGTTGCGCTCTGATTGCCGAAGCTGCCTGCGACGCCGCCGAAGCTGTACATCGCCCCAGCCTGCAGTCCGCGATAGTTCGGCGAGACGTACTTCACTGCGTTGTTGGTGCGGAACTGGAAGTTGAAGTTGTTGTTGTCGCCGACCGTCGCCGCGTAGCCGTTCCAGCGATACGGCGCCGAATACTGCGCAAGCCAGTCCTGCGTGAAGTCGTACTGGCGCCCGAAGGTGAGCGTGCCCAACGTGTCCGACTGCAAACCAACGAACGCCTGACGGCCGAACTCGCGGCCGCCTTGCGACATCGTGCCGGTGTTCGGATTGAAGCCGCCTTCGAGCGTGAAGATCGTGCGCAGCCCGCCCCCCAGATCTTCCACGCCTTTGAAACCCCAGCGGCTCGGTCCGTTGGCCGTCGAAACCGACGGGCCCTTCAGTGAGTTGTTTGTGTAGATGAGGCCTTCCATCACGACGCCGTACAGCGTAACGCTGCTCGACGATGATGTCTGGGCGTGTGCGGCGGTGGCCAATGTAAGCAGCAGCATCGCAGGGCAAATTCGTTTCATGCTTTTATCCCGTGTAGGCGGTGATGATGTGGAGTCGAACCTGGTCTCGAGTGCGGTGAAGCGGCGCATGGATGCGAGCGCCAGATCCGGAGATTAAAAACCGGCACGCCGGCCGACAATCGGGTCAAAAAAGTTAGAACCGAAATCCTCCAATTGAGGATCGGATGACTAGCGGGCGCCACGAGCGCATGCGGGCAAACCCGCATGTTCCGCCGCGCTGAGGCCCGACATCGCGCGGTTCATGTGCGGCTGAGCAGCGGCATGGGCAGCGAATCGAGGGGAGACGCCCAAATAAATAGGCAATCGGACTTGTTTGGGTCGTCGGTCTGCCCGCGCGCGCCGCTTCTTTACACAATGGGCGTCAACCGAGCGCTCCCGTCCACTTCAGGTTCCACTCCATGCGTCCACTCGTTCCTCAATTCGGCATCGCCGCATGTCTCTCGTCGCTCTTGCGCAAACTGCCTGCGCTCGCCGCGGCCGCGGCGCTCATTCATGCGAGCGGCGCGGCCGCCCAGGCCACGACGGTGATCGGCATCGCGAACTTCGGGCCGCATCCCGCGCTCTCCCGCACGATCGCGGGTTTCAAGGAGGAGATGACCAAGCAGGGTTACGTCGACGGCAAGAACGCCGAGTACGTCTACAGCGACGCGAACTTCACGCCGGGCCTGATACCGCAGACGCTCGCGCAGATTGTCGCGAAGCATCCCGCCGTGATTCTCACCGTGACGACGCCCGTCGCGCAGGCCTCGGTGCGCAACGTGTCGAACCGCTCGGTGCCGCTCGTCTTCACGCAGGTGACCAATCCGGTCGCCGCGGGTCTCGTGCCCGACTGGGCGCATGGCAGCGACCGCATCACCGGCACGGCGAGCGTCACGGACTACGACGCGGTGCTCGCATTCGCCAGGAAGGTGTTCCCGAAGGCGAGCTCGTTCGGCGTGCTGTATAACGCAGGCGAAGTCAACGACGTCGCCGCGATCGCGAGCCTCAGGACAGCCGCGAGCAAGGCCGGGCTCGACATGATCGCGACTTCCGTGGATTCGACCGTGGACGTTCCGCAGCGCACGGCCACCATGAAGGGCGTCGGCTTTTTCTATGCGATCGGCTCGAATCTCGTGCAGTCGTCGCTGCCGGCGGTCGCGTCGGTGACGGATCGCATGAAGGTGCCGATCATCAGCGCCGAGCACGAGATGATCAAGAAGGGCGACATCGTCGCGGTCGCCTATGCGCCCTCCTACGAGTCGCAGGGCGCGCACGCCGCCGAGCTTGCCGTGAAGATGCTGCATGGCACGAAGCCTTCTGAGCTTGCGATCTATCGGCCGCAGCAGGACGACTACGTGGCGATCATCAATCGCGCGAAGATGAAGGCGCTGAACCTTCCGATCGCACCGTCGCTCAATGATTGCAACTGCTTCATCAACTGACCATGCGTGCGAACTCTCCCGCGCGGCGGGCACGTACGATCCATGGCGTGAGCATCGGTATCCTGATGCTTGATACGGGATTCATGCGCCTGCCCGGCGACATCGGACACGGCGCGACGTGGCCCTTCCCCGTGCAGTACGCGCTGGTGGAGGGCGTGACCGGACCGCAGGCGATGGCCGCCGCGGCCGGTGACAGCGAGGCCGCCGCGCCGCTGCTCGAGCGCTTCGTCGACGCGGCGAACGGACTCGCACGGCTTGGCGTGGACGCCATCACGACGAGCTGCGGCTTTCTCGTCCTGTTCCAGGAAGCGCTTGCCGCGCGGTGCGCCGTTCCCGTGGCGACGTCGAGCCTGCTGCAGATTCCGCTGGCCGCGAGCCTTCTGCGCCCCGGCCAGCGAGTGGGCGTGCTGACGGCGAAGCGCTCGGCGCTCACCGCCGCGCATCTGCTCGCGGCGCACGCGCCGCACGATCTGCCGGTCGCGGGCCTGCCTGAAGCATCGCGCTTCTTCCAGAACAACCTCACGAACGCGGCGCAGGTGAGCTTCGATGAGCAGGCCGAGGACATCCTCGACTGTGCCGGGCGACTCATCGACGAGCATCGGGACGTCGGCGCGATCGTCAGCGAATGCGCGAATTTCGCGCCGTATTCGGCGCTCATCGCCGCGCGCTTCGGTGTACCGGTATATGACATCGTGAGCCTAGTCGAGTGGCTCCACGCGGGTCTGCGTCCGCGTATCCATCAACAGCCTACGGAGTTGAAGATTTGAGGAACGCATTCCGCGACCTTGCTGCTCACAGGCGCACGCGCTGCCGCGTCGGCATCGACATCGGCGGCACCTTCACCGATCTGGTGCTCGAAACCGGTGAGCGCAGGATCACCCATAAGCTACTCACGACACCGCAGGCGCCCGAACGAGGCGTGCTCGACGGCCTCGCGGCGCTACTTGCGAAGGCGGACGTGGCGCCGGGCTCGCTCGACGCCGTGATGCACGGCACGACGCTGGCCACCAACGCACTGCTGGAACGACGGGGCGCTCGGACCGCGCTACTCACGACCGAGGGCTTTCGCGACGTCATCGAAATGGGCACGGAAAGCCGCTGCGACCAGTACGATCTGATGTTGCGCAAGGCCGACCCGCTCGTGCCACGCTCACTGCGCTTCGCGGTCACGGAGCGCATGAGCGCTCATGGCGATGTGCTGCTGCCGCTCGATCGCCCGATGCTGCAGGCTCAGGCCCGGCAGATCGGCGAAAGCGGCACCCGAAGTCTGGCCATCGGCTTCCTGCACAGCTATGTGAACCCCGCGCACGAACAGCAGGCGGCGGAGATCATCGCGCGCATGTTGCCCTCGCTCGACATCAGCCTCTCGTCCGATGTCTCGCCAGAAATGCGCGAGTTCGAACGCTTCTCGACGACTTGCGTGAATGCCTACGTGAGGCCATTGATTCGCGGCTATCTGGACCGGTTGCGCGCAGGCCTCGATGCACTCGGCGTGCGCGCGCCGCTCCTGATGATGCTGTCAAACGGCGGCCTGTGCGACGTCGCGACTGCATGCCGCTATCCGGTGCGACTGCTGGAGTCGGGACCGGCCGGCGGCGCCCTGCTCGCCGCTCGCCTTGCGCGGGAACATGGCCTCGATCAGGTGCTGTCGGTGGATATCGGCGGAACCACGGCGAAGCTATGCTTCATAGACGGAGGCGAGCCTCAGACCGCGCGCTCCCTCGAAGTCTCGCTGTTCTATCGCTTTAAGGCGGGCAGCGGCATTCCGCTGCGCATTCCCGTGATCGAGCTCTCGGAGATCGGCGCGGGGGGAGGTTCGATCGCGCGCGTCGACGATCTGGGCCGCGTCGCTGTGGGTCCGGAAAGCGCGGGCGCGCAGCCCGGCCCTGTGTGCTATGGGTTGGGCGGCAAGCGCGTCACGCTCACTGACGTCCATCTACACGCGGGCCGCCTCAGCCCCGAATACTTCGCCGCGGGCACGATCGCCCTGGATGCCGCAACAGCCTCGCGAGCGCTCGACGCGCAGATCGCGCAGCCCCTGCGTATCGATACCGACGAAGCCGCTTACGCCGTCGCAGAGATCGCCGATGAAGCGATGGCGCAGGCCGTGCGCGAACATGCGGTCGATACGGGCCGCGGCGTCGCGGGTCGCACGCTGATCGCGTTCGGCGGCTCGGCGCCCTTGCACGCGGCGCGCCTCGCGGACAAACTGCAGATCGACCGTGTGCTGATTCCGGCTCAGGCGGGCGTTGGCTCGGCGCTCGGCTTCCTGCACGCGGCGCTCGCGTTTGAAACCACGCAGAGCCTGCATCAGGACCTCGAGCGCTTCGATGCATCTGCGGTGAACGCGCTGCTCGCCGAGCTGACCGCGCGCGGCCGCGCTGCGCTGGGCGCGCTCGATCCGGACATGCCGAGCTCGACGACGATGCACGCGTTCGTCCGCTACAAGGGACAAGGCCACGAGTTGCGCGTACCGCTCGCGGACGTCCC
This sequence comes from Caballeronia catudaia, assembly GCF_001544755.2. Classification (GTDB taxonomy): domain Bacteria; phylum Pseudomonadota; class Gammaproteobacteria; order Burkholderiales; family Burkholderiaceae; genus Caballeronia; species Caballeronia catudaia. Next base: position 14,423 of record NZ_FCOF02000057.1, on the reverse strand, counting down.
GTTCGACGAGGACGGTGGCCGGCGCCTGTCGGCCGCCTTCGTCAATGAATACGTGAAGCGCTATGGCCGCTCCATCGAAGGTGCGGGTGTCGAGGCGCTCGGCTGGACCGTCACGGTGACCGGTCATGAAGCGCCCCCCGCGACCCGCGGTGCGCGCCGGGCGCAAGACGCGCCGGCCACTGTCGTGTCGTCGCGAATTGTCGAGACCCGGAAGGTGCTCGATCAGGCGAGCCGCCAGCGTGCGGACTTTGCGGTGGTCGCGCGCAACGCGCTCGCGATGGACGTGAGCCTGACCGGACCAATGATCGTCGTGGACGAGGAAACGACCATCGTCGTGCCGCCGGCTTTCGAGATCCGTGTGCTCCACAACGCCGACATTCTCCTCGAGCGCAGGCCGCTCGCTTCCAGCATAGAGGTATAAGCCATGTCCATCCGACGAGGAGACGACGTCGACGTCGTCACGTTGCAGATCGTCTGGAACCGCCTCATCTCGACCGTGGAGGAACAGGCGCGGCTGCTCATGCGCACCGCCTTCAGTCCGACCGTGCGCGAGGCTGGCGACTTGTCCGCGGGCATCTTTGATGCGCGCGGCCGGCTTGTCGCGCAGGCCGTGACGGGCACCCCGGGTCACGTCAATTCGATGGCGGCGGCCGTGCGCCACTTCGTCGAGCGCTTCCCGGCCGGCTCTATCGGCGGGGACGATCATTTCATCACGAACGACCCGTGGCTCTCCTCGGGCCATCTGCACGATGTGACGGTCGTCTCGCCCGTGTTCGCGAAGGGCGAACTGATCGCGTTTTTCGCCTGCACGTGCCACCAGGTCGATGTCGGCGGACTCGGACAAGGACCGGACGGGCAGTCGGTCTACGAAGAAGGCCTGTTCATTCCGATCATGCGGCTGATGCGCGCGGGCGCGCCCAACCACGATCTGCTGGACATCGTGCGCGCCAATGTGCGCCAGCCGGATCAAGTGGTGGGCGACCTGCTCTCGTACGTGACCGCGAATTCGGTAAGCGGTAAGCGACTCGTTGATACCCTCGGCGAATACGGCATCGACGACTTCCAGGCGCTCGCGGACGTCATCATCGAGCGCTCCCTGCGCGCAACGCGAGCGGCGATCGCCTTGCTGCCCAACGGGCGGTATTCCTACGCGATGCAGATCGACGGTTACGCCACACCCGTCAATCTCGTCGCGGAACTGACCATCGACGGCGACCGGCTGGGCGTCGACTACGCCGGGTCGTCAAGCGCAAGCGCGCGCGGCATCAACCTCGTATTGAACTACACCCGCGCCTATACGCTCTACGCGTTGCGCGCGGCGATCGCACCCGAGATCCCGAACAACGCCGGCTCGCTCCAGCCGTTCGACATCGACGCGCCCGTGGGGTCGATCCTCAACGTGCAGCATCCGTGGCCTGTGAGCGCGCGGCATATCATCGGGCAATTCTTGCCCGACGTCGTGTTCGGCTGCCTTGCCGCCGTGATGCCCGAAAGGGTACCGGCAGAAGGCGCATCGTGCGTGTGGGGCGCCCAGTTGCGCGGCGGTCCGCAGGTCAGCGCACTCGCCGGCACGCCCGAGCACGCGACGCCCGCGTTCGAGACGCTTTTCTTCAACAGCGGCGGCTCCGGCGCTCGAATGGGTGCGGACGGGCTCTCGGCGACCGCCTTCCCAAGCGGCATCAAGGCGATCTCATGCGAGGTGATCGAGGCAGGCAACCCGATCGTGATCTGGAAAAAGGAACTGCTCGATGATTCGGGCGGCACGGGCCGCTGGCGCGGCGGGTCGGGACAGCGTATCGAGATCGGCACCATCAACGGCGCGCCGTTCCAGTTCTTCGGGATGTACGACCGCGTCCAGCGACCCGCGCGCGGCCGTGATGGCGGTGGGCCCGGCCGGTGCGGCTGGGTCGGTCTTGCGGACGGCACGCCGCTCTCGTCGATGGGCCTGCAGACCATTCCCGCGCAGGCGCATCTGCGGCTCGACGTGCCGGGTGGCGGCGGCCACGGCGCGCCTGCTGAAACCTGCGATTAGGCCATTGGAAAAACGCATGCGGGGCCCCGGAAACACCGCACTGAGCCTTCGACGAATGGAGGCGAGAACCTGAAGACGCGACCTACCCACCCTTCATTGTACGGCTTACGGTTCATGAATATGGGCGAATGTGGGCACTACCGTTTATGGTAGCCCTCGTTTGCGACCTGATCGGCTATCTATTGTTCTAACACACAAAAGTATGGTTATGTACCGGCTCGCTTCTACTGTTCACTTGCGGTAGCACTCGCCACAGAGGACTCGCTGTACGACCAGCGGTAGCGTAGCGGTTCTCTCCGCAAAAAAAAGCCATCGGGCTCGTTTAAGCGCGATGGCTCAAGGGCACTTCCGCGTACATAGCAGCAGCGGTGCCTGAGAGACTTCTTCTCCTGCGCGAGCGGGACCAGCATCCCCGCTGGACGCTTTGTACCACGACGGCCGCGGGCTGTTGTCAACAGGTGCGGTTTTCAGGAGACTGTGCACTGTCCCGTCGTATCGATTCGGGACGGCGAACAGTGCCTCGGCTTCCGGGACAATGCTGACTGGAAGTAACGATGCAACGTCACCATCGGGTTCCTGTCTGGCAGGTCCCGGACGCGGCGCCCCAAACGCACCCTGAAGATACTGGCGACGCCATCTGAACAGCAAGTTGGTGTTTATGTCATTGCGACGCGCGACCAGCGATACAGACGCCCCGGGCTCGAGCGTCTGTTCGACCAGTTGTCGTTTGAATTCACGCGCAAAGTTGGGGCGCTTGCCCGGTGCCTCGCATTTGCTATCCACAATCTCGGCCACTTTGGTTCCCATTAAAACATTTGGTGGGAACCAAATTACCCCCGTTCACTGGTGCCCGCAGAACGGCCGACGTGAGACGCATACACCCAAACAGGAAAGCATCCTTTTTAGTCCGACCTGCAAAATTCGATTTCCATCGCGGACGCTTTCCTGCGGTCGACGGGGTTCCTGCGCACTCCGCCGACTCAGGCAGTTGCGGGAGATTCGGGCAAGGTTTCCTGCCATATCTCCGGCAGGCAGCGCAGCCACGCAAGTGCAAGCAATAGGGGGCCAAGCCCCAGACGGACAATGGCACGCAACAACCAGCGTAGGTTATAGCCCACCGCGCACAACACCGCATGTAACGCGTCCCCGGTTTGTCCTTTGAGCCAGCAACGCTGCATGCCATGGTCCTGCTTCACGTGTCCGATTATCGGTTCTATCGCTTGGCGACGTTTTAACCATCGTCGTTGTGTACTGCTTAGCGACTTGTGTTTACCTCGGTGAATTAACTGTACCGGCGCGAGATCGGCATCCACACCGTGATACCCGAGGTCCGCCAGCACGGTCTTCGGCTTTGACACGCCCGGCAGATCCTGAAGCAAGATGGACGTTTGTTCAAGTTGTCCGGACAGGGTATGCCCGTCATAAGGGTTGCCCACAAACGAGCGTGCACCGACAATGAGGCCTTGCTTCTCCGTGATTGCGAGACTCACCTTGACGCCAAACTCATACGGCTGGCGAGCCTTGCCTTTCGAGATGCACTCCACTTCTGGCGCGTGAAGCGCATAGAGCTTGTGCTTATCCTTCGCACGCTGGCGGCAGATACGCCAGGCGCGCTCAAGCCAGATGCTCAAGGACGTCTGTTGCTCAGTGGATGCGTTCGCTAACTTTCTCTCGATGTCACGCAGCAATCGTCCGAGTATCGTGCGCTGACGCTTGAGCACCCTGCGCAATCGCTTGAACTGTTTCGCATGCGCATAGCCACCAGCGCGGCGACGCAATTGTTTCCCCTCTCGCTGGTAGGTTTGCTTCAGTGTCAATCCGGCACGTTGCGCGAGCCTTGCGAGTTTGCCTCGCGCAATCTCCAGCAAACGGCTGTCAGTCGGATGGGCAATCGCTTTCTGCTGCACCGTCGTATCGATAATCACGCGCTCGAACTCGGCCGGCCTCACTGCTCTCATTTGTACGGCCGCTGCTATTGTCGTCGCGAGCAACTCCTCGACACCGGCTTCGCCTAGCGCCTGCCGAAAGCGCACCAGGTTGGTCGGATCGCACGGCATGCGTGGCTGAAAATACTCCTCGCCGCAGAAAAACTGGAAGTACACGTCTTGTGCCCAGCGCTCACAAACCGATTCATCGCTTTCGTTGTACGCATGCTTCAGGTAGAGCAGCCCGACCATCAGCCGGATCGACAGGCGTGGACGTCCGGCAGCGCTGAGGCCCGCACCGGCCAGTTTGGACGCCGTGCCAAACAGATCAATCTCCGCGCTTATCCGGCCTTCGCGAGCACGTCGCTCAAAGATCGGTGTCAACGTCGCCTCAATCGACGTCCATGGCATCCGGTTCGCCAAGACCGCCAGCGGATGTCGTATATCGATCATCGCGTCCAGGCGGCTGCGGAAGAAGTCTGGTGTGCTCATCGGCGTTTCTCACTCCCAGAAGATTGGCCAATTCCATATCGAAACTGGGAGTTCCGCAACCCTCTATTTGCACCTATTCGCACGCGGCGCCTGGCTTCGCGCCATTCTGCGGGACCGACTTTTTATGTGCAGTTTGCTGCACGCCACAGATCCCTGCAAGGCGCGTCGCACTGGCGCGCGTGACGAGCCGTACGACGCAAACTCCGCATAAATTGCGGCTGCGCATTATTCCTCCAATGCAATTATGTGCATTGACGCAAGAACTTTTATTTGCGGGCTCCGACAGCGGCGGTGAACGTGCTGCGGCGATGTACTCATTGATTGGCACATGCACCCTCAATGACATCGATCCGCGCGCTTACCTACACTATGTGTTGGCAAGAATCGCTGACCACAGAATCTCTGCCATCGACGAGCTCTTGCCTTGGCGAGTGGCTGAAAAGCTGCTCGCACCGGCCACGCCCCCACAAGCTAATTAGCCGATCCTCTCGATGCCATCATGCCCCGTCGCGCGGGGCTTGTGCGAACGGCCTTGGTAAGTCGCCTACGCAATGAGCTTGTAACGGACGACGCGATTACCCATGCAATTCGATGTACATGGTCCGTCCGCTGCCGCGAGCAACCCTCGCGCGCTACAATCGCTCGGGTGGCAAATCCCGGCAATAGAAAAGTCCTTCTCGAATTCGTCCGAATTCTCCCAGTCGACAGCACAGCCCGCACACGGCTGCCCGTTATCGCCGTCCACGCGGCGCAGACCAAAGCGGAATTGCCTGACATCGTCAACGTGATGCTGGAGGCGCTTGTTAGGCACCGCTACGAACTACCGCCCGTCACGACGCCCACCCGGATTGCCAGCCACGCCCGCAGTCAGTTCCATGAATCGATTTACCCCGCAAGGATCCCGTCAGAACGCGGCGGCTTAGTCCCACACTTTCGGTTTGTAACGCTTGCCCGCCATTAATCTTGATCGCGCTTGTCTAATGGCAACGTCGAAATCTTGTTCGGTTGCTAAGTGCTTATGATCGACGCTTACTAACCATCCCTGACTCGACTTGCACCATCGAATACGGCCCTCTTGGTAAGCCAAGCAGAACCAGCGCCACAAATCCGCATCCTCCTGGTTCGCGCGATTGGCGGCTTGCGTTCGTGCACCTTCCCCAAGCCTAGTCGTGTTGAATTGAAGCTTTGGAGTCTGCATCTTCGCCCCCTATGTCTAATTCATTAGAGCGCCTCGACAAGCCGAGGAACTGCGCTGAATAGATCGTCGACCAGTCCATAGTCCGCCACGCTGAAAATCGGTGCTTCGGCGTCTTTGTTAATGGCGACGATGACCTTCGAGTCCTTCATGCCCGCAAGATGTTGAATCGCACCCGAGATACCGACCGCGACATACAACTGCGGCGCGACGATCTTGCCCGTCTGCCCGACTTGGAAATCGTTCGGCGCATAGCCCGCATCCACCGCCGCACGTGATGCTCCCAGCGCCGCGCCCAACTTGTCTGCAAGCGGTTCGAGCACCTGCGCGTAATTCTCGCCGCTGCCGAGGCCACGACCGCCGGACACGATGGTTTGGGCACTCGTCAACTCGGGGCGATCCAGCTTCGTCAATTCGCGGCTCACGAACTGCGAGATACCCGCGTCTGCCGCGGCTTCGATCTTCTCGACCAAAGCGCCACCGCCTTCGGCGGCAACCGGATCGAAGCCCGTCGCACGAACGGTGATGACCTTGATGGGATCGACCGATTGCACGATCGCGATTGCGTTGCCCGCATAGATTGGGCGCTCGAACGTGTCGGCAGTATCAACCCCCGTGATATCGCTGATCTGCGCGACATCGAGCGTCGCGGCAATACGCGGTGCGATGTTCTTGCCGAACGCGGTTGCGGGCGCGAGGATGTGCGAGTAGCCCTTCGCGATGTTCACTACTGTCTTTTCGACGTTTTCCGCAAGACCTTCAGCCAGTTGCACCGCGTCGGCGAGCAGCACCTTCGACACACCTGCAATCTTAGCCGCCTCGTCCGCCGCCTCCGTTGCGTTGTGGCCCGCAACCAGCACGTGGATGTCCTGATGCCCGAACGTCGAAATGACCGCCGCAGCTGCCATTGTGTTCAGCGTGCTGGCTTTAATCGACGAATTGTTATGTTCAGCAATGACAAGAATCGCCATGATCTCCTCCTTTACAGCACTTTGGCTTCGAATTTCAGCTTCTCGACCAGCGTCTTCACGTCCGGCACCTTCACGCCAGCGGAGCGCTTTGACGGCTCGGTGACTTTCAGCGTTTTCAGGCGTGGCGCGACATCGACACCCAGATCAGCGGGCTTCACCGTAGTCAATGGTTTCTTCTTCGCCTTCATGATGTTCGGCAGCGTTACATAGCGCGGCTCGTTCAGGCGAAGATCGGTCGTGACGACTGCAGGCAGCGTGAGCGACAGCGTTTCCGCACCGCCATCGACTTCACGCGAAACCGTGGCCTTGCCATCGGCAATCACGACCTTCGATGCGAAGGTCGCCTGCGGCAGACTCGCCAATGCGGCGAGCATCTGACCGGTCTGGTTCGAATCGTCGTCGATCGCCTGCTTGCCGAGAATCACGAGTTCCGGCTTCTCCTGATCGGCCAGCGCCTTCAAAATCTTCGCCACCGCCAGCGGCTGCAGTTCATCTGCGGATTCGACGAGAATCGCGCGATCCGCGCCGATGGCCAGCGCCGTGCGCAACGTCTCCTGACATTGCCTCACACCGCAAGAAACCGCGATCACTTCCGTAGCAACGCCCGCTTCCCTCAGACGCACCGCTTCTTCCACGGCGATCTCGTCGAACGGGTTCATCGACATCTTCACATTGGCGATATCGACGCCTGTGTTATCCGATTTCACCCGGACCTTCACGTTGTAGTCGACCACGCGCTTGACTGGCACCAAAATCTTCATAGTTAGACGTTTCTCCTGTTTTTCCATAAACCGCCAAGCGGTCCCAAATGCGCTCTCAAGTAGGCGTGTCAGTGCGCCGGTTTAGTCGTGTGTGCACGAATCCCCAAGCGCGAAAGGAGCTGCTTGTCCGCTTCCGCCTGCGGATTGCTTGTCGTCAGAAGTTGGTCGCCGTAGAAGATCGAGTTCGCGCCCGCCGCGAAGCACAGCGCCTGCAGCGCTTCGTCCATCTGCTCGCGTCCGGCGGAGAGCCGCACCATCGCCTTGGGCATCGTGATGCGCGCGACCGCGATCGTGCGCACGAACTCGAACGGATCGAGTGCATCGACGCCCGTGAGCGGCGTGCCCGCCACCTGCACGAGATTGTTGATCGGCACCGATTCCGGATACGGCTCCATGTTCGCGAGCTGCGAGATCAGCCCAGCGCGCTCGCGCCGCGATTCGCCCATGCCGACGATCCCGCCGCAGCACACGTTGATGCCCGCGTCGCGTACGTGTTCGAGCGTATCGAGGCGGTCCTGATACGTACGCGTCGAGATGATCTGGCCGTAGAACTCCGGCGACGTATCGAGATTGTGGTTGTAGTAATCGAGACCGGCATCGCGCAGACCTTGCGCCTGATGCGCTTCCAGCATGCCGAGCGTCATGCAGGTTTCGAGGCCCATCGCCTTGACGCCGCGGATCATGTCCTTGATCGGCTCCAGATGACGATCCTTCGGATTGCGCCACGCCGCGCCCATGCAGAAGCGCGTTGCGCCGTTAGACTTCGCGACTTCGGCCGCCTTCAGCACCGTGTCGACGTCCATCAGCTTTTCGGCTTTGAGGCCGGTCTCGTGATGCACCGACTGCGGACAATACGCGCAGTCTTCCTCGCAGCCGCCCGTCTTGATCGAGAGCAGCGTGGAAAGCTGCACCGCGTTCGGGTCGAAATGCTCGCGATGCGCGGTTTGCGCGCGATACAGCAAATCGTTGAACGGAAGCTCGTACAGCGCGACGACATCGGCGACGCGCCAGCGCTGCATCGGCTGCGGCGTGGGCTGGGCGGGAGCCTCAGCGGTGATTTGCTGTTTCATGGATTCAATCCTTTTGATGAAGCTGGCCTGTCAGAAGGCCGATATCGAGATGATGTGCAGCGCGCGCGGCATCGGAAGGCGCGAGATGTGGGATCAAGCAGCCGAGCCGCATGCCGACGACGAGCACTACCGGCAGGTTCAGCGCGAGCGCGAGATCGGCGGTGTCGTGCGAGTCGTCGAGCGGCACGCGAAAGCCGCCGACGCCTTCCACGACGACGACATCCGCCTTTGTCGATGCCATGCGATGCGTGTCGACGATGCGAGCGATATCGAGCGTGACGCCCTCGCGCGCGGCGGCGATATGCGGCGCGACCGGTTCGCGCATCATGAACGGCGTGCGAATCTCGTTCGGCAGCGCGGCGCTCGCGGCGGCGTCGAGCTGATCGGCGTCTTCGTTGTGCAGCACGCCGTCGCGCTCCACCGCGCCCGACGCGATCGGTTTCATCGCGGCGGCGCGCAGGCCCGCGCGCGCGAAGCCGTGCAGCAGCGCGCAACAGACGAGCGTCTTGCCGATTTCCGTATGGTGCGGGCGACGAACAGGGATAAAGCGGTCATAGCGTATCCAATGCGTAATCGAGGCGCGCGAGATCGTCCTGGCTGTGCGCGCCAGAAAGCGAGATGCGCAGGCGCGATGTGTTTTGCGGCACCGTCGGCGGACGAATCGCGGGCACCCAGAGGCCGTGCTTGTCGAGCGCGGCGGCGATTTCTAGGGTCTCGTCGTTGCCGCCGATCACGAGCGGCTGCACGGCGGTATGCGAATCGACGGGCATCCAACGCGTTTTCTTCAGCATCGCGCGCGTGGTTTCGATGAGCGAGGCGAGATGCGCGCGCCTTTGGTCGCCTTCATCACCCGCAATGATTTCGATGCTCTTCGATACCGCATGCGCGACCGCGGGCGCCGACGCTGTCGTGAAAATATACGGACGCGCGCGCTGAATTAGCCATTCGACGACGGTTACATCCGCCGCAACGAACGCGCCAGAGACGCCCGCCGCCTTGCCGAGCTTGCCGACATAGACGAGATGCGGCGAACGCAGCGCGTAGTGCGCCAGCGCGCCGCGCCCTTGCGGGCCGAGCACACCGAAACCGTGCGCGTCGTCGACGATCAGCCACGCGCCGTATTTCTCCGCGAGTTCGACCAGACGCGCGAGCGGCGCGATATCGCCGTCCATGCTGAACACCGTGTCGGTGACGATGAGCTTCGTCGCGGCCTGGTCGCGCGAGGCGTCGAGCATTGCGTCGAGCGCGTCCATGTCGGCGTGCGGATAGATCTGCGTTTCAGCCCGCGAAAGCCGCACGCCGTCGATCAGCGACGCGTGGTTCGGCGCGTCCGAGTACACGAGCGTGCCGCGTCCGGCGAGCGCGGTCACGACCGCGAGGTTCGCCATGTAGCCGGTGCTGAAGTACAACGCGCGCGGGTTGTCGACGAAGCCGCCCGAGAACGCGGCGAGATCGTCCTCGAGCCGCGCGTGCGCGCGCGAATGGCCGCCGAGCAGATGCGAGCCGCCGCTGCCCGCGCCATACAGCGAAGCGCCTTCCGCGAGCGCCGCGCGGATCGCTTCGTGCGCGGTGAGGCCGAGATAGTCGTTGCTCGCGAAGCCGACGATCGCGCGGCCATCGACGGTCAAATGCGCGGAGCACGCGCCATCGATGGTTTTGCGGCGTCGGCGCAGGCCGCGCGCGTCGATATCAGCGAGACCTTGTTTCAGCGTTTCGTACAACGCTTGCGATGTCGTGCTCATGCGACGGCCTCCGCAAGCGTGGCGTCGAGCGTGTCCCGCGTGCGCTCTGCGAGCAGCGCGAGCTCGTCGTCGGAGAGAATGTACGGTGGCATCATGTAGATCGTCGTGCCGATGGGGCGCATCAGCAATTCGCGCTGCATCGCTTTGGCGAAGAAGCGGCGCGAGAAGGTTTTGTCGTCGATGTCGACATCGAGCGCGAAGATCGTTCCGCTGCTGCGCAGATTGCGCACGCGCGCATGCATCGAAAAGCGGCTGCAAGGCTTCGCGCAGCAACGCGGACTTGCGCCGGTTTTCGGCGAGCACGTTGGCGCTGTCGAACAGATCGAGCGTCGCGAGCGCGGCGCGGCACGCGAGCGGATTGCCTGTGTACCAATGCGAGTGCAGGAAGCCACGCGTCACGTCGTCGTCGTAGAAGGCGGCGTAAATTTCGTCGCGTGTAAGGACGATCGAAAGCGGCAGGTAACCGCCGCTGATGCCCTTCGACAAGCAAATGAAATCCGGCCAGATGCCCGCCTGCTCGCACGCGAAAAAAGTACCGGTGCGCCCGCACCCGACCGCGATTTCATCAGCGATCAGATGCACGGCGAATTCGTCGCACAACGCGCGCAATCGTGTGAGATACGACGCGTCGTACATCAACATGCCGGCCGCGCATTGCACGAGCGGCTCGACGATCACCGCCGCGAGATTCGATGCGCGCTCCTCGAACAACGCGCGCATCGCGGCGATGGCGTCATCGACGCCGACCGCCGCCGGCGATGCGACGACATGCGCGTGACGAATCAACGCATCGTAGGCGTCTTTGAAGAGGACGACATCGGTCACGCCGAGCGCGCCGAGGGTTTCGCCGTGGTAGCTGTTCGCGAGGCACGCGAACTCGCGCTTTTCCGCATGGCCGCGATTGCGCCAGAAGTGAAAGCTCATCTTCAGCGCGATTTCGACCGCCGACGCACCGTCCGACGCGAAAAACGCATGACCGAGCGTGCGCCGCGTGAGCGCTGAAAGACGCTCCGCCAGTTCGACGGCCGGCGCGTGCGTGCAGCCCGCATGCATCGCGTGTTCGAGCGTGTCGAGCTGGTCCATCAGCGCGCGGTTGATGTCGTCGTTCGCGTGACCGAAAAGATTGACCCACCACGAACTGATCGCATCGAGATAGCGATTCCCTTCTGGATCGTAGAGCCATGCGCCCTTGCCTCGCGCAATCGGCACGAGTGGCACGTGCTCGTGATGTTTCATTTGGGTGCACGGGTGCCACACCGCTGCAAGCGAGCGTACCACCCGGTCTTGATTGGCTTCAGCTTTCAAAGCACACCTCCCAGGCCCGAATATGTACTGCGGGCCGCAAATCTCAGACGAGCCAGGACGGCTTTCTCTTCTCGAGAAAGCTGCGAACGCCTTCTCTTCCTTCTTCCGAGGCGCGAATTCGGGCAATCCGGTCTGCTGTATCAGCGACAAGATCATCATCGATTTCGCGGTGAGCAAAATCCGAAACCAGTCGCTTACATTCGCTCACAGCGTTTGGACTGTTCGCCACGATGGCTTTCGCTATCGCGTCAACGCTCTCATCCAGCTGGTCGGAGCTCACAACTTGATGAACGAATCCGATTCGCAAGGCCTCAGCTGCGTCGAATTTTTCGGCACTCACGAAGTACCGGTGAGCCGCTCGGGCTCCCATCGCACGAATGACGTACGGCGCAATCGTTGCCGGCATCAGACCGAGTCTCGCCTCGGAGAGGCAAAAGTTGGCCGAAGCTACACTCACTGCGATATCGCAAGCAGCGACGAGCCCCGTTCCTCCTGCGTAGGCGTCGCCCTGTATGCGGGCGATGACTGGCTTGCGGCTTGCGTGGATGGTGTTGAGCATCGTCGCAAGGTTGAGCGCATCGGCTCGGTTCTCCGCTTCCGAGTACCCTGCCATACGCTTCATCCAGTTCAAATCGGCTCCTGCACAGAAAGCCGGACCGTTTGCGGCGAGGATAATCACGCGTACGTTGCTATCGGCGTCAAGCCCACGAAACGCAGCAGTCAGCTCAAGAATAGTGGTGTCATCGAAGGCGTTTCGAACTTCGGGACGGTCTAATGTCACGCGGGCGACATGCCCATTGACCTCAGCGGTTAGACGTTGAGTTGACTGGGTGCTCATGTTGTCTCCTGAATTTCTATTTGTGCTTTTAGTTTGAACATCCAATTGCTTCAGTTCGAGCCAACAGCGCTCGTCCCGCTCTCGAACCATTAGCCTTGTTGATTTGCTGGCTGATAAAATCGCCCGCTGCAATTACCTGATTCAGGTCGATCCCAGTCTCTATGCCCAGCCCATTGAGCATATACAGGACATCTTCCGTCGCGACGTTTCCAGTGGCCCCGCGTGCATAAGGGCATCCTCCCAAGCCTGCTACCGAGGAATGGAATATGGATATCCCTTCCTGTAGTGCGGCCAGAATGTTCGGTAGCGCCTGACCATAGGTGTCGTGGAAGTGCCCCGACAAGCGCTCGATTGGAAAGACTCCTGATGCCGCTCTTACGACATCGGATACCTGCCCTGCTGTACCAACGCCGATCGTATCGGCAATGTCGATCTCATCACAGCCGAGCTCCGCAAAGCGAGCAATAATATCGAGTACCGATGCGACCGAAACCTCGCCTTGGTATGGGCAACCGAAACAACATGAGATGCTTCCTCGCAACCGTAGTCCCGCTTCCTTAGCAGCTTTGGCGACGGGAACGAAGCGACTTACGGACTCTGCGATAGAACAGTTAATGTTGCGTTGCGAGAATGCTTCGCTTGCCGCACCGAAAATGACAACCTCATCCGCACGCCCTTCGATGGCTCCTTCCAAGCCACGAAGATTTGGCGTAAGAACGGAGTAGATCACCCTATCACGACGGTTTATAGACGCCATCACATCGGCGGCATCGCCCATTTGAGGAACCCACTTCGGGGAAACGAATGACGTGACCTCGATATTCTCGAAACCTGCGCTCGAAAGCCGATTCACCAGTTCAACTTTCACCTGGGTTGAGACTTGCGTCTTTTCGGCTTGTAGGCCATCACGGGGCCCAACCTCCACGATCTTGACCCGTTTTGGAAGGGATTTAAGGGCACCATAAGATTCCACTGTGTCGCCCATCATTTCGATATCTCCAGGACTAGCAACTGAGCTCCGTCCGCAACTTGGTCGCCAACTTCGAACAGGATTTCGCCAACGATGCCCGTCGCGGGGGCGACGATGGTGTGCTCCATCTTCATCGCTTCCATCACGATCAGCGGAGCGCCTCTTTCGACGAGTGCTCCCGCCTCCACAAGAACTCCAACCACCTTCCCTGGCATCGGCGCAGTGAGTCGCCCTTCTTGTTCGACGTCGCCAGCATGAGCCATCAGGTTCTGCCATTCGAAAGCGAACGCCGCTCCTTCGAGGAACACGTGAAAGACATCACCGTCAATGAAAACGTGGCCCTTGACAAGCCGATTGTCGAGCAGCACTGTAAAGGAGGTGTCACCACTGTGCGACCAGTCGTAGCGCTCACTCTTCCCATTCAGCTCCACACGCTTGTTGCCCGACTGGCCGGCCTTCTTAAAGACCACTTTCAACGTTTCATCAGTGTCGATTGCACGCCAATTCAAATCCTGACTGTAGTCGCCCGACATCCGCCAATGCGACAAGGCATCCCACGGTGAATTGCCGTGCGCTGCACCTCCCTCGCGCGTGAGCAAAGCCGCGCAGGCCAGCACGATGGCACTTTTGCGCGACACCGATGATGGTGCGAACAGCGCATCGTGATGACGCTCGATTAGGCCTGTATCGAGATCACCCGCCGTGAACGGCTCGCTCTTAACAATCCGATCCAGAAACTCGACGTTCGTATGTAAGCCAACGATCTCGCACTCTGCGAGTGCACGAGCCATCCGAACGAGCGCGTCGGGCCGGTCGTGTCCACGCACAATCAGCTTCGCGATCATCGGATCGTAGAACGGCGTGATCACGTCGCCCTGACGCACGCCGCTGTCGACGCGCACGTCGCCGTCGATCGTGAATTCCACTGCGTGCGGCGTGCTCATGTGCTTGAGCGTGCCCGTCGACGGCAGAAAGCCGCGCGACGGATTTTCCGCGTAGATGCGCGCCTCGATCGCGTGGCCGTGCACCTTCAGTTCGTCCTGCCTGAGCGGCAGCGGCTCGCCCGCCGCCACGCGCAGTTGCCATTCGACGAGATCGAGGCCCGTGACCATCTCCGTCACC
>NZ_FCOF02000145.1 GCF_001544755.2 Caballeronia catudaia | reverse complement strand
AGTGCAAGCGCGAATGATTGTAGAAGCTCAACCAGTCGATCACCTCGTCCATCGCTTCGCGACGTGTTGTAAAGCGCTGGCCAAGGATGCGAGCGCGCTTGAGCGATCCCCACAGACTCTCGGTCGGCGCGTTGTCCCAGCAATTGCCTCGACGGCTCATAGAACTGCGCATGCCGTAGGCTTTGAGCAGGTTCTGGAAGTCACGACTGCAATACTGGCTACCCCTGTCGCTATGGACGATCAGGCCCGCTTCCGGCTGGCGGCGAAACCACGCCATACGCAGCGCGTCAGACACCAACTCCGTGCGCATGTGCGGCTGCATCGACCAGCCCACCACCTGACGGCTAAACAGGTCGAGGATGACCGTCAGGTACAGCCAGCCGTCGTCAGTCCAGAGGTACGTGATGTCCGTAGTCCAGGCCTGATCGGGGCGAGCGGGCGAGAAGTCGCGTTGCAGCAGGTTCGGCGCGACCGGCAGGTCGTGGTTGCTGTCGGTGGTCGCCCTGAAGCGGCGTTTGGTCTTCGCCTTGATGCCGTGCAGCTTCATGAGCTGCTGGACGCGATCCTTGCTGACTCGAACGCCCTGGGCAAGCAGCTTCTTCCACACGCGAGGCCAGCCATACCCCCTTTGGATTCAGCGTGCACGGCCTTGATGTGCACCAGCAGGGTGTCGTTGCTGATGCACCGGCGCGGGCGGTCCGTATCGACATCCCGGGCCTTGCGCGCGTGGTAACCACTGGGGCTGACGCCCAGCGTCTGACAGAGCAGCGAAAC
>NZ_FCOF02000021.1 GCF_001544755.2 Caballeronia catudaia | reverse complement strand
TGTGAAAGTAGGTAATCGTCAGGCTCCTCATGCCCTAACGCCAAAACCCCACCCCGCAAAGGTGGGGTTTTTGCGTTTCAGCTCTCTCTAATAGTGAGAGCCTCGATTGTTTCGGTCGTAAGAAACGCTTGACAATGGCGTGTTGTTACCCCATAATCGATAGTTCTCTGCGGAGGGGTGCCCGAGTGGCTAAAGGGGGCAGACTGTAAATCTGTTGGCTTACGCCTACGTTGGTTCGAATCCAACCTCCTCCACCAGAATTTAAGCGGTAAGGGAATCCAACCCTCGCGGGTGTAGCTCAATGGTAGAGCAGAAGCCTTCCAAGCTTATGACGAGGGTTCGATTCCCTTCACCCGCTCCAGTGTCGGTTTTGTAGTGCCCATGTGGCTCAGTGGTAGAGCACTCCCTTGGTAAGGGAGAGGTCGGCAGTTCGATCCTGCCCATGGGCACCAGTTGTATCAGTCTAGTAAGTTGCGCGCGGCGCAAGGTGCGAAAATCCTGTTAGGAGTCGAAAATGGCCAAAGGTAAATTCGAGCGGACCAAGCCGCACGTGAACGTGGGCACGATCGGTCACGTTGACCACGGCAAGACCACGCTGACGGCAGCAATCACGACGGTGCTGACCAAGAAGTTCGGCGGCGAAGCCAAGGCGTACGACCAGATCGACGCAGCGCCGGAAGAAAAGGCGCGTGGTATCACGATCAACACCGCGCACGTCGAGTACGAAACGGCTAACCGCCACTACGCACACGTCGATTGCCCGGGCCACGCCGACTACGTGAAGAACATGATCACGGGCGCCGCGCAGATGGACGGCGCGATTCTGGTGTGTTCGGCCGCTGACGGCCCGATGCCGCAAACGCGTGAGCACATCCTGCTGGCCCGCCAGGTCGGTGTGCCGTACATCATCGTGTTCCTGAACAAGTGCGACATGGTGGACGATGCCGAGCTGCTCGAGCTCGTCGAAATGGAAGTGCGCGAACTTCTGTCGAAGTACGACTTCCCGGGCGACGACACCCCGATCATCAAGGGTTCGGCAAAGCTCGCGCTGGAAGGCGACACGGGCGAGCTGGGCGAAGTGGCGATCATGAGCCTGGCCGACGCACTGGACACGTACATCCCGACGCCGGAACGCGCGGTTGACGGCTCGTTCCTGATGCCGGTGGAAGACGTGTTCTCGATCTCGGGTCGCGGCACGGTGGTGACGGGTCGTATCGAGCGTGGCGTCGTGAAGGTTGGCGAGGAAATCGAAATCGTCGGTATCAAGACGACGGTGAAGACGACCTGCACGGGCGTGGAAATGTTCCGCAAGCTGCTCGACCAGGGTCAGGCGGGCGACAACGTCGGTATCCTGCTGCGCGGCACGAAGCGTGAAGACGTGGAACGCGGCCAGGTTCTGGCCAAGCCGGGTTCGATCACGCCGCACACGCACTTCACCGCTGAAGTGTACGTGCTGAGCAAGGACGAAGGCGGCCGTCACACGCCGTTCTTCAACAACTACCGTCCGCAGTTCTACTTCCGTACGACGGACGTGACGGGCTCGATCGAGCTGCCGAAGGACAAGGAAATGGTGATGCCGGGCGACAACGTGTCGATCACGGTGAAGCTGATCGCCCCGATCGCCATGGAAGAAGGTCTGCGCTTCGCCATCCGCGAAGGCGGCCGTACCGTCGGCGCCGGTGTCGTTGCGAAGATTATCGAGTAAGAGCCAGGAATCTTCTCGGTAGTTAGTGGTTTCGGGGTTGGCGAAGTCCGCCGGCCCCAAATGGTTTAGGGGTATAGCTCAACTGGCAGAGCGTCGGTCTCCAAAACCGAAGGTTGGGGGTTCGATTCCCTCTGCCCCTGCCAAATTCTTGCGCCACGTGGCGCTGTGTTTAAGGTGTTATGGCGAATCCTTCCGTCGAAACTGTAAATACTTCCGGCGACAAGTTGATGTTGGTGGCGGGCGTATTGTTGGTGTTGGCCGGGTTCGTTGGATTCTTCTGGCTCTCTGGCCAAGAATGGTACGTCCGCGGCGCAGCGCTTGCTGTCGGTGTCATCGCGGGCGTCGCGGTCGGTCTTCTCTCTGCGCCGGGCAAGGGGTTTATCGCCTTCGCCAAAGACTCCTACAAAGAAGTCCGTAAGGTTGTTTGGCCGACTCGCAAAGAGGCCACGCAAACGACGCTGGTGGTCTTCGCGTTTGTTTTGATCATGGCCATTTTTCTTTGGCTTAGCGATAAGTCGATCGAATGGGTGATTTTCTCGGCGATTCTGGGGTGGAAATGATATGAGCGATACTCCGACATCCCCGAGTGGAAAGCGTTGGTACGTGGTGCACGCCTACTCCGGCATGGAGAAGAGCGTGCAACGTGCGCTTCAGGAGCGCATTGAACGAGCAGGTATGCAGGATCAATTCGGTCAGATTCTCGTTCCGACCGAAGAAGTCGTTGAAGTGAAAGGTGGTCATAAGTCGGTCACCGAGCGTCGTTTCTTCCCGGGTTACGTCCTGGTTGAAATGGAAATGACGGACGAGACGTGGCACTTGGTCAAGAACACGGCCAAGGTCACCGGTTTCATCGGCGGCACGCGCAATCGGCCCAGCCCGATCTCGCCGCGTGAAGTCGAAAAAATCATGTCGCAGATGCAGGAAGGTGTCGAGAAGCCGCGGCCGAAGACGCTTTTCGAAGTGGGCGAAATGGTACGCGTGAAGGAAGGTCCCTTCACCGACTTCAACGGCAACGTCGAAGAAGTGAACTACGAGAAGTCCAAAGTTCGTGTATCCGTCACGATCTTCGGCAGATCGACGCCGGTCGAACTCGAATTCGGCCAGGTCGAAAAGACTTAATCGAATACATCGCGCGTAGCCCTATGGCTATCGCGCGATTCGCGCTTACGGTCCGCGTCATGACCGTTGAGGAGCGTCAGTAGCCGGCAACGTCGAACGCGCGCTATCACTCACCGAACGCTCACGCGTTCAGCAGAGGTTTTCAACATGGCAAAGAAAATCATCGGCTTTATCAAGCTGCAGATTCCTGCAGGTAAAGCCAACCCGTCGCCGCCGGTCGGTCCGGCACTGGGCCAGCGCGGCCTGAACATCATGGAGTTCTGCAAGGCGTTCAACGCGCAGACTCAAGGCATGGAGCCGGGTCTGCCGGTGCCGGTTGTCATTACGGCATTCGCGGACAAGAGCTTCACGTTCATCATGAAGACGCCGCCGGCTACCGTTCTGATCAAGAAGGCAGCCGCTGTGCAGAAGGGTTCGAGCAAGCCGCATACCGACAAGGTCGGCAACATCACCCGCGCTCAAGCGGAAGAAATCGCGAAGACCAAGATGCCGGATCTTACGGCAGCTGATCTGGACGCAGCCGTGCGCACGATCGCCGGCAGCGCGCGTTCGATGGGCATCACTGTGGAGGGCGTGTAAATGGCTAAGGTTTCCAAGCGCCTCCAGGCATTCGCAAGCAAGGTCGATCGTCAGAAGCTGTACGCGATTGATGAAGCACTCAGCCTCGTGAAGGAATGCGCGAGCGCGAAGTTCGACGAGTCGATCGACGTGGCAGTGCAACTCGGCATCGATGCGAAGAAGTCGGACCAGGTGGTTCGCGGTTCCGTAGTTCTCCCGGCTGGCACGGGCAAGTCGGTTCGCGTGGCGGTGTTCGCGCAAGGCGACAAGGCTGAACAAGCTCGCGCAGCTGGTGCGGACGTAGTCGGCATGGAAGATCTGGCCGAGCAAGTCAAGGCCGGCAACCTGAACTTCGACGTCGTGATCGCATCGCCGGACACGATGCGTGTCGTCGGTACGCTGGGCCAGATCCTCGGCCCCCGCGGCCTGATGCCGAATCCGAAGGTCGGCACCGTGACGCCGGACGTCGCGCAAGCGGTCAAGAACGCGAAGGCTGGTCAGGTCCAATTCCGCGTCGACAAAGCCGGTATCATCCACGGTACGATCGGTCGTGCGTCGTTTGAGTCGGCGTCGCTTCGCCAGAACTTGTCCGCGCTGATCGAAGCGCTGCAAAAGGCGAAGCCGGCGACGAGCAAGGGCGTGTACCTGCGCAAGATCGCCGTGTCGAGCACGATGGGTGTCGGCGTTCGCGTGGATCAAGCCACGCTCGCGCAGCAGTAAAAATTCCGGGCGCGATCCGATGATCGCGTCTCTAAAAGGGCTTTGGGCGGTTGCAAGATTGCAGTTTGGTCGAGCAACCGGTTGTCAAAGACCGTTGGTGGTGGTGCAGCAGGCAGGCATTGCCTTAATTCAAGCCAACGCAGATGGCGAACCCGAAACAGTTTTGTAGTGGTTGAAGTCGGTTGTCGAGCGTCGTGAGACGGATCACCAATCGATCGAGATACTCCTAACAGTCGGACGCCGTTGTTGAACGTGGTGCATCAGGGTTTGTGGCCCGAATGCATCGAATCTGGAGGTTTAACCGTGCCACTGAACAAAGAAGATAAGCAGGCAGTCGTCGCTGAAGTCGCCGCGCAAGTCGCGAATGCTCAGACGATGGTGCTCGCTGAGTATCGTGGGATCACGGTTGGCGATCTGACCAAGCTGCGCGCGAAAGCGCGTGAGCAACAGGTGTATCTGCGCGTTCTGAAGAACACGCTGGCGCGTCGCGCCGTCGAAGGTACCCCGTTCGCTCCGCTGGCTGAGCAGATGACCGGTCCTCTGATCTACGGCATCTCGGAAGATGCCATTGCCGCCGCCAAGGTCGTCAACGACTTCGGTAAGGGCAATGATAAGTTGATCATCAAGGCTGGTTCCTACGAAGGCAAAGTGATGGACAAGGCAGGCGTGCAAGCGCTGGCCAACATCCCGAGCCGCGAAGAACTGCTCTCCAAGCTGCTGTTCGTCATGCAGGCGCCTGTTTCTGGCTTTGCGCGCGCTCTGGCCGCGCTGGCCGAAAAGAAGCAGAGCGAAGCTGCGTAACGACCGCGCTTGGGCGCTAGTCGCTTAACGTAGGCAAAGCTAGATCGCTAGCTCGATCCGAATTCAATCTAGGAGTATTTCACATGGCAATCGCAAAAGAAGACATCCTCGAAGCCGTTGGCTCGATGTCCGTTCTGGAACTGAACGAGCTGGTCAAGGCGTTCGAAGAGAAGTTCGGCGTGTCCGCAGCTGCTGTTGCAGTTGCTGGCCCGGCAGGTGGCGGCGCTGCAGCTGCTGTCGAAGAGCAAACCGAGTTCACCGTGAACCTGCTCGAAACAGGCGCGAACAAGGTTTCCGTCATCAAGGCTGTTCGTGAACTGACGGGTCTCGGCCTGAAGGAAGCGAAGGACCTGGTCGACGGCGCACCGAAGCCCATCAAGGAAGCGGTGCCCAAGGCTGCTGCTGAAGAAGCCAAGAAGAAGCTGGAAGACGCTGGCGCGAAGGCTGAAATCAAGTAAGTCCCGTTGCGCTGCGCGAAGGCTGGCGGTTTTTCACCGCCGGCCTTTTTGTGCTTTGTGGGGATGCAGTTTTGGTGCTTGTAAGAAAGCATAAACGTCCCTGCAGAAGTCAAAGAGAACGGTCGTGTCGGTATGAATTTCCGGCTGTTCTCTTTGTCTTCTGAAGCGACTGCAGAAGGCAAGTTTGGTCGGGTAGCGGGAAACACAGGCATCCGCTGCCGTCAGCCAGCGGTTGGTAGAGGCCAACCACCAAGCTTCTAGACTCGCGCGTCCTCCCGGGACACGTGCGCGGGTCTCAGTCGGTGAACACCGGGTCGTGACATCGAGGTATCCCGCCTCGGTAACGCCCGCCGTGATTCGGAGATCGTATGCAATATTCCTTCACCGAGAAGAAGCGTATTCGCAAGAGTTTCGCGAAGCGCCCCATCGTTCACCAAGTTCCCTTTTTGCTGGCGACCCAGCTTGAATCATTCCAGACGTTTCTGCAAGCAGACACGTCGTCGTCGCAGCGCAAGGCGGAAGGCCTGCAAGCTGCGTTCACCTCTGTTTTCCCGATTGTCTCGCACAACGGTTTCGCGCGGCTCGAGTTCGTCAGCTACATGCTGTCGTCGCCCGCATTCAACATCAAGGAATGCCAGCAGCGCGGCCTGACGTACTGCTCGGCGTTGCGTGCAAAAGTGCGCCTGGTACTGCTCGATAAGGAGTCGCCGAGCAAGCCGGTCGTCAAGGAAGTGAAAGAACAGGAAGTGTACATGGGCGAGATTCCGCTCATGACGCCGACAGGTTCGTTCGTCATCAACGGAACGGAGCGCGTGATCGTGTCGCAGCTCCACCGTTCGCCTGGCGTGTTTTTCGAGCACGACAAGGGCAAGACGCACAGCTCCGGCAAGCTGCTGTTCTCGGCGCGCATCATTCCTTACCGCGGCTCGTGGCTCGATTTCGAATTCGATCCGAAGGACGTGCTGTACTTCCGCGTCGACCGTCGCCGCAAGATGCCGGTCACGATCCTGCTGAAGGCAATCGGCATGTCGCCGGAGCAGATCCTCGCGAACTTCTTCGTGTTCGACAACTTCGGCCTGATGAGCGAAGGCGCGCAGATGGAATTCGTTCCGGAGCGTCTGCGCGGTGAAGTCGCGCGCTTCGACATCAACGACCGCGACGGCAACCTCGTCGTCGCGAAGGATAAGCGCGTCAACGCCAAGCACATTCGCGATCTCGAAAACGCGAAGACGAAGTTCATCTCGGTGCCGGAAGACTATCTGCTCGGCCGCGTGCTGGCGAAGAACGTGATCGATCCGGAAACGGGCGAAGTGATCGCGAACGCCAACGAAGAAATCACGGAAACGGTTCTCGAAAAGCTGCGCGAAGCGAAGGTCAAGGACATCCAGACGCTGTACACGAACGATCTGGATCAAGGCCCGTATATCTCGTCGACGCTGCGTATCGACGAAACCGCCGACAAGATGGCCGCGCGCATCGCGATCTACCGCATGATGCGACCGGGCGAGCCGCCGACCGAAGAAGCGGTCGAGGCGCTGTTCAACCGTCTGTTCTACAGCGAAGACGCCTACGACCTGTCGAAGGTCGGCCGTATGAAGTTCAACCGCCGCGTCGGCCGTGACGAAATCGTCGGCCCGATGACGCTGCAGGACGACGACATCCTCGCGACCATCAAGATTCTCGTCGAGCTGCGTAACGGCAAGGGCGAAGTGGACGATATCGACCACCTCGGCAATCGTCGTGTGCGCTGCGTTGGCGAACTCGCGGAGAACCAGTTCCGCGCCGGTCTCGTGCGCGTCGAACGCGCGGTGAAGGAACGCCTCGGCCAGGCCGAAAGCGAAAACCTGATGCCGCACGACCTGATCAACTCGAAGCCGATTTCGTCGGCGATTCGCGAGTTCTTCGGTTCGTCGCAGCTCTCGCAGTTCATGGACCAGACCAACCCGCTGTCGGAAATCACGCATAAGCGCCGTGTTTCCGCACTGGGACCGGGCGGTCTGACGCGCGAGCGCGCGGGCTTCGAAGTCCGCGACGTGCATCCGACGCACTATGGCCGCGTGTGCCCGATCGAAACGCCGGAAGGTCCGAACATCGGTCTGATCAACTCGCTGGCTCTGTACGCGCACCTGAACGAGTACGGCTTCCTCGAAACGCCGTACCGCAAGGTCGTGGACAGCAAAGTGACCGATCAGATCGACTATCTGTCGGCGATCGAAGAAGGCCGTTACGTGATCGCTCAGGCGAACGCGGCAGTGGCCGAAGACGGCACGCTGACCGACGAACTCGTGTCGTCGCGTGAAGCGGGCGAAACGCTGATGGTCACGCCGGACCGCATCCAGTATATGGACGTGGCGCCGTCGCAGATCGTGTCGGTGGCGGCATCGCTGATTCCGTTCCTCGAGCACGACGACGCGAACCGCGCGTTGATGGGCTCGAACATGCAGCGTCAGGCCGTGCCGTGTCTGCGCCCGGAAAAGCCGGTCGTCGGTACGGGCATCGAGCGCACGGTGGCTGTCGACTCGGGTACGACGGTTCAGGCGCTGCGTGGCGGTGTCGTGGATTACGTCGACGCGGGCCGTATCGTGATTCGCGTGAATGACGATGAAGCCGTGGCCGGCGATGTCGGCGTGGACATCTACAACCTGATCAAGTACACGCGTTCGAACCAGAACACGAACATCAACCAGCGCCCGATCGCGAAGGTCGGCGACAAGGTTGCGCGCGGCGACGTGCTGGCTGACGGCGCATCCACCGATCTGGGCGAGCTCGCGCTCGGTCAGAACATGCTGGTCGCGTTCATGCCGTGGAACGGCTACAACTTCGAAGACTCGATCCTGATCTCGGAAAAGGTCGTGGCCGACGACCGTTACACGTCGATCCACATCGAAGAGCTGAACGTCGTTGCTCGCGACACGAAGCTCGGACCGGAAGAAATCACGCGCGATATTTCGAACCTCGCCGAAGTGCAGCTTGGCCGTCTCGACGAGTCGGGCATCGTGTACATCGGCGCGGAAGTCGAAGCTGGCGATGTGCTCGTCGGCAAGGTCACGCCCAAGGGCGAAACCCAGCTGACGCCGGAAGAAAAGCTGCTGCGCGCGATCTTCGGTGAGAAGGCGTCGGACGTGAAGGACACGTCGCTGCGCGTGCCGTCGGGCATGAGCGGCACGGTCATCGACGTGCAAGTGTTCACGCGAGAAGGCATCACGCGTGACAAGCGCGCGCAACAGATCATCGACGACGAACTGAAGCGCTATCGGCTCGACCTGAACGACCAGCTGCGCATCGTGGAAGGCGACGCGTTCTCGCGTCTCGCCCGCATGCTGAACGGCAAGGTCGCGAATGGTGGCCCGAAGAAGCTCGCCAAGGGCACGGCGATCGACCTCGCGTACCTCGAAGATCTCGACCACTATCACTGGTTCGACATCCGCCTCGCGGACGAAGAAGCGGCGGCGCAGCTGGAAGCGATCAAGGACTCGATCGAGCAGAAGCGTCACCAGTTCGACCTCGCGTTCGAAGAGAAGCGCAAGAAGCTCACGCAAGGCGACGAACTGCCGCCGGGCGTGCTGAAGATGGTCAAGGTGTACCTCGCCGTGAAGCGTCGTCTGCAGCCTGGCGACAAGATGGCGGGCCGTCACGGTAACAAGGGTGTCGTGTCGAAGATCGTGCCGATCGAAGACATGCCGTACATGGCCGATGGCCGTCCGGCCGACGTCGTGCTGAATCCGCTCGGCGTGCCGTCGCGGATGAACGTGGGTCAGATTCTCGAAGTGCACCTGGGCTGGGCCGCGAAGGGTCTGGGCTGGCGCATCGGCGAAATGCTGGCGCGTCAGACGAAGATCGAGGAACTGCGCCAGTTCCTGACGAAGATCTACAACGAATCGGGCCGCAAGGAAGAGCTGGAAAGCTTCTCCGATGACGAAATCTTCGAACTCGCGAAGAACCTGCGCGAAGGCGTGCCGTTCGCAACGCCGGTGTTCGATGGCGCAACCGAAGAGGAAATGGGGCGTGCGCTCGATCTGGCGTATCCGGACGACATCGCCACGAACCTCGGCATGAACTCGTCGAAGAATCAGGTTCAGTTGCACGATGGTCGCACCGGCGAGCCGTTTGAGCGCAAGGTCACGGTCGGTTACATGCACTATCTGAAGCTGCACCACCTGGTCGACGACAAGATGCACGCACGTTCGACCGGTCCGTACTCGCTCGTCACGCAGCAGCCGCTGGGTGGTAAGGCGCAGTTTGGTGGTCAGCGCTTCGGTGAGATGGAAGTGTGGGCACTGGAAGCGTACGGCGCGTCGTATGTGCTGCAGGAAATGCTGACGGTCAAGTCGGACGACGTGACGGGCCGGACGAAGGTTTATGAGAACCTCGTCAAGGGCGACCACGTGATCGACGCGGGCATGCCGGAATCCTTCAACGTGTTGGTGAAGGAAATCCGCTCGCTCGGTATTGATATCGATCTGGACCGCAATTAATCGGACTACGGAGAGAAAGCAATGAAAGCTCTGCTCGATCTATTCAAGCAAGTCCAACAAGAAGAAGTTTTTGATGCGATCAAGATCGGCCTCGCGTCGCCCGACAAGATTCGTTCTTGGTCGTTCGGCGAAGTGAAGAAGCCGGAGACCATCAATTACCGCACGTTCAAGCCGGAGCGGGATGGTCTGTTCTGCGCGAAGATTTTTGGTCCGATCAAGGACTACGAATGTCTGTGCGGCAAGTACAAGCGCCTCAAGCATCGTGGCGTCATTTGTGAAAAGTGCGGCGTCGAAGTGACGCTGGCGAAGGTGCGTCGTGAGCGGATGGGGCACATCGAGCTCGCGTCGCCGGTCGCGCACATCTGGTTCCTGAAGTCGCTGCCGTCGCGTCTGGGCATGGTGCTCGACATGACGCTGCGCGACATCGAGCGCGTGCTGTACTTCGAAGCGTATGTGGTCATCGATCCGGGCATGACGCCGCTGAAAGCGCGGCAGATCATGACCGAAGAGGATTACTACAACAAGGTCGAAGAGTACGGTGACGAGTTCCGCGCCGAGATGGGCGCGGAAGGCGTGCGCGAGCTGCTGCGCGCGATCAACATCGACGAACAGGTCGAGATGCTGCGCACCGAACTCAAGAACACGGGTTCGGAAGCGAAGATCAAGAAGTATGCGAAGCGCCTGAAAGTGCTCGAGGCGTTCCAGCGTTCGGGCATCAAGCCGGACTGGATGGTGCTGGAAGTGCTGCCGGTGCTGCCGCCGGAACTGCGTCCGCTCGTGCCGCTCGACGGCGGCCGTTTCGCGACGTCGGACCTGAACGACCTGTATCGCCGCGTGATCAACCGTAACAACCGGTTGAAGCGTCTGCTCGAGCTGAAGGCGCCTGAAATCATCGTCCGCAACGAAAAGCGGATGCTGCAGGAAGCCGTCGACTCGCTGCTCGACAACGGCCGTCGCGGCAAGGCGATGACCGGCGCGAACAAGCGTCCGCTGAAGTCGCTCGCTGACATGATCAAGGGTAAGGGCGGTCGTTTCCGTCAGAACCTGTTGGGTAAGCGCGTCGACTACTCGGGCCGTTCGGTGATCGTGGTCGGCCCGACGCTCAAGCTGCATCAGTGCGGTCTGCCGAAGCTGATGGCGCTCGAACTGTTCAAGCCGTTCATCTTCAACAAGCTGGAAGTGATGGGCGTCGCGACGACCATCAAGGCTGCGAAGAAGGAAGTCGAGAACCAGACGCCCGTAGTGTGGGACATTCTCGAAGAAGTCATTCGTGAACATCCGGTCATGCTGAACCGTGCGCCGACGCTGCACCGTCTCGGCATCCAGGCTTTCGAGCCGGTGCTGATCGAAGGCAAGGCGATTCAGTTGCACCCGCTCGTCTGCGCGGCGTTCAACGCCGACTTCGACGGTGACCAGATGGCCGTTCACGTGCCGCTGTCGCTCGAAGCGCAGATGGAAGCGCGCACGCTGATGCTGGCGTCGAACAACGTCCTGTTCCCGGCCAACGGCGATCCGTCGATCGTGCCGTCGCAGGATATCGTGCTGGGCCTTTACTACGCGTCGCGTGAAGCGGTGAACGGCAAGGGCGAGGGCATGACGTTCACGGGCGTGTCGGAAGTGATCCGCGCGTACGAGAACAAGGAAGTCGAACTGGCTTCGCGCGTCAACGTGCGTATCACCGAGATGGTGGCGAACGAAGACCAAAGCGAAGGCGCGCCGAAGTTCGTGCCGAAGATCTCGCTGTTCGCGACGACCGTCGGCCGTTCGATCCTGTCGGAGATTCTGCCGCCGGGGCTGCCGTTCACGGTGCTGAACAAGCCGCTGAAGAAGAAGGAAATCTCGCGCCTGATCAACACGGCGTTCCGCAAGTGCGGTCTGCGCGAGACGGTGATCTTCGCCGACCAGCTGATGCAGATGGGCTTCCGTCTCGCGACGCGCGCCGGCATCTCGATCTGCGTGGACGACATGCTCGTGCCGCCGCAGAAAGAGACGATCGTCGGCGACGCCGCGAAGAAGGTGAAGGAGTACGACCGTCAGTACATGTCGGGTCTCGTCACCGCGCAAGAGCGCTACAACAACGTGGTCGACATCTGGTCGGCGACGTCGGAAGCGGTCGGCAAGGCGATGATGGAGCAGCTCGCGACGGAACCCGTCATCGACCGCGACGGCAACGAGACGAAGCAGGAGTCGTTCAACTCCATCTACATGATGGCCGACTCGGGTGCGCGTGGTTCCGCGGTGCAGATTCGTCAGCTCGCCGGTATGCGCGGCCTGATGGCGAAGCCGGACGGCTCGATCATCGAGACGCCGATTACCGCGAACTTCCGCGAAGGCCTGAACGTGTTGCAGTACTTCATCTCGACGCACGGTGCTCGTAAGGGTCTGGCGGATACGGCGTTGAAGACCGCGAACTCGGGTTACCTGACCCGTCGTCTCGTCGACGTGACGCAGGATCTGGTCGTCGTCGAAGATGATTGCGGCACGTCGAACGGCGTGGCGATGAAGGCGCTGGTCGAAGGCGGTGAAGTCGTCGAAGCGCTGCGCGACCGTATCCTCGGCCGCGTCGCGGTGGCGGACGTCGTCAATCCTGAAACGCAGGAAACGCTGTACGCGTCGGGCGATCTGCTCGACGAGGACGCGGTCGAAAAGATCGAAAGCCTCGGCATCGACGAAGTGCGCGTGCGCACGCCGCTCACCTGCGAGACGCGCTATGGCCTGTGCGCCGCGTGCTACGGCCGCGACCTCGGCCGCGGTTCGCGCGTGAACGTCGGCGAAGCGGTGGGCGTGATTGCCGCTCAGTCGATCGGTGAGCCGGGCACGCAGCTGACGATGCGTACGTTCCACATCGGTGGTGCGGCATCGCGTGCGGCGGTTGCTTCGACGGTCGAAGCGAAGAGCAACGGTACGGTGCGCTTCACGGCCACGATGCGTTACGTCACCAACGCGAAGGGCGAGCAGGTCGTCATCTCGCGTTCGGGCGAAGCGATCATCGCGGACGACTTCGGTCGCGAGCGTGAGCGTCACAAAGTGCCGTACGGCGCGACGCTGCTGCAACTCGACGGCGCGCAGATCAAGGCCGGTGCGCAACTGGCTCAATGGGATCCGCTGACGCGGCCGATCATCACCGAGTGGGGCGGTACGGTGAAGTTCGAAAACGTCGAGGAAGGCGTGACGGTCGCGAAGCAGATCGACGACGTGACCGGTCTTTCGACCCTAGTCGTGATCGATGCGAAGCGCCGTGGCTCGCAGGCCGGCAAGAGCGTGCGTCCGCAGGTGAAACTGCTCGACGCGAACGGCGAGGAAGTAAAGATCCCGAACACCGAGCATTCGGTGCAGATCGGCTTCCAGGTCGGCGCACTGATCACCGTGAAGGATGGTCAGCAAGTGCAGGTCGGTGAAGTGCTGGCGCGTATCCCGGTCGAAGCGCAGAAGACGCGTGACATTACCGGTGGTCTGCCGCGCGTGGCCGAACTGTTCGAAGCGCGCTCGCCGAAGGACGCGGGTATTCTCGCGGAAGTCACGGGCACGACGTCGTTCGGCAAGGACACGAAGGGCAAGCAGCGTCTCGTCATCACGGACCTCGAAGGCAATCAGCACGAGTTCCTGATCGCGAAGGAAAAGCAAGTGCTGGTGCACGATGGTCAGGTCGTCAACAAGGGCGAAATGATCGTCGACGGCCCTGCCGATCCGCACGACATCCTGCGTCTGCAGGGTATCGAGGCGCTGTCGCGCTATATCGTGGACGAAGTGCAGGATGTGTACCGTCTGCAGGGCGTGAAGATCAACGACAAGCACATCGAAGTGATCGTGCGTCAGATGCTGCGTCGTGTGCAGATCGTCGACAACGGCGATACGCGCTTCATTCCGGGCGAGCAGGTCGAGCGTTCGGACATGCTGGACGAGAACGACAGCATGATCGCGGACGACAAGCGGCCGGCGACGTACGAAAACGTGCTGCTCGGTATCACGAAGGCATCGCTGTCGACCGACTCGTTCATCTCGGCGGCGTCGTTCCAGGAAACGACCCGCGTGCTGACCGAAGCGGCGATCATGGGCAAGCGCGACGATCTGCGTGGCCTGAAGGAAAACGTGATCGTTGGCCGTCTGATTCCGGCCGGTACGGGTCTCGCGTTCCACAAGGCGCGCAAGGCGAAGGAATCGTCGGATCGCGAACGCTTCGACCAGATCGCTGCCGAAGAGGCATTCGACTTTGGTACGCCGGAAGCCCCGGCAGCGGAGCCGCAGCAGCAACCGCATACGAACGAGTAAGCGTCCTTCGCTCGTAGCACCATCGAACCGCCCAGCTTCGGCTGGGCGGTTTTTTTTCGTCTGTACGTTTTGCTCGCTGACGCGTAACGCGTATGCGTAGGCGGTGGAACAGATCGCCTTGGAACTCGACGTCGCATGATTTCTTTTGGATATCCGTAAGTGCGCGGCTTAACGGCGTCAGTGGTGCCTTGATGCGGACTTGATTCGCTTTGCCTACAAAACAAATCACGGTTTTAAAGCGAGGATTTTGCGCCCGGGATATGAGCACGAAATGGCGCATTTTTTTACTATTTTATTTCGATTTGCTTACCATTATCTCGTTACAATTCGCCGCGTTCAGTTATCCGCGTCGACTAAATCGTTCTGGTTAAATCCAGCGATAACTCGGCTAGTTCGTCTGAAATCGGGGAAGAAATGATGAGACTTGGCGTAAGAGTTAGAGAGCACCTGTGTGTACTACTCATTGCCTGCCTGGCAGCATGCGGTGGAGGGGGTGGAGGTGGAGGTGGAGGCGGAGGCGGAGGCGGAGGTGATTCCAGTGGAACGAGCAGTCCTGGCGGAGCCGTGATCGATCAGAGTGGCGCCGGCGCTCCCTCGGGCTTGGCATACGCCATTCCTTCGGCCATCTACACGGTTGGAACACCGATCGTACGGAACGCTCCTTCAAGCAGTGGCGGCGCGATTACCCATTACAGCATTTCGCCAGCGCTGCCAGCGGGGCTTTCATTAGATGGCACGTCGGGAGTGATTGACGGTGCGCCTTCGGCAGTGTCTACGGCGGCGACCTACACGATCAGTGCTTTCAACGATAAAGGCGAAGCGACGGCGCGTGTTCAAATCGAGGTCAAGGCCGCTGCGACTGCGCCAGAGTCATTGATTTATCAAAATGTCGATGCAGTGTATTTCACAGGCCAGCCGATCGCTCGCAACGTCCCCCTTACAACAGGTGGTGCCGTTTCGCTTTTCACTATTTCGCCGGCATTACCCGCGGGACTCGCATTGGATCCTGCAACCGGTGCGCTCGGCGGTACGCCTACGACCGTAACGCCACCGGCCGAATATACGATCACGGCTGCAAATACAGCGGGATCCGTCAAAGCGACTGTTCGCCTGGAAGTGCGTGCAGCCACCTCGGCGCCCTCCACACTTCGGTATGCAACCGTCGAGCCGGTGTACGTCGCCGGACAGGTAATCGGCGCGAATCTTCCGGTGGTGACGGGCGGTGAGATCAAGACATTCAGCGTATCGCCAGCTCTGCCAGACGGCCTGAGTTTGAATGGTCAGACGGGGGCGATCACCGGCACGCCGAAATCAAGTACGGCGCAAGCGGATTACGTGATCACCGGAAGCAACGCCGCCGGCGCGATTCAGACGCACGTAAAAATCACCGTCGTGGCAATACCCGAAGGTGCTTGGCAACCTACCGGCAGTCTTGAGCGTGCAAACGCCAATCACGAGGCGATTCTTCTTTCGTCGGGCAAGGTGCTCGTGATTGGCGGCACGAGCGCTTCGGAACTATACGATCCGGCTCGCGGTGCCTGGACGCTGGTTGCGACGATGCTTCCGTCCCGAGCTCGCTTCACGGCGACCTTGCTCTCGAACGGCAAACTGTTGGTCGCCGGCGGTCGGTCCGGTGACGATGGAGAGGCGACCGCGTGGGCAACGGTTTTCGATCCCGCCACGGGAGCATGGTCGTACACAGGGAAAATGAATCATCCGCGCGCAGCGGCCTCGGCTACTTTGCTTCCCAATGGAAAGGTTCTGGTTGCCGGTGGCTATGATTACGACGTCTACCAGAACAAAACAACCTATGTTGCTGAAGCCGAGCTGTACGATCCGGTCAGTGGAACGTGGACCGTCACGGGAAGCTTGAAGAACCCTCGCGCGTATCATGCGGCGGCGCTGATTGCCGGAAACAAGGTGTTGGTGGCCGGTGGCAAGGTAGCCTCGACAACGACGATCACCGCCGAGACCTACGATGTCGCGTCCGGCGTGTGGACCTCCACGGATGAAATGAAAGCGGCCCGGTCCTCGCCGACCATGACAGTACTCGGGAACGGCAAGATCTTGGTTGCGGGTGGAAGCGATTCAAAGTCTGCTGAACTGTTCGACCCGTCTTCCGGTCAGTGGACGCTGACTCCTCCGATGGTGACGAGACGCATTGGTTCGCGAGCTGTGCTCTTACCGAACGGCCGCGTGCTGGTCACAGGCACGCTTGCCACAGTTGGCGACGGTACGTCAACGGAGATTTACGATCCGGCGAGCGGAGCATGGGTAGCGGCAGCGCATACCAGCGTCGAGCGCTATGGACATTCCGCGACGCTGCTGCCTGACGGTTCGGTTCTTGTCGCCGGCAGTGCAACCGGGGGAATCAACGACATTTTCCTACTGTCGTCGTCGGCAGAGCTCTTTCGCTAGACGTAGGCGTGGCCGAAGAGGCGGCTGAGTCCGATATGCCGGAAGCCTCGGCTGCCGAACAGCGGCAGCGGCCGCATACGACTGGCGAGCTGTCGTCGCGTAGGTCGTAGCAAGTCGCATCGAACCGCCCAGCTTCGGCTGGGCGGTTTTTTTTCGTCTGCCGATTCGCGCACGTCAACCTCGGCCATTCGGCCAACGATGCGGTGACGCGCGTCGCCGCGCGCGGATGCGTTGGTAGAATTCGTTATCTATCACGTCGCAGTGCGCGCTTTCATTCATGTCCCGGTCGCTCGAAATACTCAACGAAATCTTCGGCTATCCCGCATTTCGCGGACAACAGGCGGAGATCGTCGAGCATGTGGCGAACGGCGGTGATTCACTCGTCTTGATGCCGACGGGCGGCGGCAAGTCGCTGTGCTATCAGATTCCGTCGCTCGTGCGGCGTGAGGCCGGGCTTGGCGCGGGCATCGTCGTGTCGCCGCTGATCGCGCTGATGCAGGATCAGGTCGCCGCGATGACGGAAGTCGGCGTGCGAGCCGCATATCTCAATTCGACACTCTCAGGCGCCGAAGCCGCCGCGACCGAACGCGCGTTACGCAGCGGCGAGATCGATTTGTTGTACGTCGCGCCGGAGCGCCTGATGACGCCGCGCTTCCTCGATCTGCTCGAAAGCTCCCCGGTCGGGCTCTTCGCGATCGACGAAGCACATTGCGTGTCTCAGTGGGGCCACGATTTCCGCCCTGAGTACATTCAGCTTTCGGTGCTGCACGAGCGCTTTCCGAACGTGCCGCGCATCGCGCTCACCGCAACCGCGGATGCAATCACGCGCGACGAGATCGTGCATCGCCTTGCGCTCGACGACGCGCGCATCTTCGTCTCCAGCTTCGACCGGCCGAACATCCGCTATCGGATCGTCGAGAAGGACAACGCGCGCTCGCAACTGCTCGACTTCATCCGCGCGGAACATACGAACAAGGACGGCACGACCGATGCGGGCGTCGTCTATTGCCTGTCACGCCGCAAGGTCGAGGAAACCGCGGACTGGCTGAAGGGGCAGGGCGTTCGCGCGCTGCCTTATCACGCGGGCATGGAGTTCGAGACGCGTCAGAAGCACCAGGAGATGTTCCAACGAGAGGAAGGCATCGTCATGTGCGCGACGATCGCCTTTGGCATGGGCATCGACAAGCCGGACGTGCGCTTCGTCGCGCATCTGGATTTGCCGAAGAGCGTCGAGGGCTACTATCAGGAAACCGGGCGCGCAGGCCGTGACGGTCTGCCAGCGAACGCGTGGATGGCCTACGGATTGGGCGACGTCGTTCAGCAGCGCAAGATGATCGACGAGTCCGAAGCCGACGACGCCCACAAGCGCGTACAGACCGGCAAGCTCGACGCGCTGCTCGGCCTGTGCGAAGTGGCGTCATGCCGCCGCGTGCGCCTGCTCGCGTACTTTGGCGAGACGAGCAAGCCGTGCGGCAATTGCGATACCTGTCTCGAACCGCCTGCTTCCTTCGATGCCACGCGCGAAGCGCAGATGGCGCTGTCGTGCGTGTACCGCGCGCAGAGGGCGAGCGGGTTTCATTTCGGCGCCGGGCATCTCATCGATATCCTTCGCGGCACGCGCAGCGAAAAAGTGCTGCAACGCGGCCACGAAAAGATTTCCACCTTTGGCGTCGGCGCGGCGCTGTCAGAACCCGAATGGCGTGCGGTGTTCCGGCAACTTGTCGCGTTCGGTTACCTCGCCGTCGACCACGACGGCTTCGGCGCGCTCGTGCTAACCGACGCCAGCAAGCCCGTGCTCAAAGGCGAGGAACACGTCACGCTGCGCAAGTACGTGAAGCCCACGCGGGCTCGGCAGTCTTCGAGCCGCGCTGGCGAACGCGCCGATCCGACCGCCGGCATGTCAGCGCGCGAGAAGGCACGCTGGGAACGGCTGCGCGCCTGGCGCGCCGAGACCGCGAAAAGCGACGGCGTGCCGGCATACGTCATCTTCCACGATGCCACCCTCGCCGAGATTGCGCGAAGCGATCCCGATACCATCGATGATCTGCGCCATATTCCCGGCATCGGCGTGCGCAAGCTCGAACGCTTCGGCGATGAATTGCTCGATGTCGTCGGTTCGGATTGACGCCGGGCGCGGAAAAGTCGCTGAAATCATCGCAACGTATTGACCCGATTGCGATTTTCAGAATATCATGCTTGGTTCTCGTTCTTGGTCCGCCTTCGGATCCGGCTTAGCGTCGGGCGTGGATAGCGGAATTCATCATCGAGATCGTCAAACGCGCAGTTCTTTTCGCTTTGCCCGAAAAAACGCGCGGAATCTGTTCAATTTCAGGAATAAACGATGCCAACCATCAATCAACTGGTTCGCAAAGGCCGCACGTCGGAAACGACGAAGAGCAAGTCGCCGGCCCTGCAGGACTGCCCGCAGCGTCGCGGCGTGTGCACCCGCGTGTACACGACGACGCCGAAGAAGCCGAACTCGGCGCTCCGTAAGGTCGCCAAGGTGCGCCTGACCAACGGCTTCGAAGTCATTTCGTACATCGGTGGTGAAGGCCACAACCTGCAAGAGCACTCGGTCGTGCTGATCCGCGGCGGCCGTGTGAAGGACTTGCCGGGTGTGCGCTACCACATGGTTCGCGGCTCGCTGGATACGCAAGGCGTCAAGGACCGTAAGCAGGCTCGCTCGAAGTACGGTGCGAAGCGTGCCAAGGCTGGCAAGTAAGTCGCCAGTCTGCTGCAAAAGAAACAGGTCGCCGCAAGGCGCTTAAGGCGGTGGTGCCGGAAGTGCCGGTGCTGTCGAGTAAGTGGTCACCCGGCCAAGCTGGTTTAGTCGAATAGATGTGGATCGGGTTAGTTGGTGGCCGCGGAGCAGAACGAAGCTCCAACTGAAAAAGTAAAGGAAGAATCATGCCGCGTCGTCGCGAAGTCCCCAAGCGGGAAGTGTTGCCGGATCCGAAGTTCGGCAACGTAGATGTAGCCAAGTTCATGAACGTGCTGATGCTCTCCGGCAAGAAGTCGGTTGCCGAGCGTATCGTGTACGGCGCTTTTGAACAGATCCAGACCAAGGGTGGCAAGGACCCGCTGGAAGTGTTCACGGTTGCGCTCAACAACGTGAAGCCGGTGGTCGAAGTGAAGAGCCGTCGCGTTGGTGGTGCCAACTATCAGGTTCCGGTCGAAGTGCGTCCCTCGCGTCGTATGGCATTGGCGATGCGTTGGTTGCGTGAAGCCGCGAAGAAGCGCAGCGAAAAGTCGATGGCCCTGCGTCTCGCAGGTGAACTCTCCGAAGCGGCCGAAGGCCGTGGTGGCGCAATGAAGAAGCGCGACGAAGTTCACCGCATGGCAGAAGCCAACAAGGCATTCTCGCACTTCCGTTTCTAAGCTCCCGCTCACCGGGCAAACGGAAATTCAGGGCGGGTGCGCTAGTTTCGGCGCCTCGCCCGTTTGTGTTAGGGCGCGGCCGGCAGTCCGCCGGCGCGTCGACCGAAAAAGGATCCAAAGTGGCTCGCAAGACACCTATCGAGCGCTACCGCAATATCGGTATCAGCGCTCACATCGACGCCGGCAAAACGACGACGACCGAGCGCATCCTGTTCTACACGGGCGTGAACCACAAGATCGGTGAAGTTCACGACGGCGCAGCAACGATGGACTGGATGGAGCAGGAGCAGGAGCGCGGCATCACCATCACGTCGGCTGCTACCACTGCCTTCTGGAAGGGCATGGGCGGCAACTATCCCGAGCACCGCATCAACATCATCGACACCCCGGGACACGTGGACTTCACGATCGAAGTGGAGCGCTCGATGCGCGTCCTCGACGGCGCGTGCATGGTCTACTGTGCAGTGGGCGGCGTGCAGCCGCAGTCGGAAACGGTGTGGCGTCAGGCGAACAAGTACAAGGTTCCCCGTCTCGCGTTCGTCAACAAGATGGACCGTACCGGCGCGAACTTCTTCAAGGTCTACGACCAGCTGAAGAACCGTCTCAAGGCGAACCCGGTTCCCGTCGTCGTGCCGATCGGCGCGGAAGAGAACTTCAAGGGCGTCGTCGATCTGCTGAAGATGAAAGCGATCATTTGGGACGAAGCGTCGCAAGGCACGAAGTTCGACTACGTCGACATTCCCGCAGAACTCGTTGATACGTGCAACGAGTGGCGGGAAAAGATGATCGAATCGGCCGCTGAAGCCAGCGAAGAGCT
The DNA here is from genome assembly GCF_001544755.2 of Caballeronia catudaia. Classification (GTDB taxonomy): domain Bacteria; phylum Pseudomonadota; class Gammaproteobacteria; order Burkholderiales; family Burkholderiaceae; genus Caballeronia; species Caballeronia catudaia. The sequence goes on along the minus strand of NZ_FCOF02000021.1, from coordinate 84,291 downwards.
GATGGAAAAGTACCTCGGCGGCGAAGATCTGACCGAAGCGGAAATCATCAAGGCGATCCGCGACCGGACCATCGCGTGCGAAATCCAGCCGATGCTGTGCGGCACCGCGTTCAAGAACAAGGGCGTGCAGCGCATGCTCGACGCCGTGATCGACTTCCTGCCGTCGCCGGTCGACATTCCCCCGGTCACGGGCGAACTCGAAAGCGGTGAAAAGGGTGAGCGTCGCGCGGCTGACGACGAAAAGTTCGCGGCGCTGGCGTTCAAGATCATGACCGACCCGTTCGTCGGCCAGTTGATCTTCTTCCGCGTGTACTCGGGTATCGTGAATTCGGGCGACACAATCCTGAACGCGACCAAGGACAAGAAGGAACGTCTGGGTCGTATTCTGCAGATGCACGCGAACCAGCGCGAGGAAATCAAGGAAGTGCGCGCGGGTGACATCGCTGCGGCTGTTGGCCTGAAGGAAGCGACCACGGGCGATACGCTGTGCGATCCGCAAAGCCCGATCGTGCTCGAGCGCATGATTTTCCCGGAGCCGGTGATTTCGCAGGCTGTTGAGCCGAAGACGAAGCCCGACCAGGAAAAGATGGGTCTCGCGCTGAATCGTCTGGCACAGGAAGATCCGTCGTTCCGCGTTCAAACGGACGAAGAATCGGGCCAAACCATCATTTCGGGTATGGGCGAGCTCCACCTCGAAATTCTGGTTGACCGCATGAAGCGCGAATTCGGCGTGGAAGCAACGGTCGGCAAGCCGCAGGTTGCTTACCGTGAAACGATCCGCGGCACGGCGGCGGACGTCGACGGCAAGTTCGTCAAGCAGTCGGGTGGTCGCGGCCAGTACGGTCACGCGGTCATCACGCTCGAGCCGAACGAGCAGGGCAAGGGCTACGAGTTCCTGGACGAGATCAAGGGCGGCGTGATTCCGCGCGAATACATCCCGGCCGTGGACAAGGGTATCCAGGAAACGCTGAAGTCGGGCGTGCTGGCCGGCTTCCCGGTTGTGGACGTGAAGGTTCACCTGACGTTCGGTTCGTACCACGACGTGGACTCGAACGAAAACGCGTTCCGCATGGCCGGCTCGATGGCCTTCAAGGAAGCAATGCGCAAGGCAAGCCCGGTCATCCTCGAACCGATGATGGCTGTGGAAGTCGAAACGCCGGAAGACTATATGGGCAACGTGATGGGCGATCTGTCCAGCCGTCGCGGTATCGTCCAGGGCATGGAAGACATGATCGGCGGTGGCAAGATCGTCCGTGCGGAAGTTCCGCTGTCGGAAATGTTCGGCTACTCGACGTCGCTGCGTTCGGCAACGCAAGGCCGCGCAACGTACACGATGGAGTTCAAGCACTACGCTGAAGCTCCGCGTAACGTCGCCGAGGCGATCATCAACGCCAAGGGCAAGTAATTCGGCGCAAGCCACAAGCTTTAACCGATAACCAAACTCTGAAAGAAGGTAATCATGGCAAAAGGTAAATTCGAGCGGACCAAGCCGCACGTGAACGTGGGCACGATCGGTCACGTTGACCACGGCAAGACCACGCTGACGGCAGCAATCACGACGGTGCTGACCAAGAAGTTCGGCGGCGAAGCCAAGGCGTACGACCAGATCGACGCAGCGCCGGAAGAAAAGGCGCGTGGTATCACGATCAACACCGCGCACGTCGAGTACGAAACGGCTAACCGCCACTACGCACACGTCGATTGCCCGGGCCACGCCGACTACGTGAAGAACATGATCACGGGCGCCGCGCAGATGGACGGCGCGATTCTGGTGTGTTCGGCCGCTGACGGCCCGATGCCGCAAACGCGTGAGCACATCCTGCTGGCCCGCCAGGTCGGTGTGCCGTACATCATCGTGTTCCTGAACAAGTGCGACATGGTGGACGATGCCGAGCTGCTCGAGCTCGTCGAAATGGAAGTGCGCGAACTTCTGTCGAAGTACGACTTCCCGGGCGACGACACCCCGATCATCAAGGGTTCGGCAAAGCTCGCGCTGGAAGGCGACACGGGCGAGCTGGGCGAAGTGGCGATCATGAGCCTGGCCGACGCACTGGACACGTACATCCCGACGCCGGAACGCGCGGTTGACGGCTCGTTCCTGATGCCGGTGGAAGACGTGTTCTCGATCTCGGGTCGCGGCACGGTGGTGACGGGTCGTATCGAGCGTGGCGTCGTGAAGGTTGGCGAGGAAATCGAAATCGTCGGTATCAAGACGACGGTGAAGACGACCTGCACGGGCGTGGAAATGTTCCGCAAGCTGCTCGACCAGGGTCAGGCGGGCGACAACGTCGGTATCCTGCTGCGCGGCACGAAGCGTGAAGACGTGGAACGCGGCCAGGTTCTGGCCAAGCCGGGTTCGATCACGCCGCACACGCACTTCACCGCTGAAGTGTACGTGCTGAGCAAGGACGAAGGCGGCCGTCACACGCCGTTCTTCAACAACTACCGTCCGCAGTTCTACTTCCGTACGACGGACGTGACGGGCTCGATCGAGCTGCCGAAGGACAAGGAAATGGTGATGCCGGGCGACAACGTGTCGATCACGGTGAAGCTGATCGCCCCGATCGCCATGGAAGAAGGTCTGCGCTTCGCCATCCGCGAAGGCGGCCGTACCGTCGGCGCCGGTGTCGTTGCGAAGATTATCGAGTAAAATCTCGGATTCGCTCGATCTGAAGTAGAAGTACCCGACCGGGTTCGGGCGTGCGCTCTCCGCAAACGCCCGAACCCACGCTCTTTTGCAAAATCGGCGGTGCAAGACCGCCTCGCTCTTTTAAGGAATCGTCATGCAGAACCAGAAAATCCGTATTCGCCTTAAGGCTTTCGACTATCGTCTGATCGATCAATCGGCAGCCGAAATCGTCGACACCGCGAAGCGGACTGGCGCGATCGTTCGTGGCCCGGTGCCGCTGCCGACGCGTATTCAGCGTTTTGACATCCTGCGTTCGCCGCACGTCAACAAGACGTCGCGCGACCAGCTCGAAATCCGCACGCATCAACGCCTGATGGACATCGTCGATCCGACGGACAAGACGGTCGACGCGCTGATGAAGCTCGATCTGCCGGCTGGCGTGGACGTCGAGATCAAGCTGCAGTAAGTCTGAAAAGCTCCGCTGACGGCGGCAAAACCGTCTAACGGAGCTAAGTCTTTGATTGCTTGCATGATTCGAAAAGCCTTGTTATACTCCAAGGCTTTTCGCGCCTACGTGCACGAAAAAGACGCAAGAAAGCCGGCCCAGTTTTTCGTAACGAAGCCGGCATTTGTAAATCAGCCCCGACCAATCGCAGTTGGGAATGGAGAAAACGATGAGCCTTGGACTCGTAGGTCGCAAGGTTGGCATGACCCGTATCTTCACGCCTGAAGGGGATTCGATCCCCGTCACCGTGCTGGACGTGTCGGACAACCGCGTGACGCAGATCAAGACCGTTGAAACGGATGGTTATACCGCCGTTCAGGTTGCATTCGGTGCTCGCCGCGCATCGCGCGTGACGAAGCCGCTGGCGGGTCACCTCGCCAAAGCCGGCGTTCAAGCTGGCGAAATCCTCAAGGAATTCCATATCGATGCAGCCAAGGCAGGTGAACTGTCGAACGGCGCTGTCATCGCTACGGATATTTTCGAAGTCGGCCAGAAAGTCGACGTGCAAGGCACGTCGATCGGTAAGGGCTACGCCGGTACCATCAAGCGCTACAACTTCGCTTCGGGCCGCGCATCGCACGGTAACTCGCGTTCGCACAACGTTCCGGGCTCGATCGGTATGGCGCAGGATCCGGGTCGTGTTTTCCCGGGCAAGCGCATGACGGGTCACCTCGGCGACGAAACCGTTACGGTTCAAAACCTCGAAATCGCCCGCATCGACGCTGAGCGCAATCTGCTGCTCGTCCGCGGTGCAGTTCCGGGTGCGAAGGGCGGCAAGGTCTTCGTGACCCCGGCCGTCAAGACGCGTGCTGTGAAAGGAGCGAAATAATGGAACTTAAGCTCCTGAATGCCAATGGTCAGGAAGGCGCTGGCGTGAATGCATCGGACGTCGTGTTCGGTCGCGATTACAACGAAGCCCTGATTCACCAGATCGTCGTCGCTTATCAGGCGAACGCACGTAGCGGCAACCGCGCGCAGAAGGACCGCGAGCAGGTCAAGCACACCACCAAGAAGCCGTGGCGTCAGAAGGGTACGGGCCGTGCTCGTGCCGGTATGTCGTCGAGCCCGTTGTGGCGTGGCGGTGGTCGCATCTTCCCGAATTCGCCGGAAGAAAACTTCTCGCACAAGGTCAACAAGAAGATGCATCGCGCAGGCCTCTGCTCGATCTTCTCGCAACTGGCTCGTGAAGGCCGCATCGCCGTGGTCGAAGACCTCGCGCTCGAAGCCCCGAAGACCAAGCTGCTGGCCGATAAATTCAAGGCGATGGGTCTCGACTCCGTGTTGGTCATCACCGATACGGTCGACGAAAACCTGTACCTCGCGTCGCGCAACCTGGCCCACGTGGCGGTTGTCGAGCCGCGTTACGCCGACCCGCTCTCGCTGATCTACTTCAAGAAGATCCTGATCACGAAGGCTGCGGTCGCTCAGATCGAGGAGTTGCTGTCATGAGCGAAGTTCGCAAAAACGATCATCGTTTGATGCAAGTTCTGCTCGCGCCGGTGATCTCCGAAAAGGCGACGCTGGTTGCCGACAAGAACGAACAAGTCGTGTTCGAAGTCGCGCCGGACGCCACGAAGCAGGAAGTGAAGGCTGCTGTCGAGCTGCTGTTCAAGGTCGAAGTCAATTCCGTCAACGTGCTCGTCACGAAGGGCAAAGCCAAGCGCTTTGGCCGCTTCAACGGCAAGCGCAAGGACGTGAAGAAGGCGTACGTCTGCCTGAAGCCCGGCCAGGAAATCAACTTTGAAGCGGAGGCCAAGTAATCATGGCAATCGTGAAAGTTAAGCCGACCTCGCCGGGTCGCCGCGCGATGGTCAAGATCGTCAACAAGGATCTGCACAAGGGCAAGCCGCACGCAGCGCTGCTCGACTCGCAATCCAAGTCGGCGGGCCGTAACAACAACGGCCGTATCACCACGCGTCACCAGGGTGGTGGTCACAAGCAGCACTATCGTATCGTCGATTTCCGTCGCAACAAGGACGGCATTCCGGCAAAGGTCGAGCGTCTCGAGTACGACCCGAACCGTAGCGCGAACATCGCGCTGGTTCTGTACGCAGACGGCGAGCGTCGCTACATCATCGCGCCGAAGGGCGTGGCGGTCGGCGCGCAGCTGATGTCCGGTTCGGAAGCGCCGATCCGCGCAGGCAACGCCCTGCCGATCCGCAACATCCCGGTCGGTACGACGATCCACTGCATCGAAATGCTGCCGGGCAAGGGCGCGCAAATGGCGCGTTCGGCTGGCACGTCGGCGATGCTGCTGGCGCGCGAAGGCGTCTACGCTCAGGTGCGTCTGCGGTCGGGTGAAATCCGCCGCGTGCACGTCGAGTGCCGCGCGACGATCGGCGAAGTGGGCAACGAAGAGCACAGCCTCCGTCAAATCGGTAAGGCCGGCGCGAACCGCTGGCGCGGTATCCGCCCGACGGTGCGCGGCGTTGCAATGAACCCGGTCGATCACCCGCACGGCGGTGGTGAAGGTAAGACGGCAGCAGGTCGCGATCCGGTGAGCCCGTGGGGCACGCCGACGAAGGGCTATCGCACCCGCAGCAATAAGCGCACGACGACGATGATCGTCCAGCGCCGTCACAAGCGTTAAGGAGTAGGCAATGACACGTTCTGCTAAAAAAGGTCCGTTCTGCGACGCTCATTTGCTGAAGAAGGTTGAGGCGGCTGCATCGACGCGTGACAAGAAGCCGATCAAGACCTGGTCGCGTCGTTCGACGATTCTGCCGGACTTCATCGGTCTGACGATCGCTGTTCACAACGGCCGTCAGCACGTTCCGGTGTACGTCACGGAAAACATGGTCGGCCACAAGCTTGGCGAGTTCGCACTGACCCGTACGTTCAAGGGTCACGCGGCCGACAAGAAGGCCAAGAAATAAGGGGCAATCAAGATGGAAGTGAAAGCAATTCATCGCGGTGCCCGCATCTCGGCGCAGAAAACGCGCCTTGTGGCTGACCAGATCCGTGGTCTGCCGGTCGACAAGGCGCTGAACGTCCTGACGTTCTCGCCGAAGAAGGCGGCGGGTATCGTCAAGAAGGTCGTGTTATCTGCGATCGCGAATGCGGAGCACAACGAAGGCGCGGATATCGACGAGCTCAAGATCACGAGCATCTACGTCGACAAGGCTGCTTCGCTGAAGCGTTTCACCGCACGCGCAAAGGGTCGCGGTAACCGCATCGAGAAGCAATCCTGTCACATCACTGTGACGGTCGGGAATTAAGGAGCCATACGATGGGACAGAAAATTCATCCGACTGGCTTCCGTTTGGCCGTCAGCCGCAATTGGGCTTCGCGTTGGTACGCGAACAACAACAATTTCGCGGCGATGTTGCAGGAAGACATCGGTGTTCGTGAATACCTGAAGAAGAAGCTGAAGAACGCTTCGGTCGGTCGCGTCGTTATCGAGCGTCCGGCGAAGAACGCGCGCATCACGATTTACAGCTCGCGTCCGGGCGTCGTCATCGGCAAGAAGGGTGAAGACATCGAACTGCTGAAGTCCGAGCTGCAAAAGCGCATGGGCGTTCCGGTTCACGTCAACATCGAAGAAATCCGCAAGCCGGAAACCGATGCTCAGCTGATCGCTGACTCCATCACGCAGCAGCTCGAGCGCCGGATCATGTTCCGCCGCGCGATGAAGCGTGCGATGCAGAACGCGATGCGTCTTGGCGCCCAAGGCATCAAGATCATGAGCGCGGGCCGTCTGAACGGTATCGAAATCGCTCGTACCGAGTGGTATCGCGAAGGTCGCGTGCCCCTCCATACGCTGCGTGCCGATATCGACTACGCGACCTCGGAAGCGAAGACGACGTACGGCATCATCGGCGTGAAGGTGTGGGTCTACAAGGGCGACACCCTCGGCCGCAACGAAGCGCCGGTCGTGGAAGAAGTAGCGGAAGAAAAGCGTCCGCGCCGTAACGCGCGTCCGGGTGGCGATCGCCGTCCGCGTCGCGATGGCGAAGGCGGCGGTCCGGCAGGCGCACGCCGTGGCGGCCCCCGTCGTGGCGGTGACGCGAAGACTGGAGAATAACGATGCTGCAACCGAAACGCAGAAAGTATCGCAAAGAGCAGAAAGGTCGTAACACCGGCAAGGCGACGCGCGGCAACGCAGTGTCGTTCGGTGAATACGGTCTGAAGGCCATCGGTCGCGGCCGTTTGACCGCGCGTCAGATCGAAGCGGCGCGTCGTGCAATGACGCGTCACATCAAGCGTGGCGGCCGTATCTGGATCCGTATCTTCCCGGACAAGCCGATTTCGCAAAAGCCGGCCGAAGTGCGTATGGGTAACGGTAAGGGTAACCCTGAGTACTACGTCGCTGAAATTCAACCGGGCAAGATGCTGTACGAAATGGACGGTGTCTCCGAAGAACTGGCGCGCGAAGCGTTCCGTCTTGCTGCAGCCAAGCTGCCGCTCAAGACGAACTTCGTCATCCGTCAGCTCGGCGCCTAAGGAGTAAATGATGAAGGCAACTGAACTTCGCCAGCAAGACCAGGCCGCGCTCAACAAGGAGCTGTCGGACCTGCTCAAGGCGCAATTTGGCTTGCGTATGCAGCTCGCGACCCAGCAACTCACGAACACGAGCCAGCTGAAGAAGGTCCGTCGCGACATCGCACGTGTGCGCACCGTCATGACCGAGAAGGCGAACCAGAAATGAACGATAGCGTAAAAACCTCGCTCAAGCGGACGCTGGTCGGCAAGGTCGTCAGCAACAAGATGGACAAGACGGTCACCGTGCTGGTCGAGCACCGCGTGAAGCATCCGATCTACGGCAAGTACGTCGTGCGCTCGAAGAAGTACCACGCGCATGACGACGCGAACACGTACAACGAGGGTGACCTCGTTGAAATCCAGGAAACTCGTCCGATTTCGAAGACGAAGGCCTGGGTTGTGTCGAAGCTGGTCGAAGCAGCTCGCGTGATCTGAAGCTGAAGCAGTACGCGATGCGGTAACCAGTAGTGTCATACGCAGTAAGTTTCGCTTGCAAGACCGAGATTATTTGTTATAATCTCGGTCTTCCCTCTTTGTGGGAGCCCCGTCGCGGGCGAAACTGGTGGGGGAAGCCGGTTCAGGCGCCAGCCTGAGTCGACAGATTCACCGGATTGCGATGGCGGGTTTCGTCTGCCATTGCTGCCTGTTCTAACCCAAGCAGCCATTTGGCTGACGGGACCAAGACTGACCGGTTGTGCCATGGTGGTGCAATCGGATTAAGTTGGGAAAGATAAACCATGATCCAGACCGAAACTCGGCTTGAAGTGGCCGACAACACGGGTGCGCGTGAAGTCATGTGCATCAAGGTGCTCGGCGGCTCGAAGCGTCGTTACGCAAGCATTGGCGACATCATCAAGGTGACCGTCAAGGAAGCGACGCCGCGCGGACGCGTGAAAAAGGGCGAAATCTATAACGCCGTGGTCGTTCGTACGGCCAAGGGCGTGCGTCGCCAAGATGGCTCGCTCATCAAGTTCGACGGCAATGCCGCCGTTCTGCTCAATACGAAGCTCGAGCCCATCGGCACGCGTATTTTCGGGCCGGTGACGCGTGAACTGCGTAGCGAACGATTTATGAAGATCGTTTCGCTCGCGCCGGAAGTGCTGTAAGGAGTCGCGATGAACAAGATTCGCAAGGGTGACGAAGTCATCGTCATCACCGGCAAGGACAAGGGCAAGCGCGGCACCGTGCTGGTCGTTGATGGCGAGCGTGTCACCGTCGAGGGTATCAACCTCGTCAAGAAGCACGTGAAGCCGAACCCGATGAAGGGTACGACGGGCGGTGTGGAAGCCAAAACGATGCCGCTGCATATTTCGAACGTCGCGCTCGTCGACGCGAGTGGCAAGGCATCGCGTGTGGGCATCAAGGTCGAAGACGGAAAGAAGGTTCGTTTCCTGAAGTCGACCGGCGCCACGCTTAACGCCTGATGCGGAGTTAAAAAATGGCTCGTCTGCAAGAGATTTACAAAGAAAAGGTTGTGCCGCAACTGGTCGAAAAGTTCGGTTACAAGTCGGTCATGGAAGTGCCGCGCCTCACCAAGATCACCCTGAATATGGGTCTTGGCGAAGCCGTCGCTGACAAAAAGGTTCTTGAGCACGCCGTTGGCGACCTCACGAAGATCGCCGGCCAGAAGCCGGTTATCACCAAGTCGCGTAAGGCAATCGCCGGTTTCAAGATCCGCGAAGGCTACCCGATTGGCACGATGGTTACCCTGCGTGGCAATGCCATGTACGAATTCCTGGACCGTTTCGTGACGGTTGCGCTGCCCCGCGTGCGCGACTTCCGTGGCGTGTCGGGCAAGGCGTTCGACGGCCGTGGTAACTACAACATCGGTGTGAAAGAGCAGATCATTTTCCCCGAAATCGACTACGACAAGATCGACGCGCTGCGTGGGCTGAACATCAGCATCACGACGACTGCGAAGACCGACGAAGAAGCAAAGGCGCTGCTCGCCGGCTTCAAGTTCCCGTTCAGAAACTGAGGTTACCGTGGCTAAACTGGCACTGATCGAACGTGAAAAGAAGCGCGCGCGCCTGGCAGCCAAGTACGCTCCGAAGCGTGCTGAGCTGAAGGCTGTGATCGACGACGCAAGCAAGTCCGACGAAGAGCGTTACTTCGCACGTCTGGCGCTGCAACAACTGCCGCGTAACTCGAACCCCACTCGCAAGCGTAACCGCTGCGCGATCACGGGTCGTCCGCGTGGCACGTTCCGCAAGTTCGGACTCGCGCGTAACAAGATTCGTGAAATCGCGTTCCGCGGCGAAATCCCTGGCCTCACCAAGGCGAGCTGGTAATAGGAGAAACATAAATGAGCATGAGTGATCCTATCGCCGATATGCTGACTCGCATCCGCAATGCGCAGATGGTCGAGAAGGTTTCGGTGACTATGCCCTCGTCGAAAGTCAAGGTTGCGATTGCGCAGGTTTTGAAGGACGAAGGTTATATCGACGACTTCGCGGTCAAGTCTGAAGGCGCGAAGACGGAATTGAACATCGCGTTGAAGTACTACGCTGGCCGTCCGGTCATCGAGCGCCTCGAGCGCGTCTCGAAGCCCGGTCTGCGCGTGTACCGCGGTCGCAACGACATCCCGCAGGTCATGAACGGCCTGGGCGTTGCAATCGTGTCGACGCCGAAGGGTGTGATGACCGACCGCAAGGCGCGCCAGAACGGCGTCGGTGGCGAAGTCATCTGCTACGTCGCTTAACGCCTAAGGAGAAGAAACATGTCTCGAGTAGGTAAAAGCCCGATCGCGCTGCCGCAAGGCGCGGAAGTGGCCATCAAGGGCGACGTCATCACCGTGAAAGGTCCGCTCGGCACGATCTCGCAACCGGCTAACAAGCTGGTCGCCGTGACGAACGAGAACGGCACGTTGAAGCTGGCTCCGACCGATGAAAGCCGCGAAGCGAACGCGATGTCCGGCACGATGCGCGCCCTGGTGGCGAACATGGTGCAGGGCGTCACCAAGGGTTTCGAGCGCAAGCTGACGCTGGTTGGCGTCGGTTATCGTGCGCAAGCGCAAGGCGACAAGCTGAACCTGTCGCTGGGTTTCTCGCACCCCGTGGTGCACCAGATGCCGGAAGGCGTCAAGGCTGAAACTCCGTCGCAGACCGAAATCGTGATCAAGGGGATCGACAAGCAGAAAGTCGGACAGACCGCAGCAGAAGTGCGCGGCTATCGTCCGCCTGAGCCGTACAAGGGCAAGGGCGTGCGTTATTCCGACGAGGTCGTGATCCTCAAAGAAACGAAGAAGAAGTAAGGGTGCGCAATCATGGATAAGACTCAATCTCGCCTGCGCCGCGCTCGTCAGACGCGTATCAAGATCGCTGAGCTGCAGGTTCCGCGTCTCGCCGTGCATCGCACGAATACGCATATCTACGCGCAAGTGTTCTCGGCATGTGGCACGAAGGTCGTGGCAAGCGCCTCGACGCTGGAAGCCGAAGTGCGCGCTGAACTGGCCGACAAGTCTGGCAAGGGCGGCAACGTCAACGCCGCGACCTTGGTCGGCAAGCGTATCGCCGAAAAGGCCAAGGCTGCCGGCATCGAATCCGTCGCCTTTGACCGCTCGGGTTTCCGCTACCACGGCCGCGTGAAGGCGCTGGCTGATGCGGCGCGTGAAGCCGGGCTCAAGTTCTAAGGGAAGAATTCGTCATGGCAAAGATGCAAGCGAAAGTTCAGGCTGACGAACGCGACGACGGCCTGCGCGAAAAGATGATTTCGGTCAACCGTGTGACCAAGGTCGTGAAGGGTGGCCGTATTCTCGGCTTCGCCGCACTGACCGTGGTTGGCGACGGTGATGGCCGAATCGGCATGGGCAAGGGCAAGGCGAAGGAAGTTCCGGTCGCCGTTCAGAAGGCAATGGAACAAGCCCGCCGCAACATGTTCAAGGTGCCCCTTAAGAACGGCACGCTGCAACACGAAGTGCACGGCAAGCACGGCGCATCGGCGGTCCTCCTCGCTCCGGCGAAGGACGGTACCGGCGTGATCGCTGGCGGCCCGATGCGCGCAGTGTTCGACGTGATGGGCGTGCAAAACGTCGTGGCCAAGAGCCACGGTTCGACGAACCCGTACAACCTCGTTCGTGCGACGCTGGACGGCCTGCGCAAGCAGTCGACCCCGGCTGACATCGCGGCGAAGCGTGGCAAGTCCGTCGAAGACATTCTGGGCTAAGGTGGTCACCATGTCTGAAAAAACTGTCAAGGTTCAGCTCGTCAAGAGCCTGATCGGGACCCGCGAATCGCACCGCGCAACGGTGCGTGGCCTCGGCCTGCGTCGCCTGAACTCGGTATCCGAGCTGCAGGACACGCCGGCAGTGCGCGGGATGATCAACAAGGTCTCGTACCTCGTTAAGGTCATCGCCTAAGCGGCCGACCACGGATCCAAGGAGTTGAACATGGAATTGAATAACCTGAAGCCGGCAGAAGGCGCGAAGCATGCAAAGCGTCGCGTCGGTCGCGGTATCGGTTCGGGCCTCGGCAAGACCGCTGGCCGCGGCCACAAGGGTCAGAAATCGCGTTCGGGCGGCTTTCACAAAGTCGGCTTCGAAGGCGGTCAGATGCCTCTGCAGCGTCGTCTGCCGAAGCGCGGCTTTACCTCGCTGACGAAGGAATTCGTCGGTGAAGTGCGCCTGGCTGATCTCGAAAAGCTGCCGGTCGACGAAATCGATCTGTTGGCGCTGAAGCAAGCGGGTCTGGTCGGCGAGCTCATCAAGAGCGTGAAGATCATCAAGACCGGCGAGATCACGCGCAAGGTCACGGTGAAGGGCCTGACGGCAACGAAGGGCGCCCGCGAGGCAATCGAAGCCGCTGGCGGCTCGTTCGCCGAGTAACGCGCTCAACGCCGTTACTAGCACTAGCATCGGAGAAGGTACTTGGCTAACAGCCCGAGTCTCGCAAAAACCGGTCGAAGCGCGGCGAAATTCGGCGATCTGCGCCGGCGTGCAGTGTTTCTGCTGCTGGCGCTGATCGTCTACCGCATTGGTGCGCATATTCCGGTACCCGGCATCGATCCGGATCAACTGGCGAAGCTGTTTCAAAGCCAGTCGGGCGGCATCCTGGGCATGTTCAACATGTTCTCGGGTGGCGCGCTGTCACGGTTCACCATCTTTGCGCTGGGCATCATGCCTTACATTTCGGCGTCGATCATCATGCAGTTGCTGTCGATCGTGTCGCCGCAGATGGAAGCGTTGAAGAAGGAAGGGCAGGCGGGCCAGCGGAAGATCACGCAGTACACGCGTATCTTCACGGTGGTTCTGGCGACCTTTCAGGCGTTCGGTATCGCGGTCGCGCTGGAAAACCAGCCGGCTCTGGTGCTGGATCCCGGCATGGTGTTCCGGCTGACGACGGTCGTCACGCTTGTGACGGGCACGATGTTCCTGATGTGGCTAGGTGAGCAGATCACGGAGCGCGGTCTCGGCAACGGCATCTCGATCATCATCTTCGGTGGTATCGCGGCGGGTTTCCCGAACGCAATCGGCGGTCTGTTCGAGCTGGTTCGCACCGGGTCGATGAGCATCATCTCGGCGATCATCATCGTCGTGCTGATCGCGGCGGTCACGTATCTGGTCGTGTTCATCGAACGCGGTCAGCGCAAGATCCTCGTGAACTATGCGAAGCGCCAGGTCGGCAACAAGATTTACGGTGGACAGTCGTCTCATCTGCCGCTGAAGTTGAACATGTCGGGTGTGATTCCGCCGATCTTCGCGTCGTCGATCATCCTCTTCCCGGCAACCATCCTGAACTGGTTCAGTTCGGGTACGCGCACCAACTGGTTCGCGAACACGCTGCACAACGTGGCCGAGGCGCTGAAGCCGGGCCAACCTGTGTACGTGTTGCTGTACGCGTTGGCGATTGTTTTCTTCTGCTTCTTCTACACCGCACTGGTGTTCAACAGCCGGGAAACAGCCGACAACTTGAAGAAGAGCGGTGCTTTCGTTCCGGGTATCCGTCCGGGCGATCAGACTGCACGATATATCGACCGCATCCTCACGCGTCTTACGCTGGCCGGTGCGATCTACATCGTATTCGTGTGCCTGCTGCCTGAGTTTCTGGTGTTGCGCTGGAACGTGCCGTTTTATTTTGGTGGAACGTCGCTGCTGATCATTGTCGTCGTCACGATGGACTTCATGGCTCAGGTGCAGTCGTACGTTATGTCGCAACAATATGAATCGCTGCTCAAGAAGGCAAACTTCAAGGGTGGCAACGTCCCGATGCGTTAAGGACCATGGCCAAAGACGATGTTATCCAGATGCAGGGTGAGGTCATCGAAAACCTGCCCAACGCTACTTTCCGGGTGAAATTGGAAAACGGCCATGTCGTCCTGGGACATATCTCCGGAAAGATGCGGATGCACTATATCCGCATTCTGCCGGGCGACAAGGTCACGGTTGAATTGACGCCTTACGATCTGTCTCGTGCGCGGATCGTGTTCCGGGCGAAGTGATTTGAAAAAAGGGTAATATCATGAAAGTGATGGCATCGGTTAAGCGCATTTGCCGCAATTGCAAGATCATCAAGCGCAAGGGCGTTGTGCGCGTGATTTGCAGCTCTGATCCGCGCCACAAACAGCGTCAAGGCTGAACGCCGCGCTTTTGCTTGCGCTTTTTGTTTGAGGAAAAACAATGGCTCGTATCGCAGGGGTTAACATCCCGAATCACCAGCATACCGAGATCGGCCTGACGGCAATCTTCGGCATCGGACGCACGCGCTCGCGCGGCATTTGCACCGCTGCTGGTGTCGAATTTTCGAAGAAGGTCAAGGACCTCACCGACGCAGACCTCGAAAAGCTGCGTGACGAAGTGGGCAAGTTCATCGTCGAAGGCGACCTGCGCCGTGAAGTCACGATGAACATCAAGCGCCTGATGGACTTGGGTTGCTACCGCGGCATGCGCCATCGCAAGGGTCTGCCCCTGCGCGGCCAGCGTACGCGCACGAATGCCCGTACCCGCAAGGGTCCGCGTCGTGCAGCGCAATCGCTGAAGAAGTAAGCGGAACTGACAGTTACAGGAAAACGTAATGGCTAAGGCTTCGAACAACTCCGCGGCGCAACGCGTTCGCAAGAAGGTCAAGAAGAACGTCGCCGAGGGCGTGGTTCACGTTCACGCGTCGTTCAACAACACCATCATCACGATCACCGATCGTCAAGGCAACGCGCTGGCATGGGCGACCTCGGGCGGTCAGGGCTTCAAGGGCTCGCGTAAGTCGACGCCGTTTGCGGCTCAGGTCGCAGCCGAATCGGCTGGCCGTGTGGCGTTGGAATACGGCGTGAAGAACCTCGAAGTGCGGATCAAGGGCCCCGGCCCTGGCCGTGAATCGGCGGTGCGCGCGCTGCATGGTCTTGGCATCAAGATCACCGCGATCTCCGACGTGACGCCGGTCCCGCACAACGGCTGCCGTCCGCCGAAGCGCCGTCGTATCTAATACGACGATGCGACCGCATGTTTCCTGTCGATGCGCAAGTATCGGCGGGTTTCGTGCGTTATGAAGTTTTGACTAAGCCCACCGTTCGGCCCAGAGGGTTCGAACTAGCGCATACGAGAGTTTGCGTGATCAATATTTAAGGATGCAAAGTGGCACGCTATACCGGTCCCAAAGCAAAGCTGTCCCGCCGTGAAGGCACTGACCTCTTCCTGAAGAGCGCACGCCGCTCGCTCGCCGACAAGTGCAAGCTCGACAGCAAGCCCGGCCAACATGGCCGTACCTCGGGCGCGCGTACGTCCGACTACGGTACCCAGTTGCGCGAAAAGCAGAAAGTGAAGCGTATCTACGGTGTGCTGGAGCGTCAGTTCCGCCGCTACTTCGCTGAAGCCGACCGCCGCAAGGGCCCGACGGGCGAAAACCTGCTGCAATTGCTCGAGTCGCGTCTCGACAACGTCGTGTATCGCATGGGGTTCGGCTCGACGCGCGCCGAAGCGCGTCAGCTCGTGAGCCACAAGTCGATCCTCGTGAACGGCCAGGTCGCGAATATCCCGTCGCTGCAGGTGAAGTCGGGCGATGTCGTGTCCGTGCGCGAACAGTCGCGCAAGCAGGCTCGTATCGTCGAGGCCCTGTCGCTGGCCGAGCAAGGCGGCATGGCGAGCTGGGTGTCCGTCGACGCGAAGAAGTTCGAAGGAACGTTCAAGTCGATGCCCGAGCGCAGCGACATCGCCGGCGACATCAACGAAAGCCTGATCGTCGAATTGTATTCGCGTTAATCGCGGCGGTAATGGATGGACAGCCGGGGAGCCTGATTGCTCGTGGCAAGAGGTGGCCTCGGCTGTTCATTTTCAGGTTGTCACCGGTCAGCCTTATCGGCGTAACGAGCCGAGGGTATTGAAAAGGAAAACCTATGCAAACCAGTTTGTTGAAGCCCAAGATCATTGCAGTTGAATCGCTTGGTGAAAACCACGCGAAAGTGGTTATGGAGCCGTTCGAACGCGGCTATGGCCACACCTTGGGTAACGCGCTTCGGCGCGTACTGCTGTCGTCGATGATCGGCTACGCGCCGACCGAAGTGACGATCGCAGGCGTCGTGCACGAATACTCGACGCTCGATGGTGTGCAAGAGGATGTGGTCAACCTGCTGTTGAACCTGAAGGGTGTCGTCTTCAAGCTGCACAACCGCGACGAAGTCACGGTGACGTTGCGCAAGGAAGGCGAGGGCGTCGTCACGGCCGGCGATATCGAACTCGCGCACGACTGCGAGGTCATCAATCCGGAACACGTGATCGCTCACCTGTCGAAGGGCGGCAAGCTCGACGTTCAGATCAAGATCGAGAAAGGCCGTGGTTATGTGCCGGGCAACGTGCGTCGTTACGGCGAAGATTCGGCGAAGATCATCGGCCGCATCGTGCTGGACGCGTCGTTCTCGCCGGTTCGCCGCGTGAGCTATGCCGTCGAAAGCGCGCGTGTCGAACAGCGTACCGACCTCGACAAGCTCGTGATGAACATCGAAACCAATGGCGTGATTTCGCCGGAAGAAGCGATCCGCCAGTCGGCTCGCATTCTGGTCGATCAGTTGTCGGTGTTCGCAGCGCTGGAAGGCACCGAAGCGGCAGCGGAAGCGCCGTCGCGTGCGCCGCAAATCGATCCGATCCTGCTGCGTCCGGTGGACGACCTCGAACTCACGGTTCGTTCCGCGAACTGCCTGAAGGCCGAAAACATCTACTACATCGGCGATTTGATCCAGCGCACGGAAAACGAACTGCTCAAGACGCCGAACCTGGGCCGCAAGTCGCTGAACGAAATCAAGGAAGTCTTGGCTTCGCGTGGTCTGACGCTCGGTATGAAGCTCGAAAACTGGCCGCCGGCTGGTCTGGACAAGTAATACGGCAGGTCAAAAGCGTTACTGGCAAAGACGCGGGTTTTCCTTTAAAATCCGCGTCTTGCTTTTTCTCCGACCGGCCCGTGCCCCAAATCAGGGGCAATAGAAGAGCTGGCTCTAAACTCGTTATAGGAAGCTGAAAAATGCGTCATAAGCATGGTCTGCGGAAACTGAACCGCACGAGCAGCCATCGTCTGGCAATGCTCCGCAATATGTCGAATTCGCTCATCGAGCACGAAGTCATCAAGACGACGCTGCCGAAGGCCAAGGAACTGCGCAAGGTTGTCGAGCCCCTCATCACGCTGGGCAAGAAGCCGTCGCTCGCGAACCGTCGTCTGGCCTTCAACCGCCTGCGCGATCGTGATTCCGTCGCGAAGCTGTTCGACGTCCTCGGCCCGCGCTACGCGAACCGTCCGGGTGGCTACCTGAGCATCCTGAAGTTCGGCTTCCGCGTCGGCGACAACGCTCCGATGGCGCTGGTCCAGCTCATGGATCGCCCGGAAGTCGAAGAGACGGAAGAAGTTCAAGAAGCGGAATAAATTCCGATTTAAGTTGTTAGCAGAAAGGCCAGGCTCGAAGCTTGGCCTTTTTGCTTTGTGACTGCGACGTTTCAGCGCGCCGAGGCGTAAAAGTGCGTGCCAGCCGCCGATGCTACGATATGGACCTAGCCTGTCGCGCTTTTCTGGAGTACCGAGTGAACATCCCCGTCGTCTTGATGCTGTCCACGCTGCCCGACGCCGCAGCAGCGGATGCGCTCGCGCAGGCGTCGCTTGAAGCGCGGCTGGCCGCGTGCGTGACGAAGCTGGGCGCGGTGTCATCGCGGTATCACTGGAAAGGGGCGCTGGAGTCGTCTCAGGAAGTGCAGTTGCTGTTCAAGACGAGCGTCGCGCGCTGCGAGGAGTTGCAGCGTTTCGTCGAGGCTCGGCATCCCTATGAAACACCCGAAATGCTCGTCTGGCAGGTGGACGCATCGCCTGGCTACGGTCAGTGGGTCAACGCAGAAACGCAGCGCCCTCTTCATGTTTGAGCTTTCTCGTCTCGTCGCGCGACGATTCTTCGGCGCATTTTTGTTTCTGACGGCGTTCGCGCTGCTGTCGGGCGCCGCGCGCGCAGCCGACGATTTCCTCGATCCCGACGTCGCGTTCAAATTCAGCGCCACCGAAAAGCCCGGCGAAGTGGACGTGCGCTACAAGATCGCCGACGGCTACTACATGTATCGCGAGCGTTTTGCGTTCGCGGTGAAGAGCGGCGACGCCACCATCGGCGCCGCGCAGTTGCCGGCGGGGAAAGTGCACTTCGATCAGACGTTCAACAAGGACGTGGAAACCTATCGCGGCGAGTTGCTCATCCGCATTCCAGTGACGAAGGCCAGTGGGCCGTTCCAGCTCGCCGTGACGTCGCAAGGCTGTGCGGATGGCGGCATCTGCTATCCGCCGATGGAGAAAACGTACCGCGTGCGCGGCGAGGCGCTTCAACCGGCGGGAGCCGCACCCAGTGCGCCGGCGCACGAATCGCAAGGTCCCTGGTTCGAACGGGTGACGAGCGCGGATTACGCGCAATCGATGCTCGAAGGCGGTGGATTCTTCACCGTCGTCGGACTGTATTTCCTGGCGGGCATGGTATTGAGCCTTTTGCCGTGCTCTTATCCGATGATCCCGATTCTTTCCGCGATCATCGTCGGGGAGGGCGCACGCGTGACACGCACGCGCGGATTCGCGTTGTCGGTGTCCTACGTGATCGGCATGGCGCTCGTGTACACCGCGCTCGGAATCGCGGCGGCGCTGATCGGACAGAGCCTCGGCGCATGGCTGCAGAATCCATGGGTGCTCGGCGCGTTCGGCGTTCTGCTGGCGGCGTTCGCCATCACGCTCGTTTCGGGTGCCGATATCGCGTTGCCCGAGCGCTGGCAAAGCGGTGTCAACGAGGTGTCGCAAAAGCGCAGCGGCGGCAAGTTCGCGGCAGTCGCGGTGATGGGGGCGCTTTCCGCGCTCGTCGTCGGTGCGTGCATGACCGCGCCGCTTTTTGCGGTGCTCGCGTTCATCGCGCATACCGGTAATGCCGTTCTCGGCGGAGCAGCGCTCTTTGCAATGGGCATCGGGCTCGGCGTGCCGCTGCTCGTCATCGGATTGGGTGCGGGCTCGGTGCTGCCGCGCGCCGGCGCGTGGATGGACGGCGTGAAGGTGTTCTTCGGCGTGATCCTGCTTGCGGCGGCGCTGTGGATCGTGTGGCCGGTCATCGGCGGCGTCGCGCAGATGTTGCTCGCGGCGTTGTGGCTGTTGATCGCGGCGGCATCGCTTGGTTTGTTCTCGTCGGGCGCGGCTCAGCCGATCGGCATGTGGAAGCGCGTCGCACGCGGAATCGGCGCCGCGTTCGCGGTCTGGGCGGCGACATTGCTCGTCGGGCTGGCCGCGGGTTCGACCGATCCGCTGCGTCCGCTCGCGTTGCTGTCCGCGCGCGGCGGATCGCAAGCTGCCACTGCACAGAACGAGGGACCGACATTCGCGCGGGTGCGCTCATCGGCGGAACTGGATTCGGCGGTCAAAGCCGCCGCGCGTCCCGCGATGCTCGACTTCTACGCCGACTGGTGCGTATCCTGCAAGGAGATGGAGAAGCTGACGTTCGCCGATAGCCGCGTGCAAGCCCGCCTCGCGCAACTCAGTCTCTTGCGCGCCGACGTGACCGCCAACAACGCCGACGATCAGGCGCTTCTCAAGCGCTTCAGGCTGTTCGGCCCGCCGGGCATCATCTTCTTCGATGCGCAGGGCAACGAGGTGGCGCGCGTGGTCGGCTATGAATCGGCCGATACGTTTCTGAAGAGCCTCGACAGAGTCGGCCCTTCGAACGGATAAAAAAGAGCGATGCCCTGAAGCATCGCTTTCGAACCGACTCAGGAAGCCCGCAGAATCCGCGCGGCATCCAGCGCGAAGTACGTCAGCACGCCATCCGCGCCCGCGCGCTTGAACGCGAGCAGCGCTTCCATCATGACCTTGTCGTGGTCGATCCAGCCGTTTTGCGCGGCAGCCTTGATCATCGCGTACTCGCCGCTCACCTGATACGCATACGTCGGGAAGCGGAACTCGTCTTTCACGCGACGCACGATATCCAGATAAGGCATGCCCGGCTTGACCATTACCATGTCCGCCCCTTCCTCGATGTCCATGCGCACTTCGCGCATCGCTTCATCGGAGTTGGCCGGGTCCATCTGATACGTCATCTTGTTGCTCTTGCCGAGATTCGCGGCCGAGCCGACGGCATCGCGGAACGGGCCATAAAACGCTGACGCGTACTTCGCCGCGTATGCCATGATGCGCGTGTGAATATGGCTTTCGCTTTCGAGCATCTCGCGGATCGCGCCGATGCGCCCGTCCATCATGTCCGACGGCGCGACGATATCCACGCCCGCTTCGGCCTGCGTGCGCGCCTGCTCGACGAGGATCTCGCTCGTTTCGTCGTTCTTCACGTAGCCATCTTCGTCGAGCACGCCGTCCTGGCCGTGGCTCGTGTACGGATCGAGCGCCACGTCGGTAAGCACGCCGAGCATCGGGAAGTTCTTCTTCAACTCGCGCACCGCGCGCGGAATCAGACCTTCGGGATTGGTCGCCTCACGGCCATCGGGCGTTTTGAGCGACGGTTCGATCGCCGGAAACAGCGAAATCACCGGCACGCCGAGTTCGACGCATTGCTCGGCGACCTTCATCAGCAGATCGACCGATGTGCGCTCGACGCCGGGCATCGACGGCACGCTCTGGCGCACATTCGTCCCTTCGACGATGAACACCGGATAAATGAGGTCGTTCGTGGTGAGGATGTTTTCGCGCATCAGACGGCGAGAGAAGTCATCGCGGCGCATGCGGCGCGGGCGATGGTGAGGATAGAAGCTCATGTCTTGACTCGGATTTGAGTGGTCTTCCAGGGGACGTCGAAAACGGCTTCCGAAACGCATAAAGCCTTGCCGAACAAGCACTTGGCTGTGTCTGAAACCGTTTTGAGACAATGGTATATCATTCCGATCGAGCGAGGCGCTTGCCGCCGGACTCCCCGCTTCTCCTCCCTGAGCGGGTGCCTGTCGATATTCGATTAGGCTGTTAACCCGCCGTCATGCGGCGGGTTTTTTTATGCCGGAGACCCGGCGCAACGACTCACTCCGTAATGTTTTCCTGCACGTTCCCGCCCGCTTCGCCGGGCATTAGCCAGCTTTCGATCAGTTCGTGCGCTTCGTCGATGCCCGTGCGCTTGAGCGCGGAAAAGAGCTGAACGGTCAACTCGCCGCGATAGCCCGCGTCCTTGTATTCCGCGAAGGATTTCTTCGTCGCGCGCAAGGCGTTGGTCATCTCCTGTCGCGTCAATTTGTCGCATTTGGTGAGCAGCGTGTGGATCGGCTTACCGGTCGGCGCGAACCAGTCGATCATGATGCGATCGAGGTCGGTCAAGGGCCGGCGCGAATCCATCATCAGGATCATGCCGCGAAGTTGCGCGCGGCTTTGCAGATACGTGGAGAGCAGCCGTTGCCAATGCTCTTTCGCGGCGCCCGGGACTTCGGCGTAACCGTAGCCCGGAAGATCGACGAGATAGCCGACCGGCTCGTCCTGCGGCCCGACCGAGAAGTAGTTGATGTGCTGCGTGCGGCCCGGCGTCTTGCTCGCGAAAGCAAGCCGTTTCTGATTGCAGAGGATGTTGATCGCCGTCGATTTTCCCGCGTTCGAGCGCCCGCCGAAAGCGATTTCGGGCTGCGGCGTGGGCGGCAGATCGCGCAGATGGTTGACTGTGGTGAAGAAGCGGGACTGGTGAAGCAGGAATGACATGGGCGGGCCCAATCGGAAGAACTGCGGAAAGCGCTGCGAAACCTGAAGCCTTGAGAACCCGGCAGATACTGGGCATGCCCCGACTGGCGTCTTTGCGTGTAGCGGGTTATTGTACAATACGACGGATTTTTAAAGATCAGCGCGGGCACGCAAGACCCAAGCCGCAGGCGGCACCACTGCTCTGCATGGGATCAGAGTAAGCCGCTAAAGCGGCAACTCTGATCGACAGGGACGAGACAGTTTTCAGAGGCATATTTTGGGCCTCTTCGTTCAGAAGGTCAGGGTATCTTGCGGCGATGTTCGATCGCCGTCGTTTTTTGCAGAACCTCACATTCTCACAAGACGAAAAACAGGGTACGCGAATGATCCGACTGTACAGGTCTCTGGTGGTGATTCGGGCAGCGGCGGCTTTCGGTGTAACAGCGGTATCAGTAACAGTGAACGCGGCGGAGCCCGCGCAACCGGCCAAACCGGATGTGGCAAGAGGGCAGGCCATCGCGACTCAGGTGTGCGCGGCGTGTCACGCAGCGGACGGCAACAGCGCCGGCGCGGCATTCCCGAAACTGGCGGGTCAGCACGCCGAGTACATCGTCAAGCAGTTGAAGGATTACAAGACGCAGCCGGGCGCGAAGGCGCCGGCGCGCAACAATCCGATCATGGCGGGCATCGCGGGCGCGCTGTCGGATCAGGACATGGTGAATGTCGCGGCGTATTTCGCGTCGCAGAAGACCAAACAGGGCTACGCGCGCGACAAGAACGACGTCGCGCTAGGCCAGAAGATTTATCGCGGCGGCATCGCGGACAAGGGCGTGCCGGCGTGCGCCGCCTGCCACGGCGCAACGGGCATGGGCATTCCGGTGCAGTATCCGCGGCTGTCGTGGCAGTGGGGCGATTACACGGTGGCGCAGTTGAACGCCTTCGCATCGGGACAACGCGCCAACAGCGAGCCGATGCACGCCGTCTCTTCCCGCATGAACGAAGCGGAGATGAAGGCGGTGGCGGATTACATCGCCGGGTTGCACTAACGCAGCAGTCAGCGTCTAGCGGTTTCCGGCGTCGAATGCGGGAATCGCCCATACTACGAAGCCGGTCCCGGGAACATCCGAGAAGACCGGCGCAAAAACAAGAAAAGGGTGGGACGTCGGTCGATCAGACCGCCAGCGTCTCCACCCTTTTTTGCTGTCCAGCCGGAGTTTGAATGAGCGTCACCACATCGGGTTTGCAGTCGAAGTCGAGCCGCCGCGCCGTCAGGCATTTCATCGAGCTCGTCAGTTCGATGCGCTTCGCCATCGCATTGCTGGTCATTCTGGCGATCGCGAGCATCATCGGCACGGTGCTCACGCAAGAGGATCCGTATCCTAACTACGTGAACCAGTTCGGCCCGTTCTGGGCGGACATCTTCCGCGGCGTGAGCCTCTACAACGTGTACAGCGCGTGGTGGTTCATGCTGATCCTGATTTTCCTCGTGATTTCGGTGTCGCTGTGCGTCATCCGCAACAGCCCGAAGATGATCGCGGATATCAAGAGCTGGAAGGATCGCGTGCATGAAGGCGGCCTGCGCGCGTTTCATCACAAGGGCGAGTTCACGGTTGCGACGAACCGGTCGCAAACGGCCGCAACGCTCGAGCGCCTTGCCGCGAAGATGGGTTATCGCACCGTCACGCGCCAGACCGACAACGGCGCGACGCTCATCGCGGGCAAGCGCGGCGCAATGACGAAGATCGGCTATATCTCGGCGCACGTCGCGATCGTGGTGATCTGTATCGGCGGGCTACTCGACAGCAATCTGCCCATCAAACTGCAGATGTGGATGTTCAACAAGACGCCGGTGAGCAGCAACGCCGTCATCAATGACATTCCGCCTGAGCATCGGCTCTCGACGTCGAACCCGACGTTCCGCGGCTACGCGTGGGTGCCCGAAGGCCAGTTTGTCGGCACCGCGATTCTGAACCAGCAGGACGGCTCGATCATCCAGGACCTGCCGTTCTCGATTCAGTTGAACAAGTTCATCGTCGATTACTACTCGACCGGCATGCCAAAGCTCTTCGCGAGCGACATCGTCGTGATCGATCACAAGGCGGGCAAGCGTATTCCGGCGCGCGTCGAGGTCAACAAGCCGTTCACATACGACGGCATCTCGATCTATCAATCGAGTTTTCAGGATGGCGGCTCGAAGCTCGACATGACCGCCTGGCCGATGACCGGCGGCAGCGCGAAGGCTGCGCCCTTCAGCGGCACGATCGGCGGCACGGCGCCCATCGGCACGCAGTTCACGGGCGCGCAGGGGGAAACCGTCGAATTCACCGATTTCCGCGCAATCAACGTCGAAAACATGACTGATGGCAGCGGTACGCCGGATGCGCGCGGCGTCGGCAAGAAGGAAACGCTGCGCGACGCGTTCGACGAGCGTCTCGGCTCCGGGGCGAAAACATCGAAGCCGACCGATCTGCGCAATATCGGACCGTCGGTGCAATACAAGGTGCGCGGCACGGACGGCCAGGCGCGCGAGTACAGCAACTACATGCTCCCGGTCGATGTCAGCGGCCAGCGCATGTTCCTCGCCGGCATGCGCGTGAGCCCGAACGATTCGTTCCGCTATCTGCGCATCCCCGCCGACGAACAAGGCACCGTCAGGCAATGGATGGATTTGCGCGCCGCGCTCGCCACGCCGGCCACGCGCGCGGAAGCCGCGCATCGGTTTGCACTGCGTTCGGTGCCGGCGGAAAACGCCGAGTTGCAAAAGCATCTGGAAGAAAGCGCGATCCGCGTGCTGAATCTCTTCGCGGGCGTCGACGAAACCGGCAAGCCCATCGCGAATGCTCAGATGAATGGCGGCTTCCAGGGCATCGCGATGTTCATCGACAAATCGGTGCCGAAGGGCGAGCAGGAAAAGGCGGCGGGTTTGCTGATGCGCATGCTCGAAGGCGCGATGTGGGACGTATGGCAGATTTCCCGAGAGCAAAACGGTCTTCCGGAAGCTAAAGTGGATGAAAAGAACTCCGCGTTCGTGCAGTCGTCCATCAACGCGCTTTCCGACAGCTTTCTGTACGGTTCGCCGGTCTTCCTGCAACTGGACAACTTCAAGCAGGTGCAAGCTTCGGTATTCCAGTTGACGCGCGCGCCGGGTAAAAATCTGGTGTATCTTGGCAGCCTTCTGCTGGTGGTCGGTATTTTCGCGATGTTTTACGTGCGCGAACGCCGGCTCTGGTTCTGGCTCAAGGATTCGGAGCGGGGCGGCGCGAGCGTGCTGATGGCGATGTCCACCGCGCGCCGCACGTTCGATTTCGAGAAGGAATTCGTACGCACACGCGCGCAGATTGCGGCGGCGCTCGGCGTGAAGCTGGCCGAACCGGCTGATCCGTCCGCGACCTCAGGCGCATCCTCGGCGCAAACGCAATCCGAAGCCACGGGCTCGGAAGTTTCGACACGGTAAGATCATGGACCTTTCTCAAACCTCCTCTCACGCACCCGCCAAGACGGAACGTCCGGCGCAGGGCGGATTGCCCGATGTCGCCGCGTTCGACGACCGTCCGTTTCTACGCCGCCTGACGCCGGTCGACTGGCTCTTCGCCCTCGCGATGGTCGCGGGCGCGGGCTTCGCGCTCAATCGCTATCACGCGTACATGGACGTGTACGACATGGCTGTGCTGATCGGCGCGGTGCCGACGTTCGTCGTGCTCGGCTGGCGCTGGAAACCGGTGCGCCTTCTGATCGCGATGATCGCGGTGCTCGCGCTGTCGTCGATCCAGCTTTATCAGCACGATCTCGCGCGCGCCGACACCAATTTCTTCCTCAAATACTTCCTGTCCAGCCAGTCCGCGATTCTGTGGATGAGCGCGCTCTTCATCCTCGCGACACTCTTCTACTGGATCGGCCTCGTGACGCGCTCGCAGACCGGCGGCGCGATTGGCTCGCGCATGACGTGGGTCGCGGTGCTGATGGGCTTCACCGGCCTGATGGTGCGCTGGTACGAGTCGTACATGATCGGCACGGACGTCGGCCATATTCCGATTTCGAATCTCTACGAAGTCTTCGTGCTGTTCTGCCTGATCACGTCGCTGTTCTATCTCTACTACGAGCAGCATTACTCGACGCGAGCGATGGGCGCGTTCGTGCTGCTCGTCATCAGCGCGGCGGTCGGCTTCCTGATGTGGTACTCGATCGCCCGCGACGCGCAGCAGATTCAGCCGCTCGTGCCCGCGCTGCAAAGCTGGTGGATGAAGATCCACGTGCCGGCGAACTTCATCGGCTACGGCAGCTTCGCGCTTTCGGCGATGGTTTCCGTCGCGTATCTCGGGAAACAGCGCGGGTTCATGGCGGACCGTCTGCCGTCGCTCGAAGTGCTCGACGACGTCATGTACAAGTCGATCGCTGTCGGCTTCGCGTTCTTCACCATCGCGACCATTCTCGGCGCGCTGTGGGCCGCGGAAGCGTGGGGCGGTTACTGGAGCTGGGACCCGAAGGAAACGTGGGCGCTGATCGTGTGGCTGAATTACGCGGCGTGGCTGCACATGCGCCTGATGAAGGGTTTGCGCGGCGCGGCGGCTGCGTGGTGGGCGCTCACCGGCTTGATCGTGACGACTTTCGCGTTCCTCGGCGTGAACATGTTTCTGTCGGGCTTGCATAGTTACGGCAAGCTTTGATCGGCTGCATCGAACGGGAGAAAACCGCTATGCGTCGCGCTGGCGGTTTTTTTTCGTCAGGCGATGGAATACGGGCATTCAATCTGCTGTTTGTCCGTATATGAAAGAAGGAGCAACGCTTCATGTGGATCAGACGAAATCGCCATCTCTATGGCGATGACATCGCGGGCCATGAAATCACGCCGCGCGACGTGTTCGAGAACCGTCGGCTCATGCTGCGCTCGATCGGCGCGATGGGCATGCTGAGCGCGACGGGCCTCGCGCACGCGACGATGACATCGCCCGATGCGAAAGGCCAGAAGCTGGCCGCGACGACCAATCCGAAGTTCGTCGCGCTCGACAAGGCCACGTCGCTCAAGGACATCACGACCTACAACAACTTCTACGAATTCGGCACCGACAAGGGCGATCCCGCCGAGCATGCTGGCGCATTGCGTCCGCGGCCGTGGAAGGTTTCCGTCGAAGGCGCGATCAAGAATCCGAAGGTCTACGACATCGGCGATCTTCTCAAGCTCGCGCCGCTCGAAGAACGCGTGTACCGGCTGCGCTGCGTCGAAGGCTGGTCGATGGTGATTCCGTGGATCGGCGTGTCCTTGTCCGAGCTCATCAGGCGTGCCGAGCCGACGGGCAACGCGAAGTACGTGCAGTTCATCACGCTCGCGGATGCTTCGCAGATGCCGGGCCTCTCGACGCCGATCCTCGAGTGGCCGTATTCCGAAGGCCTGCGCATGGACGAGGCGATGAACCCGCTTACGCTGCTGACGGTCGGGCTGTATGGCGAAGTCCTGCCGAATCAGAACGGCGCGCCGGTGCGCGTCGTCGTGCCGTGGAAGTACGGCTTCAAGAGCGCGAAGTCGCTCGTGAAAATCCGCTTCGTCGAAAAGCAGCCGCCGACGAGCTGGAACCTGTACGCGCCGAGCGAATACGGCTTCTATTCGAACGTGAATCCGAATGTCGATCATCCGCGCTGGAGTCAGGCGACGGAGCGGCGCATCGGCGAGGACGGTTTCTTCACGCCGAAACGCAAGACGCTCATGTTCAATGGCTACGGCGATCAGGTCGCGTCGCTGTATCAGGGCATGGATCTGAAGAAGAATTTCTGAACGATGTCGTCCGCATCTCAGATCAAAAGCACGCGCGTCGCGACGGGACCGCGATGGATCGTTCCGGTGAAAGTCGCCGTGTTCATCGCGATGCTGTTTCCGCTCGCGCGTCTGATCTTTCTCGGCGCGAATGGCGGATTGGGCGCGAATCCGATCGAGTTCATCACGCGCTCGACCGGGCTCTGGACGCTGGTCTATCTGTGCGTCACGCTCGCGATCACGCCCGTGCGACGCCTGACCGGCGTGACGGCGCTCGCGCGCTTTCGCCGGATGATCGGACTCTTCGCGTTCTTCTTCGCCGTGCTGCATTTCACGACGTACATCTGGTTCGACAAATGGTTCGATGTCGCCGAGATGGTGAAGGACATCGGCAAGCGGCCGTTCATCACGGTGGGCTTCACGGCGTTCGTGTTGCTGATTCCGCTCGCCGTCACGTCGCCCAAGGCGATGGTCCGCAAGCTCGGGCGTCGCTGGCAGACCTTGCATCGCGCGATCTACCTGATCGCCGCACTCGCCATCCTGCATTTCTGGTGGATGAAGGCGGGCAAGCACGATTTCGAACTGCCGAAGATTTATGGTTCGATCGTGATCGTGCTGCTCGGCTGGCGCGTGGTCGCGTGGCTTCGAGGGCGAACCAGACGCGCATGAACCAGCGCATAAAAAAAGCGACGTCTTGCGAGCGTCGCTTGTTTCATCGAAGCGCGAAACGTCAGTCCGGCAGAATCGATTCCCCGGCGAACAACTGCGCAACCGTCTCGCGCTCGCGCACGAGACGCGCGCGTTCGCCATCGACCATGATCTCGGCGGCGCGCGGACGCGTGTTGTAGTTCGAGCTCATCACGAAGCCGTAGGCGCCGGCGGAGCAGATCGCGAGCAGGTCGCCCGGTTCGATGGCCAGATCGCGATCGCGTCCGAGCCAGTCGCCGCTTTCGCACACTGGACCGACGACGTCGTACTTGTGCGCCTTCGCGTTGCGCTTCTCGACCGGGACGATGCGATGAAACGCCTCGTACATCGCGGGGCGCGCGAGGTCGTTCATCGCGGCATCGACGATGGCGAAGTTCTTTTCCTCGCCCGGCTTCAGGAACTCGACGCGTGTGAGCAGCACGCCCGCATTGCCGACCAGCGAGCGCCCCGGCTCGAAATACACTTCGCGCTGGCCGTGGCCGCGCTTCTCGATGTGATCGAGCAGCGTCTTCACGAACACGCCGATATCGGGCGGCGTTTCGTCGTCGTAGGTGATGCCGAGCCCGCCGCCAACGTCAACGTGGCGAATGCGCATGCCGTCGGCTTCGATCTGCTCGACGAGCTCCAGCAGCTTGTCGACCGCATCGAGATACGGGCTGATTTCGGTGATTTGCGAGCCGATATGGCAATCGATGCCGACGACATCGAGATTGGGCATCGCATGCGCTTCGCGGTATGTTGCGCGCGCATCGCTGAACGCGACGCCGAATTTGTTCGACTTCAGGCCGGTGGAAATATAAGGATGCGTTTTCGCATCGACGTCCGGATTCACGCGCAGCGACACGGGCGCTTTCTTGCCGAGCGACTTCGCCACTTCGTTCAGCGCGTGCAGCTCGGGAATCGATTCGACGTTGAAGCACTTCACGCCTGCTTCGAGCGCCTCGCGCATTTCCGCAGCCGTCTTGCCGACGCCGGAAAACACGGTGTTTTCGGCTTTGCCGCCCGCCGCGAGCACGCGTGCGAGCTCGCCCGACGACACGATGTCGAAGCCCGCGCCGATGCGCGCGAACACGTTGAGCACGGCGAGATTGCTGTTCGCCTTCACCGCGACATGCACGGTTGCCTTGCGGCCGGCGCAGGCATCGGCGTATGCGTGATAGGCGCGTGAGAGCGCGTCGCGCGAATAGACGTAGAGCGGCGTGCCGAACTGTTCCGCGAGCGACACGGCGGAGACGCCTTCGGCGTGCAGCACGCCGTCGACGTAATGGAATGCGGGATCACTCATGCGTGGAATCGAGTTGCGCCAAGGAAGGCGTTAAGACTTGCGGATCAGTAAGCGGACGATGCGGCTTTCGGCGCAGATGCAGCGTTGGGTGCGGCGTTCAGTCCGGTCTCCGGCGAGAGCGTCAGCGGCTCTCCCGACGTGTCCGGAACGCTGCCCGCGCGCGATGCCGTTTCGCTGCCCGGAGTGACATTCGAAGGCGGCGTATTCTGGAGATCGTTGGGACGTTGCGGCAGCGGCGGGACTGTCGGCAGATAAAGCGGACCGCGTTGCCCACAACCGCCGAGCGAGAGAGCGGCAGCGGCGGTCAAGGCCAAAGCCGCTACAATCGCGCTCATCCTGAAAACGACTCGCATGACCGTCCTTATACGTTTAATCGATGGAGTTTAGCATGACAGACCAGGAATACCTGACGCTGGCGGAGGCCGCGCTGACGGCCATCGAGCGCTCGGTGGACGCAGCCGAGGCCGATATCGAATTCGAGCGCAGCGGCAATGTGCTCACGCTGGAATTCGAGAATCGCACGAAGGTGATCATCAATCTGCAGCCGCCGAAGCACGAGATCTGGCTCGCGGCGAAGGCGGGCGGATTCCACTACAAATACGTCGACGGCGCGTGGCGCGATACGCGCGACAACAGCGAATTCTTCGCCACGCTGACCAGGTATTCGACCGAGCAGGCCGGCGAGCCGGTCCGCTTCAAGGCGTAATTCAAGGCATAAAAAAAAGCGAACGGGTCTTTCGACCCGTTCGCTTCGAATTGTGCAAGAGCGCAAACGCCGCGCTCACTGCCCCTTGAACAGATTCATGATGTCCTGCTTTTCCTGTTCTCCGACTTCCGGCGCGGGCGCCGTCACGCCGGCTACGCCTTCCTGCGGCGGCGCCTGACTGACGCCGATCGTTGCGACGAAGCCGTGGCCCGGCGTCATGTCGTCGAAGTACAGTTCGTTGCCGAGCGACGTGATATCGGGCGGCATCAGCGGCTTGTACTCGGGCACGCCCTTGAGCGCACGGCCCATGTAATCCATCCACACCGGCAGCGCGAGACCGCCGCCCGTTTCCTTGTCGCCGAGGCTGCGCGGATTGTCGTAGCCGATCCACGCGATCGCCACGAGCGTGCGCTGATAGCCGGCGAACCACGCGTCGCGCGAATCGTTCGTCGTGCCGGTCTTGCCGGCGAGATCGCCGCGCTTCAGCTGGTTCGTCTTCGCGCCCGTGCCGTGCTGCGCCACGCTCTGCAACAGGCTGTTCATCACGAACGCGTTGCGCGGTGTGATCGCGAGCGGCGCGCTCTGCTGCGCGACGAGCGGTTGCGGATGCGATACGACGCGCCCGTACGGATCGGTGATATCCGCGATCAGATACGGATTCACGCGATATCCGCCGTTCGCGAACACCGCGTAGCCCGCCGCCATCTGCAGCGGCGTGACGAGGCCCGCGCCGAGCGCCATCGGCAGATAGGCGGGATGACGATCCGCATCGAAGCCGAAACGCGTGATGTACTGCTGCGCGTATTTCGTGCCGATATGACTCAGGATGCGGATCGACACCATGTTCTTCGAGCGCTGCAGCGCGGAGCGCATGCTCATCGGGCCGTCGAAGCCGCCGCCGTAATTCTTCGGCTCCCACGCCTGGCCGCCGGTCTCGGCGGCGCTGAAGAAGAGCGGGCCGTCGTTGATGATGGTCGCGGGCGACAAACCCTTTTCGAGCGATGCCGAATAGATGAAGGGTTTGAAGCTCGATCCCGGCTGGCGCCAGGCCTGCGTCACGTGATTGAACTTGTTCTTGTTGAAGTCGAAGCCGCCGACGAGCGCGCGGATCGCGCCGTCCTGCGGAACCATCGAGACGAACGCGCCTTCCACTTGCGGCAGTTGCGTGATGACCCAGTTGCCGTCGTCGTCTTTCATGAGCCGCACGATCGCGCCTGGACGAATACGCGCGTTCGGTTGCGCTTTCGGGCTGAGCGCGAACTGCACGAAGCGCAGATCGTTGCCGGCGATCGTCGCCGTGTTGCCGTCGATGAAGCTCGCCTTCACTTCCTTCGGATTCGCCGACGTCACCACTGCCGCGACGATCTCGCCGTTGTCGGGATGCTCGGCGAGCGCGTCGTCGATGGCCTGCTCGCGGTCGTCGGCATCTTTCGGCAGGTCGATATAGCCTTCCGGCCCGCGATAGCCGTGGCGGTGCTCATAGTCCATCAGACCCTTGCGCACCGCGCGATAGGCGGCGTCCTGATCGGCGGAATCGATCGTCGTCACGACGTTCAGGCCGCGCGTGTACGCTTCCTCGCGATACTGGGCGTACATCATCTGACGCACCATTTCCGCGACGTACTCGGCGTGCACGCTGAACTCGCGGCCCTGTCCCTTCACGACGAGCGCCTGCTTCACGGCCTGTTCGTACTGGTCCTGCGTGATGAAGTTCAGCTCGTGCATGCGTTGCAGGATGTACTCCTGCCGCACCTTCGCGCGCTTCGGATTGACGACCGGGTTATACGCGGACGGCGCTTTCGGCAGACCCGCGAGCATCGCGGCTTCGGCGAGCGAAATGTCCTTCAGATCCTTGCCGAAATAGACGCGCGCCGCGCTCGCGAAGCCGTACGCGCGCTGCCCGAGATAGATCTGATTCATATAGACCTCGAGAATCTGATCCTTCGTCAGCGCGCGCTCGATCTTGTAGGCGAGCAGCATCTCGTAGATCTTGCGCGTGTAGGTCTTTTCGCTCGACAGGAAGAAGTTGCGCGCGACCTGCATCGTGATCGTGCTCGCGCCCTGCGATGCGTGGCCGTTGGTCAGCGCGACCGTGCCCGCGCGCAGGATGCCGGTGAGATCGACGCCGCCGTGATCGTAGAAACGTGCATCTTCGATCGCGAGAACGGCTTTTTTCAGATGATCGGGCACGTCCTGAATGCGCACGACGCTGCGGCGTTCCTCGCCGAATTCGCCGATCAGAAGGTGATCGGCCGTATAGATGCGCAGCGGCACCTTCGGCTTGTAGTCGGTGAGCGCCTCGAGCGAAGGCAGGTTCGGCATTGCGACGACGAGCGCGTAGCCGAGGACGAGGCCCGCGCAGACGACGAGTGCAAATACGCCGACGAAAAAGCCGAGGAGAAGCCGCGCCCACCACGGGCGCCTGGCTTTCTTGGGCCCTTCGGGCGGCGTGGACGGCGGGTTGTTCGGGGAAGAGGATTGCATAGCACCACCAAAAACGGTCCCGCGATTATAGCCGCCCGGATTTGGGAGATTTCTGAGCGGTCGCGGCGCACGCGGCCGTCACGTATGCCTGCCGCTGTCTTCAAGATACGCGCGATCCGGTCCGGAAGCATCCGGATATCGCGAGCGTTGGCCGTTCGGCCGAGTGTTCGCCGCCGATGACGCTCGCGACAATCCTTCCCCATCAGGCGCCCGAACGGTTCGGCGCGCGATTGAACGGAAGGAGTTGGTCATGAGCAAGGAAAAAGCGCTGCGCGGCGCGATGCTGACGGTCACGCGGCGCTATGCGGCGGGCATCGACGTAAGCGAGGACGCGGTGCGGCTCGCCGTCGTCAGCAGACGATTGCGCGCGAACGCGTCGGTGTGCGTCGAGCATCTGGAATCGGTGGCGTTGCCTTCGGGCGCGGTGGTCGATGGCGATTTCATCGATCGCGCGGCCATCGTGAGGGCGTTGCGCGAAGCGTTCGCGCGCTTGCCGGAAACCGGCGCATGGCGGGCGCTGCGCTGCGCGATGGGTTTGCCCGCCTCGGCGACGCTCACGACTCAGGTTCCGCTTGCTCGTCTGATCGATGTTCACGATCACTTCGCGGGCAACATCGGCGGCGACCCGCGCGGCTTTCTCGAACCGGCCGTGCTCGCCGAAGCCGAGCGCGCGGCGGGCATCGAGCGCGGCGCACTGGCGGTCGACTGGTCCGTGCAGACGCGCGAGGACGGCGAGGCGCAGGTTGCGATTGCGGCCACGGCGCGACGGCATGTCGAGGCGCGCGTCGAGACGGCGGCGGAGGCGGGCATCGCGCTGTCGGCCATCGACGGAGAGCCGGCAGCCGCGTTGCGCGCGATGCGCCACGCCGGCTCGACCGAACTGGACGCCGATGCGCGCTATCTCGTCTGCTGGCTGGAAAGCACGGGCTTGCACGGCTGGCTCGTCGGCTCGCGCGGCGTCGAAAGCGAACTGCGCTATCCCGCGCCGGAGCATCGGAGCATCGCCGAGGCGCTTCACGATCTCGTCGGCCAGGACGCGCCGCTCGATTGCATCTACGTCGGCGGGCAAATCGAATTGCTGGCGCATGCGAGCGTTCCGGTCCCCGCGCTCGGCAAGACCTTCGGCTGTCCGGCGCTGCCCTTCGAGGCCGCGCCGTATTGCAACGGGGCATCGGGCGTTTCGTCGGCGTACAGGCATTCGCCGCGTTTCGCCGTCGCGTTCGGACTTGCATTGCGCGAGGTGATGCAATGAACGCGGCCATGCTAGAAGGATTCAACCTGCTGCCATATCGCGCCCGCAGGCGCCGTGAGATGCGGCGTCAGCGGCTCGCGTTGCTCGGCGCGGTGACGCTGGCTGGTTGCGCGGCCGTCGGCGCCGTGGCTGGCTGGGATGCGTTCGAGCGCATTCGCCTGGATGAGCGGCGCGTGGCGCTCGAGACGTCGTTGCGCGCATCGGGCGCCCAGATCGACGAACACGCGCGGCTCCTTCGCGCCGAAGCCGAACGGCGTCGCGCGCGCGACGCCGCGCAGCCGCTGGCTTTGCCACGCGAGCGCTTCCTGGCGCTGCTCGAAGCGCTGGCGGAGGCGCCGCCGCAGCGCGGCATCGCGCTGCAACGCGTGTCGCAGCGAACGGGTGAAGTCGAGCTAGCCGCGCTCGCGCCCGATTCGCAGGCGGCAGCGCTTTGGCTCAAGCGGCTGGAGCGGCTGCGTGGCGTGCAGTCGGTGGAAGTGATCGAGATGAAGCGGCGCGCGGACTCGGTTTCGCCGGGCAAGCGCGCTGCATCGACGCCGATCGAAAACCGTCCGGCGCATTTCGAATTCGTCGCGCTCGTGCGTTATGCACCGGATCATTCGCGCGATCAGGCCGCGTCGCGTCAGGCGCGGCCCGTATTGACGGCCGTGCGGGGGAACTGACCATGAGCACGATTCCGATGAACTTCCCCGTGAGGAAGCAATCGCGCGGTGCGCAGTCCATCATGCAGCCGCCCGACGAATGGTCGTGGCTTCGGACCGCGTGTGTCGCGTTGGCGTTGGGCGCGCTCGTGTTCGGCGCGGGGCTGCGAGCGTTGCGGATGTCCGACGCGAGCCAGCGCGAAGCGAGCCGCGCCGCATGGGCGGCGGCGCAGGCGAAGGCGCAGGACACGGGGCGCATCGCGGCAGAGCTGCCCGCGCTGCGTGCGCGGGCGGCGTCGGGCCGGCTGGAGCCGGAACACTGGAGCGCCGCCGACGCGTTGCGCGCCGTTGCCGATCTCGCCGCGCAGAACGGGCTGCGCGTCGCGGGCATCGAACCCGTGGCGATCAAGGGCGGCGATCCGAAGGCGCACGAGCCGATCCCGGAGCGCGCACTCAAGCTGCGCGCCGACGGCACGTTCGCGGAAATTCGACATTTCCTCGAGGCGCTCGCCGGCCTGCCGCGGCTCGTCGTTCCCGAAAACGTGCAGATTCGACGGCAGACGGGCGTGCTCGTCGTCGAAGCGACGCTGCGCATCTTCGAAACGCTGCCCGCGGTGTCGCCCGTCGCGGCGGCGCGCCCGAACGCGTTCGTCGTGGATCCGTTCGGCAACGCGGATGCGGCCGTGCAGGGCGGCGACATCCTGCTCGTCGGCACCTTCGTCGGACGCCGCCGTGCGATGGCGCTGCTGCAAAGCGGCCGCGACATCGATGCGTTCGCGCCGGGGCAGAAGATCGGCGACGAATGGCTCGGACGCGTCGTCCCGCGTGCGGTCGAGCTCGCAGGCAACGACGGCGTCGCGCGCAAGCTGATGTTCGCGGAGGATCGCAAGTGAGCCGGTTCGCGCAGCTTTCACGCAGGTACATCGCGCCGGGCGCGGCGGCGCTGTTGCTCGCGCACGTGTCGCTGGCCGCCGAAAGCGCCGATGCGTTCATCGCGCCGCTGCCGCCGCTTCCCGCATCGCTGGACGTGCAGCCTGCGGATCAGATCACGGTCGACACGGCTCCTGCGCAACCAGCGCCTCAAGGCGCGGACGCCGGCAAGCCCGCGGCTGAAGCTGCGGAAGCGCTGGAAGGGCCGCCCGTTCCGCTGCCAGCGCCTGAACGCCTGAGCAGCGCCCAGCCCGGCGGCAACGATGGCAAGCCGATCTCGCTCGACCTGAAAAACGCGGATTTGAGCGCCGCGCTGCATGCGTTCGCGCGTTTCACCGGCTTGAACATCGTCGCGAGCGAGAAGGTGCGCGGACAGGTGTCGATGAATCTCGTCGCGGTGCCGTGGCGGCGCGCATTCGACACGCTGCTCGAAGTCAACGGCCTCGCGATGGAGCAGCACGGCAACCTGATCTGGGTCGCGCCGATCGCGGAACTCGCCGCGCGCGAGAAGCTGCGTTTCGAGGCCCACGCGCGTGCCGCGGATCTCGAACCGCTCGCGAGCCGTACGTTCGTGCTGCGCTATTCGCGTGCGGACGATCTGGGCAAGATGCTGACGGGCTCGGGCAATCAGCGCGTGCTGTCCAAACGCGGCTCCGTCATCGCGGATGCGCGCACGAACCTGCTCTTCGTCACCGATCTCGATGCGCGCATCCAGCAGATCGGCGAACTGATCGCGCTCATCGACAGGCCGACGCCACAGGTGATGATCGAGGCGAAGATCGTCGAGGGCGAGGCCGGGTTGTCGCGCAATCTCGGCGTCAAGCTGGGCGTCGCGCCGCAAAGCGATCCGGCGACCGGGCTCGCGGGCGGCAAGGACGGTGTGGTATACGATTTGTCGGCGGGGCCGATCAACGGTTTCGACGCGGCGACCGCCGGGCTGACCTTGTTCGTCGCGCAGGCCACGCGGCTGCTCAACATCGAAGTGAGCGCGCTGGAAGCCGAAGGGCGCGGACAGATCGTGTCGCGTCCGCGCGTCGTGACGGCGGACCGGGTGAAGTCGGTCGTCGAGCAGGGCATGGAAGTGCCGTATCAGGCGAAGGTCGGCAACGGCATGTCGGGCGTGCAGTTTCGGCGCGCAACGCTCAAACTGGAGGTCGAGCCGCAGATCACGCCGCACGGGCACGTCATTCTCGATCTCGACATCACGAAGGACAGTCTCGGCGAGCAGACGGCGAACGGCCCGGCCATCCACACCAAGCACGTTCAGACGCGCGTGGAAGTGGAAAACGGCGGAACGGTCGCGATCGGCGGCATTTACTCCAACGACGAGCGCGACGACGTGACCGGCGTGCCGGGTTTGTCGAAGCTGCCGCTGATCGGCTGGCTGTTTCGTCACGACGCGCGGCGCAGCTCGAAAAGCGAACTGGTCATATTGATTACGCCACATGTGATCGCGAGCGGCGGCTGAGCCCTGCGGGAAGGGCGGCGCGACTCGACAAAGCGGGCAGTTTGCCCTTAAGCTGCCGCACGAACGAATTGCATCGAACTGGAAGGGAACCGAGTTGCAGGAAGGGCACGCGAACGCGAACATTTTTTTCGTCGGACTCATGGGGGCGGGTAAAACCACCGTGGGCCGTGCGGTTGCGCGCCGTCTGCAGCGCTCGTTCATCGATTCGGATCTGGAGATCGAGGCGCGCACAGGCGCCCGGATTCCGGTGATCTGGGAACTCGAAGGCGAGGACGGGTTTCGTCAGCGCGAGGCGAATATCATCGACGAGCTGTCGCAGCGCAACGGCATCGTGCTCGCGACGGGCGGCGGCGCGGTGCTGCGTCCCGAGAACCGCGAACATCTGAAGAATCGCGGCATCGTCATTTATCTGCGCGCGAATCCGCACGATCTCTGGCAGCGCACGCGGCGCGACAAGAATCGCCCGCTGTTGCAGACCGAAGACCCGCGCGGCAAGCTCGAAGCACTTTTCCACACGCGCGATCCGCTGTATCACGAATGCGCGCACTTCGTCGTGGAAACGGGGCGGCCGACCGTGAACGCGCTCGTGAACATGGTCCTGATGCAACTGGAGGTCGCCGGCGTCGTCAAACCGGCCTGAAGATCACATGTCCGCCATGAATATAGTCAACGTCGAACTGGGCGAGCGCGCCTATCCCATTCATATCGGTGCGGGCCTGATCGGTCGAACCGAACTTTTTGCGCCGCATATCAAGGGTGCGTCCGTGGCGATCGTCACGAACTCCACCATCGATCCGCTCTACGGCGACCAGTTGCGCGCGGCGCTCGAACCGCTCGGCAAGAAAGTGACGACGGTCGTCCTGCCCGACGGCGAGGCGCACAAGAACTGGGAAACGCTCAACACGATCTTCGACGCGCTCCTCACCGGCCGCGCCGATCGCAAGACGACGCTGATCGCGCTCGGCGGCGGCGTCGTCGGCGACATGACCGGTTTCGCGGCGGCGTGCTACATGCGCGGCGTGCCGTTCATCCAGGTTCCGACTACGCTGCTTTCGCAGGTCGATTCGTCTGTCGGCGGCAAGACGGGCATCAATCATCCGCTCGGCAAGAACATGATCGGCGCGTTCTATCAGCCGCAAGCGGTCATCGCGGATATCGGCGCGCTGCGCACCTTGCCGGAGCGCGAACTGGCCGCGGGCATCGCCGAAGTCATCAAGACGGCCGCGATCAAGGATGCCGATTTCTTCGAGTGGATCGAAGCGAACATCGACGCGCTCAATCGTCTGGACGAAAACGCCCTCGCGCACGCGGTCAAGCGTTCGTGCGAGATCAAGGCGTCGGTGGTTGCGTCGGACGAGCGCGAAGGCGGGCAGCGCGCAATTCTCAATTTCGGCCATACCTTCGGCCATGCGATCGAAGCCGGTCTCGGCTACGGCGAATGGCTGCACGGCGAGGCGGTCGGCTGCGGCATGGTGATGGCGGCGGACCTGTCCGTGCGCCTCGGCAAGCTCGACGAAGCCGCGCGCCAGCGTCTCGTGCGCGTGATCGAAGCGGCCAGGCTGCCGGTCACGGCGCCCAAGCTCGGCGACGACCGCTATGTCGATCTGATGAAAGTCGACAAGAAGGCGGAAGCCGGCGAGATCAAATTCATTCTGCTGACCCGCTTCGGCGCGACCGAGACCACGAGCGCGCCCGATCAGGCGGTGCGCGCGACGCTCGCAGCCAGCGTCTGATCCGCGCGAGCGGCGGCTAATACGACGAAGCACCACGACGAAGCGGAGCAGCCGGTGAGCGAAAAAGAACAGCAACTTCCGCCGGGCGCGCCGTTGTCGCGTGCGCTCGAGGCGCATCTCGCGCCGTACGCCGCGCATTCGTTGCAATCGCGCGGGCGCAGATATGCCGAAGCGCCGCCCGCGGCGCGCACCGAGTTCCAGCGCGACCGCGACCGCATCGTGCACTCGACCGCGTTTCGCCGGCTCGAATACAAGACGCAGGTCTTCGTCAATCACGAAGGCGACCTTTTCCGCACGCGGCTCACGCACAGTCTCGAAGTCGCGCAGATCGCGCGTTCGGTGGCGCGCAATCTGCGGCTGAACGAGGATCTCGTCGAAGCCATTTCGCTCGCGCACGACCTCGGTCACACGCCGTTCGGCCATGCCGGACAGGACGCGCTGCACGAATGCATGCGCGATCACGGCGGCTTCGAGCACAATCTGCAGAGCCTCGCGGTGGTCGATCAACTCGAAGAGCACTACGGCGCGTTCAACGGCCTGAACCTGTGCTTCGAAACGCGGGAAGGCATTCTCAAGCATTGTTCGCGTGAGAACGCGCGCAAGCTCGGCGATCTCGGCGAGCGCTTTCTAACCGGCAAGCAGCCTTCGCTCGAAGCGCAGATCGCGAATGTCGCGGATGAAATCGCGTACAACAATCACGATGTCGACGACGGCCTGCGCTCCGGCCTCATCACGCTCGAACAGCTTTCCGAAGTGAGCCTGTGGCACACGCATTTCGATGCCGCCCGCGCCGATTATCCGAACATCGAAGGGCGCAGGCTGATTCACGAAACGATCCGCCGCATCATCAATACGCTGATCGTCGATCTGATCGAGTCGACGAGCCGCAATCTCGAACGCGTCGCCCCGCAATCGCTCGACGATATCCGCAATGCGCCGTCGCTCGTCGCGCACAGCGATGAAGTCGCCGCGCAAGCAGCCCAGCTCAAGCGCTTTCTGTTCAAGAACCTGTACCGGCACTATCGCGTGATGCGTATGGCGAACAAGGCGAAGCGCGTCGTGACGGGCCTTTTCGAAGCCTTCACCGATGACCCCCGTCTCTTGCCGCCCGCGTATCAGGCGCGCTTGCCGGTGGCGGAGGAATCGGCCAACGATGCGCCTTCATTGAGCCCCGATAGTTCGCAGGCGCGGCTGATCGCGCATTACATCGCCGGCATGACGGATCGCTACGCATTGAAAGAGTATCAACGCCTGTTTGTCATCGACAACAACTAAGATCGCGCGTTTCAAAGCGCGAATCCTCGAAAGGAGACTCATCGATGAGCTGCAAGCCCTTGTTCCGCTCGATCCCGGCGGCTGCCGTTCTCATGTTCGGCGCCGCCACGGCCGCACACGCCGCGACGGAAATCCAGTTCTGGCACGCGATGGAAGCCGCGCTCGGCGAGCGCGTGAGCGACATCGCCACCGACTTCAACAAGTCGCAGAGCGATTACAAGATCGTCCCCGTGTTCAAGGGCACGTATGACCAGACGCTCGCGGCGGGCATCGCGGCGTATCGCAGCGGCAATGCGCCCGCGATCCTGCAGGTCTACGAAGTCGGCACCGCGACGATGATGCAGGCGAAGAAAGCCGTCATTCCCGTCTCCGATGTGTTCAAGCAAGCAGGCGTGCCGCTCGACGAAAAGGCGTTCGTGCCGACCATCGCCGGCTATTACAGCGACGCGAAGACCGGCCATCTCATCTCGATGCCGTTCAACAGCTCGACGCCCGTTCTCTACTACAACAAGGACGCGTTCAAGAAGGCCGGTCTCGATCCTAACCAGCCGCCGAAAACCTGGGCCGATGTCGAAGCCGACGCAAAGAAGCTGAAGGCCGCGGGCTACTCGTGCGGTTATTCATCGGGATGGCAGAGCTGGATTCAACTCGAAAACTACAGCGCGTGGCACGCCGCGCCGTTCGCGACGAAGAACAACGGCTTCGACGGCCTCGACGCCAAGCTCGAATTCAACAAGCCGTTGCAGGTCGCGCATATCCAGTTCCTGCAGAACATGGCGAAGGAAGGCACGTTCACGTATGTGGGCCGCAAGGACGAGCCGGTGTCGAAGTTCTATAGCGGTGACTGCGGCATCATCACGAACTCGTCGGGCTCGCGCGCGACCATCGCCAAATACGCGAAGTTCGATTACGGCGTCGGCATGATGCCGTACGACGCGAGCGTGAAGGGCGCGCCGCAGAACGCGATCATCGGCGGCGCGAGCTTGTGGGTGTTGTCGGGCAAGGATCCCGCCGTCTACAAGGGCGTCGCGAAATTCCTCGCGTACTTGTCGACGCCGGAAGTCGCGGCGAAATGGCATCAGGACACGGGCTATCTGCCGGTCACGCAGGCCGCGTATGAACTCACGCAGAAGCAGGGCTTTTACGACAAGAACCCCGGCGCGGACATCGCCATCAAGCAGATGATGAACAAGCCGCCGCTGCCGTTCACGAAGGGTCTGCGCCTAGGCAACATGCCGCAGATACGCACCATCGTCGATGAAGAGCTCGAGCAGGTCTGGGCCGAGAAGAAGACGCCGCAGCAAGCGCTCGATGCATCGGTGCAACGCGGCGACGAGTTGCTGCGCCGCTTCGAAAAGACCGGCAACTAAGGGCAAACTAAGCGCATGCGCCCGTGCTGAAAAAGCGCGAGCGCTTCTGGATAAGCCAAGCATGGAAAAACGCTCTCGTTTCGATACGAGCGTCTTGCCGTATCTGCTCGTCGCGCCTCAACTCGCGATCACCGCGCTGTTCTTTTTGTGGCCCGCGGGCGAAGCGCTCTGGCAGGCCACGCAGAGCCAGGATGCGTTCGGCACGTCGAGCGAGTTCGTCGGGCTCGCGAACTTCAAACAGTTGTTCGCCGATCCGCTCTACTTGTCGTCGTTCAGCACGACGATGATCTTCTGCGCGCTCGTCACCGTGTCGGGGCTCGTGATCTCGCTCTTGCTCGCCGCGTGCGCGGATCGCGTGACGCGCGGCGCCAAGGCTTATCAGACGCTGCTCATCTGGCCGTATGCGGTCGCGCCTGCGATCGCCGCGGTGCTGTGGTCGTTTCTGTTCAATCCGAGTATCGGCCTCGTGACGTATGCACTCGCGAAGCAGGGCATCGTCTGGAATCACGCGCTCAACGGCGCGCAGGCCATGTTCCTCGTCGTGCTCGCGTCGGTGTGGAAGCAGGTCAGCTACAACTTCCTGTTCTTCTACGCGGGCCTGCAGGCAATTCCGCAATCGCTGATCGAAGCGGCCGCCATCGATGGCGCCGGACCGGTGCGGCGCTTCTTCGGCATCGCTTTGCCGTTGCTGTCGCCGACGAGCTTCTTCCTGCTCGTCGTGAATCTCGTGTACGCGTTCTTCGATACCTTCCCCGTCATCGATGCCGCGACCGGCGGCGGTCCGGCGCAATCGACCAAGACGCTCATCTACAAGATCTTCGCGGAAGGTTTTCAGGGACTCGACATCGGCAGCTCGGGCGCGCAGTCGGTCGTGCTGATGGTGATCGTCGTCGCGCTGACGGTCGTGCAGTTCCGCTTCGTCGAGCGCAGGGTGCAATACTCATGATCGAAAACCGCCGCGGCTTCGATATCTTCTGTCACGCGGTGCTGCTGCTCGGCGTCGCCATGATCGTGTTTCCGGTGTACGTCGCGTTTTGCGCGGCCTCGATGAATTCGAAGGAAGTCTTCAGCGTGCCGCTCTCGCTGATTCCCAGTTCGCATCTCTTCGAGAACATCGCGCACATCTGGACGCACGGCAGCGGCAACGCGGCGGCTCCGTTCGGCCTGATGCTGCTCAACAGCCTCGTGATGGCGCTCGTCATCAGTATCGGCAAGATCGCGGTGTCGATCATTTCCGCGTATGCCATCGTCTTCTTCCGCTTTCCGATGAAGAACCTCGCGTTCTGGCTCATCTTCATCACGCTGATGCTGCCTGTCGAAGTGCGTATCTTCCCGACGGTCGAAGTCGTTTCGTCGATGCATTTGTCGAATACGTATGCCGGTCTGACGCTGCCGTTGATCGCCTCCGCAACCGCGACGTTTCTGTTCCGCCAGTTCTTCATGACGCTGCCCGACGAACTGATGGAAGCGGCGCGCATCGACGGGGCGGGGCCGCTGCGTTTCTTCTGGGACGTCGTGCTGCCGCTCTCGAAGACGAATATCGCGGCGCTCTTCGTCATCACGTTCATCTACGGCTGGAACCAGTATCTCTGGCCGATCCTCATCACCAATCAGGTGTCGCTGCAGACGGCGGTGGTCGGCATCAAGAGCATGATCGCGTCGGGCGACACCGCGACGGAATGGCATCTCGTGATGGCCGCGACGCTGCTCGCGATGCTGCCGCCGCTCGCCGTCGTGCTGACGATGCAGCGCTGGTTCGTGCGCGGCCTCGTCGATTCCGAGAAATAAAACATGGCTGCGTTGAATCTGAAAGGCGTCAAAAAAACCTACGACGGCGCGAACTACGTGCTGCACGGCATCGATGTGGCGATCGAAGACGGCGAGTTCGTCGTGATGGTCGGACCGTCGGGTTGCGGCAAGTCCACGCTGCTGCGCATGGTCGCGGGTCTCGAGTCCGTGTCCGAAGGCGCGATCGAAATCGGCGGCAAGGTCGTGAACAAGCTGGAGCCGAAGGATCGCGACATCGCGATGGTCTTCCAAAACTACGCGCTCTATCCGCACATGAGCGTCGCGCAGAACATGGCGTATGCGCTCAAGATCGGCGGTTTCGAAAAGAAGATCATCGACGAACGCGTGACGAACGCTGCGCGTATCCTTGAACTCGAACATTTGCTGGCGCGCAGGCCGCGCGAGTTGTCGGGCGGGCAGCGGCAGCGTGTCGCGATGGGCCGTGCGATCGTGCGCGAGCCGGCGGTGTTTCTGTTCGACGAACCGCTCTCGAATCTCGACGCCAAGCTGCGCGTGCAGATGCGCCTCGAAATCCAGCGCCTGCATGCGCGCCTCGCCACGACGAGCCTGTACGTCACGCACGATCAGATCGAAGCGATGACCCTGGCGCAGCGCGTCATCGTGATGAACAAAGGGCACGCCGAGCAGATCGGCGCGCCGACCGAAGTGTACGAGCGTCCGGCGACGGTGTTCGTCGCGAGTTTCATCGGCTCGCCTGCAATGAATCTGCTCGAAGGGCGTGTATCGGAAGACGGCGCGACTTTTGTCGTCGCGGGCGATGGACCTTCATTGCCGGTATCAAGCGTGAATAGCGCGATGCACGGGCGCGAGTGGATCATCGGCATTCGTCCGGAACATATGACGCCGGGCCTCGATAACGCCGCAAGCGTCACGCTCGATGTCGATTCGGCGGAACTGCTCGGTGCGGACAATCTCGCGCATGGCAGATGGGGCAAGCACGATGTGGCGGCGCGCTTGCCGCATGAACATCGGCCGCGGCGTGGCGAGCGGTTGAACGTGTCGTTGCCCGCGCGGCATCTGCACTTTTTCGATCCGTCGACGGGACTGCGCGCGAACTAATGGAGGCGATGCGATGAGAACCTGGCCTTACCCTGCAATCGTCGCGCATCGCGGCGGTGGCAAGCTCGCGCCCGAGAATACGCTCGAAGCCATCGACGTGGGCGCGCGATTTGGCCACACGATGATCGAGTTCGACGCGAAGCTCTCCGCCGACGATATCGTTTTCCTGCTGCACGACGACGCAGTGGATCGCACGTCGAACGGCCGCGGCGCGGCGAAAGCGCTGACTTACGCGCAGTTGCGCGCGCTCGACGCGGGCTCGTGGTTCGGTGCCGAGTTCGCGAACGCGCGCATGCCGACGCTCGCGCAGGCGCACGAGCGATGTATGAAGCATGGGCTCGCGGCGAACATCGAGATCAAGCCGTGTCAGGGGCGCGATGTGGAAACAGGCGTGCTCGTCGCGCGCGAGGCGGCGCGCTTGTGGGCGGATGCCGAGCCCGCGCCGCTGTTGTCATCGTTCTCGTATGCGGCGCTCGAAGCCGCTCGCGATGTCGCGCCGAATCTGCCGCGCGGCATGCTCTACGAACGCGTGCCTGCGAACTGGC
Organism: Caballeronia catudaia; assembly: GCF_001544755.2. Taxonomy (GTDB): domain Bacteria; phylum Pseudomonadota; class Gammaproteobacteria; order Burkholderiales; family Burkholderiaceae; genus Caballeronia; species Caballeronia catudaia. Next base: position 39,589 of record NZ_FCOF02000021.1, on the reverse strand, counting down.
GCGCACAGACGGCGGCATTGTCGTGTGTGTCGCTGCACGCGAGCCATAGCGCGCTCGATGAGACGCTCGTCGCGCAGATCAAGGACGCCGGCCTGCGCATCCTCGCCTACACGGTGAACGATCCCGCGCGGGCGCGCCTGCTCGCGCAATGGGGCGTCGATGCAATCTGTACGGATCGCATCGACATCATCGGCGCGGATTTTCTGGAAGCGTCGCCGGACTGAAACCGTCAGCGTACACGCGCGAGCAGCACGCCCGCGACGAGAGCGAGTCCACCGACGAGCACGATAGTCTGCCAGGGCCTTTCGTGGATGTAGGCATCGGCGTCTTCGAACACTGCGCCGGCGCGTTGGCGTAGCGCGGCGTGCGTGTCGTTCAGACGTGCGCGCGCGCTGTCGAGGCGCTCGCCGATTTGTGCGCGCAGCGCGGCGGCATCGGCCGACGTGCCTTCGGCCAGCGCGCTTTCCAGTTCGCTCAGAAGCGAGCGCAGTTCGGAGCCGATATCTTCGGCTGCTTCACGGCCATGACGCGCCATGCGGCGCGCGCGGCGGCTCGTCGTGGTCCATGAATCTCCGATGGCGTCTCGCGTGTTAGGCAGTGCGTTCATAGATCGCTCCGTCGATGGATGAGTCGTGGATGACCGCACGAGGCGGCGGGGAACTTATCATGCAGCAAATTCGATGCCGATGCTTCATCGTTGCGCAACGCTTCGGTCTGCGTAGCCGTGGAGTGTGGCCTCGCAGCTTCTGCACGTAATTTCTGCAAGTCATTTCTTCCCGCGACGGTCACATTTACAAGCAATGAATACAGAAACGCCGGCATGAATGAATCATGCCGGCGTCTGGTTTGTTTTCGCGATGACGTGAATATCGCGGCTACTTGCCTGCGGGCAATTTCACTTTAGAAGCGATAGCCTACGCGCAAATATGTGACGATCGGGTTGATCGTTATTTTCGCTTGCGACTGGACATTCAGCGTGCCCACAGGCGTTTGAGCTTGCGTGTTCAACTTCGCCGTGGCCTTCAAAGGAATGAACGACACGGAGAAGCCGGCGAACCAGTGTTCTGTGAAATTGTAAGTCGCGCCGACATTAAACACGGGCGCCCACGAACTATCCGTGTCGACGGTGGTCGGACCATGCAGGACCGAGCCTTCGAACTGCTGATTGGTGATTTGCGCGTCGGTGAACCAGGTACGCGTCACGCCAATACCCACGTACGGGCGGAACTTCGCCTGAGGAGCATTGAAGAAGTATTTGAACAGCAGCGTCGGGCTCCATTGCTTCGCGCTGCCGAGCGTGCCAAACCGCTCGAGGTTGCCGGTGCCCTTCAGGTCGAAGGTGGGCGGGATGCCCATTTCGAGTTCCGCGGCGATGTGATCGGTGGCGAAGTAACCTACCGTGAAGCCGGCGGTATCAGCGCTCGAAATGCCGGCGCCCGTACCGGGAACATCGATATTGACGGGAGATCCGCCTACACTTGTTTCTTTGAGCGGACCGCTGCTGTCTTGCGGGGCAAAGTGAAACCAGCCTCCAGTTACATAGATGGAGCCGGCAGATTGTGCATGTGCCGCAGTGGACACACACGCTAATGCCGCGATCCCTGTGATGACTTGTTTTATTTTCAATTTGTGCTCCTCCAAAAAAGCACGCCCATTATGAACACAACATTTCACATTAACCATAGCGGTGCCGTAGAGCATTTTCCCTAGGGCAAAGGGCTGCGTCGGGGCCTCGTTGCACGGCGCTTGCATGTGTTTCATCCATGCTGCCGCAACGGCTCCGAAAGGCCCCCGATTGGGGTAACACAAACGCGACCAACGGAATATCCAGAATGGCACGGCTTGCACGACTCTACGTTCCCGAACAGCCGCAGCATGTCATCCTGCGTGGTCTCGACCAGCAACCCGCCTTCGTCGACGACCAGGACTATGAGCTATTCATCGACTGCTTGAGGACTGCTTCACGTGATCATCACCTCTCCATCCACGCCTATGCGCTGATGCCGCAAGCGGTGCATCTGCTCGTCACACCGCGCGACGAATCCAGCCTGCCCAAAGCGATGCAGGCCGTCGGGCGTCGTTACGTGGCGCACTTCAATCGGCGCTACATGCGGCGCGGCACGTTGTGGGAGGGGCGCTATCGCGCGACGGTCATCGAAGGCGAGCGTTACTTCCTTCTCGCCACGCGCGTCGTCGAAATGGCGCCGGTGCGCGCGCAGCTCGTCGCGACGCCGCAGGACTACAAGTGGTCCAGCTTTCGTCATCACGTCGGGCTTACGCTCGATGGCCTCATCACCGACCATCCGCTCTTCTGGTCGCTTGGCAATACGCCGTTCGAACGCCAGCACGCCTACAAGGAACTGTGCGAACAGCCGCTCGACGAACGCGAGGCCAATCGTCTTCTGCAGGCGACGCTCAAAGGCTGGGTGCTCGGCAGCGACGCCTATCGCGAATGGGCATCGCATGCAGCCAACCGCCGGGTGTCACCGCTGCCGCGTGGCCGTCCGCGCAAGATCCGCGAAACGCCACAACCTTAATAACGGCTCTCTTTGCGGTAGACCTGCAAGACACTCAAACGGCGTGTCGAATTTTCGGGCCACGCCGTTTCTTTTTGACGAATATTGTTATGTCCCCGTTTTAGTTGAGCAAGCTTGCACCACATTGATAATTGGTGTCCGATCATCAAGTTTTATTTCCATCTTTTTGATTCGTCGCGTATATTTCGATTTCCGGCGATTGCCGCGGTGCAGCGTGCCGCGCACGACCGTGCTTCGCGACACATCACGTTGAAAGAAACCGTCGCAGGCAACAAGAAAATGGTTCAACGGCCGAGTCGGCCCCTCACAGTAGAGACGGTGTCCCCATGAACGATCATCAGCAGCCGGTAGCCGGTTCGCTTCCCGCCGCGCAGGGCATGTACGACCCTGCGAACGAACACGATGCCTGCGGCGTCGGCTTCGTCGCCCATATCAAGGGGAAAAAGAGCCACGAGATCATTCAGCAGGGTCTCAAGATTCTCGAGAATCTCGATCACCGTGGCGCGGTCGGCGCCGATCCGCTGATGGGCGATGGCGCCGGCATTCTGATTCAGGTACCGGACGGCTTTTATCGGGAGGAAATGGCCAAGCAGGGCGTGACGTTGCCGCCGGCTGGCGAATACGGCGTCGGCATGATTTTCCTGCCGAAGGAACACGCGTCGCGTCTCGCGTGCGAGCAGGAACTGGAACGCACGGTGAAGGCCGAAGGCCAGGTCGTGCTCGGCTGGCGCGACGTGCCCGTCGATTCCAACATGCCGATTTCGCCGACCGTGAAGGCGAGCGAGCCGCTGATCCGCCAGATTTTCATCGGGCGTGGCAAGGACATCGTCGTGACGGACGCGCTCGAGCGCAAGCTGTACATCATCCGCAAGACGGCGAGCCATCGCATTCAGGCGCTGAAGCTCAAGCACGGCAAGGAATACTTCGTGCCGTCGATGTCGTCGCGCACCGTCGTATACAAGGGTCTGCTGCTCGCGGGCCAGGTCGGCGTGTACTACCGCGATCTGCAGGACGAGCGCGTCGTCTCCGCGCTCGCGCTCGTGCATCAACGCTTCTCGACCAACACTTTCCCGGCGTGGGAACTCGCGCACCCGTATCGCATGATCGCGCACAACGGTGAAATCAACACCGTGAAGGGCAACGTCAACTGGCTGAACGCGCGTACTGGCGCGATCGCGTCCTACGTGCTCGGCGACGATCTGCCGAAGCTCTGGCCGCTGATCTATCCGGGCCAGTCGGACACGGCATCGTTCGACAACTGTCTCGAACTGCTCGTGATGGCCGGCTACCCGCTCGTCCACGCGATGATGATGATGATCCCCGAAGCGTGGGAGCAGCACACGCTGATGGACGACAACCGCCGCGCGTTCTACGAATATCACGCCGCGATGATGGAGCCGTGGGACGGCCCCGCCGCGATCGCGTTCACGGACGGCCGCCAGATCGGCGCGACGCTCGACCGTAACGGACTGCGTCCGGCGCGCTATCTCGTTACGGATGACGATCTCGTGATCCTCGCGTCGGAGTCGGGCGTGCTGCCGATTCCCGAATCGAAGATCGTGCAGAAGTGGCGTCTGCAGCCGGGCAAGATGTTCCTGATCGACATGGAGCAGGGCCGCATCATCCAGGACAAGGAACTGAAGGACAACCTGTCCAACGCCAAGCCGTACAAGAGCTGGATCGAAGCCGTGCGCATCAAGCTCGACGAGATCGAGCCGAAGGCGGAAGACGTCGAGACGCAGCGCCGCGAAGCCGCCGTGCTGCTCGACCGTCAGCAGGCGTTCGGCTACACGCAGGAAGACCTCAAGTTCCTGATGGCGCCGATGGCGCAGTCGGGCGAAGAGGCCGTCGGCTCGATGGGCAACGACTCGCCGCTCGCGGTCATGTCGAACAAGAACAAGACGCTCTACAACTACTTCAAGCAGTTGTTCGCACAGGTGACGAACCCGCCGATCGATCCGATCCGCGAAAACCTCGTGATGTCGCTCGTCTCGTTCATCGGTCCGAAGCCGAACCTGCTCGACACGACCAACATCAACCCGACGATGCGCCTCGAAGTGTCGCAGCCCGTGCTCGACTTCAAGGACATCGCGAAGATCCGCGCGATCGACAAGTACACCGGCGGCAAGTTCAGCTCGTACGAACTGAACATCGTCTATCCGGCGGCGTGGGGCAAGGAAGGCATCGAGGCGCGCATCGCTTCGCTGTGCGCGGAAGCCGTCGATGCAGTGCGCTCCGGCTACAACATCCTGATCGTGTCGGACCGCAAGGCGGACCGCGACAACGTCGCGATTCCTGCGCTGCTCGCCACGTCCGCGATTCATTCGCATCTCGTCGCGCACGGTCTGCGCACGAGCACGGGTCTCGTCGTGGAAACGGGTTCGGCGCGTGAGACGCATCACTTCGCGCTGCTCGCGGGCTACGGCGCGGAAGCCGTTCACCCGTATCTCGCGCTGGAAACGCTCGCCAACATGGCCGAAGGCCTGAAGGGCGATCTCTCCGCCGACAAGGTCATCTACAACTTCACGAAGGCGGTCGGCAAGGGCCTGTTGAAGGTCATGTCGAAGATGGGCATTTCGACGTACATGTCCTACACCGGCGCGCAGATTTTCGAAGCGGTCGGCCTGTCGTCGGAACTGGTCGAGAAGTATTTCAGGGGCACGGCGTCGAAGGTCGGCGGCATCGGCATCTTCGAGGTGGCCGAAGAAGCGATTCGTCTGCATCGCGATGCATTCGGCGACAACCCCGTTCTCGCGAACATGCTCGACGCGGGCGGCGAATACGCGTATCGCGTGCGCGGCGAAGAGCACATGTGGACGCCGGACGCGATCGCCAAGCTGCAACACTCGGCGCGCAGCAACTCGTATCAGACGTACAAGGAATACGCGCACATCATCAACGACCAGACGAAGCGTCACATGACGTTCCGCGGTCTGTTCGAGTTCAAGGTGTCGCCGTCGAAGGCGATTCCGCTCGATGAAGTGGAATCGGCGAAGGACATCGTCAAGCGCTTCGCGACCGGCGCGATGTCGCTCGGCTCGATCAGCACCGAAGCGCACGCCACGCTCGCCGTCGCGATGAACCGCATCGGCGGGAAGTCGAACACGGGCGAAGGCGGCGAGGACGAAACGCGTTATCGCAACGAGCTGCGCGGCATTCCGATCAAGAACGGCGACACGCTGCAATCGATCATCGGCAAGGAAGTCATCACCGACATTCCGCTGAAGGACGGCGATTCGCTGCGTTCGAAGATCAAGCAGGTCGCGTCAGGACGGTTCGGCGTAACGGCGGAATATCTCGCGTCGGCGGATCAGATCCAGATCAAGATGGCGCAGGGCGCGAAGCCGGGCGAAGGCGGTCAGCTGCCGGGCCACAAGGTTTCCGATTACATCGGCAAGCTGCGTTATTCGGTGCCGGGCGTCGGTCTCATTTCGCCGCCGCCGCACCACGACATCTATTCGATCGAAGACCTCGCGCAGCTCATTCACGATCTGAAGAACGTGAATTCGGCATCGAGCATTTCGGTGAAGCTCGTGTCGGAAGTGGGTGTCGGCACGGTTGCCGCCGGTGTTGCGAAGGCGAAGGCCGATCACGTCGTGATCGCCGGTCATGACGGCGGCACGGGCGCGTCCCCGCTGTCGTCGCTGAAGCACGCGGGCACGCCGTGGGAACTCGGTCTCGCCGAAACGCAGCAGACGCTGGTGCTCAACCGTCTGCGCGGCCGTATCCGCGTTCAGGCCGACGGTCAGATGAAGACCGGCCGCGACGTCGTGATCGGCGCGCTGCTCGGCGCCGATGAGTTCGGTTTCGCGACCGCGCCGCTCGTCGTCGAAGGCTGCATCATGATGCGCAAGTGCCATCTGAACACGTGCCCGGTCGGCGTCGCGACGCAAGACCCGGTGTTGCGCGCGAAGTTTTCCGGCCAGCCGGAACACGTCGTCAACTTCTTCTTCTTCGTTGCGGAAGAAGTGCGCGAGATCATGGCGCAGTTCGGCATCCGCAAGTTCGATGACCTCATCGGCCGCGTCGATCTGCTCGACATGAAGAAGGGCATCGAGCACTGGAAGGCGAAGGGCCTCGACTTCTCGCGCATCTTCTATCAGGTGCCGGTCGGCGAAGACGTCGCGAAGAAGCATGTCGACGTGCAGGATCACGGTCTCGACAAGGCGCTCGATCATGTGCTGATCGAGAAGTCGAAGGCGGCGATCGAGAAGGGCGAGCATGTGTCGTTCATTCAGCCGGTGCGCAACGTGAACCGCACGGTCGGCGCGATGCTGTCCGGCATGATCGCGAAGAAGCACGGTCACGACGGCTTGCCCGACGACTCGATCCACATTCAGTTGAAGGGCACGGCGGGCCAGAGCTTCGGCGCATTCCTCGCGAAGGGCGTGACGCTCGATCTCGTCGGCGATGGCAACGACTACGTCGGCAAGGGCCTGTCGGGCGGACGCATCATCATTCGCCCGACCAACGACTTCCGCGGCAAGTCCGAGGAAAACATCATCTGCGGCAACACGGTCATGTACGGCGCGATCGAAGGCGAATCGTATTTTCGCGGCGTGGCGGGCGAGCGCTTCTGCGTGCGTAACTCCGGCGCGACGGCGGTTGTCGAAGGCACGGGCGATCACGGCTGCGAATACATGACGGGCGGCACGGTGGTCGTGCTCGGCGAGACGGGGCGCAATTTCGCGGCGGGCATGTCGGGCGGCATCGCGTTCGTGTACGACCCGGACGGCGCGTTCGCGGGCAAGTGCAACAAGTCGATGGTCGCGCTCGATCCGGTTCTGCAGCAGGCGGAACAGGAGCGCACGGTGGATCGCGGGCTGTGGCACGCCGGCAAGACCGACGAAGCGCTGCTCAAGGGTCTGGTCGAGCGTCACTTCCAGTTCACCGGCTCGCCGCGCGCGAAGTCGCTGCTCGAAAACTGGGATTCGGCTCGCCGTCAGTTCGTCAAGGTGTTCCCGACCGAATACAGGCGCGCGCTCACGGAGATGGGCGCGAAGAAGTCGAAGGACGCCATCGCGGCTTGAAGCCGGTTTTATAGATAGAAGGCCTTCCCGATGCGAGCGCATCGGGAAGCAGGTCCCTCACTGTACATAGAGAAAGAAATGGGCAAGGCAACCGGTTTTCTCGAGTTCGAACGCCGCCATGAGGCGTACGAAGCACCGCTGACCCGCGTCAAGCACTACAAGGAATTCGTCGCCGCGCTGACCGATGAAGACGCGAAGGTTCAGGGCGCGCGCTGCATGGATTGCGGCATTCCGTTCTGCAACAACGGCTGTCCGGTCAACAACATCATTCCGGACTTCAACGATCTCGTGTTCCAGCAGGACTGGAAGAGCGCGATCAACGTGCTGCACTCGACCAACAACTTCCCTGAGTTCACGGGCCGCATCTGCCCGGCGCCGTGCGAAAGCGCGTGCACGCTCGGCATCAACGACGATCCGGTCGGCATCAAGTCGATCGAGCACGCGATCATCGACAAGGCGTTTACCGAAGGCTGGGTCGTGCCGCAAGCGCCGAAGCACAAGACGGGCAAGAAGGTCGCGGTCGTCGGTTCGGGTCCTGCCGGTCTTGCCGCCGCTCAGCAGCTCGGACGTGCGGGTCACGAAGTCGTCGTGTTCGAGAAGAACGATCGCATCGGCGGTTTGCTGCGTTACGGCATTCCCGACTTCAAGCTGGAAAAGTGGCTGATCGACCGCCGCATGCGCCAGATGGAAGCGGAAGGCGTGTCGTTCCGCACGAACGTGTTCATCGGCAAGGACGCGTTGCCCGGATACATCGCCAATACGGCGAAGGAAACCATCACGCCGGACGAGCTGAAGGAACAGTTCGATGCCGTGGTGATCGCGGGCGGCTCCGAAATGCCGCGCGATCTGCCGGTGCCGGGCCGCGAGCTCGAAGGCATCTATTACGCGATGGAATTCCTGCCGCAGCAGAACAAGGTCAATGCGGGCGACAAGCTCACGGATCAACTGCTCGCGAAGGGCAAACATGTCGTCGTGATCGGCGGCGGCGATACGGGTTCGGATTGCGTCGGCACGTCGAACCGTCATGGCGCGAAAAGCGTCACGCAGTTCGAACTGCTCGCGCAGCCGCCGGAAGAAGAGAACAAGCCGCTCGTGTGGCCGTACTGGCCGATCAAGCTGCGCACGTCGTCGTCGCACGAGGAAGGGTGCGATCGTGACTGGTCGGTTGCGACGAAGCGCTTCGAAGGCAAGAACGGCAAGGTCGAGAAGCTGATCGCGGTGCGTGTCGAGTGGAAGGGCGGCAAGATGCAGGAAGTGCCGGGTTCGGAGTTCGAAATGAAGGCCGATCTCGTGCTGCTTGCGATGGGCTTCACGCAGCCGGTGTCGCCGGTGCTGGATGCGTTCGGCGTCGAGAAGGATGCACGCGGAAATGTGCGCGCTTCCACCGAGGGCGACAGGGCGTATTACACGTCGGTGGACAAGGTGTTCACGGCAGGCGATATGCGTCGCGGACAATCGCTGGTTGTCTGGGCGATTCGTGAAGGACGGCAGTGCGCGCGGTCGGTGGATGCGTATTTGATGGGTAGCAGCGAGTTGCCGCGGTAATAGGGCATCGACGTTTAATGAAAAGGCCACGCAAATTGCGTGGCCTTCTTGTTCCGATCGCGAGCAGCCTCAAGCCTCCGCCATCGCCCTCTCGATCTCGATCTTGTAATCATGGAACATCGCCACCGATTCGCGATGCGCTACGCTCAGGATCGCCGCCTTCGGCAGCCGCTCCACGAGCGTGTTGTAGATATGCAGCTCGTTCTCGGCATCGAGCGCGCTGGTGGCTTCATCGAGGAACACGAAATCCGGCTTGTGCAGCAGCACGCGCGCCGCAGCAAGCCTTTGCTGCTCGCCCGGCGACAAGCTCCGCGCCCAATGCGCGCTCTCTTCCAGCCGATCCGCATACGCTTCGAGATTGCACTGACGCAGCACTTCGCGCGATTCTTCGTCGCTGAACGTTCCGCCGGGCGACGGATACGACAGCGCCGCGCGCAGCGTGCCGATCGGCAGATAGCTCATCTGCGGGATGAACATCATCTTCGCGTCGACGGGTGCGTCAATCGTGCCGTCGCCGAATGGCCACAGGCCCGCGAGCGCGCGCATCAATGTGCTCTTGCCCGATCCCGACGGCCCGACGACCAGCCAGCGCGATCCCGGCTCGATCGACACGTTCGCCACGCGCGAAAGCGGCATGCCGTTGGGCAGCGCGAGCAGAAGTCCGTTCGTCGTGAGCGAAGGCGTGCTCGTGTAGTGCAGATTGATGCCGCCATGTTCCGTTGCCGGCGACGTTTCCTCGCGGATATGCGTCGAGCGCATCACGCGCTTGAATTCACGCAGACGATTGACGGTGGCGCGCCATTCGACCAGCGTCGAATACGAGTTGATGAACCATGAGAACGAATCGCTGACCGTGCCGAACGCCGATGAAATCTGCATCAGCACGCCGAATGTGAACGCGCCGGCGAAGTAGCGCGGCGCGGCGACCATGATCGGAAAGATGATCGCGATCTGTCCGTAGAAGCTCAGCACGAAGGTCATGCGCTTCGTGTACTTCATGATGAGCCACCAGTTGTCGCGGATGCGGTGGAAGATGGTCTTCGCGTTGGCCGTCTCGGTCGAGATGCCGTCGTAGAAAGCGATCTGCTCGGCGTTCTCGCGCACGCGGATCAGGCCGAAGCGGAAATCCGCCTCCACCTTCTGCTGCTGATAATTGATCGACACGAGCGGATGCCCGACCTTCTGAATGATGAGCGAGCCGAGAATCGCATAGAGCGCGGCGGCCCACACCATGTAGCCGGGAATCGTGATCGGCGTGCCGCCGAACGAGAACGTCAGCGCGCCCGCGATGGTCCAGAGAATCGTGATGAAGGTGACGAGCGTGACGAGCGTCGAAAGCAGGTCGAGAGACAGCGAGAGGGTGGTCGTGGCGAAGGACTGGAGGTCGTCGGAGATACGCTGGTCGGGGTTGTCGGCGAGGCGGTCGCGCTCGATCCGGTAGAACGCCTTGTCGCCGAGCCATTGCTCCAGGAACCTGTTGGTGAGCCATTGCCGCCAGCGGAACGCGAGCATCTGCCGCAGATACCGCCCGTACACCGCGAGCAGGATGTACGCGAACGCGAGCCCCGTGAAGATCAGCAGCAGATGCGGAAAGTCCCTGACGTTCTTGTTCTGCAGCGCGTTGTAGAAGTCGGCGTTCCAGCTGTTGAGCCGCACGTTGATCCAGACGACCGTCATGTTGATCGCGATGATCGCCACGAGCAGCCCCCACGCGACGCCGCGCTCCTCCGACACCCAATAGGGCTTGATGAGGCTCCATGCCGAGACTTCGTCGGCTTTTTGTTGCGTGTTTTCGGTACGAGTGTTGGTCATGAGCTTCCTGCTGATGCGCATCGAGGCGCCCGAATTGCGTTCGCAACCGGGCTGGCGCAGCCATTCCCGGCCCGGCAAATTGTTCCGGGGTTCTCTTAACGCTCACTTAATTTCGCGCGATGGTTCGGCGAACCATGTTCGCGGCATTGTGCCAGAGTGCCGAAGTGCACGATAAAAGCCGGGCAATCCCCGTTTGCAGCGGATTCGGCTTTCATGCTTTAATGATCCTCGACGAAACAGGGGTGCTTCGCGCGCATCGACGGCCGGAACGGCAGTCAGCGCGGCGAGGCTGAGAGAGACCCTTTGCACCCGATCCGGGTAATACCGGCGAGGGAAGTTTCCGGAGACCGCACGCAGTTCGCGCCATGTCTCCAGTCTCTTCCAGTCCTACCTTTTCCGCCCGGCGCGTTCCATCCGATGCCGAGCCGGTCTCTCCGCTGATTTCGTCCTTGTGATGTGGCGCCGCGCCAGCACGGTCGAGATCGCGTACTTCGTCTCCTCGTGCTGCATCGGCGCACTACGGAGACATCGAATTGAACAGGATCGAACAAGGCGTCGCGCGCCGGGCGGATTTCGCCGTCGTCGGCGGCGGGCTCGTCGGGCGGCTCGTCGCCTGGCAGCTCGCGGGCGCGGGTCATGACGTCGCGCTCTACGAACGCGGTGACACAGCCGGCACGCAGTCGGCGGCATGGGTCGCCGCCGCGATGCTCGCGCCGCTCGCGGAGGCGGCGAGCGCCGAACCGCTCGTCGTCGGGCTCGGGGCGGCGTCGCTCGAACGCTGGCCGCGACTCATCGCGCAATTGCCCGAGCCGGTGTTCTTTCAGCGCAACGGCACGCTCGTCGTCTGGCACGGCGCCGATCGGGCCGAGGCGCCGCTCTTCGAGCGCCGGCTGCGTGCCAATTCGCCGCCGGCTCTGCTCGACGGCGGGTTCGTCAAGCTCGCGGGCGCGCAGGTCGCGCAAACCGAGCCCGCGCTCGGCACGCGCTTTCCGCAGGGCTGGCTGCTGCCGAACGAGGGGCAGCTCGACAATCGTCAGGCACTCGCCGCGCTCGCGGCCGGGCTCGCCGCGCGCGGCGTGCGCACGCACTGGAACACGCCCGTCGATGCGATGCCGGACGCCCGCTGGATCATTGATTGCCGCGGTCTCGGCGGCAAACCTGCGTGGCCCGCGCTGCGCGGCATCCGTGGCGAAGTCGCGCGGGTGCACGCGCCGGGCATCGGACTGTCGAGGCCGGTGCGCCTGCTGCATCCGCGCTATCCGCTCTATATCGCGCCGAAGGAGAACGATCTATACGTGATCGGCGCGACGGAAGTCGAGGGCGAGGACATGTCGCCCGTCAGCGTGCGCTCGGCGCTCGAACTGCTGAGCGCCGCGTTCGCCGTGCATCCGGGCTTCGGCGAGGCGCGCATTCTCGAACTGAACGCCCATTGCAGGCCGACCTTGCCGGATCATCGCCCGGCCATCGTCTGGGACGGGGCGCGGACCTTGCGCGTGAACGGCCTGTACAGGCACGGCTTCATGATCGCGCCCGAAGTCGCGGACAGCGCGTGCCAGTTGGCCAACGCGCTCATTTCGGGCGATGTCGCCGGTCACGATGCCTTTGCGCACTTTCGCGAAGCCGCGCGCTGGCCCGAACTGCTCCACGACGAAACCGCCGTCGCCGCGCTCTAAGTCATCAGGAAAGAATCATGAACATCCACATCAATCAGCGCGTCTTCGATTTGCCCGACGCCGCCACCGTCAACGAGGCGCTCACCGCGTTCGGCGCGAAGCCGCCGTTCGCCGTCGCGCTGAACGGCCAGTTCGTCGCGCGCGGCGAGCACGCCACGAAAACGCTTGCTTCCGGCGACAAGCTCGATGTCGTGTCGCCCGTCGCGGGCGGCTGAATCACGAACCGAAGGATCGAACCATGACCATTCCTACCGCCGACCTTCTCACGCTCTACGGCGAAGCGTTTCCGAGCCGCGTGCTGCTCGGCACGTCGCGTTATCCGTCGCTGCAATCGCTTTCCGACTCCATCGACGCCGCGCGGCCGGGCATGGTCACGGTCGCGCTGCGCCGCCAGTCGGAGACGGGCGAAGCCGGCTTCTTCGATGTGCTCAAGCGCCACGGCGTCGCGCTCCTGCCGAATACGGCGGGCTGCCAGAGTGTCGACGAGGTGCTGACGACCGCGCACATGGCGCGCGAAGTGTTCGAGACGCCGTGGATCAAGCTCGAGCTGATCGGCGATGACTACACGCTGCAACCCGACCCGATCGGACTCGTCGAAGCGGCGGCGAAGCTGATCCGCGACGGCTTCAAGGTGCTGCCGTATTGCACGGAAGATCTGGTGATCGGACGACGCCTGCTCGATGCCGGCTGCGAAGCGCTGATGCCGTGGGGAGCGCCTATCGGCACCGGCAAGGGCGTGACGAATCCATACGGGCTGCGCACGCTGCGCGAGCGGTTGCCGGACGTGCCGCTGATCGTCGATGCGGGTCTCGGCGTGCCGTCGCACGCGTGTCAGGTGATGGAGTGGGGCTTCGACGGCGTGCTGCTCAACACGGCCGTGTCGCAGGCGACGTTTCCGCCGCAGATGGCGCGCGCGTTCGCGCTCGGTGTCGAAGCGGGGCGCATGGCGTTCCTCGCCGGTCCGATGGCCGAGCGTGACAGCGCGCAGGCGAGCACGCCGGTCGTCGGCATGCCGTTCTGGCATCAGGACGGAGGCGCGGCATGAGCTTGCTGAATCGCGAGGTTTTCTGGCCGCCTGCCGACGAGTTGACGGAAGTCGCCGAACGTATTCGCGCGCGCCTGGGCGAATGGCCCGCAGCCGAAACGCGCTGGCGCGTTTGCCTGACCGCGCCGGAATCGCCGTCGGCGAGTGATCTGATTGTCGTCACTGAACATGACGATTCGATCGAAAGCGGAAACGCGGCGGTGCTCGAAGCGCACGGCGGGCGCGTCGCGCTGCGTCGCGGCGGCGAGCGTTTCGCGCTCGAAGGCGAATGGTCGGATGATTGGCTGGCTGCGCTCGCCGCATTCCTCGACTGCAATTTCGAGCCTCACGACGCGCTCACGCTCGCGCTTGCCTGGCGCGCCGGCGACGAAAACAAGGACGATGCGTGGCCCGTCGATTTCGCGACGTTCCCGCGCGTGGCCGATCTGCCCGCGGCGCCCGAAGGCGGTTTTCCAGCGTGCCCGGATCGCCTCGGTCTCTATCCGGTGCTGCCGGGCGCCGAGTGGGTCGAACGCGTGCTCGATCTCGGCGTGCGCACCACGCAATTGCGTCGGAAGTCGACCGATGCAGCCGACCTGCAGCGCGAAATCGCACGTTCGGTCGAGGCAGGACGCCGCCACGACGCGCAGTTGTTCATCAACGATCACTGGCGAGAGGCGATCGCAGCCGGCGCATACGGCGTGCATCTCGGCCAGGAAGACGTGCAGACGGCAGATCTGGGCGCGATCGTGAAGGCCGGTCTGCGGCTCGGTCTGTCGACCCACGGCTACTATGAGATGCTGCGCGCGCTGCATTTCAGGCCGAGCTACCTCGCGCTTGGCGCCGTCTTCCCGACGACGACGAAAGTCATGCCGACCAAGCCCCAAGGCATCGCAAGGCTCGCCCGTTACGTGCGATTGCTGTCGGGCCGCGTGCCGCTCGTCGCGATCGGTGGCATCGACGCGAGGGTCATGCCCGACGTGCTCGGCACAGGCGTCGGGAGTGCCGCGGTCGTGCGCGCCGTGACCGACGCGCCGGACACGGCGTCGGCGGTCTCGTTGCTGCAACAAATGTTTACGAGTCAACGGGAAAACGTCTGAAATGTAAGGAGACGCCGTACTAGGCAAAGCACCGATTGCGCGCAGGCCCTATAATTCGGCCTCTTGCGTCAACGGAATTCTCTTACCCAGTGCCTGCTTTCTCCGAGACTCTGCTGGAGCTACGCGACGTCGATTTCGGCTACGGCGACCGGCTCGTTCTGTCGAACCTGAACATGCGTTTCACGCGTGGGCAGGTCGTCGCGGTCATGGGCGGCTCCGGCTGCGGCAAGACCACGACCCTGCGCCTCGTCGGCGGCCTCGTGAAAGCGAGTCGCGGCCAGGTGCTGTTCGGCGGTCAGGATGTCGGCACGCAGACGCGCGAAGGTCTGTACGCGCTGCGCCGCAAGATGGGCATGCTGTTCCAGTTCGGCGCGCTGTTTACGGACCAGACCGTGTTCGAGAACGTGGCGTTTCCGCTACGTGAACATACGGATTTGCCGGAAGCGCTCATCCGCGACCTCGTGCTAATGAAGCTCAACGCGGTCGGATTGCGCGGAGCGCGCGATCTCGCGCCGTCGGAAATCTCGGGCGGCATGGCGCGCCGGGTCGCACTCGCACGCGCCATCGCGCTCGATCCCGAACTGATGATGTACGACGAGCCGTTCGCCGGCCTCGATCCGATTTCGCTCGGCATCACCGCCCAACTCATCCGCACGATCAACGACGCGCTTGGCGCCACCTCCATTCTCGTCACGCACGACGTGCCCGAATCGTTCGCGATCGCCGACTACGTGTATTTCATCGCCAACGGCGGCATTCACGCCGAAGGCACGCCGGCGCAATTGCGGGCATCGGAAGATCCGACCGTGCGCCAGTTCATCGACGGCACGCCGGACGGTCCCTTCAAGTTTCACTACGCGAGCACGCCGCTCGCCGCGGATTTCGGCATCGGAGGGCAGGCATGATCAGCGCGCTCGGACGCTGGGTGCTCGACGGTTTCGGCACCGCAGGCTACGCGACGCGCATGTTCCTGCGCCTCGTATTCGAATTTTTCTCGCTGCTGCGCCGGCCGCGCCTCGTCACGAAACAGATTCATTTCGTCGGCAACTATTCGCTCGTCATCATTGCGGTGTCGGGCTTGTTCGTCGGTTTCGTGCTCGGCCTGCAGGGCTATTACACGCTGAGCCGCTACGGTTCGGAACAGGCGCTCGGCCTGCTCGTCGCGCTGTCGCTCGTGCGCGAGCTCGGCCCCGTCGTGACGGCGCTGCTCTTCGCGGGTCGCGCGGGCACGTCGCTGACCGCGGAGATCGGCCTGATGAAGGCGGGCGAGCAGCTCACGGCGATGGAAATGATGGCGGTCGACCCGCTGAAGGTCGTCGTCGCGCCGCGCATGTGGGCGGGTATCGTCGCCATGCCGGTGCTGGCGGCCATTTTCAGCGCGGTGGGCATCGTCGGTGGCTATGTCGTCGGCGTGATGCTGATCGGCGTGGATCCGGGCGCGTTCTGGTCGCAGATGCAAGGCGGCGTGGACGTGTGGCGCGATGTCGGCAACGGCGTCATCAAGAGCATCGTGTTCGGCTTCGCGGTGACGTTCATCGCGCTGTTCCAGGGTTACGAGGCGAGGCCCACGCCGGAAGGCGTGTCACGCGCGACGACGAAAACCGTCGTCTATGCGTCGCTCGCCGTGCTCGGGCTCGATTTCCTGCTGACCGCACTGATGTTCAGCTAATGAACCAAGCGCAGGCGCCATGCAACGGCGCGGCGTGGTGAGCGGCACGGACCGTCACGCGCCATCTGCGGAAAGATTCTCTTTGGGAAGACGATGAAAAAGACTGCTCTCGACTTTTGGGTCGGCCTCTTCGTGGTGCTCGGTTTCGTGGCGCTCCTGTTTCTTGCGCTCAAGGCGGGCAACATGAGCTCGCTGTCATTTCAGAAAACCTACGCGGTTAAGCTCAGGTTCGACAATATCGGCGGACTGAAGGCGCGCGCGCCGGTCAAGAGCGCGGGCGTGACGGTGGGGCGCGTCGGCGGCATCGGTTTCGATTCGAACACGTATCAGGCCATCGTGACGATCGATATCGACCAGCAATATCAGTTTCCGAAGGATTCGTCCGCGAAGATCCTGACCTCGGGTCTGCTCGGCGAACAGTACATCGGCCTCGAGCCGGGCGGCGACACTGACATGCTCAAGAACGGCGACACCATCTCCATGACGCAATCCGCCGTGGTGCTCGAAAACCTGATCGGCCAGTTTCTTTACAACAAGGCGGCAGATTCCGGCGCGTCGAAGTCATCCGCGGCGCCGGCAGCGCCCGCGTTCCCGGGCGCGGCGAGCGCAATGGGCGCCTCGGGCGCCGCCGGCGCGACCGCTGCCTCTGGCGCGGCTCAATAAGGAGAAGAATATGGCGATGGGGATGCGGCGCACGGTCATCGTGGCAAGCGTCGTGGCGCTCGCTGGTTGCGCGACGGTAACGACGCCCACCAAAGGGGACCCATTCGAGAGCTACAACCGGACGATGTTCACGATCAACGACAAGGTTGATCAATACGCGTTCAAGCCGGTGGCGCAGGGTTACGTGTGGGCCGTGCCGGAGCCGGTGCGCAACAGCGTGACCAACTTCTTCTCGAATATCGGCGACGTGTACATCGCCGCGAACAATCTGCTGCAATTGAAGATCGCGGACGGCGTGTCGGACATCATGCGTGTCGCGATCAATACGCTGTTCGGCGTCGGCGGCCTGTTCGACGTCGCGACCATCGCGAAGCTGCCGAAGCACTCCGGCGATTTCGGCCTGACGCTCGGCCACTACGGCGTGCCGTCCGGTCCTTACGTCGTGCTGCCGCTGCTCGGGCCGAGCACGGTGCGTGATTCCACGGGTCTCGTCGTCGATTATTTCGGCAATCCGCTCACCTACGTGAGTCCGGATTCGGTGAGCTGGGCGCTCTATGGCGTGAATCTCATCAACGTGCGCGCGAATCTCCTCGGCGCTACCGATGTGCTCGCCGACGCCGCGCTCGATAAATATTCGTTCGTGCGCAACGCGTATCTGCAGCGCCGTCAGTACCTGATTACCGGTGGCGACGACAGCATGCCGGACTACGGCGAGGCGCCGCTGCCGAACTACGGCGAGACAGACGGCGCGGCTGCGGCAGAAGGCGCATCGACGACGGTGGTTCCGGTCGCCCCTGCTTCGGGCGCTGCGGCGCCCAGGCCGGCGAGCGGCCCTGCCGGCACGGTGCCCGGCAATCAGTACGTTCCGCCATCCGGCTTCCCTTCATTCCGCTTGCGCTGAGCGGGCTTTTCCTAACGCGCGGTAACATATCTAACGACATTTCTTACGCTTTGGCTGCCGTGCCGCCTGAACTCGCTTCGGGCGGCGCGCTCAAACCGAAGCCTCTACTTTGCAGGGTCTGTGATGAAAAAACTTTTGCTTCTCCCCATCTTCGCGATGTTCATGGCGTTCTGCGGCGCGGCGTCGGCGCAGGCTGTCGATGCGAACTCACCCGACGTGCTGATCAAGTCGATCACGCAGCAAGTCCTCGATCAGATCAAGTCCGACAAACAAATCCAATCGGGCGATGTCAACGAGATCACCAAGCTTGTCAACGAAAAGATCCTGCCGTACACCGATTTCACGCGCACGACGCGCCTCGTGATGGGTCGCAACTGGAACACGGCTACGCCGGAGCAGCAGAAGCAGATCGTCGAGCAGTTCAAGATGCTCCTGATCCGCACGTACTCGGGCGCGCTCGCGCAGGTGCGTAACCAGACGGTGCAGTACAAGCCGTTCCGCGCGAATCCGGACGACACCGACGTCGTGGTCCGCTCGGTCGTGATGAACAACGGGCAGCCGGTCGAGCTCGACTACCGCCTGTACAAGACGCCGCAAGGCTGGCGCGTGTACGACATCAACGTGCTCGGCGCGTGGCTGATCCAGGCGTATCAGCAGCAGTTCAACGAGCAGATCTCGCAGAACGGCGTGGGCGGTCTGCTGCAGTTCCTGACGCAGCGTAACCAGCAACTCGCGGGCGGCAAGGCATCGTGAGCACGCCAGCCGTGGGCGGCCGTTTCCAGACGGCCGCCACCCTGACCCACGAGAGCGCGAAGGCCGCGCTCGACGCGGGTCTGTCGCGCATCGCAGCAGGCGCGACCGAAGTCGATTGCGCGCCGCTCACGCAATTCGATTCCTCCGCGCTCGCCGTGCTGCTCGCATGGCAGCGCGCCGCGTCCGCGCGCGGCGCCGCGTTCGGCGTCATCAATCTTCCTTCCGGGCTCGTCAGTCTCGCGCGAGCCTACGGCGTCGATACGCTCCTCACGTTCCGACATTGATCCTGATCTGACGCAAGCGCAGAAGGCGGCGGGGCATGCTCCACCGCCGTAATCAGGATCGCTCCGAAGTCGGCCTCAGTCGCTTTGCCCTATAATCAAACGTTTTTTCGGGCCCATACCCGGCCCTTTTTGTCGGAGTCCGGGTCCGGCAGGCGAACTTCCGCACATTCGAGGCGCGGCCGCGTAAGGCGCGCGCACAGTCCCGCACTGTCCACCATGTCAGCCATAGAAATCCGAAACGTCAGGAAGCGCTACAAGGATCTCCAGGCGCTCAAGGGCGTGAGCCTCACGGTTGAAGAGGGCGAGTTCTTTGGCTTGCTCGGCCCCAACGGCGCGGGCAAAACCACGTTGATCAGCATTCTGGCCGGCCTCGCGCGCGCCGATAGCGGCACGATCTCCGTGCGCGGCCACGATGTCGTCAGCGACTTTCGGGCGGCGCGCCGTGCGCTCGGCATCGTGCCGCAGGAGTTGGTTTTCGATCCGTTCTTCACCGTGCGCGAGTCGCTGCGCATTCAGTCGGGCTACTTCGGCTTGCGCAACAACGACGACTGGATCGACGAAGTCATGGCCAATCTCGATCTGACCGAGAAAGCCGACGTCAACACGCGCGCGCTTTCGGGCGGGATGAAGCGCCGCGTGCTGGTCGCGCAGGCGCTCGTGCATCGGCCGCCGGTAATCGTGCTCGACGAGCCCACCGCAGGCGTCGATGTCGAATTGCGGCAAACGCTCTGGAAGTTCATCTCGCGCCTGAATCGCGAAGGCCACACCATCGTCCTGACGACGCACTATCTCGAAGAAGCCGAATCGCTGTGCGACCGCCTCGCGATGCTGCGTCGCGGCGAGGTCGTCGCGCTAGAACGCACGAGTGCGCTGCTGCAGCGTTTCTCGGGCATGCAGTTGTATCTGCGTCTGTCGAACGGCGCGTTGCCTGCCGAGCTGCGGTCGCTCGAAGTCGATCCGCACGCGGTATCGGGCACGCAGCATCTGCTGCGACTCGCGAGCTACGACGACGTCGAGCCGATTCTCGCGAAATGCCGCGCGGCCGGCTGCACGTTCGATGAAATCGAAGTGCGCAAGGCCGATCTGGAAGACGTGTTCGTGCAGGTGATGAACGAGCCGGAAGTGGTCGAGGGACTTTCATGAGCGGTTTCCAGACGTTGTTCTACAAGGAGCTGCTGCGCTTCTGGAAGGTCTCGTTTCAGACCGTGCTCGCGCCGGTCGTGACGGCGCTGCTGTATCTCACCATCTTCGGTCACGCGCTGTCGGGACACGTGCAGGTGTATCCGGGTGTCGGCTACATGAGCTTTCTCGTGCCCGGCCTCGTCATGATGAGCGTGCTGCAAAACGCATTCGCGAACAGTTCGTCGTCGCTGATCCAGTCGAAGATCACGGGCAATCTCGTGTTCGTGCTGCTGCCGCCCATCGCGCATTGGGAAATGTTTTTCGCGTATGTGCTGGCGTCGGTCGTGCGCGGCCTGAGTGTCGGGTTCGGCGTGTTCATCGTGACGATATGGTTCATCCCGATGTCTTTTTCCGCGCCGTTCTACATCATTGCGTTCGCCATCCTCGGTTCGGGCATTCTCGGCACGCTCGGTTTGATCGCAGGCATCTGGGCCGACAAGTTCGATCAGCTGGCAGCATTCCAGAACTTCCTGATCATGCCGCTCACGTTTCTTTCCGGCGTGTTCTACTCGACGCATACGCTGCCGCCGCTGTGGCGCGCGGTGTCGCATCTGAATCCGTTTTTCTACATGATCGACGGCTTCCGTTACGGCTTTTTCGGCCTGTCCGATGTCAATCCGCTGGTGAGCCTCGGCATCGTTGGCGGGTTTCTCGCGGTGCTGGCGTTGATCGCCGTGCGTTTGCTCGCGAGCGGCTACAAGCTGCGTCACTAATTCTCAAGGAGACTTCCACTATGTTGCCGACTCCGGAGCAAGTGAAGGACTACATCGCCAAAGGTTTGGCCTGTCAGCATCTCGAAGTGGAAGGCGACGGCCAGCATTTTTTCGCGACCATCGTGAGCGACGCGTTCGTCGGCAAGCGGCTGATCGCGCGTCATCAACTGGTTTATGCGGCGCTCGGCGAGCGCATGCGCGAGGAGATTCATGCGCTCAGCATGAAGACCCTCACCCCCGACGAGTGGAAAGCGGCCTGAGTCCACCCGGCGAAGCCAATCAGGTCATACGACACATCCCAGCAACACCCGGCATCACCGGCAGACAAAGGCAGTAAAGAGTGCGATTCATTCAAGATAACCGCGGCGCCGGCAACGGCTCCGCAGCAGGAAGCTCGGTCGAAGGACAAGCAAGCATGGATAAACTGGTCATCACGGGAGGCGCGAAGCTTTCCGGCGAAATCACCGTCTCGGGCGCGAAGAACGCGGCTTTGCCCATTCTTTGCGCAAGCCTTCTCACCGCCGACGACGTCCATCTGTCGAACGTGCCGAATCTCCAGGACGTGCGCACGATGCTCAAGCTGCTGCGTCAGATGGGCGTGCAGTGCGAAGTGTCCGGCGACGGCCGCGTGACCCTCAATGCATCGAAGGTCGACAAGCTGATCGCGCCGTACGAAATGGTGAAGACGATGCGCGCGTCGATTCTCGTGCTCGGGCCGCTCGTCGCGCGCTTCGGCGAGGCCAAGGTGTCGCTGCCCGGCGGCTGCGCGATCGGTGCGCGTCCGGTCGATCAGCACATCAAAGGCCTGCAGGCGATGGGCGCCGAGATCAACATCGAGCACGGCTTTATCGACGCGCGCGCGAAGCGTCTGAAGGGCGCGCGCATCATCACGGACATGATCACCGTCACCGGCACGGAAAACCTGCTGATGGCGGCGGTGCTGGCCGAAGGCGAGACCGTCATCGAGAACGCGGCGCGCGAGCCGGAAGTGAGCGACCTCGCGCATCTGCTCGTGAAGATGGGCGCAAAGATCGACGGCATCGGCACAGACCGGCTCGTCATTCAGGGCGTCGAAAAGCTGCATGGCGCGAAGCACGACGTCGTGCCGGATCGCATCGAAGCGGGCACGTTCCTGTGCGCGGTCGCGGCGGCGGGCGGCGATGTCACGCTGCGTCGCGTGAGCACGCATCTGCTCGATGCCGTGACCGCCAAGCTGCGCGAAGCCGGCGTGAGCATCGAGGAAGGCGACGACTGGATGCGCGTGCGCATGGACAAGCGCGCGGAAGCGGTGAACATCCGCACGTCCGAATATCCGGCGTTCCCAACCGACATGCAGGCGCAGTTCATGGCGCTCAACACGATCGCCAACGGCACGTCGCAAGTGGTCGAGACGATCTTCGAAAACCGCTTCATGCACGTGCAGGAGCTGAACCGTCTCGGCGCGCGCATTACGATCGACGGCAACACGGCGCTCGTGTCGGGCGTCGAGATGCTTTCCGGCGCGAAGGTGATGGCGACCGACTTGCGTGCGTCCGCGAGCCTCGTGATCGCGGCGATGTGCGCCGACGGCGAAACGCTCATCGACCGCATCTACCATCTGGATCGCGGCTACGACCGCATGGAATCGAAGCTGACGGCCGTGGGCGCGAACGTACGCCGCATCAAGGGCAGCGGGAGCGAGCAATGAGTTCGCTTCCGCAGACGTCGTCGTCGGTGGGGCCGCGCGCGCCGCTGACGCTCGCGCTGTCGAAAGGGCGTATCTTCGAGGAAACGCTGCCGCTGCTCGCGGCGGCCGGCGTGCAGGTGGCCGAAGATCCGGAGAGCTCGCGTAAGCTGATTCTCCCGACCACGAATCCGAACCTGCGCGTGATCATCGTGCGCGCGACCGATGTGCCGACTTACGTCGAATACGGCGCGGCGGATTTCGGCGTCGCGGGGAAAGACGTGCTGATCGAGCATGGCGGCGGCGGTCTGTATCAGCCGATCGATCTGGACATCGCGCGTTGCCGGATGTCGGTGGCAGTGAAGGCCGGCTTCGACTACGCGAGCGCGGTGCGTCAGGGCGCGCGCCTGCGTGTCGCGACGAAGTACACCGAGACCGCTCGCCAGCATTTCGCGTCGAAGGGCGTGCACGTCGATCTGATCAAGCTGTACGGATCAATGGAGCTCGCGCCGCTCGTCGGCCTCGCGGATGCGATCGTCGACCTGGTGAGTTCGGGCGGCACGCTGCGGGCGAATAACCTCGTCGAAGTGGAAGAGATCATGCAGATTTCGTCGCGCCTCGTCGTGAACCAGGCGGCGCTCAAGCTGAAGCGCGCGGCGCTCAAGCCGTACCTCGACGCCTTCGAGCGCGCCACGCTCAGCGCAGGCGGCACAGGCAATTAGGCGAGCCGCGCACTGCGGCGCGCCACCAGCAAAACGGAAAACCAGCATGTCTATCAAGATTCGCAAACTCGATTCCAGCGCCGATGGTTTTCACAAGGCGCTGCGGGCGGTCCTCGCATTCGAGGCAAGCGAAGACGAAGCGATCGAGCGCTCGGTCGCGCAGATTCTCGCGGATGTCAAAGCGCGCGGCGATCAGGCCGTGCTGGAATACACCAACAAGTTCGATCGCCTGAAGGCTGCGAGCGTCGCGGCGCTCGAGCTGCCGCTGTCGGAAATGGAAGCAGCGCTCGAAGGTCTGGAACCCAAGCGCCGCGCGGCCCTCGAAGCGGCGGCGGCGCGCGTGCGCGGCTATCACGAGAAGCAGCGCATCGAGTGCGGCAGCCATAGCTGGCAATACACCGAAGCCGACGGCACCGTGCTCGGCCAGAAAGTCACGCCGCTCGATCGCGCGGGCATCTATGTGCCGGGCGGCAAGGCGGCGTATCCGTCGTCGGTGCTGATGAATGCGATTCCGGCGCGCGTCGCGGGCGTGAAGGAAATCGTGATGGTCGTGCCGACGCCCGACGGCGTGAAGAATCCGCTCGTACTCGCGGCGGCGCTGCTCGGCGGCGTGGACCGCGTATTCACGATCGGCGGCGCGCAGGCCGTGGCCGCGCTCGCGTACGGCACGCAAACGGTGCCCGCCGTCGACAAGATCTGCGGCCCGGGCAATGCGTATGTCGCATCGGCGAAGCGTCGCGTGTTCGGCACGGTCGGCATCGACATGATCGCGGGGCCGTCCGAGATTCTCGTGATTTGCGACGCCACCACCGATCCGCGCTGGGTCGCGATGGATCTCTTCTCGCAAGCCGAGCACGACGAGCTCGCGCAATCCATCCTGCTGTGTCCCGACGATGACTTCATCCAGCGCGTCGAAGATGCGATCGTCGAGCTGCTGCCCGCGATGCCGCGCCGCGAAGTCATCCAGCGTTCTCTCGAAGACCGCGGCGCGCTCATCAAGGTGAAAGACATGCGCGAAGCGTGCGCGATCGCGAACGACATCGCGCCGGAGCATCTCGAAATTTCCGCGCTCGATCCGCATCAGTGGGCCGCGCAGATTCACAACGCTGGCGCGATGTTCCTCGGCCGCTATACGAGCGAGAGCCTCGGCGACTACTGCGCGGGCCCGAACCACGTGCTGCCCACTTCACGCACGGCGCGTTTCTCGTCGCCGCTCGGCGTCTACGATTTCATGAAGCGTTCGAGCGTGATCGAAGTGAGCGCGGACGGCGCGCAGACGCTCGGCGAGATCGCGGCGGAACTGGCGTACGGCGAAGGCCTGCAGGCGCACGCGAAAAGCGCCGAATATCGAATGAAAAATATCGGCTGACTGATCAATATCGGCTGAAAATATCGGCCGACCCACAGCCGAGCCCATCGAACGAGGCGGCCTGAGAGCCGCCGCTCAAATCCGGCGAGAGAGCGCCGGGAAATCATGACGACAGCCCAAGACATCATTCGTCCCGACGTACTCGCGATGACGAGCTATCCCGTGCCCGACGCCACGGGGCTGATCAAGCTCGACGCGATGGAAAATCCCTCCACGCTGCCCGCCGATCTCGCCGAACGTCTCGGCGCGCATCTCGCGGGCGTCGCGCTGAATCGCTATCCGGCGCCGCGTCCGGCGGAACTGCTTGCGAAGATCAAGCGCGCGATGCGCGTTCCCGACGCTTGCGACGTGCTGCTCGGCAACGGCTCGGACGAGCTGATCAGCATGATGTCGGTCGCGTGCTCGACGCCGGGCGCGAAGGTCGTGGCGCCGGTGCCAGGCTTCGTGATGTACGAAATGTCGGCGAAGTTCGCGCATCTCGCGTTCATCGGCGTGCCGCTCAAGGCCGACTTCACGCTCGATGCCGATGCGCTCATCGCCGCCATCGACGAGCACGCGCCCGCGCTCGTCTACCTCGCGTATCCGAACAATCCGACCGGCACGCTCTACGACGACGCCGACATCGAACGCGTGATCGCGGCGGCATCGAAGAGTCTGGTCGTGATCGACGAGGCGTATCAGCCGTTCGCGGAAAAGAGCTGGATGCCGCGCGCCGCGGACTTCGACAACGTCGTCGTGATGCGCACGGTCTCGAAGCTCGGGCTCGCGGGCATCCGCCTCGGCTACATGGCGGGGCGGCCTTCGTGGATCATGCAGTTCGACAAGGTGCGCCCGCCGTACAACATCAACGTGCTGACGCAAGCCACCGCCGATTTTTTGCTCGATCACCTCGACGTGCTCGACGCGCAAGCCGCCGAACTGCGCGCGCAACGCACGCAGCTCGCGCGCGAAGTCGCTGCACTGCCCGGCATGACGGTATTTCCGAGCGCGGGCAACTTTCTGCTCGTGCGCGTTCCGGACGCGGCCGTTGCTTTCGAAACCCTTCTGACTTCGCGGGTTTTGATCAAAAACGTGGGTAAAATGCATCCATTGCTCGCCAACTGCATACGTTTGACGGTCGGCACGGCCGAAGAAAACGCGCACATGGTCGCGGCGCTGAAAAAGATCGCGCCACACTGAACCCCATAACGATCAAGTCTCAAGGAATCAAAATGCGCATTGCGGAAGTCGTTCGCAACACCAGCGAAACGCAGATCCGTGTGAAGCTCGATCTGGACGGCACCGGCAAGCAGAAGCTCGCCACCGGCGTCCCGTTCCTCGATCACATGCTCGACCAGATCGCCCGTCACGGGCTCATCGATCTCGACGTCGAAGCGCATGGCGACCTCCATATCGACGATCACCATACTGTCGAAGACACCGGCATCACGCTCGGTCAGGCGGTGGCGAAGGCTATCGGCGACCGCAAGGGCATTCGCCGCTACGGGCATTCCTACGTGCCGCTCGACGAGGCGCTGTCGCGTGTCGTGATCGATTTTTCCGGCCGGCCTGGTCTCGAATTCCATGTGCCGTTCACGCGCGCGCGCATCGGCACGTTCGACGTCGATCTCACCATCGAATTCTTCCGCGGATTCGTGAATCACGCGGGTGTGACGCTGCATATCGACAACCTGCGCGGCATCAACGCGCACCATCAGGTCGAAACCGTGTTCAAAGCGTTCGGCCGCGCGCTGCGCATGGCGTGCGAAGTCGATGAACGCGCGGCGGGGCAGATTCCGTCGACCAAAGGCAGTCTCTGATTCGCCGACTCCGATCCCGCGCGCGCCGGGCTTACGATGGATCTGTTCAAGTCGTTCATATCGCTGCTCGCGCTGATCAACCCGATCGGCGCGATACCGTTTTTTCTCAGCCTGACCGCGCAGCAGTCGGACATCGAGCGGCGCAACACGATTCGCGTCGCGTCCATTTCGGTGTTCTGCGTGATCGCGGTGACCGCGCTGCTCGGGCAGCAGATCATCGCGTTCTTCGGCATTTCGGTCGGATCGTTCGAAGTGGGCGGCGGCATCATCATGCTGCTCATGGCGATCAGCATGTTGAACGCGCAGGTCGGCAACGCGCGCTCGACGCCCGAAGAACGCATGGAAGCCGAGGAGCGCAACAGCGTCGCGGTCGTGCCGCTCGCGATTCCGCTGCTGACTGGTCCCGGCTCGATCAGCACGGTGATCGTCTATGCTGCCAATGCGCAGCACTGGTATGACCGTTTCGGGCTCGTCGTGCTGGGCGCGGTCATCGCGGGGCTGTGCTTCGGCGCGCTGAATCTCGCCGAGCCGATCGCGCGCGTGGTCGGGCGCACCGGGATCAATATCGGCACGCGTCTCATGGGTTTGATGTTGTCCGCGCTGGCGGTGGAGTTCATCGTCGACGGGTTGAAGGCCTTGATGCCATCTTTGAAATGACTACTTCGATTGCGATTGTTGATTACGGAATGGGCAACCTGCGCTCGGTCTACCAGGCGCTGAAAAAGGCTGCACCCGACGCGAACGTGGCGATCGTCGATCAGCCGCAAGGCATCCACGCGGCGGATCGCGTGGTACTGCCGGGCCAGGGCGCGATGCGCGACTGCATGGGCCATCTGGCCGCTTCCGGCCTGCAGGAAGCGCTGATGCAGGCGGCGCGCGAGAAACCGATGCTCGGCGTGTGCGTCGGCGAGCAGATGCTCTTCGACTGGAGCGAGGAAGGCGACACCAAAGGCCTCGGCCTTCTGCCGGGCAAGGTCGTGCGCTTCCAGCTCGACGGTCTCCTGCAGGACGACGGATCGCGCTTCAAGGTGCCGCAGATGGGCTGGAACCGCGTGCGCCAGGCACAGGCGCACCCGATCTGGGACGGCGTCGCGGACGGCGCGTTCTTCTACTTCGTGCACAGCTATTACGTGGTCCCGGACAATCCGGCGCACACATCCGGCGAAACCGTGTACGGCAGCGCATTTGCGTCGGCGGTGGCGCGTGACAATATCTTCGCGACCCAGTTCCATCCGGAAAAGAGCGCGGACGCCGGATTGCGCCTGTACCGTAATT
This sequence comes from Caballeronia catudaia, assembly GCF_001544755.2. Lineage (GTDB taxonomy): Bacteria > Pseudomonadota > Gammaproteobacteria > Burkholderiales > Burkholderiaceae > Caballeronia > Caballeronia catudaia. The sequence goes on along the minus strand of NZ_FCOF02000021.1, from coordinate 11,875 downwards.
TCGTGCACTGGAACCCGTGAAATGGCGTGCCCGCTAGCGTTTTCGCCTATTACGACGGGCGCATGACCGTTGCAAGACTTGTACTACACTAGCGAGACGGCGCGAAAGGCATGAAAGACCGCACGCGCGCCGTTTTGATCAACTTCACCCCGAAAATACGCGATACCTATGCTGCTCATTCCGGCCATCGATCTCAAGGACGGTCAGTGCGTGCGCCTCAAGCAGGGCGATATGGACCAGGCGACCATTTTTTCAGAAGATCCCGCAGCAATGGCCCGACATTGGGTCGATCGCGGTGCGCGACGGCTCCATCTGGTCGATCTGAACGGCGCCTTTGCTGGCAAGCCGAGAAACGGCGACGCGATCCGCGCAATCATCGAAGAAGTGGGCAGCGAGATTCCCGTGCAGCTAGGCGGCGGCATCCGCGATCTGGAAACCATCGAGCGTTATCTCGACGACGGTTTGTCGTTCGTGATCATCGGCACCGCGGCGGTCAAGAATCCGGGCTTCCTGCGGGACGCGTGCAGTGCGTTCGGCGGCCATATCATCGTCGGACTGGACGCGAAGGACGGCAAGGTCGCCACCGACGGCTGGAGCAAGCTGACGGGTCACGAAGTCGAGGATCTCGGCCGCAAGTTCGAGGACTACGGCTGCGAATCGATCATCTATACCGACATCGGCCGCGACGGCATGCTCCAGGGCATCAACATCGACGCGACCGTGCGCCTCGCGCGGGCGGTGAAGATTCCGGTGATCGCGAGCGGCGGGCTGTCGAGCATCGCGGATATCGAATCGCTCTGTGAAGTCGAGGACGAAGGCGTCGAAGGCGTGATCTGCGGCCGCGCGATCTACTCGGGCGATCTCGATTTCACGGCCGCCCAGACGCGCGCCGACGTGCTGCGCGAACCGGACGGCGCGTAAATCTTCTCGCGGCGCGAGCATGGCCGGGCGGTTCTTTACTCGCCTTCCGGCTGCTTCTACTTCGTATCGGCACAGAAAATGGCTCTCGCAAAACGCATCATTCCCTGTCTCGACGTGACCGCTGGACGCGTCGTGAAGGGCGTCAACTTCGTCGAATTGCGCGACGCGGGCGATCCCGTCGAAATCGCGCGGCGCTACGACGATCAGGGCGCCGACGAACTCACGTTCCTCGACATCACCGCCACGTCCGATCAACGCGACCTGATTCTGCCGATCATCGAATCGGTGGCTTCGCAGGTGTTCATTCCGCTGACGGTCGGCGGCGGCGTGCGCGCGGTCGAAGACGTGCGGCGCTTGCTGAACGCGGGCGCGGACAAGATCAGCATGAATTCGTCGGCGGTGGCGAATCCGCAACTCGTGCGCGACGCGTCGGACAAGCACGGCTCGCAATGCATCGTCGTCGCGATTGATGCGAAACGCGTGTCGGCCGAGGGCGAAACGCCGCGCTGGGAAGTCTTCACGCACGGTGGCCGCAAGGCGACCGGCATCGACGCGGTCGAATGGGCGCGCAAGATGGCCGCATACGGCGCGGGCGAAATCCTGCTCACCAGCATGGACCGCGACGGCACCAAGGCCGGCTTCGACCTCGCGTTGACGCGCGCCGTATCGGACGCGGTGCCGGTGCCGGTGATCGCATCGGGCGGCGTCGGCAACTTGCAGCATCTGGCGGACGGTATCGTCGAAGGTCACGCGGACGCGGTGCTCGCCGCGAGCATCTTCCATTACGGCGAGCACACGGTCGGCGAAGCGAAGCGCTTCATGGCCGATCAGGGCATTTCGGTGAGGACGTAAGCCGATGAACGCGCAAGCCGACTGGCTCGACAAAGTGAAGTGGGACGCGAACGGCCTCGTGCCGGTGATCGCGCAGGAAGCATCGAGCAACGACGTGTTGATGTTCGCGTGGATGAATCGCGAGGCGCTAGCGAAGACCATTGAACTGAAGCGCGCCGTGTACTTTTCGCGATCGCGTCAGCGCCTGTGGTTCAAGGGCGAGGAGTCGGGCCACGTGCAGCACGTGCACGACGTGCGTCTCGACTGCGACGAAGACGTGGTGCTCCTCAAGGTCGAACAGGTGTCGGGTATCGCGTGTCACACCGGACGCCACTCCTGTTTTTTCCAGAAATTCGAGGGCACGGCCGAGAACGGCGAGTGGGTCGCTGTCGAGCCTGTGCTGAAAGATCCAGAAAGCATCTACAAATGACGCAAGCCACCACGCTGGACACGCTGTTGCGACTCGCCGCGATCATTGACAGCCGCAAGGGCGGCGATCCGGAACAATCCTACGTTTCCCGACTCTTTCACAAAGGTGACGACGCGATCCTGAAGAAGATCGGCGAGGAAGCGACGGAAGTCGTGCTCGCCGCGAAGGACGCGCGCCACGGCGGCGCACCAAAAGCACTGGTCAGCGAGGTCGCCGATTTGTGGTTTCATTGTCTCGTGACGCTGTCCCATTTCGACCTGAGCCCCGCCGACGTCATCGCCGAACTCGAGCGTCGCGAAGGCTTGTCGGGGATCGAAGAGAAGGCGCTGCGCAAGTCGCGCGAGCGCGAGCAAAACGGCGGCTGACGAGCGTCTCGCATCTGAAGGAGGTCCAGCATGAACCGGCCGTACGAACCCTATCCGCCTGTCGTTCAGAACTCATCCGATCCGGAACGGCTGCGCAACATGCGCACCTTCACGCATGTGCTGTACGCGCTGTACGCGGTCTATTGGCTGACGGGCGGACTCACCGGCCTCGTCGCGATCATCCTCAACTACGTCAAGCGCAGCGATGCCGAAGGCACGCCGTTCGCCGATCACTTCACCTGGCAGATTCGCACGTTCTGGTGGTCGCTGCTTGGGCACGTCGTCGGCTTCGCCCTGATCTGGGTGCTCGGCCTCGGCTTCCTGATCATCGGCGCGACCTGGATCTGGACGCTGTATCGGATCATCAAGGGCTGGCTTTTCCTCTACGAAAGCAAGACGCTCGAACCGACCGCGTGGTTGTAATCACATTCGACAACGAAATCCGTCAAGTCCATGAGCCAAGACAACTGTATTTTTTGCCGGATCGCTTCCGGACAGCTTCCGAGCACGAAAGTCTACGAAGACGACGAGTTTGTCGCGTTCAACGACATCAATCCTGCTGCGCCGGTGCACGTGCTGGTGATCCCGCGGAAGCATATTGAAACACTTTCTCATTGCACAGAAAGTGACAGTCCGCTGCTTGGTAGAATGGTGAGTCTCGTCGGAAGGTTGGCGAAAGACTTGGGTGTGTCCTACACGGGGGGCGACACGGGTTTTCGCACGGTAATTAATACCGGACCCGGTGGCGGGCAGGAGGTGTATCACATCCACGCGCATTTGTTAGCCGGCGAGCGCCCGTGGCGCCGAATGGGGTGAGCCGCATTTTTTGTCGGCATTCTCCTTTCCAATGAAATATTGGGCGAGCAAAATCAATAGATGAAGCTGAGGCAAAGTGCCTCGGCCTAGGTCGAAAGGCCGACCTTCCGTCCCCGGTACCCAATTCGGGGCGGAATCACGGAGAGTTTTATCATGGGTTCGTTAAGCATTTGGCATTGGTTGATCGTCTTGTTGATCGTGGCGCTCGTCTTCGGCACGAAGAAACTGCGCAATATCGGCGGCGATCTGGGCGGTGCGGTGAAGGGTTTCAAGGAAGGCATGCGCGATGGCGAAACGCCGGCGAATTCGGCCGATCAGCGCGAACTGCCGCGTAACGGCGCGGTGGATGTCGAGGCGAAGGACAAGTCCCGCTCGGGCGACTACCGTTAATCCGGCCGCCGACCGCAACCATCCACTTCTCGTTCAATGCTCGATCTCGGTCTGACCAAAATGGCGGTCATCGGCGTCGTGGCGCTGGTGGTCCTCGGGCCGGAGCGCCTGCCAGGCGTCGCACGCACGGCGGGTGCACTCTTTGGGCGCGCTCAGCGCTACATCAACGACGTCAAGTCGGAAGTCGCGCGCGAGATGGAACTCGATGAGCTGAAGAAAATGCGCACCGAGTTCGAAACAGCGGCCACGAACGTCCAGTCGTCGATTCACGATACGCTCAAGCGCCACGAGTCCGAATTGAACGATGCGTGGAACGAAGGCACGTCGGTCGCGCCGAGTATCGCGGGCGGCGAGGCGGAATCCGCGGATAGCGCCGCATCGGACAAGCCTTGGGCAAGCACGCCGTCATCGGCGTCGACCAAGCGCAGGAACTGGCGCGTCAAGCAGAGCGCGATTCCCAACTGGTACAAGCGCACCACCGCGCGCCGTACGCGGGTTCAGTCGGGCGCGGCGCGCGTTGCTCGCCATACGCCCGCCACGCTGCGCCGGCAGACCCGGTTCTTCTGAGCGAGCCGCGCTTCGATCCCATTCCTTCCATGATCAACCGAGGGCCGGCGTGAGCGACCCGCAACAATCCAAAGAAGAGCCCGTCGAAGAGACGTTCATTTCGCATCTGGTCGAATTGCGCGACCGCATCATTCGCGCGGGCGCTTCGGTCATCGTCGTGTTCGTCGCACTGGTGTACTGGGCGCCGGACATCTTCAAACTGCTGGCTCGCCCGCTGATGCAAAACCTGCCGGCCGACGGCAAGATGATCGTCACCGACGTCACCGGCTCGTTCTTCGTGCCGATGAAAGTGACAATGCTCGTTGCATTCGTCATCGCGCTGCCGTTCGTGCTGTATCAGATTTGGGCGTTCGTCGCACCGGGCCTGTATCAGCACGAGAAGAAACTCGTCGGGCCGCTCGTATTCAGCAGCTACTCGCTGTTCCTGTGCGGCATGGCGTTCGCGTATTTCGTCGTGTTCCCGACTATCTTCCGCGTGATGGCGCATTACAACGCGCCGCTCGGCGCGGAAATGACGACGGACATCGACAATTACCTGAGCTTCGTGCTGACCATGTTCATCGCGTTCGGTGTGACCTTCGAAGTGCCGATCGTCGTCGTGCTGCTCGCGCGCATGGGCGTTGTATCGATCGCAAAGCTCAAGCAGGTTCGTCCGTATGTGATCGTCGGCGCTTTCGTCATTTCGGCGGTCGTCACGCCGCCCGATGTCTTTTCCCAGCTGATTCTCGCGATTCCGCTCGTCATTCTTTATGAGTTGGGCATCATCGCGGCGCGGCTGGTGGTCGGCAAGGAACAGATCAAGAGTGAGGAAGCCGCGGCGGAATAGACGCGAAGGTGCGGCTAATTGTCGCGCCGATGAGATGCAAAAAAGGCAGCTTCGATTCGATCGAAGCTGCCTTTTTGCTGTCCAAACCACGGCGATTTATTCGTCGCTCTGATCGCCCTGATCGCCGTCTTCATCCGGCATCTGTGGTGCTCGCGGCGGCGCGGGACGTTTGCCGATCATCACGCTGACGTCGAGCTCCTTGTTCTTGCGCATAAGATGAACCTTCACGGACGTGCCCGGCTTGATCTGCGCGACGACATTGAGCAGACGCGTCGTATCGGTGATGGTGTCGTCGTTGATGGACACGAGGATGTCGCCCGGCTTGATGCCCGCCTTGTCCGCCGGGCCGCCCTGCAGCACGCCCGCGACGATCGCGCCGGACTTCTGGTCGAGCCCGAACGATTCGGCGATCTCCGGCGTCACATCTTGCGGCTCCACGCCGATCCAGCCGCGCGTCACGGTGCCAGTCGTGATGATGCTTTCCAGCACGCTGCGCGCGGTCGACACGGGAATGGCGAAGCCGATGCCGAGCGAGCCGCCGCTGCGCGAATAGATCGCCGTGTTGATGCCGAGCAGATTGCCGTTCACGTCGACCAGTGCGCCGCCCGAGTTGCCGGGGTTGATTGCGGCGTCGGTCTGAATGAAGTTCTCGAACGTATTGATGCCGAGATGATTGCGTCCGAGCGCGCTCACGATGCCCATCGTAACCGTCTGACCGACGCCGAACGGATTGCCGATCGCGAGCACGACATCGCCCACGCGCGTCTGGTCCATGCGCCCGAGCGTGATGCTCGGCAGGTTGGTCATGTTGATCTTGAGCACGGCGAGGTCGGTTTCCGGATCGACGCCGATCACCTTTGCGCTCGACGTGCGGCCATCGGCGAGGGCGACTTCGATCTGATCCGCACCGTCGACGACGTGCTGGTTCGTTAGAATGTAACCTTCCGGGCTGACGATGACACCGGAGCCGAGATTCGACGCTGGCGGCTCGTCGCTCTTGCGCTTGTTCTTTTCACCGAAGAAGTAGCGGAATAGCGGGTCTTTCGCGCGCGGGTCGGGCGGCAGATTGCCGTCCTTGCTGGAGAACACGTTCACGACGGCCGGCATCGCCTTTTGCGCGCCTTCCGAAAAGGACGACTGAAGCGGCCTCGAGCCAATGCTCGGCGCCACCTCCTGCAATGCGACGATCGGCTCGGCAAGCTGCTTGCCGAATTGGCCTTGACGTTGGAGCCACTGCGGTTTCAAGGTCGCGATGATGAACATCAGGGCCAAAAGCACGGTGACCGCTTGGGCAAAGAATAGCCAGAAGCGTCTAAGCATTTGAAGGGATAGAGGATTTCATGGATCGGATCGAACTCGAATTGTATCTGAACAATCTGCTGGAAATCGGCCGCTTCAAGGACTATTGCCCGAACGGTCTGCAGGTTGAAGGCGCGCGCCGCGTGCGCAAGATCGCGACCGGCGTGACGGCGTCGCTGGCCTTCCTGGAAGCCGCCGTGGAGTGGGGCGCGGACACCGTGCTCGTGCATCACGGCTACTTCTGGCGTAACGAGGCGCCGCAGATCACGGGGCGCAAGCATAGGCGGTTGCGCACGCTGATCGCCAACGACATCAATCTTTTTGCCTACCATCTTCCGCTCGACTCGCATCCGGAGTTGGGCAACAACGCGCAGATCGGCGCGCGGCTCGGTCTGATCGCGGACGCCCGTTTCGCCGATCAGGACCTCGGCTGGGTCGCGACGCTCGGCATGCCGCTCCCGCTCGAGCACTTCAGCGCCATGGTCGAGAACGCGCTCGGCAGAAAGCCGCTCGTGTTCGGCGATACGGACAAGGAACTGCGGCGCGTCGCGTGGTGCACCGGCGGTGCACAGGGCTACTTCGAAGAGGCCATCGCGGCCGGCGCGGATGTGTATCTCAGCGGCGAAGTCTCCGAGCAGACCATGCACATCGCGGCGGAATCCGGCGTCGCATATATCGCGGCCGGCCATCACGCGACGGAGCGCTACGGCGTGCAGGCAGTGGGCACGCATCTGTCGGAGCAATTCGATCTCGAACATCTTTTTATCGATGTCGATAATCCGGTTTAATGCACCATTAAGCCCATTCGGCGATTATTGGCGCTGCTAGCCGGCTTAAATGAACGCTTCATGAGATTGCGCGAAAAACGTGGGGAAAACCCTGAAGCATCAATCACTTCGAGTGATTTTTGCTAGTCGGCCCTTGTAAATGCCAACTCCATTCGCGCACACTAGCGGCGGAACAACTGATGTGACGGTATAAATCCAACTCAGAAGTGGGGCGTGTGATGCGAGACAAGGAAGAAAAACGCGTCGACGGCGGCCGCCGTACCTGGCTGATTGCGACGACCGCAGTAGGTGGTTTCGGAGCAGTGGCCACCGTGGTTCCTTTTGTAGGTTCGTTCGCTCCATCGGAGAAGGCCAAGGCGGCGGGCGCGCCCGTCGAGGTCGATATCAGCGGACTCAAGCCCGGCGACATGATGACCGTCGCCTGGCGCGGCAAGCCGGTGTGGATCGTGAATCGCACCGACGAAATGCTGTCCGACGTCAAGAAAGCCGACAACGAAGTGGCCGACCCGCAATCGAAGATGGAATTCTCGATGCCGTTGCCGGAGTACTGCAACAACGAGTTCCGTTCGCGCGCCGATCACAAGAACATTTTCGTGGCGGTCGCCGTGTGCACGCATCTGGGCTGCACGCCGACGCCGCGTTTCACCGAAGGTCCTCAACCCAATCTCCCCGATAACTGGCCGGGCGGCTTCCTTTGCCCGTGCCACGGCTCGACCTACGACATGGCCGGCCGCGTCTTCAAGAACAAGCCCGCGCCGCAGAACCTGGACATTCCGCCGTTCATGTTCACTTCCGCGACGCAACTCGTGATCGGCAAGGACGAAAAGGGAGAGGCGTAAATGGCGACCGCAGAGAAGGAAGTCGAGACGACGGGACTGGTCGGCTGGATCGACCGTCGCTTCCCGATGACGTCGACGTGGAAGAAACACGTCTCCGAATACTACGCGCCGAAGAACTTCAACTTCTGGTACTTCTTCGGCTCGCTCGCGCTGCTGGTGCTGGTCAACCAGATCGTCACGGGCATTTTTCTCACGATGAACTACAAGCCCGATGCGACGCTCGCGTTCGCATCGGTCGAGTACATCATGCGCGAGGTGCCGTGGGGCTGGCTCATCCGCTACATGCATTCGACGGGCGCGTCGATGTTCTTCGTGGTTGTCTACCTGCACATGTTCCGCGGGCTGATGTACGGCTCGTATCGCAAGCCGCGCGAGCTCGTGTGGGTCTTCGGTTGCGCGATCTTCCTGTGCCTCATGGCCGAAGCGTTCTTCGGCTATCTGTTGCCGTGGGGGCAGATGTCGTTCTGGGGCGCGCAGGTGATCGTGAACCTGTTCTCGGCGATTCCGTTCATCGGCCCGGATCTGTCGCTGTGGATTCGCGGCGATTACGTCGTATCGGACGTCACGCTGAATCGCTTCTTCGCGTTCCACGTAATCGCGATTCCGCTCGTGCTGATCGGGCTCGTGGTCGCGCATCTGGTCGCGCTGCATGAGGTCGGCTCGAATAATCCGGACGGCGTCGAGATCAAGGCGAAGAAGGACGCGAACGGTATTCCGCTCGACGGCATTCCGTTCCATCCGTACTACTCGGTGCACGACTTCATGGGCGTGTGCGTGTTCCTGCTGATCTTCGCGGCGATCATCTTCTTCGCGCCGGAGATGGGCGGCTACTTCCTCGAAGCGAACAACTTCGTGCCGGCCAACCCGCTGCAGACGCCGCCCGAAATCGCGCCGGTGTGGTACTTCACGGCGTTCTACGCGATGCTCCGCGCGACGACCGATCCGTTCAAGATCGTGCTGATGATCGTCATCGCGGCGCTCGCCCTGCTCGCGCTCGTGCGCGCGCGCGGCAAGTGGCGGATCGGCCTGCCGGTGCTCGCGGTGCTCGTGCTGATCTTCATGGCGTTGACGGAATCGAAGTTCTGGGGCGTGGTCGTGATGGGCACGGCGGTGGTTTCGCTGTTCTTCCTGCCGTGGCTGGACAGAAGCCCGGTGAAGTCGATTCGTTATCGGCCGATGTTCCACAAGGTCTTTTACGCGATTTTCGTGTTCGCGTTCCTCATGCTCGGATTTTTGGGCACGCGACCGCCATCGCCGGCCGCGACGCTGATCGCACAGATCTGCGCGCTGATCTACTTTGCATTCTTCCTCGGCATGCCTTTCTGGACGCCGCGCGGCAAGTTCAAGACGCCGCCCGAGCGAGTGCACTACAAACCTCACTGAGCGCACGTCCGGAGACAAATACGATGAAAAAATGGCTCTCTGCAATATCGATGATCGCTGCGGTGCTGTTCGCGTTCGCCGCGGCGCCCGTGCAGGCGGAGGAAGAAGCGGTGCTCGACCGCGCACCCGATAGCTCGGACAACCTCGCGTCTCTGCAGCACGGCGCGCAGATCTTTGTAAACTATTGCCTGAACTGCCACAGCGCGAATCTGATGCGGTACAACCGGTTGACCGATCTCGGCATCAGCGAGAAGCAAATCCAGGAAAATCTGCTGTTTTCGACCGACAAGGTCGGCAACACGATGTCCATCGCGATGCGTCCGGACGACGCGAAAGCGTGGTTCGGCGCGTCGCCGCCGGATTTGTCGGTCGAGGCTCGGGCGCGCGGCAAGGACTGGCTCTACACGTACCTGCGAAGTTTTTACCGTGATCCGACGCGGCCGACCGGCTGGAACAATCGCGTGTACGAAAACGTCGGGATGCCGCATGTGCTCTGGACGCTTCAGGGCATCCGGGACGCCAAATTCGAGACCGGCACAGACGAGCATACCGGCGAAAAGGTAAAAAGGTTCGTCGGTTACACTCAGGTTACGCCTGGTGCCATGTCATCCGTGGATTATGATTCAAGTGTGGCCGATCTCGTTTCGTACATGTCGTGGATGTCGGAACCCGCGCAGCAGACGCGCAAGCGGCTCGGCGTCTGGGTTCTGCTGTTCCTGGCGCTGTTGAGTTTCCTCGCGTGGCGCCTGAACGCGGCATACTGGAAAGATATCAAATAGCGCGCCCCTCGACGGCGTGGGTCGGCGCGACGACGTTCCCCGGAAAGGGAGCGTCGCAGCCGGCCCTTCGAGTTTACTGAAGGAACTTTAAAAACATGATGGTTCTGTATTCCGGCACTACTTGCCCGTTCTCCCAGCGCTGCCGGCTGGTGTTGTTCGAAAAGGGCATGGATTTCGAGATCCGCGACGTCGATCTGTTCAACAAGCCGGAAGACATCGCGGTAATGAACCCTTACGGACAGGTACCGATTCTGGTCGAGCGTGACCTGATCCTGTACGAGTCGAATATCATCAACGAATATATCGACGAGCGTTTCCCGCACCCGCAGCTCATGCCGGCAGATCCGGTGCAGCGCGCCCGCGCGCGCCTGTTCCTGCTGAACTTCGAGAAGGAACTGTTCGTTCACGTCGGCACGCTCGAAAACGAGAAGGGCAAGGCCGCCGAGAAGAATCACGAGAAGGCGCGTGGCGCGATCCGCGATCGCCTCACGCAGCTCGCACCGATCTTCCTGAAGAACAAGTACATGCTGGGCGAAGAGTTTTCGATGCTCGACGTCGCGATCGCGCCGCTGCTGTGGCGCCTGGATCACTACGGCATCGAGTTGTCGAAGAACGCGGCCCCGTTGATGAAGTACGCCGAGCGGATCTTCAGCCGCCCGGCTTATATTGAAGCGCTGACGCCTTCCGAAAAGGTGATGCGTCGATAGTTTGCGTGCGTTGGAAGGCGGCTGCGCAGTTTCGCGCGGTCGCGTTTCGACAGAGGAAAGTTGATGCAAGAGATTTCCACCAAGCCGTATTTGTTGCGCGCGCTGTACGAGTGGTGCACGGACAATGGCTTTACGCCCCACATCGCCGTGCGAGTCGATGCGGCTACGCGTGTGCCGCGCCAGTTCGTGCGCAACGACGAGATCGTGTTGAACATCAGTTTCGAGGCGACGAGCCAACTGCAGATGGGCAACGAGTGGATCGAGTTCAGCGCGCGCTTCTCGGGCAAGTCCCACAAGATCGAAGTGCAAGTCGCAAACGTGCTCGCCATTTATGCGCGGGAAAACGGTCAAGGCATGGCGTTTCCGGTCGAGCCGGCCTCCCATTCGGGCGCGGACCTGGCGAGTGCACCGATCGGTTCACGGCCGGTCGAGCGTGATCGGCAGATCGAGGAGCCGGCTAGTTCGACTTCACTCGACGAGTCGGAATCGAACGCCGACGACGATGCTTTGAAATCGGCCGCAAGGTCCCACCTCAAAGTCGTCAAATGAAGTAGAATCTCGACCTTCGCCGGCTTAGCTCATCTGGTAGAGCAGTTGATTTGTAATCATCAGGTGGCGGGTTCGAGTCCTGCAGCCGGCACCAAGAGTTAAGGCACGGGTCGTGCGATGTTTGCACGGCCCGTTTGCTTTGATTCGGTTGGATGGGTAGGTCAGTCAGCGAGGCAAGAAGTTGAGAAATTCTTGTTGACAGTAACCGGGTCGTTCTTCATAATCTCGTTTCTCTGCTGCTGACAACGCAGCGACGCAAGACGGTAGGCGGGTTTGACGGTCTTGCGATGTGCTCTTTAAAAACTAACAGCCGATAAGTGTGGGCGCTTGATGGCGAGTGCGGTTTCAGTCTTTCGAGGCTGGAGCAATAGCAAAAGTAATCAAG
>NZ_FCOF02000011.1 GCF_001544755.2 Caballeronia catudaia | reverse complement strand
AAGCGCAAATCGATCATCGCCGCATGTTGGAAACAAGCCGAGCTCTGGTGATGTCATGACTTACGTAAGTCTCAATAGAACGATGAAACCGTATCGCCCCATTTCTCGATGATGGCGTTCAGCTCCGTCACCGAGCCATTGCGCGCGGCCAATCGCGTCGGCGGTAAAGAGCCGTATAGCTGGCATCTGATCAGCGCGGACGGCGAGCCGGTCTCGTCGAGCTCGGGTTTCGCGCTGTTGCCCGATTTCGCGATCACGTCATCGCCGGAATTGAGTCATGTATTCGTGGTCGCGAGTATCGGCGTACGCCCGGACAGGAACGCGCCGCGAGCGATACGCGTTGAGGCATCGTCGCGATCTATCCCGCATCGCCCCCGCTGATCGCCGATTGCATGCTCTTCAATAGCTTCGTCAGATAGCGAAGCAAGCCCACCGTATCGCCGAATTCGATGAAGCCGGGCCGCACGCCATCGCTGAAAAGCAGCGTGCCGTCGAGCGCCGGTTCGACGATCAGGCCGGCGTAAGCGGCGTGCGGCATGTATTCATCCGCGGGAATGCTGAAGGTGTTGCCGTTCACGGCGGCGTCGCGCAGACGCATGAGAAATTGCACTTCGGGCGCGCGTGAAGCGGAAAGCCGATGAATATCGAAGTATTCGGCGACAGCCAGAATCGCGTTCGTGCATGGGACGATCAGCGCGAAGGCAATGCGCTTCTCGGCAGTGTCGAACGATGGCCACGACAGCGCGTCTTCCGGCGACGGGCCTTTCATCGGCGTGCCGTCTTCGCTATGCGTGTGCGCTTCCGGATGCGAACGCTTGCGCGCCAATAGTGGCACCGCTTTCGCGAAGTCGGGCGGCGGCGCGCCGCGATCGATCCAGTCGGACAACAGGCTCGCGTAGGCGAAGAGCGTCGTCAGTTGCGCTTCGATGAACGCGACACCGACTCTGCACGCGTCGGGATGTTTAGTTTCGGGCATGGCGTCTCCTTCCGATGTTGGCTTTGGGGTTCGCTACGCAATGATTGCGCCAGTTCGAAGTGGGTCTGAGGAATAGACAGTTAGTTGCGTCAAGGTGCTAAGACTCAAACGCCCCGTGTGTGACAAGTATGTGGAACCAATGCTACAAATCGGTCCGGGAAATTTACCGACACCGATCGCCGCCGCGGTCTTCTGGGCGAACTGGACGCATACGAAGTTCGATCCGATCACGGCCGGATCGGTCCGTTCGGCATCGGCGCTGCGTACACCAAGATTCGCTTCCCGAATGGCGCGACGCCGGCTTTCAGCGTGAGCATCGCGAACGTGAACTCGCTGGGCCTGCGCGACCGTCGAAGCTGAACAACTATGAAGTCGGCGGAAGGTACACGCATGACGCTCTTGAAGCCGTCCTCATGCCCGGGCGCCGTAAGCCCACGACCATCGACGACCAGTCTTGCGCCCGCCGCGACGCCCGCTTCGATACCCGGTTACCTTCGTCGCAGATGGAAACGATTGCTCGAAGCGTGGCGCGAGGTCGACGATTCGCTGCTCGTCTACGATGCGGAACAGCGCCGGCGTAACCGGCTCGCTTCTGCAGTCGCGTTGAATCGGCGCGGGCTCGGCATCGCGCAACAACGATACAAGGCCGGAGCGCTCGACTACCTGGATGTGCTCAACGTCCAGAAGCAACTGCTCGACGCACAGGGCCAGCTCGAACCAAGCAAGGCGAACGCCGCGGAAAATCTCGTCGCGTCATGCAAGTCACTCGGCGGCGGGTGGGAGACGATCTATGCCAATGATTTCGCCGGCCGTTAAACACCCCTCACGCAATCCGCTTAACCCATTGGCTGCGCCAGGCCGGCGCCTCGAAGGCTTCCGAGAAATATTGAGTCTCGTGAACGACCTTGCCGTCGTGGAACTTCATGATGCTTACCGTATAAGCTGTACGCCCCTCATACGCGATGGTGTATTCCGTAATCCAGAGATTGCCGGCGCCTTGCATTCGCCTGACTTCGAAGCCCGATGGTTTATCCGGATGATGACCGCGCAACTGTTGCAAATTGAATCGTCCGTGGATGCGCTCGTTCGATTGCGGATAGTCGCAGATGGCATCGTCCTCGTAGATGTCATGTTCCGCATCGAGATCGCCATCCGCCGATGCGCGCCAGTGAGCATCCAGTGCTTCACGTATCGTGTGTTCGTTCATGGCCCACCTCCGTATGCATACGCTTCTGGATAGTCATGAGGATACACGCGTTGAAGTACGACGAAGGCTCGCCGCCGCGATCATCGCGCCGGCGTTGCCTGGCTGCGTCAAGCCCTTGCGCGGGCTGAACACTTCATCGCCTGCCTCGATCGGCAGCCCCGTCAGCACGCACGTTCCTGCGATGCGCGCGCATCTCACGCGCCATGTTTGATAACCGTAGTGACCCGTGATTGCGTCGCACCATGACACGGTGAGCGTACGCGTCGTCGGCTTGTCCAGCACGCGCACCACAGGCTCACTGCGGCCGTCCCAGCATCGCGCCGCATAGCATGTGAGCCGTGCTTCGTGCGCGCCCTTTCCGATATCCTCCACGGTTCTGAGCCATGCATCGTTGTGCTTGTCCATCTTTCGATCAGAACGAATGCCTCACGCCGACGATCGCGCCCAGTTGCCCGATGCCCGCCGCGGGTGTCGTGCCGCCGCCGCCCGCGCTCACTGAGAAGCGCGCGTTAGCGCTGTTCCACAGATACGCGACGTTGCCATACACGGCGGTTCGCTTCGACAGGAAGTAAGTCGCGCGCAAACTCGCCAGCGTGGCGCGCGTGTCGTGTTGCTGGACGATCACGCGATAACCTTCGCCATCGATCGCCACTGCGGGCGTCACGAAGTACTGCGCGCCCAGATAGAAAAGGTTCGAGCGCACGCTGCCGTCCGCTGCGTCCGACGCCACCCGACGGCCGATCCATCCGCCGCCGATCTTCACGCCCATCACGTTCACATAGCCGTTGGCCTGCAGACGCGCGTCCTTGTCGCCGCTGGAGGCGATGGCAAAAGGCGCGACGCCGTCGAAGAAATTCGCGCGCGCGTTCATGCCGCCGTGTTGCTCGTCGTAAGCCGTGGCGACGCCGAAATACGTGCCGTCGTATTTGAGCATCGCGCTCCATTCGCGGCATTGGCTTGCGTCGCCGGGCACCGGTCCGAAGCACGTGCCCTGCCCCGGGGAATTGCCGGTCCCGGTGCTGTCGCGGCCGAACGAATATGATCCGCCTACCGTCACGCCATAAAACTTGCCCTTGTACGCGATGGTGTTATCGCTTCGTCCGTTCGGGATGAACGCATCCAGCGCGCCGATGCCGTAGATGTCCGGACCGAGGATATCGGCGTCGAGCATGGCCCAGTACGTCATCGTGTATTGACGCCCGAACGACAGCGTGCCCCACGGTCCTTCCAGACCGACGAACGCTTGTCTGCCGAACAGCCGCCCGCCCTGGCCCGAGTCGCCCGCGCGCACGTTGAATCCGCTTTCGAGCACGAATACTGCCTTCAGCGCCGCGCCCAGATCTTCGACGCCGCGCATGCCCCAGCGCGACGGCACTTCGCCCGTAATGCCGGGCATGCGCACCACAGCATCTCCCGCCGCGTTTGCATGCGATACGTATTCGACGCCCGTGTCCATCACGCCATATAGCGTGACGCTGCTTTGCGCGAATGCGGAAGCACTGCACAACGCTGCTGCGATCGATACCGCGATCCGGCCATGTTTCATGAACGCTCCTGTGTCTCCGTATATTCGTTTGGATGACGAATCTTTTGCCGATGGATTAAACTATCGCAGCGAGCTTAGAGACTGGGCGTGAGACCGGCAACGGCGAATGAAAGCATTCCCGTCGATTGTTAAACCGGCCGAAAGACGATGTTGCTTTCCATGTGCGCGTTTGGACGCGTTCTCTTTCTTCGAAGACGCAATTACGGAGAAAAAGCACCACGAAATGGCCGGCACGCATCGCGCGTGAAAGGTATTCAATCGCTTCTTGAACCGGATCGATGCATCGCCTGCCGTTCATATCGGCATCGCGCGGCTTGCACGGCGTTCATGTTTTCCTTGCAGCAACTTCGCTTCTGACGCGCGAATCCATATGGCATCTTGGGCGCACGCGTGAATCGACACGCAAGCCAAGGAGAAGAAGCGATGTCCCCGAATCAAGCCACACGAACCAGCAAGGAAGAACTCGTCGCGCGATGCCTGCCCTTTCTCGAAGAGGTCAGGGACATGACGACGGACACGAACGTCGAGCAATGGCTCAACACGAAATACGGCGTCGATAGCGCGCTGTACAAGGATCTGGCGCGGCTGATCAGGCAGGGCGTCGAAGAAGGATGGGCCGCGGATGTCGAGATCGCCGGACCGCGATACCGGCGCGCGCGGCTCGTCGCACCGTGTCCGGAAACCTTCTACTTCAGCATCACGGCCGTTTTGATGGACAGTACCGGCAACCAGCAGAACAATCCCGAAGGCAGTTTTCGCGGGGATTATCACGCGCATCCGTACGGCGAGTTCAACATGGTCGTGCCGCTCGATGAAGGCGCGGCGCTCGCCGGTCCGAACGGATGGTGTCATGGCGGCTGGACCGCGCCCGCGCCGGGAAGTCATCACTATCCGGAAGCAAAGGGCGGCGCGGTGATCGCGCTGTTTTTTCTGCCCGCGGGACGGATCGCTTACGACATCCAGCCGCCCCGGCATTGAGATAGTTGTCGCATGCTCGCGCGCGCCAGCATGCGCAAACAAAAAGCAAAAACAAAAGCCGCGCGTCAGTCGAACTGCGCGCGGCGTATTGCGAAACTTGCGGCTTATTTGCTGGCTTCTTTGCTTGATTCTTTGCTGGCTTCTTTGCTTGATTCTTTGCTTGATTCTTTGCTTGATTCTTTGCTTGATTCTTTGCTTGATTCTTTGCTGGCTTCTTCGTCCGGCTGCTTGCCCGGTTCCGCGGGTTTCGGCGACGAAGCCGCACGCGCCGCGCGGTTCGTTTCCAGATACACCGCGCGCGCCGCATCCGCCGACGACACTTCACCCGCACTGCCGCCCGCGAGATCGATTCGCGGCGCGCCTTCGACGAGGCTCGTCCAATAGCGGTTGCCTCGGCACCACACCTTGATCGCGCTGCGCAGTTCCCGCTCGTTCAGACCGAGTTCTTCCGCGTGCTTCATCAGATCCTCGAAGATGCCGACCTTCAGCGGCACCTTCGGCGCGGGATTCTTTGGGAAAGCGAGCGGAAAGCGCTTTTGCAGCTTGCCTATCGTATGTACGACAGGATCGACCGGTTTCGACGCAGTTTCCGGCTTCGGCTGACGCGCCGCTTTCGGCGCAACGCCCGTTTTCGGCTGCGGCGTTGGTTTCGACGGCGCTGCCGCTGCCGGCGCCGGACGCCGCGCGCGTGGCGCCTTTTTCTTTGCTGCTTCGTTTGCAGCCTGTTTCGCGAGTTGCTTTTTCAGTCCGGCGAGTTGTTCGAAGCCCATCACATCGTGCCCGTGGAAAAACGTTGCGCAATTTTACCAGCCTCCGATGACGGGTTCCCGCAGGGTTATCGCGCATTCGAGCCGCCGCCGTTTATTCGAGCATGAACGTTCGGAAATCGTCGGCGGCTCGTATGGCGTCGTCAATGCGCGAGCGGCAGCTTATCCGCGACTTCGGGGACGACGCGTCGGCTCGCCACCTGCTTGAGCAGCAAGGCGATGCACGAGGCCGCGCCCGCCATCGCCACCACGGTGAAGATGCCGGAGAAACTCATCTGTTGCCGCGACAACTCCGCGACCAGAAACGAGCCCGCGATGCCGCCGAAGCGCCCGACGCCCAGCATCCACGCGACGCCCGTGCCGCGCCCCGAGGTCGGATAGAACGCCGCCGCGAGCGCGGGCATGGATGCCTGCGCGGTGTTCACGAGCACGCCGGCGACGAAGACCGCGCACACCAGGAGGCCGACATTGCCGATCGCCTGTCCGATCGCGCACACGCTCACCGCGCCGAACGCATACGCGGCCGCCACGACGCCGTTGGGATTGAAGCGGTCCATCAGCAAGCCGCACAGCACCGCGCCCGCGCCGCCGAGCGGAAAGAGCGCGGACACCAGCGCCGCGCGCTGCGGGGTCAGTCCGGCGTCCCTGAGCAGCACCGGCATCCAGTTGATCAGGCCATAGAAGATGACGAGGCCCATGAAGTAGCACAGCCACAACATCATCGAGCCGAAGATATACGAGCGCGACAGCACGACACGCGCTCCACCCGCGCCCGCTTCCCGCGCGACGCCCTCGCGCATCACGAACGATTCCGCCGATGCGGCCTGCGGCGCGATGCGCGCCAGCACCTTCCGGATACGCTCGACGGGCTTCTTTTTCGACACCATGTACTGCATCGATTCCGGCAACGCGAGCACGAGCATCACCGTCAACAGCATCGGCACCGCGCCGCCGAAATGCAGCACGGTGCGCCAGCCGAATTGCGGCACGATCCAGGCCGCGAGAAATCCGCCGAACGCCGCGCCGAGCGGAAAGCCGCAAAACATCAGATTGACAATGGTCGCGCGCCGGCCGTTCGGGCAGAACTCGCTCATCAGCGTGACCGCATTGGGCATCGCGGCGCCGAGTCCCACGCCGGTCACGAAGCGCAGCGCGGTCAGTTCCGTGAGATCGCGCGCATAGCCTGAAACGAGGCACGCCAGGCCGAATATCAGCACGGCCGCGATCAGCACGCCGCGTCTGCCCCAGCGGTCCGCGAGCGGTCCTGACAACACCGCGCCGCATGCGAGCCCGAAGAGCGCCGCGCTCAGCACGGGCGCCAGAGCCGCTTTACTCAGGTGCCATTCGCCGACGAGCGAAGGCGCGATGAAGCCAATCGCGGCGGTATCGAAGCCATCCATCAGCACGATCACGAAGCACATCGCGAAGACGAGCCATTGATAGCGTGAAAAGCGGTGCGCGTTGATGAGCGCCTGAACATCGACGACTTTTGTCTCTTCCATGACATCCTCTCTTATCGACGGGCGCCCAGATTAAGAGCGCATATCCGGGCAAACAACCCGGCAAGTTACGAACGAGCAGCATCCAGCGCGAGCGAGCGCCTTGCGACGCCGTTCGCGATGTCACCTTTTCGAATGAAAAAGCCCTTGTTTCAGGGACTTTCGACGACGTTCACGCGTTCGCGCTCAGGGGCGCGAACGCAGTGAATCCTTTGCATGACGCTGTTGAAGGCCGCGCATCAGCGGCATCGCACTTGCCGCGATACGTCAATGAGTTGCTGCCTGAGCCATTGCAGCCCGGGATCGGCATCGTTGCGTTCGTGCCAGACGGCGCGCACGGTCGCATCGGGACACGCGTAAGGCGTCGCACGCATGTTCAACTCGCCATTGCGCGCGAGTTCGCGGCCAAGCGACGACGGCACCAGCGCGAGCATGTCGCTATGACGCAGCAGCGCGGGAATCGCGAGCGAATGCGCGACGGCCATGCGCACGCGCGGCACGTCCGCATAATCGGCGAAGCCACGATTGAGCGCTTCGCGGTCGAACATTTCCGACTGCCGCGCAAGTCCCCGCTCGACGATGAAGCCGCTCACCGCGCCCTCTTCCTCGCCGCCCTGCGAAACCGCGACGAGCGGATACGTCAGCAGATCATCGTGTGTGATCGGCCGGTCCGCGGCGGGATGCTCGCGATTGAGCAGCAGCACGTCGGTCTGTTCCCAGACATCGATCGAGCGGAAACGTCGCGGCATGTCGGCGAAAATGCCGATCGCCACATCGATGCGCCCCACGTCGATCTGGCCCGCGAGATCGAGCCGCGTGGACGGCCTGACGACGATATCCACGAGCGGTGCTTCAGCGCGCAAGCGCTGGCTGAGCCGCCCGAGCAAGAGCGCCGTGATGTAGTCGTTGGCGGCCAGCACGAACGTGCGTTGCGCGACGGACGGATCGAACTTGTCGACGCCGAGCGCCGCCTTGATCTGCGCGAGCGCGCCGCGCACCTGCGCCGCCATCGCGAGCGCGCGCACGGTGGGCTCCATGCCGCGGCCGGTGCGCACGAAGAGATCGTCGCCGAGTACGTCGCGCATGCGTCCGAGCGCGTGACTGATCGCCGATTGACTGAGATTCAGGCGCTTGCCCGCGAGCGCGAGATTGCGATCTTCGAAGATTGCGTCGAAGACTCGCAGCAAGTTGAGATCGATGCGATCGGCCGACATGGCATCAGACTCCCTCTCGCGTGGCGTAGCGCCTGCAACTCGCGCCGAACGATTCGAACAGCGCACGCGAAAGCGCATCGCCCGCGACCATCGCTTCGGGATGCCATTGCACGCCGAGCGCGAACGCGTGGCCGTCTAGACGAATCGCTTCGATCAACCCGTCCGGCGCGCGAGCCTCGACAGCGAGAGGCGGTGCAAGCTGCGCCACGCCCTGACGATGCAGCGAATTCACCTGCACACGCCGTGCGCCGCCTGCGAGCATTGATAACGCGCCGTCATCGACGAGTTCGATTTCATGCCGATAGCGATAGCGCGTGAGCGGGTCTTCGTTCAGGTTCTCCAGATGATCTTCCGAATGTCCCGACGCATGAATGTCCGGGTGCAAGGTGCCGCCGAACGCGACGTTCATCTCCTGAAAGCCGCGGCAAATGCCGAGAAACGGCATGCCACGTTCCGCCGCGCCGCGCATCAGTTCAAGCGCGACGTGATCGCGGTCTGGATCGACGAGCATGTCCGCGTCGGGCACGCCGCCGTATAACCGCGATTCGACATTCGACGCGCCGCCCGGAAATAGCAGGCCGTTCACGCCATCGAGATAATCGACGACCGACTCGACATCACGCGATGCGGGAATCAGCACGGGACTGACCTGCGCGCACGTCATCAACGCGCGGACATAACTTTGCTTCGCACTATGCAAGTCGTGCTCGCCGACAAAAAAGCGGTCGCACACAACCCCTACCAACGGCTTCATTGCATGACTCCTTTCAGATCGAACGCCGCATCTTCCGCTTCATGGGGAGCCACACGCGCGCCGTTCGCGAGCAGCTTGCGCGCGAGCATGTGTTCCTGCGGGCGATTGATGCTGTCCACCGCGATCAATGCGTCGTCGCGAAAGTAGAAGACCGAGAACTTCTTCTCTTCGACGCTGCCGCGCAGCGCATGATGCGTAAAGCCCGTGTTGACGCCCGCCATCTGCAGCTTGAGATCGAACTGATCGGACCAGAACCACGGCACCGCGCGATACGGCTGCGGCCGTCCCGCAATCGCGAGCGCCGCGATCTTCGCCATATCGTTTGCATTCTGCACCGACTCCACGCGGCACGCGCGCGCGTCCACGGACCAATGCGGCACGAACGCGGCGCAATCGCCCGCGGCAACGATAGCCGGATCGCTCGTGCGCGCATGTTCATCGACGACGATGCCGCCCGCCACCGCCAAGCCGCATTCCGCCGCGAGCTCCGTATTCGGTATCACGCCGATGCCGACCACGACGAGATCGCAGGGCAAGTGCGTATCGTCATCGAGCACGACGGTCACCGCATCGAGAAGCGGCCGCAGCGCGACGACCTTGCGCCCGAACGCGAACGCGACGCCGTTCTCCGCATGCGCGCGCTGCATGTATGCCGACATCCACGGCGACGCGACCCGCGCGAGCAAGCGCGGCTCCGTTTCGACGACGGTCACGTCGATGCCCTTCTGACGCAGCGAAGCCGCCGCTTCGAGACCGATATAGCCGCCACCGATCACCACCGCACGCCGCGCCGCGCATGCGCTTTGCGCGAGACGGCGCGCATCGCGCAGATCGCGCAGATAATGCACGGCATCGAGCGTCGCGCCGGGACAATCGAGCTTGCGCACGCGCGCGCCCGTCGTCAGCGCGAGATGGTCATACGCGATGCGCGCGCCGTTTTGCAGCTCGACTTCACGGCGCGCGCGATCGATATGCGTTGCGCGCATCGACGGCATCCATTCGATCTTCTCTTCGTCGAAGAAGGCTTGCGAGCGCAAGGGCAAGCGCGCTTCATTCAAGCTGCCGGTGAGAAAGCCCTTCGACAAGGGCGGGCGCTGATAAGGCGCGTCGGGTTCATCGCCGATGAGCACGATGCGTCCGTCGAAGCCGGATTCGCGCGCGGCCGCCGCGAGCTGGACACCCGCGTACGATGCGCCGACGATCACGAGCGAGCGATTCATGGTTTCACCCTTGTCTTTGCGGAATCTGCACGACGAGACCGCTCAACGCGGCGCTCATCACGAGTTGGCAACTAAGACGGCTTTCAGGACGCCGCTCCGCTGCAACGCCACCGAGCAATTCGAGTTCCGAGTCATCGGGCGATGGCAAATCTGCCGTCGATGATGCATCAATATAAACATGACACGTCGCGCACGAAAGACAGCCGCCGCATTCGGCATCGATGCCGCGCACGTTGTTGTGAATCGCGGCTTCCATCACGCTCGTGCCGTCGGGCACGTCGATGTCGCGCCGCTCGCCGTCGCGCAGGATATAGGTAACCTTAGGCATATCGTTTCTCCTTTGTGAGCGCGCCGTCAGAACGCGTCGAAATATTCGCGGTGTTCCCACTCGGTGACTTCGAGATTGAAGCGATCGATCTCCGCCTGCTTCAGCTTGCAGAAGTAATCGACGAACGCGCTGCCGAAGCCTTCGCGCAGGCATTCGTCGGCGCTCAAGGCATCGAGTGCATCGTTCAATGTGCGCGGCAAGGGTTCGGCTTGCGTTTCATAGGGTGTATCGGCGGACGGCGGCAATTCGAGCTTGCGTCGAATGCCGTCGAGACCGGAGATGACTTGCGAGCCGAAATACAGATACGGGTTTGCAGTCGGCTCGCCGACGCGGTTCTCGATACGGCTCGCCGGATCGTTCGCGCCGCCGAGCACGCGCAGCATCACGCCGCGGTTATCGCGTCCCCAGATCGCGCGATCGGGCGCGTTCGAATAAGGGCGATAGCGCCGATAACCGTTGATGGTCGGCGTCGATAACGACGTCGCACCTTGCGCATGCGCGAGCAGGCCCGCGAGATAGCGCTGCCCGGTCATCGAAAGCGGTTGCGAATCATCGTCGGGCATGAATGCGTTCGTACCGTCGCTCGCGTGCACGAGCGACTGATGCAGGTGCCATCCGCTCGACACGACATTCGGAATGCGCGGGCGGCACATGAACGTCGCGTGATAGCCGTTGCGCTGGCAGATCTGCTTGACCGCGCTGCGAAAGAGCACCATGTCGTCGGCGCTCTTGATGCCCTTCGTCGGCGCGAACGTGAACTCGAACTGGCTCGGGCCGTACTCGACTTCCAGCGAACGGACATCCAGGTTGAGTCCTTCCATATTGCGCCGGAGCAGTTCCATCACGTCATCGACGGCGTCATAGCGCAACTCCGTCAGATATTGATAACCGTGCGATAGCAATTCGATATCGGGCGGCAGGCCAGGCTGGCCCGAATGCTCGGGTTTCATATGCGGATCGGTGACCTTGAAGACATGAAACTCCACTTCGAGGCCCGACACGAAGTCATAACCGTGATTCGAAAGTTGATCGAGCGCGCGGCGAAACAAATGCCGCGTGCTGAACGGCACCGGCAGGCCGTTGGCGAAATGCACATCGCACAGCACCCATCCCGTATGCGGCGCCCACGGCAACACGCGAAACGTTTCGGGGTCGGCGACCATCAGCGTGTCGCATGCACCCTGCATCTCGGGCATGCCGAAGCCGCCGCCCGTCGTGAACACCGGAAACACCGTGCGATGCGAGGTGTCCTTGGCGAACAGCGTCGTCGTCAGCGTGACGCCGCTTTTCATCGCCTTGATCGCTTCGTCGACGACGAGCGTCTTGCCGCGCAGCAAGCCGTGCTGATCGGGAAAGGAGAAGCGCACCACCTTCACATCGCTTTTCTTCAGACGCTCGACGAGCCCGGCATACGCGGCGTGCTGGGCGTCCGTCCACAAACCATGAGTCTCTACGAAAGACATATCCATTCCGCGCGGCGACGTGATGCGCCGCGCGCTCCGTTCAGGTTGCGGGTCGGTTCGTTCAGGCCTTCGGCGCGGGCCACGGCGCATTCACGCGGCGCTTCACGTCCGATTCTTTCCAGTACTCGTCCCAACGGTCCGCGGGTCCGATACCGTCGATCGACGCCGGTCCTGTCAGATGCGCGGCTTCTTCTTCGTCGATCAGCATCAGCGTCTTTTCGCCCGCCTGCGTCTTCTCGATTGCCTCGACGAGCAAGCGGCGATACGCGATGATTCCCTTGTCCGTCGTGCCGAGATGCTCGCGCGTTCGGTCCTGAATCGCGCCTTGCGATTCGACGGCCCATTGATCGTGCACGTTGATGTCGAAGCCCATGCCCGTGTAGGTCTCGCTCGACTGCTCGCGCGGATCGAAGCCGTAGTTGTTGCGCTTGTTCTTGCGCGACGTGTAATCGGGCAGTTCGTACAGTTCGAGCCGCTGCTCGCGCATCTGCGCCTTGTCGGTGGGCGCGCCGAAGCTCGTGAAAACCGCATACCAGTAGCAGTTTTCATCGTCGACGGGCACGTGCCATTGCGTGATCGTCATCTCCGAGCTCATCGGAATCACGAAGGCTTGCGGGAACACGACATTGGTCACGCGCACGTGCGTGTTCGCATCGTCGAGCACGCGCTTCGCAATGAGACGCAGGCCGTAGTCCGCCGCGCTGACGAGAATCTCCGGCGATTCGAACTCGCGCAGCACCTTCGTGATCGGCATGTTCGAATCCGCCGACGCGCCGCGGAACTGCTTGCCATAACTTTCGCTCACGTCCTCGTCCTCGAAGAAGCGATGCAGAAACGACGCATGCGCCGGATCGATGCCCACTTCGAGCGCTTGCAGCCAGTTGCATTCGAAGAGGCCCTTGAACGCGAAGGTGTACGCATCGGGCGCGGCGAAACAATCGAAGTTCGGAAACGCGGGCGGCGCATCCTTGCCGATATAGCCGAACAGAATGCCGCTCTTCTCGACGACCGGATACGCCGACTGACGCACCTTGTTGCACAACGTGCTGCCGACGGGTTCGCCCGGCGTCGAGAGGCAGCGCCCGCTGGCGTCGAAGAGCCAGCCGTGGAATGCGCAGCGCAGTCCGCCGCCTTCGAGACGTCCCGCCGCGAGATCGGCGCCGCGATGCGGGCAATCGCGATCGAGCATGCCGTAACGACCCGCTTCGTCCTTGAATACGACGAAATCCTGACCCATCAGGCGCACGGCCTTCACCGGACGTTCGGCGGGCAGCTCGTCCACTAGCGCGACCGGTTGCCAGTACCGGCGAAGCAACTGACCTGCGGGCGTGCCCTTGCTGACACGGGTGATCGTCTCGTTTTGCTGCGAACTCATCATGGCTTTGTCTCCAGTTCAGATGTATTCACGCGACTCGGCGTTGTATGCAGTCGAGCGTTGTCTTGAGATGGAGAATAGGCTTTCGAGTGCAAATTTACAAACGATGTATGCAGCACGTTCGTGCGAAGATCCTAATTCTATCCATTTATCTTATTGTTTTTGTTGACATTATATCCTTTTATCAAGACTTACCCTTATACGAGCGGTAAGGCCGATACAGGGCCGATTGCATACATGAAAAAACATTTCTCCCAGTGACCGCCGCAACAGCAAGCACAAGACGCGCGGTATCGCCTAGAATCGTCGACAGCGGCGAACGGAGAGAAAGCATGGAAACCCAGCAAGAACGCGTATTGGTCTACCTGCGCGACCTGATCCTGAAAGGCGAATTCGCGCCCGGCGAACGTCTTGGAGAAGTCGCGCTCGCCGAGCGGCTGAAGGCGTCGCGCACGCCGGTGCGGCTCGCGCTCACCACGCTGGAACAGGAAGGTCTGGTCGAACCGTCGCCGGCGGGCGGCTATGTGATGCGGCGCATCACCGCCGCCGAAATCGCCGATGCGATCGCGGTTCGCGGTCATCTCGAAGGCATGGCCGCACGCCTGGTCGCGGAGCATGGCGTGCCGCGTCAGCTATCGAATGCGCTGGCGGAATGTTTGCGCGCAGGCGACCGGCTGCTCGCGAAGTCCGAGCTCGATCTCGACGACTACGCCGCCTACACCGACATGAACAACCGCTTCCACAAGCTGATCGTCGAGGGATCGGGCAACGCGGCGCTGATGCGCGCCATCGACATGAACAATCGCCTGCCATTCGCCGCCGCGAGCGCGATGCTGCCGATGCAGTCCGCCATCGAGGAAGGACGGCAGTGGCTTTTCATGGCGCATCAGCAGCATCACAGTCTCGTCGATGCGCTGGAGCGCGGCGAAGGCACGCGCGCGCAGGCGCTTGCCACCGAGCACGTGCAGATCGCGCAGAAGAATCTCGCTTATGCGCTGGAACGTCCGGAAGATTGCATGAAGCTCGCGCCCGCGTTGCAGCTCGTGGCGGAAGCCGTTCTATAGGCGTTTCGGCGTAGCGCGTTCATAACGCGCGAGGAACATGTCGGCGGCCGCTTCCGCCACTCTCTTCTGCTCGTTCTTCGTGAGCGGCGGCTGGCCCATCGTCACTTGTGGCCAGAAGGCGAATCCCTTCACGATGCCATGCAACTGTTGCCCGGCGAAAACCGGGTCCGTGATGGCGAGACGGCCATCGGCGGCGGCCTTCCTGATCCACGCGGTCACGTCTTCCTCGCGCTCGCCGATGCGCGCCACCATATCGCGCGCGCGCTCAGGCGAATGAATGCCCGCCGCGATCGCCACGCGCGCGAGCGACAGAAAAGCATCGTCATTCATGAGACGCAACTTGCGCGTCAGCAAGGCGAGCAATTGCGCGCGCAGCGGTTCATCGGCGCTATAGAACTCTGTATCGCCGGTCGCGCTCGCATCCCACAGACGATGCAATATCGCGGCGAACAACGCTTCCTTGCTCTCGAAGTGGTTGTAAACCGTGCGTTTCGACACACCCGCGCGCGCGGCGATGCGGTCCATGCTCGTCGCGTCGTAGCCCGCCGCGATGAACTCCTCCACGGCCGCGTCCACGATCGCGGCGCGCTTCCGGTCGGTCAGGCGCTGGGGAATGTCGTTCGATTTCATGCGGCGATTTTACACCGGTCAGTTTACTTTGATCTCGAAATTAAACTACACTGTCCAGTCTACTTTCTGCGCAGAGTTCACGTCCCATGACTTCGATTGCCGATCGCATCAGCCGTGCCCTGGGTTTCGCCGCTGCAAAACGCGGACGTGCGTTGTCGAGCGCGTCGCCGCAACATGACGGCGCGCGCTTTCGCAACGTGAAGCCGCGGCCCGTCGAAGGCTTCGGCAAGACCTTGCGCATCATCTGGAACGTGCTGCTCAACAAGCCGCGCAGTACCGTGCCCGCGCAGGCGCCCATCGTCGATACGCTCACGCTCGCGCAGCTCGATGCCGCACCCGATCGCAGTCTCTATCGACTCGGTCATTCGACGATGCTGTTCAAGCTGCGCGGCGAATACTGGCTGACGGACCCGGTTTTCGGCGAGCGTGCGTCGCCGTTCAAGCGGCTCGGACCGAAGCGCTTTCACGCGCCGCCCATCGCGCTCGACGACCTGCCGCCGTTGCGAGGCGTGATCCTGTCGCACGATCACTACGATCATCTCGATCGCGACACCGTGCTCGCGCTAGCCGCGACGACACAGGTCTTTCTGACGCCGCTCGGCGTCGGCGACAGACTGATCGAATGGGGCATCGACGCCGCGAAAGTTCGTCAGCTCGACTGGTGGCAGAGCGCGCAGATCGATGGTCTCTCGTTCACCGCGACACCGGCGCAGCACTTCTCCGGCCGCAGTCTCTTCGATGGCAACAGCACGTTGTGGGCGTCGTGGGTCATCGTCGACGATGCGTTGCGCGTGTTCTTCAGCGGCGACACCGGTTACTTCGACGGCTTCAGGACGATCGGCGAGCGCCTCGGCCCGTTCGACGTCGCGCTGATCGAAACCGGCGCCTACGATGCGCAATGGCCGTATGTCCATATGCAGCCCGAGGAGACGGTGCAGGCGCATATCGATTTGCGTGGACGCTGGCTCGTGCCGATACACAACGGCACGTTCGATCTCGCAATGCATCCGTGGCAGGAGCCGTTCGAGCGCGTGACGGGGCTGGCGCTCGCGCGCGGCGTTGCCGTAGCGACACCGCGCATGGGAGAACGGCTCGATCTGGAAGCGCCGCATCGCGGGGAGCGGTGGTGGCGTGAAGTCGCCGATGAAGAGAAATCGGCCTCGTGGCGCTTGTGTGCGTCACGCGCGCAAGGCGCAAAGTAACGCGCTGCGCTTTCCTCAACTGCTCTTCCCTTACTTGAGCCGCGCACGATGCGCGGCCACCTTTCGATGCAACCCTTCGCGCGTGTTTTCGTTCGACGAGATTCACGAAGCGCATCGCGTCATGGAAGCGAACGCGGCGATTGGCAAAGAGATCGCGGAGTTGATGGCCTTCCTCGTCTCGCCCGCCGCGAAATGGATGACGGGCAGCACGCTGAGGATAGACGAATGAAGCCTGCACGAACTGATGATTTCGCATGTCCGCGATATCGCCTGACGCCTAGCGCGCGACGAGCTTGCGGATCACATCGACGAGCGGCGTCGTGCCCTTCACGATATCTTCGCTGCGGCCTTCGAAATCGATCCAGCCCTCGTTGAAGCCGTCGAGCATGCGGATACGCGGCATCGGATGCTGCATGCCCTGGCTCGCGAACAGCGGCTCCCAGGATTCGCGCGGCACTGCCTGAGCGCGCACGGGTTTGCCGAGCACTTGCGAGAATGCGGCGGCGATGTCGTCAGGGCTCGTGCGCCGCGGTCCCTCCAGTTCGACGACGCGTGCGCCGGCCCAGTCTTCGTGCAAGAGCTTCGCCGCGAGACGGCCAATGTCATCGGTGGCGATCATCGGAATCGCGCGATCGAGCGGTTGCAGGAAGGATCGAACGATGCCTTCGTTGCGCGCGGCATCGACGTCCCATGCGCAGTTCTCCATGAACCAGCCGGGGCGAAGGAACGTAACCGGGATCGCTTGCTTGCGAAGCGCGTCTTCCAGCAGCGTGCGCTGCGTCAGAAGATTGCTTTGCGTCGCCTGAGCGCCGATCGTCGAGAGGCACACGATCTTGCGCGGCTTTGCGCGTGCAATGGCGGCGATGATGGCAGCGATCACGCCGCGCGCTTCGGGAAAGCCGGGCGCGGGATCGAATTCCGGCGGCGGCAGCAGGAACACGCCTTGTGCGCCTTCGAACGCGCTGGCGAGCGCATCGGCATCGGTCATATTGGCGAGCGCGACATCACAACCGCGCGCCGCCCAGTGCGCGCCCTTCTTCTCATCGCGCACGACCGCGCGCACGGGCTTGCCTTGCTGCAACAGCGCGTCGGCGAGCGCGCCGCCGACTTGTCCGGTGATGCCAGTGATGACGTACATGGTCCGACTCCTCATGCAATTCGTTTGACTGCGACGGAGTGGATGTTAGAGCGCGGACCGATGCGAAAAAATGGCTTCCTGGTTATGTGATTGATGACGCGATGTCATTGATCGCGCCGTAATGATGCTGGAACATCTCAATGCCCCGGCCCGTTCTGTTCGATGCAACTCAGCACGAGCGTACTGTTCACACCGGCTTCGGGGCTGAGCATCGCGGTGTGAAATTCGCTGTCGGCGCCCTGCTTGAGGCTTTGTGCCGTGGGGTTATCTTCGGGTGTCACGTTGAGCTTCTTCACGAGATCGGTTGCGGCCTTGTTGACGCCGCTATGATCGGTGACCATCTGCTGCGCGAACGCCTTGAGGTCCTTCGATTTCGTCTTCAACTCGGCGAGCTTGCCCGCATCGCATAAGGCGCGACGCTCGCGAGGGCGAGCGCCACGGCGCATGCGATATGAATTCGTTTCATGCGAATCTTCGGGCTTTGGTTGCGGATACCGGCTTGGATGTCACGGCTAAAATCCGCGTTCCCGAATCGATGCAATGGCGCTTATCATCGGAAGACCGCGCATCGAACGTAATGGATGGTCATCCCGGACCGGAGGTTGCATGCCACCGCTACGCGCAATCCATCTGCTGCAAACGAAAGAAGGCGCCCGCCTGCACGGGGCCGAGCTCGACCACTGGCGCCGCTGGGGACCGTATCTGAGCGAACGTCAATGGGGCACGGTCCGCGAGGATTACAGCGAATACGGCACCGCCTGGGACTATTTTCCGCACGACCATGCGCGTAGCCGCATGTATCGCTGGGGCGAGGACGGCATCGCCGGCTTCGGCAACGATCCGCTCGACTGGTGTGTGTCGCTCGCGCTGTGGAACGGGCGCGATCCGATCATCAAGGAGCGGCTCTTCGGGCTGACGAACGAGCAAGGCAATCACGGCGAGGATGTGAAGGAGCTGTACTTCTATCTCGACGGCACGCCGACGCATTCCTACATGAAGATGCTGTACAAATACCCGCACGACGCGTATCCGTACCAGCAGCTCATCGACGAGAACAGGCGGCGCAGCCCCGAACTGCCGGAGTACGAAGTGCTCGACACGGGCGTGTTCGACGAATACCGCTACTTCGATATCTGCGTCGAGTATGCGAAGCACACGCCGGATGACATCGTGATGCGGGTCACCGTCGAAAACCGCGCGAATGAAAGCGCGACGCTCGATGTGCTGCCCCAGTTCTGGGCGCGCAACCGATGGACATGGTCGAGCAAATGGGGCAAGCCATCGCTGACGCTGGAGCAGGATGCGCGAGAAGGCGCGCGGGTGGTCGCGCACAATCCCTCGTCCGGCACCGTGATCGTCACGGCCGCGGCGCAGGCGCCGATCGAATGGATCTTCTGCGAAAACGAAACGAACGTTCGTCGCCTCTTCGGCATGGAGGGCGCGGGACCGTTCAAGGACGGCTTCAACGACTATCTCGTCGAAGGCGATGAACAGGCGATCCGCCGCGATCGCGGCACACGCGGCGCGGCACGTGTGCGCCTGGAACTCGCGCCTCATGAACGCTCGGTGATGTATCTGCGCTGGCGTCCCGCGTCCGTGTCGAACGATCCGCCGCTCGACATGGAACAGCTCGTCGCGCGTCGCGCGGCGGAGGCCGACGAGTTCTACTCGACACTGCAACACGATATCGCCGATGAAGACGCGCGCCTCGTGCAACGCCAGGCGCTCGCCGGCATGTTATGGACGAAGCAGTATTACCAGTTCGACGTCACGCGCTGGCACGACGGCGATCCGGGCCAGCCCACGCCGCCGAAAGGCCGCCGCCACGGACGCAATGCGGACTGGCGCCACATGTGCAACGGCGACATCGTGTCGATGCCGGACAAATGGGAATACCCGTGGTACGCGTCGTGGGACCTCGCGTTTCATGCGGTGGCGTTCGCGACCATCGATCCCGACTTCGCGAAGAAGCAGCTGATGTTGCTCGTCAAAGAGCGCTATATGCATCCGAACGGCCAATTGCCCGCGTATGAATGGGCCTTCGGCGACGCCAATCCGCCGGTTCACGCATGGGCGACATGGCGCGTGTACGAGCTCGATCGCGAGATGACAGGCATCGGCGATCACGCGTTCCTCGAAGTGATGTTCCACAAGCTGCTGCTCAATTTCGCGTGGTGGGTCAACCGCAAGGACGCCGACGATCGCAACATCTTTCAGGGCGGCTTTCTCGGACTCGACAACATCGGCATCTTCGACCGCTCGCAACCGCTGCCCACGGGCGGGCGCATCGATCAGGCCGATGGCACCGCATGGATGGCCTCGTATGCGCTCGATCTGATGCAGATCGGCCTCGAACTCGCGATGACGAACGAATCGTATGTCGAGATCGCGGTGAAGTTCTTCGAGCACTTTCTGTATATCGCCGAAGCGGTCAGTTGCGGCGAAGGCTGCAACACGGGCCTTTGGGATAAGCAGGACGAGTTCTTCTATGACTCGCTGCATCTTCCGAACGGCACGCGCGTGCCCATGCGCATTCGTTCGATCGTCGGGCTGATTCCGCTCTTCGCCGTTCACGTGCTCGAAGAGCGCGTCTATGGCGATCTGCCCGGACTGCGCGAACGGCTCGCGTGGTTTCTGGATCATCGTCCGAATCTGGCGAAGCTCGTATCGCGCTGGACCGAGCCCGGCAAGGGCAATACGACATTGCTGTCACTGTTGCGCGGGCATCGAATGAAAGCGCTGCTGCGCCGCACGCTCGATCAGAGTGAATTCCTGTCGGACTATGGCGTGCGGGCGTTGTCGCGCGTGCATTGCGGTACGCCGTATGTGTTCGATCACGAAGGCGTGCACGTCCGTATCCGGTATTTGCCCGCGGAATCGGACTCGCGCGTGTTCGGCGGCAATTCGAACTGGCGCGGACCGATATGGATGCCCGTGAATTATTTGCTGATCGAATCGCTTTACGAGTTTCATCGCTATTACGGCGATGAATTTCGCGTCGAGCATCCGACGGGATCGGGCAAATCGCTTTGCCTGAGCGAGATCGCCGACGATCTTTCGCGGCGCATCACCACGCTCTTCACGAAAGATGCGCAAGGCAAGCGCCCGGTGATGGCCGCGTATCCGCAATTGCAGGCGGACCCGCGCTCGCAGGATCTCATCCTCTTTCACGAGTATTTTCATGGCGACAACGGGCGCGGTGTCGGCGCTTCGCATCAGACGGGATGGAGCGGGCTCGTTGCGCTGCTGCTGCAGCCGCGACTGATGAAGTTATCGCACGTTGGGCCGGAAGCGCCCGTGATGACCGTGCGCCTGGACGAGGAAGCCGTGGCCGCGATGGGGCGTTAGCTCGCCTATACTGAGATTGTCGGTTCGCGTGTTTCTCTCTTGTCCGCAGAGGACCGGAGGACGTCATCATGTTCAGGCATCTGCTCGTTCCTACAGACGGCTCCGCGCTATCCGAAGCAGCGGTACGCATGGCGGTCGCACTAGCCAAGGAAAACGGCGCGCGCATCACCGGTCTTTACATGGTGCGGCCGTTTCATATGACCGTTTATAGCGCCGAGATGGTGGGCGCGCCTCAGGATGATTTGCAGTCGGTCGACAGGGCGCGCGCCGAGCAGTATCTCGACGGCTTGCGGTCGATCGCCGCCGAGGCAGGCGTGGAATGCGATACGGAAGCGCCCACCGGCGCGCATCCATACGAGGCAATTCTGGACGCCGCGAAGGCGCGGCACTGCGATCTCATCGTGATGGCGTCACATGGACACGGCGGGATTCGCGGGCTGTTGCTTGGAAGCGAAACGCAGAAGGTGTTGACGCATAGTCATTTGCCGATTCTGGTGGTGCGGCCGCCGGAGTGACGCACCCCTACCCCTCCAGATTTCCAAAGCAAACATACTTCGCTTCCAGATACTCCTCGACGCCCGACGACGCCCCTTCGCGCCCCATCCCCGATTCCTTGATCCCGCCGAACGGCGCGACCTCGTTGAACACGAGGCTGTCGTTCACGCCGACGACGCCGCATTCCAGCGCCTCCATCACCCTGAACGCGCGGCTGATGTCCGCCGTGTAGAAGTAAGCGGCAAGCCCGGTGCGTGTGTCGTTCGCGAGTGTGATGACGTCGTCCTCGTCTCTGAACTGGAGCACGCTCGCAATCGGACCGAGCACTTCGTCGCCGCACACGCTCATCGACGAATCGACGCCCGTCAGCACCGTCGGCCTGTAAAAGCGCGATCCGGGCGCGACGCGCGAGCCGCCAGCCGCGACCGTCGCGCCGAGCTTCACCGCTTCATCGACGAGACTTTCGACGTGCGCCACCGCCGCCTCGCTGATGAGCGGCCCGATCTGGGCGCCCTCGTCCAGCCCGTCGCTCACCCTCAGCAACGCGACGCGCGAGACGAGTTTCGCGACGAAACTTTCATACACGTCTTCATGCACGAAGAAACGGTTCGCACACATCGCGGCCTGGCCCGAGTGACGAAACCGCGCATCGAGCGCGCCTTTGACAGCCAGGTCGATGTCCGCATCGCCGAACACGATGAAAGGACAGTTCGCGCCCAGTTCGAGCGACATCTTCTTGACCGTAGGCGCGCACAAGGTCATCAGCCGCTTGCCTTCGTCGATGGAACCGGTGAACGACACCTTCCTCACATCGGGACTCGCGAGCAGCGTGCTCCGGATCGGCTCGCCCTCGCCCGTCAGCACGGAGAGCACGCCGCGCGGCAAGCCGGCATTCTCGCCGAGCACGCACAGCGCGAGCGCCGAAAAGGGTGTCCGGGGATCGGGATGATGAACGACCGTGCAGCCCGCCGCGAGCGCCGCGCCGACCCGCCGCGCGACCATCGACGACGGAAAGGTCCATGACGTGATCGCGCCGCACACGCCTATCGGCTGATGCAGCACACGGATGCGCTGGTTACGGCGTGGCGCGGGAATGTTATCGCCATAGATGCGTCGCGCCTCCTCCGCGAACCAGTCCAGATAGTTCGCGGCCTGCGTGATTTCGGAACGCGCTTCGTGAAGCGGCTTGCCTTGCTCGCTGCAAAGGATGATGGCGAGATCGTCGCGATGATGTTCGACGAGACGCCCCCACTCGCGCAGAACCGATGCGCGCTCGCGGCTGCTCCAGCTCCGCCAGTCCTGCAAGGCCGCGTTCGCGCATTCGATCGCTTCGGCCACCTGTTCCGGCGTGACTTGCGGCACGCTGCCGAGGACTTCTCCCGTCGATGGATTAGTGACGGGCACGCGCGGCAGTGATGTGTTGTCGGCCCACGCGCCGCCGATATACGCCGATTGCTCGAAAAGACTCGGGCACTGCAGTTTCATGGCTCGCTCCATGCGTTCGTGCATTCCGGTTGCATCGAGCTTAACGCATTTTTTCGGCCATTCGATAACGCTGGGCTTCGCTGTCGTATCAGTGCTGCGGCATGTCGCGCAGGCGATGGTCCGGCGGCGCCGCGCGCGCAACGCCGCCGCCTTCATGTCAATGACTCGCGCCCTCCACCGCGCCGATGCCCGTTTCCGAGCGCACGGTCTGCGCCTCGAAACCGGCCTTGTCGATGCGCGCGCGCGCCGATTTGTCGGTCACCGAGAAGAGCCAGATGCCGAGGAAGCCGATGGCCATCGAAAACAGCGCGGGCGATGCATACGGGAACGGCGCACTCGCGTAGTGGAACACGTCGACCCACACGGCCTTCGACAGCACCGTCATCACGACCGCCGAAAGCAGGCCGAGAAAACCGCCGACCGCCGCGCCGCGCGTCGTGCACCCGCGCCACAGCACGGACATGAAGAGCACCGGGAAATTGGCCGATGCGGCCACTGCGAAGGCAAGCGACACCATGAACGCGATGTTCTGCTTCTCGAACACGATGCCGAGCACGACCGCGACGATGCCGAGCACGATCGTCGTCACGCGGGACACCTTCAGTTCGCTCTTGCTCGACGCCTTGCCCTTCTTGAACACGGTCGCGTACAGATCGTGCGACACCGCCGACGCGCCCGCGAGCGTGAGACCCGCGACGACCGCGAGAATCGTGGCGAACGCAACCGCCGAGATGAAGCCGAGGAACACGTTGCCGCCGACCGCGCTCGCGAGATGCACCGCCGCCATGTTCGTGCCGCCGAGCAGCTTGCCGCTTGCGTCCTTGAAGACCGGGTTGGTGCTCACCAGCACGATCGCGCCGAAGCCGATGATGAACGTGAGAATGTAGAAGTAGCCGATCCACGTCGTCGCCCAGAACACCGACTTGCGCGCTTCCTTCGCGTTGGGCACCGTGAAAAAGCGCATCAGGATGTGCGGCAGGCCAGCCGTGCCGAACATCAGCGCGATGCCGAAGGAGATCGCCGAGATCGGGTCCTTGATGAAGTTGCCCGGACCCATGATCGACGCCTTCTTCTCGTGCACGTCGACGGCTTTCGCAAAGAGCGCCTCGGGGCTGAAGTGGAACTGCCACAGCACCATGAACGCCATGAACGAAGCGCCCGCGAGCAGCAGGCACGCCTTGATGATCTGCACCCACGTCGTCGCGGTCATGCCGCCGAAGAGCACGTACACCATCATCAGCGCGCCGACGATCACCACCGCGATCCAGTATTCGAGGCCGAACAGGAGCTTGATGAGCTGGCCCGCGCCGACCATCTGTGCGATCAGATAGAACGCCACGACGACGAGCGTGCCCGACGCCGCGAACGCGCGGATCGGTGTCTGCTTGAAGCGGTACGCGGCGACATCGGCGAAGGTGAAGCGGCCGAGATTGCGCAGGCGCTCCGCCATCAGGAACGTGATGATGGGCCAGCCGACGAGAAAGCCGATCGAATAGATCAGGCCGTCATAGCCGTTGCTATAGACCGCCGCGGAAATGCCGAGAAACGAGGCCGCCGACATGAAGTCGCCCGCGATCGCGAGACCGTTCTGAAAACCGGTGATGCCGCCGCCCGCCGTATAGAACTCCGCGGCAGAGCGCGTCTTCTTTGCCGCCCATTTGGTGATGAAGAGCGTCGCGATCACGAACGCGATGAACATGCAGATCGCCGTCCAGTTGGTCGGCTGCTTGACGGCCTGACCGAGATCGCCGCCCGCTGCAAAAGCGCTGGCGGAAGCCGCGAAAAGCGCGCCCCCCGCGAGAAAACGTTGCGCCTTCATGCGGCCTCCCGCTTGATCTTGTCGGTGAGTTCGTCGTACGTGCTGTTCGCATGCCGCACGTAGAGACCGGTGATGACGACCGTGAAGACGATCACGAAGAGGCCGATCGGCATGCCCCAGGTCATCACGCCCGAACCGATCTTCGCGGCGAGCAGCTCCTTGTCGAATGCAATCAGCAGCACGTAGCCGTAGTACACGATCAATACGAGCGCCGTCAGCGTCCAGCCGAGCTTCGAGCGCTTGCGCACGAGTTCGCCATACGTGGCGCTCGATCTGATTTTTTCCACGATCCTGAGATCCATTTCCGTCTCCTGCATGAAGGTCTTTTCTCTGCGTGCGAAGGCGCCCGTCCGCGCAAGCGCGAGCGTTCGGCGAACCATAGAATTAAGGGAAATCCCCGAGCGGGGACATCATGCAATGCTGTCGCGCATGCGATGCGCTGGAGACTAAGGTAAGAGCGTCCGCTTACCCGTTTCTTACGTGATGCGTTTTATTGTGGCGGGGTTTACGCGAAGCATCGAAGGCTATTCGTTCGATAGCCGATCGGTCGTTCGCTGTGCAATGGCCATCGCGCTGTCGTCTTTGAGGCCGATGCCGGTCAGCTTGCGCACGCGCGCTTCGTTCAGCAGATAAGCCAGCTTGAACGCGGCCGCGTCGTAAGCGAGTCCTTCAGGCCGCACGTTGGATATGCAATTGCGCTCGGCATCGCTGCGGCCTTGCAGGGGATCGTACGTGACATACACGCCGAGACTCGCTGGCGAGCTGAGGCCCGGCCTTTCGCCGATCAGCACCGCCACCATGCGCGCCTTCAGTATCGCGCCGATGCCATCGCCGAGCGCGACGCGCGCCTGCGTTGCCACGACGACGGGACCGATGCGCCATCCATCGAGCCGCGCGATCGTCCTGTCGATGAGCGGCAGCGCGTGCGTGGCTGCGGCATTCGAAGACAAACCATCGGCGATGACGAACACGAGGTCCGCGCCCTTCGCATGCGCTTCGAGGCGCGTCGCGCTGTCCTCGCTCAATCTGCGGCCGAGATCGGGACGCCGCAAATAGACATCGCGCGCGCTCGCCGCGCTCTCCACCGCGACGCTCGCATAGCCCTTCGATGTCAACTCGCCGCGCAACGCATCGACATCGAGCGGCCGATGAACCGCATCGCGCGCCTGTGCATGCGCGAGCGTGAACGCGAGCAGCGGCCCGGTCGGGACGCTGCTGCCCGCCCGTCCGAGCGCGATGCGCGCATCGGTGAAGCGGCGCAGCGCTTCCCATCTATTCGGGTTCACGCTCATCACACCCTCATCCAGTCGATGAGCGCGGGCCATTGGGCCTGCTCCTGAAGCACGCCTTGCGCATTCGTGATCTGGATGGCGCGCAACCATGCTTCGAACTCCGGTGCGCGCTTCAATCCAAGCACTTCGCGCACATATAGCGCATCGTGAAAAGACGTGCTCTGATAGTTCAGCATCACATCGTCGGCGCCGGGCACGCCCATGATGAAGTTCACGTTCGCCGCGCCGAGCAGCGTCAGCAGGTTATCCATGTCGTCCTGATCGGCTTGCGCGTGATTCGTGTAGCAAACGTCGCAACCCATCGGCACGCCGAGCAGCTTCGCGCAGAAATGATCTTCGAGACCGGCGCGAATGATCTGCTTCCCGTCGTAGAGATATTCCGGGCCGATGAAACCGACAACCGTATTCACGAGAAACGGATCGAACTTGCGCGCGACCGCATAGGCGCGCGCCTCGCAAGTCTGCTGATCGACGCCGTGGTGCGCATTCGCCGACAACGCGCTGCCCTGCCCCGTTTCGAAGTACATGAGGTTGTCGCCGATGGTCCCGCGCTTCAGCGACAAGCCCGCTTCATACGCTTCCTGCAACAGCGCGAGCGATATGCCGAACGACGCATTCGCGCGCTCCGTGCCCGCAATCGACTGAAACACGAGATCGACCGGCGCGCCTTGCTCCATCGCCGCGAGCGTGTTCGTCACGTGCGTGAGCACGCAGGTTTGCGTCGGCACGTCGTAGCGCTCGCGGAACGCGTCCATCATCGCGAGCAGCTTGCCGATGGCTTGCGGCGAGTCCGACGCGGGATTGATGCCGATCATCGCGTCGCCGCAGCCGTACATCAGGCCATCGATCATCGATGCGGCGATGCCCTGCACATCGTCCGTCGGATGATTCGGCTGCAGACGCACCGACATACGTCCCGGCAAGCCCACGGTGTTCCGAAAGCGCGTGACGACCGGGCGCTTCTTCGCGGCAAGGATGAGATCCTGATTGCGCATCAGCTTCGATACGGCCGCGACCATCTCGGGCGTCAAGCCTTTCGATACCGCGACGAGCGCCGCGGTATCGGTCGAATCCGCGAGCAGCCACTCGCGGAACTCGCCGACCGTGAGATGCGACACGGCGGCGAATGCGTCCTTAGAATGCTCGTCGATGATGAGGCGCGTGACTTCGTCGTCTTCATAAGCGATCAGCGCTTCTTCGAGAAACGCGCGAAGCGGCACGGCGGCCAGCGCCATTTTCGCCACCGCGCGCTCTTCTTCGGTCGCGGCGGCGACGCCCGCGAGTTCGTCGCCCGAACGCTTCGGGCTCGCTTTCGCAAGCAGCGTTTTCAGATCGTCGAAGCGATACGTGCGAACGCCGATGCTTTCCGTGTAACTCATACGCCGCTTCCGCCCACCGTTCTCAGGCTCTTCCATTGCCCCTGTTCCACCTGAAAGAGCGTATAAGGCGGCTTGATCAGATCGCCGTACGGATCGAACGATATCTTGCCCGTTACGCCCGTCACGTCGACCTTCGCGAGCGCCTCCACGATCTTGCCGCGATCGAGCGAGTTCGCGTCGTGGATCGCCTTGATCATAGCGAGCGTGGCATCGTAGGCAAAGGGTGCATACAGTTCGACATCCTGATTGAATCGGGCCTTGTAGCGCTTGCCGAACTCCTGCGCGGAAGGCAGCTTGTCGAGCGCGGGGCCGGGCTCGAGATCCTGCGTGCCGTTGCCCGACGTGCCCGCGATCTTCAGGAACGCATTGCTCTTCAACGCGCCCGCGCCGAAGAGTTGCGTCGTCATGCCGAGCGAACGCATCTGCTTGACGAGCATCGCGCCTTGTTCGTCGAGCCCGCCGAAAAAGAGCAGATCGACATTCTGGCTTTTCATGGTCGTGAGGATCGCGCGGAAATCCACGGCCTTGTCGTTCGTGTATTCACGCGCGACGACCTTGCCGTTCGCTTCCTTCACGCCTTTCTCGAACGCATCGGCGAGACCTTGTCCGAAGGCCGTGCGATCGTCGATGATGCCGATACGCTTCGGCTTCATCTGATCGACGACGAAGCGCCCCGCGACCACGCCGCCCACACCGTCATGGCCCATCGTGCGGAACACGTTCTTGAAGCCCTGCTTCGTGAGTTGCGGATTCGTCGAGCCAGGCGTGATCATCGCGACATTCGCCTGGTGATACACGGCGGAGGCCGGGATGCTGCAACCCGAGTTGTAATGCCCGATCACGCCGACGACGCCGCTATCCACCGCTTTCTGCGCGACCTGGATCGCCGTGCGCGGGTCGGCCTGATCGTCGTAGACCTCGAGCTCGAACTTGACGGGCTTGCCGCCCACGGTCGGATGCTTCGCGTTCTCTTCGTCGATGGCGAGTTGCGCGCCGTACTGCAAGTCCTTGCCGACACGCGCGACCGGCCCCGTCAACGGTCCGACGAATGCGATCCTGACGACTTCCGGATCGGCGGCCCACGACATCGGCAGATACGCGGCAAGCACGGCTGCGGTGATGCCTGAAAGAATGATGCGGCGGTTCATGTTCATGCTCCTCATTGAAAACGCGACGCGCGATAACTCGCGAGATCGAGCGGCGGTGCGCGCCGCGCGATTAGATCGGCCACGATGCGCCCGCTCACGCCCGCGAGCGTCAAACCAAGGTGCTGATGCCCGAACGCGTAGATCACCCGCTCACTCGCCTTCGATGCGCCGATCACCGGCACGCCATCGGGCAGCGTGGGGCGAAAGCCAAGCCATTCGCGATCGGGTGCGCCGAGCGCGGGCAACGCGCGCTTCGACGACACCGTGACGAGATCGAGCAGTGCGCGATTGCGCTCTTCGGTAAAGCCCGCAAGCTCGACCGTGCCCGCGACGCGAATGCCGTCGCTCATCGGCGTCATGTAGAAGCCGCGTTCCGCCCAGCCGCACGGCCGCGAGATCAAATGCGATGCCGAGGCGTAGCGCACGTGATAGCCGCGTTCGGTATCGAGCGGAACGTCGTCGCCACATTGATGCGCGAACTCGCGCGAACGCGCGCCGGTTGCCAGCACCACATGATCGAAGCGACGCGCATCGCCGTTCGTGCGCAATGACACGCCTTGCGCGCCCGGTTCGATCGCATCGACTTTCACGCGTTCGAGCTTCGCGCCGCGCGCCGCCAGCCGTTCGTATAACGCATGAAGAAAGCCGGCCGGATCGCTGAAATGCCAGCTATCGCGAAACAGCACGCCGCGCTCGAAGATCGGCGCGAGCTGCGGCTCCAGTTCGCGGATCGCGCCGCTATCGAGCACGTCGAAGCCGACGCCGAGTCGTTCGCGCAGTGCGAGCGAATCGCGCGATGCATCGAACGAAGCGGCGTTCGAATACAGATACAGACATTCGCGCGGCCGGATGAAGCTTTGCAATCCGTCATCGGAGAAGAGCGGCGCATAACCTTCCTGCGCACGCGATAACAGCGCGGCCAAAGCCTTCGCGCTCGCTTCGTAGTTCGCGCGCCGCGAGCTCATCAGAAAGCGCGCGAGCCACGGCGCGAGCTGCGGCAGATAGCTCCAGCGCAATCTGAACGGGCTGTCGCCCGAGAGCAGAAAGCGCGGAATATCGCGGAACACGGATGGATTGTTCACCGGCACGCATCCATACGGCGCGAACGTGCCCGCATTGCCGAACGACGCGCCCTGCGCCACGCCCGACGGATCGAACAACGTGACCGCGTGACCGTCGCGCATGAGCCAGGCCGCGCTCGCCATGCCGATGAAACCCGCGCCGATGATCGCCACATTCGACATCAGTCATGCCCCTTTCATGCAAGCCGGTTTTCGCGAGGCTCGCGAACAAAG
This sequence comes from Caballeronia catudaia, assembly GCF_001544755.2. Classification (GTDB taxonomy): domain Bacteria; phylum Pseudomonadota; class Gammaproteobacteria; order Burkholderiales; family Burkholderiaceae; genus Caballeronia; species Caballeronia catudaia. Next base: position 164,413 of record NZ_FCOF02000011.1, on the reverse strand, counting down.
AGCGGATGAATCGGAAGCACGGCCGACGCAAAATCAGACGCACACCAGACAAACTCTGAATCTAGAATCACACAAGAATTTTTTGTGTGCAATTAAAAGTGTCATTGTGTGGCCCCGGGATTTTCCCTAAGTCGGCGCTGGAGCGCGTCTTGCATAGCCCAAGCAAGCCTTGCACGACGCCGACTCTGAGTTAGAATCGGCAAACTTCCGCACAAATCGCGGACAAAGCATGCTTTGTATGGAGACAGAGTTTCATGGCTTCTGACAAGGATCGGACGCTGGCCGCAAATGGCGACGCCGACGGCGCGACGAAGCGATCGACGTATATCGAGGTGTCCAGCTCCATCGAAAAGGAGATTCGCAGCGGCATCTATCCGCCCGGCAGCCGTTTGCCGCCGCAGCGGCAACTGGCGAGCGAACTGGGCATCAACGTGTCAACGGTTTCGCGCGCGTACAAGGAACTGCAGTTGCGCGGCCTCGTGATCGGCAGCAAGCGGCGCGGCTCGCTCGTGACCGGCGGCGCGATGCCGAGCGTCGAAACGCCGCCCGCGAGCGCGGGCAGCAACGTCATCGATCTGACCGTGAACCGGCCCGCCACCGGCGAATATCTCAAGTGCCTCGCGCGCACGATGGCCGAGCTGCCGCGCGATCCGCGCTTCGCGCAATTGCAGGAATATCAGCCGCCGCAAGGGCCGTCGTGGGCGCGCGCGGCGGGAGCGCGCTGGATGAGCGCGCCGGGCTTCGCGCCGACCGCCGATCAGGTCGTCGTCACGAGCGGCGCGCAGCATGGGCTGTATGCGGTGCTCAACAGTCTGATCGGCACGGATGGCGTGATCCTCGCGGACCAGCTCACGTACTACGGGCTGAAGGCGCTCGCGCCCGTGTTCCAGTTCGAGATCGTGGGCATTCCGAGCGATCGCGACGGCCTGCTCGTCGAAGAGATCGAGCGCGTGTGCAAGCGCGTGCCCGTGAAGGCCATTTTCACGGTGCCGAATCTGCAGAATCCCACGGTCACGACGATGAGCCTCGAGCGGCGCATGGCGCTCGTCGCGGTGGCGCGCCGGCATGGCGTGGCGATCATCGAGGACGATGTCTACGGCCCGCTCGTCGCGCAGCGTCTGCCGACGATCGCGAGCCTCTGTCCCGAGCTGACGTTTCATATCGCGGCGACTTCGAAGATCCTCGCGCCCGGCTTGCGGCTCGGCTATCTGTCGAGCCCGCAGGACACGGCCGCGCTTTGTGCGGAGGCCGTGCGCACGACGGCATGGATGCCCGCGCCGCTGTCCATGCTGATCGCGGCCGTCTGGATGGAAGACGGCACCGCGCAGCACATCATGAATGCGCAGCAGGCGGAGATTCGCGCGCGGCACGATCTCGCGCGCGAGCTGTTGCCGCAGGAGTTTTTGCAGTCCGATCCCGCATGCATGTTCGTGTGGCTGAAGCTTCCACTGCCGTGGCGCGCGGACGATTTCGCGGCAAACGCGAAGGCGCGCGGCGTGGTGGTGATGCCGTCGTCGGCGTTTGCCGTGGACAGATCGGAAATCGAGCATGGCGTGCGGATCAATCTCGCTTGTGCGGAAAGCCGCGATCAACTCGTCAGCGGATTGAGGATGCTGGCGGGCACGTTGAAGGATCGGCCGCGGGCCTTGTTCGGGCATTTATGATGTGGACGGCTGATCGCTTCGGGCCGATCAGCCGCGCATGACGAATCCGAAACCATCTAGATTCGCCTTCATCGTTTCACGAATCGAAACGATGAATCTGCGCACTCATAAGCCATCCATACCTTTGCGGCAGTTCAGCAATTGCTGCGCATTCCGTCCCGGCGTTCAGTAGAAATGGCATTAAACGCTATGGCGTTTTCAGCCGAGTTCGGCTATTAGTAGTTTCGTCACGCACGTCACGTCGAAGCGACTGCGAAGCATGAGCAGCTCTCTCGTTAGAAATCGACCGTCAAAACCGGAGGCAGCTACGACAGATCAAAAGCATCAGGCTCGCGCTCTTCGCGCTCGTTGACATCGTCGAAGTCCTGTCCCGCGCGAGCATGTCGTGGCGAGGCGCCCTGCACGCGCGCTCGCTCTTCAACGATCGGCCATCCCAAGAGGGAGGCGCCTATGGCGTTCGTGTCGGAACAGATGCTGGACTGCTGCTCGTTCGCTCATCCGTCGCGCTCGATGCGCGCACTGCGCTTCATCGCAGCGGCCGCGATCGCGTCGCTCTCGCTCGCCGCGTGCAAGAAGCCGCCTCCCGAAGCGGCGAAGCCACCGGTCGATGTCACCGTGGTGACCGTCGCCGCGCAATCCACGCCCGTCGATTTCGAATTCACCGCGCAGACACAAAGCTCGCGCGAAGTGGAAATCCGCGCGCGCGTCGACGGCTTTCTGGAAAAGCGCATGTACACCGAAGGCGCGCTCGTTCCGGCGGGCCAGATCATGTTCATCATGGACAAGCGCCCGTTCGAGGCCGCGCTGCAGACCGCGAAGGGCTCACTCGCGCAACAGCAGGCGCGGCTCCTCGTCACGCAGCAGAACCTTGCGCGCGTGAAGCCGCTCGCCGCGATGAACGCGTTGAGCAAGAAGGATCTCGACGACGCCATCGGCAACGAAAAGAGCGCCGAGGCCGCCGTCATCGCGGCGAAAGGCGAAGTGCAGACCGCCGAGCTGAATCTCAGCTACACGACCATCCGTTCGCCGTTGAAAGGGCTGTCGAGCTTCGCGCGCGTGCAGGAAGGCAGTTACGTGACGCCGACACAATCGGGCCTGCTCACCTACGTGTATCAGCTCGACCCGATGTGGGTGAACTTCAGCATCTCGGAGAACGAATTGCTGGGCTATCGCGAGCAGATTCAGAAAGGCCAGTTGAAGTTTCCGCCCGAGAACAAGTTCGACGTGACCGTCATCCAGGCCGATGGCTCGGTCTATCCGCAGACCGGCCACATCGACTTCACGAATCCCGCATTCAGCACGGAGACCGGCACGTTTCTCGTGCGCGCGGTGTTCGCGAATCCGCAGGGCACGCTGCGCCCCGGCCAGTTCGTGAAAGCGCGCGTCGCGGGCGCGATCCGGCCCAACGCGATTCTGCTGCCGCAGCGCGCCGTCCTGCAGGGCGCGAAGAGCCATTTCGTCTGGGTGCTGGATCAGCAGTCGAAGGCGCATCAGCGCGTCGTCGAAGTAGGCGAATGGCACGGCGACAACTGGTTCATCACGAGCGGGCTGCAAGCGGGCGAACGCGTGGTCGTCGATGGCGCGATCCGTGTCGGTGCGGATTCGAATGTCCGGGTCGTCGATAAACCCGCATCGGGCGCGCAGGAGGCGTCGCTCGGCGAGACGAAGAACGCGAGCGGCGGGACCGAAAAGTGAGCTGATCCAACGAGCATCGGCATAAAGTCGCGCGGAAGAGGCCAATGAACATTTCACATTTCTGCATCGACCGTCCGATTTTCGCCTCGGTCATTTCGATCATCATCACGCTGGGCGGCGCGCTGACGATGCTCGCGCTGCCCACCGCCCAATACCCCGACATCACGCCGCCGCAGATCACCATCTCCGCGACCTATCCCGGCGCGAGCGCGGATGTCGTCGCGAACAACGTGGCCGCGCCGATCGAGCAGCAGGTCAACGGCGCGGACAACATGATCTACATGAGCTCGTCGAGTTCGTCGACGGGCAATCTCACGATCAACGCGTACTTCGAGATCGGCACGAACCCGGAGCTCGCTCAGGTCGACGTGCAGAACCGCGTGAATCTCGCGCTGCCGCAACTGCCGCAGTCGGTGACGGCGCAGGGCGTGCAGGTGCAGAAGAAGTCGCAGGCGTTCATGATGGTGATCTCCATCTATTCGCCCGACGAACGCTACGACGCGACCTATATCGCGAACTACGCGAACGTGTATGTCCTCGACGCGCTCAAGCGCATACCCGGCGCGAACCAGTCGGCGATCTTCGGCACGCCCGATTACGCGATGCGCATCTGGCTCAAGCCCGACCGCATGGCGCAGCTCGGCATCACGGCCTCCGACGTGCAGCGCGCGGTCGCCAACCAGAACCAGCAGTTCGCGGTCGGCCGCCTCGGGCAGTCGCCGACGGGCGCGCCCGTCGAGCAGTCGTTCGCGGTGACGACGACGGGCCGCCTCACGGAGCCGTCGGAGTTCGAGAACATCATCATCCGCGCGCAGTCGGGCGGCGCCGCGATCGTGCGTCTGCGAGACGTCGGGCGCGCCCAGCTCGGCCAGAAGGATTATTCGATCCGCAGCCGCTTCCAGGGCAAATCGGCGACGGTGATCGCGGTGTATCAGCAGCCTGGCGCCAACGCGCTCGACGTGTCGAAGCAGGTGCGCGCGACGCTCGCCGAGATGAAAAAGACCTTCCCGCAAGGCATCGACTACGAAATCGCGATGGACACGACGGAGTTCACGCGCGCGTCCATCTCCGACGTGGTGCACACGTTCTTCGAAGCGGTCGTGCTGGTGGTGATCGTCGTGTTCGTGTTCCTGCAAAGCCTGCGCGCGACGCTGATTCCGGTGATCGCGGTGCCGGTGTCGATCGTCGGCACGTTCATGGGCATGGAAGCGCTCGGCTTCTCCATCAACATGCTGACGCTGTTCGGCATGGTGCTCGCGATCGGGATTGTCGTGGACGATGCGATCGTCGTGATCGAAAACGTCGAGCGCAACATGAACGTGTTCAAGCTCGATCCGAAAACCGCCGCCAAGAAAGCGATGGACGAAGTGGCCGGGCCGGTCGTCGCCATCGTGCTCGTGCTGTGCGCGGTGTTCGTGCCGGTGGCGTTCCTCGGCGGCATCACCGGGCAGATGTACAAGCAGTTCGCCATCACGATTGCGATATCGGTGGTGATTTCGGGCGTCGTCGCGCTGACCTTGTCACCCGCGCTGGCGGCGCTGCTACTGAAACCGGGGCATCACGAGAAGAAAGGCTTCTTCCGCTGGTTCGACAACCAGTTCGCGCGCATGACGCGCGGCTACACGCGCATGGTGCGGCTCATCATCAAGCGCTTCGTGATCGCGTTGCTGCTTTTCGTCGGCATGATCGCGCTCGCCGTCGTGATGATGAAGGACATACCCACCGCGTTCCTGCCGCCGGAAGATCAGGGCTATCTGCTCGGCGCGGTGATCATGCCCGATGCCGCATCGCTCGACCGCACGGGCGCGGTGTCCGACCGCGTCACGGAGTACTTCATGAAGCAGCCGGCCGTGGGCAGCATCACGACCGTCGACGGCTTCAGCCTTCTCGACAGCCAGAACAAGAACAATGCATCGACCTTCTTCGTGGGTTTCAAGAGTTTCGACGAACGCTACAAGTCAGCGAATATCCGCACGCAGAACGCGCGCGCGGTGCTGATCGACGCTTACAAGCATCTGTCGCAGATCAGGCAGGGCATCGTCATACCGCTGAATCCGCCGTCGATTCCGGGCCTCGGCACGACCGGCGGCACCGAAATGTGGATTCAGAGCAAGGGCGATGCGACCATCGGACAGTTCGCGGCGATCGTCGACGATTTCGTCGCCAAGGCGAAGGCGCGGCCGGAGCTGACGGGCGTGACGTCGACGTTCAACGCGTCGTCGCAGCAACTGCTCGCCAATGTCGACCGCGACAAGGCGGAAACACTCGGCGTGCCCGTCGAGGACGTCTACAGCGCAATGCAGACGATGTTCGGCTCGCTGTACGTGTCGCAGTTCAACCGGTCGAGCCGGCTGTGGCAGGTCATTCTTCAGGCAGAGCCTGAATACCGGCTGAAGCCGACCGACCTCACGCAGATCTTTGTGAAGAGCACGAGCGGCCAGATGGTGCCGCTCAAGGCGGTGGTCGACACGCGCTACGTCACCGGACCCGATCTCATCACGCGTTTCAACAACTTCCCGGCGGTGAAGATCACGGCGAATGCCGCGCCGGGCTATGCGTCGGGCGAGGTCATCGGCGCGCTGCAGGATATCGCGAGAGGCCTGCCGACGGACTACGGCATCGGGTGGAGCGGCGAGGCGTACGAGGCGCTGAAGTCGGGCAGCTCGTCGGCGCTCGTGTTCGTTTTCGGCCTGATCATGGTCTTCCTGATCCTCGCCGCGCAATACGAGAAATGGAGCCTGCCGTTCGGCGTGCTGATGGCGGTGCCGTTCGCGATCTTCGGCGCGCTGCTCGCGATCCTGCTGCGCGGCCTCAACAACGACGTGTACTTCCAGATCGGCTTGACGATGCTCGTCGCGCTCGCGGCGAAGAACGCGATTCTCATCTTCGAATTCGCCGTGCTGAATCGCGAACAGGGCAAGTCCGTCCTGGATGCGACGATGACCGCCGCCGAAGAGCGCCTGCGCCCGATCGTGATGACGTCCCTCGCGTTCATCCTCGGCTGCGTGCCGCTCGCGATCGCGACGGGCGCGTCGGCCAACAGCCGGCATTCGATCGGCACGGGCGTGATCGGCGGGATGCTCGGCGCGACGGTCATCGCCGTGTTCTTCATCCCGATGTTCTTCTGGGGCCTCGAAACGATGTCCTCGCGCAAGAAGAAGAACGAGAAGGTCGAAACGAGCGGCGAGACGCACGCCGTCGATGCGCCGCCGCCTCCGCCCGCATCGGGAAGCGGTCCGAACGCCACGCCGTCCGCTCCGGACAAAGGACACTGACATGCGGCGCGCCCGGCTCATCCACACTTTCGCGGGCATGGCGGCCGCGCTGTCGCTCGGCGGCTGCCTGCTCGGCCCGAACTATTCGCGGCAGCCGGTCGAAACGCCGGCAACGTATCGCTTCGCCGCGGCCGATGTCGCCGATACCGCCAACACCGAATGGTGGAAGCAGTTCCAGGACCCGGTGCTCGACGAGTTGATCGCCACCGCCCTCGCCAACAACAAGGACGTGAAGATCGCGGCGGCGCGCGTCGAGCAGTTCATGGGCCAGTTCGTGACGACGCGTTCCGCGCTCTTTCCGCAGATCTCGGCGGGCGCGCAGGCGGCGCGTCAGCGCACGCCGCAGGTGCTGTCGAACGGCTTCGGGCCGGTCTACAACAGCGTCGAGCTGTCCGTCTCGGCGGCGTGGGAAATCGATGTCTTCGGCCGCAACCGGCGCCTCACCGAGGCCGCGCGCGCGAATCTGCTGTCGAGCGAAGAAGGACGGCGCGCGACGGTGCTCTCGCTGGTGGCGTCGGTGGCGTCGTCGTATCTGAATCTGCTCAGCCTCGACAAGCAGCTCGATATCGCCAGGGCAACGACCGAGAGCCGCGCCGAATCGGTGCATGTGTTCACGTTGCGCTTCGAAGGCGGCGAAGTCTCGCAGATGGAACTCGCGCAAAGCCAGTCCGAATACGAAGCCTCGCTGGCGACGATTCCGCAGATCGAAACGCAGATCGCGCAGCAGGAAGACGCGCTGTCGATCCTGCTCGGCGCAAATCCGGGGCCGATCCTGCGCGGCCGCCCGCTCGGCCAGCTCGCGACGCCCGTGATTCCGGCGGGCCTGCCGTCCGATCTTTTGGAGCGCCGGCCCGATCTCCTGCAGGCGGAACAGGATCTGGTCGCGGCGAACGCGCTGATCGGCGCGGCGCGGGCGCTCTACTTCCCGCAGATTTCGCTGACGGGTCTGTTCGGCACGGCGAGCACGGCGTTCTCGTCGCTGTTCACGGGACCGTCGCGCGTGTGGTCGTTCGCGGGCCAGGTCACGCAGCCGATCTTCACGGCGGGCAACATCTCCGGTCAGGTGCAGTCGGCAGAGGCGCAGCAGCAGCAGGCGCTGCTCACGTATCAGAAGGCGATCCAGGTCGCGTTCCAGGAAGTCGACGACGCGCTCATCGCGTCGCAAAAACTGCACGAGCAACTCGAAACGCAAGGCCGCCAGGTCACCGCGCTCTCCACGTATTCGCGCATGGCGCGGGCGCGCTACGAAGGCGGCTACACGAGCTATATCGAAGTGCTCGACGCCGAGCGCAGCCTCTTCAACGCGCAGCTTTCGCAGACGCAGACACAGGCCGCCGCGCTCGTGTCCTTCGTCACGCTGTACAAGGTGATGGGCGGCGGCTGGGTCGTCACCGCGGACAAGATGACGACGCAAACCAGCGACGCCGCGAAGGCCGCGCAGCCGACCCCGCAGGCGGTGCAATGAACACGCCGACATCAAAAGCGGCCGGACCCCAGGCGCGCGCGCTGATCGCGTGCCACGAATGCGATCTGATGCAGCGCGAAAGCGACGTGCCGCCTGGCGGCGTGCTGCGCTGCTGCCGCTGCCGCGCCGTTCTCTACCGGCGCCGCTCGCGCGGCTTCGACCGCTCGCTGGCCTTTGCGCTCGCGGCCTGCGCGCTGTGGGTGATTTCGAACGCGTTTCCGATCGTCGGCCTCGCGGTCAACGGCGATGTCGTCGAGACGACGCTCATGGGCGCGGTGCGCGTGCTCTATCGCGACGGCATGTGGCCGCTCGCCGGCCTCATCTTCATCACGACGGTCCTGATGCCCGCGCTCCAGGCGCTCGGCATGGTGTGGCTGCTTCTGCCGCTGCGGCTGAACCGCTCGCCCTGGCGGGCCGACGCGGCGTTCCACGTGTTGCGGGTCGCGCGCAACTGGGGCATGACCGAAGTGCTGATGCTCGGCCTGCTCGTGGCGGTCGTGAAGCTCGCGCATATCGCGTCGGTGGTGACGGGTCCGGCGCTGTGGTCGCTCGCCGCGCTGATGCTGCTGCTCGTCGCCGCGAACTCCGCCTTCGACGAGCGCGCGATGTGGATGCGCATCGAGAAAGCGCCGCCCGGCATGCCCGCCGACACGCCGCTCGCCGGGCCCACGGCGGCGGCGAGCGGCATCTGCGTGTGCCACGACTGCGGCCTGTGCACCCGCGGCATCGCGCGGCACGGTCATCTGCTCTGCCCGCGCTGCCACGCGCATCTGCACCTGCGCAAGCCCGCGAGCCTGTCGCGCACGTGGGCGTTTCTGATTTCGGCGGCGATTCTCTACGTCCCGGCGAACCTCCTGCCCGTGATGAACACGAGCTCGCTCTTCGGCGCGCAGAAAGACACGATCATGAGCGGCGTCGCGTACCTGTGGCATTCGGGCTCGTGGCCGCTCGCGATCATCGTGTTCATCGCGAGCATCGCCGTGCCGATGCTCAAGATCCTCGCGATCGGCTATCTCGCCACGACCACGAATCTGCATATGACGCAGCAAAGCACGCAGCGCACGCGCATCTACCGCATCGTCGAGCTGGTGGGACGCTGGTCGATGCTCGATATCTACGTGATCGCCGTGCTCGTTGCGCTCGTGCAGTTCAGCGCGATGGCGACGATCGAAGCCGGGCCCGCGTCGATTGCGTTCGGAGCCGTCGTCGTGCTGACGATGTTCGCGGCGATGTCCTTCGATCCGCGCCTCATCTGGGATGCGCCGCCACCTCGTGAAGGAACGCGATGAGCACGCCCGAAGACACGCCCGACGCCGAAGTCGTGCCGAAAAAGCGCTGGCGCATTCCGTGGGTCTGGGTGGTGCCGGCCATCGCCGTGGCGGTCGGCATCTGGCTCGCGGCACAGGCCGTGCTCTCGGCGGGACCGACCGTCACCATCAGCTTCAAGTCCGGCGAAGGGCTCGAAGCGGGCAAGACGAAGATCAAGTTCAAGGACGTCGATATCGGTCTCGTGAAGACCGTGGCGCTCTCGAAGGATTACAAGCGCGTGATCGCCACGGCGGAGCTGACCCGCGACGCGACCAACATGCTCGTCGACGACACGCGCTTCTGGGTCGTGCGGCCGCGCGTGGCGGGCGGCTCGGTGTCGGGCATCAGCACGCTGCTGTCGGGCGCGTATATCGGCATGGATATCGGCCGCACGAAAGAGACGCGGCGCGATTACGTCGGGCTCGAGACGCCGCCGGTCTTCGCGAGCGACGTGCCCGGCCGCCAATTCGTGCTGAAGGCGACGGATCTCGGTTCCGTCGATATTGGCACGCCGGTGTATTTCCGCCGCCTCCAGGTGGGCCAGGTGACGTCGTTCGAACTCGACAAGGACGGCAGCGGCGTGACGCTGCACGTCTTCATCAACGCGCCCTACGACCGCTACGTGAACGCCGATTCGCGCTTCTGGCAGGCGGGCGGCATCGACGTGACGCTCGGCACCGACGGGCTCAAGGTCAACACGCAATCCCTCGTGTCGATCCTGATCGGCGGGCTCGCGTTCGAGACGCCGGCGGTGTCGCTCAGTTGGGCCGAGGCGCCGTCCGACACGACCTTCAAGCTGTTCCCGACGCGCTCCGAAGCGCTGCGCGTGCAGGAGCGCATCGTCGAAACGTACATGTTCAGCTTCCGGGGCTCGGTGCGCGGGCTCGCGGTCGGCGCGCCGGTCGAGTTCCGCGGCATCCAGATAGGCGAAGTGTCGGCGATTTATACGCGCTTCGATCCGGTCACGAAGACCATCAGCATTCCGGTCGAGATCAAGCTTTATCCGGAGCGCTTCACGTCGCGCTTCGCGACCGAGCCGAAAGGCGGGCGCATGGTGCGCGATCCGAAGGCGCTCGCGGATTTACTGGTTTCGCGCGGCTTGCGCGGGCAATTGCGCACGGGCAGCCTGCTGACGGGGCAGCTCTATGTGTCGCTCGATTTCTTCCCGAATGCGAAGAAGGCGAGCATCGACTGGAACCGCACGCCGCCCGAAATGCCGACCACGCCGAGCGGTCTTGATTCGTTGCAGGATTCGGTCAACCGCATCATGACGCGCATCGACAAGCTGCCGATCGAGGAACTCACCGCGAGCGCGCGGCAGACGCTCAATAGCACGACCGCGCTGATGCAGGGCCTCAACACGCAGGTTGTGCCGCAAGCCGCGACGACGCTTGCCGCCGCGCGCTCCGCGCTCGATGCCGCGCATTCGACGCTGATGCCGGATTCCGGCTTGCAGCAGGACACGGCCGAAGCGATCCGCGAACTGACGCGCACCGCCGTATCGTTCCGCAGTCTCGCGGATTATCTGCAGCAGCATCCGGAAGCGTTGCTGCGCGGCAAGCCGGAGGACAAGAAGTGATGCGGCCCGCTCTCGTTCTCTTTCTCTTCGTCTTGCTCGCCGGATGCGCGTCGCCGAGCGCGAGCTTTTATCGCTTGAGCGCCGATCCGACGCTCACCGCGGTGGCCACGCGTGCTACTACGCGGCCCGTGATCGTCGGGCCGGTGACGGTGCCCGATCTCGTCGATCGTCCGCAGATCGTCACGCGCAATACGAACAACGAAGTCTCGCTCAATGAGTACGCGCGCTGGGGCGAGCCGCTCAAGAGCAGTATCGCGGATGCCATCGCTGCGGATCTTTCTTTATTGCTCGGCTCCGATCGCGTGGCGCCCGCATCGCGCGCGATCGCCGATCCGGATGCGTGGCGCGTGCGCGTCGATATCCAGCAGTTCGAATCCGTTCCCGGCGATGCCGTCGCGATTGACGCGCAATGGACCGTGCGGCGGTTTGGTGACGACAATGTGATCAGCGGGCGATCGAAGGTGCGCGAAGCGGTAGGCGGGGCTGACTATGATGCGCTCGTGGCTGCGCATAGTCGTGCGCTCGCGGGTGTGAGTCGGGAGATTGCGGCGGCGATGGGGCGTGGGGGGTTTTAGGCGTTATCGTTCTTTCGAGTGACGGTATGCGCATGCTTGCTTTGCACTCTTTATCATTCTGTCCACCACTGCCGATAGACAGCCGTCGCGGCTCTCCTTTGACCAAAATCCACACACGTCCCAACGCGTAAGCGATAGCGTTAAGCACGTCAGTGTTGGCGCTCATTCGCTTATGCAAGAACAAATGGCATGCGGGATCACCTGCCTTTCATCTCCCGAAATTTGTGGTTGTGTTAACGGCATACCGTCGCATTTCTCCGATACGTTCGTAAGCTGGCAGCAACCACCTAGTCAAGTGGCGATCTTTTCAAGAGATAGATATATGCCACAAATCAAGTATTGCGAATCAACTAAGCGCGTGAAGGACTTGCCGGGAGATCTGCATGACTGACACACTCGTTGGAAAAGGCGATTGGACCACTACACGAGGGCGCGTCATAGGCGGCTCTTCGTCGTTCTTCGCGGAGAACGGCCAAACGCTCTCACGTCGCAACGACATTGCCACCTGTGGGAACTGTGAAGGCGCTTTCCCCATATTGGGTACTGCCGACACGATCCTCGATGAAGGGCTACCGCTAGCCAGACACCTGGACCGCGTGCTCTGCCCGTGCGGGCAAAATCGCGTGATTTCGGGACATCCTGAATTTTTGATCAGGGAGGGCATAGACAAAGGTACACATACGGCAACAAATGCAGAAGTTTCAATGGCAGCCTTGGACGCTGGCATGGAGGATATTCGTGAGGGTAAGCATACGAGTTGGTTCTATGCGCAGGACAGTGTTACCGGCGAGCCGCTGCGTAACCAAAGTTTCGTCGCTCGCGTAGCTGGAATTAAACAAACCGGCAGAACGGACGGGAGCGGGTACGCTAAGATCGAAACAGACGGGGAGAGTACTATCGATTTGCACGTGGTTTTCTCGTCACCGAAGTGCGAACTCAAACCGGGGACGGGAACGTAGAGTATATGGCCGCAGATTACAACATCGAACATTGGACATCGACTCGTTCGGCGGCGGAAGATAGCAGAGCTAGCGCAATATCTATCTCTGTGAATAATCGAGCCGCAACTCGGCAGGCGATTATCAATCGTGTCCGTCAACGGGGCATGAATTTCGTGGAACGCTCGGATTGGGCTGCGCACGAAAATCGTTCGGCGCGAATGACTAACGATTGGGACTACAGCAAGATTGCGATTCACCATGCGGGGCGACGTTTTTCGTGCGGTCCTGCCGCTCTTCAACTGCAAGAGATTCAAGACATGCAGATGGGCAAGAGTGTTGCGCCGAGTGACGATATCGGATATCACTACGCACTCGATTGTTTTGGCAACATTTTTGAGGGACGAGATATCCGTTTCAAGGGCGAGAACGTGCATAACTACAACACTGGCGTAATTGGCATCGTTCTACTGGAAAACCTAACGGACTCCGAAGAAGGGAGCGATCGCGTCGCAAAAGTTCGAAAATTTCTGAACACAATTGGCTTGAACGAGCGTCCCCAAGTACCCGATAAGCAGAAGCAATCCGCTCATCGATTCATCGACATTCTGCTGGAGTTTTTTTACATCAACACGCTTGGCGGCCATCGCGAATTTCCTGGGCAACCAGGAGAGGGGAAGATTTGTCCAGGTAACGTGGGCCTGTCGCTCGTTACAGAGCTTCGAAGATCGAAAGGACTGAGCGCGCCGTGAGAGGAACGAAAAGTTATCTGGGGCTAGTCCTGGGCGTCTGCGTCGTCATTACAGCGATCCTGTATACGGGCTATGTAAAGTCGTATCTTGACGAAGGTGTGCAGACGACTTTCTTTTTCAAGCAATATCCGACCTTGCAAATGGAGTTCCACGACCCTTTTGCTAGCGAAGGCGATGACGTGCCAATCGATCAATTGCGCCGTGCTGATCGCGCCGCTTTTGCCGACTATTGCAAATATCGGTTCGGCGTCGTCGGTAACAGCACTCAATCGCTGGATAAATGTAAAAAAGGAATCCCTGCTTATTTGTAGAACCGTACGATCCTGACTTTGAGCGACTAAATCTCTGCCTCACAGGATGCAATTCCGGCGTTGCTCGCGCCCGCGAGGCGCCGCGAGCAACTCTTGAACAGCCGCTTCTTGGCCGTTCCTTTCGCCTGCGAACAGCCCCCTACAACACCAGCCGCTCCGCCTCCTCAAACCTCGCCCCACCCTTGGGCACATCCCTCCGCGCGATCCGCACTATCTCCACAGCGCGCGTCTGCGGCGGCTGCGTCGGCAGATGCGCAAGATGAATCGCGATCTCCGCGTGCGGCTCATCACAGCGCCTTTCCATCAGCAGGTTCATGTGATTCAGGCGCAGCGTGCGCTCGGTGACGGAAATCAGCTTGGCCGGCTCGTCGAGCAATTCGACGATCGTCTGAAGCTGCGTCTCGATGGAATCGGCGAGCGAGCCGAGCGCCGAAAGCCTGGCCTCGTTCTCTTCGAAATCGCGCTGCAGCCGCGTGGCGTCGCCGGCGAGATCCGCCGATGCGATCAGGCTGCTCATGCCCGCGCCGCGCCGGCCCAGCATTTGCATGCGCGCGCTCAGCAGCGCGCGATATTCCTGCAGCGCATCGCGCCGCGCTTCCTTTTCCGCGACGCGCGACATCGCTTCCAGCGCGAACTGCTCCACGATCCGCTGCACGAGATCGTGCCTGAGCGCCTCGTCGGTCTCGTTGCAAAAGCGCATGCGCTTGTCGTCGAAGCCGACCGCCGTGCGCGCGACATCCGAGCGCATCGCGCCGCCTTCGAGCGCCGCGACGAGCACCTGCCGCTCGACGAGCGTCGCGCCCAGAACCGCGAACGCGTAGTCCGCGGCGATGTGGTCATCGAACCAGCCGCGCATGTCGTGCGACTCGTCGATCACGCGCGCGATGTCGTCGGGCGTCGCGAACTTGGCACGCAGATATGGATCGTCCGACCATGCGCCGGGCGTCGCATCGCGCGGCGCGGGCAACGCGGCAACCAGCGCGCGCACATGATCAATCGTCTTTCCGATGACAGGCGCAAGACGCGACTCGTACCGGCTCGCGAGGCGCACCTGAGGCGCGACCGAAACGATGCGCCCGAGCGCCTGCCGCACGTCGTCGCGCGTGGCGCTCTCGTCGCGTTTGAAGAGCCAGTTGAACATGTTCATCCCATGATGTGCACGCCGCCATCCACGTACAGCGTTTCACCCGACAGACGGCGCGCGTAAGGCGTCGCCAGAAACGCGCACGTGAATCCGACGTCCATGATGTCGACCAGCTCGCCGAGCGGCGCGCGCTGTGCGGCCTCCGTCAACAGCAGATCGAAGTCCTTGAGCCCCGACGCCGCGCGCGTCTTGAGCGGCCCCGGCGAAATCGCATGCACGCGGATGCCCTGCGGCCCGAGTTCGTAGGCGAGATAGCGCGCGCATGCTTCGAGCGCCGCCTTCACCGGTCCCATCACGTTGTAATTGGCGACGACCTTGTTCGCGCCGTGATAGCTCATCGTGAACATCGTGCCGCCGTCTTTCATGAGCGGCGCCGCGAGCCGCGCCATGCGCACGAACGAATGACAGGAGATGTCCATCGCCTTGGCGAAGCCTTCGGCCGAGCAGTTCAGGAGGCCGCCTTGCAGATCGTCCTTCGGCGCCCACGCGATCGAATGCACGAGGATATCGAGCTCGCCCCACTCGCCGCCGATGCGCCCGAACACGGCGTCGAGTTCATCCTGACGCGAGGCATTCAGCGGCATGAAGATGCGCGCTTCCAGCGCTTGCGCGATTGGCTCGACGTAGGGCCGCGCCTTGTCGTCGGCATAGGTGATGGCGAGATCGGCGCCCAGCTCGCGAAACGCCTTCGCGCAGCCATAGGCGATCGAATGCTCGTTGGCGATGCCGGTGACGAGCGCCTTCGCGCCCTTCAGCACGGGCGCCGGAACATGTTCCATCATGTCGATGCTCCTTCGCGCTTGCCGTCGATGAGCGCGAAGGTATGACGCGCGATCATCAATTCCTCGTTGGTCGGAATCACCCACGCGCTCACCTTGCCCGAGCCCGTGCTGATGCGCGGGCCGCCGCTTTCGTTGGCCTTCCTGTCGAGCTCGATGCCCCACCACGCGGCCTGCTCGCATACGCGCTGACGTATTTCCTTCGAATGCTCGCCGATGCCCGCCGTGAACACGATGGCGTCGAGCCCTTGCAGCGCGGCGCTCATCGAGCCGATCTCGCGGGCGATGCGATACACATAAAGATCGGTGGCGAAGCGCGCGCGTTCGTCGTCGCTCGCGAGCAGCGCGCGCATGTCGCCCGATATGCCCGAGACGCCCAGCAATCCCGAGCTGCGATACAGCAGGTCCTCGATCTCGCGCGCGTTCATGCCGAGCTCGTCGAGCATGTAGAGGATCACGCCCGGATCGAGATTGCCGCAGCGCGTGCCCATCATGAGGCCGTCGACAGCGGTGAAGCCCATCGTGCTCGCGACGCTCTTGCCCGCATGGATCGCGCACAGGCTCGCGCCGTTGCCCAGATGCGCGACGACGGTGCGCCCGCGCGCGGCATCGGGTGCGATATCCGGCAACGCGCTCGCGATGTATTCATAGGACAGCCCATGAAAGCCGTAGCGCCGCACTCCGTTCTTCGTGATCGACTCGGGCAGCGCGAACGCCTGCGCGAGCGGCGCTTGCGTCGCGTGAAACGCCGTGTCGAAACAGGCGACCTGCGGCAGGTCCGGATTGCGCTCGGCGACGATGCGTATCGGCTTGAGATTGTGCGGCTGATGCAGCGGCGCAAGCGGCGTGAGCTTATCGAGCTCGTCGAGCACTTCGGGGTTTGTCAGCACCGGCTTCGTGAACTGTGCGCCGCCATGCACGACGCGATGCCCCACGCCGATCAGACGATGCCCCGCGCCATGCCCGCGCAAAAAAGCGCCGAGATACGCGATCGCATCGGCGTGTTCGAGCCTCTCGCCATCGCCCCATTTGTGTTCGCCGGTCTTCTCGCCCTTCGCATCGAACGCGACGAAATGCGGCGAGCTGAAAAGCCCTTCCACCTGCCCGCGCGTGACGAGCTCGAGTTCGCCGCCCTTCACATCGAACGCGCTGAACTTGATGCTCGACGAACCCGCGTTGAGAACCAGGATCACATCGGCCATTGCTCACCCCATCACTTGCGATTGTTCGCGCCGCTTCGACGCAAAGAGCACGGCAATCGCGCACGACGCGAGCCGCGATTGCAGCGAATCGGCGCGGCTCGTCAGAATGATCGGCACGCGCGCGCCGAGCACGATGCCCGCCGCGTCCGCGCCGGCGAGAAACGACAGGCTCTTCGCGAGCATGTTGCCCGCTTCGAGATCCGGCACGATCAGCACGTTCGCTCGGCCCGCGACGGGCGAATCGATCTTCTTCGTCTGCGCCGCTTCGAGATCGATCGCGTTGTCGAGCGCGAGCGGCCCGTCGACGAGCGCGCCCGTGATCTGATGGCGATCCACCATCTTGCAGAGCGCGGCGGCTTCCAGCGTAGACGGCACGTTCGGGTTCACCGTTTCCATCGCGGAAAGAATCGCGACGCGCACCGCTTCGAAGCCCAGCGCGTGACCGAGCTCGATGGCGTTCTGCACGATGTCGACTTTGTCGGCGAGCGTCGGCGCGATGTTGATGGCCGCGTCGCTGATGATGAGCACGTTCTCGTGCCGGGGCACGTCCATGATGAAGCAGTGCGATACGCGCCTCGCGGTGCGCAGGCCGCCATCGCGCTTGACGACCGCAGCCATCAGTTCGTCGGTGTGCAGGCTGCCTTTCATGAGCGCTTCGGCCTTCGCTTCGCGCACCAGCTCCACCGCCTTCGCCGCGGCCGCGTGACTGTGCGGCGCATCGACGATCGGCAGGCCCGCGATATTGAGCCCGCATTCCTCGGCGACTTCACGAATGCGCTCGCGCGGCCCGACGAGATGCGGCGCGATCAGACCCATCTCGTTCGCCTTCACAGCGCTTTCCAGCGATGTCCGGTCGCACGGATGCGCGACGGCCGTCGCGAGCGGCGGCAGCGTCCGGCAAATCTCGATGAGCTTGTCGTACTTCTCGTGCTTGTGTTCCATTTCGCCTCCCGAGGAAACGTGAGAACGTGCGATGAGTCACCGACGCGTCAGTGCGCGGTTGCGGAACGTCGCGGCGCACGCGCGGGTTTGAGGGGCAGCGCCGCGCGGATGCGGGCGAGCATGTCGTGCTGCGCGGCCGTCGGCTCGTAGCCTTGCAGCCGGCTATCGTCGCGCAGCTTGTCCATCAGCGTGAGGAGCTTCTTGCGGTCCTCGTTGTCGTCGAGCAGTTCGGGCAAGGTCGAAAGCGCCTGCTCAGGCTCGTAGCGCACCATGATCTCCTGCTCGCCGCGGATGCGCCGCCATTCATCGCGCGGCATCTGCGGCAGATAGTCCGCGTAGTCGGCGATCAGTTCCTGACGCAGCACCATGCGCGCGAGCGGCAGCGGCTCGTCGTGATGGACCAGCAGACACGCGACGCGCGCGACCGCTTCCGCATAGCCGCCGTGCGCGATCGATGCCAGCGCTTCCTGCACGAATGGCAGTTCGCGCGGATCGGTCGTCTTGCGCTCCTGTGCCTGATGCTCCTGCGCCTGATGCACCGAGAACATGTTGCCGTACACCGAGAAGAACATCGCTTCGGTCGCCGCATCGCGCATCGCGCGATAGAAGTCGAGGCTCGCGCTGATCATGTCCGAGCCGCAATGCTCCGCGCGGCGCAGCACATCGCGCTCAGTACGTTCGGCATTGGGCTTGCGCGCGGCCTTCACCGCTTCGGCCGTTGGACCGAGCCACGTGAGCCACGGATTCAGATCGGAGAACATCCAGCGTTGCGCGCGCAAGGGATGAAACGCGCGCAGCAGGGTCGCGGTCGCGTCGTTCGCCATCGCCTGCACGAACGGCTGCGCGAACAGCTCATACGCACGCTGATTGAAGTCCGATACCTGTTTCACCGCATGAAACGGCAGCTCGTCGGCGCGCTCGAAACGATTGAAGCGCGCCGTCACCTCTTCGAGACGGCGTTCGTGGAAGCTCACGTCGTACTCCGTCTTGCCATCGGCGCCCTTGCGCTCGGCGATCTCCATGCCATAGAGTCCCGGCGGAAACGATTCGATCGCCTCCAGCACCGATGCGATCTGCGTGTACTCCTTCTTCGCGACCTTGCCGCTCACGAAGATGCCCAGATGCCCGATGTTCTTATGCATCAACCCGACGATCACCTGGCCGCGCGACTTGATCTCGTCGGTGCTGCCGTAGATATCCGCGACCCAGTTGAACGCCTGTTGCGGCGGCGTGATGTTGTCGCCCATCGACGCGAACAGAATGATCGGCGACTTGATCGCGCGAAGATCGAACGACGCACCCGATACGCCGCGCGTTTCGCCCGACCATAGCGTGTTGCCGACGAAGAGATTGCGCGTGATCCATTCGATCTCTTCACGGTTCATCAGGTAATAGCCGCCCCACCAGCGTTCGAAGTCGAGAAAGCGCGGCGGCTCGGTGTCGATCTTGTCGAACAGCGTGTAGTACTTGTCCCAGAGGCTGTTGGCGGGATTCAGGTTCTCGAAGTTCTCGACGAGATACGCGCCGTCGAACTTGCCGTTGCCGAGATCGGCCGTCAGCGAGGCGAGCCACGTGCCGCCCAGCATGCCGCCCGAATAGCGCATCGGGTTGTCGCCCTCGCCTTCGCTCCACGCGCCGCTCCAGTACGACATCGGCGCGCCGTTGATGACGAGCGGCCCGGTGTCGTCGGGCTGCGAGCTCGCGAGCATCATCGCGGCCCAGCCGCCCTGGCAATTGCCGACGATCGCGGGCTTCGGGCTGTCGGGATGCAGCTCGCGCACGTGCTTCACGAACCGCTGCTCGGCCGCGCAGACATCGAGCATCGTCTGGCCCGGCTGCGGGTCGCGGAAGAACGTGACGAAGTACACCGGATGGCCCGCGCGCAACGCGACGCCCACTTGCGAATCGTCCTTGAAACCGCCGATGCCGGGACCGTGCCCCGCGCGCGGATCGATGATGAGATACGGCCGCTTGAGCGGATCGACGACGACGCCTTCGGGCGGCACGATGCGCAACAGCGCATAGTTGACGGGCCGCGCGAACGTGCGCCCGTCGATCAGCATTTCATGCGCGAAATGCAGCACGGGTTCGAGCCCGCGCCTCGTCTGCTCGATGAAGTTGTTGCCGCGCTGACGCAGCGTGTCCCAGAAGAGCACGGAGCGCTGCAGGATATCGACCGCGTAGGCATAGCCATTGAACTGGCCCACGCCGCCCGCGCCCGCACCGCTGAAACGATCCGCGCCGCCGTTGCCGAAGAGGCGCACGCCCGCATCGCGCGCGCGCTCGCTGAATTGCTGCTGCGCCGTTTCCGCGCGCTTCTGAAACACGCGGGACACCTTGTCCGCGATCTGCGTGCTTCGAGCCAGTTGATCTGCAACCGTCATGACGTGACCTCCGCGACGAAAACGTGCATGGGATGACGCTGATAGCCGATGTTTCGAACCTGGTCTGACGAGCGTCTCTGGACAGATGATCTGGATAACATCATCCAAATATAAGCGCAATCTGCGACAGCGAAGTGGCAAAAAAAGGCGACTCAATGACGCGCTGAATCGTCGTCGGTGTCGTCGGTGCGGTTGGCATCGACGTCGGGCGAAACAATCTCCCGATACTTTTCCACCACATGTTCCAGGTTGTAGAACATGCGCGCTTCGCCGAGCGCCTGGCCGAACGGCGCGCGCCGGACCGCATCGAGCACGCCGGGATTCAGGCCCGCGAGCCAGAGGGTCGTGCCGTTCGCGGCGAGGCGCGCATCGGCTTCGCTCAGCATCTTGAGCGCGGTGTATTCGACATCGAATACGCGGCTGAGATCCAGCACGACGATCCTTGCATTCGAATCGCGCACCAGCGGCCGGATTTTTTCGGCGACGTGTTGCGCATTCGCGAAGAATATCCGTCCTTCGGGACGCAACAGCAACAGTCCGGGAAACGCCTCGTCTTCGGGATGCCGCCGCGAATCGCGCCGAAAGACATTCGTGCCCGGTATGCGCTTAAGGGCGTACACGGGCGGATTCGACACCTGATGCGCGAGCGCGAACAGCGACACGACGATCGCGACGAGAATGCCCTCCAGCGTGCCCAGCAGCACGACGCCCGCGCATGCGGTCAGCGCCCACACGAATTCGGTACGGCGAATCTTCAGGATGGCGCGGAACTCGGCGGGACTGAACAGCCCGATCGAATAGAACACGACGACGGCGGCGAGCGTCGCGTGCGGCATCAGCGCCATCAGCGGCGCGAACAGCAGCATCACCGCGAGCGCGATCAGCGCGGTCACGAGTCCCGCGAGCTGCGAGCGCGCGCCCGCTTGCCGGTTGACGGCCGTCTGGCTCGTTCCGCCGCCCGCCGTCATCGCGCCCAAAAACGCGCCGCCCGCGTTCGCGAAGCCGGTCGCGAGCAGTTCGCGGTTCGCATCGGGCGCGGGCTCGTCGTTGCGCGCGAACGCACGCGCGGCCGCGATGCTTTCGGTGAAGCTCATCAGCGCGATGCCCATTGCATCGGGCCACAGTTTCAGCGCGAGCGACACATCGGGCAGGGTCCATGACGGCAATCCGGCGGGCACCGCGCCGACCGTTTCGACGCCATGCGCGCGCAGGCCGAATGCGGCCACCGCGACGATCGCCGCCGCGACGACGAACAACGGCGCCGGCGCGCGCGGCGTGAAGCGTTCGAGCAGCACGAGCGCAACGAGCGTGAGCGCCGCGAGCGCGAGCGTGCTCATGGAAAGATGCGGCAAGCCGGCGAAAAACGCGCCGACGTTGTGCACGAACGACCCTTTCGGATAGTGCAAGCCGAAGAGCTTCGGCAACTGATCCATGACGATGACGATCGCCACGCCCGCCTTGAAGCCGACGAGCACCGGCTCCGATATGAAGTTCGCGACGAAGCCGAGCCGCAGCACCGCCGCCGCGACGAGCATCGCGCCGACGAGCAGCGTCAGGGTCGCATTGGCGGCGGCGAGCGCGTGCGGGTCGCCGTTCGCGACGACGTTGCCGAGCGCGTTGGCGGCGAGAATCGCGAGCGTGGTCGTCGTGCTGACGGAGAGCACGCGCGACGAACCGATGAACGCGTAGACGATCATCGGCACGCATGCGGTATAGAGGCCGACCTGAACCGGCAGGCCCGCGATGGTCGCGTAAGCGAGCGCCTTCGGTATGACGACGGCCGCGGTTGTCAGACCGGCGACGGTATCGGCGCGCGCCCACTGTTTCTGGTAGTGAAACAGCCAGTCGGGAACGATGGGCGCGCGGTCCGACATGATGACGATGCCGCGCGCCGATGGCGCTCAGAAGCGCTCGGGCACGTAGCGCAGCGGCCGGTCGCTCTCGCGATAGTTGTCCGGCTTTTGGCGCTTGGGCAGCTTCACCTTCTCGCGCGGCACTTCCTTGTACGGAATGCTTTTCAGAAAGTGGCTGATGAGGTTCAGACGCGCGCGGCGCTTGTCGTCGGAACGCACGACGTACCACGGCGCCTCGTCCGTATCGGTCGCTTCGAACATCTCGTCGCGGGCGCGCGAATAGTCGTACCAGCGGTTATACGAGCGCACGTCCATCGGCGAAAGCTTCCAGATCTTGCGCCCGTCGTGGATGCGTTCCTCGAGACGCCGCGTCTGCTCGTCCTGGCCGACTTCGAGCCAGTATTTCAGAAGGATGACGCCCGAATGGATGATGGCGCGCTCGACGAGCGGCACGCCTGTCAGGAAATCGGTGGCCTGCTGGTCGGTGCAAAAGCCCATCACCCGCTCGACGCCCGCGCGGTTGTACCAGCTCCGGTCGAAGATCGTGATTTCGCCCGCCGCGGGCAGATGCGGCAGATAGCGCTGCACGTACATCTGCGTCTTTTCGCGCTCGGTCGGCGCGGGCAGCGCGACCACGCGGAAGACGCGCGGACTCACGCGCTCGGTGAGCGCCTTGATGGTGCCGCCCTTGCCCGCGCCGTCGCGTCCTTCGAAGACGACGCAAATCTTCGCACCCGTATGCACCGCCCATTCCTGCAGCTTCACGAGCTCGACATGCAGGCGCGCGAGTTCCTTTTCATACTGCTTCCGGCTCAGGCGCGCATGCCCGCCCGCGCCCTCGCGCTCCCCTTTCGACTCGTTGACGGTCTTTTCATCCTTCATTGCTGTGTTCCCATGATATTCATTCGATACAGCCGCGCGCGGCCACGCCGATGCCGCCATCGCGGCGATGCGCGCGGTCCCACACATGACGTCGCCGTCAAGTTTCGTTGCGTTCGGGCATGACCTGCACCATGAGCGTGCGATCCTTCCAGAACATGTTGTGAATGCGCGGCTGGAACGTGCGCAGCACGTGCGGCTCGATCGAATCGAAACTCACGACGGCGGCCGGATGCTCGCCGGTGCCCGTGACGCGCTGAATCGAATCGAACGGTGGGAAGCCGTAGCGGCAGAGAAAGTCCTTGATTTCGTCGTCGGTCGTCGACTCGTCGACATTGCCCAGCCAGAGGTCGCCCATTGCGAAATTCTCCATTGATTAGTCGTTCGGTATTCTAACGGTAACGCACGGACGGTCGATTCATGCCGATCCGTCGCGCTTTCCCGAGCGGCGTTGCGCGAGCGGATTCAACGCGACGACGAATGTCACGATGCCGATGCCGAGCGCCCACATGCCGTAGCGGAATTCCGGCCTCACGTCGTACAGAAGGCCGTGAATCGTGAAGTACAGCCCGGCAAGCCAGATGAACACGCCGATCGAGGCAACCACCATGCGCGGCTCGTTCAGTTTCATCGGGATCTCCCGGACGCGTTGCGCGAGATAGCTTCAGTTTAGGAAATCCTGAACGGTCGTGTAAATAGATTCGAAGCAACGCACTTGGCTTGCAGCAATCCGTCACCTACATTTCCTGCGTAGTGGCGGAACAGCCAAGGCAACGTACGCGATGTAACGACCAACCAGCCGCACAACGTTCAAGCGAACGCCGCACATGCGAAAGCCGTTCCTCTCCCCGAGCCGGTCGCGTATCTTTCCGGCGCTCGCGTTCCTGCTCGCCGCCGCGCCCGGCTTCGCGCAGGCGCAGGCCGCGCCGGATCGCGCCGTCGTCGGCACCAATGTCAAGAACTACGCGAACGCCGTGCTCGCGATCATGTCGTACACCGCGGTGCCGGACGTCACGACGAGTTCGCTCTCCATCAACAGCGGCACGAGCGGCAACCCCGGCTTCGGCCAGACGCAGCTCGGCGGCGGCTTCACGCTCAGCCGGTCATTTCCGCTCTATCTCGAAGGCACGCTCGCATACAGCCGCTACGATCCGACCTTCATCGCCACCGACGGCAATCAGGAGCGCCCCGTGCCCGCGAAATGGAACACGGCGAGCACGACGATCGGCATCGGCTGGGACTTCCCGATCACCGACGAGCTGCGCCTCAGGCCGATCCTCAACGGCATGATCGGACGCGTCGCGAGCGATCTGCGCGTTGCGCAAACGGTTTTCAATCACGTCGCGGACGCCAATCTCCAGTTCCTCGAAGACGGCGCGCTCAACGCGTACGGCGTGGGCGGCTCGCTCATGCTCGATCTGGAGCACTATCGCGAGCACTACGAAATCGATCTCGAACTCCGCGCGACGGACATCTATATCCGCAGCTTCGGCGGATCGTCGGCGGCCGTGCAAGGCTCGGCGGCCGCGCAGCAATTCAGCCTGTGGGCGCGCTGGCGTGCGCCGACGGGCCTCGCCGCGCTCGACCGGCCGGTGCGCTACGTGCTGGAAACCGCGTACTCGCACTACTTCGGCGATAGCGCCGGCGTGCTCGGCTTCAACGATCTGACGTCACTCGGCGTGGGGCTCGAGCTGGACAGCAGCAGGTATCCGGTCATCGTCACGCGCACGCGCGCAATGGTGCGTTATGTCTTCGGCCACAACGTGCATGGCGTGTCGTTCGGTTTGGCGGTCAGCTTCTAATGCGCGCCACAGGCGACACAGGGCACGCGCTCAGAAGCGGTTGCGCTGGCTCGGATCGAACTTCGGGTCCGGCTGCTTCTGTGTCTGCCTGAGTACGCCCTGCGAATCAAAATAGAAGTTGAAGATCATGTGGTCGATGTTGTTCTCCATATACCGATACGACCACACCTCACGATCCATCCGCTTGAAATAGGCCGTCTCGAACGGTCTGCCGAACGCGACCATCACGTCGTTGCGCGTCCACTTGTTGACCTCGGCGCGATAGAACTCGTTTTCCTGAAGCACTTGCCGCACACTGACCACCTTGCCCGACGCATCGAGATCGACGGCCATCGTCGTCGATCCCATCGGCTGCGTGGGCCACATCAGACGCTTGCCGCCATTGGGCAGATCGTAGGTTTCCTTCGGCGGCCCGAGCTTCGCGACAATGGCCTGCTGGTCCATGCCGGGTTGCACGCGCTGCTCGGGCTGCGCACAACCAACGAGCGCGAGCATGAGAACGGACGCGAGCGCGCACGCGCCATGCGTCCATGCGAAGGCAAAGCGACTCATGCGCGTCATGATCGCGCTCCTCTTGTTGTTATCGACGCTGCGACGAAGCGGCCGACGCTACTGAATCGAGTAGCCGCGCCCCTGCATGCACGCCGACCACGCGCGGTAGTACGTGGACATCGCGCCCTGGCTCTGTGCCTGCGCGTTGGCCTGCTCCGCGCGCTTGTTCTGCCGCGCGCGCATGCCGCCCGCCATCGTGCCCGCCGCCGCGCCGATGGCCGCGCCCTTGCCCGCATCGCCTGCAATGGCGCCGACCACCGCGCCGCCCGCCGCGCCCCGCGCCGCGCCGCCCACACGCTCGCCGCCGCCGACGGCCGGCCCGCCTTGCGGAGGCGGCGCCGCCGATGCCGTCGCCGGATCGATGCCCGTGTTGCTCTTCGCCCAGCTATAACACGCGCCATCGTCCTTTTGCTGTTGCTGAGCACTTTGCCCTTTCGCCGGATAAGCGATCGGCTTGGTCTGCGCGATGGCGTCGAGCGCCATCACCGTTATCACGATCGCGCAACCAGCACGCACTTTCTTCGCATTCATGGCGACTCCTTGCCTGTACTCAGGCGTTAAGCAGAACATTGATCTCTGGATAATAGTGCCCAAAGCACCGCGCAATGCGTACTTTTACCGCTTCACGACAATTCGGTTTCCGTCGCGATTCCGCGCGTTTTAACTACCCGCCTAAAGCGATGATCGCCATCGTCAGGAGCACGCCCAGCGCCATCATCGAGAGTCCCGCTTTCCCGCCGCTCCAGCCCGCATAGCGGCCCAATGCGAAGCCGCAGACGAACAGCATTGCGAGCGTCAGGATGCGCGAAATCAGCAACGCGGTCGGCACGTGCCTGAAGATGACGAAGGGCGCGGCGACGGGAAACGTCGACAGCACGATGATGATGAAGATGCCGAGCGCCGCGAGAAAGTCATCGCGCATGAAGCGCGCGCGTTCGGGCAGGCTCTCGTCAGCAGCAACGCGCTTGCGTATGGCTTCGAGATCGGCGTCGGAGATGAACGGGTCGAGCGCCGCCGATACGCGCTCGCGCAATGCGCGCACGCCCGCCGCCGCATCGCGCTCGCGGTGGATGGCGAGTGCAAGCGCGTGCCTGCGCGAGCGATCCGCGATCGTGCGCACGAGATACATGACGGCGTCGGCGAGACCCCATGCGAGGTTGCAGCCGAGCGCCGTATACAGCATCTTGCGTCCAGCATCCTCGCCGCTGGTCGCCGCCGATACGGTGCCGACGAACGTCAGCGCCATGAAGAGGCCGAAGCACATCTCCGACACGCGATCGACGGTGTCGAGGACACGCTTTCGAGGACGCTCTTCCAGCGAATTCTCCGCGAGCATAGGCGCGCGCCGCTATCCGGCCTTCACCTCGTTTTCCAAGGGCTTGCCATGCTCGAACGCCGTAACGCTCTGCAACGTGGTTTCGCAGATCGTCGTCAGCGCTTCGCGCGTCAGATACGCCTGATGCCCCGTCACGATGACATTTGGGAACGACACGAGCCGCTGAAAGATATCGTCGGTGATGATCTCGCTGGAGAGATCGCGGAAGAAGAGATCCGCTTCCTGTTCATAGACATCGATCGCGAGGCCGCCGAGCTGGCCGGTCTTCAGCGCTTCGATTACGGCTTCCGTATCTATCAGCGCGCCGCGGCTCGTGTTGATGAGCAATGCGCCGGGCTTCGCGCGCTTCAGCATTTCGCGGTTGATGATGTGATGCGTCTGCGGCGTCAGCGGACAGAACAACGCGATGATGTCCGCCTTTTCGCCGATCTCGCCCGGCGTCGCGTAACGCAGCCCGAGCGCTTCGAATTGCTTCGACGGATAAGGATCGTGGCCAATCACGTTGCAGCCGAAGCCCTGCATGATCTTCGCGAAGACGCAGCCGATCTTGCCGGTGCCGACGACCGCGACCGTCTTGCCGCACAGATCGAAACCGATCAGGCCATCGAGCGAAAAGTTCGAATCGCGCGTGCGGTTGTAGGCGCGATGCACCTTGCGGTTGATCGCGAGCAGCAGCGCGACCGCATGCTCCGCCACCGAGTTCGGCGAGTAATTCACGACGCGCACCACCCTGATGCCGAGCTTTCCCGCCGCGGCGAGATCGACGTTATTGAATCCCGTGCAACGCAGCGCGACGAGACGCGTGCCGCCTTCGTGCAGCGCTTCGAGCACTTCGGCGTCGGCCTTGTCATTGACAAAGATGCACACCGCGCCGTAGCCCGCCGCGAGTCCGACCGTGTCCATGTCCAGCGACATGTCGTGGTACTTGAGCTTGTGCTGCTCGGTCTTGTTCGCTTCGTCGAGATACTGGCGCTCGTAAGGCGTCGAGCTGTAGATCGCCACTTCCATGATGGGCTCCTTACTTGTGTTCAGGCATGGTGGGGCAAAAACCTAACCCGCGGCAAGCGATATGGCGATCTGCACGAAGAGCACTTTGACGATGGTCATCGACGGGAAAATCATCGCGTACATGATGTCCGGCTGATCCGTCGGCGCGATGCGATTGGCGAACGCGAGGATCGCCGGATTGCCGGTCGCGCCGCAGATCACGCCGACCGAGGTATCGAAGGGCAGCCTGAAAATCCACAGGCAGCACACGGCCGTGACGCCCACCAGAATCAGCAGCGTGACGGCGCCGTAGAGCAGCAGCAGCGGCCCGGCGGTGCCGACCGTCGCGACGAACTTCGGCCCGCATGAAATGCCCACTTGCGCGAGAAAGATCGTGAGGCCGAGATTGCGCAGCACGAGATTCGCCGAGAGCGGCATCACCCAGACGAACGGCCCGTTGCGCCGCGCCTTGCCCAGACAGAGCGCGACCAGCAGCAATGCGGCGAGTCCGAGACTGAACGCGCCGAGACCGGGCACCGGCAGCGGAATCGCGCCGACGAGCAAGCCCACCGCCGCGCCTATCCCCAGGCAGATGAAGCTGAGGTCCGCCGTGCCCTTGATCGAATCGCCGAAGAAGGCGCGCATCGTCGCCTGATGCGCGCGATTGACGAGCAGGCCGACGCGGTCGCCCGCCTCGAGGATGAGATCGGGCGTCGAGAGCATGTCGGCGTCGCCGCGGCGCACGTGCGCGATCGCGCAGTTGACGCCATCGGGAAAACGGATGTCGCCGAGCGCCATGCCCACGACCGACGGATTCGACGCGAACACGCGCATGTAGTCGAGGTCTTCGCGATGGCTCGCGATGCGCCCCGGCTGCAATTCGCCGCACAGCGCGGTTGCTTCGTCGAGCAGGCTCCGGTCGGTCGCGGTGGCGAGCAGCACGTCGCCGGCGCGCAGCGTGAAATCGGCGGTGGGCAACTGATTGTGATGCGCGCGGCGCACCGCGGCGATCACCACGCCCGAGGGCAGGCGGCTCGCGAGCTGCGATATGTTCAGGCCGAACAGATTTTCGTTTTTGAGCGCGATCTCAGCCGTTTCCAGCACCTTTGCGGCGGGCTTCTGGATCTTTACCTTGAGCGCAACGTTCAGCACATACAGGAACAGAATCGGCCCGGCGACGCCGAACGGATACGCGACGCTATAGGCCACCGCGGCATCGTTGTTTTTCATCGATGCAATCGCGACCTGCAGGCTCGCCGTGCTGGTGCCGCTGCCCGCGAACATGCCGAGCGCATCGGCGAGTTTGATGCCGAGCGGAATGAAGCCCACCGACACGAGACCCGCGACGATCACGCCGATGCACGCCGCCACGTTCGCTTTCACGCCTTCGCGGCTCGTGAGCCCGTGGAAGAACTGCGCGCCGTACTGAATGCCGATGCCATACAGAAACAGCAACAATCCGAGTGTGCCCAGCAGCGCGGGCGGCGAAGACTTCGGCGCGAAGGCGCCAATGGCGAGCCCGACGAACAGCACCGCGCCGGAGCCGAGCGCCACGCCTTTGATATTGATTTCGCCGATGAGATAACCCAGCGCGATCGTCAGAAAGAGTGCGAACAGCGACTGATTCTCGAGGAAAGTTCTGACTGCATCCATGCCGCCTCCTGTGGGTGGACGATGCTGCGCAGCAGTACACGAACATTTATTAATAGGCGTTTTGCGCCGCGCAGTCCAGCGCCGCCGCGTGCATTATTTCAGAGCGATTCCAGCACGACGACGCTGCGCGCTTCGACGCGGCACACGCCGCGCTCGATATCTGCCGTTTCGCTATCCGGAACAATATCGCGCGGTGCTTCGGCCGACGTATCGACGATGCGCCGCCAGCTTCGATGGTCGAGGACGGGCAACGCGGCATCGCGGGCATCGTCGTTCATGTTCAAGACGATATGCAGCATCGGCTCGTCCGGCGCGTGCCCCGCGAGCGTCAATGCGACGAAGCGCGCGCCGCGGTCGTGCCACGCGGGTTCGTCGAGGCGCTCGCCGTGCCATGCGACGTCGGGATGCGTCTGTCCGCTTTCGGGCCGCCCCGTCAGAAAGCGGCGGCGTCGCAGGCTCGCGTGACGCTTGCGCAGCGCGATCATCTCGCGCACGAAGCGCAGCATGTCCCGCGCGTCGTCGGGGAGACGCCAGTCCATCCACGAGAGCGCGTTGTCCTGACAGAACGCGTTGTTGTTGCCGCGCTGGCTGCGCAGGATTTCGTCGCCGGCGAGGAGCATCGGCACGCCCTGGCTCAGCAGCAGGATCGCCATGAAGTTGCGCGCCTGCCGAAGGCGCAGGCCGATGATCGCTGGATCGCCACTCTCGCCTTCCGCGCCGCAATTCCACGACAGATTGTCGTTGCTGCCGTCGCGATTGTCCTCGCCGTTCGCCTCGTTATGCTTCGTGTCGTAGCTGACGAGATCGTTCAGCGTGAAGCCATCGTGACACGTGACGAAGTTGATGCTGTTCGCGGGCAGCCTGCCATCGTCCTGATAGAGATCGGCGCTGCCCGCGATGCACGTGCACACCTCGCCGACGATGCCCGGATCGCCACGCACGAAGCGCCGGATCACGTCGCGGTAGCGCCCGTTCCATTCGGCCCACGCCATGCCGGGAAACGCGCCGACGTGATAGAGGCCGCCCGCATCCCACGCCTCGGCGATCAGGGGCACGCGCGCGAGCACCGGCGATGCTTCCATCGCCCAGGGCAAAGGCGGCGTGGGCAGCAGCTCGCCCTGCGCGCCGCGCGCGAAGACGCTCGCGAGATCGAAGCGAAAGCCGTCGACGCCGAGATCGCGCACCCAGTATTCGAGACAGCGCATGATGAACGCCGACACGAGCGGATGATTGCAGTTCACGGTATTGCCGCAGCCGGTGTAATCGCGGTAGTGCCGCGCATCGTTCGTATCGACTTGATAAAAGGCCTCGTTGGCGAACACCTTGAAGTGGATCAGCGGCCCGTCTTTTCCAGCTTCCGACGTGTGATTGAACACGACATCGAGCAGGACGCGAATGCCGGCGTCATGCAATGCATCGACGAACTGGCGAAACTCCTGCGGCGCGCGCGCAGGCTCGACGCAATAGCGCGGATGCGGGCTGTAAAAGCTGTGCGTGCTGTAGCCCCAGTAGTTGCAGAGGCCGCGCGCGGCGGCGAAGGCGGGAATGTCCTGCTCGTCGAAGGCCATGACCGGCAGCAGTTCGACATGCGTGACGCCGAGCGCCTTCAGATAAGGAATCTTCTCGATGAGACCCGCGAACGTGCCGGGCTGGCGCACGCCGCTCGACGGATGCCGCGTGAAGCCGCCCACGTGCAGCTCGTAGATGATGGCGTCGTCGAGCGTGCGGACGTCCACGTCCTGGCGGGGCGCGCCGAGCGGCTCCGTGACGATCGCCCTGAGCGACACGTGTCCGGCCGTCTCCGCAACGGCCGCCTGCCGGCGCTGATAGAAGCGGTCGCTCACGCCGCGCGCATGCGGATCGAGCAGTTCCTTGCGGCTCGCGGCTTCGTCGCTCATCTGCGGCACGCGCAGCGGCCCGTGCGCGCGCCACGTGTAGCAGCAGCGCAGCGGAAGATCCTCGACGAGCACATGCCAGAAGAAGAACGTGCGGTTCGCTTCACGCGTCAGCGCGACGATTTGAAACGGCTCGACGCTTTCTTCCGAGGCATATAGCAGCAATTCGAGGTGCGTCGCATGCCGGCAGAACGTGCAGAAGTTGACGCCGCCCTGCACCACCGTCGCGCCGATGGGAAAGCGCGAGCCGGGCTGCGTGCCGTAGCTGCGGCGAACGCGCGCTTCAGGGCTCTCCAAGATCGTTCCTCACGGGACGCGTCACACTCAGCAAGCATATGTGACGCGCCGGGGAATACAAGCAGCACGATGCGTGCTATTGCACGCCTTCGAGCAGCCCGAGCGCGATGGCGCGCCGCACCGCGTGCTTGCGCGAACTCGCGTCGAGCTTGCCGAAGAGATTCTTCAGATGCCACTTGACGGTGCCCTCGCCGACCGCGGCCGCGAGCGCGATTTCCTTGTTGCTCAGGTTGCGCGCAAGCAGTTCGAGCATCTCGCGCTCTTTCGGCGTGAGGATGACGCTCGGCAATGCGCGCGGGCCGCCCGCGGCCGAGCGCGGCGGCGGACGCACGACGTGCGGCGGCACCACCGGCCGTTCGCCGGGCGGCATCTGCCCGTCTTCGCTCACGCGCCGGGCCCAGTCGGCGAGCGCGGGATGCGCGTCGATCAGCACGCGTCCGAGGTGATAAGTGCGCGCGAGATTCAACGCTTCGAGGAAAGGCGCATGGCCTTCGCCGCTCGCGCGTTCGAGCGCGAACGCGCGCAAGGCCATCAGTGCGATGCGCTGGCGGCCGAGTTTCATCGCCGTGGCGATGCGTTCGGCGCGCTCGAACGGTTCGATCGCG
Source organism: Caballeronia catudaia (assembly GCF_001544755.2). Taxonomy (GTDB): domain Bacteria; phylum Pseudomonadota; class Gammaproteobacteria; order Burkholderiales; family Burkholderiaceae; genus Caballeronia; species Caballeronia catudaia. The sequence goes on along the minus strand of NZ_FCOF02000011.1, from coordinate 132,541 downwards.
GCGCGCCAGTCCTGCCGCGCCACTTCGGCGCTGCCGTGCGCCATCGCCTGAAGCATCTGCACCGATTCGCGCCAGATCGGCCCGCGCGCGGCGGCATGTTCATCGACGATGGCGTCGATACGCGCGACGAGCGCATCGCAGGTTTGCGCGCGGTAGCGGCCCGCGTGCGCGCTCACCTGCTCGGCGAGACTCGTCACGCACAGGCGCGGCAGATTGCGCGCGACGCCCATCGCGTGAAGCATTTCGAGCAGATCGAGGGCGCGATGCTCGTCGCCGCGCAAGGCCGCGATGCGCGCCGCCGTGCGATACGCGAGCACGACGGTTTCGGGCAGCGCGGCGCGTTCGAGCACATCGAGCCGATTGGCGAGCAGCGCGCCCGCCTCGTCGATGCGATCGTCCTCATACGCGATCGACGCGCACGTCGCAGCGAACATGCACGTGAGCGGATGGCGCCTGCCGAGATCTTCTTCGGCGCTCGCGAGCGCGGGCAGCAGCACGCTTTCGGCGAGCTTCACCTGCCCTTCCTGCAGGAACGTCAGGCCGACCATGTGATCGCCCCAGCGCACCAGATAGCCGTGACCCTTGCCGATCTGCTCGCGCGTCATCGACTGCTGCAGACGCCGCGCCTGCGCGGGCTCGCCGAGCAGCATCGCGCGGGCGGCGAGGCGGTTCGCGTGCGCCTGGGCGAGCCACGAATCCCTGGCGGGCGGCGTCTGCGCCCACGGCTCGAAGAGCGTGAGGAAGGCGTCCGGATCGTCGGCGTACCAGGCGGCCGCGCTCAGGATCAGCGCGCATTCGTAGCGCAGGGCATCGTCGGCTCCGGAGGATGCGAGCACGCGCTCGACCTGACGCTGCGCCTCGCTGTGCCGTTCGCCGAGCGCGAGCGCCCACGCCACCGCTAGACGCAGACGTGGGCGCTTCTCCAGCTCCGGCTCCGGCAGACGTTCCAGCCAGTCGAGCACGGTGCCGAGCTGGCCCTGCTTCACGGCGTCGTGCAGCGATTGCTCCGCGAGCTCATACGCGTGCTCGCGCTCGCCCGCCGCATGCGCGTGACGCGCCGCCTGTTCGAGCATGCCGCGCGCGCCGAGCCAGCGCGCCGCGCGCCGGTGCAGATCGGCGCGCTGCATGTCCGCGAGCGCGGCGAAGCGCGTTTGCAGCACGTCGCGCACGAGCGGATGCAGCCTGCACCAGTCGCTCTCTTCGGCGGTGACGAAAACGGGCGTGTCGCGCGCGAGGCGCAGCAGGCGTTGTGGCGCGGCGGGATCGTCGGTCAGGGCGGCGCACAGGTCGGGATGCAGCACGTCCACGACACTGATGCCGACCAGAAAGCGTTCATCGTCCGATGACAGTTCCTTGAGCAGCGCGGCCACCAGCGGCTCGCGCAAGCCGCGCGGCCCCGCCGCGAGATTGTCCAGCGCGGCGCGCGGGTCCTGCGCGCGCGACATCGCCGTGAGCGCGAGTTGCAGGCCGAGCGGCCAGCCGTCGGTGATTTCGAAGAGGCGCGCGCTCGAATCCGCGTCCACGCGCGCGCCGAAGCGCTGCGTGACGAGCGCGATGGTTTCATCGACGCGAAAGCGCAGCGCCTCCGGACCGACGAGTTCGGCCTGCCCGTAGGCGAGCAGTTCCGCCGCGGGCTTGTCCAGCCCCTGCCGCCCCGCCGCGACGATACGCAGGTTCTGCGGCGCGTTGTGCAGCACGTAATCGAGCAGCGCCGCGCCCGATGGCGGCAATCGGTCCGCGTCATCGACGATCAGCACGACATCGAGCGAAAGCTGCGCCAGTTCCGCGAGCCACGCCGTCGCGAGATCGAATGCGCCGGCGCTCGCGCCCGGGCTTTCGACGATCAGCCGGCCGAACGCAGGCCGCGCGCAGGCGGCGCGCACCGTGTGGACGAGCGCGCGCAGGAAGCGCCCGGCGTCGTCGCGCTCGTCGGCGAGCAGCCACGCGACGGCCGCGCCGCGCGCCAGAAACTCGCGCCGCCATTGCGCGAGCAGCGAGGTCTTGCCGTATCCCGCGCCCGCCTGCACGAGCACGATCTGGCTGCCCGCGCCCGGCATGCTCGCCGCGTGGAGGCGCGCGCGCGCGAGCAGGCCGGAAGGCGCGCGCGGCGCCATCGTCTTCAATACGAGTTCGGTGGATGGGGAGTCGGTGGGCATCGGGCGGTTTCGTGTTTCGCTCAAGCATGGTTCCTATGATGCGCGCGCGTCAAGCCCTCCCGCCGCGAGAGGGGCGCGCGCGCCATGCCCCCACTACGATGCATTCAATCGTGCAACTGCAAGACGAAGGATCATCATCATGTATCGACATCTGCTCGTGCCCGTCGAGCGCAGCGACGCGTGCGTCGAGGCGATTGGCCATGCGGCCGAGCTCGCGCGGACGCTCGGCGCGCGCATCACGTTCGTTTGCCGCGATACCGGGGAAAAGCACGGCGCAAACCACGGCCACGACGCGGCGCAGCATCGGCATGCGCGGGCGCTGCTGGCGCGCGCCGAAGCCGCGGCGCGGGCGCAGGGCGTGCCGTCATCCGTGCTGGCGGCCGAGGCGCGCGCATCGCGTGATTACGACCTCGTGTGCATCGCGCAGGGCAGCGCCGTGCCGCCTCTGGCGGGCGTCGCCGTACTGATCTGCCCGGTCGACGCGCGTCCGATGGTCGCGAAAGCGGTCGGCGCGCTGCTGGCCGCGCATCGCGCGCGCTCGGACGCCTACGACGACGCGCTCTGCATGAAGCGGCCCGATGCGCGAACGATCGAGCGTCTTCAGCAAGCGCATGACGAAGACTCCGCGCTGACGACGGCGCTGCGCAACCGAACCTCCGCGCTCGACGCCGAACTCGATGAACTCGCGCGTCTCGCGGAACGCGAAGCGGCCTTGCTCGCGCGGATCGCGGAATCGGCTGCGAAAGGCGATGTGATCGAAGACCGCTTGCACGCGTGCGCGGGTTTCGCGTGGGAACGCATGGGACGCATCGAAGGCGCGGTGCTGCCCGCCGCGCGCCGCTATCTGCGCGATGACGACTGGAACGCGCTCGCCGCCGGCGCACACTGAACCCACTGAACCCACCGAACACACAGACCGAATCAGGAGACGAACACAATGGCACATGCAATCCGCTTTCACGAAACCGGTGGACCCGAAGTCCTGCGCTGGGAAGAAGTCGGCGTCGGCGATCCCGGCCCGTCCGAAGTGCGCCTGCGTCACGAGGCGGTCGGACTCAATTTCGCGGATACGTATTTCCGCTCCGGCCTCTATCCGGTGCCGCTGCCTTCGGGCATGGGCGTCGAGGCGGCGGGCGTCGTCGAGAAGGTGGGCGCGAACGTCACGCATCTGAAGGAAGGCGACCGCGTGACCTACACTGGGTTCATCAACACGCTCGGCGCGTACAGCACGGAGCGCATCATTTCGGCCGCGCCGCTCATCCGGCTGCCCGATGCGATCGACTGCACGCGCGCCGCCGCGATGACGATGCGCGGCCTCACCGCCGCCTATCTGATGACGCGCATCCGGCGCTTCGAGCGCGGCGACACGCTGCTCTTGCACGCGGCGGCGGGCGGCGTCGGGCTGATCGTGTCGCAATGGGCGAAGCTGCTCGGCGTCACGGTGATCGGCACGGTATCGAGCGATGCGAAGGCGCAGGTCGCGCGCGAGCACGGCGTGGCGCACGCGATCGACTACAGCCGCGAGGATGTCGCCGCGCGCGTGCGCGAACTGACCGATGGCAAAGGCGTGAACGCGGTATTCGACAGCGTCGGCAAGACGACCTTCCACGCATCGCTCGATTCGCTCGCGCGGCGCGGATTGATGGTCTGCGTCGGCACGGCATCGGGTCCGATCCCGCCCTTCGATCCGCAATTGCTCGCGATGAAAGGCTCGCTGTATCTCACGCGCCCGGCGCTTGCCGATTACATCGCCGATCCCGCCGAGAAGGACGCGCTCGCCGCCGAACTGTTCGATCATGTCGCGAGCGGTCGCATCCGCATCGAGATCAATCAGCGCTATGCGCTCGCCGATGCGCAGCACGCGCACCGCGATCTCGAAGCGCGCAAGACCACGGGTTCATCCGTGCTCGTCGTCTGAGGAGGCACAGCATGCGTATCGAACAACTCACTTGCGCGATCGGCGCCGAACTCACGAACGTGAGGCTCGCCGACGCCATTCACGACGACGCGCTTTTCGCCGAGATCCGCGCCGCATTGCTTGCGCATCGCGTGCTCTTTCTGCGCGATCAGGAGATCACGCGCGCCGAGCATGTCGCGTTCGCGCGGCGCTTCGGCGAGCTTGAAGATCATCCGGTCGCGGGCAGCGATCCCGAGCATCCGGGACTCGTGCGCATCTACAAGAATCCGGACCAGCCCAACGACCGCTATGAGAACGCATGGCACGCGGACGCCACCTGGCGTGCGGCGCCGCAGTTCGGCGCCGTGCTGCGTTGCGTGGAATGCCCGCCGGTCGGCGGCGACACGATGTGGGCGAACATGGTGCTCGCGTACGAGAAGCTGCCCGCGCACGTGAAGGACCAGATCGCGGAATTGCGCGCGCGGCACAGCATCGAGGCGAGTTTCGGCGCGGCCATGCCGATCGAAAAGCGTCTCGCGCTCAAGGCGCAGTTTCCCGATGCCGAGCATCCGGTCGTGCGCACGCATCCCGAGACCGGTGAGAAAGTGCTGTTCGTCAGCGCGTTCACGACGCACTTCACGAACTATCACACGCCTGAGCGCGTGCGTTTCGGGCAGGACGCGAATCCCGGCGCGGGACAGTTGCTCGCGTATCTCGTGAGCCAGGCTTATATCCCGGAGTTTCAGGTGCGCTGGCGCTGGACGAAGAACAGCATCGCGATCTGGGACAACCGCAGCACGCAGCATTACGCCGTGATGGACTATCCGCCCTGCCACCGGAAGATGGAGCGCGCGGGGATCATCGGCGACGTGCCGTTCTGATGTTCGATGCCGGTTCTCTCCGGCATCGCTGAACTCCCGCTATGCGTGCAACGTCCGGAGAATCTCCGCAGCCGCCCGTGCGGCCACTTCGCAACCTTTTACGATATGCGCCTCGGCCGTATCCTCGATGAAGTCGTGACTGACTCCGCCGATGCTCGGCACGAACAGCATGCACGCCGGCATGTGATGCGCGAGCAGCTGCGCATCGTGCGACGCGCCGCTCGGCATGCGTTCCCATTGCCCCGGCGCGAGCGCTTCGGCAGCCTGCGCCAGATGCGCCTGCAACGCCGCGTCCATCACGACGGGTTCTTCCGGCGGCTCGCTGTCGGCGATCGCGACGCCGACCTTGCCTTCATCGTTGAAATCGCGGATCAGCGAAGCGAGCGCGGCTTCCATCACGCGCAGGCGTTCCGCGCTGGCGTCGCGGAATTGCAGGTACATGTCCGCCGCGCCGGGCACCACGCTGAACGAGCCCGGATCGAGCTCGATGCGGCCCACGGTCCAGACCGTATCCGCATCGGCGAGCGGGCGGAACGCGTCGTCCATGCGCGCGACGAACGCGACGAGCGCCGCGCCCGCGTCGCGGCGAATCGACATCGGCGTCGTGCCCGCGTGATTGCGCTGCCCGGTGAAGCGCAGCCGAAGTTCGCGGATGCCGACGATCGTCGTCACCACGCCGATCGACTTGCCGTGCGCCTCCAGACGCCCGCCCTGCTCGATATGCGGCTCCAGGTAGGCCTTGTGGCGCGTCGCGTCGAGCCGCACGCGCGGCGTGCCCGCGAGGCCGGCTTGCGCGAGCGCATCGGCGAGCGACAGGCCTTCGCGATTGCGCGCGCCGCGAATGGCTTCGTCGACATCGTCGCCGACGAAACTGCGGCTGCCGAGAAAGCCCGAGAACGTGCCCTCTTCGTCGATCCACGATGCGACGTCCACCGCGAAGCCGCGCGTCTCCTCGCATTCGGCGAGCGCGCGGGCTATCTCCAGACCGTAGATGACACCGAGCGCGCCGTCGAGCCAGCCGCCCGTCGGCTGCGTGTCGGTGTGCGAGCCGATCAAAAGCGCCGGACCCGCATTGCGCGAGCGGCCGAACACGGTGCCGACGCCATCGATGGCAGCGGTGAGGCCCGCGTCGTTCATCCGGCTGGCGAGCCAGCGTCGCGCGTCCATATCGACAGGCGAAAGGGACAAGCGCACGACGCCCGGCCCCGTCGCGCCGAACGTGCGCAGATGTCTGAGGTCGCTCAGCAAGCGGTCGGGATCGATCTTCAACACGGCGTGTCCTCGTTGTGCGTGGAAAGTGCGTAAGTTATCAGACCTGGTTCCGCGCTTCCTGCCGCATCTCGCGCCGCACTTCCTGCGGCGGCACGCCGAAGCCGCGCATGAACGCCTCGCGCATGTGACGCCGGTCCCTGAAGCCTGTTTCGAGCGCGATCGCTTCGAGCGAATGACGGCTCGTTTCAATCATCAGACGCGCCGCTTCCAGCCGCAGTCCTTCGATGGCCTTCGCCGGCGACTGCCCCGTCTCCTGCGTGAACACGCGGCTGAACTGGCGCGGACTCAGATGCGCCTCGTCCGCGAGCTCCTCGACCGTTAGCGGACGGTTCAGGTTCTTGCGCGCGTAGTTCAGCGCGTTCTGGATGCGATCCGACTTAGGCGCGAGATCGAGCATTTCCGAATGCTGCGACTGGCCGCCCGCGCGGCGCTGATGCATCACGAGCTTGTGCGCGACGGAACGCGCGAGTTCCGCGCCGAGATCCTTCTCGACCATCGCGAGCGCGAGATCGAGGCCGGCCGTCATGCCCGCCGAGGTCCAGATCGGACCATCGACGATAAAGATGCGGTCCGCCTCCACGCGCACATCGGGAAAAAGCCGCTGCATGTCGCGCGCATAGGCCCAATGCGTGGTCGCGCGCCGGTTCGCGAGCAGGCCCGCCTCCGCGAGCACGAAGCCGCCCGTGCAAATGCCCGCGACGCGCCGCGCCCGCGTGCTCGCGCGGCGCAGAAACGCGAGCGCTTCGGCGGGCGGCGGCAGCGTGAGCGGCGTGGTGACGCCCGCGGCGATCCACGTGTCCATCGCGGTGCGCGGCGTGATCTTGCGCGTGCCGACGGGCAAGCCGAGCGACGAGCGCACTTCGCCGCCGTGCATCGAAAAATTCTCGACGCCGTAGACCGGCTCGCCGGACACCTCGTTCGCCATTTCGAAGACCGTCTGCGACGCGAGCGCCATGATCTGGAAGCCGTCGCTCAATAAATAGCCGATGCGGTGCATGTCGTTTTTCCGTCGCGGTGATGTCTCGAATCACTACCCTATACGTCATTTGCGCCACGGTCAAATTCGACCAGAATGCATTCACGCAATCGACCACCTTATTCGCACGGAGTGAAATCATGACGCAGCAACATCCTGGCACGGCGCTCGTCACGGGCGCATCTTCGGGCATCGGCGCGGTCTATGCCGAGCGCCTTGCGCGACGCGGCTACGACCTCGTTCTGGTCGCGCGCAATCGCGACCGGCTCACGGCGCTCGCGCAGCGCATCACGAACGAGACGCGCCGCAACGTCGAAATCATTGATGCCGATCTGGGCGACCGTCACGCGCTCGGCGCCGTCGAAGCGAAGCTGAAAGAAGACGCGAGCATCACGCTGCTCGTGAACAACGCGGGCGTCGGCACGCATACACCTTTGCTCGACAGCAATGTCGATGCGATGACCCGCATGATCAACCTCAACGTGACCGCGCTCACGCGTCTGACGTATGCGGCGGTGCCGGGTTTCGTGGCGCGTGGAAATGGCTCGGTGATCAACATCGCGTCGATCGTGAGCATCGCGCCGGAGCTGCTCAACGGCGTGTACGGCGGCACCAAGGCGTTCGTGCTCGCGTTCAGCCAGGCTTTGCACAAGGAACTGTCGGGCACGGGCGTGCGCATTCAGGCCGTGCTGCCCGGCGCGACCGCCACCGACTTCTGGGAAACGGGCGGCCTGCCGATCGAGAACCTCGACCGCGCGATCGTCATGTCGGCGAGCGATCTGGTCGATGCGGCGCTCGTCGGCTTCGACCGCAACGAGTTCGTGACGATTCCATCGCTGCACGACGGCGCGAAGTGGGATGCGTATGAAGCCGCGCGTCAGGCGATGAGCCCGGAGCTTTCGACGGACACCCCGGCGGCGCGGTACGCGGCGTAATTCTCGTAAGTGCAGTGGCGTATCTGGACCGGGAACGCAGCGAAGATTTAGCGAGCGACAGCCTGCGTTTGCCGGTCTTCCGGATGGCATAATTCGTCACAATTAATAACAAGTGGGCGAATCGAATGACCGAATGGGGTTCCGAAGAACTGTCGCCCGAGAGCGAAGCTTGCGTGTCGAGGTTCTTCGAAAAGTACGATGCGTTCGACAAGAAGCGCGAGTGCCAGAAAGAACAAGGGGGAAACGACTACAGCCTGCTGCGTTCCGTGTTTCGCCGCCTCAGCGACGAAGTCGATCTGCATTCCCGTTTTCTCTGCTCGATGCTGGACCCGTCCGGCCCGCACTTTCGGCGCAGCGCTTTTGGCGAGGCATTCATGTCGGTCCTCGGATATCCCGGATGGCTCGACTGGGCCACGACGCGAGTGCGCCGCGAACACGAATGCATCGACCTATACATGACGGACGGCAAGCGGCACGTGCTGATCGAGAACAAGATTCACGCGATGGATCAACCCGGCCAGGTCCGCCGATACATAGACCAGGTCAGAGGTCCGAGCGGTCCGGAACAGATGCCGATGGAGGCGGACGACCTGCTCTTCGTCTATCTTTCCAATGGACGCGACGGCCCGACTGAGAAGAGCCTGAAGCCGTACGAACTTCGCAGCTCGCCTCTCGAAACGTATGTCGTCGATCAAGCGGGACAGCGCGTCGCCCGCTTCGTCAACGCGCATTATCTGACCCATGTTCTTCCATGGACCGCGATGTGTCTCGCATCGGTCAAGAACGTTGACAACCTTCGTAATGCGTTTTCCGAATATCAAGGCGTGGTCCAGCGTATCACCCGAACTTACAAGAGTTACGTCATGAGTCTCGAAGATTTTCTGCTTGAAGATTCGCGCGATCTGGCTAGCCGCTCGCGCGTGCGTTTTGCGTTCGAGATCGCCGAAATGCTGCCCGAGATCAAGGCGAACTGGCTCAGCAAGATGTTCATAGATGGCTTGAACGACATGCTTGACGAAGAGGTCAGGGACGGTCGCCTGGTTCTCATCGCTGACGACGCTAGTAAAGCGCTCCGGCCATTGCAATTCGATCGCGACCATGCACGTCTGTTTTTTCCAAAAAGCGGAAAACGAGGCGTCAAGGGAAAGGGAAGATTCTGGCGCGTAGCAACCGGGCCAGGTCGTGACGCTGCGGCGCTTGCCGTGCTCTTCGGCTCGACCCACTTGCACATCGGCTTGCTGCCGATTAAGCGCTTGTCAGAAGGCGTCGAATTCAACGAGAACACGGCGCTTCACGCGTTCGATCTCCGGAGCGACGGACAGGTGTTCGAATTCAAGCGCCACAGCGGCATCAACGGGACGTTCAAAGGCCTCGTCTCGTGGACTGTATCGCTCGACACGGAAATCGAACACCTCGCGAATTTCGAAGGCAGCCGCGTGGCACTCGTCGTCAAGGCGCTGATTAAGCACGCGTTCGAGGGCAATGCATCGTTCCCGCCCGCGACGGAGGTCGCAATTGAAGGTCTTCCTCGATGACTTACGGGAAGCGCCAGCCGGCTGGATGAGAGCATACTGGCCAGCCGACGCCATCGCGTTGCTGGAGACAGGCGAGGTCAGCGATCTGAGTCTCGATCACGATCTCGGCGACGACGCGCGCGGAACGGGCTATGACGTCATCCTCTGGATCGAAGAAGCGGTTGCGCTTCGAGGATTCACGCCGCCGCGCATCGTCGTGCACTCGGCGAACCCGGCAGCGGTGGAACGAATGAACGCCGGAATCGCGGCGGTCGAAGCGCTCGTTGCTGCACGGACATCGCCGAAATGAAATGAACGGTTCAATCAGCCCGTGACGGCGCATCCGATATCAAGGGCCTGACACACATCACGAGCGGAGCCAGCGCGATCGCGGCGCCCGCGAAAAAAGTTATTGATGCGCCGTTGCGATCCCAGATCCAGCCCGCGATCGCGCTCGACAACACCATGCAGACTCCGCTCGCGAGATTGAACACGCCGAATGCGGTGCCGCGCAGCGCGGGAGGCGCGGATTGCGCCACCATCGCGGCGAGAATGCCCTGCGTGAAGCCCATGTGAAGCCCCCACAAGGCGACGCCCGCGAACAGCGCGAGCGTCGAGGTTCCGGCGCCGAGCAGCACATCGGCCGCGATCAGCAGAACGAGGCCGCACGCGAGCAGCGCGCGCGGATTCCATCGATCGGACAACACGCCGACCGGATAGGCGCTCAGCGAATACGTGAGGCTCATCACCACCATCACGGCCGGAATCCACGCGAGGCCGAGTCCGGTCTGCTGCGCCCGCAGCACGAGAAATGCTTCGCTGAAGCGGGCGAGCGTGAAGGTCGCGCCGATCGCGACGACATACCAGTAGCGCCCGGAAAATTCACGTATCGAGTTCCAGTGCAGCGGCGAGCGAAATACGCGTTGCGTACTCGCGCGTTCGGGTTCGCGAACGCCGAAGAGCAGGACGGCGACCGCGATGAACGCCGGCGCCGCCGCGAACCACAGCACCGTGCGAATCCGGTCGGACAGCGCGAGCATCAGCGCGATCGCGAGCAAGGGGCCGACGAATGCGCCGATGGTGTCCATCGACTGCCGCAGGCCGAAGCAGGCGCCGCGGATTTCCGGCGGCGCGACGTCCGCGACGAGCGCATCGCGCGGTGCGCCGCGAACGCCCTTGCCGACGCGGTCGAGCAGACGCGCGGTTGCGACCACGGCGGGTGTATCGGCGAGTGGGAACAGCGGCTTGGCCATGGCCGCGAGACCGTAGCCGAAGAGCAGCAAGCCCTTGCGCCGGCCGAGCCAGTCGCTGAGCGAGCCGGAGAAAACCTTCACGATCATCGCTGTCGCTTCGGCGGCGCCTTCGAGCGCGCCGAGCGCGGTGACGCTCATGCCCATCGTCGTGACGAGGTAGATCGGCAGCAGCGCATGCACCATCTCGGACGACACGTCCATGAAGAGACTGACGACACCGAGCGCCCAGACGGTGCGGGGAATCCTTGCTCGATCAGGCGCTGCGGCGTTCGATGTCATCAGGCGCTTCCGCTGAATTTCGAGACTGTCGGCCAAAGCAAAAGATACGCCTTGCTAACATTCCGCTCCACGGTTTTTTGGCAAGGGCGATGGTGGCCGCAAACAAGAATAATTTCGATTTCCTAAGGTTGACGGCGGCATTCATGGTGCTCTTCGCGCACCAGTTCGCATTGCTCGGCCGCGCGGCGCCGGACATCGGCGCGCGCTTCGACCCGGGTGCGATCGCGCTCTACACCTTCTTTGTCATCAGCGGATACCTCGTCGTTCAAAGCTGGATCGCAGACCCGCATGTATGGCGCTTCGTAGCCAGGCGCGTGCTCCGGATCTGGCCCGCGCTTGTCTTCACCACGGTTGCCTGCGCGTTCGTTCTCGGCCCGCTCGTTTCGACGTTGTCCGCGGGCGAGTATTTCCGCTCGCACGAGACCTACGCGTACTTTTCGTGGCTCCGGATGCGCGCAACGTTCGATCTGCCGGGCGTATTCGAGAACCTTCCGTATCCTCGCGCAGTGAACGGCTCCTTGTGGAGCGTCCCGCTGGAAGTCCACTGGTATCAAATACTGGTGGTGGCCGCGTTGGCCGGCCTCATGCGGCATCGCTGGGCCGTGATTGCCGCCACGCTGGCATTCGCCGTGTATCACTTCGGCGTCTATCGCGCGCAGACCAGCGAGCCGCAGTGGACGAACGAATTCGGCCTGTTCTTCTGCACCGGCGTCTGTCTCTATCTGGTTCGTGATCTGTGGATCGACCGGCGGATCGTCGTCGCGCTTGGCGTATCGGCCGTTGCGGCCATCGTCGCGGGAATCGGCCAGCCAGTCATCGCCGCGTGGGTCGCGTGGCCGTTTCTCGTGATCGCCTTCGGCACCGCCTCGACGCCTTTTCTGCGTAGTTTCGGTCGCTTTGGGGACTTTTCCTACGGCGCCTACGTTTTCGCTTTCCCGGTTCAGCAGACGCTCATCTGGGCGACGTCGGCGAAGTGGCCGGTCGGATCGTATCTCGCCGTCGCCGCTGCGCTCACGCTGGCCCTTGCGTTCGTGTCATGGCATTGCGTGGAAAAGCCGGCGATGCGGCTCAAGCCGCGCCGGCCGGCACAAGCGCCAGCCAGCCCGCTGCGCACCCTGGCGGAGCCGCTGGCGTGGCTTCGCGCCGTTCTGCCGACGCTCGTCAAGGACGTCTTTCGACGCCGCACGCCTCGAATCAGGTCACCGGCGCCGGATTGAACAGCACGAGCGCGTTATGCAGCTTGAGCGCCTCGGCCTTCGTCTGCTTCTTGCCGCTCGCGACATCGAGCATGAGCCGGAACAGCTCCCAGCCCACATCGGCGATGGTCGCTTCGCCCGTTGCGATGGTGCCCGCGTTCACGTCCATCAGATCGTGCCAGCGGCGCGCGAGATCCGAACGCGTCGCGACCTTGAGCACCGGCACTTCGGCGAGGCTGTACGGCGTGCCGCGCCCCGTCGTGAACACATGCAGGTTGATGCCCGCCGCCAGTTGCAGCGTGCCGCAGATGAAATCGCTCGCGGGCGTCGCCGCGTAGATCAGACCCTTCTGCTTCACCTTCTCGCCCGGCGACAGCACGCCTGAAATCGCCGAGCTGCCCGACTTGACGATGGACCCCATCGCCTTCTCGACGATGTTCGACAGCCCGCCCTTCTTGTTGCCCGGCGTCGTGTTCGCGCTGCGATCCGCGCCGCCGCGCTTCAGATAGTCGTCGTACCACTGCATCTCGCGGATGATCGCCTGCGCGACTTCGCCGTTCGCGGCACGCGCCGTGAGTTGCGCAACGCCGTCGCGCACTTCGGTGACTTCCGAGAACATCACGGTGGCGCCGGCGCGCACCAGCAGATCGGTCGCGAAGCCCACGGCCGGATTCGCCGTCAGGCCGGAAAACGCATCGCTGCCGCCGCACTGCACGCCGACGACCAGATCCGCCGCGGAACAGGTCTCGCGACGGCGATTGTTCAGGCGCTTCAGATGCGTCTCGGCCATGTGCATGATCGAGTCGATCATCGACGCGAAGCCGACATGCGATTCATCCTGCAGCACGACCGTGCCGCCGTTGTCGTCGTGCATGTTGTCGCCGATATCGGCCACGTCTTCCGTTTCCGCCGATGCCGCCGCGATCGGGATCGTGCCCGGCGGCATCAGGCGCTCCGGCTGCAGCTTCTCGCAGCCGAGGGACACCATCATCACTTCGCCGCCGAAGTTCGGATTCAGCGAGATGTTGCGCACGGTGCGGATCGGCACCATCGCGTCGGGCGCGTCGATGGCCACGCCGCAGCCATAGGTGTGGCCGAGACTCACGACATCGTCGACGTTCGGATAGCGCGGCAGCAGTTCCGCCTTGATGCGCGTCACTGCGTGCTGCACGACGTCCGCGACGCACTGCACGGTCGTCGTGATCGCGAGGATGTTGCGCGTGCCGACCGAGCCGTCCGCGTTGCGATAACCCTCGAACGTAAAACCTTCCAGCGGCGATTCGTCCGGCGCCTTGATCGTCGCCATCGGCAGATCGTGCAACTCCGGCGGCGTCGGCATGCGCGTGACGTGCTCGTTGATCCAGCTTCCCTTCGGCAGCGGTTTCGTCGCGTAGCCGATCACCACGTTGTAGCGGATCACCGCGTCGCCTTCCGCGAGGTCCTTCAGCGCGACCTTGTGGCCCTGCGGCACGCGCTCGCGCAGCACGAGGCCGTCGGCGAACGTGGCGCCTTCGCCAAGCCCGCCGTCGTTCACGACGATCGCGACGTTGTCGTCCGGATGGACACGGATATAGAGGGGAGACTGATTCATTCTGACGAATCCTTGTGCAAACACACCGCGCGACTGCGGCTGGAGTTATGTCATCCTACAACATAGACAGTCACAATTGGTTAGTATTTACCCGTATTCATTGATTTCAAAGCGTTAAATGGGTTGTCTGATGACAGTCTGTGTTGTACGATGACTTATGAGATCGGCAGTCGCCGGTCGCCGAACATCGAGACCTCATCCCCATGACGACACCGCAAGAACTGAAGCAAATCGTTTCCGAAGGCCTGCTCTCCTTCCCTGTGACGGACTTCGACCAACAAGGCAACTTCCGCGCGGACACGTATGCAGAGCGCCTCGAATGGCTGGCTCCGTACGGTGCTTCGGCGCTGTTCGTCGCGGGCGGCACGGGAGAGTTCTTCTCGCTGACGCAACCCGAATATTCGCAGATCGTGAAGACGGCGACCGAAGTGTGCCGCGGCAAGGTGCCGATCCTCGCGGGCGCGGGCGGCCCGACGCGCACGGCTATAGCGTTCGCGCAGGAAGCCGAGAAGCACGGCGCGCAAGGCGTTCTGCTGATGCCGCACTACCTGACGGAAGCATCCCAGGACGGCATCCGCAATCATGCGGAAGAAGTGTGCAAGGCCGTGCCGAACATGGGCGTCATCATCTACAACCGCGCGAACTCGAAGCTCAACGCCGACATGCTGGAACAGCTCGCGGAAAGCTGCCCGAACCTGATCGGCTTCAAGGACGGCGTCGGCGAGATCGAGAACATGGTGACGATCCGCCGCCGCCTGGGCGACCGCTTCTCGTACCTCGGCGGCCTGCCGACGGCTGAAGTCTACGCCGCCGCCTACAAGGCGCTGGGCGTGCCGGTGTACTCGTCGGCGGTGTTCAACTTCATCCCGAAGACGGCGATGGAGTTCTATCGCGCGATCGCCGCTGACGACCACGCGACGACCGGCCGTCTGATCGACGAATTCTTCCTGCCGTACCTGAAGATCCGCAATCGCAAGGCGGGTTACGCGGTGTCGATCGTCAAGGCGGGCACGACGCTCGTCGGCCACAGCGCGGGCCCGGTGCGCGCGCCGCTGACCGATCTGACCGGCGAAGAGATGGAACAGCTCGACGCGCTCATCAAGAAGCTCGGCGCGCAGTAAGCGAAATCGCAGGAGACACGCAAAGCGTGCTTCGCGCATAAGGGCCGCCATAGGCAACGCAGGCGGCCCTTCGTGCATCAGATTCAGGAGGAAGGCCATGTCGATGAGCCGCGCCGCGAATCCCGCGGACGTCATGAAGCGCAGCAAAGTGCGCTATCTCATACTGTTGCTGATCTTCGTGATCACGACGTTCAATTACGCGGACCGCGCGACCTTGTCCGTGACCGGCTCGGCGATGCGCGCCGAATTCGGTTTCGACGCGATCCGCATGGGTTACATCTTCTCGGCGTTCAGCTGGGCGTATGTGCTGTCGCAAGTGCCCGCAGGCTGGCTGCTCGACCGCTTCGGCGCACGGCGCGTGTATGCGGCGAGCATCTTTCTGTGGTCGCTCTTCACGCTGCTGCAAAGCTCGATCGGCCTGCTCGGCAGCGCTGCCACCGCGGTGACGGCGCTTTTCGTGCTGCGTTTCATGATGGGCGCCGCCGAAGCGCCCGCGTTTCCGGCCAATGCGAAAGTTGTCGCGAGCTGGTTCCCGACGCAGGAACGCGGCACGGCATCCGCCATCTTCAATTCGGCGCAGTATTTCGCGGCCGTGATCTTTACGCCGCTGATGGCATGGCTCACGCATGCGTTCGGCTGGCATCAGGTGTATATCGTGATGGGCGCCGCGGGTCTCGTGCTCGCGCTCACGTGGCTTTCCGTGATGAAAAATCCGGCGGACCATCCGCGCGTGAACAAGTCGGAGCTCGACTATATCGAGGAAGGCGGCGGGCTCGTGCAGGGGCATCAGCGCGCAAGCGGCGCGGCGCGTGCGTCGGGCAATCGCGTGGGCTGGCCGATCGTGAAGCAACTGCTGACCAACCGCATGCTGCTCGGCGTGTATCTCGCGCAATACTGCATCAACGTGCTCACGTACTTCTTCCTGACGTGGTTCCCGATCTATCTCGTGCAGGCGCGTCACATGACGATTCTGCAGGCGGGATTCGTGGCGTCGCTGCCCGCGATCTGCGGCTTCACCGGCGGCGTGCTCGGCGGCGTGATCTCCGATGGCCTCATCCGCCGCGGCAAGTCGCTGACGTTCGCGCGCAAGGTGCCGATCGTCGGCGGGATGCTGCTGTCGTCGTGCATCATCGGCTGCAATTACGTCGATACGGACTGGCTCGTGGTCGCGCTGATGTCGCTCGCGTTCTTCGGCAAGGGCATCGGCGCATTGGGCTGGGCCGTGGTCGCGGATACGTCGCCGAAGGAAGCCATCGGGCTTTCCGGCTCGATCTTCAACATGTTCGGCAACGTGGCGGGTATCGTGACGCCGATCGTGATCGGCTATCTGGTCGCGCAGTCGGGCTCGTTCAACGGCGCGCTCGCGTTCGTCGGCATCAATGCGCTGATCACGGTGTTCAGTTATCTCGTGATCGTGAAGGACATCAGGCGCGTGGAATTGCGGCAGGTCTGAGCACCACGGTTCTTTCGATGATGTGAAAAAGGCAACCTCGACAGGTTGCCTTTTTCGCTTTCAGCTTGCCTGAATCACGTCGATGTGCAAGGCCTCGCCGCCATCGGCGATCGCAAGCAGCCGATCCACATTCGGATGCGCGCCCGGTCGATTGCGCGCATCGGCGGTATGTTCCGCGAACACGGCGAGACCGTGCTCCGCAGCTTTGGCGTCGAGCGTGCCGAATACCTGCTTCAGATAGTGATAGACCGCGAGCGAGCCCTGCTTGCCCGGCTTGTTCTCGATGCTCGCGACGACTTCGCCTTTGCCGTCGACCAGATCGATGCGTTCGATGCCGTCGATGGCGGGCATCTGCGCCAGGTTGTCCTTGAATACGTTGCTCGGCTGAATCACGAGAAGCTCCACGTTATGAGTGTTGATTCGGGGTGCCGTATCTTAGCGGATAGTTCGGCGGTCTTCGGCGCAACGCTCATATCGATAGCGCTCGATATTATTTGTCGCGCCGCATGCGGACCTCTAGCATCAGGGCTCTTTCCACTGACGACGTCCGCATTCATGAAGCTCTCTACGCCAATCAAATCCGCGTTTCTTTCGCTACTGCTCGCATGGGGCGTGGCAAGCGTGCAGCCCGTCGAGGCGGCCGACAAGACGATTCGGGTCGGCATCATGTCGGGCGAAGACGAAGATGTCTGGCGCGCGGTCGCGGCGAATGCGGCGAAGCACGGCATCACCGTCAAGGTCACGACTTTCTCCGACTACACGCAGCCCAACGAAGCGCTCGCGCAACACGATCTCGACGCCAATTCGTTCCAGCACAAGCCTTATCTGGATGCACAGATCCAGGCGCGCCATTACGACATCGTGCCTGTCGGCTTCACGTATGTGCAGCCGATCGGCCTCTATTCGCGCAAGGTCAAATCCGTGGCGGACCTGCCGCAGAACGCGGCGATCGGCGTGCCGAACGATCCGAGCAACGAAGGCCGCGCGCTGCTTCTGTTGCAGGCGAACGGCGTGATCAAGCTGCGCGACGATGTCGGCCTGCTGCCGACCGCTCGCGATATCGCGAGCAACCCGAAGCACGTGCAGATCAAGGAACTCGATGCGGGCATCGTCGGGCGCGCGATCGGCGATCTCGATGCCGCCGTCGTCAACACCGACTGGGCGATCAAGGCGGGCATCAAGATTCCGCACGAGCGCATCGCGCAGGAAAAGGTGCCGGGCAATCCGTATCGCAACTTCATCGCTGTCAATGCGAAGGATTCGCAGGCGCCGTGGGTCAAAGCGCTCGTCGACAGTTATCAGCAGGCGAACGTCGCTTCGACGATCCTGACCGTTTATCACGGCGCGACGCTGCCCGCGTGGGAAGGCGCGCCGCAGATTGCTCAGGGCAAATAGGATCAGCACGGCACGATTGCGGTCGCGAGCGCGATCGTGCCGCCTTCGATGACGCGCGCCGTGATGCCGCCGAAACCGCGCACCGCGTTATAGCCGCCCACGCCGAAGGTCTCTTCCATGCGCGAGCAGGGATGACATTCGCCGCTCGCTTCGAGCACTGCATCGCCGATATGAAAGCGCCGGCCTTTCAGCGCGTTCAGATTGATGCCCGATGTGACGATATTGCGCCGCAGATCGCCGGGCGAGACGTCGTCGAGCCCGAGATGGCTCGCGATCGCGCGCAGGCTTTCCGCTTCGATCAACGTGACCTGCCTGTTGCCGTCCTTGCGGCTGTAGTGATCGCCGTCGAGTCCGAAGCCCGCCAACGCAAGCGCGGAGTCGACCACCTGAAGCGGCGCGCGGCGCGACACGCGCAAGCCGACCCATACGACACGGCCCGGCCGCACGGGCGCAGTCATCAGGCGGGCAAGCGGGGAATCGGGATTGAGCGGCATTGCGCTGTGATTTACTCCGGGAAAACGAACGTCGATCCGCTTATCTGACCAGGAAACCATAAGTCAGCGGATCGCGCTCGTCCACGATCCAGTTGGCGAAGCCGCACACATAGGCGTTGCCTTCGACCTCCGGAATGACTGCCGCGAAGTCGCCGACGGTCGTCTCACTGAGCACGCGTCCCTTGAAAACCGTTCCGATGATGGATTCATTCACGAGCGTCTCGCCTTTGCGCAGCTCACCGCGTAAATAGAGTTGCGCGACGCGCCCGCCGGTGCCCGAGCCGGTCGGCGAGCGGTCCACTTCGCGGTCGGCGAACACACAGCAGTTCGCTTGTGTGGACCCTGGATGCCGCGGTGCGTTGGCAATGATGGTTCCGTAGATGTGGTTGATTTCCGGAATGCCGGGATGCTCGACCGGGTACGCCTTGTTCGCCGCTTCCTTGACCTCCGCGCCGAACTTGATGAGCGCTTCGACCGATGACTCGCGCACTTCGAGACCGAATGGCGCGCCGTCGACGTAAAAGTAAAACGCGCCACCGAACGCAATGTCGCCCTTCACGGTTCCGAAGGACGGCGTTTCAACCGTGACGTCGCGCTTCCAGATGAACGACGGCACGTTGACGAAGCGGACATTGCCGGCGTGCTCGCCGTCCCATTGCACGAACGCTTCGATGAAGCCACACGGCGCGTCGATGCCGATGCGCGTCTCGGGAATCTGCCGCTGAACCCAGCCCAGTTCGACCGCGGCGGTGGACAGCGCGATCACGCCATGTCCGCAGTGATCGCTGTAGCCCTCGTTGTGCAGGAAGATGATGCCGAAGTCGGCGGACGGACTGACCGGCTCGGTGAGATAACCGCCGTACATATCGGCGTGGCCGCGCGGCTCGAACATCAGCGCACGGCGAATGTCGTCGGCGTTCTCCTTGAGCCAGGCGCGACGCTTCACGATCGTGTCGCCGGCCAAACGGGGCAGCCCGCTCGTCACGATGCGGAACGCCTCGCCTCCGGTATGCACTTCGACGGTCGAAATGGTGCGCGTAATCTTCATGCGGATCTCGTGGTTGCCCGATGGATGTCAATGACCGTAATCGACCCGGTGCTGCAAAGTCAATCGGCAATCGGTTCGAGCAGCCGCCCTTCTTCCTTCATCACGACGCCGTTCTTGATGACGACCGGAATGTGCTCACCCTGACCCAGCAGCAGCGCAATGTCTTCGACCGGGTCGCCATCGACGACGACGAGGTCCGCCACTGCGCCGACCGCCATCGTGCCGCGCACGCCGGTTTCCCGCGTGATCTCCGCGGCGATGCAGGTCGCCGAGCGGATCGCCTCGACATTGCCGAGGATTTCCGCGCGAACCGCGAATTCATCGGACTGACAGGCGTGCAATTCGCCGAGCATGTCCGAGCCGAAGCCCAGCTTCACGCCCGCGCGCGCCATGAGCGCGAGCGCTTGCCGGCCGCTCGAACGCGCGCCGTCGATCTTCGCGAGCGATTCGGCGGGGAAGCCGAGTGCGGGGCCGCGCTCGGAAAGCCGGTCGAGCGTCGATAACGTGGGAACCACGGCGACGCCGCGCTCGACGAGCAGGCGCGCCGTATCCTCGTCGATCAGATTGCCGTGCTCGATGCATTTCACGCCGCACTCGACGGCACGCCGGATCGCGCGCGCGGTGTAGGCATGCGCCATCACATAGGTGCCGGCCGCCTCCGCTTCCTGAACGGCCGCGCGAAGCTCTTCTTCCGAGTACTGCGTGTTCGTGATGGGATCGTTCGGCGACGCGACGCCTCCCGATGCCATCACCTTGATCTGCGACGCGCCCTTCAGCAATTCCTCGCGCACCGCGAGACGCATCGCTTCGACGCCATCCACCACGCGGGCGATGGACCCTTGCCGCCCGAGGCAGCCGCACGCATCGTCCAGTGTGTCGTTGCGCTGGCGGAAATCTCCGTGACCGCCCGTCTGAGAGAGCGCCTTGCCCGATGACAAAATGCGCGGGCCCCAGAGAACACCGTTATTGACGGCCTCGCACATGCCGAAGTCCGCGCCGCCCGCATCGCGCACTGTCGTGAAGCCGCGATTCAACATGCCTCGAAGCACGGGCAGCGTCTTGAGCGCGGCGAGGAAGTTGGGCATCGCGGCGCTTGCGCCCAGATTGGTGCTTCCCGCGACGACATGCACGTGCAGATCGATGAAACCGGGCAACACGGTGCGCCCCGGCAGATTCAGCCTGCGGGCATCGCTGAACGAAGGCGGAACATCGCCTATTGCTGCGATCCTGCCGTCTTCGATGCACACATTGACGGCGGTATGACGCTTCGCTGTTACCGGATCGAAGACCGCAACGCCTGCGAGTACGAGCTTGCTCATGAATTTTTCCTCAAGACTGGTGTGACTTCATCAACCGCGTGCCGATCAGGCTCACGATCGCTGCGAAGATGATGTAGTACGACGCGGACTCGGCATCGCCCGTGACTTGCGCCAGCCACGTGATGATGAAAGAGGCGAAGCCGCCGAAGATAGTCACGGCGCCGTTGTACGCCAGCGAGAGTCCCGTGGTCCGCACGCGGCTCGGGAACATCTCCGTGAAGAGCGCGAGAATCGGTCCGGTGTAGGCCGCAATGAGCACGCCGAAGATGACCTGAAACGTCAGCAATGTCCCGAAGGTCGGCGACTTGATGAGATGCGAGAACAGCGGATAGCTGGCGACCAGAATGACGAGCGCCGCGACGGAGATCACGCGTCGCTTGCCCACGCGGTCGGACAGCGCACCGAACACGGGCGCCATCGTCATGAGCACCGCACCGCTGACGATGCCGGACATGAAGCCCTCACGCTGAGACATGTGGAGATACTTCACGACGTACGTCGGGATATAGAACAGGATCACGTACGTACAGACCGTCCAGAGCACGACCATCAACAGGCTGGACAGAACGCCACGCGGATAGTCGCGAATGACATCGCGCAGCGGCGTGCTGGCGTGGCGCTTCTCCGACGTGAACTCGGGCGTTTCGTCGATCTTCAGCCGGATGTAGTAGCCCACCGGCGCGACGAGCATGCCGATCACGAAAGGAATGCGCCAGCCCCACGAGATCAGCGATTCGGCCGACATGCTCGACGTGATGACCGCACCCGTGATGCTGCCGATGACCACGGCGAAGCCCACGCTCGTCTGAATCCAGCTCGAATAGAAAGCACGACGGTTCTGCGGCGCATGCTCCGTCAGAAACGCGGTCGCGCCGCCCATCTCGCCGCCAGCGGAAAGACCTTGCAGCATCCGCGCAATGACGATGAGGCACGGCGCCGCGATGCCGATGCTTTGATAGGTCGGCGCGAAGGCGATGAGCGCCGAGCCGAGCGCCATCACCAGCATCGCGAGCGACAATGCGCGCTTGCGCCCGACCTTGTCCGCGTAGATGCCGAAGGCGATGCCCCCGAGCGGACGCATGACGAACCCGACGCCGAACGTCGCGAGCGCCAATAGCAGCGACGTGGTTTCGTTGCCCGCGGGAAAAAACAGCTTGCCGATGATCGCCGCGAAGAATGCGTAGCCCGAGAAATCGAACCACTCCAGACCGCTGCCGATGACCGTCGCGAGAATCGCCTTGCGACGCGTCACCATGCGCGCGGGCTGTTCGTGCGCAAACAGCCCGTTCGATGCACCTGTTGCCATCCAGACCTCCCAGATTCATGTTTGACGAAGTGAACGTTCGCGATTCGTCACGCCCTCAATGTAATTTTTGGCGTGGCGGCGACATAACGTTAATTTCGCAAACGCGGTTGCATAAATCGCAACCGCCATCGGAGAGACGGTCGACGCGTCAGGCGATATTCGTCTGAGCCAGCACCCAGTCGCGAAAGCGGCGTACAGCGGAGCTTTCCGCGCGTTCGGAGGGCCAGGTGAGGAAATAGGCGCTGCCCAGCGTCGCGTCATGGTCCGACGCCCTGACGAGCACCCCTTGCGCGAGGAGCAAGTCGATCACGCCGTTCCAGCCGAGCGCGATTCCCTTGCCGTACGCGGCGAGTTGCACGATGACGGGATAGCTGTTCACGATGATCGTCTGGTTCAACGTCGGCCGCTCCAGCCCGGCGCGTTCGAACCAGCTATGCCACGACATCCAGCTTCGTTCCGCGTCTTCGAGCACGAGCAGCGTGCATGAAAGCAGTTCGGTCGGCGTCACCTTGCGGCCTTGCAGATAATCCGGCGAACAGACCGGGAACACTTGCTCGTCGAAGAGCTTTATCGTGCGCGTGCCCGGCATGTCGGGTTTGCGAAGCAGAAAAATGCCGATGTCGTATTCCGCCGGCGACACCACGCCGAAGTGGTCCCGCACGATGATGCGAAGATCGACGTCCGGGTTCGCGTCGATGAACGAGCCGATTCTCGGCGTCAGCCAGAGCGCCGAGATTCCCTCGGTGCACGACACCGTCAGACGGGATTTGACGACGCGCGCCATGAGGCTCGATGTGGCGCTCGTGCAAAGTTCCAGCATGCGGCGCACGTCGACCGTGTACGTCTCGCCGGCCGGCGTCAGCCTCAGCGCGTTGTGCTCGCGCACGAACAGCCTGCGGCCCAGAAACGTTTCGAGCTGGGCAATCTGACGGCTGACCGCACTGGTCGACAAATGCAGTTCCTGCCCCGCTCGCGTGAAACTCAGAAGGCGGGCGCTGGCTTCGAAAGCCTGCAGACAGGCCAGCGGCGGCAACGGAGACAAAGCCATGATGCTGCGAGCCTGTAACGTAACGATCCCGCAGGATATCGCATCTTCGTTCGCAACTTGTCCCAGTCCGATGATCGTTTCTTGGCCCTTCAGGCTGTGTCATCGCGCCGCTATCGTAGGGGTCATGCAACGTGGAGAACACGCATGGACACCTCGATCACCTTTCGGCATCTCGACGCCGCCGACGACTGGACGCTCGCCTTCGACGTCATGAAGGAGTTGCGGCCGCATCTCACCGACGCGAACGCCTTCTGCGCGCAAATGCGCCGTCAGCGCGAAGAAAGTTATCGCCTGCTCGCCGCATGCGACGACGAAGGCACGTTTCTCGGCCTCGCCGGATATCGCACGCAAACGAATACGCTGTACGGACGCTTCGTCTACGTAGACGATCTCGTCGTCACGTCGCGGCTGCAACGCAGCGGCATCGGCGCATGTCTGCTCGACAAGGTTCGCGAGATCGCGCGTCATTCGCGCTGCGCGCATTTCGTGCTCGATACCGGCCTGCACATGGCGCTCGCGCAGCGTTTCTACTATCGCAACGGCCTGCTCGCGAAAGGCATGCATTTCGTCGAGCCGCTCGTTTCGCACGGCAAGGAGAACGCGCGATGAACGTGCTCTTCGTCAACGCGAGCCCGCACAGCGATGCGAGTCACGGCTATCGGCTCGCGCTGGACATGCTCGCCATGCTGCGCAAGAGCGCGAACGTGCGGACGGTCGAACGCGATCTCGCCGCGATGCCGCTGCCGCCCATCGCGCAGGACTATGCGCGAGCGGTCACATCGCGCGAGCCGGATATGAGCCGCTTCGACGTGTCCGAGGAATTGATCCGCGAAATCGAAACGACCGATGCGCTCATCATCAACACGCCGATGCATAACTTCACGGTGCCCGCCGCGCTCAAGCTATGGATCGACTACGTGCTGCGGATTCATCGCACGTTCGCGGCGACGCCCGAAGGCAAGGTCGGATTGATGCGCGACCGGCCCACGTTCGTAATCGTCGGCTCGGGCGGCTTTCATAGCGGCGAGCATGCGCGTCAGCCCGATTTCCTCACGCCGTATCTGCGTTACGCGCTCGGCTCCATCGGCTTGAAGAGCGTGCATTTTCTCTTGCTGCAAGGGCTCGTTCGCGGCGATGAAGCCGTGACCGAAGCGTTGCAGGCCGCGCGCGACGACATCGCGCGTCACGCGCTCTTCGCATCGGACGACGCCGTCATGCTCTGAGCGTCGTATGCGCGCCGAAGCGTGCGCGAAAGACCCGCGGCTTCGTCGGCATCGGCGACGTTCGCGAAGCCGGCGACGATCCCGCGCAACGCATGTTTCGCGCGCGCATTCAGATACCACGCCGATAGCGCGATCACCGCGAGCCCCGCTTCGCGCGCGCGCGCGGCCATCGCCATGTCGTCGATGGGGCCGTCGCGGCCCGCATGAAAAATCGCGACGAGGTGCATGCCGCCGGTCGGCAAGTCGATGCTCACTCTGTCGCCGAACGCCTTGCGGATCGCATTCGCGAGCAGCATGCGCCGCTCGGCATACAGCGCGCGCATGCGCTTCAGGTGCCGCGCGAAATGCCCTTGCGCGATGAAGTCCGCCACCGCCGCCTGATAGAGATGCGGCGACCCCGCGTTCATGTTCTTCGTAAGTTGCCCGAAGCGCGCGGCAGCCCGCTCGGGCGCGACGACGTACGACAGCCGCAAGCCCGGAAACAGCACTTTGCTGAAGGTGCCGCAATAGATCACGCGATCGTCGCGATCGAGGCTCTTCAGCGCCGGAAGCGGCCGGCCGACGTAGCGGAACTCGCTGTCGTAATCGTCCTCGACGATCCAGCTTCCCGCGCGGCTCGCCCAGTCGAGCAGCTTCATGCGCCGCGCGAGCGACAGCGTGACGCCGAGCGGACTCTGATGCGAAGGCGTGACGAACGCGAAGCGCGCGTCGTGACAGTGCGCGATGCCGGCATCGACGTCGAGCCCTTCGTGATCGACGGGCACCGGCACGAGCCGCATGTTCGCATCGGCGAGAAAGGCACGCGCAAGCAGATAGCCCGGCTCTTCGAACCACGCGCGGTCCTCCGGCTTTGCGAGACTGCGCAGAATGAGTTCGAGCGACGCGCGATAGCCATTCGTCACGAAGACCTGCTCCGGCACGCATTCGACGCCGCGCGACAAGCCGAGATACGTCGCGATGCGTTCCCGCAACGGGCGATATCCGGATGGCTCGGGATACGTGAGCGTCGCGAGATCGCCGCTCTTCGCGCGCGCCGAAACGAGCCGGCTCCATACTTTGCGCGGAAAGGCATCGAGCGCGGGCAGGCCGGGGCGCAAGGGCTTCACGTCGTTGCCGATATCGGCGGCGGGCTCGGGACGCTTCAGGCGCGGCGCATTCGCGCGCTCGCGGGTCTTGCGCGCGGCGGGCGTCGTGACCGCGCCCGGCAGCGACGACGACACGAACGTGCCCGCCGCGCCGCGCATCTGCAGATAACCCTCGTCGACGAGCATGTTGTAAGCCATTTCGACGGTGCCGCGCGCGGTATTCAGTTGCGTCGCGAGTCCGCGCAATGCGGGCACGCGATCGCCCGGCTTGAGATGGCCCGCCGCGATCGCCGCCTTGAAGCGCTCGCCTATCTGCAGATAAATGGGCGACGCCTCGTGCCGGTCGATTTCGATGGTCAGCGGGTTCTGGACTTTGGACATGGCGCGGCTCATGGACTAGTGCGATCGACGAATCTTGTCCCTTTCTGCTAAGCCATGATTGTCCCACAATGACTTCACTTTCGCTTATCCAGCGAGGTGCATCATGAAGGTTGTCGTGATTGGCGGTTCGGGGTTGATCGGCGCTAAAGTCGTCGCGATTCTGCGTGAGAAGGGTCACGAGGCTGTCGCCGCCTCGCCGCGCAACGGCGTGAATGCGGTGACGGGCGAGGGACTGGCAGAAGCGCTTCGCGGCGCGCAGGTCGTCGTCGACGTGGCGAACGCGCCTTCATGGGCGCCGGACGACGTGCTCGCGTTCTTCCGTTCATCGACCGCGAATCTGGTGAAAGCCGAAGCCGCGGCGGGCGTCGCGCATCATGTCGCGCTGTCGATCGTCGGCACGGACCGCATGCCGGACAACGGCTACTTCCGCGCGAAAGTCGCGCAGGAAGAACTGATCGAGGCATCGCGCGTGCCGTATTCGATCGTGCGCGCAACGCAGTTCATGGAGTTTATCGGCGGCATTGCCGATGCAGGCATGCAGGATGGCAAGGTGCATCTGTCGACGGGACAGTTCCAGCCGATCGCGGCCGATGACGTCGCGGCCATCGTCGCGGATGCCGCGCTCGCTGCGCCGTTGAACGGCATCGTCGATATCGCGGGGCCGGAGCGCGCGCCGCTGTATCAGATCGTCGGCCAGTATCTGAAGGCGCAGGGCGATGCGCGCGAGATCGTCGCCGATCCGAAAGCGACGTACTTCGGCGGCACCGTCGCTGAAGAGTCGCTCGTGCCGACGGGCGAAGCGCGCCGCGGCAAGATTGCGCTTGCCGACTGGCTCGGCCGCGCGCGTTCGTAAGCTACGCCGTGACGGGGGCGGTGAACATTACCGCGAAAACCGCCCTACATCCCGAGATACGCGCGCTGAACCCGCTCGTCGCCTGCGAGCGGGCGCGCGTCGCCATGCTGCACGACGCCGCTCGCCGACGTGAAGAAGAAAAGCGAAGGCGTGTCGATCTTCATCGCTCGCGATGAAATGGTGGGACTGGCCGCTCGAAGAGATCAGCAAGTCGATGACGCTGCGATGTCCGCCAATCCACTGTATGCGGCTTCAATTAGATGAACGTGAGCGGTCAAGGCAATCGGATAAACGGGCTGTTCAGAAACGGCGAATCCTGGAAGCGTTCGGGCGCACGTTCGCGAAGGAATTGCTGGATCTTGCTCGCGGTCGGCGAGACCTTGAGCTCGGTGATCATCGACAAGGTGGAACCGGGAGGAAGAGACACGTTCTGATTGAACAGCGGATTGAAGCCCGCAAAGGACACGACAGGAAGCACGGAAACCTGACCGAAGGGCGGCGGCGTCTCCGTGATCGGTCCATTGACGATGACCGCGACCGTCGTGCCGATGACATCGAGCCCGCTGTAATCCGGCACTTCGAGGCTCGGCTGGGTCGGCTTGAAACCGAGCCCGGCCAATGAAAGCGATACGGCCGTGGTGCCTTTGTTCAAAATATCGACTTTCTCGGTGAGCCGGGACACGAGCGTGCCGGAGGCGTCGCCTTCGACCCCGTAGACGACTCCGCCGACCACCGTGCCGGAACTCGCGCTCGTCGCGTAGCCAAGCATCGGACCCTGCGCGTGGATCTGATTCGCACTGACGTGCGCATCGGAATGCATGTGGCCGATATCGAGAAACGTGGACGGCCCCGACGGATAGACCAGAATGCGCCGCCCATCGACGGTCCATTCGAGCGTTCTCAACAACTGCACGGGATCGCTGGGTGTCGAGAGGTTGTAGATCGGATCGTCGCGCGTGACTTTCAGCGTGGAGTTGTTGCTCGACACGCTGACACTCTCCGCCAGCGCGACGAACGGCAGCGCCATCAGCGCCAACGAACTCAGCAGACACGATTTCGCTCGCATTTCAACCTCCGCCGTCATGCGAAATGTCGCGGAAAAGAACGCCGGGCGAGGGCGGATATGAACCGCTCGTTCGAGTCCTTCTTGAATGCTTGCGAATCGCCTTGGGAATCGGCGTTCTCTAACAGAGACGTTAGTTCACGCCGTTCAAATTACAAGGCACTGACATAACTTTCGGTCGTTTGATTGAAGCGCAGAATGAAGACGTCAAGGTGTCTGCAATCCGCCGTCCATCACGCGCGTTTGCGTCCATAACGTGATATCCCGCTCGCATGGATACTTCGCCGCTTCGCTCTCGTCGAGATCGACGCCCAGACCCGGCCTGTCGTTTGCATAGACGAAGCCGTGACGAAACTCCGGCAGCCCCGGAAACACATCGAGCAGCGCTTCGCGCGGCCCTTTCAGCGCCTGGATCACGAAGTTCGGCGGCTCCGTGCCCGACCATTCCTGAACGCCGAAATTGCGCGAAGCAAGGTCGATATGAATGTTCGCTGCATGCGCGAGCGGCGACATATCGCCCGGACCATGCCAGGCCGTGCGCACGCCGAACTGCTCCGCGAATATCTGCAGCTTGCGACCCGCCGTGATGCCGCCGATCTGACTCAGATGCACCCGAATGAAATCGATCAAACGCTCGGTGATCAGAAAGCGCCACTCATGCGGGTTGTTGAAGAGTTCGCCTTGCGCGAGCGGCGTCGTGGTTTTTTCACGCAACTGACGCATCCATTCGCCTTCTTCCAGCGCGATCGCGTCTTCGAGAAAGAACAATTCGTAAGGCTCGAGTTCGCGCGCGAAGCGAATCGCTTCGATGGGCTTCAGGCGCTCGTGCACGTCGTGACACAGCGCGACATCGAAACCGATCTTGCTGCGAATGCCATCGAACAGTTTGAGCGTGTCGCGCATGTACTTGCGGCTGTCGAGATAGATGCCGTCCGCTGCGCCTTCGGGCGCACTCGACGGTGCGCGGCCGAATGCACCGCCGCCATAACCCCCGCTCTGACAGCGGATATGGGTGATGCCCTGCTCGCGGTATCGCTGAATGTTCTCGCACAACTCGTTCAGGTCGCGGCCATCGGCATGACGATAGATCGGCACACCCTCGCGCACCTTGCCGCCGAACAACTGATACAGCGGCATGTTCGCCTGCTTGCCCTTGATGTCCCACAACGCCATATCGACACCGGAGATCGCGTTGTTTTCAATCGGACCATTGCGCCAGTAAGCGTTCTGATGCATCAACTGCCAAAGCTCTTCGATCGCTTCGGCATCGCGCCCGATCAGCAAAGGCCGCAAGTACTCTTCGATCAGACACTTGACCGCGAGATGCCGATAAGCGAACGTCGCGCATCCGAGCCCATACAAGCCAGGTTGATTCGTTTCAACCTTGACGACGATGAGATTGATGCCTTCCGGCGCAGTCAGAATGACCTTGACGTCGGTGATGAGTGTTGCCATGACTTATTCCACGAGAGCGGAAGACACGGCATCGGACTGGGTGCCCGCGCCTCCCTTGGGTGTCGAGCGCTGTCCCGTCTGCGCGGGCACCAGCATCATGAGGACGACCGACGCGAGCAACGCCGCGGCCATGAACACATACGATGCGGAAGGACTGCCCGTCGCGCCATTCAGATAACCGACGAGCCATGCGCCGAGGAACGCGCCGAGCGCGCCGCACGCATTGATCAGGCCGATCGCGCCGCCGAGCACGTTGCTCGGAATCAACTCCGGAATCAGCGCGAAGAACGGTCCATATGGCGCATACATCGTCGCGCCCGCGATCACGAGCAACGCGAACGACAGCCAGAAATTAGAGCTTCCGACGAGATATGAACCGACGAACGCAATCGTGCCGATCAACAGCAGCGGCCAGACGAAGAGCTTGCGATTGCGCGTCTTGTCCGACAGATACGACGCGGTCAGCATGAGTACGATGGCCGCGAGATACGGCACGGCGGAGAGCCAGCCGACCGACACGATATCGATGGTCTTCGATGCCGACTTAAGAATCGACGGCAGCCACATGATGAAGCCGTACACGCCGATGCTCCACAACGCGTGAATGGCGCAGCACTTGAGCACGATGGACGAGCGGAACGCCGCCTTGTAGTCGCGCACCGGCGCGATATGCGCCTGCTCGGACTTGAGGATCGCATCGAAGTCGGCCTTCTCCTTGTCGCTCATCCAGGGCGCGTCGGCCGGACGATCCTTCACCGTGAACCACCACACGATGGCCCACAGAATCGCAGGCACGCCTTCGATCACGAACATCTCGCGCCAGCCGAAGTTGCGCACGAGATAGCCGGACACGATCGACATCCACAGCACCGTCACCGGATTGCCGAGAATCAGGAACGTGTTGGCGCGCGAACGTTCGGTGCGCGTGAACCATCGGCTGATGTACATGAGCATCGACGGCATCACCGCGGCTTCGACGATGCCGAGCACGAAGCGCAACGCCATCAGCGTCGGAATGTTGCTGACCATGCCGGTCGCGGCGGCGCACAGGCCCCACAGAATCAGGCTCGCGAAGATGAGTTTTTTGACGCTGTTCTTCTGCGCGTAGATCGCGCCGGGCACCTGAAACAGGCAGTATCCGAGGAAGAACAGCGAGCCGATCAGCGACGACGTCGCCGACGTGATGCCCAGGTCTTTATCGATGCCCGCCGCCGCCGCGAAGCCGTAGTTTGCGCGATCCAGATAGGCGAGGCTGTACGTGATGAAGATGATCGGCATGAGATGCCACCATCTCTGCGGCGCTACGGTTTTGATGTTGTCCATGATGTCTCCAGTGTCAAAGCACGGCCAGCCAGCCGCCATCGACGTAAATGATTTGCCCGTTCACATAGCTCGATGCGGAAGACGCGAGATAGACCGCCGTGCCGACGAGTTCTTCGGGCCTGCCCCAGCGCTGCGAGGGATTGCTGCTCTTGACCCAGGCGTCGAAGCTCGCGTTGTCGACGAGCGCCTGATTCATGTCGGTAAGGATGTAGCCGGGGCCGATCGCGTTCGCCTGAATATCGAACGATGCCCATTCGGCGCTCATCGCGCGCGTCAGCATCTTGATGCCGCCCTTCGCGGCCGTGTAGGGCGCGACGGTGGCGCGCGCGCCTTCGCTCGTCAATGAACCGATGTTGATGATCTTGCCGCCGCGACGCCGCTCGATCATGCGCCGCGCAGCTTCCTTCGCGACGATGAACGCGCTCGTCAGATTGGTATCGATCACGCGTTGCCAGTCGGCGAGCGCGAGTTCGATCATCGGCTTGCGGAACTGGATGCCCGCGTTGTTCACGACGATGTCCACTTCGACGCCTTCTGCGTCCCATGCCGCAAAGGCGGCGGCGACGGACGCCTCATCCGTCACGTCGAACGCCTGGCCGCGTGCATCGTAGCCTTGCGCCTGCAAGCGGCTCGCCGCGACGTCGACGGTCTCGGCTTTCGTGCCGTTGACGATGACGCGCGCGCCGGCCGCCGCGAGCCCTTCCACGAGCGCGTAGCCGATGCCGCGCGCCGAGCCTGTAACAAGCGCCGTGCGGCCGCTCAGATCGAACAAGTTGGTCATGCTTTTCCTTGATGTGCGTTCAATTCGAAGGCGCGAGCGCGCCCACGCAGCCTCCTCCCGGAAGCTGCGGACCAAGATTGCGTAATGCTGGGTCTATAGCGGCTTGTCGTTCACGGTGCGTTGAAGCGCCGCGCGATCGTCGAAGTCCTTTTCCGCGCGTTCGATCAGCGTGAGCACGGCTTGCTCGGCGGCGTTCGCATCGCCTGTTTCGATCGCGACACACAGCGCTTCGTGCATTGGCAGCGAACGCGCCGGGCCGCCCTCGATCTCCGAACTCAGTTCGAAGCTCGTGCGCAGGATCGCGGAAAGCGCGTTCTGCATCTGTTGCACGAACTGGTTATGGCATGCCACGAGGATCGCGCCGTGAAACGCGAGGTCGGCGGGCACGTATTCGCCTTGCCCGGCGACTGCGCGCTCCATCGCCTTGAACGCGCGACGCACTGCGGCGCGGTCGTCGGGCGTCGCGCGCTTCGCCGCGAGCTTTGCCGCGTTCGGCTCGATGATCGTGCGCAGTTCCATCAGGTCGCGGATGAGATCGGCATCGACGGCGCCGGCGCGTGCGCGCCATGTAATCACGTCGGGATCGAACAATTGCCAGTGTGAGCGCGGCAGCACGATCGTGCCGTGGCGGCGGCGGACCTGAAGCATGCCCTTTGCGGATAGCGATTTCATCATCTCGCGAATCGTGATGCGGCTTACCTGCATCCGTTCAGCGAGTTCATCTTCGGCGGGCAGAATCTCGCCCGGCGCGAATTGGCCGGAGCAGATCTGCTCGCCCATTTGATTCAGTACTTGCCGGTGCAAGGTCGGCATGGCGGGCCACTCCCTCTAGGTCATACGTATGATCTAGAAGGTAACAGAGGGCGGCGAATCGGAACAATCAGGGTTGACCCGATGGCGCGCCACGTTTTGAGTCAAGCTTGTTCGCACGCCTCCCGTGAACTAGATTTTTATGTGCAACGAGAATGGCGGGAGGGATTGTCATGGAACTGCACGTCGAACGTGTCGATGTATGGGCGGCCACCATCGACGACAAACCGGGCGGGCTTGCGCAAGTGTTAAATGCTTTGCGGGATGCTGGCGTCGATCTTCAGTTCGTCGTCGCGCGGCGCACGCCTGAAGCGTCGGGCAAGGGTGTCGTGTTCGTCGCGCCGCTGCAGGGGGAAAGCGAGATCCGTGCCGCTACACAGGCGGGGTTCAGCGTCACGCCGAGCCTTCACTCCGTCCGTGTGATGGGCATGGATCAACTGGGGATCATCGGTCAAGTCACGCAAATGCTGGCCGATGGCGGCGTGAACCTGCGCGGCGTGTCAGCCGCGGTGCTTGGCACGCAGTTCATCGCCTATGTCGCGCTCGACTCGCTGCAGGACGCCGAAACGGCGATGGACATTTTGCAGAAGGCCTGAACCGCGCATCACGCACGTTCGGACGACCGGACGATCGGACGATCGGACGCCGGTGCGACGCTAGAACACGCCGAGCGAAAGTCCGGCGGCCAACCCCGCGCCGAGCTCCGCGCAGCGCGCGAGATCGGCGCTACCGATGACCTTGCGCGCCAGAATGCGCTCGGGCGTCTGCGCATGCGTGCAGACGATGATCCCCGGCGCCACCGCGTTGAGACGCCATCCCAGCGCGATACGTTCGATCTGGCGCAATGCGCCTTGTCCATCGCTGCCCGCGCAGATCATCGCCGCGTAGGGGCGGCCGTTCACGCGATCGAGCACCGGGTAATAGCAGCGATCGAAGAAGTCTTTCATCAAGCCCGACATCGTCGCGAGATTTTCCGGCGTCGCGAACAGATAACCATCGGCCAGGAGGACGTCGTCCGGGCCTGTTTCGACGGCTCGCTTCAATTCGACCGAGACATCGGACTGGTCCCGCGCAGCGGCCGCTGCCGCCTCGGCCATCTGTTGCGTGCCTCCGGTCATCGTGTGATAGACGATCAACAACGTTTTCATAGCTGCTCAGCGTGCCATTGCGCGAATTTTGCAGACTGTATCATCGCCCGCTCGTGGCGACCGCTCGCGCCGCACCTACGCAGGAAGACTCTCGACGAACCGCCTGACATTGTCCACGACGGGCTGTTGATCTCCGGCGAAAACCCAGTGATCCGCCCCGTCGAGCTCGACGAATCGCGCATGCGCGATATGGCTGGCGAGATGCCGACCAGCGCCGATGCGAACGGCGCGGTCATCGTGACGGTGCAGCACGAGCGTCGGGATGGAAACCCGGCCCAGAAGCTGCCGCACATCCAAGTCGCGCAACGCCTCGAGCACGCCCTTGAGGGCTCCCGGGCTCGACGCCGCCCGAAGCATGCCTGCCCACCACGCTCGCGCCTGAGGGTCTGCGGACAGGCTCGGCGCGAATGTCTCGATGCCCGCAGGCCCGCCCCAGACTGCGATGAGCTGCCGCAGCCACGCGTCATACTGGCTCGCGTGCAGCGCGTGGGGATAGTCCTGCGTTGCGGTCCCCTTCGCCAGGGAGCCGAACAGAATGAGGCCCGCGACACGATCCGGGTGATCGACGGCAAACCTGATGCATGCCGGTCCGCCCTCCGACGCGCCGAACAGCACGGCCCGGCGGCTGCCGGCGGCGTCGAGCACGGTGCCGATATCCTGGGCGGTCGCGTCGACGCCGGGATTGAATCCGACCCGGTCGGACAGCCCGATACCGCGACGATCGAGCAGAATGAGACGGCCCATCCTCGCGAGTGAGGACAGGAACGCCCGGCATCGCGGCTCTTCCCACACCCGTTCGACGTGAGAGACGAATCCGGGCAGCAACAGAATATCGATCGGGCCGTCGCCGTAGGTCTGGAATGCGAGATGAACGCCGCCGCCGCTGGCGTAGCGCGTCGACGGCGGGTCCTCTATCGCCACCGTTGCGCCGGCATTCAGCAGCGCGCGCGTCTCGGCTTCGGGCGCCACACGAAGCTCGTCGCGAAGGCGCTGCGTCAGGGCGTCGAGATGGCGCCTCGCCGCGGCCCGGTCTCCGGCGAGCAGGAGATTGCGGATGAGGTGACGGCCGTACACCTCGCTGAGCGGATCGAATCCGACGAGACGGCCGGCATGCGCCGCTGCCGCCGCATAATCGCCCGCCGCATTGCTGTCGCGCACCGCGCGTTCGAGCGCCTGGATCGCCCGGCCCCGCAAGGCCTCCCGGCGAAAGAAGGCCCACTCGTCGAACTGCGGACAGTCGCCGGGCGAAAAGCCCTCGAGAAAGTCGCCGAAATAGTCGCGGCACGCCCGCGCGTACTCGCCGCGATCGCAGGCCTGCTCGAATCGCTGGGAATCCACCTGCAAGCCGATCGACTCGGACCATCGAATCGTCGACCGGTCGATGGTCAGAACGTCGTCGCCGAGCGTGAGCTGGAGACGATGCAACAGACGGCGCAGCCGCGCCCGCACGACTTCTTCGCGGTCTTCCGGCCACAACATCGCGGCGAACGTATCGCGTCCGACCGACGTCTTCGCTTCGGCGAGGTACACCAGCAGTGCCAAGCCCTTGCGCAAGGCCAGCTGGCACAACTGGCCATCCCGACGAATCTCCGGAAATCCAAGCGTTCTCACACTGAACAAAGCCATGGCGAGGCCACCCTCGATGACGGCGTCCAAGGGACGCTCAGGGGACGAGGCAATCCTAGCATTGACCGCAGACGATGGCCGCCGGGCTCATCGCGACAGATCGAACTGGAGGATTGCCATGAAGAAACTGGGCGAGCATGCGATCGTGATCGGCGCAAGCGTGGGCGGGCTGCTGGCCGCCCGCGTACTGTCGGACTTCTACAGCATCGTCACGGTGCTCGAACGCGATGCGTTTCCGGCAACGGATTCGCCGCGCAAGGGCGTGCCACAGGGTCGTCATACCCACGGGCTCCTTGCGCGAGGCAGCGCGGTACTTGAAGGGTTCTTTCCGGGATTCAACGCCGAGGTCGTGGCGCAGAGCGGCGGACTGATCGGCGATGTCGCCAACGATGTGATCTGGATCGGTCACAACGTGAGGCTTGCCAACGGCCCAAGCGACCTGACCGGTCTGATTGCGAGCCGTCCGGTGCTCGAAGGTCATTTGCGCCGGAGGCTTTTGGGGTTGCCCAACGTGCGCGCCATGCAACATTGCGCCGTGCGGGGGCTTGCCGCCGATCCCGCCCGCAAGAGCGTGACGGGGGCGCGTGTATGTATCGAGGGCAGGCCCGAAGAGATCATCGTCGCGGACCTGATCGTCGACGCGACCGGTCGCGGCTCAGCCGGTGCCGCATGGCTCCAGGCGCTGGGCTACGCACCGCCCGCCGACGAAAAGGTCGAGATCGGCATCTGCTACATGACCCGTACCTATCGGCGCCGGCCGACCGATCTCGACGGCAGGCACGGCATCGTCGTCGCCGGCAGTGCGCCGAACTGGCGCAACGGCGTCATGCTCGCGCAGGAAAACGAAACGTGGATCGTCAGTGCCGGCGGCTATCTCGGCGACGACGCGCCGGACGACGACGAGGGCTTTCTCGCGTATCTGGCGACGTTGCCGACGATGGAGATTCATGACGTCGTCGCACGAGCGGAGCCGCTGACCGATTACAGGCGCTATCGCTACGTCTCCAGCCTGCGCCGGCGATACGAACGGCTCGCACGCTTCCCAAAAGGTTATCTGGCTTTCGGCGACGCCATCTGCAGCTTCAATCCCGTCTACGGGCAGGGCATGACGGTCGCGGCGGAGGAAGCACTGACGCTGCATCGATGCATGCGCACAGGCTCGACCGATCTCGCGCGCCGATTTTTCGGGGCGGCCGCCAGGATCGTCGATATTCCGTGGGACATCGCGGTTGGCAATGACCTTCGCAATCCGCGCGTCGAGGGCGCGCGCCCACCGATGTTGCGTTTCATTAACTGGTACATCGGCAAGCTTCATCTCGCCGCGACACGCGACAGCACGCTGGCCACGGCGTTTCTGAAGGTCGTCAACCTGATGATGCCGCCGTCGTCGCTGCTCCGGCCGTCGATCGTCAGGCGCGTCTGGCGGGGCAACCGGCGGCCGGGACGCGTCATACCGTCGCGCGCGATCAGAGAGCAGACGCCCTGATCGCCTCACCGACCGATCCGGCTCGGCCAAAAAAGCCCAATATGCGGGACGACCCGAATTGCCGCAGGGTGGCGCGTCGTCCTAAGATCAGGTCCCGCTGCTAACGCGGCCGAGGTACCCCCGGTGTTGCGTCGTGATCGAGAGCGCTGAAGAAGTCGGGCAACGACCCGATCGACAGTAGTCGACGCCGACATCAATACATTTATTCGAACGATCGGGAGACAGGTATGCTCAGCGCCCATGAATTTGCCACCCTCATGCTGGTCAAGGACGCCGCGGACCAGATCATCGACCGCCACGAGCTCGACACTTTGCTTGAGCGCCAGCTGATCGCCATGGAGCAACTGGTGAGCGGCGCCACACTGCCGCGAGTCACGGAACATGGCGATTCGCTGCTGCGTGCATTGCGTCGTACACACTGAGCTCTGGTCTGACCGCGTGACCCTCGCGGCTAGCCATCGAGAAGAGACTCCGCATCGACGTACGGGTATCCGAGATCGCGTGCGACTGCCTTATAAGTGACATTCCCGTCGCAGACGTTGAGCCCGCGGCGAAGATGCACGTCGTCCTTCATCGCACGCTTCCAGCCCTTGTCCGCCAACACGATGGCAAGGCCGATCGTTGCGTTGTTCAGCGCGAAGGTCGACGTGCGCGCCACGCCGCCCGGCATGTTCGCGACGCAATAGTGCACGACTCCATCGACGAGATAGACCGGATCGGCATGCGTGGTCGGATGAGACGTCTCGAAGCAGCCGCCCTGATCGATGGCGACATCGACCATGACCGCGCCCTTGCGCATGCCCGCGACGTGCTGCCGGGTGACGAGCTTGGGTGCGGACGCGCCGGGTATCAGCACGCCGCCGATCACGACATCCGCGTCGAGCACGGCATCCTCGATGCTCTGCGCGTCGGAATACGCGGTCGTGATCCGGTTGCCGAAAACCAGATCGAGCTGACGGAGACGATCGACGTTCTTGTCCAGCACAGTGACGCTCGCGCCGAGTCCGACCGCCATCTGCAACGCGTTGGTGCCGACCACGCCCGCGCCGATCACGGCGACATGGCCGGGTGTCACGCCAGGCACGCCCCCGAGCAGCACGCCGCGCCCGCCCTGAGCGATCTCGAGAAAGTGGGCGCCGGCCTGGACCGCCATGCGCCCGGCGACTTCGCTCATCGGCGCCAGTAGCGGCAGTCCGCCGCCCGGTCCGGTGATCGTCTCGTAGGCGATGCAGATCGCTCCGGACTCTACGAGCGCCTTGGTCTGAGCCGGGTCGGGTGCGAGATGCAGATACGTATAGAGGATCTGCCCGGGCCGCAGCATCTGGCATTCGGCGGGCTGCGGCTCCTTGACCTTTACGATCATGTCGGCAGAAGCGAAAACCTCCGCGGCCTCCGTCACGATCTCCGCACCCGCGAGCCGGTACTGTTCATCGGTCAGACCGATGGCGTCACCCGCCTGCGCTTGCACCACGACATGATGTCCACGAGCGGTGAGTTCCCGCACGCTGGCTGGCGTGAGCCCCACGCGATATTCATGGTTCTTCACTTCCTTCGGCACACCGATACGCATGGCAGTCTCCTGTGAGCGCGCCGCCGACGCGGTCACGCTTCGCCTCTCCAGCGACGATTTTCTTCTTGCTCGAAACCCTGTCGGCGACAGACGCGCGATCGTCTCGTCGTCGCGTGCGGCGGCGATCGTATTTCCCATCTTAGCGCGCGGCGTCGGATTGGACTGACGCGTCACGATTGCCGGGCTTTCGCGGCGTGTCTCGATGCGGCTTAAGGGCGAACACCAAGTATCGCGATACTCGTTCGGATGACTAATATTCGTGCGATGTCGTACGACAACCGCGATCCGATCGCTCCACACGAGGCTCGACAATTGAACAAGAATTCCGCCCCTTCCACACTGTCCCGCGCGGGCATCGCGTGGCTCGCCGCCACTTCGTTCGCGCTGACGCTCGCCGCATGCGGCGGCTCGGACGCGTCTACCTCGCCGACGGCTCAGAACATCAACGCATCCGCGACACCCGCGGCTTCGGATCAACCCGCTTCGAGCGCGACGCCCGCGACGCCGGATCAGCCGGCCTCTGCCCCGCAGCCCACCGGCTTCCAGGTCGGCACAACATCCTACGACCCCGCATTGCCGCCCGAGCCCACGCTGCCCTTCAGCGCGCAGATCTGCGCGACGCTGCCCGCCGCACTCACCGCCTAGGCGAACGGTCTTCTGCCCGACAGCGCCGACGCCACCGATACGGCTCCCGACACCGCGCGCATCCAGGCGGCGATCGACGCCTGCAAGAACCCGTCGAGCACGGGTCTCGCGACGAACAAGGCCGTGCGTCTCGTGCCCGGCCCGAACGGTGCGAACGCGTTCATCGCGGGTGCGCTCAATCTGCAAAGCGGCGTCACGCTGTGGATCGATGACGGCGTCACGCTCTTCGCGTCGCGCGATCCGCGTCAGTACGACAAGGTCAAAGGCACCGCGAGCTGCGGCATCATCACGGCGAGCGACAACGGCTGTCTCGCGCTCATCAACGCGAGCAAGATCGCGAACGCCGCCGTGGTGGGCGACGGCGTCATCGACGGACGCGGCGGCAGCCCGCTCATCAGCAGCGTGCCGAACGATCCCAATCTGCTCAAGCGCCCGAATGGCGGCGGCACGATGAGCTGGTGGGATATCGGCTGGATGGCCAACAAGGTGCTGAATCAGGCGCAGAACAATCCGCGGCTCGTCCAGATCAGCAATGGCCGCAATTTCACGCTGTATCGCGTGACGCTGCAGAACGCGCCCAAGTTCCATGTCGTGCCGGGCGGCGTCGAAGGCTTCACAGCGTGGGGCGTCAAGATCTACACGCCGACCGCCGCCTACGAGGCGATGACAAACTATCTCGGCATGCCGTACAGCCCGGATACGGCGAAGAACACGGACGGCATCGATCCCGGGAGTTCCGGACCGATCACGAGCAATCCTGGCAATCCGGGCAAGCTGAAGGGCGACGCGAGCAACATCCTGATCGCCTACACCTCCATCCGCACCGGCGACGACAACATCGCGATCAAAGGCGGCACCGGCAAGGTCAACGGCCGCACATACAACGTCACCGTTGCGCATAGCCATTTCTATTCGGGGCACGGCATGTCGATCGGCAGCGAAACGGCGGGCACGGACAACGACGCCCCCAATCCCGATGTCACCCCGGTCGACGGCATCCTGCCGAGCGTCAGCAACGTGAATGTCTACGATCTCGTCATCGACGGCGCGGACAACGGACTGCGCATCAAGTCGGACTGGAGCCGCAGCGGCCTCGTGTCGGACATCCGCTATTCGAACGCGTGCATTCGCACGCCGGAGTCATCGTCGGACGGCAAGCCGCAGGCGCTCATTTTCTCGCCCTACTACAGCCCGACGAAGAACAACGGCCTCTATCCGAGCTTCAGGAACATCGCGCTCGATGGCGTGCGCATCGTCAATGCATCGAGCTACACGTTCCAGGGCTTCAACTCGGCCAGCCCCCTGCTGCAAGGCTCGGGATGGTCGGCGGG
The DNA here is from genome assembly GCF_001544755.2 of Caballeronia catudaia. GTDB lineage: Bacteria > Pseudomonadota > Gammaproteobacteria > Burkholderiales > Burkholderiaceae > Caballeronia > Caballeronia catudaia. Next base: position 92,627 of record NZ_FCOF02000011.1, on the reverse strand, counting down.
GACGGTCGGCTGGCCGAATCCGCCGGTCGTGAATCCGCTGTCGATCTCGCTGAACAATGTCGTCGCGGATGCGGCGCCGCTGAATTTCACGGTCGCGGACGCGCTCGTGACCCTCGGCGAAAGCGGCACGTCGCTGCCGTTCGAAGCCCGCAGCGGCGTCGTCGTCACGAACGCCGCGGCAGGCGGGAAGAGCGTCGCGCCGGTCGATTGCAGCAAGGCATTCGTGCCATTCCCGGGCCGGTAGAACGGCAGGAAGCGCTGCGAGCCTCGTTGGAACGGCTTTTAAGCGCGTCGCATAAAGAAACATCTGCCGATGCCGATAACCCGGAAACAGAAAGGGTCGGACAATCGTTCGACCCTCATCGACATTCGGGACACTCGAGACAAGCGTTCCGCGCCCCGCCCGGCGCGGGCCGGCAACATTCGACAGAGAGAGCAATGGTCTTCAGCTACAGGGAAATGATGGTCACGCCGGCAGCGGTCCGGCACGGCGACAACTTCGCGGCGACGGCGCGCATTCAGGACTTGAACGGGAAGGAGCGGTCCGTGCGGCTGCCGGGCGAATTCCCCAGCGTCGAAGAAGCGATCCGCTTTGCGATCGCCGCGGGCACCGAATATATCGATTGCGCGCAAGGCTGCAAGTTTTTCGCCTGACGCGTCCTGAGCCTCCGATCGGGTAAATGCCGACCGACGCCGCGACATCGTTCGCGGCGTTTCTTTTTTCAGGGTTCGCGAGTTCGATTTCAAGGAAAAGGTGCGCTTGCGTCACATCGTCAGGCGAGCTTGATCGAGGTCGGATCGGCGGTCAGATAGCCCACCGCCGCGCCGAAGCGATCCTTGTAGTTCGCGCGGATCAGCGGATCGAGCGTGGCCTGCACCTTGCCGTGCAGCTTGCTGTCCCAGTCGCCCGCGTGCTGGAAGTTGCTCATGATGTAGGTCCAGCCGTTGATCTCGTCGACCGCGTGCAGGCCGGTCGATTCCGCGCCCGCCGGCGTCGACAGGATCCGCGACAGCGACTTCGTATCGACGTTGTACGCCCACAGGAAGTTGTTGACGTGGCCGCCACTGTCCTCGCCGATGAACAGCGTGCGCAGCTTCTCCGAGAACTTCAGGTTGTCCGGATTCGCGATGCGCTCCGGGTTCGAGAGATTGCCGAGCGCATCGGCGGAGATGTCTTCGCCGACGAGCGCGGCGGGCGCGGCCATGTCGACCGGCACCCATTCGCTGTCGATCGCGGCGCCCGTGATGTCTTTCTGGCCGCTCTTCAGGTTGAGCGCATACACGGCGCCTGAAGTGATCTTCTTGTCGAGCTTGATGTCCTGCGAAGCCGCGTCGCCCTTCACCATCGACGTGACGATCTGCGACATCGCCGTATAGACGATCTTGTCCTTCGCGTTGACCGTCGTGCCTTCGAGCTTGGTGAAGCTCAGCGTCGCGCCGCGCAATGCGGCGTAGCGGTGCGTCTCCAGGAACGCGGCCGCTTTCTCCATGCCGGGCTTGATGCGGATCCAGTTGATCTTGCCGCTGTAGTTGATGCGCGCGTAGCTCGTGTCGAGCGTCGCGCCGACCGCCGCGTCGGTGACGACGTCCATGATGTCGGTGATCGTCAGCGTATTGGCGAGGTTCTCGATTTCATCGCTCGTCGCGTGGCCAAGGTTCATCCACGTGAGCGTCGCCGAGCCCGCGCCCGCCGACGACGTCTGCGCCCACTTCGCGACGTAGAGCGCGCCCGCCGAGAGATCGGCTTCCTTGTCCGCGACGAACATGAAGAGGCCGCCGTTGGTGGCGTCGTCGCCCATCATCACAGTGCGCTTGTCGGGCATCACCTGGATCAGCTCGTGCGAGATGCGGCCGAGGCAATAGTGCTTTTTGATCGTGCCGGTGCCGTCCGGATGCACGGTCACTTCCGGCAGATGGCCGTAGTGGTACGCGCGCGCCTTCGTTTCGTCGCCGTAGAGGTTCTTGCTGTAGGCCTTGAACTGCGTGTTGGTCGCGAGCGCGGCCGCATCCGGCTCGTACTCTTCGCTCGACAAGTGCGTGTTCCACGGCGACAGGCTCGCGCCGCAGGTGATCCACAGACCGTTGGCCTTCGACGTATCGACATTCGCGTAGCTGACGAGCGAGAGCTTGCCCGTCGACGGGTCCTGGTCGAGCGTGAGCACGGCGATCGGCGACGGCAGCTTGCCGTACATGTCGGCCGCGCTCTGGTCGCGCGTGACGTACTCGAACTGCACGACCGCGAACACGGCGTTGCCCTTCACGCCCTTCACCGTCGGATTGTCGAGCTTGAGCAGCGACGTGCCGTCCGGGCAGTCCGAGAAGAACTGACGCTCCTTGCCCGACGCCGAGCTGTCGACGATCGGCTGATTGTCGATATCGAAGTAGCCGCCCGCGACGATCGTGCCGCCCGCCGTGTTCGGCACCCTATCGCCCGTCACGAAGAACGGATGATACGCGAGCTTGTAGGCGCGGTTGCTGCCGTCGCTGAAGCTGACGGTCATCGTCGAGGCGACCGTGGTCTTCGCCATCGCGCCGGGATCGGCGAGCGACGGCGCGGCCATGCCGCTGAACGTCGCCGTGGTGAATGCGGCGGCCGGCGCGGGCGCGGGCGTGGCCGCGTTGCTGTCGCTGCCGCCGCACGCGGTCGTGAGCAACGCTGCGGTGGCCCCGCCGCCGAGCGGCAGCACCGGTGCGCTGGCGAGAATCTTCAGGGCCTTGCGGCGGGAGAGGTCGAGTGGCTGCGCCATGTGTGGTTTCAATTCCTTGATTGTGGTGTGTGCACCGGCGATGAACTTCTTTTTCTCGGGCCGTTGCGGCCTGAGTTGCCGGTTGACGCGCTACTGTAGGAAATGAATGTGAAAATCGTTTGACAGGCCGATGTAATAGTTTTGTTTATGACCTGAAAGCGCGCGCCCGATAAAGCTGCCGATGCGCAATGATGCGACGCGTCCGCCCGTCGAAAAAGCCACGCGACGGTGGCCTTCTCGTCCTGCCGGGCGATCAATCCGCCCGCTGGCCGCAACGCACGCAGAAGGCCGCGCCGCGCAGGAGAGCCGCGCTGCAGCGCGCGCACTTCTGCAAATCGAGTGCTGTGCCGCATTGCTTGCACGCCCGCGTGCCGGGCGGATTGGACTTGCGGCATAACGGACAGATCGAATCCGGCGGCAGCGCCGGAATCGAACCGGCGTGACCGCCCCAGCGCTCGCGGGTATCGTCGTGATCTTCGGGACGATAGCGCCTGTGGTGCTTGTTTCGGCCCCACTGGTCGTATTCCTGGCCGTGCCCCCGGCCGTGGTCATTGCTGAATATCTTGCGTAGGAAACCCATCACATCCTCCTGGCGTATTCGCCGTTTCAATCGAACCGTTTGCGCAGCAGCCGCAATCCGTTACCCACCACGATCAGGCTCGCGCCGGCATCCGCGAAGACGGCCATCCACATCGATCCGAGTCCGGCCAGCGTCAGTCCGAGGAACACGCCCTTGACGACGAGCGCGATCGCGATGTTCTGCGTCAGAATCCCGTGCGTCGCGCGCGACAGGCGGATGAACGCCGGGATCTTGCGCAGGTCGTCGTCCATCAGCGCGACGTCCGCGGTTTCGATGGCCGCATCGGCGCCCATCGCGCCCATCGCGAAACCGACGTCCGCGCGCGCGAGCGCTGGTGCGTCGTTGATGCCGTCGCCCACCATGCCGACCTGCACGCCGCTCGCGGCGATCTCTTCGATCACGCGCAGCTTGTCCTCGGGCAACAGGCCGCCCTCGGCGCGATCGATGCCGACCTTTTTCGCGATCGCCTGCGCGGTGTGCGGGTTGTCGCCAGAGAGCATCGCGGTGCGCACGCCAAGCCGGTGCAGCCGTGCGATGGCTCCGCGGCTCGAGTCCTTGACCGTGTCCGCCACCGCGAAGAGGCCGAGCAGGCCTTCGTCGCCGGCGAGCATCACGACGGTCTTGCCGGCGCGTTCGAGCACGTCGACGCGGCGCTCCACATCGACAGAACAGCAGCCGATCTCCTCCATCATTCGATGATTGCCGAGCCAGTACGGGCGCGCGTCGATCACGCCGCGCACGCCGCGCCCCGGCACCGCCTCGAAGCGATCGACCGCGATGCGCGGCACGCTCGCTTTGTCCGCGGCCTCGGCGATCGCACGCGATACCGGATGGTCCGAGCGGCTTGCAAGGCTGGCCGCGAGTGCGCGCACGCGCGTCTCGTCGAGTTGCGGATCGAGCCGTTGGTATTCCGTCTGCACGGGCTTGCCGTGCGTGATGGTTCCGGTCTTGTCGAGCGCGATCCAGCGCAGGCGGCGGCCGCGCTCGAGAAACGCGCCGCCTTTCACCAGAATGCCGTGGCGCGCCGCCGCGGCGAGTCCGCTCACGATCGTCACCGGAGTCGAAATGACGAGCGCGCACGGGCACGCGATGACGAGCAGGACGAGCGCGCGATAGATCCACGTCAGCCACACGCCGCCGAAGGCCAGCGGCGGCACGAGCGCGACGGCGAGCGCCACGCAGAAGACGACCGGCGTATAGATGCGCGCGAAGCGGTCGACGAAGCGCTGGGTGGGCGCCTTCGCGCCCTGCGCGCCGTCGACTGCGCGAATGATGCGCGCGAGCGTGGTGTCGCCAGCAGCGGCCGTCACGCGAAACTCGAACGCGCCGGTCTCGTTGATGGTGCCCGCGAACACGGTATCGCCGGTGGTCTTCTCGACGGGCAGGCTCTCGCCGGTGATCGGCGCCTGGTTGACGGTGGACTGGCCGGACACGATGTTTCCGTCCAGCGCGATGCGCTCGCCCGGCTTCACGCGCACGATCGCGCCCAATTCGACATCGCGCGCATTGCGCTCGATCCACGCACCATCGGCTTGCTGCACGACCGCCGTGTCGGGCGACAGCGTCATCAGCTTCGCGATGGCGTCGCGGGCGCGCTGCAGGGATTTCGCCTCGATGAATTCCGCGAGCGTGAAAAGCACCATGACCATCGCCGCCTCGGGCCATTGCCCGATGATCATCGCACCTGTCACCGCGATGCTCATCAATGCGTTGATGTTAAGGTTGCCGTAACGAATCGCGACGAGCCCCTTTCGATACGTGCCGAAGCCCGACGCGGACACGGCCGCAACTGCGAGCCCGGCGACGAGCCAGGGCGGACCGCCGAGCCAGCTCGCGGCTTCGGAACTCACTGCGGCGACGCAGGCGAGGACGAGCAGCCACGCGCCGCCCATTCGTTTCGGTTCGCTTTCTTTCGTCGATCTTTCGTTATCCTTTTCATTGTTTTTGTCACGATTCGCGGATTGATGACTATCTCCGCAACACGACTTGCCGATCTCTTCGGGACGTAACATACTGGCTTCCTTTTCTTGACTCAGGCTTGAGTAAACACCTTGGAGCAACTCCAGGGTCAAGCAGAAAGGATGGCCAGATGAAAATTGGAGAACTGGCGAGGATTGCGAACTGCACGCCCGACACGATCCGCTTCTATGAAAAGGAAGGCCTGCTTCCGCAGGCCGAACGCACGGAGAAGAACTACCGGACCTATGACGCGACGCACATCGAGCGTTTGCGTCTCATCAGGAATTGTCGCGAACTGGACATGACGCATGACGAAGTGCGCGCCCTGCTCGATGCGTCCGAAGCACACATTACTCAATGCTGCGCGATCGACGCGCTCGTCGACGCGCACATCGAACATGTGGACGTACGCATCGGTGAGTTGATCCGGCTACGCGATCAACTTACGGCATTGCGCAAGAAGTGCCGGGGTGAGCAGGCGGTCGATGCGTGCGGCATCATGCGTGAGCTGACGTCGAGGAAGACGCCGAAGCCGAAGAAGAAGAAATCGCATCTGGGGTGAGGTGGGGCTGCGTCATAGCGGCGCTCGCCAGGCCTTGCTGCGCGGCCATTCGATGCGCGCCTGCGTCGGCAGACTCACGACTGCGAGCTTCGTGAAGAGATTGACCTCTGCATAGAGTTCGAAGAATCGGCGCAGCAGTTCGCCGAACAGCATCACGTCGCCATCGCCCGAGAACGCGTGCGAATCGAGCGTCACCTCGATCAGCGCGCCCCGCTCCACCGCGCCGCCCGTCACCTCTTCGAGCAGTGTTTCCGACACCCACAAAATGCCCGCTAGCCGTCTGCGATTCAGTTCGTCGTTGGTCCAGTCGTAGAGCGCCAGCGCACCGCGCAGCACTTCGGCGTTCATCATCGACAGGAAGTTCGGTGCGAGATGCGAGAGCACCCGCCATTGGAACCGATCGCCGGTCGGCGGGTACAGGGGCATCGTCGGCGCTGCGAGATTTCTCACGCCTGCGATTTCTGCGGCGCCGCCAGTCATCTCGTCGATGCGTGCTTCACGCAGACCCTTGCGTGGCAAAAGGCCGTTGGTGCCCGTCACCCGCAGCGACACGCTCTCTTCTGGCAGGCCTTCCATCGACTCCCACGCATGGCCGCCGAAGATGAGCCACGTCTCATGCAAGCCGTCCATGCCGGGCCGCACGCGCGTGTGGAAATAGCGCTCAGGCGACTCATGCCGCATCATCCCGCCACGATGGCGGAACGTCGAGAACGGTACATATTCGAAGCTTTGCGCGGTGACGTGATCGAAGCCGACCACTGCATCGACCGAATAGGTTTCGATATGCTCGCCTTGATGACTGGACGGAATCACGCGGTACTCCGTCTCATGATGGTCGATGACGACCGGCTCCGCATCGAGCTCGAACAGATTGATGACGGGCGTGCAGAAAAGCCGCACGTTGTCTTTCGTGAAACGCTGATCGCTGGGATACGCCTCGTTTAACACGATTTCCAGCTCGAAGCGCGTCACGCGCTCGGGTAGCTTATGGACATCGAGTCCGCACACATCGACGAACAGGAATTTCTCAGGAAACGTGAAGTATTCGAGCAGCAACTGGTAGCCCGAAAACGCGGCGTCCGACTTGGGCCACAATCGATCTTCGGGTGCAAAGCCAGCCGGTTCGATCGTGACGCCATCGAGCGGCAGCGCTTCGCCACCCCGTACCTCGGGGATACGCCATTCGATCGCGTGGACGTGGCGTGTGAGCGCGAGGTGCATGGCGAACGCGACCGGCTGGTCTGCGCTCAAGTGCAGACGCAAGCGCGAAAGGTCCGTCTCGTTGCGTTTCGCTGCGGCGTCAAGTTCGAAGGCGAGCCGGATGACCGAGCGACCATCGTGGCGCACGCTTGGTCCGGCTTGCATCAGACGCACAGGATGCAGGTCCACGGGCTGAGTGGTGCGATACAGGCACTGGACGGTCTTGTGCGTCGTTCCACCGCCCGAGTCTGTCTGCACGGAAATCGGCTTGGATCGCACGGTTACGCCTGCGGGCACCTGCTCGGTTCGCTCACGCTTGTCAGCCAGCGGGATCAACTCCACGATGGAGAGCGACGGGATCATCCGCAAATAGTGAGGCCACAGCAGGCTCACCAGTCCTTCTGTCAGTTCTGGAAGTTCGTCGTCGAGCTTTTGCTGCAAACGGCCAGTCAAGAACGCGAAGCCTTCATACAGACGCTCTACATACGGATCACGGTCGCCTATGCGGTCGAGATTGAGCATGCGCGCGCGGTCCGGATGCGCGCGCGCGAATTCACGGCCCGACTCGCGCAGATAGCGCATCTCGGCTTCGTAGTAGCGCAGGATGGGGTCTTCCTCTTCTCGCGCTGGAAGGAAGTCGGGTTCGATGGGGCCCGTTGTATTGCTCTTCATTCGATTTCTCTTGATGCGGCTTCTCGGCGCGCAGGTGCGGTGCGGATATTCAACGGCTAACGGTGCCCGAGTCGTTGAGGCGGTCTGCGCGAATCAGCGTCGGGGCGAGCATGATCCGAGGCTGAGGCAGTCCATAGCAATTGCAGGGATGGGCTAATTCCGCAATTTGCAGCCACGTCGCCAATGCAGAACAAACGCCGCCCACTGCGGTGAGGACGTTGTGGTCGTGATACGACGGTCTTACATAAGCTCGGTTCAAGACATTCCCCTGAAGGCCCTTCTACTGCAACTCGGGCGGCAACGGTGGCAGCACCGGAATCGCACCGCCTTTACCGATGATGAAAACGCGTTGCGGCATCTTGAAACCGCGTAGCCTGAGCAAATCGAGCGGCCCCGCGCCGACCTGCGCCTTCAAGTCGTAGTGCAGCGGATAGGCGCTGTCTTCATTGAAGGTCAACGCGTAGCTGGTGCTGTCGAGTGCCTTGACTTTGGCGGTGCCGAGCAAACGCACGAATGACCAGTCGCCATTCGCCTGGAACGCGATGCGCGTGCCTGCCGTGTCCGATTCCCACGTCAGCGTCGTGCGTCCGTTCTGCCCATTGCCGGGCCAGACAATCGGTGTGAACATTTCAAGCTGATTGAAGTACTCGATCTTCGTGCCATCAAGCGTGAGGATGCTGCGCGTCACATCGGGTGTCGGATGCGGCATGATCTGCAAGCGATAGCTTGCGTCTCCCTGCGCGTAGAGCTGGGCACCGAGCATCGACAACTGGCGCAGCGCTGACAGAAACTCGGGATCGAATTGCAAGGCCTGTGGTGCGAGATCATTCGGTGCCCATGTGCTGCCCTGCGATTGCAGGATTCCCGCGAGCTGCGTCGTCACGAAGCGCGCAATCAGTCCCGTGTCGGGTTTGATGTAGCGGCCGAGCTCGACGAACGAGGCATCGGCATTGGTGTCGGCGAACGGGTAATGCCCGTCGAAAGAGCTGGCGAAGGGCGCCGCCACCGCCAAACGCCACGCTTCGTTCAGGCTCGCCGCCGCCGGTTGCAGGATGGTTTGCCACGCCACGTCGAGCGGGCGCGCGAACAGTGCATCGCCCAAGCCCGCCCATTGCGAACCCAGACTCGCAGCGGTCAGCGCGGCATCGTCACGCGCCTGCGTGAGTTCCGAGAGCTTTCCCTGAAACACGGCCTGCGCCATCTGACGCGCCATCGCTTGCGCATCCGCGCTGGTGGCGATCTGTTGCAGCTTCAGGCGCATGGTGGTGGCCACCGTCAGGAAGTGCGCGAGACTCACGCCGCTGAAGTCCGCCGCGTTCTTGCCGGACTTGCCGTTGGCCTTTCCACCCGTGCCGGTCACCACGTCATCGCCCATCAGCGCGAGCAGCGGGCCGAACGGTTTGTCGAGCGGATTGACCACCGGTTCGCCCGGGCCGCCAGTCTTTGTACCGATGATGTCCTGCGCCTTGCGCACCAGTGTGTCGGTCAGCGCCTGCGACGGTCGGCCAGCCTCGGCCTGATACTGGACCGATTTCATCAACGCGATCAGCGGCGAAGTCTGGGCGTCCGTCAGTCGCGTGAGTTGGGTGATCGCGCTGCTCAGGTTCGTCGCCGCTTGCCATTGGAAGCTGTTGAGCATGGCCTGCCATGCGGCCGTGTATTCGGTGAAATAGCGGGCGCGCAGGCGTTGTTTCACCTCTTCGACATCCTCATGCGCCTCGAGCTCAGCGCCGGGGATGCGTGAGGCTTTTTCATCCGTCAGCACCCAATCGGCGCCCACGCGGCCTTCCTTTGCGGCCTTGTCGATTGCCTCACTGATCATGCCGTCCCATGCGGCGCGCGTGTAGACGCCGGGCACTGTTTGTGTCGACGTGAAGAGTCCGCGTGCATCCGCGCCGTTGAGCAAGGTCGGCAGCGTCATATCGGCATATTTGCCCTTCGCTTGTTCGAGCACGGACTGATAGAGCGTGTCGTCCGAGTTCTGCAAGCCAATCTGATTGACCAGTGTGTTGCGCGCGAGGTTGACCAGATCGTTTGATCCCGTAAGCCGCCACTCGGGATGCGCGCGAAGATGGTTCGCGTAGAACGACGCGAGCCGCTGCGAAGTGTCGAGCCATTCGCCGGTTCGCATGGTTTCGATTGCGGGCCAAGCAGCAGGCAATTGCTTCGTGAGGAAGGCTGCGTCCGCGTGTTGTGGCTGCGTGAGCATCAGATACGCCTTGAGCGCATCGTATCCGTGCCGTTGATCGTCGGTGCTCACCCGTGCATCGGCGCGGGCTTGCGAGAATTGCGCAAGCGATGCTTCCAGTTGATGCGCGATGGGATCGCGCAGATTTCGCGCAGCAACGGTCGCATAAGGCTGCCACAGCGCCGCGAGCAGTTCATCGTTGCGATTCAGGCCCGCGCGCAGATACCACGGCGCGCCGTGCTGTCGACGGTATTCGAGCGTGTCGATCTGCTGCTGGAGTTCGAGTTGTGTGCGTAGTCCGACGGGCGTGCCTGGTTGGGCGGCGAGCGCCGCATCAACAGTAGCTCGCGCGTCTTGAACCATGCTCCGGTTGCCAATGAAGGAGATCGTCATTGCTACGATCCAGGTGAATACACCGATCGTCAGCAAGGTCGCGAGCACGTTCGGCCAATGAAAGCCTACGCGCCGTCCCTTTCGCGGATCGACGCGTGTACCGATTTCACGCCAGACCGGTTGTAGCGAAAGGGGCTGCTCACGCGGCGCGATGGTCCGGCTCGCAAGCCGTTCGGCCGCTTCGTGCGCAACGTCTGCTTGTTCCGCCGGGACGGGAGTGGGCACGGCGGGCGTCGCAAAGACCGGCGCAAACATCACCCCTGCCAGCGGCACGCGACGCCATTTCGATGCACACAACGTCTGCCATGACGTCACGATGCGCTCACGCCATACGTCGATGTACTGCGACACTTCAGCCAGATAGAAAATGGGCTTCGAGCCATCCAATAAGACGACGCCTGTGTCTGCCGACGCCTTTTCGATTACGCTCAGTTCGTCAGTCAATGACTCGGCTGACGCTCGTGCATCCACATTCAATGGCGTCGCGATGAACGCGCCCACTGCATGAAATTCGTCGGGACGATTTCCCTTGACGCTCACCGCGTGCAGGAACGTCACCGGCGCCGCCCAGCCGAGATCGCGCGCGAGTGTCGAAAGCGCGCGGGGCCGTTCTTCATCGACAGGGCCGGTTTCGCCTGCTCGCATCACGGCAATGATGGCATCGACGGGACGTGCACGACGCAAGCGGCGAAGCTGTTTGCGCCATGTTTCCGGATCGATGCCATCGGGTGCGTCATGCACGAGGATGGTATCGCCCACACGCAGAACGGCAAATTGCTTGAGATCCGGCGCGACGTGGTCGATGAGTGTGCTATCGCCCGTGAGCATGAGCCACGGCATCGCGTAACGCCAACGCCAACCCACCGAAGTGCGCAATTCTTCGCGCAGATACGCCAGACGCGGATCGCGCTTGTTCGCTTTGGTGGCTCGCGTTGCCGCGTCCTTGTCATTGGGGTTTTCGATCCAGCGACCCAATTTCCGATAAAGACCGAGCAGCAACGCCATCCCATGCGCGGCCAGTACAACGACCATGCCGACAAAGAGCTTTACCAGCGCCGAGATTCGCATCTCCATCGAAACGAGGCCCGTGACATTGGGACTGCCCCACCACGCCAGAGCCGCCAGCATCGCGGCGAGCACGAACACGGCGAGCGGCACGCCCCATATGCTGAGAAAGCCCGGTGTTGTGCTGGTTGAAGTGCTTGTTGAAGCGTGCGATTCAAGCGCTTTCAGATTGTTGCTCGGCGTGGTCATGCAAGGAATTCTGATGAACGTAAAGGATGGCGGCCTGCTGCTGATCGAGGATCAGGTGCGGCCCTGCTTTGGCGGATTCGATGGCCGCTGCGATGGAAAGCCAGGTGATCGCCGCGCCCGCATTGCCCAATAGGCGATCCAGCCGACCATGAGACTCGCGCGTAACGATGCCAGCAAACGACGCATGTTTGAGCGTGTCGAGCAGGGTGCGGTCATGATCGGCGGTGAGTCGTGTGATCCAGGCGTGCGTGATGGCTTGTGGTTCGGCTTGGCCCCACAGCGCGGCATTGCGGATGAGTTCGCGGAGTGTGGCGGCGTCTGCCTGATGTTCCACTGGCCGATGCAGAGTTGCGCGCAGTGGCACGGATTCCGGCAATTGATAAAAGCCTGCATTCAACAGGACTGCGATGGCGGCTTCGCTGCTGTTCGCGGGCGGATTCGCGTCGTGCCAGGTGAAGGCCAGTATCAACACGGCACGTCGTTCGCGGGAGTCGAGCCACGCGTCGGCCAGCATCAGGTTGTGCGATTCCGGTACGACCTCGCATTCGAGCGCGGAGAGACCAGCGATACGCAACGCATCGAGTGCCTGCTGTTGGCGCTGATCGGCTTCGTCCGGGTGGGCCAGCACGCGCACGAGCGGAGCATAGGCGGGCCCATATTGCGACAGGGCTTGTATCGCAGGCGCAAGCGGCTCCAACGCTTTGACCAGTTTGAGCACGACCGTCGCAATTCGGCGCGGCGGTTCGGTTGAATGATTGTCGGGGTTACTGTCAGGTTCGGTGGTGGACTGAGGATCGTCGGACCAAGACTCTTCCTCGAAGCGGTTATGGACAATAAAACCCACCCCGCTACGTGCGGCTTGCGACTTGAACACCGGCGTGGTCGTCATGGCGAGTGTGGCCAGATCGGTCGTCACTGAAGGCACGCAATAACCGACGCCCAGTATTTGCAGAGGCTTTTGCGCGATGCGCAGACGCTCGCCAAGCCGCTCGGCCCGGGCAGTGTTGCGGTTGTGCGCGTGATACCAGAGCGCTTCATAGCCGATTCGCCCGATGCAAAGCAAAGCGAGGAATACGAGATTCGGCACGCCGATCACGGCGAACCAGAATTTGACGCCACTGGCCGGTTCGCTCGCAGGCCAGGCGAGCAGCATCAGCGGCACGCCGAGTGCGCCGCACGCGAGCCAGATACCGAGCCACGGCAGCAAGCGCGGGCCATGCGCCGGGTAGGGATACGGCTCGCCGGCTTCGGACAGATCAATCGGCATGCGCTACGCGAAATTCACGTTTTGCAGGGACGACACCAGGCGGCAACCGCACGCGCAGCGATGATCGTGCATGGCGTAGGGCTGACCGTCACGATCGGGAAAGCGCTCGTTGCCTTCTGCAATCGTCGTTTGGCCGTGGATATCGCATTGGGCGCTGTCGCCTTTACGGGCGAGTGCACGGCCCATGAAGGTTGTATACGGCGAGCCGCTCGTGACTTCGCCGCCGTGTTCGAGTTGGTCGCCGTAGCGGACGGGGGATTTCATAATTATAAAAGCGTTAAAGCAGAATTAAAAGGCTACCAACAATTGATATCCCCATTTTGACACTGTTGCGCCCTTTCTTCCGTCAAGACAGTCTTCCTCTCGGTTATAAAGTCTTGCCCATTTCTTACCGACATAGAAGTTACGTTGACAGATGACGAATCAGTCGAATTAAATCCCATGGCTCGTTTCACAACCAACCTGCCATGATCAACTTGATAAAAATATCGAAACGACTGATATTCCCCGCCACTAGAAACTAAGCCAGAAAGATACCCCTTCATGAATTTGTCGTTTCGCAAACGAGGCGCATCGCCAAGGTCTTGAATTAAGCGCCCATTTTTCGAAATTTTCCAGTAATGCATACCATCTCCATCTCGCCCCGCACCGGTGCTGACGCCAAGTCCTTGACTTTTACCGCCATCGAAGTCTATTGAATTATCGATTGATAGGCTATAGGCGGAATCGGCATAGGGCGCGTTCACTGATGCCCGCTTACTTTTCGAAACAAATACATCAACATGAATGTTTCCACCTCTCTCATCTGCGGTGGCACATGAGGTGACGATCGCGAACCCGTTCGCGATCCTTGGCAAGACCGCCTTGCCATTTTGCATATCTATGCAAGCTCCTTCTGCCTCGGCCGCTATAAAAATATTACAGAGAATTAAGTAATGTATCAGTTGGCGTCGCATAGAATCACCGTGGCTTGCTCAGACCGCTGCTTGCGCGCAGTAAATGTTGGTTGATCGTATCGATTTATTATCATGGAGATATTGGTCGAAGCTATAGCAAAACTTACGTCCCTATCGCAACTGTTATTTATATTTTTCGTAACCCAGTACCATCCACCAACATCGATAGCATTAAAATCATTTCCAATAGCACGACTGGAGATTTTTTGCGGATCATTGATTACTGCGGGACGGATCGCACTATTTCGGGGAACATCCCACCATCCAGCCTTACCCCACCAATTTTTGTCAAAATCCGATGTGCGAATCCAACCTCTAAAGACCCAGTACTGCGAATACAAATCACGCCCCGTTATTTGAAGCGAGCCTCTTCCACGAAATTTAATCCCATCTCCAGAGTTAAACTCGTTTCCAAGCGTATTTTTTGTTTTTTCATAACCGGCACCCTTTTTGAAGTATGAGTAGCTATCCGGTCCTTTAAAATAATCCAGACCGGTCTCATAATCTTTACTTTCCGCGCTATTTCCGCCTTCTACCATTGCACCACCCAACGCGTCAGTTTCATGCGCCATCTGACCTATGAAATGGCTCATACGTACCAAGTCAGGTCCCAAATACTTGCGTGTCAGAATATTTATTGATGGACAGAATCGTTGAGCATCGGGAGCTTTCGCTGCTGGGATTGTGCGATTCAACTCGGTTGGCGTTAACCACCCACACCGCCTAAACAGCCGCACAAACGCAAGCGGATGAAAGAACCAAAGCTTCTCGCCAGAGGCAAACCCCGTCTTATCCCAGAACTGAAATGACTTCAGCAGCTTAATAAATGCCTTATAGCCATCCTCATCGCCGTGATAGAACTCGCCCTCATCCTTCAGCTTGCGGTAACGCTCCTCATTGTGCGAGCTGTCCCACTCGCTCGGTGCTTCGCACACGAATCCCCGCAATTGCTCGCGAACGGCTTTATTCGACTTGACGTAGTTCGCAAGCACATCCTCCTTCTTGTGCTCCTCCTTTAGCGCAATTTGCTGCGGCGTCTGATGCTCCTTCGTGTCCTTGACGATTTTCTTGAGCGCATCGATATCACACAGTCCGTCCGCGCTGAATGGCGTGTTGCCCTCGCTGATCTTTTCCCAGCCTGCGAGCCCCGAGAAGTCGGCGTCGGATAGCTTCAAGATCGTGTCTGGGCTCACGTCGATATAACCTTCCCGCCCAGCGGCGAACGTCACCCGCGTCCAGGTCGCGCGAGGATTCTGCGCGTCTCTGGGGCGAGGGTTTCCTTGGACGCTGGCATCGACCGGCGGTGGCGTGGCTCCCGTCGCCAAGCCCAACGTGGGCGATGGCGAGAGAATGCGTCCGAACCGGAGCAACTCATAGCCGTCGCTTGGACAAGCGGGGTACAGCGCCGTAGCCCGCTTGTACATGTCGTATTCGTAGCCCGCCTCTTTCACCGGCGTGGGCGTGAGCAAGGTTCGGCTTTCCCCCGATACAGCCCATACGTTGGTGAACTTACTGCCCTTGTGAAAGAACATCTCCACAAACAACTGCTCTGCGTTTCGACCCGCTTGCAGAGCATCGAAGGCAATGCCATTAAGTTTGTTATGCGAATCGACGCCAGGCGGTAACGCGCGAAACGACGAGCCCGCGGGAATCACATAGTAGATGTGCCCCCAGCAATCGTTGCCTGTCGCCATACTCGCCACCCGCTTTCCAAGCTGTGTACGACCGAAGTAGGCATCGTGGTCCGCCTTGGTCATGAATATCTCGAAGTGCAGATGCTGCTGAGCGTGGCATGCGCCCACCCAGCCGAGCACATCCTTTCTTCGTACCTTGAGATTGACGCCTTTCTGCGCCGGAGATGGCTCGGTGTCGCCACCCGGCGTGGGCATTTGCAAAAATTCCGGCAGCAGCCTTCCGTCCGCTCCGTTGTAGCTACTCAGATCCAGCAGGTGCATGTACAACGAATAGAACGTCAGTGTCCGGCCTTCGCCCGTCTCTGTCGTGTGTTTGAGCAAGACGAAGCCCGCATTGCTGTCACGCGTTCCACCGCCGCCATCGTAGGCCTTCTGACACACGCGATACGCTACAACGTCACCATCGGCAATGGCGCGTACCTTTTCGTTTTGCATCGAAGGCATGAGATGTGCGCCGCAATGCCAGCGTCTGTCGAATGCGATCGGATAGTTGCCGTGTGCGAGCTCGTACTTGTCCACCTCGTCCATCATCAAATCAAGTATGGGCGGATTGGCTGTAGCGTCGGAATTCCTCAGGCCCGCAGCCGGAAGAAATGGGGGGCTAATAATCATGGGTTAAAGCGTCAGCGGATAGTAGTTGGTCGGCTTGAATTCACTCTCGGGCAATTTCGGTAGCAGAGAATCGGCATGCTGCGGCCCTTCAAACGTGAAAGACCCCGCCTTGATCCTGAAATCCCCCGGACAGACCAGTTCGATGCTCCCATTCTCGATCTTGATCGCCGCACCGCCGCATGCAAGCACCGCTTTGGTCTTGCCGTTGACGAGCACATCCGCATTGGCGCTGGCGACGTGCAATTGCTGGTCGGCATAAAGGTTCAGCGTGCTGTCGTGTGCCTGGATATCAACGTGCCCTTTCGCGAACAGCTTCATGCCCAGCTTCTGCGCGCACAGCGAGATCAGATCGCCCGCCGCGACGGTGAATCGCCTCACCGCGCTGATATCGACGTGCTTGCCCGCGTTGAGCATCACGTTCTCACCCGCCGCCTGCTGCACCGAACGCGGCGTCACGAAGGCCATACCGCCCGGCGCGCTGGCCAGCAGTCCCGCGCTTTTAAGCTGATCGAGCGTGTCCATCAAAGTGGCCTGCATGCGTGGTTACTACATAAATCACAAAGAATGCAACAACGCCAAAGACACAAGAAAAAAACGGACAATCTCTTCACGTTAGCTTCCTACATGTTCATCAGACGAACGAACACTGGTTATTGCTGGTTACCGATCGGTACCGCTTCCCAGTCACTCAACGCCATTAACGCGCTGGTATAGCCCTGGAAGCGCGCTTGCAAGCCGTAGATACCAGAGAACGAGCTCGATGGATGCCCTACGTTGACGGTTGTTGCGGCATGTCCAAACGATTCACAGCTCTCGCGAATGCACCCGACCAGTTATCAGCCGGATCGGTGAGAATATGCAGTTCTAACTTTCTCGCCCCGCCCGAACCTGAATCAAAACGATGTACTTCTTCGAGAATTTCACAACGCACGGATGCCGAAAGCAAAGCAAAAAAGACTACGAAATGATTAAGTAAGGAGCCCTTGCCAAATCACCTGCTTTCCGATTGACGCTTTAAGGTAAGCATTTTATTTCATAATAGTCAATCTCGTAGTGCAACTTTTAGGAACATTCTCTTCGAAGTAAGTACTGATTAACCTGCGATTATTTTTATCCAATTTTAGATTAATAAATTCATCACCGCACCGCGGTAATCGCTCCACAAAACGATTAGTCGACGGCGCGAATGTGAACACTCTGTGAATCGTGTATGTCCCCATCCCGTCATCAACATGCCAAACTGAAAATCCTAGTCGTCCGCTGAAATCATAACTACCCACTTCGACATGAACAGCCTTTTCCGTGTCAAGACTTACATTCTGCTCCCGAACGATACCATTTCGATTTACCGACCATACTACTTCGCCCCCCTTCGTCCTAATCAGCGCTTGAATCCCAGGGGCGGGGTTAAATTTAACCGAATAGTCTGCTGCGTGCGTCGAAAGCATCGCAGTTAGCCCTAACACAACTATTAAAAGCCTCAAGTATTTCATGACTTTTATTCTGGCCTAAGCATATTAGCGAGAATAGAACTTTTCGGTGAAGGTGGGGTTATTGTTACCGCCTCACTCACATCCGCCTTGTCATTCAGGAGGCTTAGAATATAAACGGAATATGCTTGCCTTTCATAGTACCCATTGCCACCGCCATTGACCAGCCGGTTGATAAATCCAATGTTAGAGGGCGAGAACGGCTCATCCGCCACTCTGCTTATGTTAATCCCTCGGGAGAAACGTTTGGAGACCCAGTAGAAACCTCCCGAATCGCACGCATAACTCACATTCTCAGCAATAAGATCCGGGTCATAGCGTGGGTACCACAACATCAACTCCCCCCCGTCGGCGGGATTCGCAGAATAATGACGCGATGTCTTCGTAATACGAGCAGCTGCACCAGGCAATCGTTCGACGTAGGTATCACTGCTGTTAACGGGAATGCCTCTATATTGCCCATAGGCAGCGAAATTTCCAGCCCATGTAAGCTGCATGATTCCATGTCCATAGAACGGTCCATAATACTGAGTGGCTGGGTTGGCGGCGGAATATCTTCCGAATCCCCATTCATGCATAAGCCGTTTTGTACCACCTGGATTTCGCCATTGAGCCGTCTCCAGAAACACCTGAGCTAGAAACAACGCCAACCTTTGGGAATTACTTCCAATGTATTTCCTCGTGCATTCGTTCAACGCTACAGCGTGGTTCTCAAGGCGTTGACGTGCGATGTTCATCGTCACTCTGTACACATCATTATTAGTCGTGATGGCACTTCGCTGATCGCCAGTCTCCGTGTAAAAAGGATAACGGGGAAACGTGGCTGCCAACTCATCTTTGCTCAACCACCCACACTTCCTGAAATGCCGCACAAACGCAAGCGGATGAAAGAACCAAAGCTTCTCACCAGAGGCAAACCCCGTCTTATCCCAGAACTGAAATGACTTCAGCAGCTTAATAAATGCCTTATAGCCATCCTCATCGCCGTGATAGAACTCGCCCTCATCCTTCAGCTTGCGGTAACGCTCCTCATTGTGCGAGCTGTCCCACTCGCTCGGTGCTTCGCACACGAATCCCCGCAATTGCTCGCGAACGGCTTTATTCGACTTGACGTAGTTCGCAAGCACATCCTCCTTCGTGTGCTCCTCCTTCAGCGCAATTTGCTGCGGCGTCTGATGCTCCTTCGTGTCCTTGACGATTTTCTTGAGCGCATCGATATCACACAGTCCGTCCGCGCTGAACGGCGTGTTGCCCTCGCTGATCTTTTCCCAGCCTGCGAGCCCCGAGAAGTCGGCGTCGGATAGCTTCAAGATCGTGTCTGGGCTCACGTCGATATAACCTTCCCGCCCAGCGGCGAACGTCACCCGCGTCCAGGTCGCGCGAGGATTCTGCGCGTCTCTGGGGCGAGGGTTTCCTTGGACGCTGGCATCGACCGGCGGTGGCGTGGCTCCCGTCGCCAAGCCCAACGTGGGCGATGGCGAGAGAATGCGTCCGAACCGGAGCAACTCATAGCCGTCGCTTGGACAAGCGGGGTACAGCGCCGTAGCCCGCTTGTACATGTCGTATTCGTAGCCCGCCTCTTTCACCGGCGTGGGCGTGAGCAAGGTTCGGCTTTCCCCCGATACAGCCCATACGTTGGTGAACTTACTGCCCTTGTGAAAGAACATCTCCACAAACAACTGCTCTGCGTTTCGACCCGCTTGCAGAGCATCGAAGGCAATGCCATTAAGTTTGTTATGCGAATCGACGCCAGGCGGTAACGCGCGAAACGACGAGCCCGCGGGAATCACATAGTAGATGTGCCCCCAGCAATCGTTGCCTGTCGCCATACTCGCCACCCGCTTTCCAAGCTGTGTACGACCGAAGTAGGCATCGTGGTCCGCCTTGGTCATGAATATCTCGAAGTGCAGATGCTGCTGAGCGTGGCATGCGCCCACCCAGCCGAGCACATCCTTTCTTCGTACCTTGAGATTGACGCCTTTCTGCGCCGGAGATGGCTCGGTGTCGCCACCCGGCGTGGGCATTTGCAAAAATTCCGGCAGCAGCCTTCCGTCCGCTCCGTTGTAGCTACTCAGATCCAGCAGGTGCATGTACAACGAATAGAACGTCAGTGTCCGGCCTTCGCCCGTCTCTGTCGTGTGTTTGAGCAAGACGAAGCCCGCATTGCTGTCACGCGTTCCACCGCCGCCATCGTAGGCCTTCTGACACACGCGATACGCGACAACCTCGCCATCGGCAATGGCGCGTACTTTTTCGTTTTGCATCGAAGGCATCAGATGTGCGCCGCAATGCCAGCGTCTGTCGAATGCGATCGGATAGTTGCCGTGTGCGAGCTCGTACTTGTCCACCTCGTCCATCATCAAATCAAGTATGGGCGGATTGGCTGTAGCGTCGGAATTCCTCAGGCCCGCAGCCGGAAGAAATGGGGGGCTAATAATCATGGGTTAAAGCGTCAGCGGATAGTAGTTGGTCGGCTTGAATTCACTCTCGGGCAATTTCGGTAGCAGAGAATCGGCATGCTGCGGCCCTTCAAACGTGAAAGACCCCGCCTTGATCCTGAAATCCCCCGGACAAACCAGTTCGATGCTGCCGTTCTCGATCTTGATCGCCGCACCGCCGCATGCAAGCACCGCTTTGGTCTTGCCGTTGACGAGCACATCCGCATTGGCGCTGGCGACGTGCAATTGCTGGTCGGCATAAAGGTTCAGCGTGCTGTCGTGTGCCTGGATATCAACGGGCCCTTTCGCGAACAGCTTCATGCCCAGCTTCTGCGCGCACAGCGAGATCAGATCGCCCGCCGCGACGGTGAATCGCCTCACCGCGCTGATATCGACGTGCTTGCCCGCGTTGAGCATCACGTTCTCACCCGCCGCCTGCTGCACCGAACGCGGCGTCACGAAGGCCATACCGCCCGGAGCACTCGCGAGCAGCCCGGCGCTTTTAAGCTGGTCGAGCGTGTCCATCAGGCTTGCCTGAGTGTCGCGATCGGCGGGCTCCGCCTTCGCCTGCGTCGTCGCCTGGACCAGCGACGTCACGCGGTTCAAAGCCGATTGCAACTCCCGCAACGCTGCGTTCATCTCCAACTGCGGCGCATTCGGACTCGACAACGCATCGGCCGATAGGAACACGCCTTTCGATGCGTGCAGCGTCGCGTGACCCTGAGAATGAATTTCCAGCCCTTCGCCTCGGCGTTGCTTCTGGTTATCCACCAGATAGCCCATGCTCACCGAGGACTGCTGATAGATCGTCGCGAACTTCGCGCCTTCCTTGCCCTTGAAGTCCTCGAAGCGCATCTTGCCGGTGAGAAGCGGCGAGCGCCACACCGCACGCGAGTTCCATCCCTCATAACCGTGAACGTGATTGGCGCGCGAATAGTCGTGCGCGGCAAACCCGATATATGGCCTGTCGATATCGCCGTTTGTGAAAAATATTCTGACTTCAGTTCCAGGAAGCAAGGGCGCGTGAAACCCGCCGTCCTTGGATGCAGACGGCACCATCAGCCGCAGCCGCATGCTGTTGGAGCCTGCTTTGCCCGCACCGCGATGGAAGTGGAACTTGACGAGGTACAAGCCGTGCTCGTCGAGATCCGCATAGGGGCTACCCTCGATGCTTGATTCAATCGTCGCGACAATCGAACCCTGCATCCAGCGCCAATCCCGCTCCGGGACGTATTCAGGCCGCCATATCTTGTCGGCCGGAGTTCCTTCGAACTCGTTCGTAGCAGGCTTCGAGCGAGATCCCTTCGTCGTCATCTTGGTGATGACCAGACCATAGGGCGCTTTCGGAAACTTGTGGTTCGTGGCGGTCAGCACCCAACCTGGATACAGGCCAACGATATTCGAGGTGCCGATATGAACGACCTGCTTCGAAGCGATCGCCTGCGTGCGAACCTTCGTCAGCGCCTGTGCTTCTTCCTTGGTATGGAAATGCTCGTTGCTGCGGTCGATCGTCCCGTACAGCGTCTTGTCGCCCCGGTCGACGTACGCAATGGCCGATACCGGAGCGTTGGGCGTCCGGAAATTGTGGTCCCGCAGCTCAACGCTCTGAGGCAGCAGCGTCTGCTTGCGCTTCATGCTCAGGATCGCTTCGTGGAAGCCACCGTCCTGTCCATTGGGCGGCACGAATGGCATGTCGATCGAGCGCATGTAGCCATTCGGACGATTGTCGATCACGAGCGTATCGCGATGGGTCTTGCTGCCGACCTCTGCGTGCCTGATGTACGAATAAAGGCCGTGTCGCAAGCACTGACGCCTGATGAATCCGATTGCAGTCTCATCGACCATCAGGAGCTGATCGTATCGCTGATCCACCCCTTCAAAATTCAGCTCGATGTCATGCGGAAAGATGCGCTCGCGATCGACGAGAAGCCCGTAAAAAATCTCTTTTAGTGTTTTTTTCAAAAACACATCGGAGACTCTTGCCAGGTCCAGCAAGGAGACTCGTGGCTGGATAAGTAGACGATACTGCGCGCCGTCCTTGCTTGAACTCTCGTGCGTCCACTCTCTGACCACGCCGTGAACGGTGCGGGCGTGGCGTGAAGCCGTGCCCATGTACTTCAACTCAGCGCGTTCCTCAATCACGAGGGTTACGTTCTTGCCCAGAAAGTCCGCACCGTCGAGCGTCTGATCGTCGGAGTACACGAGGACGTCGAGTTGAAACAACTCATTCATTTCCTCTTTGAGGGTGTACTCCAGCGGGTCCACTGCGGGCTTCAGTCCCGCGACGGTCAGAGACAGATGTTGGGAGACCCACGCGTTGGGGTCTTTGAGCGCCGTCAGAAAATCAGGTGAAGCCATATCTTGCGTTGCCTCGTACTCGGAGAGTCGGCCCGAATCGGAGTTCGGACTAGCGCAAGATTGTGCGCAGATTAACCGAGCAACGAAAGGAAGCAATCGAAAGTAAGCGACCCGAGCGGAGAAGAAAACACTCTTTGTTGACATCCGACAAGAACAATTCGCTGCCAACAGGCAATTCATGCTGGGCAAGTCTGAGTTAGCCTGCGACTTTGCAGCAGTCCGAATGCTTGCCCACATCGGAGATCAGGCGATACACCGACGCCCTTTCCGGATCTCGGCGGAGCGCCAGTACTCCGCCTTCGTTGGTAAGTTCGCACGCCGAATCGCACGCCAGATTCAAAGCCCACAAATTCCTGACGAGCAACTGTTGGATTGCTTACTTCTGAGAATCTAAAAGGTAATTTTCCGAGATGCTCGTGCGCTCTATTTACTTACAGCGTTATGCAAGAGAGGAATCCGAGAAGATCCTTCAGAACTTCGCAGCCTTAACGTTGACGCTCAGCAGCGCTTTATTGCTTTCCGCTTGCGGTGGTGGCGGCGGTTCGGGTAGTACAGACGACACGAGTCAATCTGCCAGTGCCCTCAGTGCCGCATCGAGCGCAGCCGCACCGGAGAGCGCTTCGACTGCATTGCCGACTAGCGCAAGCGCGCCTTCGGCAGCATCGTCGCCGGCGATGGTCGGAGAAGCATTGCCTAGTCTCTCGGGTCCGCAAACAGGATCGACGGCATTGACAGGCACGAATGCAGAAGGAATCTGGACGACGTCGTCGATCGCCAGTCATAGCGTGGCGCTGATCGATTCAATCGGCAACATCTCGTCGTTGAATGCGATGGCGTCTATCGTTGGAATCCGGACAGCTTGCGATTGCCTATGGTCAGCTGAGTAAGCAATAGGCCAGCGAGCCAGGTCGAAGCGTAGACCTACATCCGGTCCGCTTCGATCACCGCATCGGCAAACGCTTTCGGCGCTTCCTGCGGCAGGTTATGTCCGACTCCCCCCGCGACGTTCCGATGCTTGTACTTGCCCGTGAACTTCTTCGCATACACAGCGGGATCGGGATGCGGCGCGCCGTTGGCATCGCCTTCCATCGTGATCGTGGGCACGCCGATCGTCGGCGCTGTCGCGAGACGCTGCTCCAGCGCGTCATATTTGGCCTCGCCCTGCGCGAGCCCAAGCCGCCAGCGATAGTTATGGATCACCACGGCAACGTGATCCGGATTCTCGAACGACTTCGCCGAGCGGTCATACGTGGCGTCATCGAAGTTCCATTTCGGCGACGCGAGTTGCCAGATGAGCTTGTTGAAATCGTGGCGATTCGCCTCGTAACCCGCCTGGCCGCGCTCCGTCGCGAAGTAGAACTGATACCACCACGCGAACTCGGCCTTCGGCGGCAAGGGCGCGCGATTCGCCTGCTGGCTGCCGATCAGATAGCCGCTCACGGACACCATCGCCTTGACGCGCTCGGGCCACAGCGCCGCCATGATGTTCGCGGTGCGCGCGCCCCAGTCGAACGCGCCGAGCGTGGCCTTCTGAATCTTCAGCGCATCCATGAGCGCGATGATATCCACGGCGACCACCGCCTGTTGCCCGTTGCGCGGCGTGTCGGCGGAAAGAAAGCGCGTCGAACCGTAGCCTCGCAGATACGGCACGATCACGCGATAACCCTGCGCCACGAGTATCGGCGTGACTTCGGCGAAGCTGTAGATGTCGTATGGCCAGCCGTGCAGAAGAATCACCGCGGGACCGTTCGCCGGCCCCGCTTCCGCATAGCCGACATCGAGCGTGCCCGCCTCGATCTGGCGAATGTCGGCGAAACCCGCCATCGACGAAGCGCGTGCAGGCGTCGCGCCTTGCGTCGTCTGGGCATGCACGAGGTCGCTGAAACCGAGCTGCATCGCGCCGACACTCGCGATCGTCGTGCCGATGAAGCGGCGGCGCCACGCGTTGATCTGATCCGTCATGTTGCGATTCTCCTTTTCTTCGATGTCGTCAGTTAGCGGGAAAAGATGCGGAAGAAGCTCGAACCATCACGCCGCCGATGCGCGCAGCGCCGCAAGCGTCGGCCCCAGCGGGCGCACGCGCATGCGCGCATCGAGATTGCGCCACGGCAAATCGGCCGGATCGGCGGCCATCGGACCGGGCGCCTTCGCGACGAGTATGCGCTCGGCGATCGGCTCGAAGTCCGCCCGAAAATGCACCGAGCTCTTGTTCACCAGAATCTTCATGCGCTCGGGCTCGATGCCCGCCGCGCGAAAGAGATTGCGGTCGAATACCTGCATCTTGATGCTGCTCACCGCGATGCGCACGCCGTCGATCCGCAGACACGCCGTCGGCCCCAGCTCGCCCGACATGCCGTTGAGCATCGGGCCATCGAAACGGAAGCGGCCATCGGAAAGATGCTCGACTTCGAACACGCCTTCGAGCGGCGCATCGCCCGGCACGTTCGAGCCGCCGCCGAGCGCAAGCGTGATACGCGCCCCGACGCCCGCGCGATGCGCCGCGCGCGCCGCGTGCTCGTCCCAGATCACGCCCACAGCCGCATCGCGCGCGCCGTTGCGCAGGAGCGCGCGGACCATGCCCATCGTGTTCGAATCGCCGCCGACGCCGGGATTGTCCTGCGTATCCGCGATGATCACGGGCTTCGCCGCGTCGCGGCTCGCGTCGATGGCTTCGCGCGCGGCTTCGTCGGGCGAAAGGAACGGCACGTCCCAGCGCGCTTCGTCATCCACGAGCTGCGACCAGAGCGTATCGACGGCCTTGTCCGCCGATTGCTGACCGAGCGCGTAGCCCCAGAACACCGGGCCGCATTCATCGAAGTCCGATGCCGGAAAACCCGGCGCGAACGACAGCGACACCACGTCTTTTTCGAGCGCTTCGAGCATGCCGTACATGCCGCGCGCCGGCTCGACGAGCGTGCACATGCCGTTCACCGGAATCAGGAATGGGATGCGGCGCATCGCGCGTTCGAACGGCCTGCCATGTTCGATCCGCTTTGCGAGCAGATGCGCCGCGCGCAGGCCCGTCTCGGCCATATCGACATGCGGATACGTGCGATACGCGACGAGCGCATCGGCGAGTTCCACCATGCGCGCGGTGACGTTCGCGTGAAGATCGAGCGAGACGACGAGCGGCATGTCATCGCCGACGATGCCGCGCACACGCGCCAGCAGTTCGCCTTCGCCGTCGTCGAGATGCTCGGTGACCATCGCGCCGTGCAGATCGAGATAGATCGCATCGAAGCCGCCCGCCCGAACGCGCTCGACGATCGCGCCCGCGATGCGCTCATACGCATCTTCCGTCACATGCGCCGATGCGCTCGCGCCCGCCCAGATCACCGGAATCACCGCGTGCCCTTGCGCTTCGGCCCATTGAATGAAACCGCCGATCGGCACGTTCACGTCGCGCAGTTTCAATACATCGTCGCCGTGCGCCATCGGCGGGAAGCCTTCGCCCTGAATGAAGCTTTGATAACTTGCCTTGGTCGGCGCGAAGGTGTTGGTTTCGTGCTGGAATCCTGCGATCAGGATCTTCATGGTCATGGTCCTTTGGCGAGTCGATTGAATGATGTCAGGCCGTGCGCGTTTTCGCAGCAACCCCTCTGCGCTTGTTCGCGAGTATCAGCACGCACGAGAGCGCCGCCATGCATGCCATCGCGAGCAAGCCGCCATGCGTGCTGCCGGTCGCGGACTTGACCCAGCCGAACACCGCCGGACCCCAGAAGCCGCCCGACAAGCCGATCGTGTTGATGAGCGCGATGCCGCCCGCCGCAGCCGGGCCGGAGATGGTTTCCGCCGGAATCGCCCAGAAGACCGTGTAGGCCATCCACATGCAGGCGGTGGCGAGCGTGAGCAGCACGAGCGTGGCGACGAGATTGCCCGATGCATACGGCGTCATCACCAGCAGCACGGCGGCGCCAAGCGCCGGCAGCGCGCTGTGATAGCGGCGCTCGCCGACCTTGTCGGAGCGGCGGCCCGCGGCGTACATCGCGATGGCTGCGGCGACATACGGAATCGCGACATACCAGCCGAGGCGGATCGTGTCGTTCACGCCTTGCTCCTTGACGAGCGTCGGCAGCCAGAAACTGATCGCGTAGATCGGGAAGATGATGCAGAAGTACGCGAGCGCCAGCACGTAGACACGCGGATTCTTCGCGACTTCCCGGAACGAATCGATGCGATGCGAGCCTTCGCCATGACCGCCGGTTTCGGCTTCGACGAGACGTTGCTCGTCCTGCGTGAGCCAGCGCGCATCGGCGGGACGGTTCGCCAGCGTGAACCACACGAGTGCGCCGAGCGCGATGCACGGCAGCCCTTCGACGAGGAACATCCACTGCCATCCGGCCAGTCCGCCGACACCGCCGAGCGAAGCAATCAGCCACGCCGAAAGCGGCCCGCCGACGACGCCGCCGAGCGGCCCCGCGACGAACACGAGCGCAATTGCCCGCGCCATGCGCTTCGGCCCGTACCAGCGCGAAAGGTAGTAGATCATGCCCGGCGCGAAGCCCGCTTCGAAGATGCCGAGGAGAAAGCGCATCGCGTAGAACATCGGCACGTTGCGCACGAACAGCATGCACGCCGACGTGATGCCCCACAGCACGAGAATGCGGCTGAACGTGAGGCGCGCGCCGATCTTCGGCAGCATCAGGTTGCTCGGAATCTCGAACAGCACATAGCCGATGAAGAAGATGCCCGCGCCGACGCCATACGCCGCGTCGGAAAGGCCGAGGTCGCTTTGCATCTGAAGTTTCGCGAAGCCGACGTTCACGCGGTCCAGATACGCGAACATGTAACACGCGATCAGAAGCGGCAGGAGCCGCCAGTTGATTCTGCTGTAGAGCGCCGAAACGGCATCGCCGCCTCGCAGGGTCTGAATCGTCGACATCTGCGTCTCCTTGGTTGTCTCCCCCGTTTTTCGGGTTGAGGCCATGTTGAGCGCGTGCAACCGGGCGAGCAAGAGCAACTAAGTTCACGTATCGTTGCTCTGTGAGCAACACACGGGATTCAAACGACCATGCGCGAAATCAATCAGCAACGCCTGCGTTATTTCCACGAAGTCCTGACGCACGGGACGATTCGCGGTGCGGCGGATCATCTGAACACGTCGCCTTCGGTGATCGCGCGTCAGATCAAATTGCTCGAAGACGAACTCGGCACGACGCTCTTCGAGCGCGAGGCGCGCGGCGTGCGGCCGACCGAAGCGGCGTTTCATCTGCTGGAGTTCTGGCGGGGTTATCGCTCGCAGCAGGAGAAGCTGGAAGACCAGTTGCATGCGCTCAAAGGACTGCAGCAAGGGCAGATCCGGCTCGCGGTGAGCGAGGGTTATGTCGATACGCTCGTCGACGACGTGCTCGCGCCGTTCTGCGCGCGTTATCCGCGCCTCGACATCGACGTGCAGATGCTCGCCGTCGACGATCTGCTCGACGAAGTCGCGCAAAGCCGCGCGCATATCGGGCTTGCGTACAATCCGCCGCCGCACGAGCGCATCGAGATTCGCGCGAGCTCGCCGCAGCCCGTCGTGCTGCTCGCGCGGCGCGATCATCCCCTCGCGCGGCGCGGCGGCGTCGCGCAGATTCGCGATCTGCTCGACTATCCGCTCGCGCTGATGCCGCCGACGTTCGGCATCGGCCATGTCGTGAAGATGCTGGAGACGACCGACGACCTCATCATCCGCCCGACGCTCACGACGAATTCGCTCGGCGCGCTGAAACGCTTCGTCGCCGCGGAAAATTTCATGACGCTGATCGGCGAATTCGCGGCGTATCGGGAACTGGCGAGCGGCGAACTGACGACGGTGCCGATCGCGCATCCGCTTTTCGAAAGCGCGCAGGCGAAGCTGCTCGTGAAGGCCGGACGGCCGCTCGCGGCGGGGCCGCAGGAGTTGCTCGACTGGATTCTGAGCCGAATGCCGATGTTCTCGCGCGCGGCCGCTGCGCCCGTCAAGCCGCCGCGCACTCGGGCACATCGGCGAGCCGCGCCGCCGGGGACATCCAAATGATCCATGCCTGCACGACGAAAGCGAGCGCCGCCACGACAAGGCACGGCCCCATGCCGAAGCGCGCGCTGATCGCCGCGCCGAGCAGCGCGCCCAGCGGACGCGCGCCGTAGGTCGCCGTGCTGTTGAGCGCCGACACGCGGCCCATCATGTTCGCGGGCGTGATGGCCTGGCGCAGCGTCGTCGAGCCGACGGTCCACAGGATCGGCCCCGCGCCGAGCAGAAAGAAGCTCGATGCCGCGAGCCAGAACGACGGCGCGGCGAGCGTCGCGACCATCACGAGCGATGCGGCCAGCCCGCAAAACGGCCCGACGAGCAGCATCCGGCCGAACGCCATGCGCCGCGCGACCGCCGGCGCCGCGAGCGCGCCGCACACCATGCCGACGCCGTATGCGCCGAGCGTCACGCCGACCGCCGACGCGCTCAGGCCCAGGCGCTGCACCGCATACGGCACGTACATCGACTGCAGCGTGAAGAAGCCGATGTTGAAGAACACGGCGGTGGCGAGCATCGGGCGCAGCAGCGCGTCGCGGACGACGAAGCGCGCGCCTTCGCGCAGTTCCGTCAGGAAATGGCGCGCGACGGCGGGCTGGCGTGACGGTTCGCGCAAGCCCGCGAGCAGCATCGCCGCCGATGCCGACAAGGCCGCCGCGCAACCATAGGCCCATCCCGCGCCGATCCATCCGACGATCAGCCCGCCGAGCGCCGGCCCCGCCGAATACGCGACGCTGCGCGCCAGCTCGATGCGCCCGTTCGCGGCGGGCAGCGCGGCGCGCTCGACGAGCGCCGGCACGAGCGCGGGCGCGGCGACGTTGTAGGCGACCGTGCCGGTCGCGCCGAGAAAGCCCAGCAGCGCGAGCAGCGGCAGCGTCAATGCATGCGAAAGCACGAGCAGCAGCACGCAGGCCATCGCGAGCGCGCGGGCGCATTCGGCGACGGTCATCAGCGCGCGGCGCGAGCGGCGGTCGGCGAGCACGCCGAGCGGCATCGACAGCAACAGGAACGGCA
The DNA here is from genome assembly GCF_001544755.2 of Caballeronia catudaia. Taxonomy (GTDB): domain Bacteria; phylum Pseudomonadota; class Gammaproteobacteria; order Burkholderiales; family Burkholderiaceae; genus Caballeronia; species Caballeronia catudaia. The sequence continues at coordinate 63,257 of NZ_FCOF02000011.1, read as the reverse complement.
GCGTCTGCGCGCTTTGCAGAAGGCCGATATCCGCGGCGGACGCGCCGAGCGCGAACACGGCGGCGAGCGGCGCGGCGGCGAGGCCGATCTGCTCCGCCGATTGCGCGAGCAGGTTCGACCAGGCGAGACGTTGGAAGGCAGCGGGAAAGCGCATCGGACGTGCTCCGTGGCGGGATCGAATGGCTTCATCGTCACGGATGCGGCGTGCCCGCGCACTCCAGTTCTTGCGCTGTGATTCCCCCACGCGCGGAACGGCGCTTGCTGCCTTCGCTGAACCAGATCAAGGAGGATGCGATGAACCGCGAACCGTCAGACCCCGTGGAGCGCGCGGACGAACGGCGCAAGGCGCTCGGCCCCGGCGACGTGAAAGAGAAAAGCGACGGCACGATCGAGCAGCGCGAGCACGGCAACATGGACCCGGCGCTGGTGCCGAAGGGGAAGGATCATCCCGAAGAAGGGCCGTATGTGCCCGAGCACGATCACATCGATCCGGATACCGAACCGGATGCCGGCCCCGATCATCCGAAGGGCAAACGGGATTCGGAAGCTTGATTGAAGCGACGCGTCACTGCGCGCCGCTTTCCATCTTTGCTTTTTCCGCCGCGATTTGATCGGCGACCTTGCTTGCGAGGTCATCGAGCGAGGAGATCGCTTCGGTCTTGTTGATGACGAAGCGCGCTGCCGCGCCGTAGGGCTTCGGCGCCGCCGCTGACTTTTGTCCCTTGAGCTGGCTGCTGGTGTCGATCTGCGAGAGCGACGCGTCCGGGCTTGCGCCGAGATTCGCGAGCTGCACGGTGACGTGCGTGTTGGGTTTCTTGTCCGACGAACCCATCGACGGCAATGCGGAGCCGAATCCCGATGACAGTGTTTCGTCGAACTCGCCGGTCACGAGCCAGCCGGACGCGGGCGGCGCGGCTTGTTCGGCTTGTGCCGTCAAGTGGCACGCGGCGATGCCCTTCGCGTTGAGCGCGCTGACGATGCCATCGGCCAGCGCCGACGCGTTCTGTTCGACCTGCATCGCGTTGCGCGCGGCGCGCAGCCGCGAGCCGGGGAAATGCGATGAAGCACCCGATTTGACCGCGGTGAAGTCGCGGACCTGAACGAGCTTGCTCGCGGCCCCACACGGCGGCGCGGATTGAGCGAGCGCGAACGCGCTGAGAAGTAAGCCCGGGAATCCCAGCACAACGCGCAACGATTCCGTTTTCATCGCTTCTCTCCGAGAGTCACGAATGCCGCGAATGCCGCGAATGCCGCGAATGCCGCGAATGCCGCGATGATAACGCCGGCCGACTGGCGCGGCAGCGGAGAAGCGCGCCTCAGCGCACGATCTCGGCCTCCTGCGCCTCCGCCCGCTCCATCAGCCGTTCCAGCGGCACCGGACGGCTCAGCAAAAAACCCTGCACCTTGTCGCAACGCACCGCGCGCAGCGTGTCGAGCTGCTCGCGCGTCTCGACGCCTTCCGCGACCACCATCACGCCGAGCTTGTGCGCGAGATCGATCACGCCTTCGACCACGGTGCGCGCCATCACATCGGTCGCGATGTTGTCGACGAAGGATTTGTCGAGCTTCAGCACATCCGGCCGAAAGCGCGCGAGATAACTGAGACTCGAATAGCCCGTGCCGAAATCGTCGATGGCGATGCGCACGCCCATCGCGCGAACGTTCGACAGCACTTCCTGCGCATCGTCGACATTTTCGATGAGCGCCGACTCCGTGATTTCCAGCGTGATCCGGTGCGAATCGATGCAGCCGCGCCTGATCGCGTTCCTGAGCACGGACACGAGACGCGGATCGCGAAACTGCTTCGGCGACACGTTGACCGCGACCGAATGCACCGCGGGCAGCGCGAGCGTGAGTCGCGACGCCGCCAGCACGGCCTCGCGAATCACCCAATGGCCCGCCTCGACGATCAGCGCGCTCTCTTCCAGCACCGGCACGAAGGCACCGGGCGCCAGCAGCCCGAGTTGCGGATGATCCCAGCGCAGCAACGCCTCGACGCCGACGAGCGCGCCCGAATCGACCGCATATTGCGGCTGATAGTGCAGCACGAACTGATTCTCGCGGATCGCGCCATGCAGCTCCGCCTCGAGATGCGCGCGTGCGAGATCGTCCTTCTCGCGGTCGCCGAACACGCGGAACGTGTTGCGGCCAGCGCGTTTCGCGGCGTACATCGCCATGTCCGCGCTGATGAACAGCGCTTCGGGCGTGCGCCCGTGTTCCGGATAGAGCGCGACGCCGATCGAGCATGTCATCGTCAGGCTTTTGCAGTCGATCTGCATCGGACGATGGCACGCGAGCGAAAGCCTGCGGCACGCGCGCGCGATGTTCTCCTGATCGAAGGTGCCGGGCAGAATGACCGTGAATTCATCGCCGCCCGGACGCGCGGCCACGGCGCCTTCCGGCAGCGTCTCCTGAATGCGCCTCGCGATCGTGCGCAGCACGGCATCGCCCGCGATATGGCCGGCCGTGTCGTTGATCGACTTGAAGCGATCGATATCGACGAACAGATACGCGAACGGCACGCCCGATTCGCAGCGCTTCACGAGCGCGTCCATCATCGCGTTGCGGTTGGACAGGCCCGTGAGGCTGTCGGTGTTCGCGAGCCGATGCAGTTCCTGAAGGCGCTGGCGCTCGTCGGTGGCGTCGACGCACACGCTCACGACGCGCGACACCGCGCCATCCTCGGTCACCGGATAGATGTCCGCGCGCACCCAGCGCGTGCGGTCATGCGGCAGGCACAGGCGGAAATAGCTCTGCCTCGCCGCGCCCGTGTTCACGGCCGCGCGCATTTCGTCGCGCAAGGAGGGCAGATCGTCGGGATGCACGCGCTGCGACCACGCGGTCTGATCGGCCTGAAGCGTGGACACCGGCATTTCCCACATGCGTTCGAAAGCCGAGCTCACATGCAGCAACTCGCGGAAATCGTGCGTCGCGGTCCAGAAGACGGCGTCGACATGATCTTCCATGTCCTTCTGCACGCGCGCGTTGCCGCGCAGTTCGTCGATGAGTTTCACTTCCGCCGTGATGTCGCGCGACTTGCACAGCACCGCCGTGACCTTGCCGGGCTCGCCGTAGACGGGCGCGAAGGTGGACGTCCACGATTTCAGCTTGCCGTTCACCGTGCGGCAGGTGCCGGAGAACGACGTCGATTCGCCCGCCTTCGCACGCTCGAACGCCTGCCGCGCGTCGGGCCCGTCCCAGAGCGCGAGCCAGTCGACGCCGACGAGATCGTCCGCGCTTTCCGCTTCCAGCAAGCGCACGCCGACTTCCGAAATGCACATGACGCGGCCGTCGAGCGAAAGCAGCTTGAGGCAATCCTCGGCGATGGCAAGCAGGCCGTCCGCGACCTGACGCGCGACAAAGATCTTGCGGTTCGCCGCCTGCATGCGATGCACGGCGAACGTCATGCCGACGACCGACGCGGCGAGCGGCACGTTCCACGGCAGCGGCGCGAAAAAGGTGCCGGCTACGGCGCAGAGAATGGCGAGCGGCGCCACGCCAAGCCCATCGAAACGGCGCGCGTGTCCGATGGCTGGCAGGTTCCCGGCGACCTTCCCGCCGATGGTCCCGAGAAAATCGGTCGCTCTCGTCTGCACCGCTTTGGCCCTGTTCCGCTATTGGTTCAATGCGTGTTTATCGGCGGAAACGGGAAAGTCTTGAGGCCGGATCAGCCGCGCTTGGGCTTGCGCACGGCGCGCACTTTGCCGGTGCGCCCGCCGCCGCAGAAGAACCGCTCACGCCCGTCCGACTCGAGCCCCGACACGCCGACGCCTTCCGGCATCTCCAGCCGCTCGATGACTTCGCCCGATTGCGGATCGATGTGCCGCAGCTCGCTCTCGTCGCCTTCCCAGGTGGCGTGCCACAGTTCGCCGTCGATCCACGTGACGCCCGTGACGAAGCGATTCGATTCGATGGTGCGCAGAATCGCGCCGTCGCGCGGATCGATCTGATGAATCTTGCGTTCGTTGTATTGCCCGACCCAAAGCGTGCCCTCGGCCCACGCGAGGCCCGAATCCGCGCCGCCGCCCGGCGCGGGAATAGTGGACAGCACGCGGCCCGTTTTCGGATCGATTTTCTGGATGCGGTCCTCGGCGATCTGGTAGAGATGCTCGCCGTCGAAGGCCGTCCCCGCATGCGCGGCGACCTTCAGCGAGCGCTCTTTCTCACCGCTTTCGGGATCGAACGCATTGAGCGTGTCGCCGGCGGCGAACCACACGCGTTCGCCATCGAACGTGACGCCGTGCACGCCTTCGATATCCGCAAAAGGCCCGTATTCACGGATGATTTCCGCTTTCGCGCGTTTCATGTCGCCGTCCTCCTTCGTTGATGTGCCTTCATGCTAGCCGCCCGCGAGCTCGACGGGGAGTAACAAGGCCGTCGTGAATCCGGGCATCGGCGGCATGGTCCAGCGGCGCGCGCGGCCGCGCCCGAACGATTGCGCCTTGCCGCTCGCGGCGAGTGCATCGAGTGAGCGCTGCACGGTGCGTTGACTTGCTCCGAGCGCGATCGCGAGCGCCGAGCTGGACCACGATTCGCCATCGGCGAGACATGCGAGCAGCGGCGCGTATTCGTCCTCCACAGGCAGCGCGAGCACGGCCACGTCGCGCGCCTGATGCGGCTTCAGGGCGAAGCCGCGCGGCGTCGCATCGATGCTCGCGCGAGCGCTCAGCATCGTCCGCAATCGGCCCATTTCGACGCGCAGCCGCGCGCGATGCGTCTCGTCCGCGTCCCTGATGCGAAACGCGCGCAGGATCAGCGTGTCGCGCGACACATCGCCGGGCCATGCCTGCGCGAGCATGCGCGCGAGCGAGAAAAGCACGGGGCGCGTCGCGAGCGGGATCGCCGCGCCGTTCTCGCGCACGCACAGTCGGCATGCGTCGACGATCAATGCGTTCTTCGATGCGAGCAGCGCTTCTACCTCTTCGAGCAGCAGCGGCCGCTCTGAACCCTTCGCGACGACACGCGCCGCGGGCGCGCGCAGGATGCGCCACGCGCTCTCCACTTCGGCGGCCAATGCGGGAATGCGCGCCTCGCGCGCGGCGTTCGTCGCGCGTTCGAGCGCGGCGCGCGCTGCTTTCGTCTTGAGTCGCCGCATCGCTATGCCCGCGGCCATGAGCTCGTGCGCCGCGCGCAAGGCGGCGGGCAGCGCAGCGGGATCGAGGTCGGCGAGCAGGCGATCGGCGGCGTCGATCCGTCCGATGAGAAGAGCGCGGCGCACTTCGAGATAGCGTGCGTGCGCGGCGTTTATGCGATCGCCATGCGCTTCGAGGATCGCGCGCGCGTGATCCAGCGCCTTCGCAGGCCAGGCGAGATCGCGCGACGCCAAAGCGATCTCCGCCTCCGCGACGATGCAGCGCGAGCGCGACAGGGCTTCTTTTGCGCCGAATGCGCGGGTGGCGCTTTTTATCAGCGCGCGTGCGCGGGTGAAATCGCCGAGTTGCGCCATCGCGATGCCGCGCAAGGCGAGCGCGCTCGCGTCCTCGCGCAGGGCGATGCGGTTCAGTGCGCCGAGAGGGTCACCCGCGGCGAGCGCGCGGGCCGCCGCTGTGATCAGCGAATCCATGCGGATTTCGACACATTTCTTTGCTCGTCGATTGCTTGCGCTTTCATGGAAGCCTGTTTTCGTGGCGGTTTATTGGCGTTGCCCCTATGCGGGGCAGCAGTCACTTTCTTTGTTCGGGACCAGAGTAAGCGCTTCACGCCGGCCGCGGCACAGAACTACTCTCGTGGTCCGGCAGTAGCGAGTGCCCTCACAAGGCTCACCGGGCTTGGATCGCGCACGGTCTGTCACAACGCGCCGTTCAGCGAATTGGCGCAGCCCTTGCGCGCTCCGGCCCGCTTCGCGGCCGACCGGTCGAGCGGGTTTTTCCCCGCCTTTATCGCGACAGACGGCTCGCTGCCGCATGCATGCCGAACACGCACACAATGCCGATCACGCCGCCCGCAAGCACATGCGTAAGCCGCTCGAACGCTTCGGCCGCAGACTGGTTCGCCAGCATGATCGCCAAAGCCACGAACAGACAACGGAAAAAATATCCCACGATGTAGCGCTGGAACGCGACTAGCGTGAGAAAACCCGCGAGCGTCGCGAGCGTGACGGCCATGCCCGAATGCGGCACGATATAACGCCCGAGCACGATGCCGATCGGCACGCCCGCAATCACGCCGATCGCGCGGTTCCGCAACTTCGCTCGCGCCGTATCCACCGCGCCAGTCACGATGCTGGCCGCGCCCCAGATCACCCATTGCGCATGCTCCATCCGCCAATAAACGACCATCACCGCCGCAATGCCGACGCTCGCGAGCATCGCGGCCAGATCTTCGCCCAAAGGCGCGCGCGCGCCGAAATCGTCGAGATTGGACCAGCGCGCCACAGGCCTGCCGCGCGAGCGTATATAAGCCAATGTCACCGCTGGCATGAGCGCCACGAGCAGATAAGGCAGGTAAGCAGGCGCCGCGCGCATCAATGCATCGACGGTGCGCCCGCCATGCAGTTCGTTCGCCAATATGAGGACCGGGACGAAGGTCCAGTTGCCCAGCGTGCGCAATCTCTCGCCGCGCGACGCAAGCAATATCACGCCCGCCGCGAGCAGCATGCACGCAATAATGAAGAACGCCGGCACCAGCTCGGCAAGCAGCAGCAGATACGTTCCCGCGATGATCGCGAGCCCGTGCGCCACGACGGCCACCGGCCTGAGCGCGAGCCGGTCTTCCGCGATGACGGCAGAGATCGCGAGCAGCGACGCCTTCATCCACAACGTATTGCAAGTCACGAGCGCAAGCACGACGAACGGCAGCAGCGCGGCAACCGCGCGCAAGAGCGGCCAGACCGTGATCTCGCTGGCGAGACGAAATTGCTGCGGCGCGTCGGCAGGCATGCGCGGAAATCCCTCCTTCCTGAGACGGAAGAAGTGTAGAACGGTTTTCGAGGCGCTAAGCCCTTGAATCAGGGCAAGTCCGCGGCGTAAGCCTTTGGTAGCATTTCAAGCGGCCCCTAAAGGGGATCGCCGTGCTGTCGTTATACAGGCTGTCCGATGGTTTTCATCGGGCGCGCAAGCTGGCGTCGCATCGTCGCCCTCGCGCACGCGCACCTGCGATGCAGCCACTTGAGAGAGCTATGTTTTCGACAATCAAAGGCCGGCTGGCCTTGGCCATGACGCTGCTGAGCGCGCTTCTGATCGCAATCGGCCTCGTCGGACTGATCGGCATGAGCCGGTCCAACTCGGTCACCTATGACCTGTTCACGAATGAAATGCCGAGCGCAGTGTCGATCGGCAACGCGGAGATGTTCACGGCGCGCGAGCGTCTGAGCTTCGACCGCGCGGCGCTCAACGTGGGCACGCCCGCCGCGGAAGATGCGATCGGCCGCGGCGCGCTGATGCGCAAAACCTCCGACGACGCCTGGACGAAATACGCCAGCCTGCCGCAAGGCGCCGGCGAAAAGGAACTCGCGGACAAGTTCAACGCGCAGCGTCTCGCAGTGCAAAAGCTGATCGATCAAGGCTATGCCGATGTGCGCGCGCAGGATCACGAGAAGATCATCGCCGACGCGAGCGCGATGCAGGCGGCATTCAACGAGTTCGCAAAGTCCGGGGCCGCGGTGCGCAAGCTCCAGTTCGAATCGGCGCAGACTGCTTATGACGATGGACAGGCGACGTTCGGCATGTTCCGGACCGGCAGCATCGTCGCGATTCTGGTGGGCGTGGCCGCGGCGTTTTACACGTGGATATCGCTGCGCGGCCGTATCGCGCGTCCGCTCGATGCAGCCCTCGCCCAGTTCGACGCCATCGCCGCCGGCGATCTGCGCAGCAACGTGAAGGTGACGTCGAACGACGAAATGGGCCAGTTGCTGCGCGGCCTTTCGACGATGCAGGCGAGCCTCATCGATACGGTGCGCACGGTTCGCAGCGGCAGCGAATCGATCGCTTCCGCAACCAAGCAGATCGCCGCGGGCAACGTGGATCTTTCGTCGCGCACCGAAGAGCAGGCGTCTGCCTTGCAGCAAACCGCGTCGAGCATGGACGAACTGACGGGCACCGTCAAACAGAACGCCGACAACGCGCGTCAGGCGAGCGTGCTTGCCGCGAATGCGTCGGAGATCGCGGGCAAGGGCAGTCATGTCGTTTCGCAGGTCGTGACGACGATGGGCGAGATCAATCAAAGCTCTTCGAAGATCGCGGACATCATCACGATCATCGAGGGCATTGCGTTCCAGACGAACATTCTCGCGTTGAACGCGGCGGTGGAAGCGGCGCGTGCGGGCGAGGAAGGACGCGGCTTCGCGGTCGTGGCGGGCGAAGTGCGTAGCCTCGCGCAACGCTCGTCGGCGGCGGCGAAGGAGATCAAGGAGCTGATCGACAACTCGGTGGACCGCGTGCAATCGGGCACTGCGCTCGTCGACGAAGCGGGCCGCACAATGACGGAGATCAGCACGGCGGTGCAGCGCGTGACCGACATCATGGGGGAGATCGCGGCGGCATCCGAGGAACAGTCGAGCGGCATCGATCAGGTGGCGCGCGCCGTCACGCAGATGGACGAAGTGACGCAACAGAACGCGGCGCTGGTCGAGGAAGCGGCCGCTGCGGCGCAATCGCTGGAAGATCAGGCAGGCGCGCTGCGCACGGCGGTGGAGACGTTCCGGCTTCAGGATTAGGGGATGCGGGCGGGGGGTTGAGGGGGTTGGGTCGTTCATCGAGCGACCGTGTTGCGTGGAGACAAGACAACAGTCGGGGCATCGGAATCACGGCGAAAGTGTTGCTGCCATCAAAGCAAATAAATCCGATATTCGCCTCTTTTTCAAGTCCCGATTTTTCATCGCGCACCCGTTCGAGTGGTCAAGCATCAAGCTGTCCAATCTCATCGACACAAAATTACCAGACTTGATTCCAATCGACTTTCTGATCCGATAAGTTCGTCATCCCTAACAACAGTCGGGATAACGACATGGACAAGTCAGAAATCATTCATTGGATAGCCACCATCGGTTCGACAACCGAACGCGGCGGGCGAACTTCGAAGGTATCGAGCGGCGCGGAATTCGACGGCTTCAAAGCCGCGCTCGTCGGCGATACCGTCATGTACGACGATGGAACCGAAGCCATCATTCTCGACGGTTCGGGCTTCGGTGCGACATGGGCTAACAAGCCGTTCGCATTGGTTGGTTCGCGTCTGAGCAACGGCGATCGAATCGCAACGACACCGCAATCAGCGTTCAGCATCTCCGTGAAAGAAGGCGAGACGATTCCGGGATTGTTCGAACCGGGATATGTGCCGCCTTATGCGTCAGAGTCCGGGGTGAAGCATGCGTAAAGCCGCTGTACGCCACGGCGATCCGACCACTACGCGCGGTTTCGTGATCGCGTATTCATCGACCATCTTCGATGACGGACGACAAGTCGCCCTCAGCGGCGACGAAGCCACATGCGGAAACTGCAAGGGAGCCTACAAGATATTCGGCACCGGCGACGGTATGACCGAGAAGACGCGCAGCGTTGTCGTTGAAGGCGACAGAGTGCTTTGTCCATGCGGCAAAAACCGGGTCATCGTCGGAAGCAATCCGGGCATCTTTCTGGAAGTCGACAGCGGCACTAACAGCGCGCAAAGCGCGGGCTCGGCATCTTTTGCTGGTTCTCCGTCTCCCGCTTCGGTCTTCGATGAAGCGTACGTGCTTCGCGACGACACCACCGGTAGGCCACTCGTGAACGTTTTCTATCGCTTGACCAGCACCAGCGGGGTCGTTGTGGAAGGTATGACCGACCGATCCGGAAAAACACAACGCATCAAGACCGGCGCAGCCGAAAGGATCGCCGTGAAGGTAGGGGAAGCAGTGTAATGGAAAGAGAACTCTTTGAAGTTCATTCGTCGATGACAAACACGATTGAAGGCTCGTCGGTAATCATCGATGTGAATACCGAACGCATATGCCCGAATATGACAAACAAGGAATTCCGCGAAATGGCGGAACGCTTGATCGGGTGGGCGAATGTGTTGCTAAGAAGGCGTCTCGATGATCTTCGTCGCAACGATGCGAAAACAAAAGAGCGAATGCGAAAGTGGTTCGGAAGAGATGACGCGACCACTCGAGCCTATCTACTGGATGGGTTTACGAAGGTGAGTGCCGTAATGTCTGACTTGAAGCCCACCCATTTAATTCGGGTGGGTTCGGATGAAGACCGCGCGCTCGGTTGCGCTCCTAATGTGAACAACCTAGACGGGGAAGCCGCGCACGTTTGCAGCCCTAACATTCAAAATCGGCGCATTGCGATCGGCCTTCAATTTTGCAATGTGCTCACGGACTACCGGGAATTTCAAGATTCACGAGTCTCGACACTTATTCATGAGGTGACCCACTTCGGTGATACGTTCGCCAGCGGCGACCCTCGTTACGTCATCTCCACCCCGCTAGCACTTTGGGGGCAGAGTAATCAAGACCTTGCTCTTAAAAATGCCGACTCGCTCGCAGCGTTCGTAATTTATGATGAAAAGCAGCCTTAAATCCGTTTTAATCAGCCTAGTGATGTTTTGCGCGGAGTGTCATGCAGCATGCACCGGTTCAAGCAATCGACCTGCGCAATATTTTTCGATCGTTTTCGAGAAGGAGCATTCGGATATCTCCCCGGAGCAGGCACAACGTTTCGGCACTTGGGCTTCGGAGATGCTCGCAAGATTTCCTCTTCAACAGTGGCTTTCGATTTCAGGAGACGCTATGCCGAATGAAGTCGAACCTAATGCGCTTGCTCGCCGTCGCGCCGTTGAGGTGGCAAAGCTCGCCTTAGATAGAGGCTTGTCGATTGCACCGATCGAGATCAAGATTGAAGTCGGCTCTGTAGGCAATCCAAACAGCTACGGATCGGAAGGTAGATCGGCTTTTATTCAGCTAAGCAGCGGATGCCCCAACGACTGCTGCGAAAAATAAGTTAGGCGCCTGTTGTTTCAAGCGGCCAGCTCAACGCAGGCCGCTTTTTTGCGTCTTAGTGTTCGGCGGCGACTGGCGTGCACAATGAGCTCCGATACCACCGTCCCCGCGCGAGCGGCTTCTGGCTGTTTATCTGATGGCTGGACAGGGCACTTTTGCATCGAAACAATCCCGGCATGAGAGGCCTATCAAGGCAACACGGTCATCCGGCGAAGCGTACAAAAACGGCTCGCGCGCGTGAGATTTTTCTAAAAGTCATCGTGCACATAAAGGGGGTAACGAGGGGGTTGAGCGTCGGCGTTTTTGCTGAGATTACTGCCCCATAGGGCTTTGCGACTGATTGCTTGCTTGCAGCAGCAAAGAAAGTGACTGCCGCCCCGCACAGCAATGCCAATCAACCGACACGAACACGTGACCCAGCGCAAGACTACCCTTTCGTCCTGACCCGTTCCCTCAGATACTCCACAGTCCGCACACACCGCACCGGCAGTGGCCACTCCGCGCGCCGAATGAGCCAAAGCGTATCGACCACAGGCGCACCACATTCAATGACACCGATCGCCTCCGGCTTACCGAACGCAATCCGCGCATAACGCGGTATCACCGTAAAGCCAAGCCCACGCGCGACAAATTCCAGAATTAGGCTGATCTGGTTGCTGAACCCTTGCCGCCGCAAGCTGCCGACGCCTGGATTCCCCGGAAAGCGCCGGCTCAGCAAACGGCTCGCGGTCATATGCGCTTCCGGATAGTCGATGAAGCCGAGCCGTTCCAGATCGCTCCACTCATGCACGTCCGCGTTCGCGGGCACGACGAGCTCGAGCGGCTCCTCGATGAACTTGCTCGCGGCAAGACGCGGATCGTCCGGCTTCAACGCAACGATGCCGAGATCGTAGCGGCTCTCCAGCACGGCTTCGAGCACTTCCGAATCCGGTGCGAAGCGATGACGCATCTTCCATTCCGGACGCTGCTGCTGCAGATCCAGCAACAGCGGAAAAAGCACGAGCCCGATGCTGCCCGGCGTGATCCATCCGATCTCGCCGGCTTCGTCCTCGCTGTCGGACAAACGCGAAGCGAGACGTTTGCCGGCAAGCTCCATCTCGCTGCAATAGTCGAGCAGCGCACGGCCCGCAGGCGTCAGTTCGATGCCACGCGTGCGGCGAACCACGAGCAGGCCTAGCTGATCTTCGAGATGACGAAGATGCTGGCTCACGGCGGCCTGCGTCAGATCGAGACGTTCCGCCGCACGCGTGAAGCTGCCGAGATCGACGAGCGCGAGAAAGGTGCGCAGCCATTGCGGATTGAGCATCACAAAATTTTATTGAATTGATAACTCGTAGATAGTTTTCATTATGACACTGAACGGTTAATCTCATCCCCCTCAAGTCAAACAGAGAACCACAGATGTCAGCACTCTTCACTCCGTTCAAACTGAAAGACGTCACGTTGCGCAACCGCATCGCCATTCCGCCGATGTGCCAGTACAGCGCCATCGACGGCTTCGTCAACGATTGGCACCTCAGCCATTACGCCAGCCTCGCGCGCGGCGGCGCGGGCCTCGTGATCGTCGAGGCAACGGGCGTATCGCCGGAGGGCCGCATCACGCCGGGCTGCACCGGCCTTTGGGACGACGCGCATATCGAAGGCATGAAGAACATCGCGGCGGCGATCAAGGCGGCGGGCGCGGTGCCCGGCATCCAGATTGCGCATGCGGGCCGCAAGGCGAGCGCGAACCGTCCGTGGGAAGGCGACGATCACATCGCCGGAAACGACGATCGCGGCTGGGACACACTCGCGCCTTCCGCCGTCGCGTTCGGCGGTGGCTTGCCGAAGGTGCCGAAGGCAATGACGCTCGAAGAAATCGAACGCGTGAAGGCAGACTTCGCCGCTGCCGCGCGTCGTGCGCGCGAAGCGGGCTTCGAATGGCTGGAGTTGCACTTCGCGCACGGCTATCTCGCGCAAAGCTTCTTCTCCGTCGATGCGAACCATCGCGACGATCAATACGGCGGCGATCTCGCGGGACGCAGCCGCTTCCTCGTCGAGACCTTCGACGCAGTGCGCGAAGTGTGGCCGCAGAACCTGCCGTTGACGGCACGCTTCGGGGTCATCGAATACGATGGCCGTGATGAAACCACGCTGAAGGAATCGATCGAACTGACAAAGACGCTGCGTCGCAAGGGCCTCGATCTGATGAGCGTGAGCGTCGGCTTTTCCACGCCCGATGCGCGCATCCCCTGGGGACCGGCCTTCCTCGGTCCGATCGCGGAACGCGTGCGTCGTGAAGCGGAGATTCCCGTTGCGTCGGCGTGGGGATTCGATTCGCCGCCCAACGCGGAGCATGCGGTCGCGTCGGGACAACTTGATCTCGTGATGATCGGACGCGCGCATCTGTCGAATCCGCACTGGCCGTATCAGGCGGCGAAGCAGTTAAATGTCGAGCGCCCGTCGTGGGCCTTGCCTGCGCCGTACGCGCATTGGCTCGAACGCTACGCCGTGGCGGAATGATGTCGTGACGCAAGAAAGCGCTCGCTGAGCGCTTTCTTATCGAACAGGCTCCATCCCGTACCGCACTTTCATTGCATCGGCATCGGGTGAAACTGCAAACTCGAGAAACTCGCGTGCAAGCGCCGAAGCGTTTGCATTCGCGCATACCGCGCCTTCGAAGACCGTCAGCGTTTGAATCGCGGACGGCAACATGCCGAGCACGTCGATGCCCGCCACGCCGATCATCTCGCTCATCTGCTGAAAGCCCAGTTCGACTTCGCCTTGCGCGATGAGCGTGCCCACCGCGACGCCCGGCGGCGCCTGCACGATGCGCGATGCGATGCGCTCCGCAATACCCCAACGCTCGAACAAGCGCGTCAGATACACGCCGCTCGGTCCCGTCGAATAACCGATACTGCGCGCCGCGAGCACGGCTTCACGCACGGCGGCTTCATCGTCGATGGAAGGGTGCGGCGCACCGGACGCAACGGCAATCGCAATGCCCGAGCGCGCGATGTGCACGCGGCTATTCGCATCGACGCGCCCCGCTGCCGCGAGCCGCTCGATGACATCCGAGGCCAGCACGACGATATCGAACGCCTCGCCTTCGTCGATACGCTTGAACGCCGCGACGCCGCCCGTCGATTCGATCGCAACCCGCTTGCCCGATCGCGCTTCGAATGCGGAAGCGAGTTCGTTGAGCACGCTGCGCGTGGCCATCGATGAAATGCCGGTCATGCTCATCTTTTCCGGCATCAGTCGATATAACGCAGGCCGGCCTTTTCGAGCGGCTCGCGCATCTTGTACATGTCGAGGCCGAGCACGCCGCTCGCCAGCTTCGCGCGCTTCTCTTCTTCGAACGCCTCGCGCGCGACAGCCTTGTCGAGCACACGCTGCGCCGATGCGGACGGCACGACGACGACGCCATCGTCATCCGCGACGATCACATCGCCCGGCGTGACCATCGCGCCCGCGCACACCACGGGGATGTTCACCGAGCCGAGCGTCGCCTTCACCGTGCCTTTCGCGGAGATCGCACGGCTCCAGACCGGGAAGTTCATCCCCGTGAGCACGCGCACGTCGCGCACGCCGCCGTCGATGACGAGCCCCCGCGCGCCGCGCGCCTTGAAGCTCGTCGCGAGCAGATCGCCGAAGAAGCCATCGGTGTTATCGGTCGTGCATGCGGCCACGACGATATCGCCAGGGCGGATCTGCTCGGCCGCGACGTGCAGCATCCAGTTGTCGCCCGGTTGCAGCAGCACCGTCACCGCCGTGCCGCTCGCCTGTGCGCCGGCGTAGATGGGCCGCATATAAGTCTTCGTCAGGCCGACACGACCCATTGCTTCATGCACGGTCGCCGAACCGAGCGCGCCGAGTTTTTCGGCCGCATGGGCGTTCGCGCGATCGATGTTGCGATACACCACTCCGAGTTCGTACATATCAACGTCCCTTCGCTTTGAGCGCCGCATCCAGACGCGGATACACGCGGCGCGCGTTGCCTTCGTAAATCTTGTAGCGCGCTTCGGGCTCGATGTTGGCCGCCTCGACATAGCGCTTCGTATCGTCGAAATAGTGCCCTGTTTCAGGATCGATGCCGCGCACCGCGCCGATCATCTCGCTCGCGAACAAAATGTTATCGACGGGAATCACACGCGTTAGCAGATCAATGCCCGGCTGGTGATACACGCAGGTATCGAAGAACACATTGTTGAGCAAATGATCCTTAAGCAAAGGTTTTTTCAGCTCTTGCGCGAGACCGCGGAAACGTCCCCAGTGATATGGCACCGCGCCGCCGCCGTGCGGAATCACGAACTTGAGCGTCGGGAAATCGCGGAACAGGTCGGACGTGAGGCACTGCATGAACGCGGTCGTGTCGGCGTTCAGATAGTGCGCCCCCGTCGTATGAAAACACGCGTTGCAACTCGTGCTCACGTGGATCATCGCCGGAATGTCGTACTCGACCATTTTCTCGTAGACCGGATACCACGAGCGGTCCGACAGCGGCGGACTCGTCCAGTGTCCGCCCGACGGGTCAGGATTCAGGTTGATCGCGACATTGCCGTATTGCTCGACGCACTTCACGAGCTCGGGAATGCACGTCGAAACATCGACGCCCGGGCTTTGCGGCAACATCGCCGCCGGGATGAAGCTGTCGGGAAACAGCTCGCTCACACGAAAGCACAGCTCGTTGCAGATTGCGGCCCACGTGCTCGACACTTCGAAATCGCCGATGTGATGCGCCATGAAGCTCGCGCGTGGGCTGAAGATCGTGAGATCGAGACCGCGGTCGTGCATCAGGCGAAGCTGATTCGTTTCGATCGATTCGCGTAGTTCTTCGTCGGTGATTTTCAGTTCCGATACGGTCGGCATCTCGGAAGGATTCTTGATGCCAGCGATCTGCCGGTTACGCCACGATTCGAGCGCCTTCGGCGCAGTCGTGTAGTGGCCGTGAATGTCGATGATCATTTTGCTTACTCCTGATTTGCTTCGCGCACTTTTCAAGCTCGTGCCTTTCTCTTTTCTTTCTCTTCTCTATGGGGAAACTTGGTTTCTTGGTGGTCTATTGGCTCTGCCAATAAACCGACACGAAATCAGGTTCCCCAACTCAACTCAAGAAAACCTCAATGAGCGACATGAGCCCGCGCCTGGGCCTCATCCCCGCGCCTGCGCTGCGCGACAAGAATCGAAACAGCCGCGAGCGTCCCAGGCACGGCAAGCATCGCAAGAATCGCACCGAACTCCCAACCGAGTCCAAGCAACGCGCCACCAATCGCCGAACCGAAAATACTGCCAAAACGGCCCATGCCAAGCATCCAACTCACACCGGTCGCCCGCGCAACGGTCGGATATCGTCCCGGCGCGAAGGCGTTGAGGCCCGTCTGCGCGCCGCTCATGCAGAAGCCCGCCGCGAACACGAGCACCGCCAGCGACGACGACAACGCACCGATCCACGCGAGCCCGAGCACGCACACCGCGCCGCCGAGATACGCCGCGCTGATGACCGGCGCCGGACGCGTCTTGTCCATGATGAAGCCGACGATGATCGCGCCGATGGTGCCGCCGATCTGGAACATCGCCGTGATGTTCGCCGCCGCGGTGACGGTGAGGCCCGCATCCTTCATCAGCGTCGGCAGCCAGCCAGTCAGCAGATAGATCACGAGCAGGCCCATGAAATACGTGACCCACAGCGCCGCCGTCATCAGGCCATAACCTTGCGAGAACAACACGCCGATGGGCTTCTTCGTCGGCAGCGGCGGTTCGTTCGAGACGAACGTCTCGGTGCCGTCGAAGCGCGCGCCGCACACGCGGCCCAGCACCTTGCCGATGCGCGCCGAGGTCGCGCCGCGCACCGCGAGCAGACGCGCCGATTCGGGCAACAGCCAGATTTGCAGCGGAATCAGCGCAAGCGGCAATGCGCCGCCGAAGATCAGCACCGAGCGCCAGCCGTGCACCGGAATCAGCCAGCCCGCGACGAAGCCGATCAACGCCGAGCCGAGATTGAAGCCCGTGAACATGACGGTGATGAGCAGCGCGCGCTTGCGTTGCGGCGCGTATTCGGAGAGCAGCGTCGTCGTGTTGGGCATCGCGGCGCCGAGGCCGATGCCAGTCAACAGACGCA
Organism: Caballeronia catudaia; assembly: GCF_001544755.2. Taxonomy (GTDB): domain Bacteria; phylum Pseudomonadota; class Gammaproteobacteria; order Burkholderiales; family Burkholderiaceae; genus Caballeronia; species Caballeronia catudaia. The sequence continues at coordinate 46,242 of NZ_FCOF02000011.1, read as the reverse complement.
GCGCCGCCATGCTCGCGGGCGAATTCGTGAACGCGGTTGCGATGGTGAAGACGCCGAAGAGAAACACGGATGCAATCAGCACCCACTTGCGTCCGATGCGATCCGATGCCGGCCCTGCCGCCAGCGCGCCGATCACGAGACCGATCGGCGCCGCGCTCATCACGAGACCGAACGCGGGGCGCGAGATGTGCCAGTCCGCGATGATCGATGGCGCAACGAAGCCCATGATCGCGACGTCCATGCCGTCGGCCATCACGACCAGAAAGCACAGCGCGACCAGCAGCCACTGGTACGCGGAAATGGGCCGCTCGTCGATGAAGCCCTTGATGTCGATGCTTTTACCGCTTTTCATGTGTTGTCTCCCGTCCCCATGTGTCGACCAGAGTTAGCGCTTCAGCGCTTACTCCGGTCCCATGCAGAGCTGATGTCGTGTGTTACTTCTTGCCTTCTTCTGCCTTGTCCCATTCGAGCTTGCCGCCGCTCTTGCCTGCAACGGAGTACAGCGCGCCGGGCGCGTTACGTGTCTTCTGAAACTCTTCGAGCGTTTCGCCGCGCATGGCGGCATAGATATGCAGATTCGATACGCCCGTCACCGCGCCTAGCTTTTCGAGCATGAAGAAAATCACGCCGTAGCGAAGCAGGCCGCGCCAGTCGCGTCGGCGAACGAGATCGCGTTCTTCATCGCTCAGGCCGAAGGCTTCGTAGCTCGCTTCTTCATCGGCCCTGAATGCCTCGCGATGCGCGGGCTCGACCATGCGATGCAGATAATCGTTGATGCGATAAGCCCGCACGGCCGTCTCGATCGAGAACGGATACGTGCCTTCGAGCTTCTCGACATCCGTGAGCTGCACGGCCATCTTCTGGCGATGACGCTCGGCGATCGCGGGCTTGGTCTCGCTGTCCTCGCCCTCGTAGATCGCGGTCGCGATGCCCGCCATCGACGGCAGGTAGTAGCTGCGATGCTTGCACACGACATTGCTCGACAGAGCGCCGCGCATCGTGAGCCACATGATCACTTCGGCGCCTTCGTAGCCGCCGAGCGCCGCGTATTCCGCGATGGTCATGTCGGCAAGCTGCTCGGGATCGCGCTCGAAGAGATCGAGGAAGCGCGCATCCCATTGCGTGTTGTTGAAGCCCGCACGTTCGCCGTGGACCTGATGCGAGAGGCCGCCCGTCGCGAGAATCGCGACCTTGATATCTTCCGGATAGCTTTCTATCGCGCGGCGCAGCGCCTGACCAAGCTTGAAGAAGCGGCGCGCGCTCGGCACGGGCAATTGCAGCACGCCCATTTGCAAGGGCACGAGCTTGATGGGCCATTCGGGCTTGTGCGGACACAGCATCGACAGCGGCGAGAAACAGCCGTGATCCAGCGCCTTATTCTGAAAGAACGACATGTCGAATTCATCGGTCATCAACGACGTGCCGATGTGCGCGGCCAGCGCGGGATGACCTTTGACCGGCGGCAGATCGCGCGCGCCGCCGCCTTCGTCCGCGACGCGCCACTCGGGGCCGACGCCCAGCGCAAACGCGGAGTAGTGGTCGAAAAAGAACGACGTGACGTGGTCGTTATAGATCGTGACGACGACATCGGGCTGCTTCTCCGCGAGCCAGTTCGCGAGCGGCGCGAAGTTCTCGAAGATCGGCGCCCAGACGGGATCGTCGCGCTTGTTCTTGTCGAACGCGAAACCGATCGTCGGCGTATGCGAGGCGGCGATGCCTCCGATGATTCGTGCCATGTGCGCTGCTCCTTGCTCTCGGGAAACTGATGCCGAAGAGTAGGAGCAACGCCGCACAGCGGGTACTACGCGTTAACCAGAGCTTTTGCCTTCTGAATGGGGTTTCGATGCGCGCGAAGCCTGATGGGAAGCGGCAGAGCGCGTCATCGTCGCAAGCGGCTCACGCGATATGCCGATAAACAAAACTGATGGCGCGTGAAACAGGACGCAAAATCGCTCGAAAGCTCATCCCTTGCCGAGCGGCGGCCGACTCGGAAATCCGGCCATATTGCTCAACTGGGCCAGCTCACCGGCCGCCTCGCGCAGCAAGATAGAGTACGCGTGAATCTTCTCGGCCGTCAGCCGTACCCGCGGACCGGCCAGGCTGATGACGCCGACGCAGCGCGATCCGCTGACCACGGGCGCCGCCACCGCCGACATGCGTGGGGCGAACACCTCGTCGATCATCGCGTAGCCGCGCACGCGCGCGGCGTGCAGGAAACCCAGCAGCGCTTTTAGCGTCGTCGGCGCATTGGGTCCGAACTCGTTCGGCTGCCCGAAGCCCTGCTTCAACACGAGCGCGGCCGCCTGTTCATCGGTCATCGTCATGAGCCACGCGTGTCCCGTCGACGTGCAGGAGAGCCGTGCTGCGTGCCCCATGTCGGGATCGTAGCGAAAGCCGGTGCGCTGTCCGTCCGCCTTGCCCACCCAGATGATTGCGTCGCCGTCGACCAGGGAAAGGCGCGCCAGTTCGCCAGTCTGCGCCGCGACGCGTTCGATGATCGGCTGGGCGATATCCGCGATGCCGGTCAGACTCAGGAATTCGAGCCCGTTCGACGTCATGCGCATGGTCAGGATGTAGCGGCTGTGATCGACGAGCTGCCTGACATAGCCGCTATCGGCGAGTTCGGCGAGCACGCGGTGGCACGTGCTGCGCGGCAGGTTCAACGCGTCGGCAATGGCCAGGAGGCCGGCGCCTTCGCCTTGCGACGCGAGGAAATCGAGAATTCTCAGACCGTTTTTCAACGACATGTCGCGCGAATTTTCGTGATGTGAAATGCAGTTCCGGTGCGGAACGCCCCGCTTTTGCAGGGCAAACAATAGCACCTGTTCGTCGCCAGAAACGAACTTCAACACATCGAAAATCAGGAGACACCATGTCAGTGATCGCTGACTCAGACATCGCAGCCGGAACACGGTCCGCGCAGGCTCACTTGATGGCGCGTCGCGCGGTGGCGGGCGCCACCGTAGGCACCGCGCTGGAGTGGTTCGACTTCGCGCTGTACGGCGTCGTCGCAGCCACGATCTTTCCGAAGCTGTTCTTCCCATCGCTCGACCCGACCGCTTCGCTGCTCGCCTCGCTGGCGAGCTTCTGGGCCGGGCTGGCCGCGCGCCCGCTCGGCGCGGTGATCTGCGGCATGCTCGGCGATCGTTGGGGACGCCGCAACCTCATGTTGATTACGGTCTCGGTGATGGGCGCGTCGTCGTTCCTGATGGGACTGCTGCCGACCTATCAGCAAGTCGGCATCCTCGCGCCGACGCTGCTGGTCTCGCTGCGCATCATCCAGGGTTTTGCGCTAGGCGGCGAATCGACGGGCGCACAACTGATGGCGGTCGAGCATGCGTCCGCCGCGCGGCGGGGGTGGTATTCGGGCTTGCTCGGCATCTGCTCGCCGCTCAGCCAGATCCTCGCGAATTTCGCCCTGTTTGCGTTGTCCGCCCTGCTCTCAGCGGACGACTTCGAATCTTTCGGATGGAGAATCCCGTTCCTCGCGAGCTTCGTGCTCGTGCTGCTGGGCATCTATATCCGCATGAAAGTCAGCGAGACGCCGGCCTTCGAGGCGCTCAAGAAGAAAGGCGAAGGCGCACGCGCCGCCAATCCGCTCGGCGTCGTCTTCAAGTTTCACTGGCGCACGGCGTTGCGCCTGACACTGTTCTTCTGCGGCCCGGCTGCGCTCTTCTACCTGATCGTGGTCTTCTCGCTCAGCTATCTGACGAAGAATCTCGGCGTACCCAAACAGACCGGCTTCATGCTGCTGATGGTCGCCAACGTCTGCGCCATCGCCGGAGCGCTCGCGGGCGGATACTTGAGCGACCGGATCGGACGCAAGCGCGCGCTGCTCATCGGCTCGTTCTGCACGCTGGTCTGCTGCCTGATCTACTTTCCGATCCTCAACCAGCACTCGATAGGCATGGCGATGGCCGTGATGGGCGCCTTCCTCGGCTTCACGCAGTTTCAGAGCGGCATCCAGCCGGTGTGGTTCGCGGAGTCCTTTCCGACCGAGGCGCGCTATACGGGTTCCGCACTGTCGTACTCGGGCGCCAACCTGCTCACCGGCGGGCCGATGCCCATCGTCGCGGTGGCGCTGCTCAACGCCTTTCATGGTTCGCCGTGGGCCATCGTCGTGGTCTGCGGCTCGTTGAACCTGCTCTCCTTCATCATGATCGCGACGTCCCGGGAAACCAAAGGCACCGCCCTCGAACGTAGCGCTACACATTAAAACCATGACTCGCAAACTCTACATTCTCAATGGCTCCAACCTGAACATGCTGGGCGTCAGGGAGCCGCACCTCTACGGCAGCACCACGCTGAAGGACATCGAGCAGAACTGTCTCGCACTGGCCGAGACCCTCAAGTTCGACTGCGTATTCCGTCAGACCAACAGCGAGAGCGTGCTGATCGACTCGATCCAGGAAGCGTTCATGCAGGACGCGGCGTTGATCATCAACCCGGCCGGCTTTTCGTTCGGACGAATTCCGGTGCTCGACGCAGTCAAGCTGATTCGCAGGCCGGTGGTGGAAGTGCATATCACGAACATCCACCGGCGCTCGGAGGAATACCGCCACTCGACGATCTCGGTCGCGGCCACTGCGGTGATCTGCGGGGCTGGCGCGAACGGTTACTCGCTCGCGATCCGCGCGGTCGACGATCTCTGGGGCGATCAGCACTGAGCCTTTTTTGAATCGCTGAGGCACGCGGGCTCCGTCAGGAGTCCTCTATCGCATCGAAACCGAAGATGCGTCGCGGCGTCTCCCATCTTGTCTTCTTCGAAAACGCTCATTCCGACAGTCTCCGCGTCGTGGGTCTTGCTGAAGGCAACCACTGCCTAGCTCCTGCTCGAAAACAGATCGGCCACCACGGAGCGAAGCCAGCGATTACCGGCTTCGTGATGATACTTCGCGTGCCAATGCTGCCGCACCGCGAATTTGTCGACTGGAAACGGGCACGTATGGACCGCGATGTCATTCACTCTCGCCAGCGTCTCCCCGATATTGCGCGGCAAAGTGGCGATGAGATCGGTCGACTTCACGATCGATCCCAGTCCGAGCATTCCCGGGAGTTCGAGCACGACATCGCGTTCGATGTCCTCGCGCAACAACGCTTGCTCCAGCAGTTGCGCCCCCGTGCCAGCCGCGATGATCACGTGCCCTTCGCTGCGATATTGCTTGAGCGTCAGCCTGGCGCGCACGCGCGGATGGTTCGGATTGGCAAGGCATACCCAGTCCTGCATATAGAGCTGCTGCTGATACATTCCACTCCCGAGCCAGGGCACATGCCCGATCGCCAGATCGGCCTCGCCGGATTCGAGCGCACGCTCTGTGTTTCCGTCGATCCTTGCGGCTTCCAGCCGAATCCCCGGCGCCTGAGCGCGCACGTGGGCCAGCATCCGCGGAAGAAGCGTGATGTGACTGGCGTCCGTCATGCAAATGCGGAACCGTCGCTTCGCAGTGCCTGGATCGAACGAGATTTCCCACGCAGCGAAGCGACGAAGCGACTCCAGAATCTCCCTGCATGGTCCGATCAGCGCGTCTGCCTGAGGCGTCGGCGTCATCCCGCCCGGCGTGCGGACGAATAACGGGTCCTGTAAATGCACTCGCAGACGCCCCAGCCAGATGCTCACGGTTGGCTGGCTTTGTCCGAGCTGCTCCGCCGCTCGCGTGACGCTGCGCAAGTCATACAACAGATCAAACAACTGAAGCAGTTTCAAGTCGGGCAGTTCGGACGTGGACATGGCTTTATTGACGAACGCAATAACCTTATTGTAGTCATTGCGTCGCCTATCGCTGTCTGTCGACTGCCCGGATGATCAGCCCGCGGCCGACACAGTCGCGCGAAGTCCGAGCGAATAGCTATCGATGCCGAAGCCGCAAATCTGCCCCTTCACGATTTCGGCGAACACCGACTTATGGCGAAAGCCTTCGCGCGCGTGGATGTTCGACATGTGAATCTCGACCACGGGCACAGTCAATATCGCCAGCGCATCGCGGATGCCGTAGCTGTAGTGCGTCCATGCGCCGGCATTGATCAGCACGCCGTCGACGTTATCGACGAAAGCCTGATGGATTCGCAGACACATGTCGCCCTCGCTGTTCGTCTGATAGCTTTCGACCTCGACGCCCAATTCCCTGCCGAGCGCTTGCAGTTGCGCATTGATGTCGTCGAGCGTCGCCGTTCCGTATTGAACGGGGTCGCGCTTGCCGAACATGTTGTGGTTGATGCCATGCAGCATGAGAAACGTTTTCATCATTTCATCCAGCTTGATGTTTCGTCGGGATGCAGCGCGTTGAGGACTTCAGGCCGGTCGATCGTCAACGTGAGAAGCGGCCCTTCGACTTCATAGCGGCAAAAGCGATAGTTCTCTGGCTGCATCCGAAGCTTCCTCGCAGGCGTCAATCGAGCGGAACGGTAAGACGGTCGATGACGGCGCGCGTCTGCGGACGCACGCCCCGCCACCACGCGAACGCTTCGGCGGCCTGCTCGACCAGCATGCCGACGCCATCGGCGATACCTTGCACGCCCGCATTTCGAGCGAGCCGCAGAAAAGGCGTCAGCCCCTTTCCGTACGCGAGCTCGTAAGCCGTTCCGCGCGGGTCGAAGACGCTCGGCGGCACCGGCGGCAATTGCCCGGTCAGGCTCGCAGACGTCGCGTTCACGACGAGATCGAACTGTCCCATCGATTCCAGTTGCGCATAGCCGCACGCCGTCAACCCACCGCTCGCGGCGACCTGTTCGACGAGCGCCTTCGCCTTGTCCGCATGCCGGTTCGCGATGACGAGTTCCGCGGGCCGCGCGCCAAGGAACGGCAGCAATGCGCCGCGCACCGCGCCGCCTGCGCCGAGAATCAGCACGCGCTTGCCGGCCATCGGCTGATGCAGATTCACTTCGATATCGCGCACGAGGCCGACGCCATCGAAGTTTTCGGCGATGACGCGTCCGTTCTCGAACTTCATCGCGTTGACGGCGCCCGCGAGCGCCGCGCGTTCGCTGCGTTCGTCGGCCATCGCGAACGCCTGCAGCTTGAACGGCGCGGTGACGTTCATGCCCTTGCCGCCTTCAGCGATGAAACGTCTGACCGTATTTGCGAAGGCGTCCGCCGGTTCGAGCGGCCCCTGGATCGCGACATACGTCATGTCCTGCCCGGTTTCCTGCGCGAAGGCGCCGTGAATCAGCGGAGACTTCGTGTGCCCGATCGGATTGCCGATCACCGCGTACTGGTCGCTCATCACGCGCTCCGTTTCGAGAACAGCACGCCATCGGTCTGCATCGCGTCGATTTCGGCCGCGCTGAAGCCCAGCGATTGCGCGACTTCCTCGTTGTGCTGACCGAGATCGGGTCCGACTTCACGGATCGACGTATCGCAGTCCGAAAAGCGGAACGGCAGATTCGGCAGCCGCAGTTTTCCGAAGCGCGGATGCTCCTGCTCGATCACCATGCCGCGCGCGATGATCTGCGGATCAGCCACGACTTCATCGATGCGCTGAACCTTGGCGCAAGGGACATCGACACTGTCGAGCAATGAAAGCACCTCGGCGACCGACCGGCCCGCGACCCACGGCTTCACGACCGACAGGATGGCTTCGCGGTTCGTGTTGCGTCCGTTCAGGTTATGGAACCGCGCATCGGCGCCGAAACCGGCCGGACCGCCGTGCCGCTCGATGAGCGCGGCGAAGCGCTTCCACGAATCGTCGACCTGCGCGGCAATGACGAGATCGCCGTCGGCCGCGCGGAACACGCCATACAACGTCGATGTCGGCATGTCGTGACCGGTCTGTTCGGGAACGACGCCCTGCATCGTGTAGCACTGCACCGCGTATTCGTGCATCGACACCAGCGTGTCGTACAGCGCCATGTCGATGTGCTGGCCGCGTCCGCTCTTCACACGGCCGAGCAGCGCGGCGTTGATGGCGGCGACCGCGTGAATGCCGGTATACATGTCGCCGAGCGAGATGCGCATGAGCGGCGGCGGTTCGCCCGGATTGCCGATCATCTGCATGATGCCGCTCTTCGCTTCGGCGATGAGACCGAAGCCCGCGCGATGCGCATCGGGACCCGTGTGTCCGTAAGCCGAGATCGAACAATAGACGAGGCCCGGATTGCGCTCGGACAATGCGGCATAGCCGAGGCCGAGCTTGTCCAGCGCGCCCGGTCGATAGTTCTCGATGAAAACATCGGCGGAATCGCAAAGACGCTGCATGAACGCCTTGCCGCGCGGGTCCTTCATGTCGACGCTCACGCCGCGCTTGCCCATGTTGAGCTGCAGGAAGTAGGCGCTTTGCTGGTCGTCGAGAATCGTGGCGTGCTGACGCCCTGCGTCGCCGCTGCCGGGACGCTCGACCTTGATGACTTCCGCGCCGAGCGCGGCGAGGCATCGGCCGACATAGGGACCTGCGAGAAAGTGGCTGTAGTCGACGACGCGAATACCTTCGAGGGGACGAGCTTGCATCAGTTCGCTCCCGGTCGGCGCGGGATCATCAGACGATGCTCGCCACGTTGCACGACTTCGCCGTTCTGATTGATCAGCTCCGACGGCAGCACGACGATGCCCCAGTCCGGCTTGCTCTTGCTTGCACGCATCGCGCCGACGCGGAACTTCACATGCAGCACGTCATTGACCTTGATGGGCAGCAGAAAGTCCCACGTCCAGCCGAGCGACATGCCCGGCAGGAAGCGATAGTCGCTCTGCGTCTTCAGGCCATCGGCGATCGACAGTCCGAACAGGCCGTGCGCCACGATCGAGCCGAAGTGACTCGCGTTGGCATACTCCTCGTCGACATGCACCGGCGTGTGATCGCCCGTGAGATCGGCGTAGGCCAGGATGCGTTCTTTCGTGACCGTATAAGTCGGGCTCACGCACACGTCGCCTTCCTGCGCGTCGTCCCAATGCTTTTCGATGATGGTGCTCATGCTCACGCCTCCGCGCGTGGATTGATTGCCAGCGCCTGTGCGACGCACGTGGCCGGTCGGGCCTGAATGAGTTCAACGGCGAGCCCGTCGGGCAGACGCAGCCAGTTGCGCCCTTGCGGCATTTCGGTGACGCCGAACGCCTGCGCGGCGGCGATGGCGGCTTCGAGGTCTTCGCACATCACGCCGAGATGCGCGAGCCGGCCTTCGGGGCCTTCGAAACGCGGCTCGCTGATGAATTGCAGACCGCCCATCGTCCAGTATTGACGCGGCTCGTCGAGCGTGCCGTCGACTTCGCGCAGGGTCATGCCGAGCACTTCTTCGAAGAAGCGGATATGCCAGTGGATGTCCTTCACCCAGATCGCGACGTGCTCCAGATAGGCTTTCGGCGCGCTCATGCCGCGGCTCCTTCCTTCTGACGATCCGTCATCGCGCGCTCGATGCCCTTGATGCACGCGACGAGCGTCGAGTTCACCGGCGTCGGCACGCCGAGACGTTCGCCCCAACGCACCACCGCGCCGTTGATGAAGTCGATTTCGGTGACAGAGGACTTTTCGAGGCTTTGCAGCATCGAGGTCTTGAATGCCGGCGACAGCCCTTCGGCGGCCATGTTCCAGGCGTCTTCCGCGTTCGTGATGGACAACGTGACGCCAGCGGCTTTCGCGGCGGCCATCGCTTCTTCGATGGCGGCAAGCGACGTCGCCTTCAGAATGGGCTCGTCGTAGAGTTGCCCGTAGGTGAGGCGCGTGATGCCGGTAAGCGCGCCCGTCGCCACGTTGATCAGCAGCTTGTCCCACATCGTGCCGAGAATGTTGTCGCTGACCGTGGTCGACAGACCGGCGCTGTTGAACGCCTCCGCGATGGCCTTCGCGCGGCTCGTGATCCGGCCGTCGAGCTCGCCGATGATCGTGAGCTTTCCGGTGACGCCGGACTGGATATGGCCGGGCGCGCGCAGCACGCCGCCGACATACGTCTTGCCGGCGAGCACGCGCTCACGGCCGACGATTTCGCTCAACACGTCTTCGTGACCGAGGCCGTTCTGCAAGGAAAGCACGACCGTTTCAGGGCCGACGAGATCGAGCGCGCCGCGCATCGCCGAATCGGTGTGAAAAGACTTGACCAGCACGATCACGACATCGACCGGGCCGACGTCGGCCGGATTCATCGTCGCGCGAACCTTGACACGGCGCGTGCCGCGCTCGTCATCGACCTGCAGGCCGTCGCGAGACATGGCCTCGACGTGTGCGGCGAACCGGTCGACGAGCCACGTCTCATGGCCCCCTTCGGTGAGAGCGGAACCGATGGCGCAACCCAGCGCTCCGGCCCCCAGAAATGCGATCTTCATTGGCGTCTCCTTGAATGGAAACGAAGATACGGCTCCGGGGACATGCTGGCAATGCAATGGCTTTAATAGCGACATTGCATTTCGCAATACTAGGGGGGGCGGCGTCAACCCGATGGTGCAAGCGGCAGGCCGGATTCAACGTCCGGACGACACGGCCTTGCTGATTTCCGTCAGAAGCTGACTTTGTTGATACGGCTTGCGAAGTCGCGGCAAGTCCGCTTCCGCCAATTCCGGCAACTCGGCATAGCCGGTCGCGAGTATGACCGGCAGCGTGGGTCGAAGTGCGCGCGCGGCGATGGCCAACTCCACGCCCGTCATTCTGGGCATCGAAAAATCGGTAAGAAGGACATCGACTCTCGTGCCGCTGCGCAGGATCTCGAGCGCGGCTTCACCGGAGTTCGCCTCTATCACGACCTGTCCGAGATCTTGCAGGAGATACGACGTGCTCGTCGCGATGAGCGGGTCGTCGTCGACCACCAGTATCGTGGCCCGCATGCCGGCGGCGTCGGTCGGGGTGTAATCCGGCAAAGGCTCTCTGACTTCCGCGTGGGCAGCCTCGTCGCCCGTTACCGGCAGCCAGAGCGACGCGCACGTGCCCTTTCCTGTCGCGCTCTCGAGACGCAGCGCCCCTTGAAGCTGGCGCGCCAGGCCATGAATCATCGAGAGGCCGAGTCCGGTGCCCTTGCCGACCTCCTTCGTGGTGAAGAACGGTTCGGTCGCTCTGGCGAGCGTCGCGGCGTCCATGCCCGTGCCGTTGTCGCGCACTGTCACCCGAACATAGTCGCCCTCGGCAAGTTCGCCGTCGCCCGATGAACGGGCGGTATCCACGTTGATATTGATCGTACCGCCATCGGGCAACGCGTCGCGCGCATTGACGACGAGGTTCAGGATGGCGAGTTCGACTTGATTTGCATCGACCATCGTGTACGGGACGTCGTCAGCCGTTTCGATCGACAAATGGACCATCGAACTGATCGATCTTTCGAGCAGATCGGTCATACCGTACACCAGCGCGCACATCTGGACGGGTTCGACCTTGAGCACCTGCTGCCGGGCAAACGCGAGCAGCCGTTGCGTCAGCGCGGCGCCGCGCTGAGCGCCTTTGAGCGCGCCTTCCACCAGACGCCCGACGCGCTCCTGCGGCGGCACGTCCTTTCGCACGAGCTCCAGATTCGCCATGATGGCCATCAGGAGATTGTTGAAGTCGTGAGCGATGCCCCCCGTCAACTGGCCGATCATCTCGAGCTTCTGGACTTGTCGCAGTAGCTTTTCCGTATGTTCGCGCTGGCTGATTTCGTCGAGAACCGTTTGATGGGCGTGCTCGAGTTGCGCCGTGCGCTCCAGCACTTTGACTTCGAGCGACTCATTGATGCGCCGCAACTGGTCCTCGGACGTCTTGCGCGACGTGATGTCCGAAGACACGCCGACAAGCTGCGCGATGTGATTCCGCTCGTCGCGCACGATACGCGCCCTGATATCCACCCAATGCACCGTTCCGTTCGGCCAGACGTTGCGGTACTCGATGGCATAGTCGCAACCGGTTTCGATGCTGTGCCTCACGGCCGCCAGCATGCGTGCCCGGTCGTCCGGATGAACGCTCGCCAGAAGCTCCTCGTACGTGAAGCTGTCATGCTCGCCACGGCCGAAGATCGCCTTGCAAGTCGTCGATGCGGCCAGCGTCGACGTGGCCAGGTCCAGGTTCCACGAGCCGAGTTGTCCGGCGATCAGCGCCGTGCGCAGACGCGCCTCGCCTTCGTGCAACTCGCGAATCCTGGCCCGTGCCTCGAACTGGCGACGCCGGCCACGCACGGCGGTTTCGACCACGCTCACGAATGTCGTCGGATGGAACGGCCGCTCGATGAAGGTGACATTGCCGAGCGCTTGCGTCAGCCGTTCAGCCATGGGCCGTCGGTCGGCTCCGCCAGTGCGCCGCGTCAGGATGACGAACGGAAGGTCCGACCAGGGCGGTTGCGCCGATACCCATTCGGTCAGCACAGCAAGGTCCACCCCGTTCAGCGCTTCATCGGCGACGACCACGCAACATACATCGTCTTTCAGTTTCGCGGCGAGTTGCCGAACGTCCGCGCAAGCAGCCGATTCGATGCCGGTCGCTTCCAGAAGCGCTTGCGCGACGGAAAAGTCGCGGCCTGAAGGCGTGAGAAGGAGCACCGGGCATGGATCGGTTCCAGACATCGGTGCTCAGCCTTCTTTCGATGAAAGTAGCGGCGCCGAATTTCCGACGAACGTGGGCACACCGCGCAGCACGCCCTGAAATTCTTCCAGCGGCGCTCCGAGCACGAGGCCGGTGGAACCGATGCGGAACTCGCGAATCGATTCCTCGTGTGCTCCCGTGCGCTTCTTGATGACCGAGATCGCGCGTCGAACGCGCCCGAGCGCCTCGAAGTAGCGAAGCAGAATGACCGTGTCGGCAAGATAGGTCACGTCGACCGGCGTTTTCATGTCGCCGACCAGACCGTGCTGCGCGACGGTGAGAAACGTGTTTGCGCCTTGCCGGTTCAGATATTGCAATAACTCGTGCACATGCAGCACCAGCGCGTTCTCTTCGGGCATGGCGGCCTGATAGCCGTTCAGGCTGTCGATGACGACCGTCTTCGCGCGTGCATGATCAACGCTCGTACGAACGCGATGCGCGAACTCACCCGGAGACAGCTCGGCGGCGTCGACCTGTTCGATATGCAGGTTGCCTGCCTTTCTCATCGCTTCCAGGTCGATGCCCATGATGCGAACCCGATCGAACAGCAGCCCAAGCTCCTCGTCGAACACGAAGAGCGCCGCCTTCTCGCCTCGTTTGACGGCGGCGACGACGAACTGGAGAGCGAACAGGCTCTTTCCGGTGCCTGCGGGTCCAAGAATGAGCGTGCTCGTTCCCTGTTCGACGCCGCCGCCCAGCAGGGCGTCCAGTTCGGCCACGTCGCTCGTCATCTGAGTGCGGGCAAAGCTCGTGCGATGCTCCCCGGCAACGAGCCGCGGAAATACCGATACCCCGCCGCGCCGAATGGCGAAATCGTGGTACCCCCCGCGAAATTGCTGACCGCGATACTTGAGCACCTTCAGCCGACGTCGCTCCGCCCCATACTGCGGCGACAACTCCTCGAGCTTGATGACGCCATGCGCGACGCTATGGACTGTCTTGTCCGCGGCCTCGGAGGTCAGGTCATCCAGCAGCAGCACGGTCGCATCGCGACCTGCGAAGTAATGCTTGAATGCGAGAATCTGCCGACGGTAACGCAGAGAACTTTGCGCGAGCAATCGGATTTCGGAAAGACTGTCGATGACGACCCGCTTTGGCCTGACGCGCTCGAACTCACCGAGAATCATCTGCGTCGTTTCACCCAGTTCGAGATCCGACGAATAGAGGAGCGTCTGTTGCTGATCGGCGTCGAGCAGACTTTCGGACGGGCTCACTTCGAAGATATTGATCTCTTCACCAAGGCGCCAACCGTGCGACAAGGCGCCAGTGCGCAATTCCGACGCCGTTTCCGAGAGCGTGAAATACAAACACGGCTCACCTAGCTCCGCACCGGCAATCAGAAAGCTGAGCGCGATCGTAGTTTTGCCCGTACCGGGACTTCCTTCGAGCAGGAATACATTTCCCCGACTCAAGCCGCCGACAAGAACGTCATCAAGTCCGGATACGCCCGTGTGAGCATATTGAGGCGTTACGGGATCAGCGTCCATCGAGTGCTCCGAGTTGCTTCAATGCCAAATGAGAGAGCCGGTATCTTGGAATGTGGGGAAGCGCATCCGCCAGCGATATGCGAGCCTGACGAAGATCGTGCGCGCATTGCAGTTCCAGCCAGAACATTGCCGAGATTCCGCACAGCGCTTCCAGCCGGACAGCCATTTCTGGCGTAATGCCTGCTCGAGCGTCGAAGATGCGGTGTAGCGTCTGACGAGACACGCCCAGATCCCGGGCCGCCTGACTCACCGAGAGGTCGAGGCGCGGGAGCACAAAGTCGCGGAGAAGCACTCCGGGATGGTGCGCCTTGCGAAGTTGCCGGGATGCCTGAATGGGAGGCGCAGCGATCATGTGAGGTTCATCCTTGGACCTGGGTGTAACCTGTTTCGTGACAGCGCCAAGCTTATCACGAAGCCGGTACGGCGCCATTCCGGTCGATGACGATCACGGCTAATCGCGAAGTCCGTGGTCAACACGTAATCCGAGCGCGTCAAGGTAGATGTCGAACGACCGCTTAACCAGTTCGGCGATGAGCAGCGCAACACCCGTGTAGTCGCTGCTCACGCAGGCATCGTCCAGCGAGTCGCAATAGGCTGCGCGATTTTCGTTGCGGATAAGAGCTGGCGGATAACCCGATCTCATCAACTCGACATTCAGGAGCAGCCGTCCTGTCCTGCCGTTTCCATCCACGAACGGATGGATCCTGACGAACCGCGTATGGAGTTCCGCCGCGCGCACGACGGGATGCGTGTTCCCTGCGCTCGCGTGCCACTCGACGAGCGCAGCCAGTTCGGCTGGCACATTCAGAAAGTCCGGTGGCGTCGTATGTGCGCCGGCGATCGCCACGTTCACATGACGATAGCGGCAGGCTTCCTCACCGACGCCGCCCTTCAGCACGACGTTGTGGATATTCCGGATTTGCCACGCCGACAGTGGCTCGTTCTTCGCAACAGTCTCTTCCAGGTAAGCCATCGCGTCGCGACGGCCCAAGGACGCGCAATGCTGCGGCAGCGACTTGCCGCCCATCGTCATCTCGTCGAGTACGACCTGGGTCTCGCGCAGCGGGAGCGTGTGCCGCTCCACTGCGTTCGCATTTGGCATCCATTCCCGCCTCAGCCTGTTCTGCAGCGAAGCCAGGGCCGGAGGCGAAAGCGGACGCACCGCGTCCAGTTTCGCCTTGTCGGCATCCATCGCTTCCAGCATTCGTTGCAAAGACGAGTCCATCGCTCCGATCCCATCTGGGTCGCGCGCTGCACGACTGACTGATCCAGATCGACCGGCCGCTCGTCTGAGCGTGAGAGGCTCGATCTCACTTTCGAAGGCGAAAGCCTCGACAACCTTTGTCGGTTGATCGCCAATGCCGTGCCGGCGCTGGCCAACATGCCGCGGCGCACGTGAAGCATCGAGCGGGCTGCTTCAACCCGCCAGCTTCCTGAACGTCGCGATCACCGCATCGCCCTTGAACGGCTTGACGATCCATCCCTTCAAAGCCCCGGCATGATCGGATAAGGGATCGTGTGATCGACCACGCGCTTCACGCCTGGGATGCTTTCAGACGCGATCCGCATCGCATCGAGCTGATCGCCGGACCACACCGTGCCCCACAGATGCACGATGCCATCGCGCACGACGATATCGCGGCCGGGAAACGCCCAGCCCCGCCCCGCGAGATCGCCCATCAGCATGGCGCGAATCTCGGCATCGCTTGCAAGCGCATCCGGCGCGGAATCGACCACGAGCGAGGACGCCAGCGCCTGCACCAGATTCGACCGGCTGACGATGCCGGCGAGCCGCCCGTCGCGCAGCACCGGCACGCGCTTGATGTGATGGCTTTCGAGCATCGCGGCGATCTCGGCGAGTGACGTGTCCTCGTTCACGCAGACAGGATCGCGGGTCATGATCTCGCCGACCGTGCGCGCATGCGACTTGATGTAGTCGGCCGCGCCGCCGTCGGAGAGCATGTCGCGCCACCACGCGCGGCGGTTCGCCCGCTTCTCGGTGCCGATCTCCTCGCGACGAAGCAGATCGCCCTCGCTGATCACGCCGACGACATGCCCGTCCGTGCCGACGACAGGCGCCGCGCTGATACGGTGCTGCACGAGCAGGCGCGCCAGTTCATGAATCGTCGTTTCGGGCGTCACGGAAACGACGCTGGAAGTCATTACGTCACGTGCTTGCATCACGTACTCCAGACGGTTGGAATGTTGGTCGCGGTCGTCCGCTCCGGACTTGCCGGAGCACGGCTTCACTCTACGGACGTTCGCCATTTTCACGATTGACCTGAGTCAAACGCCGCGAACTCGCCGCCCTGCGCTGATGTCGCAGCGCGCATGACGGATTTTTTTCCTGCGACCAATCTGAGATGCACGAAAAAGGCGGCGGCGTTCCGAAGCCAGCCGCGTGACAGAAACGTTGCAAGCCGGGGAATCCCGATGCGCACGCCAAGCGGACCGTCCGGAAATCCCGCCGACGCACCGCCCCTGCAATCCGACGCGCTGACGCGCAGGACAGAAAGCGCGGCGGCAAGTCACTTCGCAGCGCAGCGCAGCGCGCCCGCGCATGCGACGCTCGCAGCGGCGATTCTTTTCGCGCTGTGGTGCGCCGGCATGTCCTACTTTTGTTCCGTCTGCGCGCTTCATGCGTCCACGACAAGCCTGCTGATCGCGGGCGGCGCCGCGTTCGCGATGCCGCTCGCGGCTCTCGTCTTCAATGAAAGCGCGCGGCTACTCGCCGTCGCAATTCGTCCTGCGCATGACCCGCGAGGAGATCGGCAGCTATCTCGGCCTCAAGATCGAAACCGTGAGCCGCATGTTCTCCCGGCTGCACAGATTGGGCGTGGTCGATGCGCGCGGCAAGGAAGTGCGCATCGTCGATCAGGCCGCGCTCGAAAGCGTGTGAATCATGTCGATGCGCCCCGTTGCGACGCGGAACGCGTGAGCAGCACCGCGCACGTCGAGTGCCGCAGAAATGCTTCGGCGACGCTGCCGAGCACGAGGCGCGGCAATCCTCCCCGGCCGCGCGTGCCCATCACGACGAGATCGGCGTCCATGCGTTGCGCAGAGCGCTGCAACGCGTCGGCGATCGAATCGTCGGGCGTGCGCGTTTCGTCCAGTTCCGACTCGCATTCGATGCCGGCCGCGCGCAGCCGCTCCTGCGCGGCGTCCAGCACGCGTCTCGCCGCGTCCCGCACCTGCGACCGGTAGTTGACCGGATAAGACGCCAGCGCCGACGCCTCCAGAACGTGCACGAGGCGCACGCGCGTGCCCGGCGATGCGCCCAGGCACAGCACTTCTTCGAGCGCCCGCTGCGACGATTCGCTGCCGTCGAGCGCCACCAGGATATGTCTATACATGATGATTTCGGCTCGCGCGCGTCGCGCTCAAACCGCCCATTCGAGATTTTCGATACGCGCGAGCTTGCGCCCGATGCGCTCCACGAACTGTCCATGACACGGCGCTGATCCTTGGCGCCGTGAGCCGCCGCAATCGCGCAACGCGCGACCGGCTGCTTGCCCGCGAGCGTCGCCATTTCGCGGAAGGCGATGACGTCGCCGCGAATGTGCTGCGTGCAAAGAAAGGCGACGTGCGGCAGCCTGCGCCGGTTCGCGATGAGCCACGCGCGCACCGGCGCGCTCACGCTGCTCGCCCAGACCGGCGTGCCGATCACGATGATCTCGTAATTCGCGACATCGCGCTGAAGCGGATTCACGGCCACCTCGCGTGCGAAGAGCATATCGATCATCGCGCGCACGCAGCCCGCCGCGCCGGAGCGATCAACCGGCTCCGTGATTGCTTCGAAGTCGGCGTGCAGACGCACGGCCAGTTCCGCCGCCGCGGCGTGGGTCGCCTGAAAACCGCGGAGCGTGTGAGCATCGTGAGCATCGCGATTAGGCGCGGCACGACCCGGCCGCGGAGCGCGTTGGCGGCGCGGATATCGCGGCAAGCCTCGCGCGGCACGGGGTGAAGGCGGAAGTGTTCGCAAGCAAGAGCGCGACCGATGCATCGACGCTCGAGATGCTGCTTTCACGCGCCGCCGATCTCGACGCGGACCTCGTCGTCATGGGCGGCCACGGACACGCGCGCTGGCAGGAACTCGTGCTCGGCGGCACGACGCAGACCTTCCTTGCGTCGATGACCGGCCGGTGCTGATGTCGCATTGAGGGCGAAGCGGCAATGTCTCAGCGCGATGCATACTGCCGCAAGCCCGCGATGCTTTCGTCGAGTTCAGCCTTCAGCCGCGTCATCAGCTCGGCGGCGGGCAGCTCACGCGCGAGCGCGGCCGCTTGTCCCGCCCATTGCGCGCCGTAACCGAATTCGTCCTTTGCCTTGGCCGCCGCGTGCAGCGATTTGCCTGCATCGTAAGTGACCGGATAAGCGGGAATCGCGGGAGCTTCCGTGTTGCGGCCGAGTTCCGTGAACTTGTTCACGAGGCTGCGGGCCTTGCGCCCCGAGATCGCCGATGTGAACGTCGTGCGCTGTGCCGCATCGCTCAGAATGGCGCGACGATAACCCGCATCGATCGATGTCTCCGTGCACGGTACGAACGCCGTGCCGAGCTGCGCCGCCTGCGCACCGAGCGCGAGCACGGCCGCGATGCCCGCGCCGTCCATAATGCCGCCCGACGCGATCACCGGCACGTCGAACTTGCTGGCGAAGAGGCGCGTGAGCGCGAACGTGCCGAGGTTGTCGTCGTCGGCTTGCGGGTCGAAGATGCCGCGATGCCCGCCCGCTTCGATGCCTTGCGCCACGATCGCATCCATGCCCGCCGCCGCGACCCGCTCCGCTTCGCCCACATTGGTCGCGGATGCGATCAGCTTGATGCCGGCGCCGCGCAACGCATCGATATAGTCCTTCGACGGCAAGCCGAAGTGAAAGCTCACTACAGGCGGCTTTTCTTCGACGAAGACCTTCAGCATCGCTTCATCGACGACGAAGCTCGTGTAGATTTCGCTCAGCGTGTCGGGCGGCGTCGCGCCGTATTGCGCGAAGACCGGAGCGAGCCATGCGGTCCATGCTCGCTCGACGGCGGCATCGGCCTTCGCCGGCGCATGACAGAACACGTTGATGTTGAACGGCTTGCCGGTCAGCGCGCGCGTTTCGCGGATCACCTTGCGCGCGCCTTCGGCGTTCATCGCGCCGACGCCGAGCGAGCCGAGTCCGCCCGCATTCGATACGGCCGCCGCGAGCGCGGGCGTGCTCACCCCGGCCATCGGCGCCTGAATGATCGGCGTATCGATGCCGAGCAGCGATAACAATGCGTTCTTGCTCATGGATGTTTGTCCCCTGAAAGTTGCCCGAGTCGCACATCAGTCAGCGCGCGACGAGCTTCTCCACGATGAAGTCGACGAAAGCCCGCACACGCGACGACAAATGCCTGCCATGCGGATACAGCAGGATGAACGGCCTGCTGCATCCGCCGAAGTCGCGCAGCACTTCCGTCAACGTGCCGGCGCGCAAATCTTCGTCGACGGTGAAGCGGTAGATCTGAAAGAGGCCCGCGCCATTGCGTGCGAGCGGAATGCCTGCGAGCGCATCGCCGGAAGTGCCGTAGCTGGCGTGCATGGTCATTTCCACCGGCTCGCCGTTCTGCATGAAAAGCCACGGCACGGGACGTCCCGTGCTCGGCATCTCGAACTGGATGCATTCGTGATCGAGCATGTCTTCGATCGTCTTCGGCACGCCCGCACGCTTCAGATAGCCGGGCGACGCCACCACGACGAGCTCCGCATCTTCGAGCTTGCGCGCGATGAGACCGGAGTCGCGCGGCGCGCGTCCGCGTATTGCGAGATCGAATCCTTCGTCGGCGAAGTCGATGTTGCGATTGCTCAGATGCGCTTCCACGGTGACATCGGGATAACGCGCGCGGAATTCAGCGAGTAGCGGCAGCACGCGATAGTGGCCGTAAGGCGTCGGCATGCTGATGCGCAGCACACCCTTCGGGCTCGTTTGCTGGCCGGTGGCTTCGCGTTCCGCTTCCGCAAGACGATTGAGCGCGTCGCGGCATTGCTCGAAGTAACGGCGGCCCGCATCGGTCAGGCGAATCTGGCGCGTCGTGCGCACGAACAGCCGCACGTCGAGACGCTTCTCCAGCCGCGCGACGGAGCGGCTCACCGCGGCGGGCGTCACGCTCGCCGCGGTAGCCGCGAGCGTGAAGCTGCCGAGCTCCGCCGCGAGGCAGAAAAGCTCGATGCTGCCAAGAAGAAGATCGTCGAATTGCCGCTGCATGTCGATTGGCTTCGCGTCGTTTTCGCTGCATCTTCCCCGCTTGCCGCCGCACGGTCAACCGACACCGTTTCAATTGAGTTGTGACGCGCGGGAACAGATCGGTCGTCAGTGCACGCAAAAACAATCGCCCGCTTCTTCCTGTAAGGAAAAAGCGGGCGATCTCCGCACGCATCGAAAGGCGTTACTTCGCCGTCGGCATGGCGAACTCGGCGCCCTTCTCCGTGCTTTCCGGCCAGCGCTGCATGATCGACTTCTGTTTCGTATAGAAGCGCACGCCTTCTTCGCCGTATGCGTGCATGTCGCCGAAGAGACTGCGTTTCCAGCCACCGAAGCCGTGCCATGCCATCGGCACCGGAATCGGCACGTTGATGCCGACCATGCCCACTTCGATGCGACGTCCGAACTCGCGCGCGATATGGCCATCGCGCGTATAGCACGCAACGCCGTTGCCGAACTCGTGCTCGTTGACGAGATCGACGGCCTCGCTGAAGTCCTTCACGCGCACGCACGCGAGCACCGGCCCGAAGATCTCTTCCTTGTAGATGCGCATGTCGGGCGTGACGTGATCGAACAGCGTGCCGCCCGTGAAGAAGCCGTCCTCGTGGCCCGGCACCTTGTAGCCGCGCCCGTCGACGACGAGCTTCGCGCCTTCATCGACACCCATCGCGATATAGCCTTCGATACGTTCGAGCGCCTGGCGTGTGACGATCGGGCCCATTTCCGCATCGGCTTCCATGCCGTTTTTGATCTTGAGCGCCTTCGCGCGCTCGGCAAGCTTCGGCACGATCTTGTCGGCGACATCGCCTACCAGCACCGCAACCGAAATCGCCATGCAGCGCTCGCCCGCGGAACCGTAGCCCGCGCCGATCAATGCATCGACGGCCTGGTCGAGATCCGCATCGGGCATCACGACCATGTGATTCTTCGCGCCGCCGAGCGCCTGCACGCGCTTGCCGTGCTTCGCGCCGGTTTCGTAGATGTAGTTCGCGATCGGCGTGGAGCCGACGAAGCTGATCGCCTTCACTTGAGGATGCGTGAGCAACGCATCGACGACGACCTTGTCGCCCTGCACGACGTTGAAGATGCCATCGGGCAAACCGGCCTGCTTCAGCAGATCAGCCATGAAGAGCGACGCCGACGGATCGCGTTCGCTCGGCTTCAGGATGAACGCGTTGCCCGACGCGATCGCGACCGGGAACATCCAGCACGGCACCATGCACGGGAAATTGAACGGCGTGATGCCCGCGACGACGCCGAGCGGCTGGCGCATCGTCCAGTTGTCGATGCCGGTGGAAACCTGATCGGTGTAATCGCCCTTCAGCAATTGCGGAATGCCGCACGCGAATTCGATCACGTCGATGCCGCGCGACACTTCGCCCTGCGCATCCGAAAACACCTTGCCGTGCTCGGCGGTGATGATCGCGGCGAGCTCGTCGCGATGCTTGTTCATCAGTTCGAGGAACTTCAGCATGACGCGCGCGCGGCGGATCGGCGGCGTGTCGCGCCATGCCGGAAACGCGGCCTGCGCGCTGGCGACGGCTGCATCGACATCGGCGGCTTCGCCGAGCACGAGCTTGCGCGGGCGCTCGCCCGTTGCGGGATTGAACACCGGCTGCGTGCGCGTGGACGAGCCGTGCCTACGCTCGCCGTGAATGTGGTGAACGACGTCGGCGGTGTCGGTGAAGGCTGCGGTCATGCTCGTCTCCTGATGAATGGCTTTGCAATGACTGCAGTGTATGAACCCGCGGGCCCGTTGCAAAGACGCTAAGATTGAACTCATTGTTCGCAATGACAAACAATCCGCCGATGGACGAGCAAAAGATCGAAGCACTCTGGACCCACTTGCACTGGCTGACGGTGCTTGCGGAACAAGGCAGCTACACGGCGGCGGCGGCGCGGCTGAACGTGTCGAAAGCGGCGATGAGCCAGCGCATCGCCGAGCTGGAGCGCGCGGCGGGCGTGCCGCTCGTCACGCGCACGACGCGCAGCGTGCGTTTCACGGAAGCGGGGCGCAGGCTCGTCGACGATACGCGCGACCAGTACGAGCGCATCGCGTCGAGTTTCCTGAGCGTGAAGGAAATGGCGGGCGTCGCGCGCGGCCTGATCCGCATCACCGCGCCGATGGCCTTTTCGCGGCAGCAGCTCGTGCCGCGCATGTCGGGGTTTCTGCACGCGCATCCGGAAGTGCGGGTGCAACTGGAAGCATCGGACAAACTGAGCTCGATCGCGAGCGAAGGCTTCGATCTCGCGGTGCGCCACAGCGCGCAGGTGCCGGATACGCACGTCGCGTGGAAGCTGTGCGACACGCATTCGGTGATCGTCGCGACGCGGGCGTATCTGAAGCGGCGCGGCACGCCCGCGACACCGAACGATCTCGTCACGCACGATTGCCTCGTCTATCCGCGTCCGCAGGCGTCGAGTATCTGGTCGTTCGAGAGAAAGGGCGGGCGCAAGAGTTCCGCCGGGCCTCATACGCTGGCCGTGAACGGGCCGTTCGCGGCGAATAACAGCGAGGTTTTACGCGATGCCGCGCTCGACGATCTCGGCATCGCGCTATTGCCGGATTTCACGGCGCAGGCCGCCGTGCAGGCGGGAAAGCTCGTGGTGTTGCTGCCGGAGTGGCGTCCGGTCGGCGCATTTGCCGATCAGCTCTTCGTGGTGCGGCCTTATGCGCCACATGTGCCGCGCGCGGTCGCGCTATTCATCGGATATTTGCGCGAAACTTTTGCGGGCGGGTTTCCGCTTTGAATTGCGTTTTCAAATCTGCGATAAAAACGAAAAGCGCGCCGCTACGACGCGGGCGCGCTTCATTAGACCCCTTGCTGCTTAGTGATGCGCGAACGTCGGGAACACGTCGCCCTGAACCGGGCGTGCGCTGGATTGCGCCGAACCGTCGGTCGCGCCGCCGAACGCGCTTTGCGCGGTGCCGTTTTGCGCGGCGATGCGCGCTTCAGCCGCTTGAATGTCAGCGGGATACTTCGAGTCGCTGATGACGCCGGGGTTATAACCCGCCTTTTCGAGTTGCACGATTTCGGCGCGAACCTGCGCGCGCGTCACGGGCTGATTCGATTGCGCGAACGATGCGACCGGAGCGGCAAAAGCAAGAGCGACCGCTGCAATACCGATGAGCTTGTTCATGATTCTTTCCTCCATCCATTGATTTATCGAGTTGTCGCTCACGTTGCTTTCTTCGTTTGCGACCGTTGAGGCAAGTTTAGGTATCGCACGCTTTAGGGTAAATACCTAAACGACGAAATCACCTTTGGCGAAATTCGTACTAATGCGGGCATGCCGAAGGAAAGCCAATGCCGTTCGAATCGCCTATAACCAAGAACAGCGCGGCCGCTTCAGGCGGTTCATAGCACGAACGATCGTTTATTCAGGGGAATGACTTGAACCGAATCCTGGTGATCGGCGCGGGCTTCGCCGGTCTGTGGAGCGCGCTGTCGGCGGCGCGCAAGCTGGATGAACTGAATCGCACCGATGAAGCCGAAGTCGCCATCGTCAATCCGGCGCCTTTTCATAGCGTGCGCGTGCGCAATTACGAGCAGCCGCTCGATCCGACGCTCGTGCAGCTCGACACCGTGCTCGGTCCCGCGGGCGTGAAGCTGATTCAGGCGAAAGCGACGGCTATCGACAGCGCGAATCGCCGCGTGTCGATCGAGCGCGAAAGCGCGGCCGAATCGCTCGACTACGACCGGCTGATTCTCGCGGCGGGCAGCGTGCTCGTGCGCCCGCCGATTCCCGGCCTCGACCGCCATTCATTCGATGTCGATACCTACGCTGGCGCGTGCAAGCTGCAGGCGCATCTGCTCACCTTGCCAGCCTTGCCGGATACGCCGGGCCGCTATACGGCGGTCGTTGTCGGCGCCGGGCTGACGGGCATCGAGCTCGCGGCGGAGTTGCCCGCGCGTTTGCGCGAGATCGTCGGCGATGCGGATCGTGGCAAGGTGCGCGTCGTGCTCGCGGATCGCTCGGCGAAAATCGGGCAATCCATGGGCGGCGCGCAGCATGTCATCGAAGGCGCGCTGAGCTCGCTCGATGTCGAGACGCGGGCGGGCGTATCGCTCGTATCGCTCGATGAAGAGAGCGTGACGCTCACCGCCGGCGGCGCGAGCGAGCGCATCGAGGCCGCGACGGTCGTCTGGTGCGGCGGCATGCACGCGAACGCGCTCGCCGGTCAGTTGCCGGTCACGCTCGATCCGCTCGGGCGCGTGCCGGTCGATGCGTTCCTGCGCGCGGAAGGCGTGCCGGGCGTATTCGCGGCGGGCGATTGCGCGCGCATCCTGATCGACGGGACACGGCCTTCGGTGATGTCGTGCCAGCATGGCCGGCCGATGGGGCGCTACGCGGGCAACAACGCTGTCTGCGATCTCTTCGGGCTGGAGATGCTGCCGCTTTCGATCGACTGGTACACGACCATCTGCGATCTCGGGCCGTGGGGCGCGGTGTACACGGAAGGATGGGACAGGAAGCTCGTCACGCAAGGCGAGACGGCGAAGGCGACGAAGCGCACGATCAACGGCGAGCGCATCTATCCGCCGAAGACCGGTTCACGTGAAGATATTTTTCGGGCGGCGGCGCCCGTCGTGCAGACACCGCCGCCTACCGAACGCGCCGATTAGCGCGGACTAAGGCCGAAGGCTCAGACCTTCGTGACGGACGCGTTGTAGATTTCGTCGATCGACGTTTCGAGCGTCTTGTCGAACTCGCTGTCGCTCATCGGCTTCTTCAGCTCGTTGATGAGCGCGCGCGAGAAGCTCGCGATCATGCCGTGATTCTGCGCGAGCTTCTTGCACGCGTCGCTGCGCGTATAGCCGCCCGACAGCGCCACGACACGCACGACACGCGGATGCTCGATCAGCGGACGATAGAAATCCGCTTCGTCGGGGATGGTCAGCTTGATCATCACCTGGCTCGATTCCGGCAGTGCATCGAGACCCTTCAGCAACTCGTCGCGCAGAATCTTTTCCGCGCCTTTCTTGTCCGGGCTCTTGATCGAGACTTCGGGTTCGAGAATCGGCACGAGACCGTGCTTGATGATCTGCGCGCCCACTTCGAACTGCTGCTTCGCCACCGCGGCGATGCCCTTCTCGTTCGCCTGGTGGATCACCGAGCGCATCTTCGTGCCGAAGACGCCGAGCTTCACCGCGCGCGCGAGCAGATCGTCGAGGCCGGGATTCGGCTTCATGATCTGCACGCCGTCGGCTTCGGCCTCGAGACCCTTGTCGACCTTCAGGAACGGCACGATGCCGCGGTCTTCCCAGAGAAAGGTGGGAACCGGCTTGCCTTCCGCTTCGCCGTCCATCGTGCGCTCGAACAGAATCGCGCCGATGACTTTCTTGCCCGTGAACGAAGGCGCGGTCATGATGCGCACGCGCATTTCATGCATCAGCTTGAACATTTCGGCGTCGCCGTTATAGGCGTCGTCCGGAATTCCATATTGCCGCAGCGCGCCGGGCGTCGAACCGCCGCTCTGATCCAGAGCGGCAATGAAACCATCCTTCTCAGCCATCTGCGCGAGCATTTTCTCGTTAGCCACGAACATTTCCTCCTCGAAGTTCAATCACCGGACCTGCGCGCAAGCACGGTCCGGGGTTATGGTTCAGCCTCCTCAAGTGTAATGGTTTTGCCGGGCGCTCAAGGCGTGCAAATCCGCCATTCGTGCGCAAATGGGGCGCGAAAGTTATGCCAATGTGGGGGAAAGCTCAGGAAGGGGCGGAATTGAGATCGCCCGCATTGCCGGACCGCCAGACGAAATTCAGGGCGCGGCGCATGAAAGAGGGCGTGCGTGCGAAGTCATCGGCTCGCGGCATTTGCGCATGATCGTTCGATGATTCAGCCACCGCTTCGACGACGGGCGCGGGCTCGTCTTGCACGACTTCGGGCGCGGGAGGCGGCGCAAGTTTGTCGCGCGCGTCGGCGCAACGCCGATTGAGCACGCGGCGCATCTCGGGATCGTCGATGAGCGCCTGCGCGGTCGCCATGCCGCGCTCGAATTGCAGCGCATAGGCGACATCGGTGAAATCTTCGTAGCGGCCGCTATCGGCCAGCTCGAACGCCAGCTCTATGGTGCGGCGGCGTTTCCATGCATCGAGATCGTCGTGACCGGTGCTCACGGATATCCTCTTCTTCGCGATGAGGTGCGAACGATGTTAGCCCGCGCCAAACGTTTTTGCGTTGTGACGTCACAACAAGGCGATCAAACTCGCTCAACAAATCGTACAAAAACCGCTTGCCTAAAGCACTTGATTCGCGATAGCCCGCGCTTGACAACGCCTGTGCAAGGTCGGTATTTTCATTCACCCGCTCCCGCTCCGTGAAGCATGGCGTGCGGCCGCCGACATCTTTCCTGTCTGTGCTGTGAAGCAGTCCCGACGTATTGGTGTTCGCTCCAACCGGAGCGCGATGTGCCTTTATCGGAGCCGCGTCATGATCCCGCTTTCAGGAAGTCCGGCACGTGTTGCCGCCCTCGCCCTCGCCTGCGCGCTCGCCGCTTCCCTATCCGCATGCGGCTCGGACTCCAACAACACCGCCGTGCCGGATTCCATCACGCAGGTCATGAAAAAGCCCATGTATCAGGGCTCGACGTGGGCGCTGCGCGTCGTCGACCTGAATTCGGGCGATGTCATCTACGACATGAATTCGAACGCGCAGGTGTATATCGCGTCGGTGCGCAAGGTGTTTTCCGTCGGCGCGGCGCTCGATCAGTACGGCGCGCAGCATCAGTTCCAGACGCCGGTGTATCGCATGGGGAGCGTCGATGCGAGCGGCACGCTCAACGGCAATCTCGTGCTCGTCGCGAGCGGCGATCTCGCGATGGGCGGCCGCACGAATCCCGACGGCACGCTCGCCTTCACCAACTTCGACCACAACGAAGCGAACAGTCTCGGCAACGCGCAAATCACCGCGCCCGATCCGCTCGCGGGCTACGACTCGCTCGCGGCGCAAGTGGCGGCATCGGGCATCAAAAAGATCAACGGCGAAGTCGTGATCGACGACCGGCTTTTCCAGCCGTTCGACTTCCGCGGCGAGTTCGATCTGCGGCCGATCTTCGTCAACGACGATGTGGTCGATACGATCATCGGCCAGGGCAGCGCGGGCTCGCCGTCGCCGGTCGATTATCGGCCGAAGTCGTCGGCGTTCACCGTGCAATCCACGTTGATGACCGGCGCGGCGGGCACGGCCGCAAATATCACCGTCACGCCCGAGAAGCCTGCCTGCTTCGGCACGCTGCCGTGTGGCGGCGTGCTCGGCGGATCGATTCCCGCCGATTACGTGCCGCCGATCGTTCCCAACTTCCCGGTCATCCGCACGTTCCGCATCACGCAGCCGTCGAACTATGCGCGCACGGTGCTGATCGACGCGCTCGCGCGCGCGGGCGTGACCGTCACCGCGAACGCCGTCGAAAACAATCCGGTGCAACTGCTGCCCGCGAAGAACACGTATGCCGCCGACACGCGCGTCGCGCAGCTCACGTCGCAGCCGTGGGCGCAATACACGAAGTGGATTCTGAAGGTCAGCTATAACATCGGCGCGGACACGAGCCTGATGCTGTTCGGCGTCGCGAACAACGGCTCGACCACGCTCGATACGGCGCTCGCTGCGGAGAACGCGACGCTTTCGAATTCGCCCTTCAACGTGCCGATGAACCAGACGCACTTCATCGACGGCAGCGGCGGCGGCGAGACCACGGCGACGCCGCTCGCGGTCATCGCGATGTTGCGCGCGATGAGCGGCCGCGCGGCTTTCCCGGCCTACGTGGATTCGATGCCCTTCCTAGGCGTCGATGGCTCGCTCGCGAGCACGACGGACTTCGAAACCGATCCGACGCTCGCGGGCGCGAAAGGCAAGGTGTACGCGAAGACGGGCACTTACGTGGCCGGCACGGAAAACGCGAACGGGCAGCAGCAGATCACGCTGAAGGGACAGGCGCTAGCGGGTTATATCGACGCGAAGAGCGGCCGCAGGCTCGCGTTTGCGCTGGTCGTGAACAACGTGCCGATCGGCGACGTGCCCGACATCATCAACGTGTTCAACGACGAAGGCACGATCGCGGCGAACATCTGGAAGCTGCAGTGAGCCTTTACCACGCCCCGGCGAACGCCTGAACCGCGCGATTGAACGCGCCGGGGCTCGCGGCGTTCATCCCGTGCGATGCGCCCGCGATCGTCACGCGCTCCGCAAACTCGATCCACTCTTCGAGCTTCTCGACGTTGTTGCGGAACATGCGCGGGCTCTTCTGACCATCGATCAGCAGCGTGCGGCACTTGATGTCGCGCGCCGCTTCGCGTGTGTAGGCGGGCAGCGGATCGCGGAATTGCTTGGGTAGCGTGAGCGCGTTGTCGAGCGCCATGCGGCGGAAGCTCTCCGTGCTCTTGTTCCAGAAACCCGGCATGCTGACAGAATCGACGAACATTTCGAGCCCGCGATTGAATTCGCCCTGCTCGATCAGTTCCGCGACGCGAGCGCGCAGCGCGTTGGTGGCGGGCGGCAGCGTCGCGGCCACGGCTTGCTGCACGTCGCTCTGCGCGGGACCAGAGTAGGCGCTAAAGCGCTGACTCTGGTCGACGTGCAGTGGACCGCCCGGATCGGCAAGCGTCAACGTCTTCACGAGCCGCGGATATTCCCGCGCCAGATGAAACGCGACGCAGCCGCCGCGCGAATGCCCGACGAGATGCACCGGCGCGAGATCGAGCGATTCGATGAACTCGGCCATTTCCGCGACGTGCGCTTCCACGCTGAACTCGCCGCGCACGAAGGCATCGACGGCGGGCCAGTAATGCGAGAGGCTCGGCGCGATGCAGCGGAACTGCTTCGCGAGCGGCAAGACCTGCGCGCTCCAGTAGCGGTAATCGCACAGCGACCCATGCACGAAGACGAGCGGCTCGCCCTCTCCACACTCGATATACGGCACGGAAATACCCGACGCCGTCGTGGCGAACGACGGTTCGGGTAAGCCTTGCACGGCGGTGAGGACGGAAAAATCGGTTCGCGCGTTCATGGGTCGCTCCTTTGATGCGACTATGCGCCGCGGCGAAGCAAAAGAAAAACGCATAATTTTGATAGAATCGTTCAGATTATCTGATAGCAAAGAGCGTTTGCCAATGAAGCTCGCCATGAAAGCCCTGGACCTCGATGTTCTTTCCATGATCGTCGCCGTCGCGGATACGGGCAATATCAGCCGCGCGGCGGAGCTCGTGCATCGCTCGCAATCGGCGGTGAGCATGCAGATCAAGACGCTGGAAGCCGCGCTGGGCAAGGCGCTGTTCGTGCGCAAGCCGCGCAGCGTGGTGCCGACGCAGGACGGCGAAGTGCTGCTGACCTACGCGCGCCGCATGATCGCGCTGCGCGACGAGGCGTGGGCGGCGGTCGTGCGCCCGGACGTGACCGGGCGCGTGGTGATCGGCGTGCCGGACGATTACGCGTCGTCGCTTTTTCCGCCGATCCTCAAGAAATTTTCCGCGACGTATCCCAAGGTCGAGATTCAGGTGGTCGGGCTGCCGAGCCTCGCGCTCGCGCCGATGGTGAAGGACGGCACGGTCGATCTCGTCTGCGCGACCCGAGTGAAAGGCTTGTCGGGTGAATTCCTGCGCCACGAGCCGATGGTCTGGGCCGCGGCGCCCGGCACCGAAATCTGGAAGGAGCGGCCGTTGCCGATCGCCGTGTTTCTGCCGGGCAGCGTCGCGCGCGAGAACGCGATCCGCAGCCTGGAGCGCGCGCGGATCAGCTATCGCACGTCGTATGAAAGCCCGAGCCTGCTCGGTCTTCTGACAATGGCCGAAGCAGGTCTCGCCGTGACGCCGCTCGCGAAATGCGCGGTGCCGGCGCATTTCACGCTGCTCGGGCCGGCACAAGGCTTGCCCGATATCGGCACGCTCGAAGTGGTGCTGGCGCGCAGCGCGGCGTCGAAACGCCCGCCTTGCGACTTTCTCGCCGAGCGGATCATGGCCGAGCTGCGGCGTTGAGTTCCCCGCCGATTTCCGCTTCGATCGCGCGCATGCGGCGTGCGGTCCACGCGCGCAGCATGCCGTTCGATGCGACCATCGGCAACGATGCAGCCATGATGCGGTACACGTCGTTGCGTCGAATCTTCGAGATGTTGTCGGGATCGAGCCACGCGTCGTTGCGCGCGAGCAGCACGAGCGTGTCGAGTCCGATCATGATCGGCCACAGGCACGCGAGCCGCAGCCGGATTGCCGTCGATGGAATTTCCAGCGTGTAATCGACCGCGTCCTGAAAGAGCCCGAGCGATGTGCGCAGCAATTCGAACAGCACGGGCCGCGCGCGCGCCGACGATTGCGGTTGCAGAAGATCCTGCGCCGTGAGGCCATGACGCGCGAGCATCGTTTCCGGCAGATAGCATCGGCCGATGCGCAGATCGCGCGCGCAATCGCGCAGCACGTTGGTCATTTGCAGCGCCTTGCCGAAGCGCACGCCGAGCGCGAGCATCGTGTCGGGCGCGGCTTTCAACGTGCCGGGCATGTGCGCGTAGGTCATATTCGTCCAGAATTCGCCGACGCAGCCCGCCACCAGATATGTATAACGATCCAGCTCGCCGAATTCCCGCAGCGCGATGATGCGGCCCGACGTCTCGTCGGGAAACGTGCGCAGATCGAACTCCATGCCGGTGGTCAGCGTCGTGACGATGTCGCGCACCGCGGCCTGATCGTCGCGGCTCAGTTGCGGCAGGATCGCCAGCGCTTCGCTCAGGCGTTCGAGCAGAGCGCGCTCGTCCGGCTGGGCCTGCTGACCCGCGACTTCGCCCGCGATGCGCGCGAGCGCGCCGTCGTCGGGTGCGCCGTTCACTTGCTCACGCAGCGAAAGCAGCAATTCCAGACGACGTTGCGGCGAAATCAGCGAGGTGTCCGCGATCGTATCCGCCGCGCGCGCGAGCACATAAGCGAGCCCGACAGGATCGCGCATCGCGGTCGGCAAAATACGCAGCGTGAGATAAAACGACCGCGACACGCTCTTGAGAAGCGGGCCCAGAATGAAGGCCCGGGGCGAATTGTTCATGACTTGGATCGGATAGCTTCGGCCAGAAGCGCGATGATCGCGCGCCGCCGCATTGTATCCGTCCGCGTCACGCTCCGATTCACTCGCGTGGCCCGTAGTCCAGCTTCGGATACCAATCGGTGCCTCTTCCTTCGGGCGTCATGTCGAGCACCGTCCAGAGCGGCATCGGATCCGGCGCGCCGCGCGGATCTTCGCCGGGATCGGCGGTGTCGAAATCCATCTCGCCGCTCCAGAAGTGACGGATCACGCCATCGCGCCGCGTGAACACGTTGAGCGCGGGTTCATCGCCGCCTTCTTTCGAGATCGCGTGATAGTCGCGGCTGAAGGTGCCGTTCGTATCCGAAAACAGCCTGAGATCGCGCCAGCCGCGTTCCTTCTTGAACGCGACGAGCTTTGTGAGCGCCGAACGCGCGATCACCGCGAGCGCCACGCGCTGCCCGATATCGCGCGCCTCGCCTTCCCATGCCGATAGCAGCGAGGTGCACATCGGACACGGGCGCTCGCGTTGCGGCCCGAACATATAGCTATAGGTGACGAGCGTGTCCTTGTCGCCGAAGAGCCCGGGGAAATCGACCGGCCCGCGCTCGCCTTCGAACCGGTAGTCGCCCGTCACTTCGCCACCGGGCGGCAGCGCGCGACGCATCTGCGCCACGCGTTCGATATGCCGCCGCAACTCGATTTCCTCTGCGAGCAATTCGGTCCGCGCGCGCCGATAGTCGGCGCTCTCATTGGGGAACCTCATCGTGGCGCGTCGCGCGAGTTCGATCGCGGGAACGTAGCTCATGGTCGATCTCCTTTGGCTGTAAGCGATTCAGTCGCGTTCCGGCGCGCCGAGCGGAAACAACGCGCGATACGGCCGCGCCTCATCGACCGCCCGCGCGAACGAAGGCCGTGCGAGCAGACGCTTGCGATACGCGATGACATTCGGATACGCGTCACCGATCCGATGCGTCCAGTCCGCATAGAAGAGGAACGGCGCGGCGCCGCAGTCGGCAAGACTGAAGGCGTCGCCCGCGGCCCATTCGCGCGTGGCCATCTTGCGGTCGAGAAACGCATACGACGTGTCGAGCATCGCGCGGGCATCGGCGACGCCGCGAGCATCGCGTTCTTTCGGATCGCGCATGGCGTCGAACACGATTTTCGTTTGCGGCGTCGCGACGTAATTGTCGAAGAAGCGATCCATCCAGCGCGTTTCGAGCGCGCCGCGTGGATCGTCGGGGACGAGGCGCACCGGGCCCGGATGATAAAGCCCCAGATATTCGATGATCACGGTCGATTCGATCACCGGCTTGCCGTCGTCGACGAGCACCGGGAAACGCTTCATCGGCCAGATTTCGGCGAGTTCGTGCATCGACTGCGGCGTTTCGGGCGTGAGCGCGCGCCACTCGAACGGCGTGCCGTTCTCGTACAGCGCCACGAGAACCTTCTGGCAATAAGAGGAAAACGGGTGCGCATACAGTTGCAAACTCATCTGACAGCCTCCGGGGTGGCGAACGGGTTCAGGATGGCGCGACGCGCTTTGCTTCGATTCGCAGCGCCTTTGTCGGAACGACGAACGGCACAGGTGCGAATCGACAAGGAAAAGATAAATTTTGTTGTGCGGCGCAGCGAAAAGCGTTCGGTTTGCTAACGTGCGCGGTCCAGGGCAAGCGTGAGCGCGGTCATCGCCGTTCATTGCCCGTTGAGGCTACAAGAAACGAATGATGCGCGAAAACAAGATCGAGATCGTGTTTGCGGACGATCGGCCCGTGGTTCTCTATGGGTTGCAAAGCTGGTTCGAGTCGCACGAGCGGATTCGGGTGACGGCCTGCGTCCGGAACACCGATCAATTAGTCGCGCGGCTCAAGTCCGCCCGCTATGACCTGATCGTGCTGAGCGGCGGCATCGAAGGCTCGTGCGCGAATGATTTCGCGCCTCTGCGCGCGCTGCGGCAAGCATTTCCCGACACGCCGGTCGTGACCTTCACTGAAGCAACCGATTCGCGCACGCTCACCCATATGCAGCGCGCCGGCGCGGCCGGCCTCGTG
Source organism: Caballeronia catudaia (assembly GCF_001544755.2). Taxonomy (GTDB): domain Bacteria; phylum Pseudomonadota; class Gammaproteobacteria; order Burkholderiales; family Burkholderiaceae; genus Caballeronia; species Caballeronia catudaia. The sequence goes on along the minus strand of NZ_FCOF02000011.1, from coordinate 13,029 downwards.
AGCGCGCGCGACGAAGCACGCGTGTTCGAACGCGTGTGTGAGCGGGTGCTGTCCGGCGCGCAGGGTGCCGCCTCGCCACGCGTCGCAAGCTATTGCGACGCTGGCGCGCGCGCCGGTTCGTTCTGCGCGTCACCCGGCTATCGCGATGTGCGGCTGCGCGTGACGAGATTCATCGCGCGGGTTTGAGCGCGACGTTGTCGACGGACGGTCCTTTGGCGAACTCGAACTGACTCTTTGCCTTTGGAAGTCCCACTTCCCGCCCGTCTTCGAATCCCTTTTCGTAAGCCCGCTGATCGAGCGATTTGAAAAGCGGCTCGAGTTCATCGATATGAGTGCGGAGCAGTTCCATCATCGGCTTCACGAGCGCTGCGCTTTCTTCGCTTGCTTTGGCACTGCCCACGAACTGCACCATCGCGCGTAGTGTTCTTGCGGTCTGCAGGCAATAGTCGCTCAGAGGCATCGAATGCGTGACGACTGCATGACCTTTCTCGTTGATTGCAACGCTTATTTTGGACTCCATCCCGTCTCTCCCTTTTTAGCTCTGTGAGATTCCAACTTTAAAGGCGTGCGGTCGTCCCCGGCCACTAGAGAAATCCGATTCGGGTGCGGCGCTTCGGCGTTTGCGGGCATTTCCAGACATCATCGAGCAATGTGTTGGACCCAGGCCACCATTCCGTTCCCTTTTGCCGGGCCCTTCGTCATCTCATAGCGAAGCGCTCTGCACAGAAGCATTGCAAATTCAGCCGGTTAGGTTCGACCCCGCAGACGCGATCCACGATTGGCGTGATCCGTGCATTTGACCGCTCACGGAGGGGGTCGATGCCTTCTTGCTGAGTGCATCGAAGCAAGTCATTGCTCTCCTCCGAAACGACAAGTCATCCAGGGAGTCGCGATGAACATAAAACCCGTGCTGTGCGCCGCCGCGCTCGCGGCGAGCGCGAATCTCGGCTATGCCGAGTGGAGATACCCGCACGCCGACGCGGCGAACACCGGCTTCGCCAAGGTCGTCACAGCCCCGGCGACGATGACCGTACGTGCCGCGACGATCGGCCCGCTCGCTTCAGGCGCGGGTCCGGTCGTAGGCCCCGACGGGACGGTCTACATCGGCAATCTCAACGGACAGGTGCTCGCCTTTCACGCCGATGGCTCGCCGGCCTGGAGCCGTCAGTTGCCTGCCGGACAATGGGTGACGTCCTCGCCCGTGGTCGGTGCGGACGGGTCCGTATATGTGGTCGCGGAAACGCGCATGCTCGTCGCGGGAGAGACGAGTCTCTATCGCTATGAATCCACGCTGCACAAGTTCTCTGCGGGCGGAGGATGGCTGTATCAGGCGTCCTTTCCGCAGCGCTGGAGCGGCACCCAATACAGCAGTCGCGGCGATGCCAACGCGCCGCCGAACATATGGAGCAGCAACGGCGTCGAGGCGATCATCGTCCCGGCGGTCTACTCCACATCGGTCTATACCTCGTTGCGTCTGATCGCGTTCTCCACCAGCGGCGCCGTGCTGGGCGATACGCTCGTCATGGAGCCGACGCCCGGCACCGTGTCGGGCGGCGCGAGCTGGCACCAGTTGCTCGACCTGTTGCCTCCCTGGGGATTCGACGTTCCGTCCGGGCCGCCGACATGCACGAACTTCGCCGTATGCCTGCCCGACGATACGACGTGGCCGCTAGCCGACGTCGCCATCTGGCAGAGCGACAAAGGCGAGGCGCCGACCGTGATGGTGTCGGATGCGAGACAGGATCTGGTCGGCTATACGTTCGATCCCGCGCAGGGATTCACCGAACGCTTTCGTGTGCATGACGCGAATCGCGTCGCATCGTCGGGCCCGCTCGTCTTGCCCGATGGTCACACGGTCGTGGCCGCGAACGGCGAAAAGTCGAACCGCCTTGCGTATGCCGGACCGAACTTCACGCCCGTGGCCGATTCAACCGGCAATCTCGGCGTCGTCGCGGCCGTGCCGACGCGTCTGCCCGACGGCCGGCTGATCGCCGTCGAACATAAGGGCGGGCTCGCGGGCTTTTCCGCAGGCAACGTGCTGAGCAACCATGTCGATCTGCCAGGCGAGTCGATCGTTGCGGCTGCCGCATCGTGCAACCTCGTGTATGTCGCGACCGCGGGCGCTTTGACCACGCTCGATATCGCGACATTGCAGCCCGTTGCGGCGCTGATGTGGCATGGCGGCGGACGCTCGGCGCCGGTCATCAGTTCGACAGGCTACGTGTATGCGACGGCAGCGACCAGCAGCGACGCGACGAACTTCATGTTCGTCTTTGCGCCGCTCAATCCGCCGGCAACCAGCTTTCACGGCACTGCGTGCGACGCAAACACCAAGACATCGGGTGGATTGGCAACGAGATAAACTGACTTCGCCATTGTTCATGCATATCGTCGATCAGCGCGTTCGCGAATGCATCGCGCTTGCTCAGCCGCTGTTATCCGGGCCATCCGTAAAGCGCGATAACAATCGCTTCAGCCGTTCACGCTGCCGGGGAACCAGACCCGGCGTCTCTTGCACTTCGATGACACGGCTGCGCCAATATGTTCGGCCGAACAGGGAATCGACCCCCTCGCCCGCAAGAACGCGCTCGAGATGGTCGATCTCGCTGTCGACATTTCCGAGCGCGCAAACGACTCCGCGCCCCGGTCGCGGGGACGAGCTTTTTTTCATCTGCTCTCAGGTTCATCGCGTCCGCGAGCCGACGATCATCACTGCTGTCGCCGAGCCTCTCGCGAAGCAAGTTCTAAATATGTAGCTAGCGTACATCAAAATTATCGCGTGACTGGAGAGGGTAAATGCGGATTTTGTGAGGCGGCGGGTCGCATAGCTCAGCGGTCTCGTGCAGTGTGGAAGGATCTGTCTAAGTCAATTCGCAAAACTCTTTCGAGTAGAGTTCGGCGCTCTGATCCAGGTTTCCTGTCGCTGCGTAAAGCAAGGGCTGGGCATCCGGAGCAAGCACGGCGCCATCGACCACGCGCCCCACGATAAGTCGATGATCGCCGGCTTCCACGTCGAGAACTATCTGACACTCGAAGCAGGCAAGCGCGTCGATCAAAAGCGGCGCTCTCGTCCTACCGGCTCGCCACTGCATCGACGAGAGCTTGTCGACCGCGCGGCCCGATTGGGTTCCGAAGTGCTCGGCCAACGCCTGCTGGTCCGCTCGCAATACATTTATTGTGAAGACCCGTCCGCCATTGAGAATCGGATAAGAGGCATGGGTTGGATTGATGCTGAGCGCGACAAGCAGCGGGCGAAAAGAGACCTGCATGATCGAACTTGCCGTGAATGCGTTTCGACGATCGCCGTCTGCAACGCCGATGACATAGACGCCTGCCGTCAAGCGCCGGAAGAGATCGGCCATGTTGTCTGTCATAGCACTTCACCTTTGGATTGCGGGCCCCGTTGCTTCCATGTCGGGGCACGAGCGCGAAGCCAAAAAGCGAAGGGCAAGCGACGTGCCCGCGCGGTCGCTGCACCGGCCGAGCGTGCTTAAAATTTTCTCGCGCGGGATAGGAACCACCGGATGTTCCCTTCGTCTCAAACGTGAATACGGCACGGTCCGGCCGTCAGCGCGTATCGCCGAGATTTTTATCGCGCATGCACGCGGCTGTCATATCGCGGTGACTTAATCAGGCAGACCCGGAGAATGTTCACGCAGCGCTTGTGAAAAGCGCGCGCCCGGTTTCGCCCGCATGCCGCATTTTCTCTCTTACCGATTTCAACTCGACTTTCAAAAGGAGCGGTCAATGTTCCACTATCCCGGCTATTTCGCTTACCAGATCCCGTCGCTCGCGCGCGCCAATTTGCAGGCGTTCTTGAACATGACCGGGCAATTCGCGAGCGGTCTGCAGGCGCTCGCCGATCTGAATGTACAAACGGTTCGCAAGGTGGTCGAGGAAAGCAACGCCCTTCTGAGCGCGGGAGATGAAGCCGGTGCAGGCGACGTGCTCGGCTGGCAGTCGGTCATGCTCGCGCAGTTTCCGCAAAAGGCGGCTTCCTATGGCCAGCATGTCCTGTCGATCGTGAAGAACACGCAAGACGACATGATCGGCGAAGCGCGCAATCAGTACGAACGCAACGGCATCAAGTTCAATGACATGTCGAAGGCCGCCGTCGATGACGTGCAGACCGCCGCGCAATCGTCGAACGCCCTCGTCACGAATCTGGCCGATTCGGCGAATGACGCTGCACGCGAAACGAGCAGCGCCGTACTGGATGCAAGCGGCGAAATCGCCAAGACCTCACGTGCTTCGGCCAAGCGATCGCTCTGATCCTGCGATGACGCATGGAGCCGCACAAGCGGCTCCATGAAGCGGTCAGATCTTGAAACTCTCCAGCGTGGCGGGATGAAACAGTTCCTCCGGCTGCAACAGCCGGCTGGACAAACCTTCCTCGTGATGCCGCTTCAGGAAGCGCGACAGCACATGCCGGTTCGGCTCGAAACCGTACGACCAGAAATCATGCCCCATGAGACGCCGCGCGTTGCGCAACTGCTCTTCGATGAAAGGCAGCGTCACTTTGGTCGCGGACGTGTCGCTCAGTTTCGCGAGCGCGACCGCCTTGCTCTTCTCGAAGGCCTTCGCCACCGCGCCCGGCAGCCACGGATGCTGTTCCGCCAGCGTGCGCCGTACGCCCAGCAGATGCATGATCGGGAACAGCTTCGTGCGTGTGTACCAGTCGGCAGCGGCCTTCTGCGGATCGTCGTAGAGATACTTCACGTTCGGATGACCGTTCGTGAAGCACGATGGCGCGCGCGGACCGATGAGCGCATCGATTTCCCCGGACGCGAGCATGCCGGAGATGGTCTGGTTTTCGGGTGCGTTCTCTAGCCGAACGTCGTCGGGCAGCTTGAGACTGATCTTCTCCAGACGACCGGTTTCTTCGTAGCCGCCGCGAATCCACGTCACATCCGATGCCTTCACGCCGTGGTCTTCCTCCAGGAACAGACGCGCCCACACGTTGGCCGTCAACTGGTACTCCGGCACGCCGATACGCTTGCCCTTCAGATCGGCGGGCGACTCGATGCCGCGATCGCTACGCACGTAGATCGACGTATGGCGAAACGCGCGCGACGGAAAAATCGGCACGCCGATATACGGGCTCGTGCCCGCCGCCGTCTTCACGCTATAGCTCGACAGCGAGAGTTCGCAGATGTCGTAATCCGCGTGACGAAACGCGCGAAAGAAGATCTCTTCCGGGTCTTGCAGCATGAAGGTCGGATCGACGCCATCGATCTGCACTTCGCCGTCGACCAGCGGCCGCATGCGATCGTAGTTGCCCACCGCGACCGACAGATTGAGTTTGCCCATGTTCAATATTCCTTGGTATTCGTGGTTTCGCCGCCGATGAGCACATCGCGCTGCTCCGCGCTCGAACGCAGCATTGCAAGGCAGATTTCCAGCGTGCCGCGCGCCCATATGCCGTCGTGCAGCGGAGCGGTGTCGCCGTGCACGGCGGCGATGAGTTCGTCGATGACTTCAGCGCGCGGCACCGCGGGCGCTTCGAGCGAGATCCGTTCGCGCCGTTCGTCTCCATACACGACGATGCCGTCGGGCATCGGCCGCAAGTCGCCACGCTCGCATGACACGATCAGCGGCCCGAAGTGCTGGTGCCTTCGCGCATCGGGTGCTTTCGATGCAGGCGTGTAAGCGTTGCCGCCATAAGTGCCCGCGGCCTTGAGCCGTGCCTCTTCCTCTCCGGATGCAACCTGAGACAGCTTTCGACGGGCGACGCCGTACTCGTCGGCGCTGCGCGTCTGTCCCATTTCACCGATCCAGCCGGTCCACTCGTCGGAATCGAAATGCGCATAGCCGTTGTACGAAAGCGTCGCGAACGCGCCGTTCTCGAACCACAGCGTGGCCGTGTACGCGCCTTCCGTACGACGCGCCGCGTCCCAGTTGCCGACCGCGGCGCGAATGCGCGTCGCGCGGCTTCCCGCGAGCATCCGCACGATATCCACCTGATGCGCCGCCTGACTGAACACCGCGCCGCCGCCCTCTTCGGTCCTTAGTTCCTCGGGCCGGCGCGGCCTGTAGAGATAGTCGGTGTAGTTGAGCGCGTGGATCATCTTCACGTCGCCGAACGCACCCGATGCGATCAGCTCGCGCGTACGCAGATACGGCGTATCGAAGCTGTGGCAATGGCCGACGATCAGATGCACCTTCGCTTCACGGCATGCGTCGATCATGTCGTCGCATTCATCGAGCGACAGCGCCATCGGCTTTTCGACGAGCACATGCCTGCCATGCGATGCCGCGATTCGCGCATGCGCCGCATGAAACTGGTGCGGGCTCGCGATGTATATCGCATCGATGTCCGGCCTGCGCGCGAGGGCTTCGATGTCTTTGAAAGCAGGCGCGTCGAAGTCGGCTTCGAATTGCGCGCGCGCCGTCTCGCGCGGATCGCAGGCCGCGACGAGCTGCACGCGCGCGTCGGCGAGAAACGTCGGCAGCATCAGCGAGAAGGCGCGGCCCAGTCCCGCGATGCCGAGTCGGATCGTCTCCATCAGACCTGAACCTGATAGTTCGACTCCAGTTCCGGCGAAGCCTCTTCGGCAGGCGCGATCCACACCGGATGCGCGGCGTACTGCTTCCAGTCGGTGTCCTTGGGCACCATCGCCTGGAACGAGCACACGCTGCGCGGAATCGCCTTCTCGCCGGTGCCGATGGCCCCATCGCCCGACTGGAACTCCTTCAGCGCATCGAGCATGCGGCGGCGGAATTCCACAACCGCGACATCGCTCGCGCCGAGCCGCTCTTCGGTGCGATCCGCGATCGGGCCCATCGTCACCCACATTGCGATGTCCTGATTCGGAAAGCCCTTGATGCCGGTGAAGTTGCCCGCCTTCATGGCCTCCCGATCCTGCCAGAAGCGGTTGTCGTGATTGCGCAGCGGCCGGTAGAACGCGTCGAGATCGATGCCGACCTGCTGCCCCAGAAACTTGCGCCAGGTTTCGGTTTCCGGCGTCTTGTCGGCATGTCCCCACGCCATGAAATAGAACGCGGTGCTGGTGTCGTCGCACGGCACGTTGATGTTGGCGACGTTATACAGGTTGTTCGGCGGAATCAGCGCGGTGGCCGGCGCGACGAACACCGTCGAGCGCACATAATCGTGCGTGGCGGCGTTCTGAATCGGGCGGCGCAGCGCGGCATAGCGGAAGCCGTAGCTCGTGCGATGCACCTGCATACGCGGCGCCTTGTCCGTCGACGGACGCAGCCAGTTCTTCGAGGTCGCTTCCGCGCCGCCGACGCGCGCCGGCACGAAGTCCGACGAATGCAGGCTCGAACTGTGCGCGGAATCGATCGCGCCTTCGAGAATCTGCGCCCAGTTGCACGGCAGAATCGCTTTCGCGATGCTCACACGCGTATCTTCGGTCGGCGCCCACGCAGGCGGGACGAACTCGGGAATCGCGTCCTGCGGACCCATGTACGCCCAGATGAAGCCGCCCCACTCCTTCGTTTCATACGCCTTGTGCTTCGTCTTCTTCGTCATGTCGCTGCACGAAGGCTCGGAGACCATTTCGATGACGTTGCCCTTCACATCCATCTTCCAGCCGTGATAAAGGCAGCGCAGGCCGCAATCCTCGTTGCGCCCATACACGAGCGACACGCGCCGATGCGGGCAGTATTCGTCCATCACGCCGACATTGCCATCGGTGTCGCGGAATACGACGAGATCTTCCCCGAACACGCGCGCCTTGACGGGCGCGCCGTCCGGCTCGCTGACTTCCTCGATGAGGCACACGGGCGTCCAGTGACGGCGCATCAGTTGACCCATCGGTGCATCGCCTTCGACACGGCACAGCAATTCATTTTCTTCATGCGTGAGCATTTACGCTTCTCCAGATATGTCAAAGATCGAGTACAAGTTCTTCGCTCTTCGCACGCGACACGCAGATCATGATCTGATCGCGCTTCTCGTCGTCGCCGAGCACCATGTCGCGATGGTCGGCCTCGCCCGCGCATAGCGTCGTGCGGCACGATCCGCACGTGCCGCTTTCGCATGAACTCGGCGCGCGAATGCCGTTGTCGCGCAGGATTTCGAGAATCGAGCGGTCCTTCGGAATCTCGAAGGAGCGGCCCGAGCGTTCGAGCTTCACGCTGAACGGCGTGTTGTCGGCCGCGCGCGACTGGTCCACGCCGAAGCTTTCGAAATGCACGCTGCCTGCCGGCCAATGGCCGGTCATGTCGCGCACGCCGTCCATCAGCGCGCGCGGACCGCAGCAGTAGACATGCGCGCCGCTGCCGGGCTTTTCGAAGACCGGCCAGAAATCGAACGCGTTGGCGAGGTCGCCGTGATCGTGATGAATCACCACATGCGGCTTCCATTCCGCGCTCGACAGTTCATCGAGGAAAGCCGTCGTCTCCGGGCTGCGCGAGACGTAATACAGCTTGAAACGCGGGCCGGCGGTGGTCTTGAGGTGACGCATCATCGACAGAACCGGCGTGATGCCAATGCCGCCCGCGACGAACACGAAGCTGCGCGCGCGTTCGCTCAACTCGAACTCGTTGCGCGGCTCGGAGACATCTATACGGTCGCCCTGTGCGACGTCGTCCGTCATGCTCATCGACCCGCCGCGGCCCGCCGCGTCGCGCTTGACGGCGATCACGTAACGGTCGGTTTCGTCCGGATCGTTGCACAGCGAATAGTTGCGGCTCGCCCCGCTCGGCACGCGCACCGTCAGATGCGCGCCGGCCGTGAACGGCGGCAGCTCGCGCCCCGCTTCATCGCGCAATTCGAAACGGAAGATGCCTTCCGCCACCGCGTCCTTCTTCGTCACCACGAGTGTCCTGAATGACAGTTCGTCGTTCATCGCCTCTGCTCTCCCGCTCATCGCCCCATTCGATGACGCCACGTTCCGGCGTCGATCACCATGTCGTTTATATTAGATATCTAATCATTTTGAAGCAAGCGGGTTTTCCCTGAAGTGCTTCGGATGCCGCAAAAGAAAACGGCGCCTTCATGACAAAGGCGCCGCCCCTGCTGCGAGATTCGAAGCTTAAGAATGCTTTTCCGCGTGCTCGCGCAGCGTATTGGCCGGCACGCCGATCAGCACGGCGAGGCCGCCGAGCAGTACGATCGCGGCGATCGCGGACAGACCGATCGCGAGACTGCCGGTCATCGTCTTGATCCAGCCGAGCGCAATCGGCCCGCAGAACGCGCCCACCTGTCCGAGACTGCTGATCGCGCCGATGCCCGCGGCAGCGGCGTCGTCGGAGAGATATGCGGGAGGAATCGACCAGATGATCGCGGCCGCCCCGAAGTACGAGATGGAGATCATGCCCAGGCAGATGATGGCCGCCGCCGTGTTGCCCGACAGCACGGGCAGCAGAAAGCCGCCCAGCGCGCCGACCGCCGTGCACAGGAAGAAGTGCCAGCGGCGCTCGAGCGTCACGTCGGAACTGCGCGCCACCGCGAACATGCCGAGCGCGCCGATGATGTACGGCAGCGCGGACAGCAGGCCGACGTTGAGCACGTCCGACACGCCCGCCTGGCGGATGATGGTCGGCGTCCAGTAGTTGAGGATCGTGCCGCACAGGGGCACCGTGCCCCAGCCCGCCGCGAGGATATACACGCGGGGATCTTTCAGCGCGACCAGCAGTTGGTGACGCGTGTGCTTCGCGGGCTTCTTTTCGGCGCGGTCGGCGGCGAGCGCATCGAGAATGATTTTCTTCTGCTCGTCGTCGAGCCAGCGCGCATCCTGCGGGCGATCGACGAGATAGAAGAACGCGACGATCCCCATCAGCAGCGCGGGCAGGCCTTCGAGGAAGAACAGCCATTGCCAGTTCTTGTAGCCGAGCACATCGACGAAGTTATGCAGGATCCAGCCCGACAACGGCCCGCCGATGATCCCCGCCGCGGCAATCGCCAGCAAAAAGCGCGACGTGATGCGCGCGCGCCGCGCGCCGGGGTACCAGTACGTCAGATACAGGATGATGCCGGGCCAGAAGCCCGCCTCGGCCGCGCCGAGCAGAATCCGCGCGATGTAGAACTGCATCGGCGTGGTCATGAACGCCATCGCGGTGGAAATGCCGCCCCACAGGACCATGATGCGCGAGACCGTCAGGCGCGCGCCGATCTTCTTGAGCCACAGCGTGCTCGGCACTTCCAGCAAGATATAGCCGATGAAAAACAGGCTCACGCCGAGACCGTATGCGGCATCGGACAGGCCGAGATCCTGCTTCAGATGCAACTGCGCGAAGCTGACGTTCACGCGGTCCAGATAGTTCAGCACCCAGCAGACGAAGATGAACGACATCAATCGCCAGGTGACCTTGTGATACGTGGCCTCGATGCGCGCGTCCGCCGCTTCCGATTCCGACATGAATTGCGTGACTGTGGATTTGGCCACCAAACGTCTCCGATTCCCGTGCTCATGAGGACGATGCGCCGGCGCGTGCGGGCTTGACCGCTTCGTCCGGGCATCTGCGTTTTTTATTCGATATCTAATCATAATGGTAAGGAGACGGCCGGGCGCGAACAAGTTCGGGTTTGCACGGAGAGACCTGTCCGATCTCCGGGCAGCAGGACGATCGACCCACCGGCTATCATGTCGGGGAAAGAGCCGCTCTACGAAAAGATACTGTCATGACACGAAAGAAGACTGTGGAAGGCGCGCCGCCGGAAACCGCGGAGATGCTGCGCCACTGGCACGAATCCGTGCCGAACGACCGTCTCGCGCACCTCGTCAAGGACGCCACCCGCTCGATGGTGCGCGCATTGCAGATGCGGCTGGCGGAGCACTCGGTATCGTTCGGGCACTGGACGTTCCTGCGCATCCTGTGGGAAAACGACGGCCTTACGCAGCGCGAGCTCAGCGAGCAGGCGGGCGTAATGGCGCCTACGACCTTCGCCGCCGTGACCGCGATGGAAAAGCTCGGGCTGGTCGAGCGTCAGCAGCGCCCCGAGAACAAAAAGAACACGCACGTGTTTCTGACCGCCGAGGGCCGCGCGCTGAAAGACAAGCTCGTGCCGCTGGCGGAGGAAGTCAACGAGATCAGCGTGACGGGCCTGAGCGAGCGCGATATAAAAGTCGCGCGCAAAGTTCTCCTGACGATCATCGAAAATCTGGCGGACGACGAATCCGGGTCGACGAATCCCATGCGACGCGTCTTGTCGACTCGCGAACTCGGCAAGCTGATCGCCGAACGCGGCGAGAGTCTGGAAGACGCCTGAGCGGCTGACGAACTTCGTTCGGCGGCACTTGGCGTCCACGAAACAATTCACCTAAAGTAAACATCAACCGGTCGCTGTTCGCGTGTTCGCCGATCCCCGCCGTACGCAACGGCGGCTCCGGGAGGTGTGTCGTGTTGCGCCCGTATCTCGTCCGTCTCCTGTTGCGCGTCGCGGTGGTGATCGCGGTGCTGGCGCACGTTGCGTGCTTCACGTTTGCGGCCACGCCAGCCGTCACGCCGCCAGTGACTTCAGAGCAAGGCGCATCGGCAGCGAAGGCGGAACCGGCGCCTGCGGCGAGCGCCGCCGAAGCACCCGATTTTCCCGCCATCGTCGGACGCTACGGTCCGGCCGTCGTGAACGTCAGGGCCGCCGCGCCCGATGATCAGCCGCGCACGGCGACCCCCGACAGCCTCGATGCCGACGATCCGCTTCTCGCCTTCTTCAAGAGCGTCGCGCCGCAGTTCAAGGAACACGCCAATCCTCCGGGCGTCATCTTCGCCACGGGCTCGGGTTTCATCGTGAGCGCCGACGGGCTGATTCTCACCACCGCGCATATCGTGAACCAGGCCGACGAAGTCAGCGTGACCCTGAGCGACCGGCGCGAGTTCAAGGCGAAGGTTCTTTCGATCGATGCGGAAAGCGACCTCGCGCTGCTGCGCATCGACGCGGCGAAGCTTCCCACCGTCACGCTCGGTGACTCATCGAAAGTGCGGCCCGGCGATCAGGTGCTGACGATCGGCTCGCCCGCGCGCTTTCAGACAACGGTCACGGCGGGCCTCGTCAGCGCGACGTCGCGCGACGGGCCGGACGGCAAGCGCTTCGCCTTCTTCCAGACCGATGTCGCAACCCATCCGGACAATTCCGGCGGCCCACTCTTCAATCGCGCCGGGGAAGTGATCGGCATCGACGTACAGGTGTATGCCGGCTCGGACGGTTTCCAGAGCCTGACCTTCGCCATCCCGATCAACGCGGCCAAGGTCCACATGCAGCCCGAAGCGCCACGCGAGGCATCGAAGGGCCGGCTCGGCATCGAGGTGCAGGACGTGGATCGCGGACTGGCGGGCGCGTTCGGCTTGCCGCGTGCGGCGGGCGCGCTCGTGATTTCGGTCGCGCCCGGTTCGCCGGCGCTCGCTGCGGGCGTCAGGACGGGCGACGTCGTCGTGCAAATCGGCGACAAGACGCTCGATCATGCCGCCGACTTCGTGCAGCAGGACGCGGCGCTCGCGCCCGGCGAAACGGTGCTGCTGCAGATCGTGCGCAACGCCAGGCCGGTGACGGTGACGATCAATCCGCGCGAGTCGGCGAAGAGTGAGCCGGTGAAGAGCGAGCCAGCGCCGAAGACCGAAGCAAAGGCCGTGGACCGGCTGGGTCTTTCCCTGCATCGTCTGACCGATGCCGAGCGCCGCGCAAGCGATTTGCCGCAAGGCCTGATGGTCGAGGCGGCCACCGGAGCGGCGGCGAAGGCGGGCATCCGGCCCGGCGACATCGTCCTCGGCGTGAACGATGAACTCGTCGAATCGCAGGAAGCGCTAGCCGCCTTGACTTCCAAAGGCGGCAAGAAAGCTGCATTGCTGATCCAGCGCAATCAAAAACGCAATTTCGTGTCCGTCGATTTGAAGTGAACGTCGCGAGGCTCGGTTCCCACAGCCATTTCACCTGCTTCCGCTGTCGGCTGCCAGCGGCTGTCCGTCAGCGAAAAGAGGCTGCAACTCCGGCCCGAGCGACTTCAGCATCTGCACGGCGAGTGCGCTCGTGAAATCGTAGCGCGCCGCATAAGGCTCGCGCACGTAGGCGGTCAGCGTGCCGAAGAAGCGTTCGCCGATCACGAAGACGAACGTCGCGCTCCGGTTCAC
>NZ_FCOF02000009.1 GCF_001544755.2 Caballeronia catudaia | reverse complement strand
AGCGCAGCGGCGTGCGCTGTCGCCTCGTTGCAGACGATGAAACGGTGAATCGTGCCCGCCAGCATGTCGAGCAGCTCACCGCCGTCGACGGGTTCCGGGTGCGGCTCCACGTCGAGGAACATGCCGCCTTCGTCGTCGCTGTCGTCCTGCCGCTCGGCGGCGATCAGCTTGTCGAGCGTCGTCACCTGCACGCCCATGCGCTTCGCTTCAGACTTCCGAACGCGGTCGTACTGGAGCGGCTTCAACGCGGCCAGCCGTGCAATGGCTTGCTCGTCCGTCTCAGTCGTTTCGGGCGACGCGTCGTTGCTCGCCTCTTGCGGAAACTGTCTGACGTCGGCCTCACGCTCGATGACGGCAGGCGGCGGCGCGCTCGGCGACTCTGCGGCCGGCGCGATCGGCTCGCCATTGACCGCGCGCTGAATGACTGCACGCACCGCATCCAGCCCCGCGAGCGCATGCAGGTCATTGAAGTCCGTCGCACCGTCCGGGCGGTCCGCACCGAACTCAGGCACGGCGAGCACCGCGCCGACCGCTTGCGCCGCCTCCGTCGCTTTCGTCAGTCCGGGGTTACCGTCTATCTGGTGGTCGTCGTCCGCCAGCATGACGATCCGCACGCCGGGCAGCTTCGCGCGCCAGCTCCGCGCCACGTCGAGCAGATTGCCCGAGTTGAACGCACACACGACCGGCGAACGCGCCGCCATGAACGCGCTCGCGCACGTCGCGAACCCTTCGCCGATCATCAGCAGCCCGTCCGCGCTCGGCTCGCCGCCGAACTGGAACGAGCAGCCCGCGACCGCGCCGCCCGTCTTGAATCGCTTCGTGCCGTCCTCCGCGATGAATTGCAGGTTCACCAGCTCGCCGGCCGCGTTGCTCATCGGCACGATCAGGGTTCGCTTGTCGTGGAACTCCTTCAAGCCGTAGGGCTTCACGCCCTTGCGCGTGCAGTAGGGGTTATCGTCCGTCGCCGGTCGCGCGCGCTCCCAGATCATGCGCGAAGCGCCGGCGGCTTCGGCGCGCGCGCGCTCGCGTTCAACTTCCTCCAGCTTGCGACGCTCGGCAACGCGTGCGCGATGGGCGTCGCGCTCGGCGGGCGTCCAGTTCGCCGCCGCCTCGCCGCGCCATGAACCATGTATCTGCGCCTTGAAGTCGCCGAACGCGCCGCCGCCGATGCCGTTCGCATAGAGCACGTACCACGCGCTTTGTTTGCCGCTCCGGTCCTCCGGTCCCTTGAACCGGTGGATTCTGCCGTCCGCGACGATCTCCGCCGGCTCTAGGCCGTGCGCCGCCAGCGCGGCAGCGAACTCCGTTTCAATTTTCGTAACGGCGTGCATCAACTCCCCTCGTTCGGTTTCGTGGTGCGCGCGTCGCCGATTTCGGTCGAAACGATGGCCTCGGCCAGTTCTTTTGCCAGCTCACCCAGGTGCGCAACGACGCTGCGCAGGGGCAACGCGTCGGAGGAGTCCTCGGGCATCGCTGCGTGCAAGATCTCGGCGACGCTATGGAGCGTCCAAGCCCGGTCCATCAGATAGAAGTTGTCAGGCATGAGTGAACTCCTTTGAGGAGTCCTGAGCCTTGCGGCCACGGCGAGAGGATGAAGGTGTGGCGGTTTGCTGGTCCGCATCGTCGGCGCGCTCGCCCGCCCACTTCGCCAAGCGCTCGATGTCGGCTTCCAGCAGTTCGCATACAGCCGTGCCCAGGGCCATGAAGCTATCGACGGTATTGGGGGGAAGCGGCGGTGAGACCGCATCGTTGTCGTCGCGGTCGGCGTAGCTCAGGCGTTGCGTTTCGTTGAGCCGCAGGAGAGTGAATAGCTCGCTCAGACCGCGCGCGGCGCCGTGAACACATTCGAGACTGCGCATGAGCGGCGCGGCCGGGATCTGATTGCGATAGCACGCCATCGTGGTCTTTTCGCTGAACGCGTCCAGACTGGCGGAGTTGGTCAGGAAGTTATCCATGCGACACCTCCGCACCGTGCATCAGCGCCGCGAGCGATTGACGCGCCATGCCTTCCAGCACGGAAAAAATCGTCGCTTGCTGCGCGGTGTCGAGCTGCGCGAAAACGCTTGTCGCTTCGTCGCGGGAAAGCAGATCGGTAAGCGCCGCCAGTTCGTGAAGGCGAAGCGTGGCGGCGTCAATGCTCGCCGACGTGATGATGTGCTTATCCATGAGCCACCTCCGCACGCGAAGGCGTCGCAATGTCGAGCGCGATCGCACGCGCGAAAGCGTCATCGAATGCCGCGCGGCAAGCGGCGAAGTCGGGGAGATAGCCGAACCCGGAAACGAGATTGCGGAATCGCAACTCGCGGAACTCGGCAGCGGATAACGGTGCGAACTGAAGCCAGAGCGCGCCAGCCTCACGGCCAGCGCGTTCGAACAGGGGATAGCGTGTTGCGGGAGTTACTGCGAGTCCAGCTCGATCGTCGCGCCGGCGGCTCGCATCCGGTTCAGAATCCTCTCGATCGTCTCGGCGTCCAACTCCAGACGCGCCATCGCGAAGAACAGGATATGCGGACTCATCTCGCGCGGTTCCGTGCCACCGGTGTACTTGCGCCACTGGCGACCGCCCGCCACGCCGAACAAATCGGCCATCTGCGCGCTGCTCAGGTTGAGTCCCTGTTTCAGACGCTCCAAGTCCTCCGGAGCGGGAGGGGTGTATTTCATAGGGGAAAAAACGGCACAGTGCCGCGCGCAATGCGTGCTTCATATGAGACTCCTCTCGGCTGCGATGGGTCGCGCGAACGCGCAACCGCTGAGGGGGATAATAGGGCTTTTGGTCCTATGTGTCGAGCGGTCCGGAGAGACAGCGCGCATCAGTTGCCCTCCCTCGGGTCGATCGAGCGCGCGCCGAGCAGAAGCGCCTGGACAACTTCGCCCACCTGTTCCGGGCGCAGCGACACGCCAGCACGGCTCGGCTTCAGCTCGCCGCCATCGGTAGCGAACCAGATGCGCAGATCGATGTAAGAGCGCCCGCGATATTCGGAGACGGTTACGCGCAGCCGCTCGCTGTCGGAGCGGCGCAGATCGAGCAAGGGGGTGGCAGCCTTGCTTTCGGTGGTCGGCATCAAGCGACCTCCGTCGAGTTGGCGGCCGGGGCAGCGCGGTAGTTGAGCGGATCGGCAAGCCATTTATGCAGCTCGCGATTCGGCCATGCCGTGCACCGTAGAGAGAGATGAACGCGTTTCGGAAAGCGCCCTTCCTTCTCACGCAAGCGGACCCATTCACGCGAGTTCGGAACAATGCTCTTCAGCGTGCTCCAACGCGTGAACCCGTCGAGCGGAAGCGAATCGGGCGGCGGGAATACGCCGTCCGTGTGTTGCGTAGTTGCTGCCTTTGCCATTGCTGTGCCCTCCGTGGGCGATGTTTGCAATGAGGGCAGCCTAGGGAGAGTCGATTCAGCGAAAAAGCATCGTGCGCCGCAGAGTCCGTATCGTGCTGTGCAAAGTACGTGCTCTGCGGCGCACGCTACGGCTTATTCACTTATGCGCTCCCAAGCACGGCACCAGCGCTCGATTGTTTGCTGGCTGTGCAACTCTTGATTAGTGTCGAGCATTGCCAGAGCGAATGCGGACTTGCTGCGATACAAGCCGGGATTGGCGCGCCATCGTTTCCAGCTCTCATAGGCGGCTGCTTTCGCCGCAGCTTTGGGGCTGTTCTGGTGATAGAGGGATGCACGCCTTCGCGCTGCGAGTCTTGCATTTAGTATCTGCGCCGAGCGACGAAAGCAATCATGGTAGGCGTAGGACCACACTTCGGTAAAAACCTGATACGCCACCAGATCCAACGCGGAAACGCTTCGATCGACGAGCAGGCGATCACCGCTGGTCAAGTCAGTTCGACCGCAATACAGGCGAGAGGCCGCCCGAGCGGCAAACGCCGCAGCGTTCTCAATCCGCGTCGCGTCCACCTCGGGAAACCGCCCAAGCAACATATCTCGCGTTCTTCGTTGCGCAGCCGGGATCATCGCGCCCTCCATCTCGTTCGCGCGCACGTCCTGCCGCGCTAGGGACAACAGCTGGTCCCACGCATCCCGATCGATTTCGTCCATCATGCGCCCTCACGCACTGCCCTCATGAGGAACCGCGCCAGCCGGATAAGGGTGCCCGGTTTTCGATTGGCCGATCTAGGCGCGGGTTGCTGCTCGTTGTCGTCACCGTGCAACGATTGCGAAGAATTGTAGGTCGGTTCGGGCGGTTCGGGGCACCAAGGACAAAGGAGTCCGCTTTGAACTCCATCAAAGGGCAGCGCGCCATGTCTGGGGGCACATTTGGGGGCACATTTTCATTCCGATAACACCTCACCCTTACCGGGCGGTCATTAGCGGGCAGTGTTTCATTCCGGTCCCCGCACCAAGTAGTTTGCGAGCAACGACCATGTTTGACCAGAAACCCCGACAGCGGAAGGCTTTCGGGGTTTTTTGTTGCCTGGCGATGCCAACGTCTCACCATTATCGAATGTCGACGTGTGGACAAGTTTGTCCGCTTTACGGGAGACGCTCACTGAATAAGGCAATGCGGGCGGCCCGTGTTTGCACGCTATTTAGGCGCGCGTGCGCCGTCAAGTTATCCACAGCAGCAAGTCGTTTGCATTGCCGTGCGCAATCGGGAGAACGTTTGCTCGCGCAGTTAACCGACCGACCGATGAAACGTCTTACATATCGCACCCCGAAATAACGGAGGTGAGATGTCGTTTCCCGAATGGGGGTATTCATACAACGCGCTTTATGTACCGCTAACAAGCGACTGGCAATGCTCGCTCGTACCTGCCCGCGACTTACAGGACGTTGATCGCGGCTGGAAGCTCTCTTACGAGAACCGTCAGAAAGCACGCAAGGAGCGCGAAGAACAAATCGAGCAGGATCGGCGGGACTTCGATCGGCTGTTCCGCGTCTCCACCAGCCGCAACGGTGCGCCCGCCCATAGAGACTTCAGCATGTACGTCGCCTTTATAAGTGATCATTTGCGCATCGCGCGTCCGGCTGATGGAGAAGACCTGACGCGTATCCTCCGCGATGCGGTACGCGATGGACGGCTCATTCCCGCCATTGACCGTGCTTGGTGTGGTGGTCGGCGGGTTACCCGGCAATACGCGCCGCAAAGTTGGCCGAAGCGAGCGCCAGACCCTAAGCCGATCGTCTACGGGTTCCGCAACGGGCAGTACCTACCGCTCAACGCGGACGGCTCTTTTGTCGATGACTCACCCTACGTGCCCGTCCGGGTTGCGGCCAGGAGTGCCGCTTCTGTCCGCGGTAGTGGTGCCAGTAGCGGCTTTGATTGGCTCGGCGCGGCAGAAGCGGCGGCAGGTGCGCTGCTCAGCGGCGCACCGTCCGACGATGGGAACGGTGGCGATTCCATACTCAAAAGTTTTTGCGATAGAGACGGCAGCGATGGCGGTTCGTTGCTGGGCGATGCTCATCCGTTCGAGTACGTGTCAGACGCCATGAGTGACGATGTGTTCGAGATTGCGGCCAAGACGAACAACCCCGACTACGCGGCTAAGATGCTCGGATACGACCGGGACACGTTCGGCGACATGATTCACGCGATGAAGGCAGAAAACCAGTTACGCGGCGATGACAACGTGCTCTGGCACGACAACGGCGACGTCTATTTCAAAGGTATAAAAATTGACAACATGCATAGCTACTGAGCGCGCAATTCCCATGAAGCCGCATCAACTCGCCCACGCGACCTTTGTCATCTATCAGGACATAGAGCCGCCGGAGTTCTGGACGAAGTATTTCGGAGTATCTCCTTCTCGCGCGGGAATGAAAGGCCAACCGCGCACGATGCCATCCGGTCGGGTAAGTGCCTTCCCGTGGCGCCAAGGTATCTGGAGCGTATCCAGCAAGGAGGCCGTGACTAGTGACGACCTTGCGCCGCATTTGCGCTATCTCGCTGGGCTACTGAACCTTCCGCGTCCCGACTTGCGCGAACTCGTAGTGCGCACCAATGCTCAGATGCGCTTCTTCTGCTACTGGGACAACGCGACCGGCGACCGCATACCGGACGTCCCTGAGAGCATTCGCACCATGATGGAAGAGATGGGTGGGACCATCGAGATTGACGAGTACCGATAGGCGAGCGGGCGGCGCAGGGGTTTGTTTCCTCGCGCCGCTCTTTTTATAGTCGGAAAAAACCCCGGCGCAGCGGTCGGCGCTAACGGCGGCGCGCTCGAAGCTCACAGACCAAGAAGGCGTCGCGCCGCCGCGATGAACGCGGCTTGGCGCGCGTCCTTGGCGAGCATCAACTCGTCTACCAGTCGTTCGCGCGTGGCGCTCGTCAGTCGCTTGCCTGACCGCAAACGTCTCTCGATCTTCCCTTGCTTGCGCCACATGCGCCCCATCAGGTCTTCGGACTGCGACGGATAAGCGAGCCGGAAACACGTGCGGCAAGCAACTCGTCGCGACAGATACAGAAGCGCGACGCGCTGCCGCGCGACTGCTTTCACGGTAACGAGCTGCGCGACCACCGTCGCGCGCTCGGCGGTCACGCGCGTAAGCGAGCGGCTATCAGCGGGCGCTGCCATGACGGTCGGCGCATCGGGCAGTGTCGCGGCGCGCAGCTCGCCGGCGTGTTGTTGCGCGAGCAGGAAGAACGTTGCATGACCAGGCGCACAGCGTGCAGCCGATCCACAGCGCGCCGCCCACGCACCGTAAGCGACGACGTGATAGATCTGGCCGCAAGCACGAACAACCCGAACTATGCCGCAAAAATGCTTGGATATGACCGCAAGACGTTCGGAGACATCTTGCACAAGTTCAAGCCAGGAAACGGTTTAGGACCTGCCGACAACGTCATCTGGCATGACGACAGAGAGGTATATTTCAAGGGCGATTACATTGGGAATTTTCATGACTGGGCAGACTGAGGCCGTTTCGATGACAGATCACGATCTCGCACACGCGACGTTCTATCTTTCCGGCGACACATTGACGCCCGGTTTCTGGACGCAGTATTTCGGCGTCGAGCCCAAGATTGCAATCGTCAAAGGGGAGCCCTTCACTACACCGTCAGGGCGTCCGAGCCGGGCTCCCAGCCGGGTCGGTCTTTGGGGCCTTGGCAGCAAAGGTGCCGTGCGCGGCGAGCTGTTAGAGCCGCATCTACGGTTTCTCATTGACCACTTGAAGCTGCCACGATCAGACCTGAGGGCTTTGCTCGCCGAAAACGGCATTGAGGCGCGCTTTTTCTGCTATTGGGACAACGAGTCCGGCAATCGCGTGCCCGATGTGCCAGATGACATTCGCGCGATGATGGAGGCGATGGGCGGGACGATCGAAATAGACGAGTACCGCTAGGCAAGCCGCGGCGGCCTATTTCCGCGGCCGCCTTTTTTTAGAACATCGGCGAGCCCCTCTCACACCGCATTCAACAGCCGCTCCGCATCCCTCACGGCGTCGAAAAGCGCCTCGATTGGCGTATCGCGATCGAGCAGGCACACATGCTCGATATCGAACGGCAGCGCGTCCACATCGATGAAGCGCACCGTCCCGGCGAAGCAGTCGCGCGTTTTCCCTCCGCGCACGGAAGCGATGTAATGGGGCGTGATGTATAGGGCAACGGGCATGGTGGCGGCCTCTGAACGATCCGGTCGATCCGGTCGATGAGCCAAAGTCTAGCGACGCCCCTCGCCCCCGAGCACCCGCCTGACGCGGGGAGCACGCTCCCCTCTTTCGCGGCCCCCGCCGCTACACCGAATGCCCCAGCACGCGCGCGACGTAATGCCGTCCCCACGCCTCGCCATGCGCAATCGCCTCGGCGACGGTTTCGAACAGGCCGTGGTCGCCCGTCATTTCGCCGGAATCGTCGGCGAGCTTCGAACCGTGCAACGGCTGACGGTCGAGCCGCGACACGCGCACGCGGATCGCGTAGCCCTCGGACGGGGCCACGCTGGCGTCGCCGTCGGCCTCGCGGGGTTTGGGCACGGCCTGCATGGCGAGCAGGTAATCGCCTACTTCGATGTCCTTTTGCATGGCGGTCGCCTCCATCGATCGAACGCGCTCGAAAAAAACGCCAATGCCGATTGTGCTACCGCATCGCGCGGTAAAACAAGCCGTCGCGGGGCGCGCGTGTTATAAAGCTTCGCCCGACTTTCATCACGCTCGATGCACCTCGCGGCATCGGGCATCGACCGGACTCATCGATGAACCATCGAACCCGCCGCCTCTTTTTCATCCTGTTCTCGATTCCGCTCGCATCTCTCGCCGGCTGCACGTCCTATTACAAGAACGCCGAAGCCTGCAAGGACAAGGCGCGCACCGACTACCCCGACGCCGCGCGCGCACCGCTGAAAATCACGGGTACCGGCGCGAGTTATCATGGCTCGAGGGTGGTCGTGCACGGCACGATCGAAATCCCGCCGAAGCCGCCTTCCGTCAAGCCAGGGATAGCCGCGGCAGCCGCCGAATGCACGTTCAGCGAGACCTCGATGACCGGCTTCCAGTGGCTCGTGCCCGCGTACCTCGCGCCGAAGCCGCCAGCGGCCGACGCCGACGAGTAAGCCGGATCACCGCCCGCGACGAGGAGAGACACGCGCATGCTGCTCGCCCAGATCAGCGATCTGCATATCACGCCGCCGGGCACGCTCGCCTATGGCCGCGTCGATACGGCCGCCTTTCTCGCCCGCGCCATCGAGGCGCTCAACGCGCTCGATCCACGTCCCGACGCGGTGCTCGTCACGGGCGATCTCGTCGATGCGGGCGGCATCGAAGAATACCGCCATCTGCGCACGCTGCTCGACGCGCTGGGGATGCCGTGGCGCGTGCTCGTCGGCAATCACGACGATCGCGACAATCTGCGCGCGGTGTTTGGCGATCGCCCCGAATTCGCGGGCCACGACGGCTTCATTCAACACGCATTCGATATGGGCGACGTCCACGTGATCGCGCTCGACACGCTCGATCCCGGCTCGGGCGCCGGCCGCCTGTGCGCGGCGCGCCTCGGCTGGCTCGAAGCGCAGCTCGACGCCTGCCGCGAGCGGCCCGTGCTGATAGGCATGCATCATCCGCCGGTCGAGTGCGGCATCGGCTTCATGGACGACATTCGTCTCGCCCCCGACGACAGCCGCGCCCTCGACACGCTCCTGCGGCGTCATCCGAACGTGGAGCGCATCGTGTGCGGCCACGTGCATCGGGCGATCACCGCGCGCTTCGGCGGCACGATCGTGTGGTGCGCGCCATCGACGGCGCATCAGGTCGCCTTGCAACTGAAACCGGACGGCCCGGAAGCGTTCGTCATGGAGCCACCCGCGTTCGGGCTGCATCTGTGGCGCGCCGGTCTCGGCCTCGTCACGCATTGCGTGAGCGTCGAACAGGGCGGCGGGCCGCAGCCCTTCTAGCAGCGCGCTGCGGTGCGCGCGCGTCTTCAGTATGATCGGCGGCTGGCTGTCCACGCCTTCGCGCCCATCCATGCCCACATCCTCCGAACTGAATCAGAACGAACGCCATCCCCACTACTCGCGCGCCACGCTCTGGCTGCTCGCAACGATCGCGGGCGTTTCGGTCGCGAACATCTACTTCAATCAGCCGCTGCTCGACGATTTCCGCGCGAGCTTCCCAGAAAGCGCCTGGCTGATCGGCGCCGTGCCCGCGTCGACGCAACTCGGCTACGCGCTCGGCATGCTCGTGCTCGCACCGCTCGGCGATCGCTTCGACCGGCGTCTTCTGATCCTGGTGCAACTGGCGGCGCTCGGCGTATCGCTCGTCGTGGCGGCGAGCGCGCCGACGCTCGCCGTGCTGATCGCGGCGAGCCTCGCGATCGGCATCGTATCCACGATCGCGCAGCAGGCCGTGCCCTTTTCCGCCGAACTCGCGCCTGCGGCCGAGCGCGGCCACGCCGTCGGCATGGTGATGAGCGGCCTCCTGCTCGGCATTCTGCTCGCGCGCACCGTGTCCGGCTTCGTCGCGCAGTATTTCGGCTGGCGCGCGGTGTTCGGCGCGTCCGTCATCGCGACCGTCGCGCTCGCGGCCATCGTGACCGCGCGGCTGCCGAAAAGCCGGCCGACATCGACCTTGTCCTACGGCAAGCTGCTCGGCTCGATATGGCATCTCGCGGTGGAAAGCGCGGCGCTGCGCGAAGCCGCGCTGACCGGCGGCGCGCTCTTCGCGGCGTTCAGCATCTTCTGGTCGGTCCTCACGCTGCTGCTCGCGGGCGCGCCGTTTCACATGGGTCCGCAGGCGGCGGGGCTGTTCGGCATCGTCGGCGCGGCGGGCGCGCTCGCCGCGCCGCTCGCGGGCAAATCCGCCGACAAACGCGGGCCGCGCGCCGTCATCTCTCTGTGCATCGGGCTTGTTGCGCTGTCGTTCGTCATCTTCGCGTTTTCGGCGACGAGCATCGTCGGGCTGGTCATCGGCGTGATCGTGCTGGATGTCGGCGTGCAGGCCGCGCAGATCTCGAACCAGTCGCGCATTTACGCGCTCAAGCCCGAAGCGCGCAGCCGCGTCAACACGGTCTACATGGTGGCTTATTTCATCGGCGGGTCGCTGGGATCGGCGGCGGCGTCGCTCGCGTGGCACGCGATGGGCTGGATCGGCGTCTGTCTCGCCGGGCTGATCGCGACGGGTCTCGCCGCCTTCAGCCACTGGCGCGGACGCGAACGCGCTCAGGCGCGCCCGAGCGCGTAATCGTGCAG
Source organism: Caballeronia catudaia (assembly GCF_001544755.2). Classification (GTDB taxonomy): domain Bacteria; phylum Pseudomonadota; class Gammaproteobacteria; order Burkholderiales; family Burkholderiaceae; genus Caballeronia; species Caballeronia catudaia. Next base: position 236,642 of record NZ_FCOF02000009.1, on the reverse strand, counting down.
CGCGTCGAGCACGCGGTCGAATTCGAGGGATTTGTCGAAGAAATGACGCACGCCGTATTGCAGGCACCGTTCGCGATACGCCGGCAACGCGTGATTCGTGAGCACCGCGACGAACGCGCCGCGCGCGCGGGCCGCGCCGCTCGTCTGGAGCCACGCGAGCACGTCCAGCCCTGAGCCGCGCTTCAGTTGCAGATCGACGATTACCGCGTCGAACGCCTGCGACGACAGCAGCGCGATGGCGTCGTCGGGCGTTTCGGCGAATGCGGCCACGCGCCAGGACCTGAGCGCCTCGATCGCTTCGGTGATGCTGCGCCGGATCAGCGGCGAATCCTCGATCAGCAGCACCGCGAGCGGCATGCGCGGCGCGCCCGCCCGGCCCTCCCGATTGTCGGTGATGATGTGATTGCCCACGTCGGGCGCCCTCCGGAACTATTCGATCAGGCCGTTCTTGATCGCGTAATACGTGAGGTCGGCGTTATTGGCGAGCCGCATTTTTTCCAGCACGCGCGCGCGATACGTGCTCACCGTCTTCACCGACAGATGCAATTCCTGCGCGATCTCCGTCGGAATCTGGCCGCCCGCGAGCTTGCAGAAGATCTGGAACTCGCGCTCCGACAGCAGCTCGTGCGGACGTTCGGCCGCGGGCTTGTCGAGCTTGTCGGCGAGCGCATCGGCGATGAACTCCGACAAATACCGATGCCCGCGCGCCACCGTGCGGATCGCGCGCACGATTTCATCGGGCGCGGCGTCCTTGTTCAGATACCCGTTTGCGCCCGCTTTCAGCAGGTTGATCGCGTACTGGCTCTCCGGAAAGCCCGAAAGCATCAGCACGCCCTGTTCCGGCCGGATCTGCTTGATCACGCGTAACGTGTCGACGCCGTTCTTGTCGGGCATCGCGATATCGAGCAATACGACATCGAACGCCTGCTCGCGCACACGCGCGATGGCCTCGTCGCCAGTCGCGGCTTCCGCGGCGACTTCCATGTCGGGCTCGTCCGCGACGAACTGCCTGAACCCGCTGCGCACGATCGCGTGGTCGTCGGCTATCAAGACTCGAATCATTCGCGTGGTCCGCGCTGCCGGACGTTCTTGTAGTAGTTGATCGGTCATCGTACGGATGCGCCGGACGCACGCGATGTGCGTCCGGCGCGCATGTCTTTAACCATTGCGGCCCGCCAGCAGATCGGCCATATCGTCGGCGTGCTCTTCCTCGACCGCCAGGATGTCTTCGAAGAGGCGCCGCGTCGTAACGTCCTTGTCGCCGAGATAGCGAATGATCTCGCGATACGTATCGATCGCGATGCGCTCGGCGATCAGGTTCTCGCGGATCATGTCGATCAGATCGTGGCCTTCCTTGTACTCGGAATGCGAGCGCGATTTCAGGCTGTCCGGCGCGAAATTCGGTTCGCCGCCGAGCTGGACGATGCGCTCGGCGAGCGTATCGGCGTGTTCCTGCTCCTCGTTCGCGTGTTCGAGAAACTCCTGCGCGACGGCTTCCGAGTGGATGCCCTTCGCCATGAAATAGTGGCGCTTGTAGCGCAGGGTGCAGACGATCTCGGTCGCCAGCGAATCGTTGAGCAGTTTCAGCACGGTCTCGCGGTCGGCGCCGTAGCTCGCCGTGACGGGGCCTTCGTCCATGTGCTGGCGCGCGTCGGCGCGAATCTTGTCGAGATCGAGCACGAAGGCGTCCGTGGACTGATTCGGCGCGGCTTTTACAGCAGACGATTTGGACATTTGGTTCGCTCCTCAGAAATGGGATGTGATGACGGTCGCTGGAGCTGGCGCCATAGCGCGTATCGAACGGGACTTCTATAGCGCCTGCTATCCATTCGGAAACTGCGATGCATGCACCATGCCTGACCCGTGGAAAAACCGCGCGACGGTCCCGGAACCCGCGCGCGGCCTGATGGCTCGTGTTTCTTTCACGTCACGGCGTCACGTTCGAAACACGCCGAGCAGCAAGGTGACCACGAACACGACGAGAAAAATGAAGAAAAGGATTTTCGCGATTTCCGCCGCGCCCGCCGCGATGCCGGTGAAACCGAACACGGCCGCGATGAGGGCGATGACGAAGAACACAGCAGCGTAGTGAAGCATGTGACCTCCTTCATGAACGAGTAACAGGAATCGGTCCGATGACGCTCACGGACCGGCGCTAATCGATGGCTTTTTTCGTGACGACGAAGCCGAGCACCAAAAATACGACGCAGAGAATCAGGAACAGCACGAACAAGAACTTGGCGATGGCCGCGGCGCCAGCGGCGACGCCCGTGAAGCCGAGCACGCCGGCGATCACGGCCACGATCGCGAAAAACAGTGCCCACTTGAGCATGATCGTTCCCCGTAAGAATGGATGACGCATCCATCCTAGCGATACGATTCGCGCCGCGCACTCGGGCAGGCTCCTTTTTTGCTGTGGGAATCCACCGACACTTGCTTTCAAATCGGCTTTTGACGCGAACCGCCGATCCCGACACACATGAGTCACGTACCGACGATGCTGCCCGTTCAGTCCGCTCAGCCCGCTCCCGCGCCGGCCAGTCTCGCGCGTCGCGCATCGCGCCTGAACGACTGGATGCGCCGCTATAGCTGGGCGGTCGCGATGACGGTCGCGATCCTCATTACCGTGGGCGGCCTCGTCATCCTGGAATCGGGTCGCATGCGGATCGCATCGGAATATGAAACGGCGCTCGACGCCAAAGGCGCGACCGCGCAGCTCTCGACGCTCGCCGCCGATATCGCCACACTCACCGCCGACGAGCGCGGCTTCGCGTTGAAGCCGGACGGCGCGTATCAGACGCACTTTCGGGAAACGTCAGGACGCGTTCGGCGCACGCTTGCCTCGCTCGATGCGTATTACCGGCGTATCGGCGACGACACCGCGCTCGCGAGCTTCGCGCAGATCCGCGCCGCCGCCGACGATGAAATCGCGCGAGGCACGGTACGTCTCGCGGATTCATCGAAAGACACCGCCGCCGATGCCGCCGCACGCGAGCGCGCGCTCGCGCTGCCGCCGCCCGACGCGAGCGCGACGCTCGACGCCGCGCTGTCGCTCCTGCGTCTGAACGAAGAGCAGCGCGCGCAACACGCGCTCGATGCGAGCCGCGCCGATCAGCGCATCTCGACGCTGTGCGTCGCCGCGTTGTGCGCGCTGAACATCGTGTTGTTCCTGCTGCTCTTTCGCAATCTCGGCATCCAGCTCGACAAGCAGGCGCGCGTGCAGAAGGCGCTCATCACACAGCAGGAAGAGCTCGATCGGCTCGTGTTCGAGCGCACGCGGCAACTCGAAGCGCTCGCGTGGCACTTGCAGTCCGTCAGCGAAAACGAGAAGACGGAGCTCGCGCGCGAACTGCACGACGAACTCGGCTCGATTCTCACCGCGAGCAAGATGGATGTCGCGTGGGTGCGCGGCAAACTGAAGGACACCGAGCCCGCGATGGCGGAAAAACTCGCACGCGCCTTGGGCAGTCTGGATCAGGGCATTGCGCTGAAGCGCCGCATCATCGAAGACATGCGTCCGACCGTGCTCGCCAACTTCGGCCTCGTGACCGCGCTGCGCTCGCTCGTCGACGAAGCCGCGCAGCGCAACGGCTGGAGCATCGAGTCCGATCTGCCCGGCGAGGACGTGAAGCTCGGCGAGGCGATCGAGATCGCGCTCTTTCGCGTCGCGCAGGAGACGCTCACGAACGCGGCGAAATACGCGCGCGCGAGCCGGATTCGCGTGGCGCTCGATGTCGATGACGAAAACGTGTCGCTTTCCATCACCGACGACGGCATCGGCATCCGGCCGCAGGATTTGAAGCGCACGCAGACGCATGGGCTCGTCGGCATGCGCCAGCGCGTTTCGGCGCGCGGCGGACGCTTCGAGATCGAGCGCGTGACGCCGCACGGCACGGCGATCAGTGTGTCGATGCCACGCGAGCGCCGCGACGATGCGAACATCGTCATGCCAGCGGCGTAGGACGACGCCGACATGAAATGCGGACGCCGCCCACAGGAAAATCGCAGGCGTGCCTACAGCCTGCGGCCGCGCGCTTTTTTATGATTGATTACACCGGTAGGCCGGGCGTCAAGAAACGTCCGTCACTCGAAACGATGCGCGAACCGATTCCTGTCACGCATTTCAACTCTAAGGGGAATACAACATGACTCGACTCATCGCTTTGCTGCTCATCGCAGGCACGGCGGCTCTCGCGGGCTGCAACACCGTCTCGGGCGCGGGCCAGGACATTTCGAAGGGCGGGCAGGCCATTTCGAACTCCGCTGAACAGCACAAGTAGCAAGCGGTGCGCCCGCCCGGGCGTGCCGTTGCGTAAATGTAGTTCCCTCTCTCCCGCCGCTTCGTGTGGCGGGTTTTTTTTGTAGCTTCCGATAGCAGTGGCCGGACCATTCTCGCCGTTGCCTGCTTACCGATCAAAACACTGTCATTCAGACTGTTAAATTGCCCGTCTCCGACCGTTACTCCGCTTGCCGACGCGAAGTTATTGTCACCGAAGACATTGAAACCGTCGCGCGTTACAAACGGATTCACGTCATTGATTCCATGACCGGCACCACTGCCTTGCCGGGCGCAATAGCCGAGATGATTCTCCAACGACGCACGAGCCTGTCGTCGGCAAAAAAACTAATGACGTGAGTGGTCATGGCGTTAAATCCGTGATGGTGCGTATCGGAGACTACGCATTCTTCACGAATCTTCTGCGACGCCCGGCGCGTGATCAAGTGCAAGGACAGCTTTGTTTCATCTCGTACTGCACGCCTCGACCGTTGCGCCGAACGAACTTTGCGGCGTTCTCTAAGCCAGCCCGCGCCGCCGATAATCAAACCAAAACGAAAGCCCGACGGAAAGCAGAATGACGACCGTCGCGATAATAGTCCATTGCGTGATGATCTCACCGAGCATCACCGCACCAAGCATCACCGCGACGATCGGATTCACGTAAAGACAGCTCGTCGCGACAATCGTGCTCGTATTCCGAATCAGAAAGTTATACGCGACATAAGCGGCCATCGACCCGATCACCACGAGATACAGAAACGCAAACGCCGCTCCGGGCGCGACATGCGCGAGCCGCTCACCGGACACCAGCGCAATACCCGTCGCAATCAATCCGCCCAATCCGATCTGCAGGGCGGTCGACATCAGCAGATCGGAAGGCTGCGGCAAACGCGTCGCGATATGCGCGCCGCCTGCCCAGAAAATCGCCGCGCACAGAATGGCGAGCGTGCCGAACGTGGAACTCGGCGACGGATCACCGTGATTCAGCAACACGATGCCCATCAGACCCAGCGCGACCGCGATCCACTCGCCTTTAGCAACACCACGCCCCGCGAGCGCGGCGAAGATCGTCGCGAAAAGCGGGACGGTGGCCACCATCACCGCGGCCGTGCCGGTGCCGACGGTGCGCATGCCGTAGGCCATCATCCCGCTCGACAGACCTTCGAGCAGCGTGCCGACGATCGCCGCATTGCGCACTTCCCGCGCGCTGGGCCACGCCGCCTTGCGATGCACGGCGATCACGAATAATCCGATACCCGCGAACAGATTGCGCAGCCCGCCGAGCATGAGCGGCGGAAACGATTCGAGCGATAAATGAATCCCGAGATACGTCGATCCCCACACGAGGTAGACGACGGTAAGCGCGAGCGCAACCTGCCCCTTGAAGGAACGCGGCGGGCGAAACGGAAAACGGTCGGGAAAGCTGAACGGCAGACGCGGCGGCGGGAGAGCGGACATAGAGGCGGATGGCGCGAGGACGGACCGCGTGAGCATCGGGGAAAACCCGAGGATCCACGGCGCCCGACATTATGCAGTAAGCGCTATCCACCAACGATGGATTTTGAAGATGGTTGCCAACACGCCACGCCACGGTGTAATGTGGCGGCTGCTAACGCGGGGGTCCTGCGTTGCGCATCGCGGTTTCGTCCGGCTTCATCGACCGAACCGCTTCGTGCGGCGTGGGTGAGAAATACCCTTTGAACCTGATCTGGATAATGCCAGCGCAGGGAAGCGTTCGGGTTCGACGGCAGCATCGCACCACTTCTTCCGAACCCGTACCTTTCCATCTCGTTCCTCCCTGTTTAGCTCCTGAGTCAGCCGAGCTTAGCCCTCGCTCGTGCATAAAAAACCTCGTCCCTTAGGAGATACAGCACATGAATGCCAACCCCAAGTTCCTGTCCGAGAACGCCGTCGTCGACGCCGCCGCCATCGCGCCGCTGCCGAACTCGCGCAAGGTCTACGTGACCGGATCGACGCCCGACATCCGCGTGCCGATGCGCGAAATCACGCAATCCGATACCCCCGACGGCTTCGGCGCGGAAAAGAATCCGCCCGTCTATGTGTACGACACGTCCGGCCCGTACACCGATCCGGATGCGCAAATCGATATCCGCTCGGGCCTTGCCGCGCTGCGCGGCGCATGGATCGAAGCGCGCGGCGATACGGAAGAGCTGAGCGGCCTGTCGAGCGAATTCGGCCGCGAACGCGCCGCCGATCCGAAGACCGCGGAACTGCGCTTTCCCGGCCTGCATCGCAAGCCGCGCCGCGCACTCGACGGCAAGAACGTCTCGCAGATGCACTACGCGCGCGCGGGCATCATCACGCCGGAGATGGAGTACATCGCGATCCGCGAGAATCAGCGGCGCGCGGAATACCTCGAAAGCCTGCGTACCAGCGGCCCGAACGGCGAGAAACTGGCAAAGATGATGGGCCGCCAGCACGCCGGACAGGCGTTCGGCGCGGCGGCGTTCGGCAAGGACGCGCTCAAGGAAATCACGCCCGAATTCGTGCGCGACGAAGTGGCGCGCGGCCGCGCGATCATCCCGGCGAATATCAATCACCCGGAAAGCGAGCCGATGATCATCGGGCGCAACTTCCTCGTGAAGATCAACGCGAACATCGGCAACTCGGCGGTGAGCTCGTCGATCGGCGAGGAAGTCGACAAGATGACGTGGGCGATCCGCTGGGGCGGCGACACGGTGATGGATCTCTCCACCGGCAAGCACATCCACGAAACGCGCGAGTGGATCATCCGCAATTCGCCGGTGCCGATCGGAACCGTGCCAATCTATCAGGCGCTCGAAAAGGTCAACGGCAAGGCCGAAGACCTGACGTGGGAAATCTTCCGCGACACGCTCATCGAGCAGGCAGAGCAAGGCGTCGACTACTTCACGATCCACGCGGGCGTGCGCCTGCAGTACGTGCCGCTGACGGCGAATCGCATGACCGGCATCGTGTCGCGCGGCGGCTCGATCATGGCGAAGTGGTGCCTCGCGCATCACAAGGAAAGCTTCATCTACGAGCACTTCGAAGACATCTGCGAAATCATGAAGCAATACGATGTCTCGTTCTCGCTCGGCGACGGCCTGCGCCCCGGCTCCATCTACGACGCCAACGACGAAGCCCAGCTCGGCGAACTGAAGACGCTCGGCGAACTGACGCAGATCGCGTGGAAGCACGACGTTCAGGTGATGATCGAAGGCCCCGGCCACGTGCCGATGCAACTCATCAAGGAGAACATGGATCTGCAACTGGAATGGTGCGACGAGGCGCCGTTCTACACGCTCGGGCCGCTCACGACCGATATCGCGCCGGGTTACGACCACATCACGTCGGGCATCGGGGCAGCGATGATCGGCTGGTTCGGCACCGCGATGCTCTGCTACGTCACGCCGAAGGAGCACCTCGGCCTGCCGAACAAGGACGACGTGAAGGAAGGCATCATCACGTACAAGCTCGCAGCGCACGCGGCCGATCTGGCGAAGGGCCATCCGGGCGCGCAGGTTCGGGACAACGCGCTCTCGAAGGCGCGCTTCGAATTCCGCTGGGAAGACCAGTTCAATCTCGGCCTCGACCCGGACAAGGCGCGCGAATTCCACGATGAAACGTTGCCGAAGGATTCGGCCAAGGTCGCGCATTTCTGCTCGATGTGCGGCCCGCACTTCTGCTCGATGAAGATCACCCAGGACGTGCGCGACTTCGCCGCCAAGCAAGGCGTAAGCGAAAATGAGGCGCTCGCGAAAGGCATGGAAACGAAGGCGATCGAATTCGTGAAGAAAGGCGCGGAAATCTATCAGCCGTCCTGATGCTTGCCGGCAGCGAACGACGGCCTGTCGCACGGCACGTGCGACAGGCCGTTTTTTTTGTCTCATCGGGCGCAAAGCCTTGTCGGGTCTGGCTGAGGCGAATATCGGACGAATCGGGCATTTTTCGTGCTGGAGAAATGGACGAACCGGCGAAAACATGGCGCGCCCGTTGGCGAGCACCGGGTTGCAGCCGATTCATCTCATCATCGAATTGGAGAGTCGACATGAAAAACATCAGACAGATCGGCGCTGCTGCAATGGTCGTTGCGTTTCTGGGAGGACTCACCGCTTGCGGCGACATGACCACGCGTCAACGGGATACCGCCATCGGCGCCGGCGTCGGCGCGGCAGGCGGTGCGGTGATCGGGGGCAGCGCACTTTCGACGCTCGGCGGCGCGGCTGTCGGCGGCGTCATCGGCAATCAGGTTGGAAAGTAGTCTTCTCGATACGGCGAGGCCGGCGCTTCGCCGCGATCCGTCCGTTGTTTCAGATTTGTTACATAATCGCCTGCCGGTAACGCTTTGTGACATGACATCGGACGCCTGCTTGCGACCGTTCGACTAAGCTGCTTCTTAACGGGCCTGCTTTTTATTTCGAGATTCGGCAAGCCCTAGCGCAAGGAGCAGCATCATGATTTCCGCCCGCAGTCTTCCCGGACCCGCAACGGCCGCTATCGCGCTTGCCGCCGGGCTTCTCCTCAGCGGGTGCTATTACTACGGATATCCGGCCTATCCCTCTTATCCCGTTGTCGACGCGACCTATACGCAGCGCGAATTCGCGTTGCCTGGGCAGACCGCATCCGGCGCCGCTGCGGCAACGCTTCCGCCGCAGTACGAGTACGCGGTGGGATCGCCTTACACCGACTACTACCAGACGTATCCGTACCCGTATCCCTATTACCCGCCGTACGCCTCCTATCCGGCTTACTACGGCTATGGCTATGGTTATCCGGCAGTCTCCTTCGGCTTCGGCTACTGGGGCGGCGGCGGTTGCTGCTGGGGTCACGGCTGGCATGGCGGCGGATGGCACGGACACGGCTGGAACGGCGGCGGTGGATGGCACGGCGGCGGCAACAACTGGCACGGAGGCGGCGGCGGATGGCACGGCGGAGGCGGCCACGGCCACTGACCGGCGTCGTGCGGCGTTACATCGGATGAGACAAACGCCCACGTTGTACGGTGCTGCGTAACACGACTGCAACATTTTCTGTTGGAAACAGCTATTCCCGCGCGATGAAGCCTTCTGTGCGCGCGAACACTTTCCTTATCCGACAAGGCATCGCCCGATTTCGCCAGACGATTGGCACGCTTTTGGCTACATAGCTCCCATTACTGCATCGCAAGCGCGACTTCCGTCGCGCAATTTCCGTATCGGGGGATCGGACATGATGGCCTTTGTATTTTTCGTGCTGTGGATGCTTGCCTCGCTTGGCCTGCTGACCGTGTGGGTGTTTCGCCAGACGCCGCCCGCCGGCCACGACGACAGCAACTCGCCGGTCGTAATCGCCGAGAGCTGATTCGTCCCGCCGCTCGCGATGATGACGCGCGCCCGCACGCGGCGCGTTCCCTCACGTCCACGCGCGACGCCCGCGCCGTAATGGACACGCATTCATGCCTTGACGCAAGCCGTTCGCGCCCTATTCTTAGTGTGCGCGTTATGCGGTTGCTTAACCGATGGCCGTCGTCGGCAGAACATCGAACTCCACGCGCATCGCCGTATCGGCTCGTCGCCGCCGCCGCTCATGACACCCGCAAGGAGACCCGATGTTCCATCAGCTTCTCACTCCGATCGCGCATTCCCTCTTCGCGTCCTTCATCGTCGCCGCGCTGCCGATCATCCTCGTGCTGGTGCTGCTCGGCTGGGCGCGCCGCCCGGCGTGGCAGGCGTCGCTCGCGGGCCTGATCCTCGCGCTCGTCATCGCCGTGGCGGGCTGGCATTTCCCGGTCGGCCTCGCGCTCGATTCGGTCGCGGCCGGCGCGGTGTTCGCGCTGTGGCCGGTCATGTGGATCGTCTTCGCGGCGATCCTGCTTTACAACGTCGCGCAGCGCTCGGGGCGCTTCGAGGCGTTTCGCCAGTGGATGGTCGACAACCTGCCGAACGACCGGCGCATCGTGCTGGTTGTGATCGGCTTCTCGTTCGGCGCGCTGCTCGAAGGCATCTCGGGCTTCGGCACGCCGATCGCCATCACGAGCTCGCTCCTGATCCTGCTCGGTTTCCCGACCCTCGAAGCGCTCACCTTCACGCTCATCTTCAACACGGCGCCGGTTGCGTTCGGCGCGCTCGGCGTGCCGATCACCGTGCTCGGCGCGGTCACACACCTGCCCACCGATGCCCTCGCGAAAATGGTCGGCCGCCAGTTGCCGCTGTTCGCATTCTTCCTGCCCTTCTACGTAATCGGCGTCTACGCGGGCTTTCGCAACATGATGCGCATCTGGCCCGTACTGCTCGTGTCGGGCGGTGCGTTCGCGCTCACGCAGTTCGTTACGTCGAACTACATCAGCTATGCGCTGACCGACGTGCTTTCATCGCTCGTCTCGCTGATTCTGACGATCGCGTTCCTGCGCGTGTGGAAGCCCGTCGCGGATGAAAAGTTTGCAGTGAACGTCGATCGCCGGGCCGATACCCGCGCGCCGGTCTCGGGCGGACAGGGCTGGATACCCTGGATCGTCGTGTCGGTGGTCGTGATCGTGTGGACGGTGCTCAAAATCTTCCTGATCGGCGATGTCAAGGTCGCGTGGCCCGGTCTTGACAAAGCGGTCTTCATCACGCTCTATAACCAGCCTTACGGCGCGATCTGGGACTTCCAGCCGCTTGCAACCGGCACCGCGATCCTGGTCGCGTCGATCATCACCGCGCTCATCGTGAAGCTGCCCGCGCGCGAGTACGGCGCGGCGATCGCCGATACCTGGGTGCAGACGCGCATCGCCATTCTGACCGTGGCGACGATCGTCGGGCTCGCGTATCTGATGAACTACTCGGGCATGAACTACACGCTGGGCTTGGGCGTCGCGTCGGTCGGGCCGCTCTTCCCGCTCGTCTCCGCGTTCCTCGGCTGGGTGGCGGTGTTCCTTTCCGGCAGCGATACCTCGGGCAACGCGCTCTTCGGCAATCTGCAAGTCGTGGCGGCGAACCAGCTCAATCTCAATCCGGTGCTGATGGCGGCGACGAACTCGTCGGGCGGCGTGATGGGCAAGATGATTTCGCCGCAGAACATCTCGACCGGCGTGGCCACGACCGAGCTCAAGGGCAAGGAAGGTCTCGTCTTCGCGCGCACTTTCTGGCATTCGATCTTTCTCACGATCCTGCTCGGCGTGCTCGTCTGGCTGCAGCAGAACGTGCTGACGTGGATGATCCCGCCGCATTGATCTACCGCTTCTTGCGCTTTCGTTCGACAGGCGTATTTCGATACGCGCGCGGTGCTAACATGCGCGGACTTTCGATTTGCATACCGAAGTCCGCCCCGCCATGTCACCCGCCAATCTGCTGCAACTGATCGTCCTCGCCGCCCTGTGGGGCGCGTCGTTTCTTTTCATCCGCGTCGGCGTCGCCGAGTTCGGCGTCGCGCCGCTGATGGCCTTGCGCGTCGGCATCGGCGCCATTTTTCTGATCGTCATGCTGCTCGCCCGCCGTCCGCTCGCCGCCACCGCCGCGACGCTGCGCGCGCGCTGGCTGCAACTGCTCGCCGTCGGCATTCTCAATTCGGCGGCGCCGTTTTGCCTGTTCGCGTATGCCGAGCTGACCCTATCGGCGGGCGCGACATCCGTCATCAACGCGACGACGCCGCTGTTCGGCGCGCTGGTCGCGTATCTGTGGCTGCGCGATCGTCTGACGACCGCCCGCACGATCGGCATGGCGATCGGTTTTGCGGGCGTGCTCGTGCTGGTGTGGAACCAAATCGCGCCGGAGCACGCGGGCCACGATGCCGCGCTGCCCGTGCAAGGCATGCTCGCGGCGGCGGCGGCCCTCGCGGCATCGGCGCTGTATGGCGTCGCGGGCAACTTCGCGAAAAAGTATCTGATGGACGTCGATGCGATGACCAACGCCGCCGGCAGCATGATCGGCGCGACCCTGACGCTCGCGCCGATCGCGTTCCTCACGTGGCCCGCCGCGCCGGTTTCCGCGCACGCGTGGGGCGCGGTGCTCGCGCTCGGCATCGGCTGCACGGGCATCGCGTACTTTATCTATTTCCATCTGGTGGCGGTCGCGGGCCCCGCGCGCGCGATGACCGTGACCTTCGTCATCCCGCTCTTCGGCATCTTGTGGGGCGCGCTCTTTCTCGGCGAACGCGTCTCGCTGGTGATGATGGCGGGTTGCGCGATCGTGCTCGCGGGCACCGCGCTCGCCACGGGCGCGGTGAAGCGCGTGCCCTTTTTCGGACGGCGCAAATTCGCGCCGTGAACTAGACTCCCTGCGACGGGGCCCGCCGCTCGCCCCTCGCGTCACGCGCATCCGTCAAATTGTTTGGATGCGCGTTGCACGTTCCGCAATGCCGCGTCATCCTTTCGCGTTTTTGCGCCGGGAGTCGATATGGCAGTTTCGTTCGCCAAGCTAAAGCATGAAATGATGAAGATGGTGCCGCCCACGCTCTTCTTCTTCGTTCTTCTGCATGCCGTCGTCATCGTTCGCACGCTGATGGTGAAAGGCACCGGCATTTCGCTGCCGACGTCCGCTTCGGTCATCGTCGCCTCGCTGATTCTCGGCAAGTCCGTGATGATCGCGAACATGCTGCCGTTCATCAATCGCTATCCGGATCACCCGCTGATCTGGAACGCCGCGTGGAAAACGCTCATCTATACGATCATCGCCGGCATCCTGCACTATCTCGAGCGCCTCTTCGATTTCTGGAAGGAGACGCACGGCCTGGCGGCGGCGCAGCACGCACTGCTCGCGCATATCAACTGGCCGCAGTTCTGGGCGATTCAGATTCTTCTTTTCATAATGATCGGCAACTACTGCGCGTTCTCCGAACTCGGGCGCGTGATCGGACGCGACGTGCTCAAGTCGTATTTCTTCGGCCCGCGCGTGGACGTGCCGCCGAGATGGCAGCAAGGCTGATCTCCTATTCCCCGCGCACCGGTCCGCGTCCCGCCTTGATCGCGCCGCGTTTCACCTTGCTTTCGACACGCCGCATCTGCGATCCGCGCGTGGGCTTCGTCGCGATGCGCTTGCGCTGGGTGACGGCGACGCTGCGGATCAGCTCGTCGAGCCGCGCGAGCGCCGCGGCGCGGTTCATGTCCTGCGTACGATATTCCTGCGCCTTGATCACGATCACGCCGTCGCGCGTGACGCGGCTGTCGGCGAGCGCGAGCAGTCGCGTCTTGATGTGCTCCGGCAACGACGATGCGCGAATATCGAAGCGCAGATGGATCGCGCTCGACACCTTGTTGACGTTCTGACCGCCCGCGCCTTGCGCGCGCACGGCCGTCAGCTCGATTTCGTTGGGCGGCACGGCGAGGCTGTCGGTCATCGTCATCGGTCGGTCCCCTTGATGCGTCGCTCATAAGCGTCGTACATCAGCGTTATTCATGCCAGACGGCGCATTCTCGCAGCGAGCCCGGAATCGCGCCGCGTCGGCTCTCTCACCGCCTGCGCGAAAATCGCCGCCGAGCCGAACACGTCGATTCTGCGCTTCGCGCGCGTGATCGCGGTATAGACGAGCTCGCGCGACAGCACACGCACGAACACGCCGGGCAACACGAGCGCCGCGTGCTCGAACTCCGAGCCTTGCGACTTGTGGACGGTCAGCGCAAACGCGGTGTCGTGCGGCGGCAGCGCGGCGGGCGACACGTAGCGCAGCGCGCCATCGGCCGTGCGGAATGCGACGCGCAAGAAACCGTCCGCGCCCGGCAGCGCGATGCCGATATCGCCATTGAAGAGCCCGAGCGCATAGTCGTTGCGCGTGACGATCACCGGCCGCCCGGCAAACCACTGCGCGCCCAGCGCCAGCGCGATACCCGCCTGCTCGCGCACTTTCGCGGCGATGCGCGCGTTCACTTCGTCCACGCCACGCGGTCCCTTGCGCGTCGCGCACAGCACGCGGAAGCGATTGAGCGCGTCGAAGAGCCGGGCATGATCGCTTTCTTCGCCCTCGAGCACGGCCGACAGCGCTTGCGCGTAAGGCGCAAAACCTTTCGCGAGGCGCGTGAGCGTGCGCTCGGACAGCGCGGCGTCGCCATCGTCAAAAAGGGCCGCGGCGCGCTCGCCGGCGGGGTCGAGCGCATGAAGCGCGGCCTCATCGTCGCCGTTGCGGACCGCGATAGACAGACGCCCGATATCCGAATCGAGCCCGAAGCGATAGTTCTTCTCCAGCCAGACGACGCAATCGGTCAGCGCGGATTCCGGATCGGGTGCTTCTGGCGGCTCGTCGAAAAGTCCGAGTTGCGGCTCGCTTGTCGGAACGTCGGCCCCGGCATGTGGCAGCGCCCGCTGGAGCCGCTTCGTATCGAGTCCGAGCGCCGACGCGATGCGCGCGATGCCCGCGTGACTGAACGACGGCTCCGCGCTCAGCTCCGCGAACACCGCGCCCGCCTCGACCGCCGAGAGCTGATCCTTGTCGCCGAGCATCACGAGCCGGCTCGACGGCGCGACGGCTTCGAGCAGATGCGCCGCCAGCGCGACATCGATCATCGAGGCTTCGTCGACGACGATCACGTCATAAGGCAGCGGATTGTCGCAATGATGCCGGAAGCGCCCGTCCGCCTGCACGCCGAGCAGCCGCTGCAGGGTGAACGACGTCCGCGGCAGCCGCGCGGCGAGCTCGGGCGGCAGCTTGTCGGCGCGCTCGATCAGCGCTTCCTGCATGCGCTGCGCGGCCTTGCCGGTCGGCGCGGCGAGCGCGATGCGCAAGTCCGGAGCGGCATCGAGCAGGCACGCGAGCACGCCGACCACCGTCGTCGTCTTGCCGGTGCCCGGCCCGCCGCTCACGACGGTCAGCCGCCCCGCCAGCGCGGTGAACGCGGCGACGCGCTGCCAGTCGATGTCGTCGTCGGCGCGCCGGCCGAAATAGCGCGTGATGCGCGCCGCGTGCTCCGCGACGTCCCGCTGCGGCATCGGCATGCGCGCATCGCGCGAGCGCTCGACGAGCGCCGCTGCAAGCCGCCGCTCGTAATCGAAGTAGCGCGCGAGATAAAGCCGCCCATCCTCGTCGATGACGAGCGGCAACAGATCGCCGGCGTCCGCGCGCGCGTCGTCACGTACGAAGCACGTGACGCCGCTCGCGAGCAACGCGTCGCGCGCCTCGTGAAAGCGCTCGTCGTGACGGCGCGCGAGCGCGGCCAGCGGCAGGCATACATGACCCTGCGCGGTGGCGCGGCTCATCGCGAACGCGGCGCGCTCGGCCCACAACACGCCGCGTTCGTCCGCGCCCAGCCGCGCCGCGAGCGCGCTCATGCGCCGCGCGAAACCCTCCGCGAGCGCCGCGCTTTCGTCGACGCCCGCGCGTTCGATGACATCGGGCGTGCTCATGCCGCGCCTCCCGCCATCAGCCGATCGAGCGCCTCGACCAGTTCGAGCGACGGCCGCCCGCTATGCACGCCGCTCGCTGCATCGCCATCGCGCCAATCGGGACGCACGCCCCGCACGAAGAGATACAGATAGCCGCCGATATGCGCGTCGTACGCGTAGTCGGGCAAGCGCGCGCGCAAATAGCGATGCAGCGCGACCACATACACGAGCGCCTGAAGGTGATACGCGTGCTCCGCCATCGCGACGGCGAGCGGCGCGGCGGCGTAGTCGGAGGCGGCGTCGCCCAGATGATTCGACTTCCAGTCGATGATCCAGTAACGCCCGTCGTGCTCGACGATCATGTCGACGAATCCCTTGATGAACCCGCGCAGCGCGCCGGACTCCAGCGCGACATCGGGAAAGCCGTGCGCCGCGAGCAAGCGCCGCAACGCGGTGAAATCGAGCGCTTCGGCAGGAAAAAGAAACTCCAGCTCGTTCATGCGGCGCGTCATCGCGATGCTGTGCAGCCGCATGCCCGGCGAGATTTCAGTCGCGACGGTATCGGCGAGGAGCCGCAGCATCATCGGACGCAGACGCGGCGCGAGCGCTTCGGGCGCGGGCGTCGGATGCTCGTGCAGCGCGCGCTCGACGGCCGCCGCCCAGCCCGACGGCTCCGTGAAATCGGCAAGCTCGTACATGCGATGCAGGCATTCGCCCGCCGCCGCGCCGCGCGGAAACGCGAGGATGTCGTCGTCGGCGAGCGGCGTCTCGTTCTTTGCGGACGCTTGCGCGCGCGCATCGTCCTTGAGCGCGGCGAGCTCGTCGTGATCGGGACGCGCTTCGGCGGGATGCGCCTGATTCGCCTCGTCGCGCGCGCCGGCGGCGATCAGCGAACTGAAGCTCGCCATGCGCCAGCGATCGCGCAAAATCCTTTGATTCGTGCGCGCGGCGATCTCGTGTTCGTTCGAGGTATCGGCGGCGAGCGGCTCGCGCATGTCGATCACCGGCAGCGGCGCGATGCCGATGGCGCCGTCCGCTTTCGCCGCGAGCGCGTGCCACGCCGCGACGATGTCCGCGTCCTCCGGCGGCTCCTTGCAGAATCCGTCGAACTCGCGGCCGCCGCCCGCGGCGAGCCAGTTGAGCACGCTGCGGCGCGACTCTTTTGTCGACCGGTTCGAAAGGTAAAAGCCCGCGACCACGTAACAACGAAACACCGCCCGCGTCAGCGCGACATATACGAGACGCGCGCGCTCGGCCGCCTGCTCGCGCGCGATGGCCGCGCTCACGTGATCGTCCTCGTCGCCTTCGATGCCGTAATGCAGCACGGCGACGCCCGCATCGTCGTGATATTCGCGTGCGTCGGGCAGGCCCGATCCGGACGCATCGCGCGACGCGCCATCGTTCAGGAACGGACAGAACACGACGGCATATTCCAGCCCCTTCGACTTGTGCACGGTCACGATCTGCACGAGATTGCGGTCGGATTCGAGACGCAGTTGCGCTTCCTCGCCGCCGCCTTGCCGCTCGCGTTGCGCGGCGAGCCAGCGCAGCGTCGGCGCGATGCCCGGCTGTTCCGCGCAACGCGCCTGCAGAAGCTCCGCCAGATGATTCACGTTCGTGAGCCGGCGCTCGCCATCGGGCCGCGCGACGAGACGCGTCGCGATCGACAGCTCGCGCGCGAGCGTGCGCCACATCACCGCGAAACCGCGTTCGTGCCAGATCGTGCGATAGCGCGAGAAGCGCTCGACCCAGCTCGTCGAATCGATCGGCTCGCCGTGCGGATCGGCCGCGTCCGCATGTTCGAGCCGCCAGAGCGCGGCGGCGTCGAGCCCGAACCAGTCGGTGGCGAGCGCGGCGCGCAGGCGGCGCAGGTCGCCGGGCGTGTCGATGGCGGCGAGCACGCGCTCGATCTGCTCGGCGTCGGGCGAACCGAACACCGACGCCTGCGCGAGCTCCACGCTGCCGATGCCCCACGCGGCGAGCACGCGCTTGACGAGGCTCCCCTGCCGGTGCGTCTGCACGAGCACGGCGATATCGCCCGCCGACAGCGCCTCGTCGCCGATTCGCACTTCACCGCGCTGCGCGCCACGCAAAAGCCGCGCGATTTCGGCGGCGCAGGCTTCGGCGGCATCGCGCTGCGCATTGGTTTTCGACAGCGCCGATTCGCCGTGCGGGAGCATCCAGACGCAAAAATCCGCGATGTCCGAATAGGCCGCGGCGGGCGTGTCGTCGATGAACGGCCCGCGCTTGCGGGTGCCCGCGCGCACCGGCTGATAGTCCAGCCCGTCGAGGATGAAGGCCTTCGCATTCGCTTCGAACAAGCGGTTGCACGCCTCGATGATCGGCGGCGTCGAGCGCTGATTGACCGCGAGCGTGTAGCGCGCGCTCGCGCCGTCGCGCGCGGCGAGATAGGTGTGCAGATCGGCGGCGCGGAAACTGTAGATCGCCTGCTTCGGATCGCCGACGAGAAAGAGCGGCCCGTGCGGCGCGAACACACGGTTGAAGATCGCGTATTGCAGCGGGTCCGTGTCCTGGAATTCGTCGATGAGCGCAGCCGGATAACGCGCGCGCAACGCCTCGGCGAGCCACGCATGTTTGACGAGCGCGTGATGCAGGTTCGACAGCAGATCGTCGAACGAAACGACGCGGCGCGCGCGCTTGCGCGAGGCGAGTTCCGCGGGCGCATGATCGAGCCATTCGCGCACGACATCAAGCCACATCGCGCTCTGCGACGCCTCGGCGGCGGCGGCGGACGCGGCAAGCGCTTCGGCCTGTTCGAAGAACGCGTGCATGGGTGGCGTGTTCTTGAGCTTCGTGCCCTTCGCGAGCGCGGTGGCCGTGAGCTTGAGCGCGCGTTCGGGCGGCGGCGCGTGACAGTCGCTGTCGGCGAAATACGCGGTCCATGCGTCGATGGCCTCGCCGATGATCTTCGTGCTGTAGCTGTTGCCTTTGAGCGCGCCCTGAGCGTCGGCGAGCAGCTTGACGATGGTGTCGCGCTCCGCGTTCCACAGCGCGCAGGCGTCGTCGAAGAGCGCCTGCATGTCGGCCGCCTCCGCCGCGCTGGTGTCGCCGAAACGAAGCGCGGCCAAAGGCTTTTTCAGGCGCCGCGCGAGTTGCGCATCGAGCGACGCCGGGCCCGCGCCTTTCGCGACGAGCCACGACGCGAACGACGGCGTGCGCGCCGCCACGGGCTCGACGCGCTCGCGCCAGAAGTCGGCCGCGAGCTCGAAGCGCAGCGCGCTGTCGTCGGCTTCCATGTCGAATGCGAACGGCATCGCGGCGGCGAACGGCGCTTCCTGCAGCGCGCGTTGGCAGAACGCGTGAATCGTGTGGATCGCGGCCTGATCGAACGTGGACACCGCGATGCGCAGGCGCTTCGCGGCTTCGCCGGCATCGAGATCGGCGAGCGTCGTGTCGAAAAGCTGCTCGATGAACGGATCGCCGGCGGCGTCGCCGTTTTCGATCGCATGCGCGACACCCGCGAGCCGCGAGCGGATGCGTTCGTGCAGCTCGGCGGTCGCGGCCTTCGTGAACGTCACGACGAGAATCTGCTCGACGGACAGACGCTTTTCGAGCAACAGGCGCACGTAGAGCGCGCAGATGTTCCAGGTCTTGCCCGTGCCGGCGGAAGCCTCGATCTGGTTCACGCCGTCGAGCGCGCAAGAGAAGACGTCGAGTTCCTGCACTGCGTTGTTATCCAGGAATGTTGTCATGCGCCGCTCCGCAGATGCTGCTTGAGCGGCTCGAAGACGATGCGCGCGAGCGCGGCGAAGGCGTCGTCGAGTGCGAGATTCGCGCCGCGGAATGCGATGCGCAACACCGGATCGTCGGATTCGGCGCGCGTGCGTTCCGACTCCCACGCGCCTTGCGCTTTCGAATCGCCCTCCTTCACCTTGAGCCACGCGCTTTTCGGAAAGAACCTGAGCGGCATGCGCCGCCCCGCGCGATAGAGCGCCGCGAGCGCGGCGAGATGCGCGAGCGGATCGGCGACGGGCGTGAGCTCGAAATCCGCCGCCTGCGAGCCGCGCCCGTGCCAGACCGTGCGGCGCGGGCCGAGCGGCAGCGCCGCGCAATACGCGAGATGCGCGAGCCACGCCGACAGATAATCGCGCGCGCGAGGCGCGTCGTAGCGATAGATCACCTGCGCTTGCGGCGTCAGCGCGTTGAGCGTGCCGACGAGCGTCAGCGGACGAAGGTCGACGAGCGCATCGTCGTACGCCCCGAAGAGCGCGAAGTTTTCCGTGTCCGGCCAGCGCGGCGTGAGATCGAGCGCGAACGGCAGACGCCCGATGCCCGCCGCCGTCGACGCGCGCACGCGCTCCGCCAGCTGACCGAGCGCGTGCAGCTCGCGCGCCTGCCACACGCCGCCCGTCGCGCCGCCGGGCATTTCCGGACTCGCGCGGGCGACACGTCTCGCGCGTTCGCGCGCGGCGCGATCGTTGTCACCGGCGGGGTCGAGCAGCGCGGGCAGCACGCGCGCGGCGAGCGCGTCGCGGCCCGGGAAGCCCAGTTCGAACGGCTCGGTATCGTCGAGCTCGGCTTCGGCATCGACGAGCGCGATGCCGAGCCTGTCGCGCAGAAGCGCTCGCGCGGGATGCCGCCAGAAGCGCACGAAGTCGTCGAACGCGATCGTCTGCACCTCGTCTTCCTGCGGCAAGGGCGCGGAGAAGAACGGCGCGACGGGCTGTGTCTTGCCCGATTCCAGCGCGCGCGCGAGTTCGGCGCGCTCGGGCTCGTAGGTGAAGAGCCGGCCGTCATCACGAAAATAGTCGGGCGCATAAGGCTGCAGCGGATGCTCGAATACGAAGCTCGCACGCGCTTTCGCCAGTTCTTCCGGCGCCGCATGCTTGCCTGCGACGGACTTCGCCAGATAGTCGAGCAGCTCGTCGATGAGCGCGGCGGGCGGCAGCACGGCGTTGTCGCGGATGCTGCGCCCCGTGTACGCGATCATCAGCCGGTCGCGTGCGGCGAGCAGGAGATCGAGAAACAGGTTGCGCTCGTCGTCGCGGCGCTGCCGGTCGCCGAGTCTGGAAAAGCGCGCCATCAGGTCGAACTCGTCGGCGCGCGTCAGGCTCGGCAGCATGCCGTCGTCCATGCCGAGCAGGCACACGACGCGATACGGCAAGCCGCGCAGGCTCGTCAGCGACGAGAACGTGACGCCGCCCCACGGCACGCCGCCGCGCGCGGGATCGTCGAGCGTATCGGTGAGCGCGGTGCGGATCACCGCCGCCGACACTTCGGTATCGCCCGCGCCCTCGTGCATCGCGACGACGAGCGCATCGATCGCGCCGCGCACGTCGCCGATCGAATCGGTGAAGGCGACGCCGGCATCGAAGAAACGTTCCAGCGCATCGAGCAGCAGATCGCCCCAGGCGCGCGCCGTGCGCGGCGTCGCGATGCGCACGGCGAACGCGTCGATATCGTCGACGAAACGCGTGAGACGGCCGAGCAACTCGGCGTCCGAGCCGTTCGCGCCTTCGATCGGCAGCCACTCCGCGACCGGCGCGCCGCCCTCCGGCAGCGCGTAGCCGAGATAGAGGCGCGTGAGGGCATCGGCGAACGTGTGGCGGGCCGCGGGCACGTGCTCTTCGGTGACTTCATCGGGACGCAGGCCGCGCCGCGCGCCCGCGGCCGCGAGCCACGCCTGCGCCGTTTCGAGCGCGATGGCGTCGATGCCGTAGCGCGCCGCGATCGCATCCACGCGCAGCCATTCGACGAGTTCCGGCGCGCCGACGCCGCGCTCGGTGAGCGCGAGCCAGTCGATGAGCGCGCGCGCGACGGGATTCGCCTGTGACGGCGGCAGGCCCGTGATGCGATACGGAATGCGCCGCCGCTCGTTGCTCGCTCCCGTGGGCGCCGTGCCGAAAATGCCGTCGATGAGCGGCCCCGCCACCGCGAGATCGGGAAACGCCACGAGCACGTCCGACGGCTCCAGCCCTTCGATCTCGTCGAACCAGTCGAGCAATCGGTCGTGCAGCACTTCTAGCTGGCGCGACAGGCTGTGACACACATGCACTTCGATGCCGTTCTCGACGATCTCATCGGGCTGCGGCTCGGCGTTCTCTTGATCGAGCGCGAGAATGCCGTTCTGCACGCGCGCGAGCCACGTCGGCGCGGGATTGGCTTCGAAAAGCTGCCGCTCGCCCGACGCCGCGCGCTCGGTCAGCTCGTGCAGCATGTGAAGCTGCGCCTGCGTTTGCCGGCCCCATTCCGCGAGCAGCGGATGGCCGACTTCCTGATAATCCGCCTCGCCTTTCAGCTCAAGTTGCTCGACGCGCGCCTCGCTCACGATGTCGAACCAGAACTCGCGGCACGGATTGCTCGCGTAGACGCGCACATCGATCCAGCGCGACAGCTCGCGCAACAGCGCGATATGCAGCGGCGGCATCGTCGGCAGCGCGAACACGCTGATGCGGCGCGGCCATTGGGCGCGCATGGCGGCGTCGCGGTCGAGATTGGGGGCGTCGGCGAGAAAGCGGTATGCGGGCGGCGTCGGGTCTTTTGCGTCCCCGTTCGCATCGAATGCGAGATCGGCGAGCAGCGCGCGCCAGAGCGCGGCCTGCCAGCGTTCGTCTTCGCGCTGGATTTCGTTGGCGCCCGCGAGGCGCGGACCGCGTGTATCGATTTCCACGCCTGAGCCAGAACCGCCCGCAAGAATGGAACCGCCCGCCTGCCAATGATTGAGCCACTCCGGCCGATACGTCAGATAGTGATCGAAGACCGTCGCGATGCGGCGTGCGAGTTCATAGCGCATGGAGTCGTCGGCGGCGTGGAGATAGGTCGAGAGCCGCGCCGAATCGCCGAACGACGGGTCTTCGAACAGCCGATAGCAGCGCCACGCGAGCCGGTCCGGCGCGAACGGCGAATGCGCGGGCACCGGCAGCACGCGGCCGATCTGCGCCCACAGCCATTGCGCCAGATAACAGAAATCGACGTTCGCGCAGATGCCGAAGCGCTCGGCCATGTCGAGTTCGAGCCGCCGCCGCAGGGCCGCGCTCGGCACGATGACGGCCTCGCGCGCGAACGGATCGCCCTCGCGCATCGCGAAGGCGTCGAGGTCTTCGAAGAGCGCGGCGGCGAGCGTCTCGTGACGGTTCGAATAGAAGAGTTCGAGCATGGAAAATGGCTTGCAATGCGGCCCCGGAACACGTCGTCCGCAGCGCGATTTGAAAAGCTTTGTAGATTCAAGGCGCCAGCATAGCAAAGCATGCGCGACGCCGAGAACCTGGCCGAATGGCCGAGGTCCGAAGCCCGTGGGAGTTGAGTTAGACTCGTTCTCGCCTCGTCCCCGAAACATCAACGAGCGTCAAAACAGGAAGTCGATGCGCTATTCGTTCGAAATCAGGAAGTTCATTTACAGCCAGTATTTCTTCGGCGGATTGCGCATCGCATTGGGCGTCTCGCTGCCCGCCGTCCTGATGCTCATCGTTTTTCACAATCGCGAACTTGGTTTCACGATCGCGACCGGCGCGCTCGGCGCGTGCGTCGTCGACATGCCCGGGCCACTGCGGCACAAGCACAACGAGATGCTCGCGTGCACGGCCATCGGCTTCGTTGCGGCGCTTGCAACGGGCATCGCGACGGCGCACCCGCTCACGCTCTGGCTGACCATCGTGCCGCTGACTTTCGTGCTGTCGCTGATCGTGGTGTACGGCAACCGCTGGCCGCAGATCAGCTTCGCGACGCTTTTCATGATGGTCGTCACGCTCGAAGAGCATTTCACGCCGATGCAGGCGCTCATCAACGCTTCGTGGATTCTCGTGGGCGGCCTCTGGTACACCTACTGGGCGACGCTCGTGAGCCGCCTGTTCGTCTACCGCATCGAACAGCAGGCGCTCGCCGAAAGCATGTTCAGCTGTGCGGAGTATCTGCTCGCGCGCGCCGAGTTCTACGATGGCGACGCCGATCTCGACGAGTGTTATCGCCAGTTGATCGAAAAGCAGGCCGTGGCCGTCGAGCGGCAGGAAGCGGCGCGCGACATCGTGCTGCGCAATCTGCCGAAGGTGAAGAGCGGCAAGCTCGATCCGCGGCGCGCGCGGCTCTTCAACCTGTTCATCAACGTCGTGGATCTGCACGAGTTTTTTGTCGGCTCGCATACGGATTATCCGCTCATCAGAAAGACCTTCGCAGGCTCCGACGTCCTCATTTTCTATCGCGACCTGGTGCGCAAGGCCGCCGCTGACCTCGAAGATATCGGGCTTGCGGTTCTCCAGAACAGTCCGGCAGGCAAGCAGATCCGCATGAAGGCCGAACTGCGCGCGATCGAATACGAGCTGGAGCTCATGCGCGAGCACGGGCTGCCGGAGCAAAATCCAGAAGCGTATACGGCGGCGGCGGCCGTGTTCAGGCGCTTGTGGAGCGCGACGCGCCTCATCGAAAAAATGCGCCGCAGCACGCGCGACGACGCGAGTCAGACCGAGACCGAAGTGCAGATCGACCACGCGTTGTCGCGCTTCATCTCGAGCCGGCGCGTGCCGTTCATGCAGATTTTCTCGAATCTCACGATGTCCTCGCCGAGCTTCCGGCACGCGTTGCGCGTGACGATCGCGGTGGGCATCGGATACTGGCTCGGGCGTCTCTTGCCGCTCACGAACGCGTACTGGATCGTGATGACCACCGTCATCATTCTGAAGCCGGGCTACTCGCTCACGAAGCAGCGCAACACGCAGCGGATCATCGGCACGGCGATCGGCTGCACGGTGACCATCGCGCTGATTCTCTTCGTGAAGGAGCCGCATATCCTGCTCTTCGTGATGTTCGCATCGATGGTGATGAGCTACAGCCTCCTGCTCTTCAACTACGCGGCGAGTGTCGTGTTCACATCGTCGTATGTGCTGTTGATGTTTCATCTGCTCGCGCCGGGCAGCATGCGGATCATCGGCGAGCGCGCGATCGATACGGTCGTCGGCTGCGCGATCGCCATCGCGGCGAGCCATCTTTTTCCGTACTGGGAATATCGGCTGATGGGCAAGCTCGTGAAGGACTTGCTCGCCGCGACGCGCAACTATCTCGAAGCCAGTTGGTGGTGGCGGGCGAAGCCGGCTGCCCAGACCGAGAGAGCTCGCGCGGCGTCTTCATCCACGGTTGAAACGCCGGCCGTATTCGCCGATGCGAACGCGGGGGCGGTCGCGGCGGCCACGGCGGAAGCGGCCAGCGAGCCGTCGGCCGGCACGCCGCCGCTCGATCCCGCGATCGTCGCGGATTCGGCGATGAAAGCCGCGAGCGCGACGGCGGAACGGTTGTCGTCGGTAAGCATCGGGGAAAGCACGGCGGCTACGGCGAGCAAGGGCGCGTCCGCCGCGGCGACGGTTGCCGCCACCGCGCTCGACCGCGACTTCCGCTATCGGCTCGCGCGCAAGAACGTGCACATCGCGTTCGCCAATCTCGCGCAGGCGTTTCAGCGCATGATGCTGGAGCCGAAGGCGCAGCAAAAGTACGTCGCCGAATTGAACGATCTGCTCGTACAGAGCCATGTGCTCGCCTCGCAGATCACCGCCGCCGCGCCGCTTTTGCAATCGCTCAACGACGCGGGCGGCCAGCCCTTCGAACCGGTGCAGCGCACGTTCGGCGTCGTGCGCGACAATCTCGCGGGCGCCGTGGACGATCTGCCGGCAGCACCGCAGCCCGATTCCCCCCTCGCGCAGGCCGACGCGCTCAAGGAGCTACGACGCGATCTCGACAAGATGGTGGTCGATGCCGAGCGCGCCCAGTCGCTGTCCGCCGATGCATTGCACGACCTGAAGCTGCTCGCGCATCAATGCAAGCAGATGCTGACGGCGGCGGCGCTCATCGGAAAAGACGCGGCGCAGATTCGTCTTCCGGGTTGAAGGCGTTACTGCGACGCGCCGAACGCGGGCACGGCGGGACGCACGTCGCTGGCGGCGGACGGTTGCGCGTCTTGCCGATCGAATTCGCGTTTGTCGCGGATCGCGTTGAAGAGGACCGTGCCGATCACGATCAAAATCACCACGACGATGAACACGCTGACGGCGCGCGTCGGGTTTTTTCTGGGCGAGCCGTGCGGGCGGCGAGGGTCGCGAGGGTCGTGGGTCATGAAATGGTTCGTGAGGCGATTTCGGAAAAAGATCCGACATGCTACGCGGATTCGTTTTCAGTTGGTTTGCGGGCCTCGCATTCCCCGGTTCATTCGTTTCGCAAAGCGTCGATCCAATGTCGTTGCAATCCCCGCCCATCTCGCGCGAAATTCTCTGCTGCACCGTCGCGCTTGAACGCCGGTCGTCGGCATGACCATACTATTCACGATTCCATGCGCGTTCGATTCCGGCCGCGCTGCAAGGGGCAAGGCCGGAATACCTAGTGACCGGACGCGTTGCGCCGCCCGCCCGGGCGGCTTTCTTTCACGCGATCTGGAAAACGAAAACCCGAAACTCAAGGCTGCAGCGCCGGCCTCACCGGCAGCGCCGTCGAATATTTGATCTGCTCCATCGCGAAACTCGAGCTCACGTCATAGAGCGGCACCGCGCGAATGAGCTGCTTGTACACGCGATCGTAGTCGTCGATATCGGAGACGACGACGCGAAGCAGATAATCGGTCTCGCCGCTCATCCGGTACACCTCGACCACTTCCGGAATATCGCGCACCGCGCGCGTGAAATCTTCCGCCCACGTTTGCGTGTGCTGGTTCGTTCGCACCGCGACGAACACCGTCGTGCCCACGCCCAGCTTCTTCGGATCGCACAGCGCCACTTGCGCGCGAATCACGCCCGTCTCCTTCAGCCGCTGGACGCGCTTCCAGCACGGCGTCTGCGACAGATTCACACGTTGCGCGAGCTCCGCGATGGGCATCGTCACGTCGTTCTGCAGCAATTCGAGCAGTTTGCGGTCGATGAGGTCCATTCCCATGCTGCACCCCTTGTAGGAAATTATTCTATTTCTGGATATCCGAGCGGAATTATATGGAAACTAATTCTGGAGGCAAGCCGGTATAAATGAGCCGATCAGATAACAACGAAGAGACGGCCCTTTCACTATGCGACCCGAACATGTCAGCCGCCCGACGCGGCCCTTTTTCCGCGCTTCCGGCGGCAATCGGAGCGCGGCGCTCGAACAGTTGTGCAGCGAAATCGATGCGGCTTTCGAAGCCGCCGAAACCGCGCCGCAAGCGTCATTCGGACAGCGCGTGCGCCTCGCGCTGCAACGCGCGATCGCAGCTCCTGGCCTGCTGCGGCCGGATCAGCGCGTAAGCAATCCGCAAGTGTATTGCCGGCATCTGCTCGCCGCCGATCCGCTCAATCGCTATGCGATCGCCGCGCTCGTCTGGGAGCCGGGGCAAGCGAGCCCGGTGCATGGGCATCGGACATGGTGCGGCTATGCAGTCATCGAAGGCACGCTCGAAGAAACGCTTTATCGCTGGGATACGCTCGAGCATCGCGCGATCGAAACGCGGCGGCACCCCCGTCCGCCGGGCGCAGTGTCTTTCGTGGATGCAGGACGCAGCGCGATCCACCAGCTCGGCAATCCCGACGATGCCGCCGCGCGCGCCGTGTCCCTGCATATCTATGGCGTCGCGGGCGCGCAGATCGCCACGCACGTCAACGATCTGCTCGCGGCGTAACGACGCGAACCGCCGCTCAGCCCTTGCCCGGCTCGGACGCGGTCGGAATCTGCGGCGGAATCTGCACCGATTGATCGGTCGGCGGCGGCGCCGGCTGCGGCTCGTGCGACACATCGCGCGCCGCGGCCCGCATGCGTGCAGACTCCGGACCGATCGCCAGTTCCTCTTCGTCCTGCATGGACTCCACGGGCGCCGGAGCCTCGCCCGTCCAGATGCGGCGCGCGCGTCCTTCGGCGTCGGCGCCGGACATCGCCTCGCGCGTCATCTGCACGTGCATTTGCGGCACCGGAATCTCCATGCCGGCTTCGTCCATCTTGCGCTTGATGCGCAGGTTGAACGCCCGCGCAACGCTCCATTGCTGCAGCGGCCGCGTCTTGATCTGCCCTTTTACGACCATCCAGTTCGGATCGAAGCGGTCGAGGCCCCAGACTTCGACCGGCCCGAGCATTTCGAGCCGATAGCGGAAATCGGCCATCAGATCGGCGCCGACTTCGTGGATCATCTGCGTGACTTCATCGATGTCGGCGGAGAAAGGCACGCGCACTTCGAACACGGCGTATGCGAAATCGCGCGACAGGTTCTTCACCGTCTTGATCTGCGAGAACGGGATCGCGTGGATCGCGCCCTGGCCGTCGCGCAGGCGCACCGTGCGGATCGTCAGGCTTTCGACGATGCCCGCGTGGCCACCCTCGACCTCGATCGAATCGCCGACGGAAATCGTGTCCTCGATGATGATGAAAAGCCCCGTGATCAGATCCGCGACGAGCGACTGCGCGCCGAAGCCGACCGCGAGACCGATCACGCCCGCGCCCGCGAGCAGCGGCGTCACGTTGAGGCCGAGGTTCGCGGCCGTGACGATCGCCGCGACCGTCAGCAGGAACACGAACACGACGTTGCGCACGAGCGGCAGCATGGTGCGCGCGCGCATGCTCGGACCACGCCCGCCGCGCCGCGCGGCATCCGGGCGTAGCGCTTCCTGAATGCCCGTATCGATCAGAATCCAGATCAGCCACACGACGAAGAACGTCAGCAAGATCATCGCGACCGCGCGCGTGATGCCGCGCGCGGCGACGCTCTCTTCCGCCATGTGCGCGAGCGAGAAGCCCCAGAAGCGCGACGACAGTTCGAGAAACACGAGCCATATGCCGACCACGATCATCGTGCCGACGAACTTGACGAGCCTGCGCACATAGGCCGACTGGCGGCGCGGCCTTCTCGACTTGGGCCGCGTGATGCGCACGACGATCGCCGACAGAAAGAACCCGACGACGAGCAAGCCCGCGGTCGCGATCGCCATCTGCAAGACGTTCTCCGACGTGCCGATGCCCATCAGCGTCGCCACCACCGACGCCGACGCGAGCAAAAGGAGCGGCAACTGCCACAGCGACGCGACCACTTCGAAGGTCTCGGTCGCGGCCTTGCGCGTGTTGCGCTGCTCGTAGGAGCGGCTTCTGATCAGATGCGCGACGGGCCGCTGGAACGCGAGCGCGAAATACGCGGTGAGGCCCGCCGCGCCCATGTTCGCGCAGGTCGAGATGAGCGCGGCGAGATTGGAGCCGAGCTGCTGCGCGACATCGTAATTGGCGGCGGCGTCGCCGAGCGCGCCGAGCGTGCCGATCAGAAACAGCAAACGCCGCGCGCGAATGATCAGCACGTTCACCGCCACGCGACGGTGCGCCGAGCCGAACAGCGAAAACATGATGAGACAGATCGCGGAGAACACCGCGCCCGCGACCATCGCATAGGCGGCGACCATCGCCAATGTGCGCCCGAGCGACAGCGGCATGTAATGCGTGAAGGTCAACGCCGCGAGGAACGCGAAGAGATACGGCGCCACGCGGCGCAGCGTGAAGAGCAGCAGTTCGCGCGTGGTCGGATTCGAATGCAGACCGGTGTCGATGCCGTAACGCGCCTGCACGCGCCGCTGAATATAGACGAGCACGAACGCGCACGCACCCCAGCCGAGGAGCATCGCGAAGAAGTTGAATAGCGTGCGGCCGAACGACTCGCGGCTCTGGCTCGTGACGATCGTGAAGAGCTCGTTGCCGGCCGCGTTGAGGCGTCCGCCCCAATACGCGATCGGCGTCTTGCCGCGCTTCACGTCGGCTTCGATGTTGGTGAGCGCCGACGCGATCGCACCGAGCAGGCCCGCGTTCTGCGCGATCGTCGCCACCACCGACGATGTCGTCGAGGCCGGCGCGGCGCCTGTCGCGTGCGTGCCGCTTGCCGTGCCGTCGATGGCGGCGGCGCCGGAGGCGGGCGCGGCGGCATCGGCGGCGCGCTTGGCATCGCGCAGATGCTTCAGTTGCGCGACGAGCGCCGCGCGCTGCTTGTCGCTGTCGAGCGTCGTGATGATGTTGTCGAGCGAGCGCACCATCTCGGCATCGGACATGGCGGGGGCATCCGCCCCCGACGCCGCGTCCGGTGCGGATGCAGGCGCAGCCGGCGTGATCAGTTCCTGGAAAGTAGGCAGCGTGAGTGCGGGCGCCGCGTGGGCGGCGGGCGCCGCGAGCGCGATCGACGCGGCCAGCACTGTCGGAAGACCAAGCGAAAACGCGTGCAAAGCGTGGCGCGCACAGAAGCGCGCGAGCGCGGCGCCGACCAGCGCGAGCGCCGCCATCCAGGACATCGCGACTGACGCCCACGCGCGTTGCTGCGCGAGGTTGCGTGACTTCATAACGGTCTCGATTTCTGAAAGACCGCCAGTTTAGCGGCTGTGGCGAGACGCCCGCCCAACGCGGACGTAACCGAATGTTAAGCGTCCGTGCGCAGGTCTTTCAGGCGGGACTGCGCCGCGATGCGCGTCGCAAGGCGCGCTATTTGTCCATTTCCGTGCGCGCGCCGCTGCTATCGGCCGATGGGCTGGCCGCACCCGGTTGCGTATTCGACGCGCCGCCCTGCGCGGACCACTCCTGCAGCTTTCGCCCGGCCGACTGCAAGCCTGCGCCGGTGGCGCTCGCGGCGTTGTTGATCGCGGCATTCGTCGCGCTCGCCGCGTTGTCGAAATTAGACCGGGCCGTCGCGGCAACGCCGCTCGCGGATACATCGGGCATCGAGCCGGCGTTGTCCATGTTCTGCTGCGCCGACTGCTTCGCCGCATCGACCTTCTGGCCGACGTAGCTCGCCGCCTTATCGAACTTCTGGCTGGTCTGGCTCGCGATGTTGTTGAGCGCGCTCGCGGCCTGTCCCGCGGTTGCGTCGTGTTTCTCGCACGCGGCGAGTACGCCGAGCGCCGTGAACGCCAAGGCGATACGGGTCATGTGAGTCATCTGCATGGTGTTACCTTCTGCCTGATACGTGCTGGTGTGTGCCGATACGTGCGCGTTCGAGCGCACCTCCGCGAAATCGCCCGCCCACGCTGGACCGCGCGGCGCGATTCCATCTCGGTTTTCGCGCACATCATACGCTGCCGTCGCGATGCTTCGTTCGAAATCCCGCGTCGCTCCAACTGAGCACGTCGAACTCCGAACCTTGCATCGCAGGGGAACCTCGGCTCCCCAAAATCAGCCGTATTCGGCCGTTCAATGCAGGCATTCGGAAAGGCGCACTCGCGTAGAACCGAAATAGAATTTTCCCTCTACATTTAAGAGACTTCTGGTTTGGCGGGCTTTGGCCTTGGCATATATTCGCCTCCGTTCCTGCCTCCACGATGTCTCGCACCATGCTTTTCATGAATGTCGCTGTTGCCCTCGTCGCGGGTTTCATATTGTTCGAGCCTTTCACCCGCGCCCCCGTCTCCCGATTCACCACGCCCCGCATGCGCCGCAGCCTCGCGAACCGTTCTTTCTCTCAGGCGGGCGCGGCATTCTTCGCGGCTTTGCTCGTCGCGACGAGCCCCCCGGCGCCGCAACAGATCTCACCGCTGATCGTGTTCGCAGCCTCGCTGCTGCTCGTGTTCGCAAGCATCTATTGGATCGTTCGCGGCAAGCGCCTGCTCAGGGCGCCGCGCGTGTTCAGCAACATGTGTTGAAGTTTCGACGCGGCGCGCAACGCGCCGCGTCTGCTCGCGCGACCTTCTCTTTCCTTCCCCCGATAGTCCCGAGCCAATACGGTTCGCCCCGCCTTAAAGGTATATTCGCGCCGAGGTTTTTCGCGAAACGCGTGGACGAAAAAAAAGGCGCTACGTTTCCGTAGCGCCTTAAAAGTTCTAGCCATTCCGAGGGCCGTGCTAGAACCTGAGAGCCGGTATGTCGAGCCTCAGCGGGAAGCGCACACGCGCACATCGCCTCGGGTTTCGAAATTGGGTTCCATTTTTTCCGGGATCACTGCTCAAGTCAAGCAAAATTTCGCGGTCCGGGCAAGTGCCCATGTTTCGTTCAACTTGCGTCATTGCCAAAAGAACTTTCGTCACTCATGGAAGTTATCGCGAAGTCTTGCATCGCTTGCAAGTTTCGCGATGCGAGCTAGTAGAATTGCGGCCAGCCATCAAACAAAACGACGTTTCACAAAACAAATGCCTATGCAAATCGAACGGTCTTCGGCCCGGGAACGCGTCCGCGAGAAGGACGGCGAGGAAGTCACCGCGCTCGCGCGCGGGCTCGACGTGCTGCGCCGGATCGCCGCCGCCGATGCGCCCGTGAGCAATCGTGAGCTGACCGACTGGACCGGCATTCCGAAGCCGACGATCTCCCGCATCACCGCGACACTCGTCGGCGCAGGACTGCTGCACCGTCTGCCGGACAGCGAGCGTTTCGTGCTGACCGCGTCCGTGCTGGAATTGAGCAACGGATTCTTGCGCAATTTCGATATTCGCGCCCGGGCGCGCCCGTTCCTCATAAGGCTCGCCGAGCACACCGGATTATCCGTGCATCTCGCCGTGCGCGATCGTCTGGAGATGGTTGTAATCGATGCCATTCGTCCGCGATCCGCCGTACTGGTCTCGCGGCTCGAAGTCGGTGGCCGCATGGATCTGAGCCGCACGGCAGTCGGACGGGCATATCTCGCGGTGCTTTCGGAGGTGGATCGGCACGCGCTCATCGGCAGTCTTCAGACCGCATCGGGTGACGACTGGCCGACCATCGCGGGCGGTTTGCAACGCGGCATCGACGACGCCTTGCGTCTCGGCTTCGCGACTTCACTCGGCGAATGGCATCACGGGCTCAATGCCGTGGCGGCCGGCTTTGTCGGCCCGTCGGGGGAGCGGTACTCGGTGAACTGCGGCGGCGCCGCGCATCAATGCCCGCGCGAGACCCTCATCGGCGACGTCGCGCCCGTTCTGCTCGAATGCGTCGGGCACATCACGCGCGAGATCGGCGGCACGCATGCGCCGAGCGCGGCGCATGCGGCCAGTTAGACCGATAGGCTGCCGCTGACCGGCGCAAGCTCATCGAAAGTCTTTAGGCGGCGCCCGTGTAACAGTCGTAATCAACAGAAAGAATGACCGGTGGACGGCCCCCGGTGCGGGACGTAGCATCATGCTTCGCGCGCACCGGAGCCGCGCCGCCGGCTTTCCGCCCGCTTTCGCGGCTCCGACTATCCAAGTCTTCCGCTCCGGTTGCGGTTCATGCGCGCAGCGCATGCAATGCGCGCCCGAATCGCGACCGCCGCTCGTCCGCGCCCCGTACGTTAGTTTTGAAAGACCCAGCCACCGAATCGATGGACGACCAAAAGAATCCCCCCGGGCCGCGCCCCACACCTCCTACGCCCGCCTCGCCCGCGGCCATCGAGCCTGCCCGGCGGCGTCGCAAAATGGTGCCGCTCATCGTCGCGATCCTGATCGTCGCCGGAGCGATCGCATGGTGGCATCCGTGGAATCGCGGCCGCGACGGCGGCACGAGCGGCCAGCCCGACGCGCGTCAGGGCGGGCGGCGCGGCGCTTCCAGCGCGACGAATCAGCCGCAGCCGGTGCACGTGGCGAGCGTCGCTCAGGGTGAAATGCCCGTCGTCATCAATTCGCTCGGCACGGTCACGCCGCTCGCGAACGTCACGGTCAAGACGCAATTGAACGGCACGCTCGTCGACGTCGCTTTCAGGGAAGGTCAGATGGTCAGGAAGGGCGACCTGCTCGCGCAGATCGATCCGCGTCCGTATGAAATCTCGTTGCGCAACGCAGAGGGTGCGCTCGCGAAAGATCAGGCGCTGCTGCAAACCGCGCGCCTCGACTTGCAGCGCTATCAGACGCTGCTGTCGCAGGATTCCATCGCGAAGCAGCAGGTCGACACGCAAGCCTCGCTCGTGAAGCAGTACGAAGGAGCGGTCAAGTCCGACCAGGCGAACGTCGATACCTACAAGCTCGATCTGACCTACGCGCGCATCACGGCGCCGGTGTCGGGGCGCGTCGGCCTGCGGCAGGTCGATCCCGGCAACTACGTGACGACGGGCGATACCAACGGCGTCGTCGTCATCACGCAGTTGCAGCCGATCAGCGTCATCTTCACCACTTCCGAAGACAACCTCGCCGCCATTCTCAAGCCGCTGCACGCTGGCACGAAGATGTCGGTCACCGCGTACGACCGCGCGAACACCACGCCGCTCGAAGCGGGCTTCCTCGAGACCGTCGACAACCAGATCGACACGGCCACCGGCACCGTGAAGCTGCGCGCCACGTTCGACAACAAGCAAGGCATGCTTTTCCCGAACCAGTTCGTGAACACGAAGCTGCTCGTCGACGTGATCAAAAACGCGACCATCGTGCCCACGTCCGCGGTGCTGAACGGCTCGTCGGGCGCGTTCGTGTACGTCGTGAAGCCGGACAACACCGTGACGGTGCGCAACGTGAAGATCGGACCGGTCGATGGCGAGCGCACCAGCATCAAGTCGGGTCTGCAAGTAGGCGAGCGCGTGGTGATCGACGGTTCCGACCGCCTCAAGGAAGGCGCGAAGATCACGATTCCGGCCGAGAAGGCGAAGGCGGCTTCGGGTGCTTCGGGCGCGTCCGCGGCGTCCGGTGCGCGTCATGGCGGGCATCGGCAACAGCAATCGCAGCAGTAAGCGGCGGTCAAAAGCATGAATCCATCCCGCATTTTTATCCTGCGCCCGGTCGGCACGGCGCTCCTGATGGCGGCGATCATGCTGGTCGGCCTGGTCGCGCTGCGCTTTTTGCCGCTCTCCGCGCTGCCCGCCGTCGACTATCCGACGATTCAGGTGCAGACGTTCTACCCCGGCGCATCGCCGGACGTGATGACATCGAGCGTCACCGCGCCGCTCGAGAAGCAGTTCGGCCAGATGGCGAGCCTGAATCAAATGTCGTCGCAGAGCTCGGCGGGCGCGTCGGTCATCACGCTGCAATTCAGCCTCGACTTGCCGCTCGATATTGCCGAGCAGGAAGTGCAGGCGGCGATCAACGCGGCGGGCAATCTGCTGCCGTCCGACCTGCCCGCACCGCCGATCTACGCGAAAGTGAACCCCGCCGACGCGCCGATCATGACGCTCGCGGTCAGCTCGAAAACCTTGCCGCTGACGCAGGTGCAAGACCTCGCGGACACACGCCTCGCGCAGAAGATTTCGCAGGTGGCGGGCGTGGGCCTCGTATCGGTGAGCGGCGGCAACCGCCCTGCCGTTCGCATCCAGGCGAACACGCGCGCGCTCGCATCGTATGGCCTGAACATCGACGATCTGCGCACGACGATTTCCAACCTCAACGTCAATACGCCCAAGGGCAACTTCGACGGCCCGACGCGCGCCTACACGATCAACGCGAACGACCAGCTCACCGACGCCGACGCCTACAAGAGCGCGGTCGTCGCCTATCGCAGCGGGCGGCCGGTGATGCTGACCGACGTCGCGACCATCGTGCAGGGTCCGGAGAACACGAAGCTCGGCGCGTGGGTCGATTCGACGCCCGCGATCATCCTGAACGTGCAGCGCCAGCCGGGCGCGAACGTGATCGCCGTCGTCGACGGCATCAAGAAAATCCTGCCGCAGTTGCAACAGGCGCTGCCCGCGGCGCTCGACGTGCGCGTCGTCACTGACCGCACCACGACCATCCGCGCGTCCGTGCGCGACGTGCAGTTCGAGCTCGCGCTGTCCGTCGTGCTCGTCGTGCTGGTCATTTACCTCTTTCTCGCGAACGTCTACGCAACGATCATCCCGAGCCTGTCCGTGCCGCTGTCACTGGTCGGCACGCTCGCGATCATGTATCTGTGCGGCTTCTCGCTCGACAACCTCTCGCTGATGGCGCTGACCATCGCGACCGGTTTCGTCGTCGACGATGCGATCGTGATGATCGAAAACATCGCGCGCTATGTCGAAGATGGCGATCCGCCGCTCGAAGCGGCGCTCAAGGGCTCGAAGCAGATCGGTTTCACCATCATTTCGTTGACGGTGTCGCTCATCGCCGTGCTGATTCCACTGCTCTTCATGGGCGATGTAGTCGGCCGCCTCTTCCATGAATTCGCGATCACGCTCGCGGTGACCATCGTCATTTCGGCGATCGTTTCGCTGACGCTCGTGCCGATGATGTGCGCGAAGCTCTTGCGCCACACGCCGCCGAAGGAAAGCAAGCGGTTCGAAGCGCGCGCGCACCAGTTCATCGACTACGTGATCGGGCGCTATGCGGTCGCGCTGAACTGGGTGCTGGCGCGTCAGCACGCGACGCTGTTCGTCTTCGTGCTCACACTCGTTTTCACGGCCGTGCTGTACGTCTACATTCCGAAGGGATTCTTTCCGACGCAGGACACGGGCGTGATCCAGGCGATTACACAGGCGCCGCAGGCCGCGTCCTATCAGGCGGTCGCCGAGCAGCAACAGGCGCTGGCGAAGAAGATTCTGGAAAACCCGGACGTGGAAAGCCTGACGTCGTTCGTCGGCGTCGACGGGACGAACATCACGCTCAATAACGGGCGCATGCTGATCAACCTTAAGCCGCGCGACGACCGCGACAGCACGTCGAGCGAAATCATCCGCACGATCCAGAGCGAAGTGGCCGATATTCCCGGCATCAAGCTCTACATGCAGCCGGTGCAGGATCTGACGATCGATTCGACCGTGAGCCCGACGCAGTATCACTTCATGCTGACGGACCCGAATCCGTCCGAGTTCGCGGAATGGGTGCCGAAGCTCGTCGACCGCTTGCAGCACACGTCGATTTTGACGGACGTCGCGACCGATCTGCAGCAGAACGGCCAGTCGGTGTACATCGAGATCGACCGCGCAACGGCCGCGCGCTTCGGCATCACGCCCGCGACGGTCGATAACGCGCTCTACGACGCGTTCGGGCAGCGCATCATCTCCACTATCTTCACGCAGTCGAACCAGTATCGCGTGATTCTGGAAGCCGAGCCGTCGGACGCGCACTACAGCGAGACGCTCAACGGCATCTATCTGCCCTCCTCGACCGCGACCAACGGGCAAGTGCCGCTCTCGTCCATCGCGAAGTTTCACGAGCGCGCGGCGCCCCTGCTCGTCACGCACCTCGGCCAGTTCCCGGCGACGACCGTCTCCTTCAATCTCGCGAAGGGCGCGTCGCTCGGCGAGGCGGTGAAGGCCATCGAGCAGGCGAAGCAGGACATCGGCTTGCCCGCGTCGTTCCAGATCCGCTTCCAGGGCGCGGCGCTCGCGTTCCAGGCGTCGCTCTCGAACGAGCTGTTCCTGATTCTCGCGGCCATCGTCACGATGTATATCGTGCTCGGCGTGCTGTACGAGAGCTTCATCCATCCGATCACGATTCTCTCGACGCTGCCTTCCGCGGGCGTCGGCGCGCTGCTCTCGCTGATGATCACCGGGCACGATCTCGACATCATCGGCATCATCGGCATCGTGCTCCTGATCGGCATCGTGAAGAAGAACGCGATCATGATGATCGACTTCGCGCTCGAAGCCGAACGCGACGAAGGCAAACCGCCGCGCGAGGCGATCTTTCAGGCGTGTCTGCTGCGGTTTCGCCCGATTCTCATGACGACGATGGCCGCGCTCTTAGGCGCGCTGCCGCTGATGCTCGGCTGGGGCGCGGGCTCGGAGCTGCGGCATCCGCTCGGCATCGCGATCGTCGGCGGGTTGATCGTGTCGCAATTGCTCACGCTCTTCACCACGCCCGTGATCTATCTCGGTTTCGATTCGCTCGCCCGCAAGCTGCGCGCGCGTTTCGGCCGTTCGCCCGATGCGGCGGCAGCCGGTGAAGGACGGTAAGCGATGAACCTGTCGCGCCTCTTCATCGACCGGCCCGTCGCGACGACTTTGCTCGCGATCGGCATCGCGCTCGCGGGCATGTTCGCGTTCGTGAAGCTGCCCGTCGCGCCGCTGCCGCAAGTCGATTTCCCGACCATTTCGGTGCAGGCGAGCCTGCCCGGCGCGAGCCCGCAAACGGTCGCGACGAGCGTCGCGAGTCCGCTGGAGCGGCATCTCGGCACCATCGCCGATGTCAGCGAAATGACGTCGATGAGCTCCGTCGGCTCGACGCGCATCACGCTGCAGTTCGGCCTGAACCGCGACATCGACGGCGCCGCGCGCGACGTGCAGGCCGCGATCAACGCCGCGCGCGCCGACCTGCCCGCCTCGCTGCGCCAAAACCCGACGTACCACAAGGTCAATCCGGCCGACGCGCCGATTCTCGTGCTCGCGCTCTCCTCGCCCACGCGCACGGCGGGCTCGCTCTACGATTCCGCCGCGACCGTGCTGCAGCAGACGCTCTCGACGGTGCCGGGCGTCGGCGAAGTCGACGTGAGCGGTTCGGCGAATCCGGCGGTGCGCGTGGAACTGGAGCCAGGCGGGCTGTTTCACTATGGCATCGGTCTGGAAGACGTGCGCGCCGCGCTCGCATCGGCGAATGCGAACAGCCCGAAGGGCGCGATCGAGTTCCAGGGCACCCGCGTCCAGCTCTACACGAACGATCAGGCGAGCAAGGCCGCGCAATACAAGGATCTCGTGGTCGCGTACCGCAACGGCTCGGCGGTGAAGCTGTCGGACGTCGGCGAAGTGGTCGATTCGGTCGAAGATCTGCGCAACCTCGGCCTCATCAACAACCAGCGCGCGGTTCTTGTGATTCTGTATCGTCAGCCGGGCGCGAACATCATCGAGACGATCGATCGCGTCAAATCCATGCTGCCGCAGTTGCAGGCCGCGCTGCCCGCCGACGTGCAGATCACGCCGACCGCCGACCGCTCCGTCACGATCCGCTCGTCGCTGCACGACACCGAGCTGACGCTGCTGATAGCGGTGGCGCTCGTCGTGATGGTCGTGTTCCTGTTCCTGCGCAACTGGCGCGCGACGCTGATACCGAGCGTCGCCGTGCCGATATCGATCATCGGCACCTTCGCGGCCATGTATCTGCTCGGCTTCTCGCTCGACAACCTCTCGCTGATGGCGCTCACCATCGCGACGGGCTTCGTCGTCGACGACGCGATCGTCGTGCTGGAGAACATCACGCGGCATGTGGAGAAAGGGGTGCCGCGCATGCAGGCGGCCATTCTCGGCGCGCGTGAAGTCGGCTTTACGGTGCTGTCGATCAGCGTGTCGCTCGTCGCCGTGTTCCTGCCTATCCTGCTGATGGGCGGCATCGTCGGGCGGCTATTCCGCGAGTTCGCGCTGACGCTGTCGCTCGCGATCGGGGTGTCGCTCGTCGTGTCGCTGACCGTCACGCCGATGATGTGCTCGCGGCTCTTGCAAGAGCCGCGCGAGCGCAAGCAGGAAGGCCGCATCGCGCGCTGGCTCGAACGCCAGTTCACGCGCATGCAGAACGGCTACGAGCGCACGCTCGGCTGGGCGCTCGCGCATCCGCGCACGATCCTCATGATTCTGCTCGCGACCATCGGGCTGAATATTTATCTGTACATCATCGTGCCGAAGGGCTTTTTCCCGCAGCAGGACACGGGGCGCATCATCGGCGGCATTCAGGCGGATCAGAGCACGTCGTTTCAGGCGATGAAGATCAAGTTCGCCGAGATGATGAAGATCGTCGAGGCGGACCCGGCGGTCGACAGCGTCGCGGGCTTCACCGGCGGGCGCTCGACCAACTCGGGTTTCATGTTCATCTCGCTGAAACCCAAGAGCGAGCGCAAGGTGCCCGCCGACCAGGTCATCAACCGGCTGCGCAAGCCGCTCGCCGATGTCGCGGGTGCGCAAACCTTTTTGCAGTCCGTACAGGACATTCGCGTGGGTGGACGGCAATCGAACGCGCAGTATCAGTTCACCCTGCTGTCGGACACCACGTCCGATCTCTACACGTGGGGACCGAAGCTCACCGACGCGCTGAAGAAGCGCCCCGAGCTCACCGATGTCAACTCGGACCAGCAGCAGGGCGGACTGGAGGCGATGGTCACGTTCGACCGCGCCACCGCCGCGCGCTTAGGCATCAAGCCCGCGCAGATCGACAACACGCTGTATGACGCGTTCGGCCAGCGCCAGGTCTCGACGATCTACAACCCGCTGTCGCAATATCACGTGGTAATGGAGCTCGCGCCGAAGTATTGGCAAGATCCGGAAATGCTCAAGCAGATCTGGATCAGCACGTCGGGCGGCACGGCGAGCGGCTCCGCATCGACACAATCGACGACGACATCATCGGCTTCGACATCCGCTACCGGCTCGACGGGTCTGCGCGGCGCATCGACGAGCACGACCGACACGACCGCCGCCCTCGCGCTCGCCGCCGTGAAGAACTCCGCGACCAACGCGATCGCGGCCACGGGAAAGAACGGTTCGTCGTCGGGCGCGGCGGTATCGACCTCGAAGGAAACGATGGTCCCGCTCTCGGCAATCGCCAAGTTCGGCCCCGGCAACACGCCGTTGTCCGTCAGTCACCAGAGCCAGTTCGTCGCGTCGACGATCTCGTTCAACCTGCCGCCGGGCAAATCGCTGTCGGAGGCCACCGCCGCGATCTATGAAACGATGGCCG
Organism: Caballeronia catudaia; assembly: GCF_001544755.2. Lineage (GTDB taxonomy): Bacteria > Pseudomonadota > Gammaproteobacteria > Burkholderiales > Burkholderiaceae > Caballeronia > Caballeronia catudaia. Next base: position 196,770 of record NZ_FCOF02000009.1, on the reverse strand, counting down.
AGATCGGCGTGCCGCAGACGATCCACGGCAGCTTTCAGGGCACGGCGCAGGCGTTCCAGCAATCGCTCAACGACCAGCCGCTCCTGATCCTCGCGGCGCTCGCGGCCGTTTATATCGTGCTCGGCATTCTGTACGAGAGCTACATCCATCCGATCACCATTCTCTCGACGCTGCCGTCCGCGGGTATCGGCGCGCTGCTCGCGTTGGTCCTGTTCAGGACGGAGTTCAGCATCATCGCGCTGATCGCGGTGATTCTCCTGATCGGCATCGTGAAGAAGAACGCGATCATGATGGTCGATTTCGCGATCGAGGCGACGCGCCACGGCGCATCCACGCCGCAGGACGCGATCCGTGAAGCCTGTCTCTTGCGCTTCCGCCCGATCATGATGACGACCGCAGCCGCGTTGCTCGGCGCGCTGCCGCTCGCGTTCGGCACCGGCGAAGGCTCGGAGATGCGCGCGCCGCTCGGCATCGCGATCGTCGGTGGGCTGATCGTGAGCCAGATGCTGACGCTGTTCACGACGCCGGTCGTCTATCTCTACATGGATCGCTTCCGCATTCGCGCGGAAGCACGGCGCGCGCGTCGCCAGGGCGCGCGTCCGGCGGGCGCGGCTGAATGAGCGAATGAAAAAAATGCTGCGGACGCAAACGCGTCCCGCAGCGCGCCGCGCAAAAATGACCTACTTTGTCGGTAGCAACCACGGCGAAGGAGTGTCCCCGCATGAAAACGCTGAAGGTTCTGCTGATCGGCGCGCACGGCCGCACGGGGCGCCTCATCGCCGCACGTCTGCACGACGAAGCCATTCCCCTTCGCGCGATGCTGCGTAAATCCGCGCACAAGAGCGAATTCGCCGCGATGGGCGCCGAAATCGTGCTCGGCGATCTGACCAACGACTTCTCCCACGCCTTCGACGACATCACGCACGTGATCTACGCGGCCGGATCGGCGCAAAACGAAGGCGTGCGCGAGCAGCGCATGATCGATCGCGACGCCGTCATGCGCACCGCCGACTACGCGAAGCGCCGGCGTGTGCAGCAACTCGTCGTGGTAAGCGCGCTGTCGGCGTTCGATCCGGCGAAGAGCGGCTTCGCCTGGCGTCACTATTCGCGGATGAAGCGCGAAGCCGATGCCTACGTCGCGCATCGCGGCGTGCCGTACGCGATTTTGCGGCCGGGTCCGCTGTCGGACGAGCCCGCGCATGGCGCCATCGCGCCCGCGAACGAACTCACGACGCACAAGCCGGATGTCGCGCGCGACGATGTCGCCTGTATCGCGGTGCGCTGTGTGACGCGCGGCATAAAGAACCGGCTGATCGCGTTCGTCGGTGGAGAAGAGCCGATCGATATCGTGCTGAACGCGCTATCGAACGAACACGCGCACGCCACACATCACGCCGCACCGACGAGCCTGTAGCCGACGCCCGTTTCCGTCACGATATGCTCGGGCTGCGCGGGATCGCGTTCGAGCTTCTGGCGCAGATGCGCCATGTAGATCCGCAGGTAATGCGGGCTCTCGACATGCGACGGCCCCCACACTTCCACCAGCAATTGCCGATGCGTGAGCACGCGCCCCGCGTGACGCACGAGCGTCGATAGCAGGCGATATTCGATCGGCGTCAGATGCACGTTCTCGCCGCGCTTCGTAACGCGGCGCAGCGCGAGATCGACGGCCACATCGCCGAACGTCACGACCGGCGTCTCGTTGCCCGACGCCTGATTGCGCCGCCGCAGATGCGCGCGAATCCGCGCCATCAGCTCGGAAACGCCGAAGGGTTTCGTGAGGTAATCGTCGGCGCCGGCGTCGAGCGCGGCGACTTTCTCCCCTTCCTGCGTACGCGCCGACAACACGATGATCGGCAACTCGGTCCATCCGCGCAGCTCGCGAATCACGTCGATGCCGTCGGTGTCGGGCAGGCCGAGATCGACGATCACGAGATCGGGCTTGCGCGTCGCCGCTTCGACGAGACCCTTCTGCCCCGTTTCCGCCTCGTGGACAGTCATGCCCTGCCCTTCGAGCGACACGCGCACGAAGCGGCGTATCTGTTTCTCGTCCTCGATCAGAACGACGGTTGCCGTCGGGTTCGAACTCAAGGCAGCAGGATGGTCGAACCGGTCGTCTTGCGCGCTTCGAGTTCTTCGTGCGCGCGCGCCGCGTCCGCGAGCGCATAGCGCTGGCGCACGTTCGTCTTCACCTTGCCCGACGACACGACGTCGAAGAGTTCGGCCGCCATCAGATCGAGATCGCTGCGTTTGGCGATATAGCTGAAGAGCGTCGGCCGCGTGAAATACAGCGAGCCGCGTCCCGCGAGTTCCGACGAATCGAGCGGCGGCAGCGGCCCCGACGAATTGCCGAAGCTCACGAAAAGCCCGAGCGGCGCGAGGCAGTCGAGCGACGCGATGTACGTGTCCTTGCCGATCGAGTCGTAGACCACCGGCACGCCTGCGCCGTTGGTGATCTCGCGCACGCGTTGCGTGAAGTTCTCGCGCGTATAGACGATCGGGTGATCGCAGCCGTGCGCCTTCGCGAGTTCGGCTTTCTCGTCCGAGCCGACGGTGCCGATCACGGTCGCGCCGAGCGCCTTCGCCCACTGGCACGCGATCATGCCGACGCCGCCCGCCGCCGCGTGGATCAGCACGGTGTCGCCCGCCTTCACGCGATACGTCCGCCGCAGCAAGTACTGCGCGGTGAGGCCTTGCAGCATGATCGACGCGGCGTCCTCATAGCCGATCGAATCCGGCAACCCGACGACGTATTCGGCCGACATCACGCGCTCTTGCGCATACGCGCCCGGCGGACGCGATGCGTAGGCGACGCGATCGCCCGGCTTGAACTGCGTGACGCCCTCGCCCACCGCCGTCACTTCGCCCGCAGCTTCCATGCCGAGGCCGCCGGGCAGCGGCATCGGATAGAGGCCGGTGCGGAAATACACGTCGATGAAATTGAGCCCGACCGCGTGATGCTTCACGCGGATCTCGCCCTTGCCCGGCGCGCCCACGTCCACATCGACCCACTTCATGACTTCGGGGCCGCCTGTCTTGTCGAATCGGATTGCCTTGGTCATCGTCTCGTTCTCCTTGTTCGTGCTTATTTCGTGCTCATTGCGCCCGCGCGAAGCGCAGGCGCAAGTCGTCGAGGATCATGCGCGCCGTCGCGATGTTGGTCGCGCACGGCACGTTATGTACGTCGCAGGCGCGCACGAGCGCGTTGATGTCGGGCTCGTGCGGCTGCGGGGTCATCGGGTCGCGCAGGAAGATCACGATATTCACGCGCCCTTCCGCCAGTTCCGCGCCGATCTGCAGGTCGCCGCCGTACGGGCCGGACAGCTTGCGCTCGACGTCGAGCCCGTGCGCCGCCGCAATGCGCCCGCCGGTCGTTCCCGTCGCGACGAGGTCGCATTGCGCGAGCGTATCGACGAACTCGCCCACGAGCGTGACGATGTCGTCCTTCTTCATGTCGTGCGCGATCAGCGCGACGCGTGTGGTCATGTTTGCGCCTCGCTGTCAGTAAGTGCCGGGATAAGCGCCGCCGTCGATCAGCAGGTTCTGTCCGGTGATGTAGCCGGCATGCACGCTGCAGAGGAACGCGCACGCCTTGCCGAATTCCTCCGCTGTGCCGAAGCGTCCCGCGGGCAGGCTCTCCGCGCGGCGCTTGCGCACTTCGTCGATCGGCAGGTTTTGCGCCTTCGCCTGCGCTTCGAGCGTCACGGCGATGCGGTCGGTGTCGAACGAGCCCGGCAGCAGATTGTTGATGGTGACGCCGGTCGCCGCGACCTTGCGCGCGACGCCCGCGACGAAGCCGGTCAGCCCCGAACGCGCGCCGTTGGACAGCCCGAGCACGTCGATCGGCGCCTTCACCGATGAACTCGTGATGTTCACGATGCGGCCGTATCCACGCTCGATCATCCCGTCGATGGTCGCTTTCATGAGCTCGATCGGCGTGAGCATGTTGCCTTCCAGCGCCTTGATCCACATGTCGTGCGTGAAGGTGCGGAAATCGCCCGGCGGCGGTCCGCCCGCATTGTTGACGAGAATGTCCGGCGACGGGCACGCGGCCAGCGCGGCGGCGTGGCCTTCGGGCGTGGTGATGTCGCCGGCGACGGTTTTCACGTCGACGCCGTATTGCGCGCGAATGTGCGCCGCGGTCGCTTCGAGCGTTTCCGCCGTGCGCGCGGTGATCACCAGATTCACGCCTTCAGCTGCGAGCGCTTCCGCGCAGCCGCGTCCGAGCCCTTTGCTCGCCGCACACACCAGCGCCGTGCGCCCCGCGATTCCCATGTCCATCGTTCTTCCTCCGGTGTCGTTCGTCACAGATTGCGACGTCTTCGCGCAATTCTAGAAGAATCGGGTCGGCAACGTCGGCGGGGCGAATAGTCTTAGGGACGTGGCGGCTTTTGGGTAAACTGTCGCCACTGTCCGCGACGCACCGAGCGAGGCGCGAGAGGCAGCCCATCACACGAGCAGGACGCGCAGCGCGCGCAAGACCCATGAAACAAGACAGCCGCTTTCCCAATCTCTTCATCCTCGATCACCCGCTGATCCAGCACAAGCTCACGCACATGCGCGACAAGGACACGTCGACGCGCACGTTCCGCGAACTGCTGCGGGAAATCACGCTGCTGATGGGCTACGAGATCACGCGCAATCTGCCGCTCACGACCAAGCGCGTGGAAACGCCGCTCGTCGAGATCGACGCGCCCGTGATCGCCGGCAAAAAGCTCGCGATCGTGCCGGTGCTGCGCGCGGGCATCGGCATGTCGGACGGTCTGCTCGATCTGGTGCCGTCGGCGCGCGTCGGGCATATCGGCGTGTACCGGGCTGAGGATCATCGTCCGGTGGAGTATCTCGTGCGCCTGCCGCCCGATCTGGAGGAACGCGTCTTCATCCTGTGCGATCCGATGGTTGCGACGGGCTATTCGGCGGTGCACGCCGTCGACGTGATGAAGCGCCGCAAGGTGCACGCCGAGAACATCGTTTTCGTCGCGCTGGTCGCGGCGCCCGAAGGCGTGAAGGTATTCCAGGACGCGCATCCGGACGTGAAGCTCTACGTCGCGTCGCTCGATTCGCATCTGAACGATCATGCGTATATCGTTCCAGGCCTCGGCGACGCAGGCGACCGCCTCTTCGGCACGAAGAACTGAGCGTCCGCTTAAATCCTCCCGACCGCCGCGCCACGCGCGGCGGTTTGCGTTCTGGCGCGCTTTTTTCCCGAATTCGACCCGGATTGCGCTGTCTTTGCGCCGCCGCACCGCGCACGGCGGCACTGAGCGCGCGCGCCGCCATGCTAAAATTTCGGTCTGTTCCTATTCGGGTTACGCCGGACTCAACGATCCGCGAGCGAACCCGGCGTTGTTCACGAAAAGCGCGCGAGCACGCGCGAACAATCGAGGCGCGAACAGACACATTCGGCTACACAAAGCACGACAGCACACTAGGCGCACGGCTCTTCAGCCCGAGCGCGATGGAGAAAGGTAATGGCGGGTCATTCGAAATGGGCCAACATCAAGCATAAGAAGGCCGCGGCCGACGCGAAGAAAGGCAAGGTCTGGACGCGCCTCATCAAGGAAATCCAGGTCGCGGCGCGCATGGGCGGCGGCGAGATCGATTCGAACCCGCGCCTGCGTCTGGCCGTCGACAAGGCTTATGACGCCAACATGCCGAAGGACAACATCAACCGCGCGATCCAGCGCGGCACCGGCGGCGTCGACGGCGCGAACTACGAAGAAATCCGTTACGAAGGCTATGGCATCGGCGGCGCGGCGATCATCGTCGACACGATGACGGACAACCGCACCCGCACCGTCGCGGAAGTGCGCCACGCATTCTCGAAGTTCGGCGGCAACATGGGCACGGACGGCTCGGTGTCGTTCATGTTCGATCACGTCGGCCAGTTCCTGTTCGCCCCCGGCACGCCGGAAGACAAGCTGATGGACGCGGCGCTCGAAGCCGGCGCGGATGACGTCGTGACCAACGAAGACGGCAGCATCGAGGTGATCTGCCCGCCCAACGATTTCCAGAAGGTGAAGGACGCGCTCGAAGCCGCGGGCTTCAAGGCGGAACTCGCCGAAGTGACGATGAAACCGCAGACGGAAGTCGAGTTCGGCGGCGACGACGCGGTGAAGATGCAGAAACTGCTCGACGCGCTCGAAAATCTCGACGACGTGCAGGAAGTCTTTACGAACGCCGCGATCAACGAAGGCTGAAGCTTCGGATCGCACGGGGTGCGGCGCAACCGGATTGCGCCCGCCCTCGCATGGAATATCTTTCGCTTCGGCTCGCATGCCGGAGCAGCGCCGCTCGTTCGACGCCGAGTCGCCGCGGCGCGGCATCACCCTTTGAAGGCGCGTGACGCAGCCGTTATCGGCGCGAGCCGCCTTCGCGACGTTATGACCGCCGTCATGCGCGCCTTACGGTCGATGCGCCCGCCGCTTTTACTCAAGCCGCTTTTTGTCAGGATTTCGGGGATTCACATGAAGTTACTCGTCGTCGGTTCCGGCGGCCGCGAACATGCGCTGGCCTGGAAGCTCGCGCAGTCGCCGCGCGTGCAGATCGTTTATGTCGCGCCGGGCAACGGCGGCACCGCGCAGGACGAGCGCCTGCGCAACGTCGACATCACGGACCCGGCGGCACTCGCCGATTTCGTCGAGAAAGAACACGTTGCGTTCACGCTCGTCGGTCCAGAAGCGCCGCTCGCGGCCGGCATCGTCAATCTGTTCCGCTCGCGCGGCCTCAAGATTTTCGGGCCGAGCAAGGAAGCCGCGCAGCTCGAAAGCTCCAAGGACTTCGCGAAGGCGTTCATGAAGCGCCACAACATTCCGACCGCCGAATACGAAACCTTCTCCGACATCGCCGCCGCGCACGCGTACATCGACGCGAAAGGCGCGCCGATCGTCGTCAAGGCGGACGGGCTTGCGGCCGGCAAGGGCGTCGTCGTCGCGATGACGCTGGAAGAAGCGCACGGCGCCGTCGATGCGATGCTCGCCGACAACACGCTCGGCGATGCGGGCGCGCGCGTCGTCATCGAGGAATTCCTCGCGGGCGAGGAAGCGAGCTTCATCGTGATGGTGGACGGCAAGCACGTGCTCGCGCTCGCGTCGAGCCAGGACCACAAGCGCCTGCTCGACGGCGACAAGGGCCCGAACACCGGCGGCATGGGCGCGTATTCGCCCGCGCCGATCGTCACGCCGCAACTGCACGCGCGCGTGATGCGCGAGATCATCCAGCCGACGGTGCGCGGCATGGAAAACGACGGCATCCGCTTCACCGGCTTCCTCTACGCCGGCCTGATGATCGACTCGAACGGCAATCCGAAGACGCTCGAATTCAACTGCCGCATGGGCGACCCCGAGACGCAGCCGATCATGGCGCGGCTCAAGGGCGATTTCTCGAAAGTCGTCGAACTGGCGATCGACGGCAAGCTCGACACCGTCGATCTCGACTGGGACCGCCGCACGGCGCTTGGCGTCGTGCTCGCCGCGCACAACTATCCGGAAACGCCGCGCAAGGGCGACCGCATCAGCGGCATTCCGGCGGAAACCGAGAATTCCGTCACTTTCCATGCGGGCACGACGCTCGCCGACGGCAAGCTCACCACCTCGGGTGGCCGCGTGTTATGCGTCGTCGGATTGGCGGATTCCGTGCGCGGCGCGCAATCCGTGGTCTACGATACAGTCAACCAGATTTCGTTCGACGGCATGCAGTATCGGCGGGACATCGGCTATCGTGCGGTGAACCGCAAGCAATCGGCTGATAAAAGCGCTGAAAAGCCGGCCGACAAGCACGGCTGACGCGGCGCCGAAGCAGCCCGGGCATGCGCGCTGCCGGACCTCGTGTCCGGCAGCGCGCTTTTGAGAGTTTCGAGACGAAGGGTTAACCCCGGACCGACTAGCAGCAATCGATGAGTGAACCGAACCGCAGCGCGAAACAGCGCGAACAAGACGACGCATCCCATGATATCGAGGCTGTCCGCGACTATCTGACAGGCCTGCAGACACGCATAGCCGATGCGCTCGGCGGTTTCGACGGCACCGCCTTCGTCACCGACGCCTGGACCCGCGAGCCCGGCGCGCATCTGCGTGGCGGCGGCGTGACGCGCATTCTGGAAGGCGGCGGATTTTTCGAGCGCGGCGGCATCGGCTTTTCGGACGTGCAAGGCGACGCGCTGCCGCCCTCCGCGAGCGCAGCGCGTCCGCAGCTCGCCGGTCGCGGCTTCGAGGCGCTCGGCGTTTCGCTCGTGATGCATCCGCGCAATCCGCACTGCCCGACGGTGCACGCCAACGTGCGCATGCTGACCGCGCTCAAGGAAGGTGAAGCGCCGATCTTCTGGTTCGGCGGCGGCATGGATCTCACGCCGATCTACGGCTACGAGGAAGACGCGCGGCATTTTCATCAGACCTGCCGCGACGCGCTCGATCCGTTCGGCGTCGAACTGTATCCGCGCTTCAAGACGTGGTGCGACGAATATTTCTATCTGAAGCATCGCAACGAGCAGCGCGGCATCGGCGGCATTTTCTTCGATGATTACGCGGAAGGCGGCTTCGAGCGCGCGTTCGCGCTGACGAAGAGCGTCGGCGATGCGTTCCTGAAAGCGTATCTGCCGATCATCGAGCGCCGCTGCGACACGCCTTACACCGAACGCGAGCGCGAGTTCCAGGCGTACCGGCGCGGGCGCTACGTCGAGTTCAATCTCGTGTTCGACCGTGGCACGCATTTCGGCCTGCAAAGCGGCGGACGCACCGAGTCGATCCTCATGTCGATGCCGCCCGTCGCGAACTGGCGCTACGACTGGACGCCCGAGCCCGGCACGCCCGAGGCGCGGCTCTATTCCGACTTCCTGGTGCGGCGCGAATGGCTTTGAACTCCGCTGTGCCTTGCACGAAACGCGTCGGCATTTTCGGCGGCACCTTCGATCCGATTCACAACGGACATCTAGCGCTTGCGCGTCGCTTTGTCGAATTACTGCGACTGACCGAGCTCGTGCTGTTGCCCGCCGGTCAGCCCTGGCAGAAAGCGGGCGTATCGGCGCCGGAGCATCGGCTGGCGATGACGCGCGCGGCCGCCGAATCCGTCGTGATCGACGGCGTGACGATCACGATTGGCACCGACGAGATCGACCGGCAAGGCGACACTTATACCGTCGATACGCTCGGTCACTGGCGCGAGCGCGAAGGCGCGGAGGCGTCGATCTCGCTCCTGATGGGCGCGGATCAGCTCGTCAAGCTCGACTCGTGGCATCGCTGGAAAGAGCTTTTCGACTACGCGCATATCTGCGTGGAAACACGGCCGGGCTTCGATGTCGCGACGCTGCCGGCGGTCGTTGCCGCGGAAGTCGCGAAACGCGCCGCGCCGCCAGAAACACTGCAAGCGAGCCTATGCGGTCACGTGCTCATCGACGCAACGCTGCTGCTCGACGTATCCGCCACGGCGATCCGCGAGGCAGCCAGCACGATGTCGGACGTGGCCGAAGCCCGCGCTCAGGTCCCCCCGGCTGTATGGGACTATATTGTTCAACATCACCTGTACCGGACACGGTAAATCAACGGTAAAGACTCGGTAACCATGGAACTTCAAAAGCTTCAACGCGCGATCATCGACGGTCTGGAAGACGTCAAGGCGCAAGACATCAAGGTGTTCAACACGACTCACCTGACTTCGCTCTTCGACCGCGTGGTCGTGGCGAGCGGCACGTCGAACCGGCAGACCAAGGCGCTTGCCAACAGCGTGCGCGAGAAGGTCAAGGAAGCGGGCGGCGACATCATCAGCACGGAAGGCGAAGAGATCGGCGAATGGGTGCTGGTCGATTGCGGCGACGCGGTCGTGCATATCCTTCAGCCCGCGCTGCGCCAGTACTACAACCTCGAAGAAGTCTGGGGCGACAAGCCCGTGCGCGTGAAGCTGCAAACGCCGAACATGTTCGGCGGCGCGCGCGTCACCGCGGATAACGACGAGGACGACGAAGACGCCGCGCCCGCGGTCAAACGTCCCGCGCGCAAGACCACGCGCAAGCACTGATCCCGCTTCATTCGATGAAGCTGGTCATCCTCGCCGTCGGACACAAGATGCCCGACTGGATCACGAATGGCTTCGACGAATATGCGAAGCGCATGCCGCCCGAGTTGCGCATCGAGCTGAAAGAGATCAAGCCCGAGCAGCGTTCGTCGGGGCGCAACGCCGAGAGCGTGATGGCCGCCGAGAAGCAGCGCATCGAAGCCGCCTTGCCGAAGAACGCGCGCGTCGTCGCACTCGATGAACGCGGTCGCGACTGGACCACGATGCAACTCGCGAACGCCCTGCCCGGCTGGCAGCAGGACGGGCGCGATGTCGCGTTCGTGATCGGCGGCGCGGACGGGCTTCATCCCGATGTGAAATCGCGCGCGGAACTCTTGCTGCGCGTGTCGAGCCTCACGCTGCCGCACGGCATGGTGCGCGTGCTGCTCGCCGAACAGCTTTACCGCGCGTGGAGCATCACGCAGAATCATCCTTATCATCGCGCGTGAGGCTTTGCGGTCGTTGGACTTCGAATGCCGCGCGTGTCATTCGAATCCCAATATCCAATGACTCATCCCTTCGTTTATCTCGCTTCCCAAAGCCCGCGCCGTCAGGAGTTGCTGCGTCAGCTAGGCGTGAAGTACGAGCTCCTTCTGCCCCGTCCCGATGAAGACGCCGAAGCACTCGAAGACGCGTTGCCCGACGAAGCCGCCGATGCGTATGTCGTGCGCGTGTGCGCGCTGAAGGCGCATGCGGCGCGCGCGCGGCTCATCGCAGGCAGCCATGCGCCCGCGCCGATTCTCGTCGCCGATACGACCGTGACCATCGACGGATTGATCCTCGGCAAACCGCTGCACGAAGAAGACGCGGTCGCGATGCTCGAACGACTCGTGGGCCGCGAGCATGAAGTGCTGACGGCCGTCGCCGTGGTCGATGGCGAAGGCGCGGCGCTCGATCCCGTTCTTTCCCGCTCACAAGTGCGTTTCGCGAAAGCCGATCGTGCTGCGCTGCAACGCTATGCGGCGTCGGGCGAGCCGCTCGGCAAGGCGGGCGCGTACGGCATACAGGGCCGCGCGGCCGAGTTCATCGAGCGAATCGACGGATCCTATTCGGGTATCATGGGTCTGCCCCTTTTCGAAACCGCAGCACTCTTGCGCGTGGCGCGCGTCGAATTCTAAACAGGCCATGAACGAAGAAATCCTGATCAACGTCACACCGCAGGAAACCCGTGTCGCACAGGTTCAGCAAGGCGCCGTTCAGGAGCTTCACGTCGAACGCACGCTGTCGCGCGGACGCGTCGGCAATGTCTATCTCGGCAAGGTCGTGCGCGTGCTGCCGGGCATGCAGTCCGCGTTCATCGACATCGGTCTCGAACGCGCGGCGTTTCTCCATGTCGCCGATATCTGGCATCCGCGCATCGCGGGCGAGCCGCACAATTCGACGCCGCATGTGCCCATCGAGAAGATCGTCTTCGAAGGGCAATCGCTGATGGTGCAGGTCGTGAAGGACCCGATCGGCACGAAGGGCGCGCGGCTATCGACGCAGGTGAGCATCGCGGGGCGCACGCTCGTGTATCTGCCGCAGGAGCCGCACATCGGTATCTCGCAGAAGATCGAAAGCGAAGCCGAGCGCGAAGCCGTGCGCGCACGTCTGACAGCCGTGTTGCCCGCCGATGAGAAAGGCGGCTATATCGTGCGGACCATCGCCGAAGACGCGACGAGCGAAGAGCTCGCGGCCGATGTCGCGTATCTGCGCAAGACGTGGGCGACGATCGTCGCGCAAGCGCAGCGCGTGCCGCCGACCACCCTGCTCTATCAGGACCTCAACCTCGCGCAACGCGTGCTGCGCGACTTCGTCAACGACGAGACCACGCGCATTCAGGTCGATTCGCGCGAGACGTATCAGATGCTCGCGGACTTCGCGGCGGAGTTCACGCCGGCGGTGGCTTCACGGCTGCATCACTACACGGGCGAGCGGCCGCTCTTCGATCTGTACAACATCGAGACGGAGATTCAGCGTGCGCTGTCACGGCGCGTGGATCTCAAGTCGGGCGGCTATCTGATGATCGATCAGACCGAAGCGATGACGACCATCGACGTCAACACGGGCGGTTACGTCGGCGCGCGCAATTTCGACGACACGATCTTCAAGACCAACCTCGAAGCGGCGCATACGATCGCGCGGCAATTGCGGCTGAGGAATCTCGGCGGGATCATCATCATCGATTTCATCGACATGGAGAATGTCGAGCATCGGGATCAGGTGCTGGGAGAGCTGAAAAAGGCGCTGTCGCGCGATCGCACACGCGTGACCGTCAATGGCTTCTCGCAGCTCGGGCTCGTCGAGATGACGAGGAAGCGCACGCGCGAGTCACTCGCCCACGTGCTGTGCGAGGCTTGCCCGACGTGTCAGGGCAAGGGGCAGGTCAAGACGCCGCGCACCGTGTGCTACGACGTGCTGCGCGAAATCATGCGCGAGTCGCGGCAGTTCAATCCGCGTGAGTTTCGCGTGGTGGCTTCGCAACAGGTCATCGACCTGTTCCTTGAGGAAGAATCGCAGCATCTGGCGATGTTGATGGACTTCATCGGAAAGCCGGTTTCGTTGCAGGTCGAGTCGAATCTCAGTCAGGAGCAGTACGACATCGTGCTGATGTAAAACCGACGCGGCCCGCAACGATCGTCAGTTTCGCGCTTGCGCCGCTTGCGGATCGCGCCCTCTTCCGGGCGCCGTGCCGATCAGTATGCCGATGAGGAACACGAAGAGATTGCCTTCCGTGAAGTTCAGCAGCAGAGAGTTCGCGAGGCAACCGAGGACGAACGCGAAAAGGTAGCCGCTCGCGATCAGCTTCGCAGGCTCCGCCAGCCGCCGGCACTCCCGTCCGATCGCGATCAGGAACCACACGAACAGCGCCACGCCGATGAGTCCGAGCTGCACGCCCATCAAAAAGAACTCGTTGTGCGGATTGCCCGCCATCGCCGCATGCCCGCCGGTCTGCGTGCTTGCGAGGCGCTCAAACTCCGTGCGCACACTTCCAACGCCGTAGCCGGCAATCGGTCGATGGGCCATCAACTCGAGGCTGCGACGGTAGAACAGGATGCGCACACCCATCGACGTATTCTTGTTTTGCGTCTCGAACTGCGAGACTTCCTGCGCCGTGTCCGCGAGCCGCCGGTCTTTCGCGTAGAGCACGAAAGCCGCGATGCAAACACACACCGCCGCGACGCCCACGCTCGCGAGCACGCGCGAGCGCTTGTCGTATCGACGGAACCGCGCTGCCTGCACGACCAGATAGATCGCGACATACGCGATCGCCACCACCTGCCCGGTGCGCCCCTGGAGCACGAACAGCACGTTGATCAGCGCGAGAAGCGCCACGAGATACAGCGCCTTGCTTCGCCACCCGCTCGCCGCCTTCGCGAGCGCAAAGGACAGGCAGACGAGGAACGCCATCATCAAGCCGCCCGAGATGTGGTCCTTGAATACCCAGGGCCGCCTGACCGGGTCCTCCGCATGCATCGGTCCGAATGCAGTCCACCCGAAGTTATTCGTGTACGCCAGCACCATCGATAGTACGAGCGTGGCGAACAGGCTCCAGACCGCCCTGCGCGCCCAGATCCTCCCTGCATCGTCCGCGAAAACGAGCACCAGGAGCGGGATGAACAGCAGTTTCCGATACTTCATCAGAAAGTCGAATCCCTCTGCGTATCCCGCGGCACTGTAAGCCAGGCTCAGGCTCAACACGATGAACAGCGCCAGAGCAGCAGTCGCGCCCGACGACCCCGTCAGCGACGACCTCGCGCGCCGCCATACCTCGGGCGAAGTCAATGCGAACAGGGCGAATGCGGCCGAACCGACGTTCACGCCCGCCGTCGAAATGGGGACCAGCGCCAGCGTAAGCAACGCGAACCAACGCGCCAGAAACAACTGATAGGACTCGGTGCCGGACCGGCCCAGTCTTGAGATTTGTGTGACTTGCATTGTTTTGTTCTACTACCCCGTTTCGGATCAAGCGCCTTGACGCGCGTTCAGGACGTGTTTTTCAGCGCGGGCCGCGCAGATAGAAATCGGCACGCTCCCCGACCGCTTTGGCCGAATATATCGTCTCCACCGTCGCGCGCGCGCGCGCGCCAATGGATTCGCGCAAGTCGGCATTCGCGAGGAGCGTGCGTACCAGGCGATCGGCCTCTTCAGTGCGATCGAAAAGGAAACCGTTCTCGCCGTGCCGAATCCAGTCGGCATAACCGCCGCGCCGGTGACACACGACCGGCAGCCCACAAGCCATCGCTTCGAGGACGACGCGCCCGAACGTCTCGACGTGTGCGCCAGTCCGATAATAAAAGATATCGAGGCCGCGCAAGAAGGTCACGGTTGGAACCGCGCCCTCGGCCAGTATCTGAATTCGGGGCACGGCGGCAAGCGCGTCACCCGAGGCAGCGGAAAAACGGGTGGCGCCCTGCAGCCTGACTTCCGCCCCGTCGGCGGCCCACGCCCGATACAGCGCGATATCGTCGATATCGTGCTTGTCGACGGTATCGCGGCTCAGCCGTCCGATCGCCGGCCGAACGTTGTCCGGGCGCGGATCGGGCGAAGGCGAGAAACGTGCGATGTCGATGGGAGACGGCTGCACTTCGCACTCGACGCCGAGCGCGCGCCGCTGGAATTCGGATATCGCCACATATTCCGTCCGCGGCCACCGAAGCATGACGGGGTGCGCCGCCGTCAGCGAGAGGATCTTCGGATGAAACGTATTGAAGACGTAGATCAGCCGCCGCGGCGCCCGCACGAGATATGGCCACACTGTATGGCGCCAGTGCGCGCCCACGAAAACGAAGGTGCCTCCGTTCGGGCGCGCACCGGGCTGAAGGCCGATGCGGCGGATCGCATATCGATGCGCGAGATCGCGCGAACAGCGCGACGAGGACGACCACAGTGTCAGCTCGCTTCTGTCGCGCAGGACCCGGGCGAGGTGCAGCGCCTCCTGCTCGCTGCCACCGTTTTCATTCATGAAGCCGTTGATGATATGAATCATCGGCTTCGGAGCTGCATTAGGCATGGCAGTGGTGAGTAATGCGGGTTGAAGCTCACGAATCGTCGCCGAATCGACGGACCGCCAAAGACACGCCGCAACGCTCGCTGTACTTTCGCCGGTTCGCCATCGCTTCGGTTGCGGACGAAGTACACCGCGAAGAATCAAGCCGCCTGCTGCTGATATTGAATGCGATGCAGATGGGCGTAGAGCCCGCCCAGTTGCAACAGCTCTGCGTGGCTGCCTTGCTCGATGATCTTGCCGCCATCCAGAACGACGATCCGGTCGGCACGTTCGATGGTCGACAGCCGGTGCGCGATGACGAGCGTCGTGCGGCCTTTCATCAGCGTTTCCAGCGCCGACTGCACATGCCGCTCCGATTCCGAGTCCAGCGCCGAAGTCGCTTCATCGAGCACGAGAATCGGTGCGTCCTTGTAGATGGCGCGTGCGATCGCAAGACGCTGGCGCTGCCCGCCCGACAAACGCATTCCGTTCCCGCCGACAAGCGTGTCGATACCCTGCGGCAGTGACGCGACGACGTCTGCGAGATTAGCTGCGGCAAGCGCGGCAAGCACCTTTTCGCGGTCCGGGATCGTACCATACGCAACATTTGCCGCGATGGTGTCGTTGAACAGCACGACGTCCTGGCTGACCATCGCGATCTGCGCGCGCAGGTCATGCACCGCGAGTTCGGGCAACGGGACGCCATCGACCAGCACTTCGCCCTCGGCGGGATCGAAAAAGCGCGGCAGCAGATTCGCCAGCGTGGTCTTGCCGCTCCCCGACGGCCCTGCCAGCGCGACCATCTCGCCGGGCGCGATCTTGAACGACACGCGATCCAGCGTGATGCGCTCTCGCGAGCCATAGTTGAACGACACGTCGCGGAATTCGACGCTGCCCTGAGCGCGTTCGAGACGACGCCCGCCGCCCGCGTGCTCCGGCGGCTCGTCGATGAGGCCGAAGATCAGCTCGGCCGCGGTCACGCCGCGCTGAAGCGGCTGATTGACGTCGATCAGATGCTTGAGCGGCGAGATCACGAGCAACATCGATGTCACGAACGCGACGAAGCCGCCGACCGTCGTCTGATCGCTCGCTGATTGCAGCACGGCGATGGTGATCACGATGGCGAGCGCGATGGACGCCAGGAATTGCGTCAACGGTTGCGCCAGTCCGCCCGAGACCTGCATGCGCATGGAGTAGCCACGCAGGCGGTTGCTCATCTCCGTGAAACGCCCGGTTTCGTACGACTCGCCGTTATGCACCTTCACGACCTTATAGCCGCCCACGGTCTCTTCGACGATATACGAGAGATCGTTGGTGAGCATCTGATGCTCCCGGTTCAGACGGCGCAGGCGGCGGTTGATCTTCGAAACCAGCCAGCCGATGGCAGGCAGGATCAGCGCGACGATCAGCGTGAGGCGCCAGTTGAGAATGAAGAGGTAACCGAGCAGGAAGACGACCGTCAGCGAGTCGCGCACGAGCGTCACGACCACGCCGGACAAAATCTGCAGAACCTGATTGACTTCGAAGACGATCGCGTTGATGACCGTGCTCGCCGTCTCGCGCTGGAAGAAACCTGCACCCGCGTGAAGCATGCGATCGAACATCTTGAGCCGCAGTTGCAGCAAGATTTTGTTCGACACATAGGAAAGCAGATAGCCTGAAGCGTACTGCGCGGACCCTCTCACGAGCGCAAGCCCGATCACCGCCACGGGCACCACCCATTTCGCCTTCTCGCTCCCGTTCGTCCCGAAGCCGTGATCGAGCAAGGGCTTGAGCAACATCGGGATGCCCGCTTCACTCGCGGCGACGAAACCCATGGCGACGAGGCCGAGCAGCACGATGCTCATCAACGGCCGGACGTAGGGCCACAACCGCCTGACGACGGCCGTGGACGATGTATGCTCGCCGCCACCTATGGTTTTTCTCAGCGTCTGCTTCTCGGTCAAATCATCCTCTACATGCGATGCCCCGCGCGCAAGACGCGGCCGGGCGGAAGGTCATGCCGAACGCCTTCTGGCCGGGCGTCACAATTTCCGTCATTTTAAACCGACGTGCAGGCGGCGCTCAGAATGGATCCGCGTCGGCTTGCGGAACTGCGGGCTCCGGCGACCGATGGTCTTAGAATACGCGTCAACGTTTATCCGGCGCGCACCCGATTTTCTCCCGACGACATGACGCATCCCACACTCGGCATCGCTCTCATCACGTACAACGCGGCCGCGCGGCTCGCGCAATGCCTGACATCCGTTTCTTTCGCCGATGAAATCGTGGTGATCGATGGCGGCAGCACCGACGCAACCGTGGAGATCGCGCGGGCGCATGGTGCCCGCGTGCGCATCGAGCGTGACTGGCCTGGCTTCGGTCCACAGAAGAACCGGGCGCTCGACGCGCTCTCGACCGACTGGATTCTCTCCATCGATGCGGACGAGGTCGTCACGCCGGAACTCGCCGCTGCGATACGGGCCGCAATCGCCACACCCGTGGCCGACGTGTATGCGGTGGATCGCCTGTCGAGCTTTTGCGGCGAGTGGATCCGCCACAGCGGCTGGTATCCGGACTGGATTCCGCGGCTCTTCAAGCGCTCGGCGGCACGTTTCTCGGACGACCTCGTGCACGAGCGCCTGATGGTTTCGGCCGACACGCCCGTCCAGCGCCTGCAAGGCAAGCTGATGCACTACTCGTACGAAGACTTCGAAACCGTATTGCGCAAGCTGGATGCGTACTCCACGGCGGGCGCGCTACAACGCCATGCCGCGGGAAAGCGAGGAAGCCTGAGCATCGCGATCACGCGTGGACTGTGGGCCTTCACGAGAACCTACATTCTCCGGCGCGGCTTTCTCGACGGGCGTTCGGGCTTCCTGATCGCCGTGTTCAATGCACAGACGGTGTACTACCGGTTCCTGAAGCTGGCGCATCTCGACCAACCCCGTTAAGCCGAGACTCGAATCAATAAACGATTTCGATCGCGCTGCCCGCGAATTCGCCGCGCAGCGCCGTGATGAGTTCGTCGGTCGGCTTGACGCGCCACGCATCGCCGAGACGCACTTCGCCTTGCGCGTGCTCGCTGCGATAGACGACGCTCACGTTCAGCCCGTTCGGAATCGGCGTGCTCTGACGCGAACGGCCGTTATCGCGAGCGGGCGGCGCAACAGGCGCGGGCGCCTCGGCGCCCGCGGCATGCGCTTCGAGCACGCGGCGCAGACGCAAGGCGTCGGCGTTGCCGTTCATCTCGACCTTCACGGACTGCGCATAACGGCTGCGCGCGCGTTCCAGATCCATCGCCGTATCGACGGTGAAGCGGATGCCGCCCGTGAACGCATCGTTGCGCGCCTGCCCCTGGACGACGAGCAGCTCGTCTTCCTTGAAGAGCGCCTTGTTCGCTTCGAACTGCTCGTTGAAAACGGTGACTTCGCACTGGCCGCTGCCGTCGTCGAGATTGACGATCAGCATCTTGCCGCGCTGCGTCATCTGCGTGCGCATCGCGGAGATCACGCCCGCGACCAGCTTGTCGCGCCCTTCCTTCAGTTCGCCGATCTTCTGGCGCACGAAACGTCGCACTTCGCCCTTGTAGGCGTCGAAAAGGTGCCCCGACAGATAGAAGCCGAGCGCGGTCTTCTCTTCCTGCAGACGCTTCTTGTCCGACCACATCGCTTCGTCGACGTATTCGTGCTTCGCGAGCGGCGCGTCGCCCATATCGAAGAGGCCGGCCTGCATGGCGTTGGCGGCGGCCTGATCGGCGGCTTCCATCGCCATCGGAACGGAGGCGAGCAGTTGCGCGCGATTCGCGTGCATCGAATCGAACGCGCCGGAGCGGATCAACGCTTCGACAGTGCGGCGATTCACGACGCGCCGGTCGATGCGCTCGCAAAAATCGAAGAGATCCGTGAACTTGCCATCCTCACGCGCGCGCAAAATTTCTTCGATGGCGTTCTGGCCGCTGCCTTTCACCGCGCCCAGACCGTAGCGAATCGTCTTCGAGCGTTTGCCATCCGCCTCGCCGACCGGCTCGAAGCGATAGGCCGACTGATTGATGTCCGGCGGCAACACGGCAAGACCGTTGGTCGCGCAATCCTCGAAGAGAATCTTGACCTTATCGGTGTCGTCCATCGCGAGCGACATGTTGGCCGCCATGAATTCCGCCGGATGGTGCGCCTTCAGCCACGCCGTGTAATACGCGAGCAGCGCGTAGGCAGCCGCGTGCGACTTGTTGAAGCCGTAGCCCGCGAACTTCTCCATCAAGTCGAAGGTTTCGTCGGCTTTCGCGCGAGTGAGGCCGTTCTTTGCCGCGCCCTCCGCGAAGATTTCGCGGTGCTTGGCCATTTCCTCGGGCTTTTTCTTGCCCATCGCGCGACGCAGCAAGTCCGCGCCGCCGAGCGAGTAGCCGCCGATGATCTGCGCCATCTGCATCACCTGCTCCTGATAGACCATGATGCCGTAGGTCTCTTTCAGAACAGGTTCGACGCGCGGGTCCGGATACTCGACGATCTCGCGCCCGTGCTTGCGCGCGCAGAAGCTCGGAATCAGGTCCATCGGACCCGGTCGATACAGCGCCACCAGCGCGATGATGTCCTCGAAGCGGTCGGGCTGCGCGTCCTTGAGCATGCCCTGCATGCCGCGGCTTTCCAGCTGGAACACGGCGACGGTGTTCGCTTTCTTCAGAATCTGGAACGACGCCGGGTCGTCGAGCGGCACCTGCGCGAGATTCCAGTCCTTCTTCGACGGATCGAGCCGGCGAATGTAGCGCTCGGCCCAGTCGAGAATCGTGAGCGTAGTGAGGCCCAGAAAGTCGAACTTCACGAGGCCGACGGCTTCCACATCGTCCTTGTCGTACTGACTGACGACGCCGCCGTCCTCGCCCTGCGTATAGAGCGGACAAAAATCCGTGAGCTTGCCCGGCGCGATCAGGACGCCGCCCGCGTGCATGCCCACATTTCGCGTGAGGCCTTCGACGCGCTGCGCGAGTTCGAGCAACTGATGCACTTCGTCTTCGGAATCGAAGCGCTCCTGCAGCGTGGGCTCTTCCTTCATCGCGTCCGCGATGGTCACGTGCTTGCCCGGCTTGAACGGAATCAGCTTCGCGACGCCGTCGGTGAACATATAGCCGAGATCGAGCACGCGCCCGATGTCGCGCACCGCGGCCTTCGCGGCCATCGTGCCGAACGTGGCGATCTGCGACACCGCATCCGCGCCGTACTTGCCCTTCACATACTGAATGACGCGGTCGCGCCCTTCCTGACAGAAGTCGATATCGAAGTCGGGCATCGACACGCGTTCCGGATTCAGGAAGCGCTCGAACAGCAGGTTGTAGCGCAGCGGGTCCAGATCCGTGATGCCGAGCGCGTACGCGACGAGCGAGCCCGCGCCCGAGCCGCGGCCCGGACCGACCGGCACGCCATTGTTCTTCGCCCACATGATGAAGTCGGCGACGATCAGGAAGTAGCCCGGAAAGCCCATCTTGATGATCGTGCCGCACTCGAAATCGAGGCGCGCGTAATACGTGTCGCGCTGCGCGTCGCGCTCGGCTGCATCCGGATAAAGCTGTTGCAGGCGGACTTCGAGCCCTTCCTTCGACAACTGCACGAGGTAGTCGTCGAGCGAGAGGCCATCGGGCGTCGGGAAGAGCGGCAGCTTCGGCTTGCCGAGTTCGAGCGTCAGATTGCAGCGCTTGGCGATCTCGACGGTGTTCGCGAGCGCCGACGGAATGTCCGCGAAAAGCGTGCACATCTCGTCCTGCGTGCGGAAATACTGCTCCTGCGTGAAGCGCTTTTGCCGGCGAGGATTCGCGAGGATATCGCCTTCCGAGATGCACACGCGCGCTTCGTGCGCGGTGAAATCATCGGGCGTCATGAACTGCATCGGATGCGTCGCGACGACCGGCAGCCGGAGCTTCGCGGCCAGCGTAACGGCTTCCTGAATGTAAGTCTGCTCGCCCGGCTGCCCCGCGCGCTGCAACTCTATGTAAAACGCGTTCGGAAAGAGCTTCGCCCAGCGCGCGGCATGACGCTCCGCACTCGCCGCATTGCCCGCCGCCAGCGCCATGCCGATATCGCCCGCCTGCGCGCCCGACAGCGCGAGCAACCCTTCGGCGAGACCGCTTTCCAGCCATTCGACCAAGACCTCGGCGCCGCCGCGATACTGATTCGTCAGCCATGCGCGGCTCAGCAACTCGCACAGATTGAGATAACCCTGCGTGTTGCGCACGAGCAAGAGCAAACGCGAGGGCTTGTCGCGATCGTCGGGATTGGTGATCCAGACGTCGCAGCCGGCGATGGGCTTCACGCCGTTGCCACGCGCTTCCTTGTAGAAGCGCACGAGACCGAATGCGTTGCCGAGATCGGTCAGCGCAAGCGCGCCCTGACCGTCTTGCGCGGCAGCTTTGACGACGTCGTCCAGGCGCACGATGCCGTCGGCGATCGAGAATTCGGAGTGGACGCGGAGATGAACGAAGCGGGGATCTGACATGGCGGTATTGTACATGCGGGCCGTCGCGAAAATCGGCGGCGGCGGCGCGCTGGCCGAACGGATAAGGCCTTGACGGCTCTGGAAATTGCGCGTGCGCAAGCGCTCTGGAAACGTCGCTTGGCGCAATGCGAGGGCGCACGCCGTTTGCGGGATAATACGTGTTTTGCGCGGCGCTTTCGTCCGCAACTTTTACCGTCACAAGCCGCATCACGCGTCAACCGATCATGAGCATTCTGAACCTCTCCGCCTACAAATTCGTCACCATCGAGGACGGTCCCGCGTGGCGGCCGCTCGTCACCGAACGCTGCAATGCGCTCGGTCTCAAGGGCACGATTCTGCTGGCGCCCGAGGGCATCAATCTTTTCATCGCCGGGCCGATTGCCGAAGTCCGCGAATTCATCGACTACATCCGCACGGACGCGCTCTTCGGCGGCCGTTTCGCCGATCTGCAATTCAAGGAAAGCCTCTCCGCGAAGCAGCCGTTCCGCCGGATGCTGGTGAAACTCAAGCGCGAAATCATCACGATGAAAAAGCCCGCGATCAAGCCGGAACTCGGCCGCGCGCCTTTCGTCGACGCGCCCACGCTCAAAACCTGGCTCGACCGCGGCCATGACGACGCCGGCCGTCCGGTCGTGATGCTCGACACGCGCAACGCGTTCGAAGTGGACGTCGGCACGTTCGATCATGCGCTCGATTACCGCATCACGAAGTTCAGCGAGTTTCCAGAAGTCATCGAGCAGAACCGCGCGGATCTCGAAGGGAAGACGGTCGTGTCGTTCTGTACGGGCGGCATTCGCTGCGAGAAGGCCGCGATTCACATGAAGGAAGTCGGCATCGAGCATGTTTATCAGCTCGAAGGCGGCATTCTGAAGTACTTCGAGGAAGTGGGCGGCGCGCATTACAGCGGAGAATGCTTCGTGTTCGATTACCGCACCGCGCTCGATCCGAACCTGCAGCCGACCGCGACGGCGCAATGCTTCGGCTGCCGCGCGGTGGTGCCGGTCGAAGATCAGGCGTCGCCGTACTACAAGCCGGGCGAGACGTGTCCCGCGTGTCACCCTGAGGCGAAGGTCAGCCAGGCGGCATGATTGATCGCGGTCCTTATCGGGGAAGATTCGCGCCCTCGCCTACCGGTCCGCTCCACGCGGGCTCGCTCGTCAGCGCGCTCGCGAGTTTTCTCGATGCCCGCGCGCACGGCGGAAGCTGGATCGTGCGCATCGAAGACGTCGACGCGCCGCGCACCGTGCCCGGCGCCGCCGACGAAATCCTCGCGACGCTCGCGCACTTCGGCATGCATTCCGATGAACCTCCGGTCTGGCAGAGCGAACGCGACGCGGCGTACTCGGCCGCGTTCGTGCGGCTGCAGGCAGCGGGCTTTGTTTATCCGTGCGGCTGCACGCGCCGCGAGATCGCGGATTCGCTCGTACACGCCCATGCGCGTCACGCGACGCTCGCGTATCCGGGAACGTGCCGCGATGGGTTGCACGGTAAGCCTGCGCGTGCATGGCGGCTGCGCGTGCCGGACGGCGACGCGGCCGTCGTGACTTTCGACGATCGCTGGCAAGGCGTGCAGACACAAGATCTCGCGACCGAAGTCGGCGATTTCGCGCTGAAGCGTGCGGATGGCTTGTGGGCGTATCAGCTTGCAGTCGTCGTCGATGACGCCGACGCCGGCATCACGCACGTCGTGCGCGGCGCCGATCTGCTCGACTCGACGGCGCGGCAAATCTATCTGCAACAGTGTCTCGAGGCGCCCACGCCGGCTTATCTGCATGTTCCCGTCATCAATAACGACGCCGGTGAAAAGCTGAGCAAGCAGACAGGCGCGGCCCCGCTCGATCGCCACGCGCCGCTCGATGCGCTCGTGCAGGCGGCGCGGCACCTGGGCATTGCCGTATCGTCGCCGGCCGCTTCTCTCGATACGTTCTACGGCGCCGCCACGGCCGAATGGGCGAAGCGCTTCCCGCGCTGATTTCTGCTCCAGAAGCAAAAAAGGCAGCCACCTGGGCTGCCTTCCTGACATTTACGACGTCTTGCGCGGCATTCCCAACCCACCGAGCAACGCCGCGAGCGGCTGCTTCGGCGCGCTCTTGCGCTCGGGCTCGACCGTCTCCTCGTGACGCTTCATCGCCGAGGGCGACGGCTCGTATGGCTTCAGGAAGAATTCGTCGATAGGCTGCTGGCGGCCACGCGGGCGATCGTGCGTGCCCGCCGTGCGGCGGCGCGGACCGGCTTCGTCGCGCGAGCCGTGGCGGTGCTCGGTGCGCTCCGGACGGCCGAAGCGATCATCGCGTCGCGGTGCGGACGTCGGGCCATCGCGGCGCGCGCGCATCGTCACTTCGAGTTGTTCGACTTCGAGCGGGCGCTTGATGAGTTTCTCGATGTCGGCGAGCTGCTTGCGCTCGTTCGCGCTGCACAGCGACAGCGCGTCACCCGACGCGCCCGCGCGCCCCGTGCGGCCGATGCGGTGCACGTAATCTTCCGCGTTGAACGGCAGATCGAAGTTGATGACCGCCGGCAATTCGGCGATGTCGAGACCGCGCGCGGCGACATCGGTGGCGACGAGCGCTTCGATCTCACCGCGCTTGAACGCGTCGAGCGCCTGCATGCGCTCGTTCTGCGTGCGGTCGCCGTGAATCGCCGTCGCGACGATGCCATCGCGCTCCAGCACGCGTGCGAGCCGGCTCGCGCCGATCTTGCTGTTGCAGAACACGATCACCTGCTTCAGCTCGCGCTCGCGGATGAGTTGCGCGACCGCGCCGGATTTGTCGCTTTCATGGACCTCGAAGACGATCTGACGCACGTTCGTCGCGGTCGAATTGCTGCGCGCGACTTCGATCGTCTGCGGATTGCGCAGATACGTGGACGCGAGCTTCTTGATCTCCGGCGAGAACGTCGCGGAGAAAAGCAGCGTCTGACGCTCCTTCGGCAGCAGATTCAGGATGCGTTGCAGGTCGGGCAGAAAGCCCATGTCGAGCATACGGTCGGCTTCGTCGAGCACGAGCATCTGCACCTGGCCGAGATTCACCGTCTTCTGCTGGACGTGATCGAGCAGGCGCCCGGGCGTCGCGATCAGGATTTCGACACCGCGGCGCAGCGCCTCTGACTGCGGATTCATGTCGACGCCGCCGAACACGACGGTGCTGCGCAGCGGCGTGTGCTTCGAGTAGGTCTGCACGTTGGCGGCGACCTGGTCGGCCAGCTCGCGCGTCGGCGTGAGCATCAGCGCGCGCACCGGATGGCGCGCCGGCGAGGCGCTCGTGTTCGCGTTCGGCAAAAGGCGCTGGATGATCGGCAGCGAGAAGCTCGCGGTCTTGCCGGTGCCGGTCTGCGCGGCGCCCATGACATCGCGGCCCGCGAGGACGACCGGAATCGCCTGCGCCTGGATCGGCGTGGGCGTGGTGTAGCCGGACTCGCGCACCGCTTTCAGGATGTCGGCGGCCAAACCGAATTGGTCGAACGTAGGCGCGGCAGACGTGTTCGTGGCGACGGAATCAGACATGGTGACTATATGGGCTTTCGCAAAAGTGCCGCTCGATGCGGCGCGCGTAAAAATCGGTCGGGTCGTTCGATCGTCGCGATCGGTTGCTTACGCGGATGGGTTTCGTAGGCGCACACGGCGCGTCAGTCAGTGCTCTTTCAGCACTCGATCAGCGCATCGTGTGCAGCGCCGGGCGTGGCGGTCGGTTCATCGAGCCAGGCCCGCCCGGTTCGAGCGCCGTTCGTTTCAATTCGCGAGCCCGCGCTCAGATGGAACACGGCTTCGATGACGCCTTCAAGGCACGTCCATCGCTCGCTTGCGGTTTGTGGACGCCTGGCGCCCGTGTGCCGCTCGTGCCGGCATGAACGGCGATGCCGGAAAATTGGAAATTCGGTCCGGCTGACACATTCATCGCCGGAAAGCCGCACATTGTAGCACCGCGCGCCGAAGCGCTCCGGCGGCACGCGGCCGCGCCATCGAAGCCCGAACCGGCTCGCAGCACGCAGCGCGCCCGGCCCTACTTCTTGCGCGCCTCGCAATCCGCCAGCAGCGGCGGCGAATCCTTCGCCGCCATTTCGTCGTAGAGATTGGCCTGCGGACCTTTGGTCCACCACGTGTATTGATCGGCGACGTATCGGGCGCCCGAACCCGAGATCACGTTCACGAACAGCAGCTTGCGCCCGTCGACGGTCAGCGCCGCGAAGCTCTGACGGTTGCGCGTGCTGGTGTACTGAACGGACACGCTCTTGCCGTCCTTGCAGTCGTAGCGGGTAGTCTGCGTCGATGCGGTCTGGATCTGCGGCACGGTGAGCGGCATCGCGAGCACGGTGTGGGCGCCGAGCGACGCGAGCGAAAGGGCGAAAAGCTTTTTCATCATCTGGTTCGCGGTTCGTTGAATGCCGGTGCAGCGGTCTTGACGGTCCCATCACGGATCGATCACGTCCGCGCACGCATCGGTGGGCGCGGCGGCTACGTGGCCCACCACCGGCACGATCTTCAGCCCCGCCGACGCGATCCGGCATGGCGCCGCCGCGAGGCCGCAGCCCGACAATCCGATGGACGCCACGACGAGCGTGGCCAGCGCTTTCCATTTCACGTTCTCGCTCCCGCCGGCGCGCGCGCCGCTCAACTGGCCGTGACCGGCCTGACCTTCGATGCCGCGAGTTTCGCGCGCTCGCGGGCTTCGTCCGTATCGGCGCCCGTCGCGAGCGCGACGCCCATGCGCCGTTTCGTGAAGCTCTCCGGCTTGCCGAACAGCCGCAGGTCCGCTCCCGGCACGGCGAGCGCTTCGGCTACGCCCTCGAACGCAATGCCCGCTTCGTCCAGCCCGCCGTAGATCACGGCGGACGCGCCCGGCGCAGAAAGCGCGGTGTCGACAGGCAATCCGAGGATCGCGCGCGCATGCAGCTCGAACTCGGAGAAGCGCTGCGTCGCGAGCGTGACGAGACCGGTGTCGTGCGGACGCGGACTCACTTCCGAGAACCACACGTCGTCGCCGCGCACGAAAAGCTCGACGCCGAAAAGCCCGCGGCCGCCCAGCGCGGTCGTCACCTTCGCGGCGACGTCGCGCGCTTTTGCGAGCGCGGCCGGGCTCATCGCCTGCGGCTGCCAGGACTCGACGTAATCGCCCGCCACCTGCACATGGCCGATCGGCTCGCAGAAATACGTCTGCGTCTCGCCGCTCGCCGCATCAGCCGCGCGCACGGTGAGCTGCGTGATTTCATAGTCGAAGTCGATGAAACCCTCGACGATCACCCGCCCGTGATTCACGCGGCCGCCCGCCATCGCATAGTTCCACGCGGGTTCGATATCCGTGTCGCTCTTCAGCACCGACTGCCCCTTGCCCGACGACGACATCACCGGCTTCACGACACACGGAAAACCGATCGTGGCGATCGCGGCCTTCATCTCGTCGAGCGACTGCGCGAACGCATACGGCGAAGTCGGCAGGCCGAGCTCCTCGGCGGCGAGACGCCGTATGCCTTCGCGGTTCATCGTGAGCTGCGTGGCGCGCGCGGTCGGGATGACGGTCGCGAGCCCGGCTGATTCGATGGCGGCGAGCGCGTCGGTGGCGATGGCCTCGATCTCCGGCACGATCAGATGCGGCTGTTCCTTTTCGACGAGGGCGCGCAGCGCGGCGGCGTCGGTCATGTCGATCACGTGCGCGCGATGCGCGACCTGATGCCCGGGCGCATTCGCATAGCGATCCACCGCGATGACTTCGACGCCGAGCCGCTGCAACGCGATGATCACTTCCTTGCCGAGTTCGCCCGCGCCGAGCAGCATCACGCGCGTGGCATTGGGGGACAGCGGCGTGCCGATGCGCGTGGCGCCAGCGCGGAGTGGACCGGTTTGCATGAGTGCTCCAGGAATGAATCGGGTGGCGAGGCAGTAAAGCGGAAAGCCAGCGAATTGGGCGCGATGCTAACACGCAGCGCCCGCGCCGACACTTTGCCGTCCGGCCTATTGACAGCGTCATCACAGACGGTATTGACACGCGAATGCGCGGCGGAATTCCCGTGCGATCGTCAGTCACATCGGCATCGCGAAGGCGCTGTCAATCATTTTGTTGCATCCGGAAGCTGGACAAATCGTAGGACGCGTGCGATACGCTTACGGTTTAGCCAGCTTCAGGATCATCGATGCCCACGCCCTTCCTTCGCGCGCCCGCTTTGCCTTCTCGCCGGCCGCGCTCATCGTCAGGTTTGCTGTCGCGTCGGAAAGAAGCGCTCTCGCTGGTTTCCCGCACGTGCGCGCTCATCGTCGCCGCGAGCCTCGCTGCCGGCTGCGCGATGCCGAAGCATCCCGATGTAGCCGCGCCGCCCACCGATCCCTATAATCCCGCCGCCACGCAATTGCTCGACGACACGCAATGGGCGCTCACGAGTTGGACCGACGCGAACGGCCAGCCGCGCGCCGTGCCGCCCGCGATCCAGGACGGCGCGCAGCCGCTCACGCTCGATTTCTCGACCGCGACCGGCTATCGCCAGGCGAGCGGCTTCTCGGGCTGCAACCGCTTCAGCGGCACGTACTCGCTCAAGGACGGCAAGCTCGCCTTCGGCCCGCTCGCCGTTACCCGCATGGCGTGCGGGTCCGGCACGGGCGCCGCGCTGGAACGGCCGTATCTCGACGCACTTGCGCATATCGCCAAAAGCGGCGTGCAGATGAACGCTCCGCAGGCGCTGCAACTCACGCTCGATGACGGTCAGGTGCTCACCTTCGCACGGCGCGTCGCAAAGTAAGAAGCGCGCTGCACGCATCGTCGAAACAGGTGTTGCGTACTTGCGGCGAGCGCGTCGCGCGTGCGCGGCAACCGTTAAACTGCTCGATCGAACAGCCCGGCCGGCAGGCGACATGGCACGGCCGGGCAGCAGTCTCATTCGTCAGTCTCAATTCGTTTGACCCAACATTGATTCAATCTCAGGCATGCACATGGTAGTCCTCGGCTGGTTCGGTGCATCGGTCGTCTGGTTTCTCCCGCTTCTCTGGCGCATCGTCAGGCTCGCGCTGCCGGGCGGCGTGCGCGGCCCCGGCACGATCCGTCTCTGGCTCGGCTTCGCCGCCGTGCTGCTCGCGAGCAGCACGCTCGAAGGCACGCTTGCGGGCTCGTTCGAAACGCAGGCGAATATCAACCGCTGCGGGCGCGCGCTCGCCTCGGCGCTGAGCGGCATTGCGCATCCGGGCGGCGCAGGCGCGATCGCGGCGCTCGTGCTGGCGATCTTCCTGCCCTGGCTCGTCGAATTCAGCTGGCGCTCCGTGCTGGCCTGGGCCGACGAAGCATTCGGCTTCGGCCTCCCGCAAAGCTGGCTCACGCCGCGCGAGCGCGAACCCGAGCCTCGGCAGACTTCGTCCAGCCGCGGCAAAGCCGCGAGCTGGTTCGAGCGCCGCGCCCACGCGAAAGCCTCGCGCGATAGTCAGGAACGCAGCCATCGCGCCGAGCGTTTCGATGCGCCGTCGTCGCGCATTCCGCCCGACGAACCCACGCTCGGTCTTCCGACGGGCAATCGCAGCAGCCGTTATCAGCGGCCGACCGTCTGGCGGCCGCCCGCAGTGGGCAAAAGCGCCGCCACCCGCGCGGCGGCGGCCGGTGCGAGCGCCGTGGCCACCGCTGAAGCGTATGCGAAACGCCCCGCTTTCGAGGCGGCAGGCGTCTCACCGCCTTCGACGCACACGGAGCCGGTCGCGCCTTCGGGCTGGCTGAACGCGTCGCCGCCTTCAGCGAATCGCGAGGTCCGCACGGCGTCTGCGCCGCGTCAGGCATCCGCGTTCGAACCGTCGGGATCAGGCTTGCGCGCTTCCGTCGCCGCCGACGAGCTGCGCGTCCAGACGCCGCCGACGTCCGCGCCTCGCCCGGATCGTCCGCGCAGTCCGCCGATTTCGATGCCCGCGCAACGGACGTCGGGCATGGCGAGCGTGTCCACGTCCGTCGTGCCGGGCACGCATGCCGCGCGCAAACCCTCGGCGCCGCAATCGCCGCAGGGGTTAAGACGCAGCCCGGTGCGCCCGGTCGTGAGTGCGGCGACGCGCGAGTTCGCGTCGGCGCCGCTCGACGCGCCCGCATTCTCGCGCCCGGCCGTGCCGCTCGGGCCGCCCTCGCCGCCGCCCGCCCCCGACGCGATTCAGGCGACGCTGCGTTCGATCGAGGAAAAGGCCGCGCTGTGGACGTCGCTCGCCGGCGCGAGCCTCGCTCGCGGACATGTGGCGATGGCGCGGGCTTCCCAGTCGGACATGCCACCGAACGCCGAGGCGCCGGTATTGGCGGCAGCCGGCGAACCGCGCGCGGAGCCTTCGATGACGCCGCCCGCACCGGTTCACGAGATCGAGGAAGACATCGGCACACCGCTGATCGACGCTCTGGCGATCGCGCCTGCGCTCGTCGAGCCGCCGCCGCTCTTCGACGTCCGTCTGATGGAGCCGCCGGTCGCCGAAGCCGCCGCCGCTTCGATCGAACCGCCGAAGAGCGAAGTCAGCGCGGATGAAGCGCCAACTCTCCCGGCACACGCGCTGGAGCCAGAGCCGGACTTGCGCGAAATCGTGCAGACGCCGCCGTGGCTGGACGCCGTCGATTTCGGCAAAGACGAGAGCGAGCCCCCTGCCCCGTCGCTCTTGCGCATCGTCGACGAGCAGAACATCGAATCCGACGCGCAAGAAGAAGAGGAATACGAGCAGCGTGTCGCCGAACGCCAGGCAGCCGGCGACGAGTTCGCGCCGCCGTCGAACATCGTGCGCTTTCCGATCACGACCGCCATCGCGGCCGCGCCGCCGGTTCCGCCGCCCTTCGCGGCGTCCGCGGCACCCGCCGCGGATCAGCCGAGCGCGCCGCCGCCCTCCCCGCCCGTGCGCGGCTTTGCGCCGGCCGAATTCGAATTCCACGCGCCGCACGCATCGGCGGTGGAACTGCCGACGCTCGATCTTCTCGAGCCCGCCTCGGGTGAAATCGAGCCGGTCTCCGAGGAGCGCCTCGCCGAAACCGGTCAGTTGATCGAACAGCGTCTTCAGGAATTCAAGGTGCCGGTGACCGTGGTCGGCGCATCGGCCGGCCCGGTCATCACCCGCTTCGAGGTCGAGCCGGCGCTCGGCGTGCGCGGCAGCCAGATCGTCGGGCTGATGAAGGATCTGTCGCGCGGGCTCGGCCTCACGTCCATCCGCGTCGTCGAGACGATTCCCGGCAAGACCTGCATGGGCCTCGAACTGCCGAACGCCAGGCGGCAGATGATCCGCCTCTCGGAGATTCTCGAGGACGACGTCTATCGCCACTCGAAGTCGAATCTGACGATCGCGATGGGCAAGGACATCATCGGCAATCCGGTCGTGACGGATCTCGCGAAAGCGCCGCACATGCTCGTCGCGGGCACGACGGGCTCGGGCAAGTCGGTGGCGATCAACGCGATGATCCTCTCGCTGCTCTACAAGGCGAAGCCCGAGGACGTGCGCCTCATCATGATCGATCCGAAGATGCTGGAACTGTCCGTCTACGAAGGCATTCCGCATCTGCTCGCGCCGGTCGTCACCGACATGAAGCTCGCGTCGAACGCGCTCAACTGGTGCGTCGGCGAAATGGAGAAACGCTATCGGCTGATGTCGGCGGTCGGCGTGCGCAATCTGCAGGGCTTCAACCAGAAGATCCGCAACACCGAGGCCGCGGGCAAGAAGCTCACGAACCCGTTCTCGCTCACGCCCGACGCGCCCGAGCCGCTGTCGACGCTGCCGCTGATCGTCGTCGTCATCGACGAGCTCGCCGATCTCATGATGGTCGCCGGCAAGCAGATCGAGCAGTTGATCGCGCGTCTCGCGCAAAAGGCGCGCGCGGCCGGCATCCACCTGATTCTCGCGACGCAGCGGCCCTCGGTCGACGTGATCACCGGCCTCATCAAGGCGAATATTCCGACGCGGGTGGCGTTCCAGGTGTCGTCGAAGATCGATTCGCGCACGATTCTCGATCAGATGGGCGCGGAATCGCTGCTCGGCGCGGGCGACATGCTGTTCCTGCCGCCCGGCACGGGCTATCCGCAGCGCGTGCACGGCGCGTTCGTCGCGGACGACGAAGTGCATCGCGTGGTCGAGCATCTGAAGCAGTTCGGCGAGCCGGAGTACGAGGAAGGCATTCTGTCCGGCCCGACGTCCGAAGGCGGCACGCCCGACCTCTTCGGCGACACGCCCGACGCCGAAGCCGATCCGCTCTACGACGAAGCCGTGGCGTTCGTCATCCGCACGCGGCGCGCGTCGATCTCGTCGGTGCAGCGGCAATTGCGCATCGGCTATAACCGCGCGGCGCGGCTCGTCGAGCAGATGGAAGCAGCGGGCCTGGTCTCGCCGATGGGCAGCAACGGCAACCGCGAAGTGCTCGCGCCGCCCGGCCCGGCCGATTGATCGACGGTTCGACTGATCCTTACCAGAGCCGCAAGCGGCGCAGCAGAAAGATCGTGATGGCGGCGCAGGCCGCCATCACGCCGATCACGATCCAGAACGATACCGGGTCTTTCGTGCCCGGCAGTCCCGCCACGTTCATGCCGAAAATGCCCGTCACGAGCGTCGCGGGCAGCAGCAACGCGGACATGATCGCGAGCCACAGCAGCTTGCGGTTGATGTCTTCCGAAAGCGCCGCGGCAATCTCATCCTGCAAGAGCTTCGCGCGTTCGTAGAGCCCTTCCAGACCGGCGCCCAGGCCGTTCAGCACCTGAATCGCCTGGACGAGCGCTTCCATCGAACGCGGCTCGGCCCATTCGAGCTTGCGCAAAACGAGTTGCGTCAGCGCGTTGCGCTCGGGGTCGATGAAGCGCTTCACCTCCACGATGCGCCGTCTCGCGTCGCCGAGCATCGCGCGGCACTTCGAGTGGCTGCCTTCGAGCACGTTCTCCTCGACATCGTCCAGACAATCGCCAATTTCGTCGATGCGGTCCGCGAAGGTTTCGTTCAACGCGCGAATCAGACCCGCGAAGAGATCGACGGTATCGCGGAACATCGCGCCTTCGAGCACGGCGTGACGCAGCCGGTCGGTCGATTCCAGCGGCTTCGCGCGCACCGTGATCATCCGGTGTTTGTCGACGTAAAAGCGCAGCGCGCCGGTCGCGCGGTTCGCCTCGCGTGCACCGGGCGCGGCGGCGTCCGGCGTCTTCGCGACGAGTTCGAGATCCGCGACGACGCCATACATGAAGTTCGACCCGATGTGCACGCGCGGGCGTTTGTCCTCGCCGTTCAGGAACTCGCGCGCGACATCGGGCATCGACGTGACGCCTTCGAGCCAGCCTTCGACGGTGTCGTCGTTCGCGGACAGATGCAGCCACGTCGGGCCGTCGCCCACGACGGAATCGCGCGCTTCGTCCCACGTGAGGCGCAACGCCTCACCGCCCGCGAAGCTGAACGCGCTGATGAATCCCGGCGGCGCGGGCTCGTTGCGTTTGGGCGGGCGTTCACTGGCGTTGAATGTGTGAGTCGTGTTCAATATCTGATTCCCTGCCATTGCCTTTCGATTTCCTCAGTACACCTTTCAGTCGCGCGCGGCCGAATGGCCGAGGG
Organism: Caballeronia catudaia; assembly: GCF_001544755.2. Classification (GTDB taxonomy): domain Bacteria; phylum Pseudomonadota; class Gammaproteobacteria; order Burkholderiales; family Burkholderiaceae; genus Caballeronia; species Caballeronia catudaia. The sequence goes on along the minus strand of NZ_FCOF02000009.1, from coordinate 163,798 downwards.
CGAACCGCATCGTACTAGAACTCGTAGCGTCCCCAGAAAAACGCGACATCGCCGTCGTTCAGGCCGGGAATGCGCGGGATGAACGTCGCCATGATCGATGCGCGGCGGTAGCGCACGGAGCCGATCGGCAGCGCGATGGGAAAAGGCACGTAATGCGCCACGTCGCTGCGGGCCGTGACGCCGACGAAAAATCCGCCGCCCGCCTGCAATCCGCCGAGCACCGGCTTCGTGTACCACTGCCGCGCGTAGCCGCCGATCGGCTCGAAGTTGTGATGCGAATCCGAGAAGGCGATCGCGAACAGGATGTCCTCGTTGCCGTTCGCATCGACCCAGTGCTTGCCCGCGCCGCCGCCGTAGGACCACGGGTTGAGCTCGCTGCGACGATCGTCGAAGCCGTCGATATGCCAGCCGTAGCCGGTCACATACAGATCCCAGGCGCCGTCGTGCGCGACGCGCATCACGCGTTCGCACGCCGACGACATCCAGTCCCGCTTGTAGTCGCATTCCGTGCCGCCCGCGCGGGTTGCGAGCGGCGCGCACAGCAACGAAACCGTGACCGCCTTGACCCAAGTTCGTTTCATCGTCGTCGGACCGCGTGTCGCTCGCTAGCTCCTCACGAAGGCGACACGAACTTGAAATCGACCGGCGAGCCGATCGAAAGCTTCTTCGGGTCCGACGCGAGTTCGCCCGTCTGCGGATCGCGGCGGAAGAAATACGCGCTATCGCTTTCCTGATTGCCGACGACGAGCCAGCGCCCGGTCGGGTCGATCGCGAATTCGCGCGGCGTCTTGCCGAGCGTCGGATAGCGCCTGAGGAGCTTCAGATGGCCGTTCTTCGGATCGACCGAGAACGCGACGAGCTCGTTCGCGTCGCCGCGGTTGGTCGCGTAGAGAAAGCGCCCGTCCGGCGAAAGATGAATCGCGCCGCCGCCGATCTTGCCTCGGAAACCCGGCGCGATCATCGATGCGGTCTGCACTTGCGTGAGCGTGCCGTCGCGGTAATCGAACACCAGGACCGACGCGTTCAGTTCGGTCGTCAGGTACGCGTGCTTGCCGCTTTCGTCGAAGATCAGATGGCGTGGGCCGGAGCCCGGCGCGATCGGCGTGTAGCGTGCTTTGGTCGGACCCAGGAGCCCGCGGCTCGACTGCGACGGGGCGGGCGTGTAGCGATAGGCGAACACCTTGTCCACGCCGAGATCCTGCGCGAAAAGATACTTTCCGTCGGGCGAGAACACGGTCGAGTGGACGTGCGAATTGTCCTGCCGCCCCTTCACCGGGCCGCCGCCCTCGTGATGCACCGTCAGCACCGACGTGCCCACTTGGCCATTCGCCACGAGCGGAAAGACGGCGAAGCTGCCGCCCGGATTGGACGCAACCGAGTAGTTGGCGGTGAGCAGATATTTGCCATCGGGCGAGATCGCCAGATAGCACGGATCGTTGCCATCCGACGAAACGCGGTTGAGAAAGCTCAACTGGCCGGTCGCGCGATCGAAGCGAAACGCGCTCACGCCGCCACGCTGGGTCGCGGGGCCGTTGTCGCCGGGCAATTCGTTCACCGCGTACACGTAATTCCGGTCGCGGCTCACGACGAGATACGACGGGTTCACCGTCTGCGCCGACGCGATCCGGGTCAGTTCGCCATTGCCCGTATCGAAGCGATAGACATAGATGCCTTCGCTCTTGCCGCCGCCCGTGTAGGTGCCGACGAGCAGATCGTAGATTTCCGCGCCCGACGCGCCCGACGCGCCCGACGCACTTACGGCGGCTGAGGCGGACGTGGCGGACGCCGGGACCGATTGCGCAAGGACCTGCGCCGCCGTCAGCGACAGCATCAGCGCAAGGCCTTTCGCCCACGCGGCCGGACTCGCGCGCAGCGGGCGCGCGTCTTGCAAGCATGACACGAGCGTATTCGCGCCGGATGGATGGCTCGGGTGCATGAAACCTCCTCATCGTTTCTTTGCCGCTTGTTATCGGAGCAAAGCGAAGCGACGCGTGCGCCGGTATCGCGAAACCCGCGACGTGCGGCAGCAAGTTCCGCTCCAAAGACGCGGAACGCCATCGCAAGGCAAGGATCGGGCTCGCAGCCAAGATACACCACGCACCAAAGGTCAACCGACACGATTCGAATCAACAACAGGAGTTGCCGCGATGACTATCCACCTAAGCCTTGCCCCGCTGGTCTCGCTGATCGCCGGCGTCCTGATCCTCGTCATGCCGCGGCTGCTCAACTTCATCGTCGCGATCTATCTGATCGTGATCGGGCTGATCGGCTTGTTCGGCATGGGATCGGCCCATTTCTGACACAGGCGCGCGAAAGCGCACGCGCACGGACTGAACCGCGCACGTGCGCAAAGTGTCACGAAAGAAGTACAGGCGGGCTGGCCGCGCCGGAATGTGTACCGGGCGCTTCAGCCGTTCGCCAGCTGATCGAGACGCAGGCGTCCCTGCAACGACAACGCGCCGACCGAGACGCCGGCGACGCCGAAGCTATAGCGGCTGAAACAGTCGCGCTCGGTGAGAAAGGCCGCGGCGGTAACCATCGCGTTGCGCGACAGGCCGAGGTCCGTGTGGTCGAGCGGGAGGAGCGTTTCGGTGTCCGAGACGCGGCTCGCGGCGGAAAGAATGGCGATGCAGTCAGCTTTCGACGGATAGAGCATGGGTTCTGTTCCTCGAAAACGCTACGTTAGGGACCGGTCGGACGACGCGCTGCGCGATTGGCTAACGACCGGGGGTCATGCACGAAAGACGCGCGAATGCGGAAGAGGGTTCCGCGAAACTTCATTCTAAACATCAGTCGAATATTTTTTCAACGGCTCGATCGGCGCTTCGTTCGCGTTTTTCCGCCAATGACGCGCGCCACGCTGCCGCACGTCGCGTTGCGCGGCGGGATCGGCCCGGCCCGCTTTTCTGCTCATATCAAACGATTGCGGCAGAATGCGGCCAGAAAGCATGCGTGGCGTCCAGCTTGCTCATCGCGGACGCGGCGCTTCGCCCGGGGGACGCCGCAGCCTGCGTCCCGGATCGTTTGCTCAACCCGCGACGCGCGCTTCGGTCCGGCCCGCGCCGCCAGCAGGAAGATGTTCGCTCATGCCAGCACCGATTGAAGACTATGCGATGGTCGGCGACGGCCACACCGCAGCCCTGATTTCCCGCGATGGTTCCGTCGACTGGCTTTGTTGGCCGCGCTTCGACTCCGGCGCCTGTTTCGCCGCGCTGCTCGGCACGCCGGAGCACGGACGATGGCTCATCGCGCCCGAGATGCCCGACGGCGAGACGCCCGTCATCAAACGCCGCTACCGCGAGGACACGCTCGTCCTCGAAACGGATTTCGAAACGCCGCAAGGCGCGGTGACGATCGTCGACTTCATGCCGCTGCGCAACGGTCATTCGGAGCTCGTGCGTATCGTGATCGGGCGGCGCGGCACGGTGCGGATGAAGATGGAACTCGTGCTGCGCTTCGATTACGGTTCGGTGACGCCCTGGGTCAGCCGCCTGGCCGACGACAGCGGCATCCGCGCGATCGCCGGACCGGATCTCGCGGTGTTGCGCACGCCCGTCGAGCTCGTCGGCGAGAACATGCATACCACCGCCTGCTTCGACGTGAGCGCGGGCGAGCGCGTGCCCTTCTCGCTGTGCTACTCGCAATCGCATCTGCGCGTGCCGCACGCGTCCGATCCGAACACGCAGCTCGCGCGCACCGAGAACCACTGGCGCGAGTGGTCCGGCCAGAGCGAACTCAAGGGCCACTGGGCGAGCGCGATCCGCCGCTCGCTGATTACGCTGAAGGCGCTCGCGTACGAGCCCACGGGCGGCATCGTCGCGGCGCCGACCACGTCGCTGCCGGAGCAGCTCGGCGGCACGCGCAATTGGGATTATCGATACTGCTGGCTGCGCGATGCGACCATCACCCTGCTCGCGATGATGCGCGGCGGCTACTACGACGAAGCCCGCGCGTGGCGTGCGTGGCTCGGCCGCGCGATGGCCGGTTCGCCGTCGCAGGTCCAGATCATGTACGGCATCGCGGGCGAGCGCCGCCTGCCCGAGTGGGAGATTCCGTGGCTGCCGGGCTACGAAGGCGCGTCGCCGGTGCGCATCGGCAATGCCGCGGTCGACCAGTTGCAGCTCGACGTCTACGGCGAAGTGATGAACGCGCTGCACCTCGCGCGCGTCGGCGGCCTGCAGACCGATGAAACCGCGTGGTCGATCCAATGCGCGATGCTTCAGCACCTCGACACGATCTGGGAACAACCCGACGAAGGCATCTGGGAAGTGCGTGGCGGACGCCAGCACTTCACGTTCTCGAAAGTCATGGCGTGGGTCGCGTACGACCGCGCGATCAAGTCGGCGGAGACGTTCGAGCTGCCCGGCCCGATCGACCATTGGCGTGAAATGCGCGCGCGCATCCGCGCAGAGGTGCTGAAGAAGAGCTGGAACCCCAAGCTGAACTCGTTCACGCAGGCCTACGGCAGCGACGCGCTCGACGCGAGCCTCCTGCTCATCCCGCTGCTCGGATTTTTGCCCCCAAAAGATCCGCGAGTGACCGGAACCGTACATGCGATCGAGACCACTTTGACGCACGATGGCCTGGTGAAGCGCTATCACACCGCCGAAGTCGCGGATGGGTTGCCGCCGGGGGAAGGCACGTTTCTGGCTTGTAGCTTTTGGCTGGTCGATAACCTGGCGCTGCAGGGCCGGATCGACGAAGCGCACCAGATGTTCGAGCGCCTCGTCGGTCTCGCGAACGATGTCGGATTGCTGGCCGAGGAGTACGACACGGTGGCGAAGCGCATGGTGGGAAATTTTCCGCAGGCGTTCACCCACGTGGCGCTCGTGCACACCGCTATGAACTTGATGCGCCACGAAGAAGGAATGGCGAAGGCGGTCGGCCAACCATCCGGCTCCGAAAACCATGAAGGAGCGGACGCCCGCACGGCCGCCGACGCAGATGCGGGAAGATCTTAAATATATGTTTTGTTTGGCGAAATTAGCGGTTTCGCGGTAATATTGGTGCAATGCACAAAAGTTGGCATGTCGCGATGTGTTGCTTCCGCGCCGGCAATTTCAACCGATTGGTTGAGTTGAATGTTTATTGCGCGGAAAATCTTGCCACGACTCAGGCTTCGTCGCCCGGAAGTCGATAACGCGCAGGTGGCAGCACTGAAAGGCATTGCAGCACCGCAGGAAAGACAGTGCCCCGGCAGCACGGCGACAGCCCGCCGCGCCGCCGGGGATCTTCGAATGCCGTTGAAGCTCTTCGCCGGAAGTATTGCCGGGATCAACGGGCGTACCGGTTTCCACCGGAGTTACTGGGGCAACCATGCTCTATCAAATTCACGAATTCCAGCGAGCCCTGTTGTCTCCCCTCACGGCATGGGCCGAGGCCGCATCAAAGTCGTTCGTCAACCCGGCCAGTCCCCTTGCCTACGTTCCCGGTTCGAGCCGCCTGGCCGCCGCGTACGAGTTGCTGTACCGGCTCGGTAAAGACTACGAGAAGCCCGAGTTCAGCATTCATCAGATCGTCAAAGACGGCCATAACATTCCGATCGTCGAGCAGACGGTGGTCGAGAAGCCGTTCTGCCGGCTGCTGCGCTTCAAGCGCTTCGCCGACGACAGCGCCACCGTCACCAAGCTGAAGAACGAGCCGATCGTGCTCGTATGCGCGCCGCTCTCCGGCCATCATTCGACGCTGCTGCGCGATACCGTGAAGACGCTGTTGCAGGACCACAAGGTCTACATCACCGACTGGATCGACGCGCGCATGGTGCCGACCGAGAACGGTCCGTTCCATCTGGACGACTACGTCGAGTACATCCAGGAATTCATCCGCCACATCGGCGCGAAGGATCTGCACGTGATCTCGGTGTGTCAGCCGACCGTGCCGGTGCTCGCCGCCATTTCGCTGATGGCGAGCCGTGGCGAAGACACTCCCCGCACGATGACGATGATGGGCGGCCCGATCGACGCGCGCCGCAGCCCCACGTCCGTCAACTCGCTCGCGAACGAGCACTCGTACGAGTGGTTCGAGAACAATGTCATCTACACGGTGCCGTCGAACTATCCGGGCGTCGGTCGCAAGGTTTATCCGGGCTTCCTGCAGCACGCGGGCTTCGTCGCGATGAATCCGGAGCGCCATCTCACGGCCCATTGGGACTTCTATCAAAATCTGCTGCGCGGCGACGATGACGACGCCGAGCAACATCGCCGTTTCTACGACGAATACAACGCCGTGCTCGATATGGCCGCCGAGTATTACCTCGAAACCATCCGCATCGTGTTCCAGGAGTTCCGGCTCGCGGAAGGCACGTGGGAGATCGAAGGCGAGCTCGTGCGCCCGCAGGACATCAAGCACACCGCGCTGTTTACGATCGAAGGCGAGCTCGACGACATCTCCGGCAGCGGCCAGACACGCGCCGCTCACGATCTCTGCACCGGCCTTCCGGCGAAGCACAAGCGGCATTTCACGGCGGAAAAGGCCGGCCACTACGGCATCTTCTCCGGACGCCGCTGGCGCACGATGGTCTATCCGCAATTGCGCGAGTTCATCCTCGAGCACGACAAGACGCCGAAAACCGAAGCGGTGCCGGCGTAAGAACGAGCACGAAAGCGTCGAAACCGATTCCATCGCATCAAACGAAAACGTCGCGCCTTGCAAAAGGCGCGACGTTTTTTCTTCAGACGGCGCGTGTGGGGCGGCCGTGAATCAGCGGCGCGTCAGATAAGCCATCAGCAGTTCGGTATTCATCCGCACGATCTGGTCACGCTGCGCCTGCTCGCTGAAGTCGAGCCCGAAAGTGGCTTCCAGCGTGAAGCGGTTCGAGACGATGTAATAACCGAGTCCCGACAGGATGATGTAGAACTTGAGCGGGTCGACGTCGGTGCGAAACAATCCTGCCTTCTGCCCACGATCGAGAATGGTCGTGAGCGTCGCGACGATGGGCGAAATGAGTTCGCGTATTCGATTCGATCCTTTGATATAGCGCGCCTCGTGGAGATTCTCGTTATTGATGAGGCGCAGCAGTTCGGGATGGTCCCGATAATAATCCCAGACGAAATGCGCAAGGCGTGTCATCGCCTCGATGGGCGCAATGCCGTCGAGTTCGAGCGTGCGCTCGGCGTCGACGAGCGCGGCAAGCGCATGTTCGAGCACGGCGGTGAATAACTGCTCCTTGCTACCGAAGTAGTAATAGAGCATGCGTTCATTGGTCTCCGCCCGGCGCGCAATCTGGTCGACGCGGGCGCCGAACAGGCCGCCGGCAGCGAATTCCTCTGCGGCGGCAAGCAAAATACGGCGACGGGTGCCTTCCGGGTCTCTTTTGATTTTCGGCTGATTCATGATGGCATGACTCGGGAGCCGCGTTGCCGGGTTAGCGTCACGCGGCCCGCATTGGGGTACATGACGTGAACGGGCGCTGCCCATTGGTTAATTGGGAAACACCGTCCTGCGGTCGAACGGAAAAGCACTTCAATTATGCGCACATTGAACGAACATTGGCAATTGGGATTCAAAGCCTTTCGGCACGACCGTTGACGACTTCGGCGATAATGTCGGTTAAAGTCGAGCGCGCGCCCGGAAAGCGGGACGAGTGCCGAACCGGCAGCGTGCCGTCGTCGTGGACGACGAAGTGTTTTAGTAGAGCGGAGCGTGCGGCGTGATTGCAGCGGCGCCGCGTTGCTTACATCGCGCGCACGCTGCGCCAGTCCCCAAGGCATCATCGCAATTCCTCGTGACCGCAACCGTTTCCAGAACGCTCGCAGAGCGCATAGAAGACCTGCTGCCGCAGACGCAATGCACCAAGTGCGGCTATCCGGCCTGCCGGCCCTACGCCGAGGCCATCGCCGCGGGCGAGGCGAACTACAACCAGTGTCCGCCGGGCGGCGCCGAAGGCATCGCGCGCCTCGCCGCGTTGCTCGGCAAGCCCGTGATTCCGCTCGACACGACACATGGCGACGAGCGCGCGCGACCGCTCGCCGTCATCGACGAAGACGTGTGCATCGGCTGCACGCTGTGCATGCAGGCATGTCCGGTCGACGCGATCGCCGGCGCGGCGAAGCAGATGCACACGGTTATCGCCGAACTGTGCACGGGCTGCGATCTGTGCGTGCCGCCCTGCCCGGTCGATTGCATCGCGATGGTGCCCGTGACCGGCGAGCGCACCGGCTGGGACGCATGGAGCCAGCAGGAAGCCGATGCGGCGCGCGCGCGTCACGACCGTCGCATTGTGCGCCTCGAACGCGAGCGCGCAGCAGCCGTTGCGCGGGCGAACGCGCGTCAGGCATCGCGGACGGCGCAAGCCGAACCCGAAGCGCGGGAAAAGCCGGAAGCGCCGGCCGCCGCGCACGACGATCCCGAAGCAAAGAAGCGCGCGATCATCCAGGCCGCGCTCGAACGCGCGCGCAAGAAGAAAGAAGAGATGACGAGCCTCGGCGCGGGCCCGAAAAACACCGCGCACGTGAGCGCGGCGGTGCAGGCGCAGATCGACGCAGCCGAGGAGCGCCGCCGCCGTCTCGGTTTGACGGACGCAGAAAACGCGTCCCAACCCGGTAATGGCGATAAATCCGCGTGATAACGGACATCGAACAATGAACGCCACGAAGCGCCGCGCCATTTACGAGACCTTGCAAAGCCTGAATCCGCATCCGACGACCGAGCTCGAATACACGACGCCCTTCGAACTGCTGATCGCCGTGATGCTCTCCGCGCAGGCCACCGACGTCTCCGTGAACAAGGCGATGCGCAGGATGTTTCCCGTCGCCAGCACGCCGGCAGCCGTGCTCGCGCTCGGCGAGGAAGGCGTGTCGGAATATATCCGCACCATCGGGCTCTATCGCACGAAGGCGAAGAACGTGATAGCGACGTGCCGCATCCTCATCGATCAGCATGGCGGCGACGTGCCGGACGATCGCGCGGCGCTCGAAGCGCTGCCAGGCGTCGGCCGCAAGACCGCGAACGTCATCCTGAACACCGCGTTCGGGCAGCCGACGATCGCCGTCGACACGCACATCTTTCGTGTCGCGAACCGCACGGGGCTCGCGCCCGGCAAGGACGTGCGCGCGGTCGAAACCGCGCTCGAGAAGTTCACGCCGAAGGAGTTCCTGCACGACGCGCATCACTGGCTGATCCTGCACGGGCGCTACGTGTGCAAGGCGCGCGTGCCCGAGTGCTGGCATTGCGCGATCGAGCCGCTCTGTGAGTACCGGCCGAAGACGCCTGCGCCCGTCGAATGAGCGGCCGACTGCGCGACGGGCTACAATGACGGGTTACGAAACGCGAGTGTAATCAATACGTTATGTTCAACCCTAGTCGCGACGAAGTTCGCCAGTTCTTCACCGAAACGTGGCGCAAGGAGCGCGCCGCCGAGATTCTGACGCCGCTCGAAAGCATGGCCGCCGACTGGATCGGCGAACATCCCGAGTATCACGACGTGCTCGCAAATCCCGAAGCGCGCGATACCGATTACTCGCCGGATCGCGGCCAGACCAATCCCTTCCTGCATCTGTCGATGCATCTCGCCATCAGCGAGCAACTGTCGATCGATCAGCCGCCAGGCATCCGCCGCGCGCATGACAGGCTCGTCGCGCGTCTCGGCTCGCCGCACGACGCGCAGCACGCGATCATGGATTGCCTCGGGCAGGTGATCTGGGAAGCGCAGCGCTCGGGCACCCCGCCGGACACCGACGCGTACCTTGCGCTGATCGAGCGGCGTGCTTCGCGGGACTAAGCATCGGGAAACTTCGGGAAACGTCGGGAAACGTCGGGAACAAATGAAAACACCCCGCACGAAGCGGGGTGTTTCACGTTCAGACAGCCTTCGAAGGCAGCGCGCTTACTTCTTCAGCACGAGACTGCCGTCGAGCGATTCGATATACGCCGCGAGATCCTTCAGATCGCTCTGCGACAGGCTTTGCACCTGCGCCGCCATGATGGCGTTGTTGCGGCCGAAGTTCGGGTTGTTGCCGCCGATCTGATACTGGCGCAGCGCCCAGTAGATGTAGGTCGCGTGCTGACCTGCCAGCCGCGGATATTCGCCGCTCACCGGCTTGTTGAGGCCGGGGCCGTGACAGGCCGCGCAGTTGTGGCTGTCGGAAAGCGCACGGCCGTTGCTCACGTCGGCCGCGTGCGCCGTGCCGAACGCCGTCATGCCGATGAGCGCCGCTGCCGCGCATGCTGCCTTGAAGCTGCTTTGAAGTGCCTTGGAGGGCTTCATGAATTCTCCTTCCCGTTGTCGCTCTGGCGTGGTTTCGCGCCCGGATTACTTGTCGGGATTGTTCTTCGATTGGGGAGTCTGCGCGGCGTAGTACGCGGCGATATCGGCGATGTCCTGATCCGAAAGCGTCGTCGCGATGGCGCGCATGGTGTCGAAATGACGGTCGCCCTTTTTGTAGGCATGCAGCGCATTGGCGATGTACTGCGCGTTCTGGCCGCCCAGCATCGGCACTTCGTAGACCTCGGGGTACGCGGTGCGATAGCCGGGAATGCCGTGGCAGCCGATGCACATCGCGACCTTGCCCTCCGCAGCCTTCGCGTTGCCGACGACGTCGGCCGACGCCTCACTCGCGAAGCCGGCGAGACCGGACAGCGCTGCAATCACGGCACATTTGCCGACGAAATTGTTCATAGCTCTTCTAACCTGGCTTGAGGGGAAATCCGGCGCTCAAAAGGCCGCGGCCCGCGCTTAAGCGCGCTACAACCTTCTCGGGACTGTTCACTGCTGCAGGGTCTGTCGCCACGCAGGCCAAAAAAATCGGGCTAATTGTACCGCGCGACCTACCCCCCGTCCACACACGAACCGCGCGGAACCCTTGCTGGCAATGGGAACCGACTGAAAAACAGTCGTCGAAGCTGCGACATTTCGTCCCTGTACAAGCGATGAGTCCGCGTGCGCGCTCGCTTCAAACACATCCGGACGCGTGGCGGCAACCCGCCGATGGAGCGGCTCAAACGATACCCGGCGCGCCTCAATGCGGAAAGGTCTTCTGACTTATACTGGGATTTTTTTGCCAACCGGATCTTCGTCATGCGTTTCGAAGGCTCATCGCAATACGTCGCAACCGACGATCTCAAGCTCGCGGTGAACGCCGCGATGACGCTGCAACGGCCGCTGCTCATCAAGGGCGAACCCGGCACCGGCAAGACCATGCTCGCCGAGGAAGTCGCGGGCGCGCTCGGCATGCCGCTGCTGCAATGGCACATCAAGTCGACGACCAAGGCGCAGCAAGGCCTGTACGAATACGACGCGGTATCGCGCCTGCGCGATTCGCAGCTCGGCGACGAACGGGTGAAGGATATCCGCAATTACATCGTCAAGGGCGTGTTGTGGCAGGCGTTCGACGCGGACCGGCAGAGCGTGCTGCTTATCGACGAGATCGACAAGGCGGACATCGAATTTCCGAACGATCTGCTGCGCGAGCTCGACCGCATGGAGTTCTACGTGTACGAAACGCGCGAGCTCGTGAAAGCGAAGCATCGGCCGCTCGTGATCATCACGTCGAACAACGAAAAAGAGCTGCCGGACGCGTTCCTGCGCCGCTGCTTCTTCCACTACATCAAGTTTCCCGACGCCGAGACGATGAAAGCGATCGTCGACGTGCATTTCCCCGGCATCAAGCAGGATCTTCTCGCGGCGGCGATGCAGAGCTTCTTCGAATTGCGCGGTGTGTCGGGGTTAAAGAAGAAACCATCGACGTCCGAGCTGCTCGACTGGCTCAAGCTGCTGCTCGCCGAAGACATTCCGCCCGAAGCGCTGCGCTCGCCGGATCAGAAGCAGATCGTGCCGCCGCTGCATGGCGCGCTGCTCAAGAACGAACAGGATGTCGCGCTGTTCGAGCGGCTGCTGTTCATGAACCGCAACCATCGCTGAAATAATGAGCCGCTGGATCGAACCCGTCACGCTGGAAGGCGAACACGTCAGGCTCGTGCCGCTGAAGCCCTCGCATGAAGCGGGGCTTGCGGGTGCCGTTTGCGACGGCGAACTGTGGAAGCTGTGGTACACCTTCGTGCCGCAGCCCCACAAAATGCGCGCCTATATCGATACCGCGCTCTATATGCGCGACCGCCTCGGCGCGCATCCGTTCGCGGTCATCGATGTAAAGAGCGGCGCCATCGTCGGCTCGACGCGTTATTTCGCAGTCGATGAAGCAAACCGTCGGCTGGAAATCGGCCATACGTGGTACGCCAGGCGCATGCAGAGAACCGCGCTCAATACCGAAGCCAAACTGCTGCTGCTCACGCACGCGTTCGAGAAGCTCGACGCGATCGCCGTCGAGTTCCGCACGCATTTCATGAACCACGCATCGCGCACGGCGATCGAGCGGCTCGGCGCGAAACAGGACGGCATCCTGCGCAGTCATCAAGTCAGCCGCGATGGCGTCTTACGCGACACGGTCGTGTTCTCCATCATCCAGTCGGAGTGGCCGGCGGTGCGCGCCAATCTGAATCACCGGCTCGACCGCTAAAAACGTCACGATGGAGAGCGCGCCATGCTGATCAACTTCTTCTACTCGCTGCGCGACGCGAAGCTGCCCGTCTCGGTGAAGGAATATCTGACCTTGCTCGAAGCGCTGAAGGCAAAGGTGATCTCGCCATCGCTCGACGAGTTCTATTTCCTCGCGCGCATGACGCTCGTGAAGGACGAGAAGTACTTCGACAAGTTCGATCGCGCGTTCGGCGCCTATTTCCACGGCGTGACGCAGCTTCCCGACGAAGCCTTCGACATTCCGCTCGACTGGCTCAAAAAGCGCCTCGACCGCGAGTTCACCGCGGAGGAGAAGAAGCGCATCGAAGCGCTCGGCGGCATCGACAAGCTGATGGAGCGCGTGAAGGAGCTGATGGACGAGCAGAAGGAACGTCACGAAGGCGGCAACAAATGGATCGGCACGGGCGGCACATCGCCGTTCGGGCACGGCGGCTATAACCCGGAAGGCATTCGCATCGGCGGGGAATCGTCGGGAAATCGCACCGCCGTGAAAGTGTGGGATGAGCGCGCGTACAAAGACTACGACGATCAGGTGGAAATCGGCACGCGCAACATCAAGGTCGCGCTGCGGCGTCTGCGGCGCTTCGCGCGCGAAGGCGCGGCCGAAGAGCTCGATCTGCCCGACACGATCCGCAGCACCGCCGCCAACGCCGGCTGGCTCGATCTCAAGATGGTGCCCGAGCGCCACAACAACGTGAAGGTGCTGATGCTGCTCGATGTCGGCGGCTCGATGGACGATCACATCAAGCGCGTGGAGGAGCTTTTCTCCGCGGCGAAGGCCGAGTTCAAGCATCTCGAGTTCTACTACTTCCACAACTGCGTGTACGACTATTTGTGGAAGAACAATCGTCGCCGTCATCAGGAACGCACGCCCACCTTCGACGTGCTGCACAAGTTCACGCCGGACTACAAGCTGATCTTCGTCGGCGACGCGACCATGAGTCCCTACGAAGTGCTGCAGCCGGGCGGCTCCGTCGAGTACAACAACGCGGAAGCGGGCGCCGTGTGGCTGCGCCGGCTCGCGGACCAGTTTCCGCATCACGCGTGGCTCAATCCCGAGCCGGAGCGTCTATGGGAATACCGGCAGTCGATCTCCGCGATCCGCGACGTCCTCGGCAACCGCATGTACGGGCTCACGATGGCCGGCCTCGAAGCCGCGATGCGCGCGTTGTCCAAATAAGAAACCCGAAATGAAAGCTTCCGCTCCGGCGCCCGCCGCGCCGCGTTTCCTCTTTGACACGTCGCTGTCCGCCATCGTCGCCGGATTCGTCGCGATGATGACCGGTTACACCAGTTCGCTCGTGCTCATGTTCCAGGCGGGCCAGGCCGCGCATCTCACCGACGCGCAGATTTCATCGTGGATCTGGGCGCTGTCGATGGGCATGGCGGTCTGCACGATCGGCCTGTCGCTGCGCTATCGCGCGCCGGTCGTCGTCGCGTGGTCGACGCCCGGCGCGGCGCTGCTCGTCTCGTCGCTGCCGAACGTCGCCTATGCCGATGCGATCGGCGCGTTCATCGTCTGCGCGGTGCTGCTGACCGCCGTCGGCCTCACCGGATGGTTCGACACGCTGATGAAACGCATCCCGTCGGGCATCGCCGCCGCGCTGCTCGCGGGCATTTTGTTCGAGATCGGCATCGAGATCTTCCGCGCCGCCGGGCATCGGACGGCGCTCGTCATCGTGATGTTCTTCGCGTATCTCGCGGCGAAGCGCTTCACGCCGCGCTACGCAATTCCGTCGACGCTCGTCGTGGGCGTCGCGGTCGCGGGCGGGCTCGGGCTGCTCGACTTCTCGCGCTTTCATGTCGCGCTCGCGCATCCCGTTTTCACGATGCCCGCGTTCTCGCTCGCCGCGATCATCAGCATCGGCGTGCCGCTTTTCGTCGTCGCGATGGCCTCGCAAAACGTGCCCGGCTTAGCCGTCCTGCGCGCGGACGGCTACACGACGCCTTCCGCCCCGCTCATCTCGACGACCGGCATCGCCTCGCTCGTGCTCGCGCCGTTCGGCTCGCACGGCGTGAATCTCGCCGCCATCACCGCCGCGATCTGCACCGGCCGCGAAGCGCACGAGAATCGCGACAAGCGCTACACGGCGGCCGTCTGGTGCGGCATCTTCTATCTGATCGCGGGCACGTTCGGCGCGACCATCGCCGCGCTGTTCGCGGCTTTTCCGAAGGAGCTCGTCGTCTCCGTTGCGGCGCTCGCGCTCTTCGGCTCCATCATGAGCGGCCTCGCCAACGCGATGCAGGACGCGCGCCAGCGCGAACCCGCGCTCGTCACGTTCATGGTGACGGCTTCGGGGCTGACGCTCCTGTCGATCGGCTCCGCGTTCTGGGGGCTCGTCGCGGGCATCGTGACGCATGTCGTGCTCAACGCCCGGCGGCCCTGACGCGGCCTACAATGACGGGATCGGCCCGGTTTTCCGGACCGAACTTCCGTCACAGATTAATGGTATTTCGTCATGGCTTTGATCGACAAACTGCTCGCGCGCTCCACCCCAGGCACCCAGAAACGCAAGACGATCGTGCGCGTGCTGCTCGACGACGCCGGGCACGTGCAGGACGTCGTGCTGAAGATGAGTTGCGGCGATCCGGCGAAGGACGCGCACGCCCTCGACGAAGTGCGCAAGATGCGCTTCGCGCGCGGCCAGCTCGGCTCGGGCACGGTGCGGCGCTGGCACGAGCTCGCCTACGCAGCCGATTGAACGCGCGCTCGCGCGTCCTGTCGAAATCCGGCGTCGCCGGGCACGGTATCAGCGCGTTCGCCGCGCTCGGGACTAGAATGGGAGAATGACATTCAGGGGCGCGCCGCGCGAAGGAAGTCGCCGCGCGGCGTCGCATTCATGGGCAATCCGCGGGTTACCGCAATTTGACAAGGCGCATCGCGTCTGAGACTCGACATGACATCCGCTCTCGACCAGCTCAAGCAATACACAACCGTCGTCGCCGACACGGGCGACTTCCAGCAATTCATCGCATTCAAGCCGCAGGACGCGACCACGAACCCGTCGCTGATTCTGAAGGCCGTCCAGAAGGACGATTACAAGCCGCTGCTCGAAAAGACCGTCAAGGAGCACGCGAAGCAGCCGATGCCGCAGATCATCGACAATTTGCTGGTCGCGTTCGGCACCGAGATTCTGAAGATCATTCCGGGCCGCGTCTCCACAGAAGTCGATGCGCGCCTCTCCTTCGACACGAAGAAGTCGATCGACAAGGCGCACGACATCATCAAGCTGTATGAAAACGCGGGCGTCAGCCGCGACCGTGTGCTGATCAAGCTCGCATCGACCTGGGAAGGCATCCGCGCGGCGGAAGTGCTGCAAAAGGAAGGCATCCACTGCAACATGACGCTGCTCTTCTCGCTCGCGCAGGCGGCCGCGTGCGCCGAAGCGGGCGCGCAACTGATTTCGCCGTTCGTCGGCCGCATCTACGACTGGTACAAGAAGTCAGCCGGCGCGGAATGGGACGAAGTGAAGAACGGCGGCGCGAACGATCCCGGCGTGCAGTCGGTGCGCCGCATCTACACGTATTACAAGAAGTTCGGCTACAAGACCGAGGTCATGGGCGCGAGCTTCCGCACGGTGAGCCAGATCATCGAGCTCGCGGGCTGCGATCTGCTGACCATCAGCCCCGATCTTCTGAAAAAGCTCGCCGACAGCAACGACAAGGTGGAGCGCAAGCTTTCGCCTGAAAACGTCAAGAACGAGAACGTGGAGAAAATCGGCGTCGACGAGCCGACCTTCCGCTTCCTCGTCAACGACGACGCGATGGCGACCGAAAAGCTCGCGGAAGGCATCCGCGCATTCGCCGCCGATGCGATCAAGCTCGAAAAGCTGATCACCGCGCTGCAGTAACGCACGGTTTCGCCGGCGGTGCGTGCAGATTCGTCCGCGTCCGATGGCCTGAAGCTGCAAATACAAAACCGCAAATCGCACCGACTCATTGGTTCGATTTGCGGTTTTTTCCATTACACCGACTTGCGCCGCTTCTTCACGTAATTTGACTTTTTCCGAGTCAAGGCGGCATTCCATTGCAATAGACTTTCGAGCTTCGGCGGCATGTCCGCTTCATATGCACGGAGTCTTTCGGTCATGCAACTGGATACCTATCTCTTCTTCAACGGCGATTGCGCAGCCGCACTCGAACTGTATCAGGCCGCGTTCGGCGCGCAGATCGCCGCGCTGGTCCGCTTCCGCGACGCGCCGGACGGCGGCAACGCGCCGCCCGACTGGCAGGACAAAGTCATGCACGCGGTGTTCTGCGTCGGTCCGAACGCGATCATGGTGTCGGACGGCCGCTACGGCCAGCCGCGAAAGGACTACTCCGGCTTTACGCTGTCGATCGCCGCGGACGACGCGCCATCAGGCGAGCGCGTCTTCAACATGCTCGCCGAAGGCGGCAACGTGCTCACGCCGTGGCAATCCACTTTCTGGACGCAAGGTTTCGGCATGCTGACGGATCGCTTCGGCGTGCCCTGGCTCGTCAACGTGGTGCAGGCCGAGGAAGCACAGGCCGCCTGAGCGCCGGCAGTTCATCCGTTGAGCGGCCGCGCGCCTTCTATATTCCACTGCCGCTCGATTTCAGACAGACGCAGGCGCAAGCGCTCAACCTGCTCGACGAAACGCATCGCGAGCCAGTGCATGCCCTGCGTCGCATCGTTTTGCCCTTTGTCGTCGATGCACGGCTGCGGCAGCGGCGACAACTCCACCGCCCGGTATAGCAATCCGACGCGCCCGAAACGCAACGCGCGCGCCATCTGCAAGAGCTGCTGGCGCACCGTGTACTCGCGCGGCGTGCACGCGATCGCGAAGCGGCCCGGCGATGCGCCGGCCACTTCGGGCATCGATCCGACCAGCAGTTCCAGCGCCGCGAGAATCGAACGATGCAGCCGCTGGATTTCTTCCAGCCGCGCCATCGGCACGTCGGTTTCCTTCGCGACCGATTCCATCAGCCCCCGCGATTGCACCAGCCGCTGGCTCATCCTGAAGAAGTGCTGCGCGGACTCCTCCGCGAGCAGCGGCGTGCCGTCGAGCAAGGCGCCATAGAGCCGCGCGCATTCGCGCAGATTGTCCGCGAGCCGGTAACGCCACGAATACGTCGCGTACTGCGGCAGCACGAACGAGAACCCGAGCGCGATCAAGACGCCGATCATCACATTGGCGGTGCGCCACAAGCCGGTGGAAAGCGGCAGGTCGCCGTGGCCGGAGACGATCACCATCGTGATCGCCGTGAGCAGCGCGACGTAGCCCGCCTTGCCGATCGCGTAATAAGCGCAGCCGCCCGCGATCACGCACATCAGCACGAAGAAGACCATCGGCGAACCGGTGAGCATTTGCGCGACGATCAGCACCAGCCCGAAGCACGCGCCGAGCGCCGTGCCGACCGCCCGCTCGGCTGCCTTCTTGCGGATGTTGCCGTAGTGCTGCAACCCACCGATCACCACGAGCACCGACACGGAAGCCCAAACGCCGTGCGGCATGTCGATGCCCGTCGTGACGGCGATCGACACCGCCATCGCGAGCCCGACGCGCACCGCGTGGATCATCGCCGCGTGCCGGTAACGGAAGTACGGCGACGCGATCCATTGAAGAAGGCGCGCGAATCGGCCGCGCCGGAGTGACGTCGATGTCGGTGAAAGCATGGTTCGCTCGCGTCGATGAAGACACACGCCTCACACACGAAGGCGGCCTGAAAACGAAACGCCCGTAGCGGCCAGTCGACTGCTACGGGCGTTTTACCAGCTTTTCGCGACACGCGTCGGGCGGCTGCCCGGCGCGTTACCGCGGCGTGCCGGATCAGCTTTCCACGACGTCCAGATAGTCTTCCGGACGCGTGCGGTCCTCCGAGCGCTTGAGGCCCATCACGCGCACCAGCAGGCTCACGACGATCGAAACGATCAGGTTGACGATCAGCGCCCACACCGCCGCGTAGCCCGGCACGACATAGCCGAAGAGATGCAGCGGATAGATCGAGCCCTTCAGTTGCAGCGACACGGCCATCCACGTGCCGACGCCGATGCCCACCGCCCAGCCAATCAGCAGGCCGCGATAATCCAGCACGCGCGTATAGAGGCCGAGCACGAGCGCGGGCAGCGTCTGGATGATCCAGATGCCGCCGAGCAGTTGCAACTGGATCGCGTAGGTCAGCGGCAGCGCGAGAATGAACGCGACCGCGCCCACCTTCACGATCAGCGACACGAGCTTGGCGACGTTGGTTTCCTGCTCCGGCGTCATCTTCGTGTTGACGAACTCGCGATGCACGTTGCGCGTGTACAGGTTCGCCGCCGCGATCGACATGATCGCCGCCGGCACCAGCGCGCCGATGCCGATCGCCGCGAACGCCACGCCGACGAACCACGACGGGAAGTAGTGCAGGAAGAGCGCCGGCACCGCGAAGTTCGCACCATAGGCCTTGAAGTACGACGCGTACTCCGGCATGTCCTTCACCCCCGACGCGAGCGCCATGTAGCCGAGCAGCGCGAGCAGGCCGAGCACGAGCGAATACGCCGGCAGAAGCGACATGTTGCGGCGGATCGTGTTGCCCGAGTTCGATGACAGGATCGCCGTCACCGAGTGCGGGTACAGGAACAGCGCGAGCGCGGAGCCGACCGCGAGCGTCGCATAGGCGCTGTAGCCGTTCAGGCTCGCGGCATCGGGCGCTTTCAGCAGCAGCTTCTCGGGCGGGACCGTGCTGAAGATATGGCCGAAGCCGCCGAGCTGCGCGGGAATCACGATCATCGCGCCGATGATGGTGATGTAGATCAGCACGTCCTTCACCACGGCGATCATCGCAGGCGCGCGCAGGCCCGACGTGTACGTGTAGGCGGCGAGAATCCCGAACGCGATGATGAGCGGCAGATCGCCGACCAGGCCTTGCGTCGAGAAGCCGAGCGCGCCGATCACCACTTCGATGCCGACCAGCTGCAGCGCGATGTACGGCATTGTCGCGACGATGCCCGTCACGGCGACAGCGAGCGCGAGCATGCGGCTGTTGTAGCGCGCGTGCACGAAGTCGGCGGCGGTCACATAGCCGTGACGCTTCGCAATGCTCCAGAGCTTCGGAAACACGACGAAGGCGAACGGATAGATAAGGATGGTGTACGGCAGCGCGAAGAAGCCCGTCGCGCCCGCGCCGAACACGAGCGCCGGCACCGCGACGAACGTGTAGGCGGTATAGAGATCGCCGCCGAGCAGGAACCACGTGACGATGGTGCCGAAGCGGCGTCCGCCGAGACCCCATTCGTCGAGCTGGGCAAGATCGCCGCGGCGCCAGTGCGCAGCGATGAAGCCGAGAATCGTGACACCGACGAAGAACAGAACGAAGACGATGGTTGCGGTGAGATTCATCATCGCGCACCTCCGTTCTTACGGCCCGAAGGCAGCGCCTTGGTCTTCTTGTAGACGACGGCCGTGATGACCGCGCTGATCAGCACCCACAGAAGCTGATACCAGTAGAAGTACGGAAAGCCCCACAGAACGGGCTCGATCTTGTTGTAAAACGGCACCCATACCACACCGATCCACGGAAGGATCAGAAGCCAAAGCCAATGCTTATTGCGCGGTTGTCCGGTGCCGATCCTAGCTTCGTGGGCCATGAACGGTCTCCTCTCTGTTTTGATTCGCTTGGGTTATCGCGAGCCCGGCGGAATGCCGGTCGTCGGGTAGACATGCCGCTGAAAAGCGTCCCGAAATAACAGAGGGAGTATATGGACCCTTAAAACACGGTCAAGCAGGGAGAATCCCGACTATTACGCTGATTTAAGGGGCCTTCGCACGTAGGCTTTGGTTTTTTCCGGTTGTGCCGATCAGATCGTGAACGAACCGCTCGTCGCTACGCCCGCGCTTTCGGCGACACCCTTGACCCACTTGCGCGCGGGCAAGCCGAGCTGCGCTTCGACGAGCTTCGCACGCGTCTCGAGCGCGGCGAACGCTATGTCGAGCGCGGGACCGGCGAACGCGATCGCGACGCGATTGCCGTCGTGCACTTCGGGCAGCGCGATCACGCGATGATCGAACGCTTCGTTCAGGTGACGCATGTTGCGCACGAAGCTCGGATGATCGCCGAACAGATTGATCGTGACGACGCCCGCTTGCGGCGTGAGACACGCGCGGCATGCACGATAGAACGACACGCTGTCGAGCACGGGGCCGCGCGCTGTGGCGTCGTAGAGATCGATCTGCAGCGCGCCGATCGTGCCGTGATTCGCGCGGTCGTTGACGAACTCCCACGCGTCGCGCTCGGTGACGGTGAGGCGTGCGTCGTCGTAGGGCAGCTCGAACATCGCACGCGCGGCGATCACGACCGCCGGGTTCAGCTCGACGGCTTCGACCTGCGCGCGCTTCAGGAAGCGATAGCAAAACTTGGTGAGCGCGGCCGCGCCGAGCCCGAGCTGCACGATGCGCGCGGGCGTTTCGATGAAAAGCAGCCACGCCATCATCTGCTGCGCGTACTCCAGCTCGATGTGATCGGGCTTTTTCAGCCGCATCGCGCCCTGCACCCATTCGGTGCCAAAGTGCAGATAGCGCACGCCGCCCTCTTCCGAGAACGTCACGGGCGCGAAGCGCGGCTTGCGGGGCGCGTCGATGCGCGGCGCGTTCGCGAGATCGTCTTCATCGCGTTTGCGCTTCGATTTGCTGTTGTCTTTTTTGCGGCCGAACGCGCGGGCTTCAGCCGACGCGCGCTTGATGAGATTCGTCATTGTGTGGTGAGGATGTCGCGCCAGATGCGCAATTTTTGATCGAACGAGAGGATAGCATTGGCCGCGCTCGACGACGGCAGCACGAGCGTGGCATAGCCCGCCGCGCTCAGCACGGGCGCGAACTTGCCGGAAGTCTTGCCGTTGAAGCACACCTTGCGCAACTTCGGAAAGCGCGTGCGGAAGGCGGCGAAGTCATTCGGCGATGCGTTGCGGATCGCGGCATCGAGACTGCCTTCGCGCTCGCATGCGGCAAGCACGTCCCATAAGCCGATGCCATGTTGCATCAACCGTGCGAGGCGTTCGTCGTAGCTCGACTCGTGCAGCGGTTCGCCGATCGCCGCGCCGACGAGCCGCCAGAACTGGTTGCGCGGATGCGCGTAGTACTGCGTCGCCGCCAGCGACGCGACGCCGGGAAAACTGCCGAGGATGAGCGTGTGCGTCGCTGCATCGCCGACCGGTTCGAACCCTGCCAGTTTCGCCGCGAGCTTCATTTCGCCTCGCCATGCGCGACGCGCTTCGCATGCGAGCTCAGATGCTCATACGAGCGCGCATGTTCGCGATGACTCGGCGCATGCGAGGCGGCGAGGCGCGTCCAGAGCGCATCGAGCATACATTCGGTGACCATCAGCGGCGCGCCGTGACGCTTGAAGACCGATCGTCTTGCGACGAGCGCATGTGACGTCCGTTCCGTTTGATTGCGAGCCAGCCGATGGAGCGGATGCCGCGCCGTGATCCGACGACTCGCGAGCGTCGAGCGCGACACGCTGCTGTCGCTGTAAAGCAGTTCCGCGAGCGGGCGCGTGCGCAGTCGGCGCATCGATTGCCACACGCCGGTGCTATCCGCGAGCGCAACGATGCTATGCGCGACGACGAACGGCATGCCATCGACTTTCAATGCGACTTCCCGCACCCATACCGGCGTGCGCGGCGTGACCTGCAAAGCGCGCGCTTCGTCGCGCCACGGCATGTCGACGGCCTCGCGCGTGACCTCGACGGTCACCGCGCCGAGCGTGCGCAAATGCGCGGTCAGCGAGCCGCCTCGCGTGAGCCAGTCCTTTTGTGCATCGGTGAGCGTGGGAAGCGGGACGGCGCGCCAGTGCGCGTCGGTGGGATCGTTGGGCGTGAGCATGGCGGTGATTATAGGACCGTCATGCAATAAAAAACGCGCCGCCGGTTTCCCGGCGGCGCGTCCATTTCGAAGCACTTGCTCGTGTTTAACGCGCGAGCAACAACGCGTTCGTCCGCTTCACGAAGCTCGCCGGATCGTCCAGCGCGCCGCCTTCGGCGAGCAATGCCTGATCGAAGAGCAGATGGCACCAATCCGCGAAGTTCGCGCTGTCCGCATTCAAAGCCTTCACCAGCGGATGCTCCGGATTCACTTCCAGGATCGGCTCCGCTTGCGGCGCATTCTGCCCCGCCGCCTTCAGCATGCGTTGCAGATAGCCGCTCATGTCGCCTTCATCCGCGACGAGACAGCTCGGCGAATCCGTCAAACGGAACGTGAGCCGCACGTCCTTCGCTTTGCCTTCGAGCGCTTCCTTCATCTTCTCGACGAGCGGCTTCAGTTCCTCGCCGACCTTCTCCTGCTGCTGCTTTTCTTCGTCGTCGAGCGCGCCGAGGTCGAGATCGCCACGCGCGACGCTGGCGAGCGGCTTGCCATCGAATTCGTTGAGGAACGAGAGCATCCACTCGTCGACGCGATCCGTCAGCAGCAGCACTTCGACGCCCTTCTTGCGGAACACTTCGAGGTGCGGACTGTTCTTCGCGGCCTGCCAGCTATCCGCGGTGACGTAGTAGATCTTCGCCTGCTCGGGCTTCATGCGCGCGACGTAATCCGCGAGCGAGACGTTCTGCTCGTCGGAGTCATTTTGCGTCGATGCGAAGCGCACCAGCTTCGCGATGCGCTCGCGATTGCTGAAATCCTCGCCGATGCCTTCCTTCAGCACCTGACCGAACTCGTTCCAGAACGTCTGATACTTCTGCTTGTCGGCGTCTTCGGTCGCTTCAGCAGACGTCGTCGCGATCTCTTCGAGCATCGACAGCACGCGCTTGGTCACGCCTTCGCGAATCGCCTTGACGTCGCGGCTTTCCTGCAGGATTTCGCGCGATACGTTGAGCGGCAGATCGGCCGAATCGACCACGCCCTTCACGAAGCGCAGATACGCGGGCAGCAGTTGCTCGGCATCGTCCATGATGAACACGCGCTTCACGTACAGCTTCAGCCCGCCCCGATGCTCGCGGTTCCACAGATCGAACGGCGCGTGCTTCGGCACGTACAGCAGTTGCGTGTACTCGCTGCGGCCTTCGACGCGATTGTGCGTCCATGCGAGCGGATCGTCGTGATCGTGGGAGATGTGCTGATAGAACTGCTTGTACTGCTCGTCGCTGATGTCGTTCTTCGGACGCGTCCACAGCGCGCTCGCCTGATTGACCGTTTCGTCCTCGTCCTTCACGACCATCTCGCTCTTTTCGCTGTCCCACTCTTCCTTCTTCATCAGGATGGGCAGCGCGACGTGGTCCGAATACTTCTGGATGATCGACTTGAGCCTGTGCGTGGAGAGCAGCTCGTCCTCTTCCGGGCGCAGATGCAGCGTGATGGTCGTGCCGCGTTGCGCGCGTTCGATGTCATCGACTTCGAAATCGCCCTCGCCCGCGCTCGTCCAGCGCACGCCCTGATTCGCCGGCAGACCGGCGCGGCGTGTTTCGACCGTGATCTTGTCCGCGACGATGAAGCCCGAATAGAAGCCGACGCCGAACTGTCCGATGAGCGCCGCGTCCTTCTGCTGATCGCCGGAGAGCTTCGAGAAGAACTCCTTGGTGCCCGATCGCGCGATGGTGCCGAGGTGCGAAATGGCCTCGTCGCGGCTCATGCCGATGCCGTTGTCGTCGATGGTGACAGTACGCGCGGCCTTGTCATACGACACGCGAATGCGCAGATCCGGATCGTTCTCGTAAAACGCGCTGTTCTCGATGGCTTCGAAGCGCAGCTTGTCGGCGGCATCGGATGCGTTGGAAATCAGCTCGCGCAGGAAAATTTCCTTATTGCTGTAGAGCGAATGGATCATCAGGTGCAGAAGCTGCTTCACTTCTGCCTGAAAGCTCATGGTTTCTTGCGCCATGCTCGGGTCCTCTGGTGTTGATTGCGTTAATGCCAAATGTCGATCGGGGCGCGCCATCGTCCTGCCGCGCCGCGAATTCGTCCGATATGAGGACGGCGTCGCGATTTTCAAGGGCCATCGTAAGATGCGGCTTTCGAACGACCGATCACACCCGATCACACCCGTCACCGCGATGCCTTCGTCAAAAAAACACGCCCGGCCGCTCACGCGCGGCGAGACCGACATGGCCCGGCTCGTGTTCCGCGATGCGATCGATCATTCGAAGGTGCTGGTCCACGCTCGCGCCTATCTGCCGCTCGGCCTGCAGCCGGGGCGCACGGCGATGGCGCCCAACGGCAACCTCTATTTTCCGCGCGGCTGCTTTCAGGACGACTTCTCCGCCTGCGGCCTCGCCGACCGCATGTGGTTCATCCATGAGATGACGCACGTGTGGCAATTCCAGCTCGGCTATCCGGTGCGCTTGCGCGGGGCGATTCGGATCGGCTTGCCGTACGCGTACACGCTCGGGCACGGCAAGCGTCTCTCCGACTACAACATGGAAGCGCAAGGCAACCTGCTCGCGGACTATTTCGCGCTGAAATTCTGCGACGGTCAGAGCCGATTGTACGAACATCGCTATCGGCAAACGGAAAACGCGCTCGCGCTCTACGAATCCGTGCTGGCCGATTTCATCCGCGCGCCCGCCGATCGTTGCAACCTGCCGGGACCCGCGCTTACCGTGCTTAAGCGCTGCGCCGCGCGGCCTTATCGAGATAGTTCGACAGGAATTCAGCCAGCGCCGGATCGCCGCAATTGGCGACATTGAAGCGCATCCACGTCGTCGGCGACTGATGCGGCGAGAAAAGACTGCCGGGCGTCAGCAGAAAACCGGCTTCGTGTCCGGCGGCCGCGAGGCCATCGGAGTCGACGCCCGCATCCGCCCACAGGAACATGCCCGCGTCCGGCGTCGCGTACAGCCGCAAGCCGGTTTTCTCCAGCATGCGCGCGGTTTTATCGCGCACGCCGTCGAGCCGCGCGCGCAGGCGCTCGACGTGCCGCCGATAGTGCCCTTCCGTCAGCACCTTGTAGACCACGCGTTCGTTGAGCTCGGGGCTCGTCATGCCGACGAGCATCTTCTGGTCCGCGAGCGCCTTCGCCACATCCGGCGCCGCCGCGATATAGCCCACGCGCAGATTCGCCGCGAGCGTCTTCGAGAAGCTGCCGAGGAAGATCACACGCTTGAGTTGATCGAGCGATGCGAGGCGCGTCGCGGGAAAGCCCGCCGGGCACAGATCGCCGTACACATCGTCCTCGACGACGATGAAGTCGTATTCCTGCGCCATCTGCAGGATGCGAAACGCCTGCGCCGCAGTCAGCGACGTGCCCGTCGGATTCTGCAAAACGGAATTGATGATGAGCATCTTCGGACGCCAGGTCGCGACGAGCGTTTCGAGCGCGTCGAGATCGGGCCCGTCGGGCGTGTACGGCATGCCGACGAGCCGCGCGCCCTGAGACGCGAAGCGGCCGAACATCTGAAACCACGCCGGATCGCCGACGATGACCGCGTCGCCTGGCTTCACGTAGAGGCGCGCGATCAGGTCGATGGCCTGCGTGATGCCCGACACCAGCACGATCTGCTTCGCCGCCGACGCGCCGATCTCCAATTCCTCGAGCCGCGTCTGCAACTGCTGGCGCAGCGGCAGAAACCCTTGCGGCGTGCCGAAGCCGAGCATCTGCGCGCCGCTCTGCCTCGACAGCGAGCGCAGCGCATTGGTGATGAGCTCGCCGTCGAGCCAGCGGCCCGGCAGATAGCCGAGACCCGGCCCTTTTTCCGGGCTCGACGTATGCAGCATGTTGCGCAGCAGCCAGACCACGTCGATGGCGTTTTGCACCGGCTCGCGCTCCGTCGCGGCGGCGGGCGTCTCGCCTTTCGCGACGAGCGTCGGCCCGCCGCGCTCGCGCACGTAGAAACCGGAGCCGCGCCGCGAATCGAGATAACCGTGCGCCACGAGCCGTTCGTAAGCCTCGACGACGGTAAAGCGCGACACGCCCTTGTCGAGCGCGAGCTTGCGGATCGACGGCATGCGCATGCCCGGGCGAAACACGCGCTCGTCGATGCGGCGGCGACCCCATTGCACCAGTTGGTCGACGAGCGTGAGCTGAGCGGCGTCGTGCGGGGCGGGAATCTGATCGAGCGGAACGGACATGCGGGCCTCTCTTCGGCAAACGCGACGGTGCGCTGTGAAAAACTGTACCGAATAGTATTGGGCCGATTGTACCGTTACTGTTACGGTGTTAGCGGCTACATTTTGCTTTCGGGCTCCCGGCGCGCGAGACGGAAGCGTTATGCTATCGGCCCTTATCCGGCTCGCATCGCACGTCATGACCGAACCTCGACTCAAACTCGATCACCTCGTGATCGCCGCACGCACGCTGGACGAAGGCGCACGGTTCGTCGCAGCGAAATTCGGCATCGAAACGGTGGCCGGCGGCGCGCATCCGCTGATGCGCACGCACAACCGACTGCTGAATCTGTGGGACGGCGCGTATCTCGAAGTGATCGCGATGGATCCGGCGGCGGCGAGCGTCGAATCGCCGAGACCGCGCCTCTTCGCGCTCGACGATCCCGCGATGCAGCGCCGTCTCGAAGAACACGGCCCGCAACTCGTGCACTGGGCCGCGCGCGTGGATCGGCCTAAGTCGCTGGTGCGCTGGCGCGAGCAGTATCCCGAACGCATTGCGCCCGTCGTGGCGATGTCGCGCGGCGGCAATACATGGGGCCTGACCGTCCCCGACGACGGCGCGTTTCCCGCGTGGCAAGGCGCCGGCGATGGCGTGTTGCCGTCGCTGATCCAGTGGGACACGCCGCGCCATCCGAGCGCGACGCTGCCGGAATCGGGCATCGCGCTACGCTCACTGACGGGTTTTCATCCGCAGGCTGAGACGCTCGCGGCGCAGCTCGCGTGGCTCGGCGCGGCGCATCTGATGCGCGTCGAGGAAACAGCGGGCGCGCCCGTGCTCGTCGCGCAGTTCGATCTGCCGGACGGCTCCGTGCTGACGCTCGGCGAATCGGCGGAAGCGGCCGGGGCGCGCGAGGAAGAAGCGCGGCAGGCAGCCAGGCGCCGTCGCGTGAAGAAAGCGGAATCACCCGATACAGCGGACTGACGCACTCACGCGACGGTCCAAACAAGGAGACGCCTCACGATGAAGACACGCGAAACCGAAGGCATGCTGCTCGGCCTGATCGGCGTCGTCATTTTCAGCCTCACGCTGCCGATGACGCGCATCGTCGTCGAGCAGGTGCATCCGATCCTGAACGGCCTCGGGCGCGCGCTCGTCGCTGCGGTTCCGGCCGCGGCGCTTCTCCTCTGGCGTCGCGAAAAGCTGCCGACCTGGCCGCAGGTCAAGAGCCTCGCCGTGGTCGCGCTCGGCGTCATCATCGCGTTTCCGGTGTTCTCCGCGTGGGCCATGAAAACCGTGCCCGCGTCGCACGGCGCGGTCGTCAATGGCTTGCAGCCGCTTTGCGTCGCGGTCTATGCCGCGTGGCTCTCGCACGAGCGGCCCTCGAAGGCGTTTTGGGCGAGCGCGATCGCGGGCAGCGCGATCGTCGTCGCGTTCGCATTGCAGGCGGGCGGCGGCGGCCTGCAGGCGGGCGACCTGCTGATGCTCGTCGCGGTCGGCATCGGCGCGCTCGGCTATGCGGAAGGCGCACGGCTCGCGCGTCAGATGGGCGGCTGGCAGGTGATCTGCTGGGCGCTCGTGCTCTCCGCGCCCTTTCTGCTGCTGCCGGTCGGCTGGCTCGCGTGGGCGCATCATATGGCGCATCCCGAACCGCTCGCGCTGCGCACGTGGCTCGCGTTCGGCTATGTCACGCTGTTCTCGCAATTCATCGGCTTCTTCGCGTGGTACGCCGGCCTCGCGATGGGCGGCATCGCGCGCGTCGGGCAAGTGCAACTGCTGCAGATTTTCTTCACGATGGCGTTTTCCGCGCTTTTCTTCGGCGAACACGTGAGCGCATCGACGTGGCTGTACGCGGCTGCCGTGATCGTGACCGTCGTGCTCGGCCGCAAGGCGTCCGTTCGCGCCGCGCCGCCGGCCGCGCCCGTCGCGACGCACGCAAGATGACGCACTCGCGCGATAATTGACGTTTGCGGCAAGCGCCGCGATAAAAACCAATCCCGGGACATCAGAGACAACCGAGGCATTTCCATGAATCAAGCCGATCTCCGCGCCACGCCGTGGCAACTCTCCGAACGCGCACGCAAGCTCACCAGTTCGGCGATTCGCGAAATCCTGAAGGTCACGGAACGGCCGGAAGTCATTTCCTTCGCGGGCGGCCTGCCCTCGCCCGCAACATTCCCCGTCGAGGAAATGCGCCATGCGTCGGAGCGCATCCTGCGCGATCAGCCCGCCGCCGCGCTCCAGTACAGCGCGACGGAAGGCTACATGCCGCTGCGTGAATGGGTCGCGGCGCGCTATTCGGTGAACGGCGCGCATATCCGCCCGACGCAAGTGCTCATCACGACCGGCTCGCAGCAGGCGCTCGACCTGCTCGGCAAGACGCTCGTCGATCCGGGCAGCCGCGTGCTCGTCGAAACGCCCACTTACCTCGGCGCGCTGCAGTCGTTTTCGCTGTTCGAGCCGCACTACGTGCAGGTGCCGACCGACGAATCCGGCTTGATTCCCGACGCGCTCGACGCCGCGCTCACCGCGAACGCGCGCCTTCTCTACGCGCAGCCGAACTTCCAGAACCCGACGGGCCGCCGCTTGCCGCTAGAGCGCCGCCGCGCGCTCGCCGCGTTCGCGAAAGACGCCGCGTTCCCGGTCATCGAGGACGATCCCTACGGCGCGCTCGATTACGCCGGCGCACCGCTGCCCACCTTGCTCTCGATGGAGCCCGATCACATCGTGCATCTCGGCTCGTTCTCGAAGGTGCTCGCGCCGGGCTTGCGCGTGGGCTACATCATCGCGCCGGAGGAACTGCACTTCAAACTCGTGCAGGCGAAGCAGGCGACCGATCTGCACACGCCGAGCCTCACGCAGCGCATCGTGTACGAAGTGGTGAAAGACGGCTTTCTCGATACGCACGTGCCGACCATCCGCGCGCTCTATCGCGATCAATGCCACGCGATGCTCGACGCGCTGGAACGCCACATGCCCGCCGGCGTCGAATGGAACCGCCCGGAAGGCGGCATGTTCGTGTGGGTGAAGCTGCCGAAGCACGTCAATTCGATGAAGCTGCTGGAGCAGGCGATCGCGCAGAACGTGGCCTTCGTGCCGGGTGGTCCGTTCTTCGCGAACGAGGCCGAGCACAATACGATGCGCCTGTCGTTCGTGACCGTGCCGCCCGCGACGATCGACATCGGCGTGGCGAAGCTCGGCGCGCTGATCCGCGCGAGCATCTGACTTTCAACGTTTAGAGGAGCAACCGATGGCATCCAACGTGTACGACAAGCTGAAGGAACTCGGCATCGACCTGCCCGCCGCGGGCGCGCCCGCCGCCGCTTATGTGATGAGCGCGCAGAGCGGAAACACCGTGTATCTGTCCGGCCATATCGCGAAGAAGGACGGCAAGGTGCATGCCGGCAAGCTCGGCGCCGACATCACGACGGAAGAAGGCAAGGCCGCGGCGCGCAGCGTCGCCATCGACCTGATCGCGACGCTGCATGCGCACGTCGGCGATCTCAACAAGGTGAAGCGCATCGTCAAGGTGATGAGCCTCGTCAACTCGACGCTCGAATTCACCGAGCAGCACATCGTCACGAACGGCGCGTCGGAACTGATTGCCGAAGTCTTCGGCGATGCCGGCAAGCATGCGCGCTCGGCGTTCGGCGTCGCGCAGATTCCGCTCGGCGCGTGTGTCGAGATCGAAATGATCGCGGAAGTCGCCTGACGCGTCTTCTTCGCTCGACAAGCGAACCCGACGCGTCCCCGCGCGTCGGGTTTTTTTATTCTCGCTGAAGCCGGAACCATCCCATGTCCTCACGCACCGTCCAATTCAAGCAGGTCGATGTCTTCACGCCGGTTCCGTTCAAAGGCAATCCGCTCGCGGTGATCTTCGACGCCGAAGGTCTGTCGACGGAGCGCATGCAGGAGATCGCGCGCTGGACCAACTTGTCGGAGACGGCTTTTCTGCTGCCGCCGACCGATTCTCGCGCCGATTATCGCGTTCGCATATTTACGACGGCGGTCGAACTGCCGTTCGCCGGCCATCCGACGCTCGGCAGCGCGCACGCGTTGCTCGACAGCGGCTACACGCCGAAGACGGCAGGCCGGCTCGTGCAGGAATGCGGTGTCGGGCTCGTGGCGCTCGCCGAACAAATAAACGGCGAGTGGGCATTCGCCGCACCGCCTGCGACCATCGTGCCTCTGACCGGCGCGCAGAACGATCGTCTCGCCGCCACGCTCGGCGCGGCGGTAATCGATTTCAGCGCGCCGCCCGCCGCCGTGAACAACGGCGCGCCGTGGCTCGTCGTGCGCGTGCAGGACGCCGCGCAATGTCTCGCGCTGTCGCTGCAAGGCCCCGCGCGCGAGTCGTTGCAGACGCTCGTTGCGGAGGTCGGCACGCACGGCATCGCGGTCTACGGGCCGCACGAGCCGGGCGGGCCCGCGACTTTCGAGCTGCGCGTGATCCTGCTCGGCGCGGAAAACATCGAAGATCCGGTGACGGGCAGCGCCAACGCCGCGCTCGCGACGCTCTTGACCGCGCAGGACAAGCGGCCGGGCACGAGTTTCACGGTGCGGCAAGGCACGGCGCTCGATCGCGACGGCCGCGTGAGCATTGCCTACGACGACGAAACGAGCGGCGCGCGGGCGTGGATCGGCGGCGCGTCCGTAACGGTGATCGACGGCACATTCCGCCTTTGAAACAATGACCTACGCGCGGCACGAAGGCCGCGCGTATACCCCCAAGCGCCGCCCCTTCCTTAATCTGCGAGGCTTCGCTAATATCTGAACAATCGGGGATAGCCAATTGCGGTTCACATCGGACGGTGCGTCGTCATGGAGGTGAGCCGCTCGCGCCGCAGCGCAAACGTATGCTCTTAACGACACCGGACGCTCGTTGTTTCGCTGATGGCGGGGTTCGCGCGCTGCTGCACAAAACGGCTCGCCGAACGGCCGTTGCGCTGCCTGCTGATGTGATCGGAACGTGGACAGGGTCGTGAATCGCGTCCCGGACAGCTTATCCGCCGACCCTCCGCTGCGCGCCGCGCGCGGTATATTCACTCGATTCGGCCGAACGCCTCACGACATGCATCGCTTCATCCATTTCGCGCAGTTCGCAGCACGCCACGCGCTACGCGACTACGCGTGCATGGACGCGTCATGAAGCGCATGCGCGGCCACACGTTTTCCGACACTTTTCTCGGCGCACCCGCGGCGCGGCGCCGGCGCGCGCTGCTGGCCATTCCCGTGCTCGGGACCTTCGTGCTGGTTTTGCTGTGGGCGGTGATCTTCGCGCGGCTCTCCGTCGAGCGCGAGGCGACGACGCATGAATCGATGGCCTCCGCCGCCATCCTCTCCTCCGCGCTCGAGCAGCACACCATCAAGGCGATCCATCAGGTCGACCAGATCACGCGCTTCGTCAAGTTCGAATACGAGAAGTCGCCCGATAACTTCGATCTCATCGCGACGGTCGAGAAAGGCGTCGTGCAAAGCGACACGCTCGTGCAAGTGTCGCTGATCGACGAGTACGGCACGCTCATCGGCAACACGTCCGATCCGCATCCGAAACCCATCGACCTGTCCGACCGCGAGCATTACAAGGTTCACGCGCATTCCAACGACGATCTGCTCTACATCAGCCGTCCGGTGCGCGGGCGCGTGTCGGGACTTTGGACCCTGCAAATCACACGGCGGCTCAATCATCCGGACGGCTCGTTCGCCGGTGTCGTGGTGGTGTCGGAGAATCCGGCCTATTTCACGAACGACTTCTATAACGTCGCGTCGATCGGTCACGAAGGCGTGATCGCCGTCGTGTCGGATAACGGCTCGGTGCTCGCGCGCAGCACGGGCGGCAGCCTTGCCGAGAGCGCCGCGGCCAATGCAGCCGCGAAGGGCGGCGGGCGCAGCGGCCCGGCCGATCGCGCGCACGCCGAATTCAGCGCGAGCGGCGTCTACCCGACGACCGATCACGCGTCCGGCATCTATGTCGATCCGATCGACCACGTAAAGCGCATCGTGTCGTACCGGCACATCGACGGCTATCCGCTCGGCGTGCTCGTCGGCCTCTCCGAGCGTGAGGAGATGATCGACTACAACCACACGCGCAACGTCTATCTGCTGATGGCGAGCTTCATCTCGCTCGCCATGCTCGGCTTCTTCGCGGTCGCGACGGGCCTGATCGGCAAGCTGCTCGGGCGCGAGCGCGAGATGACGCATCTCGTCGAATACGACCTGCTCACTGGCCTGCGCAACCGCTACTCGACGCTGCGCGCGCTGCGTCACGACGTGGCGCAGCCGGAGAACATCGGACGGCTCGCGCTGCTCTTCATCGACCTCGACAACTTCAAGACGGTGAACGACACGCTCGGCCACAACGCTGGCGACATCGTCCTGCAGATGACCGCGTCGCGGCTGTCCGAGACGGTGGGGCAAAGCGGCACGCTGTCGCGCATCGGCGGCGATGAATTCGTCGTCGTCGTGAAGGGCGACGATGTCGAGCAACGCGCGGTCACGCTCGCCAACGACATCTCGACGATGTTCGCCACGCCGTTCGACGTGCGCGGCAGCGCGTTCGTGCTGCACGCGAGCATCGGCATCGCACTCTTCTCGGTGTCGAACGAAAGCGAGATCGACCTGCTCAAGAAGGCCGATCTCGCGATGTACAGCGCGAAGGACGCGGGCCGGAACTGCTATCAGTTCTATTCGCCGCAACTGTCGCATCGCGCGGATCATCTGATGCGGTGGGAGCAACAACTGCGCGTCGCGCTCACCGAGCAGCAGCTTTTCCTCGTCTATCAGCCGAAGATCGATCTGACGCGCCGCTGCATCACCGGCTTCGAGGCGCTCGTGCGCTGGAATCATCCGCAGCACGGGCTCATTCCGGCGAACGAGTTCATTCCGGTCGCCGAGTCGACGGGACTGATCGTCGCGGTCGGCGACTTCGTGATTCACACCGCGTGCATGCAGCTCGCGCAATGGCAGCGCGACGGTTATACGGGGCTGTCGCTCGCGGTGAACATCTCGGCGGTGCAGTTCTGGCGCGGCGATTTGCTGGAGACGGTCGGGCGCGCGATCGAAGCGAGCGGCATTCCGCCCGACAAGCTGGAGCTCGAAATCACCGAAACCGTGATGGTCGAGTATCCGGAGCTCGTGCAGGAGAAGATCGCCGCGTTGAAGCGTCTGGGCGTGCGTATCGCGCTGGACGACTTCGGCACGGGCTACTCGTCGCTGTCGTATCTGAACCGCTTTTCGGTCGATACGCTCAAGGTGGACCGCTCGTTCATCCAGGCGATTCCCGAGGACCGCAGCGTATGTGTGATGGTGTCGGCAATCATCAACCTGGCGCGATCGCTGGGGCTGACCGTCGTCGTCGAAGGGACCGAGCGGGAGGAACAGATTGCATGGCTTGCGGCGCTCGGGCCGGTGGAAGCGCAGGGCTTCCTGTTCTCGCGGCCTGTGCCGGCGGATGGCGTGCAAGCCCTGCTCGACCGCTTCGGTGTGTGCGGGTGGCCGCGCGGGCAGGCGCCGCGCTCGCGCAAGGATGCGGGACACGAGTCGAGCACCGCGCTCTCCGATGAGCGCGGCGGTTGACTCAGAGGTTCAGAAGCCGCGAGAAAGAACCGCCGTCCCGATCGTCACGACGCCGAGCACAAGATTGATCACGACGAGCCGTCTCACGGTGCCGACCGCACGCGCGCCGTCGGGCCAGTTCTGCGCCTGCACCGCGCGGCGGATGCGCGGAAAGACCGCGAAGCGGATATGCCCGAAGATGAGCATCATCACGATGCCGAGCCCGGCCATCGCGTGCAGCGGCCATGCCGCATGACCGCCGCCGAACTCCACGAGCAAAAAGCCGCCGGTGACGAGAATCACGAGCACAGCGGCCGCCACCCAGTTGAAGAATCGCGCGAAGACCGCTTCCCACAACGGCAGGCGTAGCTGCGGCGTGAGATCGCCGAGTGCGGGACGCAGGCAGAAATGCGCGAAGACCATCCCGCCTATCCAAACGGCTACGCCGAGCAGATGCAGAAAGAGCGCGGCTTCGATGGCTTTGTTCATTGCGTTTCGTTTATTTCGATTTTCGTTTGTTTCGATTAATATGGCGTTCTACGCTCATTCAGGCGGGGTACGCCATGACACGAACTATCCATCCCGAAGTGAATCTACCGGTCGAACGCGAAGTGCAGGCGGCAGTCGAGGGACAACGCACACTCGCCACGTATCTGTCGACCGGTTTCGAGACGCAGCGGATCCAGATCTTCGACGATAAGGACGAAGCGCATCAGATTGAATTGCCGACTTCGGCGCTACGCCTTCTGGTCGACATTCTCGCTGAGCTCGCCGACGGCAACGCCGTCAAGATCGTGCCGGTTCATGCTGTACTGACGACGCAGGAAGCCGCTGACCTGCTCAATGTCTCACGTCCGCATCTCGTCAAACTGCTGGAAGCCGAAGCGCTGCCTTCGCACAAGACCGGCAAACATCGGCGCGTCCGCTTTGCCGATGTCATGCGATACAAGGCCGCGCGCGACCGCATGAGCGAAGAAGCGATGAAGGCACTGGCCGAGCAGGCACAGAGACTAGGAACGGACTACGAATGAAGAGTTCCCGTTTCATCGTCATTTATGACGCGTGCGTGTTGTATCCGGCGCCGCTGCCAGACTTTCTCATGTGGCTCGGTCTCTCAGGACAGTTCCGGGCGCGATGGAGCCTGCAGATTCACGAAGAGTGGAAACGCAATCTCTTGAAGAACCGTCCCGACCTGACGAGAGAACAAGTGGATCGGACGGCTGAGCTGATGGACCTGGCGGTTCCCGATGCGCTCGTCAGCGGGCATGAAGACCTGATCGCCGGATTGAATTTGCCTGACGACGACGATCGCCACGTGCTGGCGGCAGCCATTCGCAGCAACGCCAGCGTGATCGTCACGTTCAACGAGAAGGACTTCCCTGAGCAGGTATTGAGCCCATTCGGAATCGAGGCGCGGCACCCTGACGTGTTCGTCGATGAGTTGTTCGATCTTGCGCCGGCAGCCGTCATTCACGCCGCGCAGCAGCAGCGCAAGCAATTGCGGCACCCTCCGATGGAAGCGGAGCGGTTCATTGAAATTCTGCTGAAGCAGGGGTTGGTTCAGACGTGCAAATCGCTCGCGATGTACAAGGCAATCTTGTGAGAGCGACGCAGCCGTAGCCGCGTCGCTCCATCACCCCATCACTCCTCGAACACCGGCCGCAAATCCGTCACCTTCAGCGACGAATCCGGCGCCCTTCCCTTCCTCGCCCGCTTGCCCAGATGCAGCTGCATCTGCGAGCCCGCGAGCTTCTCGTCCCTCACCTTCCCGCCGCGCCCGGTGCCGGTCATCACGACGCCGCGCGCATCGATCGCGAGCGCCTGGCGCAACGTCTCCTTCGGATCGAGCGCCATCAGGATGACGCCGCGCCCGCCGCCGGACAGCGTCTTCATCTCGTCCATGCCGAACACGAGCAGACGCCCCGCGCTCGACAGGCACGCGACGTAAGTCGCGCCGGGAACGACAGGCATCGGCGCGAGCGGCGCGGCGCCTTCGTCGATCGTCATGAACGCCTTGCCGGCCTTCTGGCGGCTGATCAGATCGCCGAGCTTCGCCACGAAGCCGAAGCCATTGCTCGACGCCAGCAGCAGTTGCTGCTCCGCGTTCCCCGCGAAGTAATGCAGCAGATGCGTGCCCGATTCGAGCTCGATCAGCGAAGTCACCGGCACGCCGTCACCGCGCCCGCCCGGCAGCGCCGAGACCGGCACCGAATACACGCGCCCCTTGCTGCCCCACGCGACGAGCGAATCCGGCGTGCGCGCCTGGAACGCGGCGTAGAGGCCATCGCCCTGCTTGAACGTAAAGCCCGCCGGATCGAGCCCGTGGCCCTTCAGCGCGCGGACCCAGCCCTTCTGCGACACGACGACCGTCACCGGTTCGTCGACGACACGCGCCTCGAACGTCGCGCGCGTGGCCTGCTGGATCAGCGTGCGGCGATCGTCGCCGAATTGCTTCGCGTCGGCCTCGATTTCCTTGATGAGCAGCCGCTTCATCGCGGCGTCGCTGTTGAGCAGTTCTTCGAGCTTCGCCTTTTCTTCGCCCAGCTCCTTCAACTCCTGTTCGATCTTGATCGCCTCCAGTCGCGCCAACTGACGCAGACGGATTTCGAGAATATCTTCCGCCTGCCGGTCCGAAAGATTGAAGCGCGCGATCAGCGCCTGCTTCGGCTCATCGCTTTCACGAATGATGCGGATGACTTCATCGATATTCAGGAAGACGATCATCCGTCCTTCGAGAATATGGATGCGATCGTTGACCTTGCCGAGGCGATGCTGCGTGCGCCGCGTGACTGTGACGAACCGGAAGCCGACCCACTCGTGCAGTATTTCGAGGATGCCCTTCTGACGCGGCCGGCCATCCACGCCGATCATCACGAGATTGATCGACGCGTTCGATTCCAGGCTGGTGTACGCGAGCAGCGTATTGACGAACTCCGTCTGATCGATGCGGCTCGACTTCGGTTCGAACACGAGCCGCACGGGCGCGTCCTTGCCGGACTCGTCGCGCACGGCGTCGAGCAGCGCGAGCATCGACTGCTTGGTCTGAACCTGCTCGGGCGTGAGTGTCTTCTTGCCGAGCTTGATCTTCGGATTGGTGAGATCCTCGATTTCTTCCAGCACTTTCTGGCTCGACACCCCCGGCGGCAACTCCGTGATGACGACCTGCCACTGACCGCGCGCGAGCTCTTCGATCTTCCAGCGCGCGCGCACCTTGAGCGAGCCGCGGCCGGTCTCGTACGCCGCCGAGATTTCTGCCTGCGACGAGATGATCTGTCCGCCGCCGGGGAAATCCGGTCCCGGCAGCTTGTCCATCAAACCTGCGTGACCGATCTTCGGATCGCGGATCATCGCGACGGCCGCCGCCGCCACTTCGCGCAGATTGTGCGACGGACATTCCGTCGCGAGACCGACCGCGATGCCCGATGCGCCGTTCAGCAACAGGAACGGCAAGCGCGCGGGCAGCAGCTTCGGCTCTTCGAACGAGCCGTCGTAGTTCGGCATGAAATCGACCGTGCCCTGATCGATTTCATCGAGCAGAAGGCGCGCGATCGGCGTCAGGCGCGCTTCGGTGTATCGCATGGCCGCGGCGCCGTCGCCGTCGCGCGAGCCGAAGTTGCCCTGACCGTCGATGAGCGGATAGCGCATCGAAAAGTCCTGCGCGAGGCGCACGAGCGCGTCGTACGCCGACTGATCGCCGTGCGGATGATACTTGCCCAGCACATCGCCGACGACGCGCGCCGACTTCACCGGCTTCGCGTTGGCGGCGAGGCCCATCTCGCTCATCGCAAAGAGAATGCGGCGCTGCACGGGCTTCTGCCCGTCGCTGACATCGGGCAGCGCGCGGCCCTTCACCACGCTCACGGCGTAGTCGAGATACGCGCGTTCGGCGTAATCGCCCAGTGTGAGTTGCTCGCCGTCCGGTGCGGTCTGTTCGGCGAAGAGATCGTCTGTGATTCCCATCGATTAATCCGTTGTGCGTTGCTTCAAGCCGAGCTCAGATGTCCGCTTCGACTTCGTTGCCCTTCTCTTCGAGCCAGCTTCGGCGCGATGCCGCTTCGCCCTTGCCCATCAGCATCGTCATGCGCGAAACGGTGAGATCGAAGCCGAGGTCACCGAGCGCGACCGGCAGGAGACGCCGCGTGTCGGGGTTCATGGTCGTGTCCCAGAGCTGTTCCGCGCTCATTTCGCCCAGGCCCTTGAAGCGGCTGATGGTCCATGCCGTTTCGCGCACGCCGTCCTTGCGCAGCTTGTCGAGAATCGCTTCGAGTTCGCCTTCGTCGAGCGCATAGAGTTTCTGCGCGGGCTTCTTGCCGCGCGCGGGCGCATCGACGCGAAAGAGCGGCGGACGCGCGACGCACACATGGCCGCGCTCGATCAGTTGCGGAAAATGCTTGAAGAACAGCGTCAGCAAAAGCACCTGGATGTGCGCGCCGTCGACGTCCGCATCGGAAAGAATGCAGATCTTGCCGTAGCGCAGATTCGAAAGATCGATCTTGTCGTCCGGGCCATGCGGATCGACGCCGATCGCAACCGCGATGTCATGCACTTCGTTGTTCGCGAAGAGGCGGTCGCGCTCGGTTTCCCACGTGTTCAGCACCTTGCCGCGCAAGGGCAGGATGGCCTGGAATTCCTTGTCGCGACCCATCTTCGCGGAGCCGCCCGCCGAATCGCCCTCGACCAGAAAAAGCTCGTTGCGGGCGATGTCCGTCGATTCGCAATCGGTCAGCTTGCCGGGCAAAACGGCGACGCCGGAGCTCTTCTTCTTCTCGATCTTCTGGCCGGCGCGCGTGCGCGCCTGCGCCTGACGGATCACGAGTTCCGCGAGCTTCTTGCCAAACTCGACGTGCTGATTCAGCCACAACTCCAGCGCGGGCCGCGAGAACGACGACACGAGCTTCACGGCGTCGCGGCTGTTCAGGCGTTCCTTGATCTGACCTTGGAACTGCGGGTCCAGCACCTTCGCCGAAAGCACGAACGACACGCGCGCGAACACGTCTTCCGCGAGCAGCTTCACGCCCTTCGGCTGCAGATTATGAATTTCGACGAAGTTCTTCACCGCCTGAAAGAGCCCGTCGCGCAGGCCGGATTCGTGCGTGCCGCCCGCGGGCGTCGGAATCAGGTTCACATAGGATTCGCGCAAGAGCGGCCCTTCCTCGCTCCACGCGACCACCCACGACGCGCCCTCGCCTTCCGCGAAGGTCTCTTCGGTGTTCTTCGAGCTTTCCGCATAGCGCTCGCCCTCGAAGAGCGGAATCAGCAGTTCGCTGCCGCCCATGCCTTCGAGCAGATAGCCGCGCAGGCCGTCTTCGTACTTCCACGTCTGACGCTCGCCCGTCTTCTCGATGACGAGCGCCACTTCGACGCCCGGCAGCAGCACGGCTTTCGAGCGCAACAGACGCTGCAGTTCGCCGAGCGGCAGATTCGCGGAATCGAAATACTTCGGATTCGGCCAGGCACGCACGCGCGTGCCGCTTTTCTTTTCGCCGCGTTCGGGGGAACGGGTCACGAGTTCTTCGATCACGTCGCCATTGGAGAACGCGAGTTGCGCCACCTTGTTGTCGCGCCAGACGGTCACTTCGAGACGCGTGGCGAGCGCATTCGTCACCGAAACGCCGACACCGTGCAAGCCGCCCGAGAACGTGTACGCGCCGCCCGCCGCCTTATCGAACTTGCCGCCGGCATGCAGCCGCGTGAAAACGATCTCGACGACCGGCACGCCTTCTTCCGGATGCAGGCCGAAAGGGATGCCGCGGCCGTCGTCGTCGACGGAAACGGAGTTGTCGTTATGCAGCGTGACGGTGATCTGCTTGCCGTAGCCGCCGAGCGCTTCGTCGGAGGCGTTGTCGATGACTTCCT
This sequence comes from Caballeronia catudaia, assembly GCF_001544755.2. Classification (GTDB taxonomy): domain Bacteria; phylum Pseudomonadota; class Gammaproteobacteria; order Burkholderiales; family Burkholderiaceae; genus Caballeronia; species Caballeronia catudaia. Next base: position 123,942 of record NZ_FCOF02000009.1, on the reverse strand, counting down.
GAATGATGTGCAGCGGATTCTCGGTACGCGTGTACATGCCGGGCCGCTGCTTGACCGGCTCCAGGCCCTTGAGCACCTTGATCGATGCTTCGCTGTAGCCGGCTGCCTTGGCTTGCATGACAGGACGCTTGCCGCGTTCCGTGCCTGTCGCCATTGCGCTGGATTTTTTCGTGGACATAGTTGGACGTTGATCCGGCTTCTCGGGCGTTCTCGCGGGAATGTCACGACGTGACGCCCGGCAAGCCGGCGGATGCTTGATGAATGTGCCTGGCCGGATGCGCGATGAGCGAGGCGGAAAACCGCCCGCCGATCCGAGCCGCGCTAGGAGAATAGCGGTTTTCGCTCGCCGCGCCCACCTCGGAGGCAAAAACGCGATGCAGGCGTGAACGATCCGCGTTCACGAAACCGACACGCCTGCGGGCCGCGAAAGCGCTTATTTGCGCTTCGCTTCCAGCTCTTCCCAGCGCTCGAGCGCGACGAGCAATTCCTCTTCGATCGCCGCATGGCGCTCCGACAGACGCGCGCCCTCCTTCGCGTCCTTCGCGAAGATCGAGCCGTCTTCGAGCTGCGCCCCAATCGCCTTCTGCTCTTCTTCGAGTGCCGCGACACGCCCCGGCAGCGCTTCCAGTTCACGCTGTTCCTTGAACGATAGCTTCGCGGTGCGCTGCGCGTTGCGGCCCGCCGCGCTTTCCTTTGGCGCGTCGTCTTTCGTCGCTTCCTTCGCGCTCTGACGCGCCGCCTCTTCCGCGATGCGCTCCGAACGTTCGCGCTGAATCTGCCAGTCGGAGAAACCGCCGACATACTCGCGCCACATGCCGCCACCTTCCGCCGCGAACACCGAGGTCACGACGTTGTCGAGAAACGCTCGGTCATGGCTCACCAGCAACACGGTGCCGTTGTAATCCGCGAGCAGTTCTTCGAGCAGTTCGAGCGTAGGAATATCGAGATCGTTGGTGGGCTCGTCGAGCACGAGCACGTTCGCGGGACGCGCGAAGAGCCGCGCGAGCAGCAGGCGATTGCGCTCGCCGCCCGAGAGCGACCGCACCGGCGAGCGCGCGCGTTCGGGCGCGAACAGGAAGTCGCCGAGATAGCTCATGACGTGCTTCTTGACGCCGTTCACTTCGACCCATTCGCTGCCGGGGCTGATGGTGTCAGCGAGCGATTTGTCGAGATCGAGCTGCGCGCGCATCTGGTCGAAATACGCGGCCTGGATGTTGGTGCCGGTGCGCACGCGCCCTTCATCGGGTTGCAGTTCGCCGAGAACGAGTTTCAGCAGCGTGGTCTTGCCCGCGCCGTTCGGCCCGACCAGACCGATCTTGTCGCCGCGCATGACAGTCGCCGTGAAGCGCTCGACGATCGTCCGCTCGCCGAAGCGCTTCGTCACGTCGGTCAGTTCCGCGACGATCTTGCCGGACTTCTCGCCCTGTCCGACATCGAGCCTGACATTGCCCTGCACATTGCGCCGCTCCTCGCGTTCCTTGCGCATCTCGACGAGCCGCGCGATACGGCCGACGCTGCGCGTGCGTCGCGCCTCGACGCCCTTGCGAATCCACACTTCCTCTTGCGCGAGCAGCTTGTCGAACTTCGCCTGCTCGACCTGTTCGACTTCGAGCTGCTGCGCCTTGCGCGTCTGATACGCGCTGAAATTGCCCGGATACGACAGCAACCGTCCACGATCCAGTTCGACGATGCGCGTCGCCACGCGATCGAGGAACGCGCGGTCGTGCGTGATGAAGAGCAGGCCGGAGCGCAATGTGATGAGCAGCTCTTCCAGCCAGCGGATGCCGTCGAAGTCGAGATGGTTGGTCGGCTCGTCGAGCAGCAACACGTCCGGCTGCACGACGAGCGCGCGCGCAAGGGCGACGCGCTTCTTCATGCCACCGGACAGGTCGCCTGCGCGGGCATCGCCGTCGAGGCCGATCTGCGCGAGCGTCGTCGCGACGCGCGTGCGCCAGTTCCAGGCATCGCGCGTATCGAGCGCAGATTGCAGCGCGTTCATGCGCGCGAGCAGTTCGTCGTGCTTCGCGCCTTCGGGCGTGTCGGCGAGCGCATGCGCGACAGCGTCGTATTCGTCGAGCAACGCGCGCGCATCGGTGAGGCCCGACGCGACGACATCGAACACGGAAGCGTCGAGATCGAACTCGGGTTCCTGCGGCACATAGACGGTCGTGAGCTCGCTCTGACGCGTGACGAGGCCGTCATCGGGCGCGGCGAGGCCCGCGACGATCTTCAGGAGCGACGACTTGCCGGCGCCGTTGCGACCGATCAGTCCGACGCGCTCGCCCGCTTCGAGCGAGAAGTCGGCGTGGTCGAGCAACGCGACATGGCCGAACGCGAGCTGCGCGTCCGAAATGGAATAAAGCGACATGGGAAAACCGGATGAATGGCGAAAGTCGGTGACGAAAACGGCAACCGAGGCAAGCGCTCATTGTACCGGGCGTACCGGGCGTACCGGGCGCGGCGTGCGCCGCCGCGGCTCCCAAGCGGAGCTGGCCGAATGGACGAGGAACAAGAAGGCCGCCCGGACGCGGTCCGCGGCGGCCTTTCCGTGCACGCGATGCGTTATTGCTTCACGTGAACCTTGATCGTCTGGCTCATTTCCGGCCCGTAAGAGCGATGCGCGCCGTCGGCGAACTGCATCGTCAGCGTGTGATCGCCGGGCGGCAGCTTCACGTCGGCTTCGGTCTGGCCCTTGCCATAGTGCAGGTTCTTGTCGTCCATCGGGACGACCGTGCCTTTCGCAATCGGCTTTTCGTCGATCAGCAGATGATGATGGCCGGTGCCTTCGGTCATCGTGCCGGCCGGCGCGACCGACATGCCATCGACGCCGAATTTCACGTGCACGGGGTTCGTGACGGTCGCGCCGTCCTTCGGCTCGACGAAATAGACGCGCGCCTGCGCGTGCACCGCGCCCGCGAACGAAAACAGGACCGCGCCCGACAACATCGCGCTCAAGAGCTTTTGCTTCATCGTTTTCTCCATGTTGTGAAACCGGTCGATGGCGCGAAGTCGGCGCCGGAGACCCGGAAAAGCATACACCGAGCTTTCGGGAGCCGCGTATCCGTACCATCCTGCCGACGCAATATGACACGGCGTGCGGCCGGCCGCCGGAGCGGGGAACGATCGCGCCGATTCCTGTAAGATGCCGGGTCGCCGCGCAATGCGCTGTCCTGTGCCGCACGCGGTCCCTTTATTTCTTTCGAATCAAGAGTCTGTCGTGAGCGAAGTCATCGAATACAAAAGCTGGGTCTGCCTGATTTGCGGCTGGATCTACAACGAGGAAGAAGGCCTGCCGGACGAAGGCATCGCCGCGGGCACCCGTTTCGACGACATTCCCGCCGACTGGCGCTGCCCGCTGTGCGACGTGGGAAAGGCGGATTTCGTCGTCGTCGAGTTCTGAACGATGCCGCCGCGCGTGCGGCGGCATCGTTTCACGCTTCAGCGCGCCACCGCGATCAACTCGCGGCTCGTTTCATCCACCGGTGCGCGGTTCCAGTCTCCGTACCAGTCGATCTTCGCAAAGTCCGCTCCGGTCAGCCGTTTCGTCAGTTCGTCGCGCGTGCGAAAGCGCAGTTCGCTCGCCGCGCTGAGCGTCTCTTCGACCATTTCAGTGCCCGGCTTCGGCATGAAGCGATAGTGGGTCGTGAACGCCACGCGTCCGGCCGCGAGCGGGTCGGGCACGGCGTGCCGTTCCAGCCAGACGTCGACCGCCCTGCCGTCCGGCGCTTCGATGCGCCGCAGCGAACGCTCCGGCGTCCAGTTCTCCCACGCGCGCGCCGCCGGATTGCGACTCTCGAACGCGATCGCACCGCCGGGCCGCAACGCGCGTCGCGCGGCGACGAGCGTCGCGACGAACGAGGCATCGTCGAGAAAGATTTGCGCGACGTGTCCCGTCATCACGAGCAAATCCGCCGCGCCGACAAACGGCAGCGCGTTCGCATCGCCTTCGATCCACGTCACCTTGTCGCCGTCCGGACGCGCGCGCGCCACGCGCAGCATGTGCGGCGACGGATCGATGCCCGTCACGCGATGACCGCGCCTGGCGAGTTCGCACGCAAGCAAGCCCGTGCCGCAGCCGAGATCGACGACATGCCGCGCGGACGCCGCCAGCGCGAGATAGAACGCCGTGTCGTCGGCGAACGGATTGAGTGCGTCGTAAAGCGCGACGAGGCGCGGATCGTCGTAGCGCATCAGCGGCTCTGATACGCGAGCGCGTCGCGCAACGGCTGGCTGCCGATCATGATCGGTCCTGAGAACGGCGTATCGAGATCGAGGATCACGAGCACCGCCGACGCGATCGACAGCGCGCCGAGCATGATCGTCACGAGCGACAACGCATTGCGCGGCGCGATCAGCCCGAAGCACAGAAAGATGATGAGCAGCCACCCGACGAGAATGCGGTCGAACGGATAGGAGATCGACCCGTGCGCCTCCTCGACCAGCTTCCACCGCTGCGCGATCAGTTGATCGAAGCGCGCGGCGGCTTCGGTAGCGAGCTGGCGATGATAGTCGTCGCGCGGGACGAGGATGCGTACGTCGTGCTGGGCTTTGCTCAACAGCGCGCCGAGCGTCGCGCTCGCGAGGCTGTCGTCCTTTTTCGACGGCTCGACGTTCGGATAGTAATCACCGGGCGGCGGCGCCTCGTTCGGCCACGTGCTCGCGATCGCCGCCGCCGTGTACGAGCGCAGCAGCCTGCGCGCCGGATCGAGCTCGCCACCGTAGTCGCGCATGGCGCGATCGAGTTCGATGATCGAGGTCGCGTAGTTGCGCATGTCGGTGTTGGTGGTATCGAAAATCGTTTTCGCCGATGCGGTAAGGAGGCCGAGCACGAGCGCCGCGAACGTGACCAGCATGCCGACGAGCAACTGGATCAGTTGCACTGTTTCCTGCGCCTTGTGCTCTTCGGGCAAGAGTGGCCGCACGATTGCGCCGATGCCCGTGCAGGCGAGCAAGAGGATGAAGACGAGCACCGCGGATTCGATTTCGGTCATGAACGCATGAGCCGTGAAGGCGAGCCTCAGGTGGTCGCATTATCGGCGCGAAGCTGCTTACGATTCAATGGGGGGGACGGCGGGAGGCGGGAAAGAGGCGGGCAGCGACAACAGCAGAAGCAGAACACGACGAGCGCCGTGCAGAAATCTTGGTCCCCCCGGCAGGAATCGAACCTGCATCTAGCGCTTAGGAGGCACTCGTTCTATCCATTGAACTACGGGGAGGGGAGCGGACCGCGCTCAGCCGATGCGTCGGCGAGCGAGCGCAGAGTATAGCAAAGGCGCGCGGCGGCTTTCGGTTCGGCGCGAACAAATTGGGAGCCTTCGACGCGCAACGAAAAAATCGGCGCACGTGCAGGGTTTCTCCCTATCAAGTCTCGCCGAAGCGCGCCGCCATCGGAATAATGGACTCATTCCCCAATATCAAGCCGCAGGGCGCGTTTTCGGCGTTGCTGGCGGACCAGGACCTGACGCACCTCGAACTGGTGCTGCGCCGCTCGTTGGCGTGCGATCTCGGCGGTCCGTTGCTGCCGCCTTCGTACTGGCGCGAGCGGCTCGCATCGATCATGCGCCAGTCCCATCTTTCGCATACGCAGATTCAGACCGTGCATCGGCTGTATCTGCATATCGATGCGTTCGAAGCCGCCGCACGCGCACGCGAGGAAGAACTCAGCATCGAACGCGCGCGCGTGGCCAGCGAAAGGTCCCAAAGCGCCTGAGCGCCCTTCGCGCGTTTCTACGCCGCCTGACGCGCGCGCTGCTGCTGTTGCGCATGCGCCGCGAGCCGCACCGCCGCATTGGCCGCGCCGTAGCCGTCGTAGCCGCCGCGCCGCTCGATCACTTCGAGGAAGAAGCGCTGATCGAGCTGCTCCGTGTACGCGTGGAAGAACTCGCCGCCGCGCTCGTCGCGATCGTAGAGGATGTTGTGCTCGCGCATCTGGTCGATCTGCTCGTCGGGCAGGCCGAAACGCGCGACCAGATCGTCGTAGTAGTTGCGCGGAATGCGCAGGAACTTCACGCCATCGGCTTCGAGGCGCGGAATCGCAGCGAAGATATCCGGCGTGCTGAATGCGACGTGGTTCAGCCCCGAGCCGCGATACGTCGACAGCGATTCGGCCACCGCCGTGTAGCGGTCCACCGACGCGTTCAGCGCAATGCGCACCGAACCGTCGCGGCTCCGCACCGCGCGGCTGCGCACGAGCCCGTACGGATCGGGCACCAGCACGGCAGGCTCCGTCTCGAAGCCGAACGCGCTGCGGAAGAACAAGACCCACGTGTCGAGCGCATCGGCGGGCAGCGAGAGGCACACGTGATCGATGCGCGACAGCGGCCCCACTTCATACGGCCCGTCGATATCCGTCAGGATGAAGTCCGATTCCCACAGCGTCGGGCCGCCCTTCGCTTCGTCTACGAAATAGTCGAGGCTGCCATCGGGCGACTGCACGCCTGGCACCACGCGCTCGTTCGGACCGACGCGCCCCGAAAACGGCTGCGACCCATACGCCGCGGCGCGCTCGAACGCGAGCTTCGCGTCATCGACATGAAACGCCGACGCGCACAGCGACAAGCCGTGCTTCTGGAAAAACGCGCTCGCGAAGGAATCGGCCTCGGCGTTGAGCACGATCGAGCCCGCGCCGTGCCGATACAGCGCGACATCCTTCGAGCGATGCTTGCCCGCGAGCCTGAAGCCGAGCCTGCCGAGCCATCGGGCGAGAAGTTCGCGCGTGGAATCGTCGACGGCGAATTCGAGAAACTGGAAGCCGATATGTTCAGGCGGCGCGGGCGGATTGAAGAGCTCCGGCGGCACCTCCTTACCCATTGCGCCCATCAGCGCGCGCGTCTGCTCTTCCAGATAACGCAGCGAGCGATGACCGTCCGCCGCCGTGATCGCGGTCGGCGCGGCGCGGAAGCCATCGTTGAAGATTTCGAGCGACAGCGGCCCCTTGTAGCCCGATTCGAGCACGCGCGCCGTGAAGCCCGCGACATCGAACGCGCCCTGCCCCGGAAAGCATCGATAGTGACGGCTCCATTCGAGCACGTCCATCGCGAGCACGGGCGCGTCGGCGATTTGCACGAACGCGATGCGCTCGCCGGGAATCGACGCGATCTCGTCCACCGAATCGCGAATCGACAGCGTATGGAAGGTGTCGAGCGCGAGGCCGAGATTCGGATGATCCACGGCATCGACGAGCTTCCACGCGTGCTTGTACGAATTCACGTAGCGGCCCCACGCGAGCGCTTCATACGCGACGATCACGCCCGCTTCCCCGGCGATCTTCGCGAGCGTGCCCAGTTGATCGACGATGAGCGCGTCGTCGCGAATCGTGTCCGGCGACACGTTGCTGCACACGAGGATGCGGTCCGTGCCGAGCTCGTGCATCAGCTCGAACTTGCGTTTGGCACGCTCGACGTTCTTCGCGAGACGTTCGGCGCTCACGCCGTCGAAGTCGCGAAACGGCTGGAACAGATAGATTTCGAGGCCCAGATCGGCGCACATGCGGCGCACGTCGGCGGGCGTGCCGTCGAAATACAGCAGATCGTTCTCGAAGATCTCGACGCCGTCGAAGCCCGCCGCCTTGATGGCCTTCAGCTTCTCGGGAAGCGTGCCGCTGATGGATACCGTCGCGATGGATGTACGGATTGAACGCAGCATCGCTGCCTCCTCGTTGCAATCAATGAATGCGGGATGGATGCGGTGCCTTCCAGTTTAGGACGTCCGCATGACGGACGCGCGCAATCCACGTCAATTCTGCGAGATGATAACAAACTAACTAGACCGTACAAATTAGTAAAAACACGGACCGACAAGCCTCGCGCGTGCGTTCACACTGCGCGTACTCAATTTCGCACTGCAACAACAGTGCAACGTGCCGGAGCGCTCGCATGACCAACAAGACTTCATATCTCATCGGCCTGATCGGATCGGGCATCGGCGGTTCGCTCACGCCCGCCATGCACGAAAAGGAAGGCGCCACGCTCGGGCTCAGCTACGTGTATCGGCGCATCGACCTTCAGGCGCTCGCGCTGGAGCCGGCCGCCCTGCCCGATCTGCTCGCCGCTGCCGAGCGCATGGGCTACGACGGCCTGAACATCACCTATCCGTGCAAGCAAAGTGTGATCCCGTTGCTCGATGACCTCGATCCCGACGCCCGAGCGCTTGGCGCCGTCAACACGGTAGTGCTGAAGGACGGCAAGCGCATCGGTTACAACACGGACTGGTCGGGCTTTGCGCGCGCGTTCCAGCGCGGGCTGCCGGGCGTGCCGCTCGAACGCGTCGTGCAGCTCGGCGCGGGCGGGGCGGGTGCGGCCGTCGCGCACGCCGCGCTCACGATGGGCGCGCGCGAACTCACCCTCTTCGATTCCGACGACGCGCGCGCGGCCTCGCTCGCCGCCGAACTCGCGGCGCGTTTCCCGGATCGCGTCGTGAAAAGCGGCGGCGATCTGCGTGAAACGCTCGCGTCGGCGAGCGGCCTCATTCACGCGACGCCCACCGGCATGGCGAAGCTGCCGGGCCTGCCGTTGCCGGCGGACTATCTGCACAAGGAATTGTGGGTCGCGGAGATCGTGTATTTCCCGCTTGAGACGGAACTGCTGAAGGCGGCGAAGGCGATCGGCTGCCGCACGGTGAGCGGCGGCGGCATGGCGGTGTGCCAGGCGGTCGACGCGCTGCGCATTTTCACCGGCCGCGAGCCGGATGCCGAGCGCATGTTCGCGCACTTCCAGAGCTTGCTCGAAGGCTGATCCGACGTAGACCACGAAAAACGGCGACCTCGTGAGAGTGTCGCCGTTTTTTCATGTGTGCGATGAAACCGTCAGCCGTCGCGCCGCATGTAGCGCAGCACGGCATCGACGATCATCTCGCGATGACGCGCGCGCAAACGCGGCCCTGAAGGATCGCGCCCGAACGCCGCGCCCCACGTGTGACGATTCCCCACGCGGTGAAAGCAGAACGAGCTGATCATCAGATGAAGGTCGATCGGATCGACGTCGTCGCGAAACTTGCCCGCCGCCACGCCGCGCGCGATGAGATCCTCGATGGTCTTCACGACCGTCGAATTGCGCGCCTTGAACGTCTTCGACTGCTCGATGTACTTCGCCGCATGAATGTTTTCGATCGTCACGAGACGCACGAAATCGCGATGCTTGTCGTGATAGTCGAACGTGAAGCCGACGAATTCGCGCAGCGCTTCTTCGGGGTCCATCTCCGCGAGCTGCAACTCCTGCTCGAGCGCGCGGATATCGCCATAGACCTGCTCCAACACCGCCTCGTACAGCCCTTCCTTGCTGCCGAAGTAGTAGTACAGCATGCGCTTGGTGGTATTGGTGCGCTCCGCGATGGCGTCGACGCGCGCGCCCGCTAAGCCCATCGCCGAAAACTCCTGCGTGGCGATGTCGAGAATGTTCCGCTTGGTCTCCTCAGGATCATACTTGCGCCGCCCTTCTGCTGTGGTCGACGAGGGCGCAGCACTGGCGGCCTTGCTTCCTTTTTTCATTTTTCTGTCTGAGAACGGCATTGAAAATCGATTCTAGCACGGGCTATATAGGCATCTTTGCCTTATGCAGCGTTCGATTCGGCCCGCTTCACCTATAATTTTTCTTCCCCGCCTACACCCATAAATCCGATGCGCATCAAGCTCCTCGCAACCCTCTGTCTGGCCGCAACGTGCCTGTGCGCGACGGCGCAGACCGCGATGCCGCCCGGCCATCCTTCATCGAAAGAACTGATGGCCGCCGAAGGCGTGATGACGAGCGCGAACATCGCGCGCGGCGCGGCGGATGTCTGTCATCTCGATGCCGCGAAGGTCGCGCGCTTTCGGGAAGCCGTCCGCAAAAGTTATCCCGATGCCCCCGATTTCGACGGCGAATGGAAGCTCGGTCTCGCGCAGGCGCAACCGACCGTCGACCGCTTCGAGAAGCTGAAGACGAGCAACCCGGCCGAGTACAAGAAGCAGACCGGCGAGGCGTGCCCGGCGATCGATCGCGGCATCGACGAAGTCACGCAGCCGCAATAGTGACGCGCTGGTCACGCGCTGGTCACACACGCTTCACGCATTCATCACGCGCTCGTGCCGTTGTAATGTGCGCGCTTTTCGGCGTACATCGCGGCGTCGGCGCGTTGCAGCATCGGTTCGAGGCGTTCGCCCTCGTGCGCTGTGGCCGCGCCCATCGCGAAAGATAGCGGCATGCCGGAATAGAACTGACTGTTCACTTTGTTCACTTCGAGCAACTGGCGAATGCTGTCGATGACCGCCACGCCTGCGCGGCGAACATGCGCAGCGTGTGCTGATTCACGTCGTGCACGCGGCTCCCACGACGCCTCGTGTCCCGGCAGTATGACCGCCTTGAGCAGCACGTCGAGGCGCTTGCCCTCGAGCGTGTAGTTGACCGTCTGACTCACGAAGCGCGTCTTGCCGGACCACAACTGTTCGAGTTCATCGACGTGCGTGGCGAGCATGTCGTCGCGGAACACGCGGTCGAGGTGCTGCACGAGATGATCGACGTCCTTCGCGTGAAACAGCGACAGCGTGCGCCGGTTGACCGTCACGACGCGAATGCGCGAGGAACACTCCGCGACGCGCTCGGGATTCTCGGCGAGAAACGCGCGCAGATCGGCGACGCCCGCCGCGCGCCATCGCTCGAACTGCTCGCGCACCGCGCTGAAATCCTCGAGCCAGAGGTACACGGGCGCGAGATCGAACATGTCGGCGTCGTCCTCCGGCACGCTCGCCGGCATGAATTGAGCGGCAGCGCGGCGCAGGTCGTTGGGCATGGTCGTCCTTTCGTTCTTTCGGCCCGCGCCGTCCGAATTCATCTCATCATTGTATCGCGCAGGATATTTGCGGGCCGAATCACACTTTCGCGCAGACCCGGCGCGACGTTTCGGCTCGCGCCGGATATCGGGGGCGGATGCTACACTCGATTGGCTTTCGCCGTCGCTGCGCGTGCGATGTTCTCGCGGTTCCAGCGCGCAACGCCCGGGCACGTTTGCTGCACTCGTCCGGCTGAGCGCGCGACATCACGCAGTCCGGTGCGCAGTGCCGCATCCATCCACATCGCAAGAAGAAGGAGGCACGACTCTCATGGCTGATTTCCGCATCTGGTCCGACGAATTTCCAGCGAACGGCTTCATGACGCACGCGCAGGAATTCGACCAGCAAGCCTTCGGCGGCTCGGGCGAGAACATTTCCCCGGCGCTGCAATGGGAAGATCCGCCCGCCGATACCCGCAGTCTCGCGCTCACCGTCTACGATCCGGATGCGCCCACGGGCAGCGGCTTCTGGCATTGGATCGTCGTCAATATTCCGCCCGACGTGCGCTCGCTGCCGCGCAACGCCGGCAAGGCCGACGGCAGCCTGCTGCCGCAAGGCGCGCTGCAGCTTCGCAACGATTACGGCACGGTGGGTTTCGGCGGCGCGGCGCCGCCGCGTGGCGACAAGCCGCATCGCTACATCTTCCGCATCCATGCGCTCTCCGGCGAGAGCCTTCCGCTCGATGCCAATGCGACCAACGCGGTCGCGCGCTTCATGACGCATCTGAACGAGATCGATTCGGCGACGTACACCGGTCTCTACGAGCTGAAGTAAGCACGCGGACAAGGCGCGGCCCGTCCCGCCGCGCCCATCTGGAAGCTGTTTGAAAACGGCGCGCCTTAGAATGCGCCGCCCGCCACTCACCGTCGATCGATGGATTCCGAACAAGGTCTGCCGCTGCCCCAGCGATACTGGGCCATTGCCGTCGTCGCGCTCGGCATCACGCTCGCGGTGCTCGACGGCGCCATCGCCAACGTCGCGCTGCCGACCATCGCGCGCAATCTGAACGCCTCGCCCGCCGACTCCATCTGGGTCGTCAACGCCTATCAGCTCGCCATCACCATTTCGCTGTTGCCGCTCGCCTCGCTCGGCGATCGCATCGGCTACCGGCGCGTGTATATGGCGGGCCTCGCGCTCTTCACGGTGTCGTCGTTCGCATGCGCGCTGTCGGGCTCGCTCGTCACGCTGACCATCGCGCGCGTGATCCAGGGCTTCGGCGCGGCCGGCATCATGAGCGTGAACACGGCGCTCGTGCGCGTCATCTATCCGCACGAGCAGCTCGGGCGCGGCGTGTCCATCAACGCGACGGTCGTTGCGATCTCGTCGGTGATCGGGCCGACGGTCGCTTCGGGCGTGCTCGCCGTCGCGACGTGGCCGTGGCTCTTCGCGATCAACGTGCCGATCGGCGTCGCGGCATTCGCGATCGGCTGGAAATCGATGCCGCGCACGCCGGGGCATCGGCAGCCGTACGACTACATCAGCGCGATCATGAACGCGCTCTTCTTCGGCATCGCGATCGTCGCGGTCGATGGCTTCGGGCACGGCGAGCATCGGCCGTATCTCGTCGGCGAACTCATCGCGACGGCGGTCATCGGCTACTTCTTCGTGCGGCGGCAACTGACGCAAAGCGCGCCGCTTCTGCCCGTCGACCTGATGCGCATTCCGGTATTCGCGCTGTCGGTGGGCACGTCGGTGTGCTCGTTCTGCGCGCAGATGCTCGCGTTCGTTTCGCTGCCTTTCCTGTTGCAGGGCACCTTCGGCATGAGCCAGGTCGAGACCGGCTTTCTGATGACGCCGTGGCCGCTCGTGATCGTGTTCGTCGCGCCCATTGCGGGTGTGCTCGCGGATCGCTATTCGGCCGGGCTGCTGGGTGGCATCGGTCTCGCGATTCTCACAGTCGGACTCGTGCTGCTCGCGAGCGTCGGCGCGCATCCGGACGCGTTCGACATCACATGGCGCATGGCCGTCTGCGGGCTGGGCTTCGGGCTCTTCCAGTCGCCCAACAATCGTCAGATGCTCGCGTCCGCGCCCCGCCATCGCAGCGGCGGCGCGAGCGGCATGCTCGGCACCGCGCGTCTCACCGGGCAGACGTTCGGCGCCGCGCTCGTCGCGCTGATCTTCGGCGTCGCGCCGAAGCAAGGCCCCGTGATCGCGCTTGCCGTGGCGGCGGTGTTCGCTGCCGCGGCCGCCGTCGTCAGCATGCTGCGGCTCACGGGCAAACGCAGCGTCGAAACGGCCTGAATCACACGCGCTTCGCTGGGCACAGCCCTTGCTGAAACTCCTTTTCAAGGAATTCGCACCACGCGGATTGTTCGGATATCAGCAACGAGGAGTGTGTTCATGGCCAATTCCCTCAACGGCCTCAGGGTCGCCATTCTCGCCGTCGACGGCTTCGAGCAGGCCGAACTCGTCGAGCCACAGCGCGCGCTGAAGGAAGCGGGCGCGCATGTCGATGTCGTGTCGCAGAAGCCCGGTCAGATCCAGGGTTTCAAGCACGTCGACAAGGGCGACAAGGTGAATGTCGACGTCACGTTCGATACAGCGAACGCCGCCGATTACGACGCCCTCGTGCTGCCGGGCGGCGTCGTGAACGGCGACGCGATACGGCTCGACGCGAAGGCGCAAAGTTTCGTGAAGGAAGCCGATCAGGCGAAGAAGCCGATCGCCGTGATCTGCCACGGCGGCTGGCTGCCGATCTCGGCGGGCATCGTCGCGGGCCGCACGATGACGAGCTGGCCGAGCCTGCAGGACGACGTGCGCAATGCGGGCGGCACATGGGTCGATCAGGAAGTGCAGATCGACGGCAATCTCATCACTAGCCGCAAGCCCGACGATCTGCCCGCGTTCAACAAGGCGCTGATCGACGCGCTCGGCAAGGCGCGCGCCGCGTGATTGAACAGGAGCCGAAGCCGATGCTGCGCTCGCCGCGATCACTCATACGCGTGCTTACGCTGGCGCTGGCCGCGGCAGCCTGCGCACCCGTCGCGAACGCGCAAACGGACAGCGCCGCGCAAAGCCAGAAACTCTCGCCCATCGACCAGCAGTTCCTGCAGGACGCCGGTCAGGCGGGCGCGACGGAAATCGCCGCGAGCAAGCTGGCGCTCTCGCACGCAAGCGACCGGCAGGTGCGGGAATTCGCACAGCGAATGATCGTCGATCACACGAAGCTCGCGCGCAATCTCGACGTGATCGCGAAACGTCACGGCATCATCGCGCCGGCCGCCGCCGATTCCGCCGTGATCGGCAGCCTGCAAAATCTCCAGGGCGCGGAGTTCGACACGGCCTATATTGAAAAGGTAGCCGTGAGCGGGCACCAGAAGGCCGTCGAACTTTTCAGGAAAGAGAGCGAAAGCGGCAACGACACTGCGCTGAAGGCGGCGGCGAACAAAGCGTTGCCGATCATCAGCCATCACTACGAGATGGCGCAGCAGTTCGCGAAAACGAAGGCGGCGTCATGAGCGTCGTTGCTTCTCATCCCGCCTCGCATCGCGCCTCTCAACCCGCTTCCCGTCCCGCTTATGAGGACTCGACCATGCACATCACGTTTGCAGACGAATCCCCCGTTTATGACGGCGATGATCTCGCGATTCACTTCGCCGCGCTCATCGACGGCGAGCCGGTCGTATGTTCGATCACCGCCGAGGCGCTCGAAGATCACTTCGGCGCGAAATCCCCGCGCGAGGACGATCTGCTCGCCGCCTTCGAACAGGGCGCGGCGCGCATCCGCGCGGTCTGCGCCGAAGTGCTCGACGACAACGGTGGCCAGCCCGCCGTCCTGCGCAGCGGATTGTTCCGCGTCGCCGGCATGGAGCCGTAGCGAGCGCGCCGGCGTTCGTCGTGCAGCGCAGCCAGTCCGACCAACCCCACGCCAACAAGGAGGGAACATGTCCCTGATCATCGCGGGCCGCTTCCAGACTTTTCGTGCCGCCGAATCGGCGGCCCAGAAGCTCTTCGCGCAAGGCTTCGTGGAAGAAGACGTGACGCTCTTCTTCGTCAACCCGAGCGGGCAGCACGCACGTTTCCCGGTCGGCGGCGACGTCGGCACCGACCCGGGCGCGAGCGGCGCGCCCAAAGGCGCCGGTAAAGGCGTGACGATCGGCGCGGTGATCGGCGCCGTGGTGGGCGCGGCGATATTCGCCGTCTTCCACGCGCCGCTGCTCGTCTCGGCGATCGCGGCGGGCGTCGGCGCGTACGTCGGATCGCTCGCCGGCGCGATGTCGCATACGAAGAAGCCCAAAACGGCCGCGCAAGCCGAGGAGCCCGCGCGCCACGCGGGCGTGCTCGTGGCCGTGCATGTGTCGCCGGAGTCGCAGGACCAGGCCGCGACCGCGTTGCGCGAAGCGGGCGGCATGGATATCGAACGCGCGTCGGGACGCTGGAAACAAGGCCGCTGGAGCGACTTCGATCCGTCACAGCCGCCGCATCCGGTCGGCGAGTTCGCGCAGACGCGCGCCTGACCCGTCTGCCGTTCGTTCGATGATGACGCCCGCCTCGCGCGGGCGTTTCTTATCGTTACACCCAGATTGCCCGCATGTGATGAGGCAGCATGTCCGCCCGAATGCCGCAGTCCGCGGGCAGCATGCGCGGCGCATCGCCGTCGTCAGCGGCGGACGGCTCGCAAATGCGCCCATCCGTTACCCGCGATGTCTGCGCCGGCTGCGATTCCACGCCGGCAACGTGCTCACGCACCTGCAACGTCACCGCCGATGCCGCGATCGCCACGAGTATCAGACACTCGCGATGCACGAGTCGATTGAAGTATTTCACTGCGCTCTCCTGTTGCCGTTCATGTGCGCGCGTCTCATATCGGACGCGGGCTGTAGTGCGTGAGCGGCAGCAAGTCGGCAGCAAGTCACATGCCGCGCAGCCGAGCGGTTGCTGGCACGCCGCGTGCGTCATGTATCGGCGAGCCGCATCCCGCAGGGAGATTGCGCCGCGACAATGTCAAACGAAAAGGAGGTGTCATATGAGCACGAACGTCGTATCGGTACTCAACGATCTCGTCGAAACCTCGAAGGACGGCGAAAAGGGATTTCTCAAGGCCGCCGAGGACACGCGTGACCCGAGCCTCAAGCTGCTGTTTCAGAACCGCGCGCAGAAATGCGCGGAAGGCGCGCGCGAGTTGCAGGATATCGTCGCCCGCCTGGGCGGCAAGCCCGAAACCGGCGGTTCGATGGCAGGCGCGCTGCATCGCGGCTGGGTCGATGTGAAGTCGGCCGTGACGGGCCACAGCGATCACGCGATTCTCGCCGAATGCGAGCGCGGCGAAGACGCCGCGAAGAAGAACTATCGCGAGGCGCTCGACAAGGACCTGCCAGCCGACATCCGCGCCGTCGTGGAGCGCCAGTATCAGGGCGTGGTGGAAAATCACGACCGCATCCGCGATCTTCGCGATCAGTACGCGGCGGCGAAGTCCTGACGCGATGAGGTCCGCGGCCCTTCCGTAACGGGCCGATGAAACACGAACGGCCGCGCGATGCGGCCGTTCGTTTGTCCAACGCAGGCGAGACGCCCGTTATTGCGGCTGACCCTTGTCGTTCGTACCGAGCGACGAAGCCGCCGCCGCCGCCGACGCGCCCTTCAGCTTGTGCGCCTTGTTCTGCTGATGCAGATACGTGCCCTTCTCTTTTTTCGCTTGCGTGCCCGTGGTCCCGGCTGCATCGGACGCTGCCTGCGCGAACGCCGCCGTCGAGAACGCCAGCGCGAGCGCGCCGATCAATGCCATCTTTTTCGTCTTCATGAAGAGCTCCTTTTTCTGCGGCCTCTGAACGCCGGGCTACTGCGCATTCATGAGCCGCCTGGGTAAGTACCGTCCTGAACGGTCGTACTCGTGTTTTAAGTTTCGAAGTGCTGCGAGGTTGATGCGCGCTGCGTGAAGCGTCATGCGTGAAGTTGCGACTGAAGCGCCGTGCGGACCCGGCGCCTCCATGCGAGAACCCGCGCTTCGTCCGACTGCGCGCCATCCAAGGCGAATCGTCGAACCCCGCGCGGGTTCCGTACTGCTGGCACTCAACCGCGGCCCGCCGTGGCGAAGCCGGGCATACGAACTATGCCATTACTTGGCGGCAATTTTAAGATGGTTCTTCACGGAAGCAACACCCGAGACGTTCGAGACGACCTCTTCCGCCGCGGTCTTGTCCGCCGCCGAGGGCACCGAGCCCGTCAGCGAGACGATACCCCCGCGCGTCTTCACGTGGATATGCGTGGACTTGACGTTCTTCGCACCGAGGAGTTCGGCCTTGACCTTGGTGGTGATCGCGCTGTCGTCAACCTTCTGGCCCATGGACGTATCGGAACCGCTCGTCGACGACGCCGAATGCGTCTGCGCCCCCACGTTCAGCGCGAACACCACACATGCGATACCGCCGGCTGCCTTCAGGATTTGAGTCGTCTTCATGGCATTACTCCCATTTTGTCGATTTTGGTCTTGCGCCCCGTCGCCCGCTTCATGCGATGCGTGCACGAACCGCTCTTTGTCACGTCCGCGCCGTAGCACGCGGATCGTCCCCCCTGTCCGCAACTTGCGTGCCGCCACTGAAGCGGCGCGTTCGATGCCCCTGAAAAACCGCGCGCGAGGCACCGTCGTTCAAGGGCAACGTGAGTCTCCGAACAAATCTTCGACGCTAGTGAAATCGCCCCGCGCCGCCTGCGCCGTACTGCCCGAAAGGCGCGTCGCTTTTGGTTGGGAACGTGTAAAAACTGCGTGAAAACGGCCCCGCCGAGGCTTGCGGAAGACAGGAGCGGACACGAAAAACGTAGTGGCGGCGCGAGCTTATCGCTAGATGGCATGGCTGTTGCTTTAATCATCTCCAAACCAGCCCATTACGTTTAGAACAATCGAGGATTAGCAAGCAATGCCGCCTACACTCGAACTCCGCGCGAAGCAAACGCTCGCGCTCACGCCGCGCCTTCAGCAGTCCGTTCGTCTCCTGCAACTCTCGTCGCTGGAGTTCCAGCAGGAATTGCGCAACGCACTGGACACGAACCCCTTTCTCGAATACGACGAGTCCCAGACCGAGGACAACGCGCTCGGCGCCGACAACGGCAGCTCGATGGCCGACTCGACGTCCACGAACACGGCCGATGGAGCGGCCGAAGCCCCGCTCACATCCGAACCCAGCATGGAGAGCGAAGCGAGCGCCGATGCCGGCTCGCGCGACGACGTCAGCGAGTTCTCGTCCGATCCCTTCGGTCGCAGTGCATCGCGCGGAAGCGGTGACGGCGAGGGCTCCGATCCGGCCGACTGGGTGCGCATCGAGCCGTCGCTGCATGAAACGCTGCACGACGCGCTGCGCCTGTATCAACTGAACGAGCGCGATCGCGCGATCGCGCAACTCATCATCGAAGCGCTCGACGACGACGGTTATCTGCGCCAGGAATTGAGCGAGCTCGCGGGCGTCGTCGAAATAGAGCCGGGGTTGACCGAGGATGAACTCACCATCGCGCTCAGGCTCGTGCAGTCGCTCGACAAGCCGGGTGTCGGCGCGCGCAATCTCTCCGAATGCCTCTCGCTGCAACTTGACGCGCTGGACGAAGAGACGCCGGGCCGCGCTGTCGCTCGCGAAATCGTCACGCATCATCTGGAGCGGCTTGCTCGCCGTGAGCAAGCCGAGTTGCAGAAGAAGATCGGCTGCACCGCCGATGAACTGCGTATCGCGTGCGCGCTCGTGCGCCGTCTCGATCCGAAGCCGGGCGAGAACTACGGCCGCAGCGAAGACAACTATGTGGTGCCGGACGTCATCGTGCGTCAGGTGAAAAAGCAATGGGTGGTGACGATCAATCCAGCGGTGCTGCCGCGCGCGCGGATTCATCGCATGTATGCGGAACTGTTCGCGCAGTCGGCGGGCGCGAGCCGCTCGCCGCTCGCGCAGCAGTTGCAGGAAGCACGCTGGCTCATCCGCAACGCGCAGCAGCGCTTCACGACGATTCAGCGCGTAGCCGAATGCATCGTCTCGCACCAGAAAGCGTTCTTTGATTACGGCGAGATCGCATTGAAGCCGCTCGTGCTGCGCGATGTCGCCGACGAGCTCGGACTGCACGAATCGACCATCTCGCGCGCGACGGGCAACAAGTACATGGCCACGCCGCGCGGCATCTTCGAGTTCAAACACTTCTTCCCGCGCGAATTGAGCACGGAAAGCGGCGGCACATGCTCGGCCGCGGCGGTGCGCGCGCTGCTGAAGGAAATGATCTCGAAGGAAAATACGGCCGATCCGCTGTCCGACGTGAGCCTCGCGAAGATGCTCGCCGATCAGGGCGTGATCGTGGCGCGGCGCACGGTGGCGAAGTATCGGCATCTGATGAAGGTGCCGCCGGCGGAATTGCGCCGCCAGGCTTGAAGTCGATGGCGGCAATGCTTTCACGCTCTCAAGCGTTCGGCGACGACCCGGTCAAGCGAGGCGCCTGAGCGACAAGAGCGTAGCCGACAGGCCGTCCGTTCGCGGACGGCCTTCTTTTGCCGGCTTCGGTCTGCATCAACGCCAGCCCGACGCCCGATGTGTGCGCTTTCTCGCCGCCGTCGCCGCTAGCTCGGCGCCGAGCAGGAACACCGCCGCCGAGTAGTAGAGCCACATGAGGATGATAGCGAGCGATCCAGCCGCGCCGAACATGTTCGCAGTGCCGGCGTGCGCGAGATAGAACGCGAAGAGACGCTTGCCGCCTTCGAAGAGCAGCGCGGCCGCGGCAGCGCCGAGCGCGGCGTCGCGCCACAGCATGCGCGTCGTCGGCAGGAACTTGAGCAGCACGGTGAACGCGATCATCAGCACTCCGAGCGATATCGCACGCCTCGTCAGTCCCGACAGCACGATGAACGGGCTGCCATCGCCGAGCACCCAGTGGCCCAGGAGTTCGACGAACGCATCCATCACGAGCAGCACGGCGACCAGCAGCCCCGAGCCGACGACCAGACCGAACGACATGAGCCGCACGCGCAACAGCGTGACGATGCTTTCGCGCGTGCTCACGGCGGGCGTCGGCCAGATCACGTTGAGCGCGCTGTGCAGAGACGAAAACGTCGCCGATGCGCCGATCAGCACGCCCGCGAGCGAGAGAATCGCCGTGCTGCGCGCGATATCCGCGTGCCACGCATTCGCGACGATCGCTTCAAGCGCATGCGCTGCATCGACGCCGACGACGCCACTGATTTCAGCGAAAAGCCGCCCTTGCACGGCATCCGAGCCGAAGAACACGCTCGCCACCGCGATCACGATGACGAGCGTCGGCGCGAGCGAAAACGCCGCGAAAAACGCGATCGCCGCCGAGAACATCAGGCAGTGGTCCTGCGTCCATTGCACGATGGGATCGACGATCCACGAGAGCCAGCCGAACCGCGACGTGCGGCCCGAAGCGACGGGCGCGGATTGAGTGGGAACGTGCTGGTCCATCGGCGAAAAGCGTGAGCGGCGAAAGGTGTCAATCGACGATGTTAGCCCCGCGATGCCAAGCGCGTGTAAAAAACGGCGCGCTCCGTAAGGAGCGCGCCGCGCTTGCACCCGATTAAGCGTGTTCAACTCCGGTCTTCGTCAGGGTCAGAGTCAAGGTCAGAGTCGGCGTCCTCGTCGACGAGGCCGCGGGTTTCGTCCTGGATTTCGTCGGGCAGGATGTCGGCGTCGGACTCCAGATTGTTGTCACCGTCAGCCGACGCCACCTCGCCGGTGCCCGCGCGATCCGTATCGCTGTTGAGCTCGGCTGCGGACTGGCCGAGCGCGTGCGCGTCGAGCTCGTCTTCGATATCACCCGGATAGCGCTTTTCGCCCTGCACATCCGAGCCGCTGTCGGACGAGTCGCTCGGACCGAGCGCGCCGGTTCCATGCCCCTTGCCGTACTCCACGCCGTCGTCTTCCGGCGGGTTCAATGTGCTTCCACTCATCATGACCTCCGTTGGATCGTGTCCCTGACGAGTCCGCAAAACCCGTTCCGCGAACGCGGGCCATCGGCGCAAAAAAGCCCCGCGCTCCTTGCGGAGCGCGGGGCCGGAGTGCAAGACGGCTTTTCGCTCGAATCAGGCCTTCGCCGCCGGACGCTTCGCTTCGCTCGCGCCCTGCTTCACGGTCTTGACGGTCTTCTCCGTCACCGATGTCGCCGTCGCGACGCTGCGCAGGTCCGAGAGGAACGAATCGCGCCAGACCGAAAGATTGTTCTCGCGTAGCGGCACCATCATGTCGGCGTGGCGCGCCTGACGCTCGGCGAGCGGCATCGACAACGCTCTTTCCAGCGCTTCGGACATCTGTGACAGATCGAACGGATTGACGACCAGCGCGCCCGGCAACTGATCCGCAGCGCCCGCGAACTGCGAGAGCACCAGCGCGCCCGGATCGGCCGGGTCTTGCGACGCGACATATTCCTTGGCGACGAGATTCATGCCGTCGCGCAGCGGCGTCACATAGCCGACCTGCGAGAGCCGGAACAGCGCCATCAGCAGATTGCGCTCGTATTTGCGGTTGAGATACTGGATCGGCGTCCAGTCGAGCTGCGCGAAACGCCCGTTGATGCGCCCCGCCTCGCCTTCGAGATTCTGACGGATGCGCTGATACGTCTGCACGTCCGAGCGAGTCGGCGGCGCAATCTGCACAAGCGACACGCGGCCATGCCAGCCCGGTGCGTTCAGCAAGAGCCGCTCGAACGCCTGGAAGCGCTCGACGAGACCTTTCGAATAATCCAGGCGATCGACGCTCATGATGAGCTTGCGCCCGTGCATGCTGTCGCGCAGGCTCTTCACCTGCTTGCGGTTGGAGAACTGCTCGGCGGCTTTCGCGATGGCGTCCGGATAGATGCCGATCGGATACGCGCCCACTTTCAGCATGCGGCCGAACGCCTGCAGCATGCCGTCGTCGCTGTAGTGGCCGCGGCCGGTGCGCTCCACGTAATCGATGAACGACTGCTTGTCCGCGTCGGTCTGGAAGCCGACGACGTCGTACTGGCACATCGCCGCGATCAGTTCCTCGTGCGGCGGCACGGTGCGCATCATCTCCGGGACCGGAAACGGAATGTGCAGGAAGAAGCCGATCGGATTCGCGACGCCGAGCTTTCTCAATTCGTTCGCGAACGGGAGCATGTGATAGTCGTGCACCCAGATGATGTCATCGGGCTTGAGCAGCGACTTCAGCTTCGCGGCGAGACTACCGTTGACGCGCATGTAGCCCGCATATTCCTCGCGATCGAAGCGCGACAGGTCGTTGCGATAGTGGAAAGTCGGCCACAGCGTGGCATTCGAGAAGCCGCGGTAGTACTGGTCGTAATCGCGGCGCGTGAGCCCGACGGTCGCGTAGGTCACCTTGCCGCTCTGCTCTACGACGGGAGCGCCCGCCTCGCCGACGATCTCGCCGCTCCAGCCGAACCAGACGCCCCCGGTCTCCTTGAGCGCGTCCAGAACCCCGATCGCGAGCCCGCCCGCGCTAGGCTTGCCTTCCTGCGTCGGCGCAACGCGATTCGATACCACGATCAATCTGCTCATTACAGCATCACCTCTTCAGTTGTCGTTGCATGCTCGAATTGGCGATCAAGGGTACGCAAAAATTGTGCCGTTTTGTTCTTTTATGTAAATGAAAGTTTGTATGAAGATGTTACGGACGAACGAAAACACGCGACGAAAGCGCGCCGCGTAGAAATTTTGTTCTTGTGCCGGGTGCGTCTGCCGGCAAGAAATCACGAATCCTGCTCGGAACCCAGGTCGCGCTGATAGTCGATGCCCTCGCGGCGCACACCGCCCTGGTTGTGTTCGCCGTCTGGCGGAACGCCAGGCGCAGGGCGGTTCTGACCGGCGGGATCGTGCTCGGCGGGCGGCGCGGACGCGCCCTGCACGCCGGCAGCCTTGGCGGCTTCGGCGCGCGCTTCGCGCTTGGAAGAGTGACGCGCGGAGCGTCGAAGTGCGGGATGCCTCATGATGCCTCCAGAAAAGAAGGCCGTCGCGATAGTGACGTCGGCGGCGTCGGACCGGTGCGCTTGGGTCAAGCGCGGCTTCAGAAAAAACGACCGGCGACTAGGGCGTCGCCGGTCATTGTTGCGTCATCTGTTGTAATCCCTACGTCCGGGATGGAAACTTATTCAAACCTTGCACGAATTCTGGGCATTGTCCAACGTCTGCAATCCAGCTTCCTTCGGCGCTGCTAGTACACGTGCGGCATGTCGCCCGGTCCCGGCGGCGGATCGCCGATGGGTTGCGACGGCGGCACGGGCGGTTCACGCGTCGGGTCCGGATTCGTGTCCGGCGGCATCGGCGTGGGCGGCGGCTGATCGGGCGGCGTCACCGGCGGGTCCGGCGGCTGCGGCGTCTGTGCATCGATACGGGCGCTAGCGCAGGCGCGATCGGGAACACTGAGGGACATGGCGGGCTCCTTGCGGTCTTGTGATCGTACTTTCCCATCCGCGCGGCGCCATTGCACGGCGCGCGCCGATGTCATTCGATCGCGAGCAAGGGACATGCCCCTCTAGGCGTCCGGTCGGCATCCATCTGTCACATTATCGGCGTAGAAAACGCGCCTGCCAATAAAAAACGCCTGCGCTTTTTAAAAGACGCAGACGTGTTTTCGTCTAAAGATAAGCGACGATCAGGGATTTTCGTTATCGGGCTCGTTGACGTCGCCGCCTTCGCCGACGGCCGCCTTGTTCGCGTCCTCGCCGTATTCCACGAGGCGGTTGTAGAGCGTTTTCAGGCTGATGCCGAGGATTTCCGCGGCGCGTGTCTTCACGCCACCGCATTGATCGAGCGTCGCGAGAATCAGCTGACGGTCGGCCTGCGCGAGCGACGTGCCGAACGGAATCGTCACCGCCGTGCCCGCCGACGGCTTCGACAGCGAAATCTGCAGCGGCACGGTCGCCGTGCTGTCCGAGTCCGACGCCGACATGATGTACGCCCGCTGCACATAGTTCTTCAGCTCGCGCACATTGCCGGGCCAGTTGTACGAGCCCAGCATCTCGCGCACGGCGGCCGGGAAATTCTTCTTCGTGTTGTAGCGGGAGTTGAGCTCGTCGAGAAAGGCCTGTGCCAGCAGTTCGACGTCTTTGCCCCGCTCGCGCAGCGGCGGCAGGTTGATCGGAAACACGTTCAGGCGGTGATACAGGTCGAGGCGCAGCTTGCCTTCCAGCACGGCCTGCTCGGGATCGCGATTGGTCGCAGCGATCAGGCGCACGTCCGTCTCGATCTCCTTGGTCGTGCCGACGCGCATGAACATGCCCGTCTCGAGCACGCGCAGCAGCTTCACCTGAAGCTCGATCGGCATCTCGGTGATTTCATCGAGGAACAGCGTGCCGCCGTTCGCGCGCTCGAAATAACCCTTGTGCTGACGATCCGCGCCCGTGAACGAGCCGCGCTCGTGGCCGAACATCTCCGATTCGATGAGGTTCGGCGAAATCGCGCCGCAGTTGACGGCGATGAACGAATGCTTGCGGCGCAGGCTGAGCTCGTGCAGCGTCTGCGCGGCGACTTCCTTGCCAGTGCCGGATTCGCCGATCAGCAGCACGGACGCGGCCGTCGGTGCGACGCGGCCGATCTGGTCATAGACGGTCTGCATCGCCGCGGAATTGCCGAGCATCAGACCGAAGCGGCCCATTCGGCGCAGTTCACCGCGCAGGGTGCCGATTTCCGCCTTGAGATCGCCGGCGCGCGGCAGGCGTGAAAGGATCGCCTTCACGCGCTGCATGTTGATCGGTTTGACGAGGTAATCCGCTGCGCCCATCTTGAGCGCGCTGACGGCGGATTCCACCGTCGCGTGACCGGTTATCACGATCACTTCCACCCCCGAGCGCGGGTCGAGATCTTCGAAGAGATCGACGCCGGTGCCATCGGGGAGTTTCAGGTCGGTGAATACGACGTCCGGCGTCTGACGCACGAGCTGAATGCGCGCCTCGCGCAAATCGCTGGCGGTGGCCGTCGTCAATCCATCTTCGCCGATGATCGCGGCTAGCGCCTCGCGGGTACTGGGATCGTCATCGACAATCAATACGTGTGGCATGCGTCTCGAATTCTTCCAAAGCGTTTTCAGGGTCACACGCCCGGTGGCGGCGTGGTCTTCTCCGCGCGGCTAACGCCGTGCGGGCCGGTGCGATTCACGTTCACACTGATGCCCGATCGAATCAGCGGGCAACGCAAATGCGCGACAAAATAATTACCGATGTTCTGTACGCTTGGCACGACTTCCGCGTAAGTTTTTCCATTTAGGCAACTTATCGCAGAAGTTTCGCTGATTATAAGCGCTTATCAAGATGAGAACGCACGCTGATCCCAGCGTGCGTTCTCATTGATCGCATCATAAAACCGGCGTGAAACGATCAGCTCATTCGCGGCATTGCCGCAAGTCGCGATCAACTGCGCGGAAAGTGCCACGCATCCGCCGTCCCGCCTACCGTGCCATGACCATTCACCGCTTGCGCCGAGCCGGCGGGCGTCAGCACCTTGCCGCCCTCGTCCTCCCAGCGGCTCAGATCACGCGCAGTGCGCCGTCCGGCGAGATCCTGCGACTGCACCCATTTCCATGCGAGAACGCTGCCCACCGCGAACAGCGCGCCGAAGATTCCGATCGAAGGCCGTGCCATTTGTGTTCTCTCCCATCTTCAAGAAATTCCGATGCCGCCGCACAAAGCCGGCGGCGGTCACAATGTGCCCCATCGTCGCAAGCGGCGAATCAGCGTGAAACCAGAAGGCCGATCAGGAAGCCGACACCGGCAGCCATCCCGAGCGACTGCCACGGGTTGTCCTTCACGTATTTCTCGGTGCAATCGATGCCCGCGCGATAACGGCCCTGCGCGCTCGCCTGCGCGTCTTCCAGCGCGACACGCGCCGAATCGACGTGATCGCGCAGGCGCGAGCGCAGCGCTTCGACGCCCTCGCCGGGCAGCGACGCCGATAGCCGCAACAACTCCTCGGAGTCGTTCAGCAGCACCTTGATGTCCTCAATGATCTTTTGCTTGCCCAACGCAAGCTGGACAGTCGTCTGACTCATGGAATGAAGTCCTCGCCTAAGTGGGTTCTGTGGAACGTGGCGCTGGCCTGAAGGCGACGCCGGATCACTGCGACTCGGCGACCGGCACGCGGGCCACGGCGAGCCGCCCGCCTGCTGCCAGCCGCGCACGCAGACTGCGCACGACGCCGCTCGCCGTCAGAGCGCCGCCCATCGCGCCGAACACGAGACTCGTCACGTTCGCGGCGCGCGCGAGCGCTGGCGTGCCCGCCGCATAGCCTAGCACCGCGCACATGAGCGCGGTGACGAGCGCGACCGCGGCCCAGTGATAGATGTCGATCGGCTCGCCGGCCCCGAGTTCCGGCCGATCGCCGCCCGGACCGTGCGCGCGCCGTGCGCGGGTGGGCCGTGTCGTGCTCATGCGCGGGTTCGTGCGCTCTCGCGCGGCCGCCTCGAATGTAAAGAAGTCGTCCATGATGCGTTGCCTCTCTCGCCCATCCTCGTGTGTGCGCCTCGGACGCGATGCTTCGTCGGCGGACTTTCGAATAAGAATCACGATGATCTTCATGATGCAGCTTTCATGCCACGGCCGATCGGCCCTGAACGAACGTATGCTTTCGCCACTTTCTGGCCGACGGCCGGGTAACAATTACGCCGTCGCGTTGTAAATTCTCGAAGCCGAAAAGAGAACCTTTCCGAAACCGTATGACAGCGTGCAACGGACGCCGACAAAATATGCGCGGAGCAAGTCCGCGCATTGCCGCAGAGTCGTTGCGAATGGTTAAATAGCGTTATTGAGACAGGCTGGTTCGCAACGATTCGAATGCGCAAGCAGCCGATGCAAACGACCCTGTACGGACGCACGACCAGGAAAAGCGGCTCGCGGGCAACGTGAGCCGACCGCAGCGCGCACGACGCGCGATACATGCCGGGACGCGCGGTCATCCACGTTTCGCCGCTCGCGCGCGCCGACTGCGTACAGACCGGCCGCAACCGCAGACGAGCGCGGGCCGCCGCCCGCCCACCACCTACGCAGAACTCAGGAACGATCAGGACACATGGCGTCAACCGATCTGGATCCGCCGCCCACCGCGGTCGGCGATACACCCGCGCAAAGAAAGCGCAACACGGGAGAAGTGCCGGGCCTGAGGTCTTATGGACTGCTCTACGGCTCATCGCCCGTGATGCAGGAGTTGTACGCGCAGATCGAGCGCGTCGCCGCCACCGATGCGACCGCGCTCATCATCGGCGAGTCGGGAACCGGCAAGGAGCTCGTCGCCCGGACGATTCACGACTGCAGCGCGCGCAAGGACGCGCCGTTCATCGCCGTGAACTGCGGTGCGATTCCCGACAACCTCATCGAGGCCGAGCTCTTCGGGCATGAGAAAGGCAGCTTCACGGGCGCGGTGCAGGGACGTATCGGCTACTTCGAGCATGCCAACGGCGGCACGCTCTTTCTCGACGAAGTGACCGAGATGTCGCCCGTGCGGCAGGTGAAGCTGCTGCGCGCGCTGGAGACCGGCACGTTCTTTCGTGTCGGCGGCAACGATCTCATCCGCTCGGATGTACGCGTGATCGCGGCGACTAACCGCGATCCCGTCACGGCCGTGAAGGAAAACGGCTTGCGCGAGGATTTGATGTATCGCCTCGCCGTCTTCCCGCTGCGCGCGCCGCCCTTGCGCGAGCGCGATTCGGACCGCGAACTGCTCGCGCAGCACTTCCTTGCCGAGATGAACGCGCAGGAAGGCACGAACAAGGCCTTCAGCAAGCGCGCGCTTGACGTGCTGCGCACCTACTCGTGGCCGGGCAACGTGCGCGAGTTGAAGAACACGGTGTATCGCGCGTTCATTCTCGCGGAGAAAACGGTGGAGATCGCGCACCCGCATCTCGCGTCGCGCGTAAAGAAGCCCGTCACGCAAGGCGATGCGATGAACGTCTGGGTCGGCACGCCACTCGCCGATGCGCAGAAGCAGATCATTCTCGGCACGCTCAAGCACTGCGGCGGCGACAAGCGGCGCGCGGCAAAGGCGCTCGGCGTGAGCCTGAAGACCTTGTACAACCGCCTCGGCGCGTACGAGAACGAAGACACGGACTCCGGCGAAGCGGGTTCGAACAACGAAAGCTGAACGCCCTGCTTCTCGGCTTTCCAAATGTCCATCGAGCGAGCGCGCAATTGCCGCGCTCGCTTTTTTTTGGCCGTTGGCTCGCAACGTGCTCTGTCCGTTTGCAATTTCTTGCAATTTTCTCAAGGCGGTAATTAGAAGCATGCTTCAGAATGCGCGAGGTCCGCGCATCGCGATTGTCTCTGTGCATTGCCGGACGGTCATTTGAAAGCGAAAGCTCAAGTAGATTCGAACCTATCGAAACCCGATCGCAAGGATCGGGAACGGCAGACGAAGGAAAAAGCAACATGCAGATCAGGGTTCATCGGCGCCGGCCGCGCGCCGCCGCGCTCGCCGCGGTCATCACTGGTGCCATCGCCTGTGTGAGTCTCAGCGGATGCAACTCGCTGTACAGCGAAGGCGCGACGGCCGGCGCGGGTATCGCGGGCGCAGCGGTGGCGAACAGCGTTACCAGCAACGCCGCGGTCGCGACGGGCATCGGCCTCGGCGCGGTCGCCGCGGCGCGCGCGGGGGTGCAGTACTCGCAGCGCGTGGTCCATACCAATACGCAGGATCAGATCGCCTCCGTCGCGGGTCCGCTTGCGGTCGGGGCCGTCGCGCCGTGGAAGATCGTCCATTCGGTGCCGATCGAAGAAGACGAAAAAGGCCGCGTGACGGTGAGCCGCACCATCAGCAGCGGCGTGCTCGACTGCAAGGAAATCGTGTTCTCCGTCGACCGCGATGCGACCAAGGACCGTCCCGCCGGCAGCGCGTTCTACGTTGCATCGGTGTGCCGCGATGGCGACAAGTGGAAATGGGCGTCGGCCGAACCGGCCACGCCGCGCTGGGGCTCGCTGCAATGACCGTGCTTTTCGACGGACACTTCTTATCCTTGCGTCTGGGCTGCCTCGCGGCCGTCGCCGCCGTTTGCGTGACGATGAGCGGCTGTGCGTCGATCGGCGCGGCGGCGGGCGCGACGGCCGGCATCGCGACGGGCGCGTTCACGACCAATCCGGCGGTCGGCTTCGCGGTGGGCGTGGCGGTGCAGGCCGCCACCGATGAAGTCGTGAAGCGCACGATGAAATCGCTGCATCAGGATCAGCAGGTCATGATCGCGGTGACGGCGGGCAGCTCGCAGGTCGGCGAGACACGGCCCTGGAAGGTCAAGCACACGTTGCCGGTCGAGAACGGCCACGGCGAAGTGCGCGTGCTGCGCGAGTTTGGCAGCGCGCTCGCGACATGCAAGGAGTTCGCCTTCTCGGTCGTCGATGGCGACGACGCCAAGGCGCCCGCCGATTGGTTCATCGCAACGGCCTGCCAGCAGTCCGAGGGATGGAAGTGGGCATCGGCGGAGCCTGCGGTCGAGCGGTGGGGAAGTTTGCAGTAGTAGTCGCTGGTCGCGGTCTGGACATGAGAAGCGCGGTGCTCCTGAAGGAGACCGCGCTTTTTTGTCGTCTCAGCCGTTTGCGATCGCCTCCAGCGCGACCCGCGCTAGAAAGCCGCTGCGCGTCTCGTGGCGCGCTTCGACGTAACTGTCGATCTTGTGAAGCACGAAGCGCGGCAGGCTGATGTTGATGCGTTCGGGACGCGAGTCGAGCTTGGAGAGGTCGACTTCGACATAGGCCCAGATAGCACCGGCGAAATCGGGGTCGACGATCAGTTCCTCGATGCTCCTCGACGTGATCGCGACGTCGGCGCCGTCTTCGATGATCGTCTCGATGTGAAAAAAGATAGCTTCCCGGGCATTTTGGATCGCTTCGTCGATCGTATCTCCGGCCGAAAAAACGCCGGGCACGTTGGGCACGGTCACTCCGTAGCAGCTTTCAGGATCTTTATGAATGGCGAGGGCAAATTCCATGTCCGGCTCCGTTAGGACGAGTACAGACGGTTGGGCAATCCGGCGCCTCTGAGTACTGATCTGACTGTCCCGATGCCACGTCTTTCTTTGGATGAACCACGGTCACGCGACCGCCCTTGGGTGTGTGTCTGAATGGTGATGAAGCGCGATGATTCCATCTCGTCCCCGAACGCCGCGTGTGTAGTTTTACACACCCGGCAGTGATTCTCAAGACGAGAACGTTACGCTCCGTCGCACTCGGCGAACATTCAGCGAAACGGCCAACGCCAACGAAAAAGCGCGGCTCCGTCACCGGCAACCGCGCTTCGAAATCGAATCACAGCCCTACTGAACTCAAGCCTCCACGTCCTCCAGGCTCAGCATCTCCGTCTGGTCGTTATACGAGAAAATCTCGCCATACCGTCCCCAGTCGATGACCGCATCGAGCGTCTCCTGCGCGGCCTTGTCGGAGAGGAAATCCTCCAGTTCCTGCTCGAAACGCACCCGCGGCGCGCGATGCCCCGGCCGCTCGTTCAGCACTTTCTTGATCCGCGCGGCGAGCGGCACATGCCGCAGCAGATGCTCCGCGAACATCATCTTGCGCTCCTGCGTGCCGAGCTCCGCGAACACGCGCGCCTGCGGCGTCAGGAAAATATCGCCCTCGCGCACATCGGCGAAACCGAGATGTTGCAGCACTTCGGCGACCGGAAAGAGCTCGTCCACTTCGAGATGCAGCGTACGCGCGATTTCCGGCATGTCGGCGCGGCCGTGATACGGCTCGGCCGCGAGCGTTTCGATGAGACCCGCCATCAGGTTCGTCGACACCGAGGGCAGCCAGCTCCGCAGCTCCAGCCCCTTCTTCTTCGCTTCGTCCAACTGGCGCGCGGTCATCTTCGCGTAGATATCGTCGACGAGCCGCCGGAACGCCGGATCGAGACGGTTGCGCGGATGCTTGAACGGCACCTTGATCTCGGCCATCACGCGCCCAGGATTCGACGACAGCACGAGAATGCGGTCGCACATGAACACCGCTTCCTCGATGTTGTGCGTGACGATCAGCACCGACTTGATCGGCATGCGGCCCTGCGTCCAGAGATCGAGCAGGTCGGTGCGCAGGTTCTCGGCGGTCAGCACGTCGAGCGCGGAGAACGGCTCGTCCATGAGCAGCAAGGTCGGATCGACGACGAGCGCCCGCGCGAAGCCCACGCGCTGGCGCATGCCGCCCGACAGTTCGCGCGGATACGCGTTCTCGAAGCCGTCGAGACCGATCAGGTCGATCGCGGCGAGCGCACGCTCACGGCGCTCGCGCGAACCCACGCCCTGCGCCTCCAGGCCCGCTTCCACGTTCTGCAGCACGGTCAGCCACGGAAACAGCGCGAACGTCTGGAACACCATCGCGACGCCCTTCGCGGGGCCGCGCAACGGCTCGTTCAGGTACGTGACCTCGCCCGCCGTCGGCTCGATCAGCCCGGCGATGATGCGCAAAAGCGTAGATTTGCCGGAGCCGGAACGCCCGAGCAAACCAACGATCTCGCCTTCGCGCAGCGCGAGGTTCGCGTCGTCGAGCACGAGCAGTTCGCCCTGCGTTTTGTTGAAGCCGCGGCTCACGTTCTGCACGCGCAGGATTTCCGCGCCGAGGCGTGGCGGCGTGCCGGCCGGCGCCGCGCCCGCCGTGCGCTGGAAGGTCTGCGTATTTTTCAGGTTCTGCATCGGAACTCGTCCTCAATCCAGCCGGAGTTTTGCTTCGGCATAGGCGTATAGCGGGCGCCACAACAGTCGGTTGAACAGCGTGACGAACAGCGACATCACGGCGATGCCGAGAATGATTTTCGGGTAGTCGCCCGCGGCGGTGTTCTGGGCGATGTAGGCGCCGAGCCCGTGCGCGACGACTTCCGTCTTGCCCCACGAGACCGCCTCCGCGACGATGCTCGCGTTCCACGCGCCGCCCGACGCGGTGATCGCGCCAGTGATGTAGTACGGGAAGATGCCCGGCAGCATGCACCTCTTCCACCACTGCCAGCCGCGGATCTGGAAGTTGGTTGCGGCTTCGCGATAATCGTTCGGGTAGGAGGACGCACCCGCGATCACGTTGAAGAGGATATACCACTGCGTTCCGAGCACGATGAGCGGCGACAGCCAGATATCCGGGTTCAGGTTCCAGTGCACGATCGCCACGACGAACACCGGGAACAGCAGGTTCGCCGGGAACGCGGCGAGGAACTGCGCGAGCGGCTGGATCTTTTCCGAGAGCGCCGGACGCAGGCCGATCAGCACCCCGATCGGCACCCAGATCACCGATGCGATCGCGATCAGCACCACCACGCGCAAGAGCGTGATGAACCCCAGCAGGAACACGTGGCCGACTTCGCTTGCGGTGACACCCGTCGCGACGAACGACGCGACCTTCCACACGACGAACACCGTGACCAGCAGCACGACGGTGCCCCACGCGATGTCGCCCACACGCGTCGACGGCACTTTCGCGCGCAGCGGCAGCCCGACGTTCTCGAATGCGCCCTGCAATGACGGCAGCTTGATCGGCACGCGTGCGAGCTTCGCGAGAATCCAGCCCGCGGGCACGAGCAGACGGTGAATCAGGCGCGTGCGGCGGATCAGGTCGAGCAGCCACGATTCCGGAGCGTTGCCCGAACTCGTGAACTCCATCCTGAACTTGTCGGCCCACGCGACGAGCGGGCGGAACATCAGCTGGTCGTAAGCGAGGATGACGACGATCATGGTGAGGATCACCCAGCCGATCGCGCCGACATTGCGCTCGCCGATGGCCGCGGCCAGATACGCGCCGATGCCCGGCAGCACGATCGTGCGGTTGCCGACGGTGATCGCCTCGGACGCGACGACGAAGAACCAGCCACCCGACATCGACATCATCATGTTCCAGATGAGGCCGGGCATCGAGAACGGCACTTCGAGCTTCCAGAACCGCTGCCAGTTGGTGAGATGAAAGCCGCGCGAAACTTCGTCCAGGTCGCGCGGCACGGTGCGCAGCGACTGATAGAAGCTGAAGGTCATGTTCCACGCCTGGCTCGTGAAGATCGCGAAGATCGCCGCGAGCTCGGCGCCGATCACGCGGCCCGGGAACATCGCCAGGAAAAAGGTCACCGTGAAGGAGATGTAGCCCAGCACCGGCACCGACTGGAGAATGTCGAGAATCGGCACGAGCACGATCGACGCGCGCCGGCTCTTCGCCGCGAGCGTGCCGTAGATCAGGGTGAAGATGAGCGATGCGATCATCGCCAGCAGCATGCGCAAGGTCGTGCGCAACGCGTATTCGGGCAGATTCGTGGGATCGAGCGAGATGGCCTGCGACTGCAGCGTCGAGATCGGCGCCAGGGTTTCGTGAAATCCAACGGAGGCGAGCGCGATCATGCAGATGATCATCGGGAACGCCACGAAATCCCAGCGATTGGGAAGGAGCCGCCACACGGACGCGTTCGCCGTGCGATTCAGATTGAAACCAAATTCCATGAAGGCCCTCCCCGTAAGGCTTTGTTCCGGCCGCGCGAGCGCGGGATAGTGCTTGAGACGGCAAGCGAGCCGTCGGGCGGGCAAGAAGCCCTGGCCCGGCGCGACCCCATGCTCAACGCGCGCGGCCGTCGAAAGGACGACACGAAGCGCGCAAAGAGCGGCGCCAGGCAGTCGCCGCGTCGAGCATTGCCGGCGCTGAACCGAGCGACACTACACCAACCGATGTGACAGGCACAACCGTCATGCGGCCCGGCGCGCGATTCGTGCGATCTTTCTGTTGCTCTTCGGCACGGCACGGGCAAAATGAAGGGCATTCGCGCCGGATGCGCCGTCGCCCGCATGCTTTCGCTTCCTTTCAGACCGGCTGCGGCTCGCCGGGGCCGGGCAGCGAAGCAACGCGGCGGCGAGCGCGCTTGCGCGGCGCGCGTCCGTTATGTTGGACGCACGTCGCCCGCCGTAACAAGACGCTTGATAGGCGGCGAAAAACATCGTCCAATCTTGGCTTATCACGAACAATAAATTGAGCGCCGAAGCGATGCGACACGACGCCAGATCCGGGCCGCAAGACCACCCGAACCCGACCCGCCGCGCCGTTGCGGGCGTGGTCCGTGAAGCGGCAGACTCCGCGCGCTGTAATCCGCGCGCCCGCGTTGCCGGCTTCGCGCAGGCCGCCCCGCACGGATGGCGCGCGCGCTGTCCGCGCACGGCGTGATCATCCACGCCGCCCGAGATCGATGAACAAGCTCATCCTGCACCGTGTGATCGCGACGCTCGGCCTCTCGGCGCTGGCATTCGCGTGCTGGATTGCCGCCGGCTTGTTGTCGGACCGAATGGTACAACAGGAGATGACGTCCACAGTGCGCACGGAGCGCCAGATGGCGGCGTCCATCGTCGACAACATGGCGCAGATCATCGCGAGCGATCTGGCGATGTCGCGCGCCATTCCCGCCACGCTCGCGCAGATGGAACTCACGCAGCGGGCGCTGGCGGAGTCGCGGAATTATGCCTCGAACCCCGCCGCGACGGAACTCGAACGACGCAAGGACTGGACCGCGCGCCCCGGACTCGCGAAGGTCAACCACTTC
Organism: Caballeronia catudaia; assembly: GCF_001544755.2. Classification (GTDB taxonomy): domain Bacteria; phylum Pseudomonadota; class Gammaproteobacteria; order Burkholderiales; family Burkholderiaceae; genus Caballeronia; species Caballeronia catudaia. The sequence goes on along the minus strand of NZ_FCOF02000009.1, from coordinate 89,737 downwards.
CTGCACGACGCCCAGGGCTTCTCCGGCCTCGATTCGATCTGGCTCGTCAACGAGAAGGGATTCTGCATCGCGTCGAGCAACGCCAACGACGACGACAGCTTCATCGGCTATGACATGAGCGCCCGCGGCTACGTCACGCGCGCGCTGCTCGGTGGCTTCGTCGAAATGTACGGCGTCGGACGCCTCTCCGGCGAGCCGGGCATCTTCATCGCGGCGCCCGCCTACGAGGACGGCTTTCTCGTCGGCGCCGTGATCGCCAAGGTGAGCATCGACCGCCTGCGGCACTGGGTGTCGCGCGCCGGCACCTTCGTGACCGACGAGAACGGCGTCGTGGTGATGGCGCACGACGGCCGGCTCGAATACGAGGCGATGCCCAACGCGCCTGTCGCGCGCATGACCGAGCGCGAGCGGATCGAGCACTACCGGCGCGAGTCGTTTCCGGAGTTGCGCGTGTCGCACATCGGCGAGCAGATGCGCGCCTCCGAGCACTGGCTCGCGCCCGCGCTCGCCCAAACCTTCTATGCGGCGAACGGCAGCAACGTGCCCTCGCTCTACGACGAACGCACCGGCCTGAATTCGGGCCTCTCGGCGCATATCGTGCATCCGCTCACGAGTTGGCCGGAAATCAGCCGCAACCACAGCCGCGACCGCCTGCTCGTGTTCCTGACGATGGCGGGCGTCGTCACCCTCGCCCTCGTGATCGCGACGTCGTACTCGCGCGAACGACGGCTGCACCGCGCGACGCGCGATCTCGCCGAACAGTTGCAGTCGGCCAATACGCTGCTGTCCGCCGAGGCCCGCCACGACGCGCTGACGGGCGCCCTCTCGCGACGCTATTTCCTCGACACGCTGCGCCATGAAGTGGAGCTCGCGCGCTCGGCCGGCACGCCGTTGTCGGTGGCGATCGCCGATCTCGACCACTTCAAGCAGATCAACGACCGCTTCGGCCACGCGTCGGGCGACCGCGCGCTGGAGCATTTCGTCGAAGTGTGCCGTGCGCAACTCCGCCCGAGCGATGCGATCGGCCGGCTCGGCGGCGAAGAGTTCGGCATTCTGCTGCCGCAAACCTCGCTCGCCGATGCGCAAGCCGTGCTGGAACGCCTGCGAAAGCGCTTTCATCACGAGCACTGCGCGCATCTGCCGGACGATGCGGCGCTCTCGGTTTCCATCGGCATCACCGAGCTCGCGCCCGATGACGCACTCGAATGGATCCTGTCGCGCGCCGATCTCGCGCTTTATGAGGCGAAATCGCGCGGGCGCGACCGCAGCGAAGTGCGCCCCGCCGATCCGGGCTCGTCCGAGCGGCACCCGGAAAACACGCTCGCAGGCAAGTGAGGCCTTTGGCGGACGCGCCGGGTCATCGCACGGTCATCCGCATGTCGCGACGCGCACGCGTCCCGCAGGTATCATCGATGTTCGATAACGAATGCCGCTGGCCCCAACCGGGAGGATTGCATGAAGGGAAATCTGGTCATCGTATGCCGCGATCAGGACGCTGAAACGTTCGACCATCTGCTCGCCGAGTACGGCTCGTTTCAGACGCGGCTTTCGTCGACGGCGTGGTTCCTGAAGATCGACCTCGCGCCCGAAGTGATTCAGGAAGAGATTCTCTCGCGCCTCGGCAAATACACGACGCACTATATTTTCGAGGCGTCGACGGTGACATACAACACGGTCGACAGCGAAGCGGCGTCGGCGCTCGAAACTTTGTTCGACTGAAGCCGCTTCGTTCGACTGGCGCGCGGCGTTACAGCGCGCGCTCTTCGTGCTGCGGGCCGGCGCGGCGCTCGGCGAGCGGCTGCGTGGCGATGTCGAAGGGAAACGTCATCGCGACCCGCAGCCCGCCTTCGGGACGATTGCCGATCTCGCACTCGCCGCCCGCGCGCCGCGCGAGCCGCTCCACGATCGCCAGTCCCAATCCGCTATGGCCGCTGCCGCCACGCGCGGGATCGAGCCGCACGAACGGCCGGCTCGCCTTGATGAGATCGTCCGGCGCAATGCCCTTGCCGTGATCGGCGACGGATAACACCCAGCCCTTCGCTTCCCGCCGCGTTTCGATGACGACAGGCGGCGCGCCATACGCATGCGCGTTGTCGAGCAGATTCGACAGCAGCCGGTCCAGCGTGGCCGCGGGCAGCACGAAAGCCGGCCCGGCCTCCAGATTCAGGCGAACGGGCTGCACGCCCGGCGACACCGCCCGATACGCGCGCACGATGCGCTCGCACTGCTCGTCGACGGGAACCGGCTCGCTGCCGTCCGGGCGGTCGTGCGCGAACACGAGGAATTGATCGACGATATGCGCCATCGATTCGACGTCGCGCACGACGCCGTCGCGCATTTTCTCGTCGTCCATCATTTCGGCGCGCAGGCGCAGGCGCGCGAGCGGCGTCTTGAGATCGTGCGCGACGCCCGCGAGCATGACGGCGCGGTCGTTTTCGGCCTGCGAGACTTCGCGCACCATCTGGTTGAAGCCGTGCGTGAGCTGCCGCAATTCGCGCGGGCCGCGCTCGGGCACGGGCGGCGTCGGCTGGCCGCGCCCGAAGCGCCCGACCGCCTGCGCGAGCGAGCGCAGCGGATATTGCAGTTGCCACGCGCCGAAGAGCGCGGCGAGCACGGCGGTCGAAAAGATCAGCGCGAGCCACACGAGCATGCGGTCGCGCGAGCGCGGCGGCCGCAGCGGCTGCACCGGCACGACGATCCAGCCCGTGTCCTTCGCGCCATGCACCCATACGCTCGGCGGGCCGCCGGGCTCGTTCAGGCGCACGTCGGTGCCGTCGGGCAGACGGTCTTTCAAATCTTCGATGAAGCGTTGCAGCGGCCGCGGAATGTCGTCGTCCGGCTGCTTCGGCACGTCCGGGCTGTCGAGCGTGACCGTGCGCACGCGCGGGGGCAAAGGCTGATCCGGCGTGTTGGCGATGTGCTGACGCACCGCCTCGACGAGAAACACGGCCTCCTCGACGGCGAAGCGCGTCTGCACGTTGTCGCGCTCGAAGCGGATGATCGCGAACCACGCGACATGCGACAACACCAGCATGCCGATGACGATCAGGACCAGCCGGCCGAACAGCGTATCAAATGCCCGGCGCATTTTGCTCGCCGTCCGGCACGAACACGTAACCGCGCCCCCGCACCGTCTGAATGAAGCGCGGCGCGGACGGGTCCGTCTCGAGGATGCGGCGCAGGCGCCACACCTGCACGTCGATGCCGCGGTCGGTGCCGTCGTATTCCGGGCCGTGCAGCAGTTCGAGCAGGCGCTCGCGCGTGAGCGTGCGCATCGGGTTGTTCACGAAGATCTTGAGGAGCGCGAATTCGCTGCCCGACAGCGTGAGCGGCCTGTCGTCCTGTTGCAGCGTGCGCGACTGGAAATCCAGCCGGAAGCGGCCGAACGAATAAGGCTCTCGCTGCTCGGGCGCCGCCGACGGAATCGTGCGGCGGCGGCGCAGCACCGCCTGCACGCGCGCCAGCAGCTCGCGCGGGTTGAACGGCTTGCCGAGGTAATCGTCCGCGCCGAGTTCCAGCCCGACGATGCGGTCCACGTCGTCGGCGCGCGCGGTCAGCATGATGACGGGGATGTCGTCGCCGGACGCGCGCAATGATTTGAGCGCGGTGAGCCCGTCGACGCCCGGCATCATCAGATCGAGCACGATGAGATCCGGCCGCTCGCGTTCGATGCGGCGTTCGAGTCCACCGGCGTCATGCAGCACCGACACCTCGATGCCTTGCCGGACCAGATAGTCGCGCAGAAGGTCGCGCAGTTCGGCGTCGTCGTCGACGACAAGTATTTGCGTAGTCATGGGATGAAGTTTAGCGCGTGACTACGACCTCGATTGATGACAGCCGTGCCATAAGGGTTACGGCGCGTTACTACGAAAGGGAGGCGTAAACCGGCGTAATAAGCCTAAACGATGCCGTAACACACGCCCAGTTGCGAACCCCTACGCTGTGTCTCACCGACAAGCGCAAGACCTCGACGCACTTTCCGACACGTCTTTCAGGGTCTCGCGGCTTCGGCTTCGACAACAATCCAGGGAGTCACGAGATGGCCAAGCAATATCGCATCCTCACCGCCGCCGCCGCTGCAATCGCGCTGACGTTCGGCACGGCCTACGCCGCCACGAACGACGCGCCGCCCGCGCCCCCCCCCGGCGGCCCGGCCATGATGGGCGGTCACGGCGGCCCCGACGGGCACCGCATGGAAATGCGCATGAAGAAGCAACTGGACGAGCTGCACGGTCAGTTGAAGCTCAACGCGGATCAGGAAAAGCTGTGGCAGAGCGCGCTCGACACGATGAAGCAGAGCCACCAGCAGATGCGCGAGGCGCGCAAGCAGATGCACGAGCAGTTCAAGTCGATGGAAAACCAGGCGATCCTCGACCTCGACGCGATGCACGCCGCGCACCAGAAGCTGGATCAGCAGGCGTCGCAACTGCGCGAGCAGACCGCGACCGCGTGGCTCAACTTCTATCACTCGCTGAACGATCAGCAGAAGACGACCGTCAGCACGGCGCTCAAGAAGCACTTTGCGAAGATGCGCGAGCACGAAGAGAAACGGCATGAGCGCTGGGAGAAGCACGGCGCGCCGGGCGCGGCGGCGGGCGCATCGGCGACTGCAAAGCCTTAAGCTGGCTTAGCGCGTAAAAAAAGACCGCGGGGCTTCGCGCTCCACGGTCTTCGTCACATCAGGCCATTGATCAGGCGAGATCGAACAGCAGCACTTCCGCATCGTCGCCCTTCTCGACCGTGACCTTCGAGACGTCTTCGAGCTTCGCGGCATCGCCGGCGGCGAGCGTCTCGCCATTCACCGTCACTGCGCCGCGCGCCACGTGCACGTACACGCGGCGGCCCGCCGGGACGTCGAAGTCGGCGCGCTCGTCGCCATCGAAGAGGCCCGCGAAGATGCGCGTGTCCGCGCCGATCTTAACCGAGCCGTCCGCGCCTTCCGGCGATGCGATCACGCGCAGCCGGCCGCGCTTTTCATCGTCCGCGAAACGCTTTTCCTCGTAGCCCGGCGCACCGCCCGGCGCATCCGGAATGATCCAGATCTGCAGGAAATGCGCGGTTTCGGTCGGCGAGCCGTTGAACTCGCTGTGACGCACGCCGGTGCCCGCGCTCATGCGCTGGACGTCGCCGGGACGGATCGTCGAGCCGTTGCCCATGCTGTCGCGGTGCGCCAGCGCGCCATCGAGCACGTAGCTCACAATTTCCATATCGCGATGGCCATGCGCGCCGAAGCCCTGGCCGCCCGCGACGCGGTCCTCGTTGATCACGCGCAGCGCTCCGAAGTGCATGTGAGCGGGATCGTAGTAATCGGCGAAGGAGAAGCTGTGATACGAGTCCAGCCAGCCGTGGTTGGCGTGACCCCGTTCGTTGCTGCGGCGAATCTCGATCATGATGTTTGCTCCCGCCCATGGCGTTGTTTTGCGATGGAGAGAATGTAAGGGCGCGGCCCCTCCGAAACAACGCGCGCGGCGGCACTACATCGTTCCGCTGATGCGTGTAATCGGACGCGTCCGGCTTCGCGCTCGCGCGTGGGCCGGGTTCGGGTAAAATACCGCGCTTTTCGGGGCGCGACGGGGCAGCGATCGTCCACGAGCCTGACCTGACGCGCGGTTCACCGCTTTCGGCACCCGGAAGCCAGAGAAAAAGCGAGTCCGCCGCGGCGCATCGATCGCTTACAGCAGGGTTAGCAGCAACGGCAGTCCGCAATTTTGACCATCTAGAATAGCGACCGCCCGCCGCGAAGCGAGAGACGGACGGAAGACGGCTTCACGCGGGCAAAAGCCGCGCCGCGCCAGACGCATCCGCGCTCCATGCACGTTAGGCACCTTATCAAGGAAACACCATGTTGCAAGGCTACGGTCCGCTGATCCTCGCGGGCACCTGGCAGACCGTCAAGCTGGCGGTGCTCTCGCTCGCGTTCGCCTTCGTGATCGGCCTGATCGGCGCGGCGGCGAAGCTGTCGAGGAACCGGTTCGCGTCGGGCGTCGGGACCGTCTACACGACGCTCATCCGCGGCGTGCCCGACCTCGTGCTGATGCTGCTGCTCTTTTACAGCATCCAGATCTGGCTGAATCTTCTGACGGACGCGGCGGGCTGGGATCAGATCGACATCGATCCGTTCCTCGCCGGCATTCTCGTGCTCGGCTTCATCTATGGCGCGTATTTCACCGAGACGTTCCGCGGCGCGTTCTTGTCCGTGCCGCGCGGCCAGCTCGAAGCGGGCGTGGCGTACGGCATGACGCCCTGGCAGACCTTCTCGCGCATCATGTTTCCGCAGATGATGCGTTTCGCGCTGCCGGGCATCGGCAACAACTGGCAGGTGATGGTCAAGGCGACGGCGCTCGTGTCGATCATCGGTCTCGCCGACGTCGTCAAGGCCTCGCAGGACGCGGGCAAGGGCACGCTGCGTTTCTTCTTCTTCACGCTGATCGCGGGCGCGATCTATCTCGCGATCACCACGATCTCGAATCTCGTGCTGATCTGGCTGGAGCGGCGCTATTCCATCGGCGTGCGCAAGGCCGACCTCTAATTTGCCCATGAAAGAGCGGCACGGATCATGATCGAAATCATCCAGGAATACTGGAAGAACTACCTCTTCACCGACGGCTATCGCATCACCGGTCTCGCGATCACGATGTGGCTGCTGGTCATTTCCATCGGCCTCGGCTTCTGTCTTTCGGTGCCGCTCGCGGTCGCGCGAGTGTCGAAGAACAAGCTGCTGTCGCGCGCCGTGTGGCTCTACACGTATGTGTTTCGCGGCACACCGCTCTACGTGCAGCTGCTGCTTTGCTATACAGGTCTGTACAGTTTGCAGGTCGTGCGCGATCACATGTTGCTCGCTGAATTTTTCCGCAGCGGCATGAACTGCACACTTCTCGCGTTCACGCTGAACACTTGCGCGTACACCACCGAAATCTTCGCGGGCGCGATCAAGGCGACGCCCTACGGTGAGATCGAAGCGGCGCGCGCCTATGGCATGTCTTCGTTCACGCTTTATCGGCGGGTGATTCTTCCGTCGGCCTTGCGACGAGCGCTGCCGTATTACAGTAACGAAGTGATTCTGATGCTGCACGCGACCACCGTCGCGTTCACGGCGACCGTGCCGGACATCCTCAAGATCGCGCGCGATGTCAACTCGGCGACGTATCAGTCGTTCGAGGCGTTCGGCATCGCCGCCCTGCTCTATCTCGTCATCTCGTTCGCGCTCGTGTGGTTGTTCCGCCGCGCCGAGCATCGCTGGCTCGCTTATTTGCGGCCGCAAGGCAAATAAGACCATCGCCGCCCAAGGACCGTACATGATTTCCCAGCAGCACAAGCTTTTCGTCGACGACATCCACAAGCAGTACGGCAGCAACGAAGTTCTGAAGGGCGTTTCGCTCAAGGCGAAAGCCGGCGACGTGATCAGCATCATCGGCTCGTCGGGCTCGGGCAAGAGCACGATGCTGCGCTGTATCAACTTTCTGGAGCAGCCGAATCAGGGGCGCATTTTCGTCGACGGCGACGAAGTCCGCACGATGAAAGACAAGTCCGGCGCGCTCAAGGTCGCTGACGCGAAGCAATTGCGACAAGTGCGCTCGAAGCTCTCGATGGTCTTTCAGCACTTCAATCTGTGGTCGCATATGAACGTGCTCGAGAACGTGACCGAGGCGCCCGTGAACGTGCTCGGACTCTCGAAGAAGGAGGCCGAGGACCGCGCGCGCACGTATCTGGAGAAGGTCGGGCTCGCGCCGCGCGTCGAGAAGCAGTATCCGTCGCATCTGTCGGGCGGACAGCAGCAGCGCGTGGCGATCGCCCGCGCGCTTGCGATGCATCCCGACGTCATGCTCTTCGACGAACCGACGTCCGCGCTCGACCCCGAGCTCGTCGGCGAAGTGCTCAAAGTGATGCAGACGCTTGCCGAAGAAGGCCGCACGATGATCGTCGTCACGCACGAGATGGCTTTCGCGCGCAACGTGTCGAATCACGTGGTGTTTCTACATCAGGGGCGCATCGAGGAAGAAGGTCATCCGGATGCCGTATTCGGCAACACGCGAAGCGAGCGGCTCAGGCAATTCCTGTCCGGCAGTCTCAAGTAAGCCGAAGCAACTCCCCTTCCAGAACAGGCGCCCGCGAGGCGCCTTTTTTTGCGCCCTGCGCGCGGCGGTGCGAGCCGGTCTTGGGGTCCTTCGCCGAACTAGCGCTACGACACTGCCGCGTCAATAGGCGACAAACCTGACCCCGAAACTTACAGCACGCTGAAGCCTTGACGGGATAAGGCTTTGCGGGCGATTTCCCATGCTTTGGGTAGCGTGTCTACGACATGGGCATTGCATTTTTGACACAACCGCCGACGGTTCCTCGATTTTCTTTGGCGGCTGTAACGTATTTTGTTAAATTGGTAACGAAAGTACCAAAACGAAGTACGCAAAAAGTAGTTTTACTTCAAAAGTCCAAAAGAAACGGAGGAACGGCGCCGATCGACGGATCGGAGCCGGGTTCGCGCCCACGACGCGCGGATCGTCACAAGCACCACAGCCCGCGTGTCCTTCCTCTGAAAACGATTTTTCGGTTGGGTGCGCCCGCATCGAACCACACAGCAGCACTTGGGTTCTATTTCTTGACAGGGTTGGAGGAGATGATGAAGAAAGCTTTGCTCGCGTCGGCAGCACTGCTGACGTTCAGCGCGGTGGCGCACGCTCAAAGCAGCGTGACGCTGTATGGCCGCCTGGACGCTGGGCTCGAATACATGAACGGTGTGCCGACCGGTCCCGCCGGCGCGCCCGCCACCGGCTCCTCGCACCGCTTCAGGGCGGAAAGCGGCGACTGGGGCACGAGCTTGTGGGGTATGAAGGGCGTCGAAGATTTGGGCGGCGGCTACCGCGCCGTGTTCCAGTTGGAAGGCAGCTTCAACACCATGACGGGCGCGGGCCCGGGCGGTGGCGGTCTCTTCAATCGCTGGGCGACGGTCGGTATCGCGAACAACCAGTTCGGTACCCTGTTGCTGGGTCGCGAGCTCTTCATCGCGAACGGTGTGTGGGACTTCGATCCGTTCGGCCAGTCGAACTGGTCGTCGGCGTCGCTGGTGCGTGGCCGCAACTGGCCGCAGTCGAGCAACAACATTTCGTACCAGTCGCCGAAGTTCGCGGGCCTCGACTTCTACGGTCAGTACTCGCTCTCGAACGCGACGAACTGGAACGGTAACGGCACGACCCCGCAAGGCCGCGAAGCGGGCGCGTACATCACGTACACCACGCCGCTCTTCCAGGTGCGCGGCATGTACGACGAAATCCGCAATCCGGCGAACGGCACGCTCGGCGGCGCCTACAACCCGATCGACGGCGGCTCCGGTGGCAACGGCGTCTACGCGTATTCGCGCGAATACACGGCGATGTTCAACGTCTTCCTCGGCCAGTTCAAGATCCAGGGCGCGTATCAGGCCATCCGTAGCTCGGGCATGACCGGCCAGTTGCCCGGCCAGCCGACCACGCTCGATCACGAATGGGGCGGCGTGACGTGGCAAGCGACGCCGGCGGCAGCGCTGATCGCCGCGGTCTACCACTCGAACGGCAACAACGGCGCGGGTAATGCGACCATCTACACGGTCGGCGGCTCGTACAACCTGTCCAAGCGCACGCTGCTCGACTTGCAGGTCGCGACGGTGCAGAACAGCAAGACCGCGAACTACGGTCTGAACGCCAACAACTACGGCTCGGCGGCTTCGACCGACAACCCGTTCCCCGGCCACAGCCAGACGGGCGTGTACGCAGGCATCCAGCACTCGTTCTAATCGACGAGTCTGAGCAGAACATAGCTTCATCAGGTTTTCACGCTGCTGCGAGAGGCGCGTATCGGTGCGGTGCCCGAAAGGGTATCGCACCGTTTTTTATTGGCGCGCGTGGCTCTTATCGCAGTCCGAACAGGCTTGTCAAGCCGAAGACCAAAAACTACAAATCGAAGACGCAGACAAAGTAAGTTCTCCTCCAAAATCCGAAATTCGAATTGACCACGCATGTTGCATGCATGCGGCTGCGTGCTCGCTTCGAAGCAAAACACGGCAATTTTGAACTACACCTTTCTAGGGGTTGGCAGGAGATGATGAAGAAGGCTTTGCTCGCGACAGCGGCGCTACTCACTTTCAGCGCGGTCGCGCACGCACAAAGCAGCGTGACGTTGTACGGTCGCATCGATGCGGGACTCGAATACATGAATGGCGTGCCGTCAGGAAATGGCGGCAGCACGAATCGCTTCCGCGCAGAAAGCGGCGACTGGGGCACGAGCTTGTGGGGTATCAAGGGCGCCGAGGATCTTGGCGGTGGAAACCGTGTCCTGTTCCAGCTGGAAAACGGCTTCAATGCCATGAACGGCCAGGCGCAAGGCAACCTGTTCAATCGCTGGGCGACCGTCGGTATCGCGAATCAGCAATTCGGTACCGTCCTGCTGGGACGCGAGCTGTTCATCTCGAACGGCGTGTGGGACTTCGATCCGTTCGGTCAGTCGAACTGGTCGTCGGCATCGCTGGTGCGCGGCCGCAACTGGCCGCAGTCGAGCAACAACATTTCGTACCAGTCGCCGAAGTTCGCCGGTTTCGATTTCTACGGCCAGTATTCGTTCTCCAACGCGACGGGCTGGAACGGTAACGGCACGACCGATCAAGGCCGTCAGGCAGGCGCGCAGGTCACCTACACGTCGCCGTACTTCCAGGTTCGCGGCATCTACGATGAAATCCGCAATCCGAACAATGGCGCGCTCGGCGGCATCTACGATCCGGCAAACGGCGGCAACGCGCTGAACAAGGCCAACGGCAACGGCGCCTACGCCTACTCGCGCGAATATACCGCGATGGCCAACGTGTTCCTCGGCCAGTTCAAGCTGCAGGCCGGCTATCAGGCGATTCGCACGTCCGGCATGGTAGCCCAGTTGCCCGGCCAGCCGACCGCGCTCGATCACGAATGGGGCGGCGTGACATGGCAAGCGACGCCAGCCGCGGCGCTGATCGGCGCCGTCTACCACGTGAACGGCAACAACGGCGCGGGTAACGCCACGATCTACTCGATCGGCGGCTCGTACAACCTGTCCAAGCGCACCCTGTTCGATCTGCAGGTCGCAACCGTGCAGAACAGCAAGAGCGCGAACTATGGCCTGAACGCCAACAACTACGGTTACTCCGCGGCGACCGACAACCCGATTCCGGGCCATAGCCAGACGGGCGTGTACGCGGGTATCCAGCACTCTTTCTGACCGGCGAGACCAGACGCGTTATAGCTAGATAGAAAGTTTTCACGCCGCTGCGAGAGGTGCGTGCCGGTGCGATGTCCCCGTGATATCGCACCTTTTTTTTGACAAATCGGCATTACTTACAGACTGCTTGCGATAAAGCAGCCATTTCGGATACGTCCAATTATCGCTGCCCCGCCCTACCGATAGCCTCGCGGATTCGTTTCCACATGCGAGCGCTTCCCGTGCCTCAGCCAATCAGATTCGCCTCCCGCGCTGCTGCGCGCGAGATTCAGACCATCGATCGCACGGACGCGCGTCCGACGGCGCGCGGCTGATCGGCATGCAGACGCATCGCACCGCCGTGCTTCTGATCCACGGACTCGGCGGCACGGAATTCGATCTGGGCTCGATCCACAAGATGCTCCGGCGCGCCGGCGTGGATACGCACGCGTTGACGCTGCCCGGTCACGGCGGCACGCCCGACGATCTGATCGGCCTGCGGGCCGAACAGTGGCTCGACGCCGTTCGCGCGAAGTATCAGGAAGTGACGCAGCGTTACGACGTCGTGCATGTCATCGGCATGTGCATGGGCGCGCTGCTTGCGATCCTGTTATGTGCGCAGGAGCGGCACGAGCGCGGCAAGCTGATCACGCTTGCGTCGCCGATCTATCTCGACGGCTGGGCGACGCAGCGGTACGCCTTCGCGCGTCATCTGCTGTATCGCCTGCCGATTTTTCGCACGCGCATGCGGGTGCGCGAGCACGAGCCGTACGGCGTCAAGAACACGCTGACGCGAACGATCATCAAGGCGAAGTTCGAACGCGGCGACACGTTTCACTATCGCTGGGTGCCCCTCGCCTGCCTGCGCGAAGTCGACCGCTTGCGACGCATGGCGAAGCGCGGCGCCGCAAAGGTTCGCTGCGAGACGCTCGTTCTGCACGCGCGCGACGATGATCTGACGAGCCTCAAATCGGCTTATTTCCTGCGCGACACCATCGAGCGATCGGCACTCGTCGTGCTCGAAAACAGCTATCACATGATTTGCATCGACAACGACCGGCGTCTGGTCGTCAGCAGCGTGCTGGACTTTCTCGGCCTCGCCGCGAACGACGCGGCGGCGCCTGCACCGACGTCGACGAAGACTGTCGCGCGCCTCGCTTCCGAGCGCGCTGTGGCCGCGCGCTGAACGAACGAAGGCCGCCAATTTTTCATCGGCGGCCTTCGTTCGTCACGAAATGCGAATCCGTCAGTCCCGCGCCATGCCCGACGCGCCGTGGCTCAGCCAGTCGAGCACCGCGGCGGCGTCATCGTCACTGGATTGACGTGCCTTCGCGACCGTTTCGCTGATCTTCGCGCCCGGCTTCGGCGCCGCGCGGCGAATCGCCACGCCGACTGCGAGGATGTCGATGATCACGAGGTGCAGAATGCGCGAGATCATCGAAAGCTGCGACTCGCGTATCTCGATGTGATCCGTCTCGAGCGCAACCGTCGCGCGCTTGGCGAGCGGCGTGTTGCTCGACGTGATCGCGATGACCGTCGCGCCCTGCTGCATCGCCACTTCGAGCACGCGCAACAGTTCCGGCGCGCGCCCCGACTTCGACACGGCCACGATCACATCGCCCTTGCCGAGCAGCGCAGCCGACGCCGCCTGCATGTACAGATCGCCGTAAGCGATCGTCGGGATGCCGAAGCGGAAGAACTTGTAATGCGCGTCCTGCGCGACGATGTTCGAATTGCCGAGCCCGTAAAACTCGATGCGCCGCGCGCCATTGAGAATATCGATCGCGCGCTCGACGTTCTCGAAGTTCAGATGCTCGCGCAACTGAAGAATCGCCGACACCGTGTTGTCGAGCACCTTCGCGCCGAAGTCCGTGGCCGTGTCGCCGAGATGCACCTGGCTGTGGCTCACTGGAATCGTACCGGTGAGCCCGGTCGCGAGCTTCAGCTTGAAATCGGACAAACCCTGACAGCCGAGCGAACGGCAGAAGCGGATCACGGTCGGCTGGCTCACGTCGGCCTTGCGCGCGATGTCGATGATCGGATCGTTGATGATCGAGCGCGGATGATTCAGCGCGATATCCGCGACGCGCCGCTCGGCGGGCGTCAATGCGTCGCGCATCTGGCGGATGCGCTCGAACACCGCGGACGAGCCGCTGTTCGCGCGGTTCGACAACTGCTCCGAGAGAATCGCCGACACGCCAAGAAACGCCGGATATTCGGCCGTGATGATGTAAGTCGGGATGCCCGACAGATATTGCTGAAAGCGCCCTTTCGCCTCGAATCGCTGACGAAACGGCGACTTGTGGAACAGCTCGCCGAGCTTGAGCACGATGCCACCGCCGATGAAAATGCCGCCCAGCGCGCCCAGCGTCACAGCGATGTTCCCGGCGAACGTGCCGAGAATCGCGCAGAAGCAGTTCACCGTCTCGAGCGCGAGCGCTTCGCCTTGCAGCGCGCGCTGCGTCACCTCGGCGGCGGTGAAGTCGTCCGCGACCGTCACGCTGTCGCGCTCCGCCAGCGCGCGATAGATCAGCTCCAGCCCCTGCCCCGCGCACACGCGCTCAAACGATACGTGCGGAAACTTGCGGCGCGCATAGCGCATCACGAGGTCCTCGCGCTCGTCGAACGGCGAGAACGTGGCGTGGCCGCCTTCGCTGCCGAGCGCGATCCAGCGATCGTCGGCGGGAATGAGGCCGGACACGCCGAGGCCCGTGCCCGGTCCGAGCAGACCTATCACGCTGTTCTGCCGGCGCGAACCGCCGCCCACCTGCTCGCGCTGCGCGTCGGTGAGCCCTGGCAGCGCCATCGCGAGCGCGGTGAAATCGTTCACGACGAGCAGCGTGTCGAAGCCGAGCGCACGGCGCGTCGCTTCGATCGAGAAGCTCCAGTCGTGATTGGTCATCTTCACGTGATCGCCGTCGACCGGATTCGCGATCGCGATCGCCGCATGATTGACGCGGCCGACCTTCGTGTCCTTCAGATACTGCTGCATCACTTCCGCGATGCCGGGGTAATCGGCGCCCGGATACACGCGGATGTGCCCGACCTCGCCGGGCGCCGTCTCCAGCGCGAAACGCGCGTTGGTGCCGCCGATGTCGGCGAGCAGCCTCGGTCCGTCGGCGTGCTGAGCCGCTGCCTTATGCACACCAGTAGACATCGAGCTTCACTCCTTGAGCGTGGACCAGCGTCGAGATGGCGTTCTTCTGCGGCGCGGCGAGCGCCGCGTTCAGTACGTCGAGTTTCTTCTGGCCGGAAATGAACAGATACAACTGCCTGACCTGCGTCAGCGCCGACATCGACAGACTCACGCGCGCATGCGGCGCCGCGCCCGGATGGACGGAAACGTAGCGCTGCGGTGTCGAGATGGCGAACTCCCATTCAGGCGCGTCGGCGAAGATCGAGGCCGTGTGGCCGTCCTCGCCCATGCCGAGCACGGCGACGTCCGGCAGGCGCCGGCGCGGATCGGCGTTCAGTTCGGCGATGTGCGCTTCGAGCGGTTTGGCCGTATCGACGAGCGGCAGGAAATACGCCGACGCAGCCGCGTTCTGCAACAGCGTCTCGCGCGCGAACGTCGCGTTGCTCGCCGGATCGGTCTCGGGCACCCAGCGGTCGTCGACGAGCGTCACGTCGATATGCGCCCAGTCGAGCGGCGCGCGCGAAAGCGTCTGCAAGAACGGCTTCGGGCTGGAACCGCCCGATACCGCGAGGGTGGCGTGCGCGGTTTGTCCCGCGGCGTCGGCCGACGCCGCGCCCCTTGCCGCGAGGGACGCTTTCAGCGCGTCGCCCACGGCTTTGGCCAGCGCGTCCGAGTGGGCGCGCGGATCGTCGAAAGTACGAAGCTCGATCACTTGCTTCTCCTGCTTGTTCTGGTTTATCGATCCGCAATCTGTTCGGACCATCGCGACGATGGGCGAAGCGGAGTCCTGCATTCCCGTGCGCGCCGCGCGCCTCGTCCGGGCAGCGTCGGCCTCACGCCGTCAATTTTCCTCTTCGAGCCAGCACGTGCCCGCCTGCGCCAGCATCGCGCTCGATGCCGCCGGGCCCCACGTGCCGGCCGCGTACGGCTTCGGTCTGGTGGTCGACGACGCCCACGCGTTCAAAATGGGCTCGACCCAGCGCCATGCCGCTTCCTGCTCGTCGCGCCGCACGAAGAGCGCGAGCCGGCCGTTGATCACGTCGAGCAACAGGCGCTGATACGCGTCCATCTGTCCTTCCTTGAAGAACTGGTCGAACGCGAGATCCAGATGCACGCTCGCGAGATTCATGCCCTCGCCGGGCTGCTTCGCCAGGCAATAGAGACGAATCGACTCGTTGGGCTGCAGGCGGATCACGAGCCGGTTGGCGCCCGCGCGCAACGGCATGGACCCGAGCGACGAATGCGGCACCGCGCGGAAGTTCACGACGATTTCCGCGACGCGATCGGCGAGCCGCTTGCCCGTGCGCAGGAAAAACGGCACGCCTGCCCAGCGCCAGTTCTCGATCTCGACCTTCAGCGCGACGAACGTCTCCGTGCTGCTGTCGGGCCGCACGCCCTTCTCGGTCGTGTAGGCCGGCACCTGCGTGCCGCGGATCACACCCGCATGATATTGCCCGCGCACCGCGACGCGGCTGATATCGCGCTCGTCGATGGGTTTGAGCGCGCGCAACACACGCAGCTTTTCGTCGCGCACGGAGTCGGAATCCATCGAGTGTGGCGGCTCCATCGTCACGATGGAGAGCAGCTGCAGCAGGTGGTTCTGCACCATGTCGCGCAGCGCGCCCGTATTGTCGTAGAAGTCACCGCGCGCTTCCACGCCCAATTCTTCCGCGATCGTGATCTGGATGCTCTCGACCCATTCGCGCCGCCACAGCGGCTCGAAGAGCGCGTTGCCGAAGCGCAGCGCGAGCAGGTTCTGCACGGGCTCCTTGCCGAGATAGTGATCGATCCGGTAGATCTGCTCTTCCTGGAAGATTTCGCCGACGGCGTCGTTGATCGCGTTCGACGACTTCAGGTCGTAGCCGAGCGGCTTCTCCAGCACGATGCGCGAATTCTGGTTCAGCCCGACGTCGGCGAGTCCGCGGCAGATCGGCACGAAGAGCGACGGGCCCGTCGCGAGATAGAAGACGCGCGTGCCACCGTAACGGCCGAGCACGTCGCGCAGCAGGGCGAAGTCTTCCGCGCGGCCGAGATCGAGCCCGACATACTCGAAGCGCTCGACGAAGCTGCGCCACGCCGACTCGTCGACGCCATTTTTCGACACGTGCGGCTTCACGTGCTCCTCGACCCAGGCGCGATATTCCGCCTGCTCCTTGGTTTCGCGCGCGACCGAGACGATCTTGCCCGCCGGGTTGAGCATGCCCGCGCGATGCGCCTCGAAGAGCGCGGGAAGGATCTTGCGCATCGAGAGGTCGCCGGTGCCGCCGAAGAGTACGAAGGTGAAGTTCGAGTCGCTTTGCATGGCCTGAACGTGGTTTCGAGAACTGGAATGTGAGTCGAAATCGGGGCGTGCCGCCTATGAATTTATCGGACGCCCGAACCCGGCCGTAGTCCGATAAAATTTTTTTTGACACTGAATTGTAGTTTAACTACAATCCAAATCAAGAGGAAATGTCGCTGACGGAAAAACTGCGATCTGACAATCAGACCAATCTGATGATCTGCACTTTCTGGGGTAGACATCCTGAGCGCATGTTAATGGAGCCAGCGGCGCGCCGCTCTCCACCGGAAAGCGCCCTTTCCGGCTCGAAGCGTCAGGGCCTCGCGCCTTGCCGTCGAGCGCGCCCTTCGTGGCGAAGCCTGAACGGTCGGGTAAAAATCAAAAGAGGAGACAGCCGTTGCGATTCAATTTACTCATCTCTTGAGAGCCGTGCGGCCGACCATCGGTCTGCCGGCCCGGCACGCCGCGCTCGTACGATTCGCGCCTGCCGCTTCCCCGCCGACACCGCCGATTTTCGGCCATCCAGTTGCGCCGTTTGACCACCGCTTTTGATCACGCTTTTAGCCATGCTTCTGGCGGCATCGGGAGCCAATCGTTTCTTGTTCAGGTGTCTGGAGGAGATTAACAATGAAAGTCCGTAAGCTCATGGGCGCGCTGTGCGCCGCAGGTCTTCTGTGCGGCGCGACGGCGTCGGCGGTTCAGGCTGCCGAAGCGGTTTCCGTGTTGCACTGGTGGACGTCCGGCGGCGAATCCAAGGCAGTCGGCGTGCTCAAGGACGACATGACGAAGCAGGGTTACACCTGGAAGGACTTCGCCGTCGCGGGCGGCGCGGGCGCGGCCGCGATGACCGCGCTCAAGACGCAGGTGATCTCGGGCAATGCGCCGTCGGCGGCGCAGATCAAGGGCCCGCTGATTCAGGA
Source organism: Caballeronia catudaia (assembly GCF_001544755.2). Classification (GTDB taxonomy): domain Bacteria; phylum Pseudomonadota; class Gammaproteobacteria; order Burkholderiales; family Burkholderiaceae; genus Caballeronia; species Caballeronia catudaia. Next base: position 72,204 of record NZ_FCOF02000009.1, on the reverse strand, counting down.
ATGGGCCGAGCAAGGCGTGCTCGTGCCGATCGATTCCGTGGCGGGCGACTGGAAGAAGAACCTGCCGCCGGAAATCGACAAGATCATCCACGCCGACGGCCACTATGTCGCCGCGCCCTTCTCGGTGCATCGCGTGAACTGGCTGTACATCAACAAGGCCGCGCTGGATAAAGCCGGCGGCAAGGTGCCGGCCAACTGGAACGAGTTCTTCCAGGTCGCCGACAAGATGAAAGCCGCGGGCATCATGCCGATCGCGATGGGCGGCCAGCCGTGGCAGGACCTGACGCTGTGGGAAGACGTCGTGCTGTCGCAGGGCGCGGACTTCTACAAGAAGGCGATTGTCGATCTCGACCAGAAGACCTTGACGTCGGACAAGATGGTTCAGGTGTTCGACACGGTCCGCAAGATCCAGGGCTACTTCGACAGCGGCCGCACGGGCCGTGACTGGAACCTCGCGACCGCGATGGTCATCAACGGCAAGGCCGGCATGCAGTTCATGGGCGACTGGGCGAAGGGCGAATTCGCCGGCGCGAACAAGAAGGCGGGCACGGACTATATCTGCGCGCCGGTGCCGGGCACGGAAAAGGCCTACACGTTCAACGTCGATTCCTTCGTGTTCTTCCAGCAGAAGGGCCAGAAGGCCGCGACGCCGGGCCAGCTCGCGCTCGCGAAGACCATCATGACGCCGGAATTCCAGGAGCAGTTCAGCCTGAACAAGGGTTCGATCCCGGTGCGTCTCGGTGTATCGATGGATAAATTCGACGACTGCGCGAAGAAGTCCTACGCTGATGAACAAACGGCGATCAAATCGGGCGGCTATGTTCCGTCGCTCGCGCACGGCATGGCTCAGGGCGACGCCGTCGCCGGCGCGATGACCGACGTCGTGACGAAGTTCATGAACTCGTCGCAGGATTCGAAGAGCGCGGTTGCCGCACTCGCGAACGCCGCCAAGACGAAGTAAGCGCAAGGCAGTGTCCGCCCGGCGCGTGTGCTGACGCATGCGCCGGGCGGTTTGTCAGCCACAAGCAACGTCGCACTATTTAGCGCCGCCGCCATTCGCCGCATGCGCGCGAGACCGTGCAGCCTTACGCACGAGACGCGCCGGCGCATCTTCCAGGAGTCGAGTCGTGACTGCCTCCATCACCGCGGACAAGAAACCGCAAAGCCCGCCCCGTCGCGCATCACCGACGGCGGCGCTCGCCGACCGCCTGATTCCGAAGCTGGTGCTTGCTCCCAGCGTCTTGATCGCGCTGGTCTTCGTGTACGGCTTCATCGCCATTACGGGGTATCTGTCGCTGTCGGAATCGCGGCTGATGCCGCGCTACGATTTCGCCGGCTTCGACCGATACAAACAACTCTTCGCCAACGATGTCTGGTGGACTTCCGCCGCCAACCTCGGCTGGTTCGGCATTCCGTTTATCGGGATTTGCGTGTTCCTCGGCCTCTTCCTCGCGATCCTTCTCGACCAGAAGATCCGCAACGACGGCGCGTTGCGCGCGATCTTCCTTTATCCGATGGCGCTTTCCTTCATCGTGACGGGCACCGCGTGGCAGTGGATTCTGAATCCCGGCCTCGGCCTCGAAAAAGTCTTCCACGACTGGGGCTGGACGAGCTTCTCGTTCAACTGGCTCGGCGATCCGGACAAGGCGATCTTCTGCGTCGTGATCGCGGCCGTGTGGCAATCGACCGGCTTCGTGATGGCGCTGTTCCTCGCCGGTTTGCGCGGCGTCGACAGTGAAATCTTCAAGGCGGCGCAGATGGACGGCGCGGGTTTGCCGACCATCTACCGCAAGATCGTGATTCCGAGCATGCGCCCGGTGTTCTTCTCCGTGCTGCTGATTCTCTGCCACATCACGATCAAGACCTTCGACCTGGTCGTCGCATTGACGGCGGGCGGTCCGGGCACGTCGTCGTCGCTGCCCGCGATCTTCATGTACACGTTCTCGTTCAACCGCGGACAGTTGGGCGTGGGCGCGGCGTCGTCGATGATGATGCTCGCCACCGTCGTCGCGGTGCTCGTGCCGCTCATGTATCTCGAATCGAGGAGCACGCGAAATGCAGCCTAAGATGACTTTGAGCCGCGCCGTCATCTATGCGGTGCTGATTCTGTTCGCGCTGTACTTCCTGTTCCCGATCTACGTGATGCTGTCGACGTCGTTCAAGGATCTCGATCAGCTTCGCACGGGCAATCTGCTGACGCCGCCTTCGCACTTCACTTTCGCGCCGTGGGTGAAGGCGTGGCAGGAAGCGTGCACCGGCGTGCGCTGCGACGGCATGCAGCCGTTCTTCATGAACTCCGTGCGCATGGTGATTCCGGCCGTGCTGATCTCGTCGTTCGTCGGCGCGTTCAATGGCTATGTGCTCACGCACTGGCGTTTCCGCGGGGCGGATGGCCTGTTCACGATGCTGCTCGTCGGCTGCTTCATTCCCTTCCAGGCGATCCTGCTGCCGATGGCGCGTCTGCAAGGTTTTCTCGGCCTTTCGAACACGACGACCGGCCTCGTGCTCGTTCACGTGATCTACGGCATCGCATTCACGACGATGTTCTTCCGCAACTTCTACGTGAGCATTCCGGCTGAACTGGTGAAGGCCGCGCGCATCGACGGCGCGGGCTTCTTCACCATTTTCACGAAGATTCTGCTGCCCGTCTCGCTGCCGATTTTCATGGTGTGCCTGATCTGGCAATTCACGCAGATCTGGAACGACTTCCTGTTCGGTATCGTGTTTTCGGGCGTGGATTCGATGCCGATCACGGTCGCGCTGAACAACCTCGTGAACACATCGACGGGCGTGAAGGAATACAACGTCGACATGGCGGGCGCGATCATCGCCGCCTTGCCGACGATTCTCGTCTACATGATCGCCGGACGTTATTTCGTGCGCGGGCTGACGGCCGGCGCGGTGAAGGGTTAATCGGCTTTAGTCCGACATAGAGATAGAGGATTCACAATGGCAAGCCTTTCCATCCGTGACGTGTACAAGACCTACCCGAACGGGGTGCCGGTTCTCAAGGGCGTCAACATCGACATCGAGGACGGTCAGTTCCTGATCCTCGTCGGCGGCTCGGGCTGCGGCAAATCGACCTTGCTGAACATGATCGCCGGTCTCGAAGACGTGACGCAGGGCGACATCATGATCGACGGCAAGACGGTCAACGACCTCTCGCCGAAGGATCGCGACATCGCGATGGTGTTCCAGTCCTACGCGCTCTACCCTTCGATGAGCGTGCGCGACAACATTTCGTTCGGCCTGAATATCCGCAAGGTGCCGAAGGACGAGCAGAAGAAGATCGTCGATCGCGTGTCGGAGACTTTGCAGATCGGTCATCTGCTGGATCGCAAGCCGGGGCAACTATCGGGCGGTCAGCGTCAGCGCGTCGCGATGGGCCGTGCCTTGGCGCGCGATCCTGTGATGTTCCTGTTCGATGAGCCTTTGTCGAATCTCGATGCGAAGCTGCGTATCGAGATGCGTTCGGAGATCAAGCTGCTGCATCAGCGTCTGGGCACGACGATCGTCTACGTGACGCACGATCAGATCGAGGCGATGACCCTCGGCGATCGCATCGCGGTGATGAAGGACGGCGTCGTGCAGCAGTTCGGCGCGCCGCAGGAGATCTACGATTCGCCGTCGAATCTGTTCGTGGCGGGCTTCATCGGCGCGCCGCCGATGAACTTCATCACCGGCAAGCTGGTCGAGTCGGGCTCGGGCGTCGGCTTGCAGGTCGATACGGGCGTCGCGCAGAAAGTGCTGACTCTGCCGTTCGATGCGGGCCGTCTGCGCGGCAAGGTCGGCCAGGACGTGGTGCTCGGCCTGCGCCCTGAGCGCATCACCGATTCGCGCGCCGCGCACGATGTGTCGGATGCGAGCCTGCAGCCGGTGGATGTGCGCGTCGACGTGATCGAGCCGACCGGCCCGGACACGCTCGTGTTCGCGCAGGTGAACGGCAAGCGCATCGTGTCGCGCGTGCATCCGGCGTCGAATCCGCAGCCGCTTACGAACATGACGCTGCTGTTCGATGTGTCGAAGGCCGTGCTGTTCGATCCGCAGACGGAAGAGCGGCTGGCTTGAATCTGGTTTTTTGATTGGGTTCGAACGCCACGGTGAGCCGTGGCGTTTTTCGTTGCGTCGCCATTACAGGCACAATCGGCGTTTTGCATTCCGATTGGCTCGCACCGCATGACACTTCTCTCCGCGCATCCCGAACTCGCCTGGCCCACAGTCGAAGGCGCCGATCCCTACATCGGCCTCGAATCCCTCGACGACGCCCGCGCGCAAGCCTGGGTCGACGCCCAGAACCGCCGCACCGAAGCCGCGTTCGGCCGTACACCCGAAGCGCGCGCGCTGGCCGGACGGCTCGAAAAAGCGTACACATCGAAGGATCGCATCGTCGCGTGTTCCCGCTACGGCGACTGGGCCTACAACACGTGGCAGGATGACGCGCATCCGCTCGGCATCGTGCGTCGCACGCCTTGGGCTTCGTGGCTCGCGGGCGCGACGGAATGGGAAACGATCCTCGACGTCGACGCGCTCGACCTCAACACCCGCGCGGATGACGACACCCGCTGGGCGCTCGCCGACTTCGACATGCTCTACCCCGATTACGACCGCGCGCTCGTGAGCCTGTCGCCGGGCGGCTCGGATGCGGTGATCGTGCGCGAGTTCGAGATCGCGTCGAAAAGCTTTGTCGCGGAGGGCTTCGCGCTGCCCGATGTCGGCAAGCACGACATCTCGTGGATCGATCGCGATACGGTCTACGTCGGCTGGGACGACAGCAAGACAAACCCGCGCCCCGCGCTGACGACCTCGGGCTTTCCGCGCCAGTCGCGCCGCTGGAAGCGCGGCACGCCGCTGGCCGATGCGCCCGTCGTGTTCGAGGGCGAACGGCGCGACGTATCGGCGGGCGTCGACTACGATCCCATCGAAAAGCTGCATCTCGCCTCGCGCGCGGTGAGCTTCTACGACACGCTCAACTACTGGCTCGACGAAACCGCCAACGCATGGCGTCAGTACGATCTGCCGGCGCACGTGGAAGTCGAGCACTGGAACGGCTGGCTCTTCGTCACGCCGCGCAAGTTCTGGAACGCGGGCGGCCGCCGCCATGCGCCCGGCACGCTGACGGTCATCCGGCGCGATGCGTTTCTCGCGGGCTCGCGCCAATTCACCGCGCTTTTCACGCCGTCCGAGCGCCTCGTGCTCGCGGGCATCGACTTCACGAAACAGTTCCTCATCGTCTCGCAGATGGACGACGGCGCGCCGCGCGTCACGCTAATGCGTCCGCCAACGCAAGACAACGGCGACTGGGACGCGCGCGACTTCGCGCTCCCGGCGGCGAGCCAGTCCTGGGTCGATTCGATCGACAGCGAGCGCGACGATACCGCGCTCATCCACGTCGAGCACTTTCTGGAGCCGCCATCGCTCCATCACGCCGATCTCGCGAGCGACGCGCCGTGGCGACTGCTCGCGCGCCTGCCCGCGCAGTTCGATGCGAGCGGTCTTTGCGCCGTGCGCCGCCACGCGATCGCGCCGGACGGCGAGCGCATTCCCTACTGGCTGATCGGACGCGACCTCGAAACGAGTGCGAACACGCGCCCTTGCCTGCTCTACGGCTATGGCGGCTTCGAAGTCGCGCTCGATCCGCACTACGACGCGACCACCGGCATCGCATGGCTGGAGCGCGGCGGGCTCTACGCGATCGCCAACATCCGCGGCGGCGGCGAGTTCGGGCCGGCGTGGCATCAGGCGGCGCTGCGCGAGAACCGGCAAATTTCGTTCGACGATTTCATCGCGGTCGCGCAGGCGCTTGTCGAGACCGGCGTCACCACGCCAAAGCAGCTCGCGATTCGCGGCGGCAGCAACGGCGGCCTGCTCACGGGCGTATGCATGGTGCAGCGGCCCGACCTGTTCGGCGCGGTGCTTTCCGAAGTGCCGCTGCTCGACATGGCGCGCTATCACTTGCTGCTGCAGGGCGCATCGTGGATGGACGAATACGGCGATCCGGACGACGCCGACGATCTGCGTCATCTGATGGCGTATTCGCCGTATCAGAACGTTGACGCGGATATCGCGTATCCGCCGGCGCTCTTCACGTCATCGACGAGCGACGACCGCGTGCATCCCGGCCACGCACGCAAAATGGCCGCGAAGATGCAGGCGCAAGGCCACGGCGAGGTCTGGTATCAGGAAACCGGCGAAGGCGGACACGGCGCGGGCGTCGAGCCTGAAGCGGTGGCGCGGGCGGAAGCGGCGGCCTTCACGTTCCTCGCGGCGAGCATCGGCCCGCTCGCCTGATTCACACCTTCACGGGCGCCGCATGCGAGCGCAGCACCAGCGTGCGCCCCGCGAAGGTCAACACGCCGCATACGCCGATCACGATGCCCATGCCATGCGGCGACACATCGTGAAAGAGCCCGATCGCGAGGCTCGCGAGCGCGCCGAGCGCAAGTTGCATCGCGCCAAAAACGGCGGCAGCCGCGCCCGCGTTCCTCGGATAGCGATGCATCAGCTCCGTCGTGCAATTCGCCGAAAGCAGGCCCACGACGCCGACGACAAAGAAGAGCGTCGCGACGATCGACCACAATCCGCCCCAGCCGGTGAGCGACACGAGCGCGACCGCGAGCGCCGCCGCGACGCTCACGAACGACGCGGCCGAAATCATCTTCATGGCGCCGATGCGCCCGACGAACTTCGTATTGAGCACATTGCCCGCGATGATGCCGACGATGTTCAGCCCGAACAGCAGCCCGTAGTACTGCGGCTTCACGTGGAAGTAATCGATATAGACGAACGGCGTCGCGGTGATGTACGCGAACATGGACGCGAACGCCATGCCGCCGCACATCATGTGGCCCCAGGTGACGGGATCGGTCAGGAGATGACCGTACGCCGCGAACGACTTGCCGAGCGCCGCGCTCGCGCGCTTCTCCTTGGGCCACGTCTCGGGCACGCGCAGATACGCGGTCACGGCGCAGGTCAGGCCGAAGAGCGTCAGCGCGACGAACACCACGCGCCAGCCGCCCAGCAGAAGCAGTTGCCCGCCGATCAGCGGTGCGAGCAACGGTCCGATCGACGTGACGATGGAGAGCATCGACAGCACGCGAGCGGCATCGCCCGGCTCGTGGGCGTCGCGGGCGATCGCGCGCGCGAGCACCGACGCCGCGCCCGCCCCGAGCGCCTGCAGGAAGCGCACGAAGACGAGCGCGTCGATGGACCACGCCGCCGTGCAGCCGATGCTCGCGAGCGCGTACAGCGCGATGCCGCCGAGCAGGACGGGCCGGCGGCCGTAGGCGTCGGAAAGCGGGCCATAGAGCAGCATGCCGAACGAGAAGCCGAACATGAAGCTCGTGAGCGTACTTTGCGCGGCGGCGGGGCTGGTTCCGAAAGACGCGGCGAGCGCCGGCAGGCTCGGCAGATACATGTCGATCGACAGCGGGCCGCACGCGGCAAGCGCGCCGAGCAGCAGGATCAGACGGCCATCGGGCCGGCGCCGGGTGGTGTCGGACATGGAGTGCGCCAGAGGGGAAGAGTTAAGGCTACGCAGCCTTTCTGCCGCGTAAAAGGCGAATAAAGAGCGAACATTGTACGCGAGCGCCGCCGTGATCCGGCCCTGAGCGCGGCGTTGCGCTAAGCTCATCGCTTCTTTTCTTCATCGTCTCGTCGACCCGATGACCGCCTTTCTGCTGATCTGGAGCCCGAAGAAGTGGCCTTGGCCCGAACTGCCCGATATCGCGCGGCGCGTCAAAGCGGGCGAAGCCGTCGCCGATGTCTGGGGCTGCGGCACCGCGCGCGGGCTCTTGCCGGGCGACCGCGTGTTCGTGCATCGCGTGTCGCAGGAACCGAAGGGCGTGTTCGCGTCGGGCTGGGTGACGCGCGCGCCTTACGAAGTGCCCGACGCCGCGAGCAAGCGCGGCTATCGGCTGTGCATCGATTTCGTGTACGACTTTCTCACCGACGCGCACGAGGAAGTCGTCGTCACGCGCGACGAATTGCGGGCGCATCCGTTCTCGGTTCAGACGTGGGACGCGCAGATGTCCGGCACGCTCATCAAGCCGATGGCCGAAGGCGCGCTGGAGAAGCTGTGGACCGAGCGGACCGGACGGCGCGCGGCGAAGCGCCCGAAGCCGGCGTAAGCCCCGGACACGACGCGACGGGCTGCCTCGCATCGACTCCGGTACAATTTCAGCATCGTTTTTTCGCGTCGGACCGCGCATCGTGCGCGCTGCACGCGTCGCCGCTTAAGCGTCCGGCCGGTCCTCGCGACTCCCGCATCCACTTTCAGCGCAGGCTTTCTCCATGTCCAAGAATCAAGCTCTCTTCGAACGCGCCCAGCGAACCATTCCCGGCGGCGTGAACTCGCCGGTGCGGGCGTTCCGCTCGGTCGGCGGCACGCCGCGTTTCATCGAGCGCGCGCAAGGGCCGTACTTCTGGGACGCCGAAGGCAAGCGCTATATCGACTACATCGGCTCGTGGGGCCCGATGATCCTCGGCCACGTGCATCCCGAAGTCCTCGACGCCGTGCAGCGCGTGCTCGCGAACGGCTTCTCGTTCGGCGCGCCGACCGAAGCCGAAATCGAGATCGCCGAGGAAATCTGCAAGCTCGTGCCGTCGATCGAACAGGTGCGCATGGTGTCCTCCGGCACCGAAGCGACCATGAGCGCGCTGCGTCTCGCGCGCGGCTTCACGAACCGCAGCCGCATCATCAAGTTCGAGGGCTGCTATCACGGTCACGCGGACAGCCTGCTCGTGAAGGCCGGCTCCGGCCTGCTCACGTTCGGCAACCCGACTTCCGCGGGCGTGCCCGCCGATATCGCGAAGCACACGACGGTGCTCGAATACAACAACGTCGAGCAATTGAACGAGGCGTTCGGCGCGTTCGGGGCGGAAATCGCGTCGGTGATCGTCGAGCCGGTCGCGGGCAACATGAATCTCGTGCGCGCGACGCCCGAGTTCCTGAACGCGCTGCGCGAGCGCTGCAACGAGTACGGTTCCGTCCTGATCTTCGACGAAGTGATGTGCGGCTTTCGCGTCGCGCTCGGCGGCGCGCAGCAGGTCTACGGCATCAAGCCGGATCTCACGTGCCTCGGCAAGGTCATCGGCGGCGGCATGCCGGCGGCGGCGTTCGGCGGACGGCGCGACATCATGGCGCATCTGGCGCCGCTCGGCGGCGTGTATCAGGCAGGCACGCTGTCGGGCAATCCGATCGCGGTGGCCGCCGGCCTGAAGACGCTGCAACTGATCCAGCGTCCCGGCTTCTACGACGATCTGGCGAAGCAGACACGCAAGCTCGTCGATGGCCTGACGAAAGCCGCGCGCGACGCCAAAGTGCCCTTCTCCGCCGATTCGATCGGCGGCATGTTCGGCCTGTACTTCTCGGACACCGTGCCGGGCAGCTTCGCGCAGATCCAGCAGGGCGACACGAAGCGCTTCAACGCGTTCTTCCACGCGATGCTCGACGCCGGCGTGTACTTCGCGCCGTCCGCGTTCGAAGCGGGCTTCGTGTCGAGCGCGCACGACGACGCCGTGATCGACGCGACCCTCGACGCAGCGCGCGGCGCATTCGCGTCGCTCGCGGCCTGACGCTCCCGGGCCGCGCCGATGTTCTCGCAAACCGACTTCACCCACATGGAGCGCGCGCTCGCGCTCGCGTCGAAGGGCATGTACACGACGACGCCGAACCCGCGCGTCGGCTGCGTGCTCGTCAAGAACGGCGAAGTGATCGGCATGGGCTTCACGCAGCCGGCCGGTCAGGATCATGCCGAAGTGCAGGCGCTGAAAGACGCCCGTTCGCGCGGCAAGGACCCGCGCGGCGCAACGGCTTATGTGTCGCTCGAACCGTGCAGCCACTTCGGGCGCACGCCGCCGTGCACGCATGCGCTGATCGATGCGCGCGTCGAGAAGGTCATCGCCGCGATGGAAGATCCGAATCCGACGGTGTCGGGCCGCGGTCTCGCGATGTTGCGCGACGCGGGCATCGACGTGCGCTGCGGCCTGCTCGCGAACGAGGCGCAGGAAATGAACATCGGCTTCGTGTCGCGCATGACGCGCCGCCGTCCGTGGGTACGCATGAAAGTTGCGGCGACGCTCGACGGCCGCACCGGCCTTCCATCGGGCGAAAGCCAGTGGATCACCGGCGAAGACGCGCGCGCGGACGGCCACGCGTGGCGCGCCCGCGCCTGTGCGATTCTTACCGGCATCGGCACGGTGCGCGAGGACGATCCGCAACTGACCGTGCGCGCGGTCGACACGCCGCGCCAGCCGCAGCGCGTCTTGATCGACAGCCGTCTCGACGTGCCGATGCACGCGCGCATCCTCGATGGCGCGCCGCCGTGGATCTTTCATGCCGCCGACGCCGACCCCGCGCGCATCGACGCGCTGCGCGATAAAGGCGCGGAGCCGATCGAGCTTTCGAACGAGCACGGCAAGGTCGATCTGCCCGCGATGCTCACCGCGCTCGCCGATCGCGGCATCAACGAACTGCATGTCGAAGCGGGCCACAAGCTCAACGGCTCGCTGTTGCGCGAGGGCTGCGTCGACGAACTGCTGATCTATCTCGCGCCGAGCCTGCTCGGCAGCGCACCCGGCATGTTCGACTTCGCGCCGCCCGACACGCTCGATGCGCGGCCGCATCTGAAGTTCCATCGCATCGACCGGCTCGGCGACGATCTGCGCATTCTTGCGCGCTTCGCGGAGGCCAACGTCGCGAACTGATCACGCACCGACTCAAGGAAGAAAGCCGATGTTCACAGGAATCGTCGCGGCGCTGGGCCGCATCGAAAAAGTCACGCCGCTCGGGGCGGAGCAAGCGGGTGTTCGTCTGACGGTCGCGGCGGGCGGCCTCGATCTCGCCGATGTCGAGCTCGGCGACAGCATCGCCATTCAGGGCGCGTGCATGACGGTGATCCAGAAGTCCGCGGATTCGTTCGATGTCGATGTGTCGCGCGAAAGCCTGAACAAGACCGTCGGCCTCGGCGATGCGGGCGTGCAGGTGAATCTGGAGAAAGCGTTGCGCGCGCACGACCGGCTGGGCGGCCATCTCGTCTCCGGTCATGTGGATGGGCTGGGCGTCGTGTCGAAGTTCGCGCCTGTCGGCGAGTCGCACGAGTTGCGCATCGTCGCGCCGAAGGACATCGGCAAGTATCTGGCCTACAAGGGCTCGGTGACGGTGAACGGCGTGAGTCTCACCGTGAACTCGGTCAGCGACCGCGCCGATGGCTGCGAATTCTCCATCAACCTGATTCCGCATACGGTCGAAGTGACGACGCTCAAGGCGCTGTCGGCAGGCGCGAAGGTCAATCTGGAGATCGATCTGATCGCGCGGTATGTCGAGCGGATGATGAGTGCGGGGTAATCCGGGCGTTGGCGACGCGCAGGATGGTCAGCCGGTCGAATATTCGGCCTCCGGTGAGTTCAGCAGATGGAAGTCGAAGGATGGCTGCCTGTCGTAGCGAATCGAAAGCAAATGAACCGTGTTGCCGGTCAGCAGATAAAGCAGGACATGGTCGTCCAGCACGTACTCGCGGAGCTCTCCTTGCGCCGGCCCATCGATTCGAGTGATGGCCGGCAGCACGTCGTTCACGAGGCGCGACTCGCAAGCCTCGGTTAGCGCGCCGACAAAGCGCCGCCCCATCGCCGGAAAGCTTTGCAGCAGTGGAATCGCATTGTTCTCGATGGCGTCGAGCAGACGATCGAAGCCGTGTGGAAAGCCGACGCGGCTCCAATATCTCTCGATGCTGGCGAGTCGGTCGACGAAGCCTTCCGTAAAAAGGATCTCGGCCAGTCTGCGTTCATCATTCACCGTCGGCCTCTCCGCTTTCCGCTTGCTTCGCGGCTCTGCGCGCCCTGATGCGCGTGATCGCCGCGCGACCCTCGGTAGTGCGGCCGGCCGCGATGTCGTCGAGGCCTTTCTTCACGTCGTGCAGCGTCTGCGAATAAAGTTGTGCGTGCTCCATCCGATGGAACGCGTCGAGCTTCTCCGCGCTGATGAGGGCCGCCCAGCGCTTGCCGTCTTTGGTGATGATCTTGTCGGTTCCGTCGCGTACTTCATCGACCAGTTCCGAGAGTCGGGCGCTCGCGTGCGAAAGGGGAATGATGTCTGTTGCGGAAGAAACCATGTAAGGCTCCTTCAGGTCTCGGGTACTCGGCATGGTACGACTCCGGTTCGTGTGAAGATTGCGACGATGTTAGTTTGCTTCGCTCACCGCCTCCACACCATTCGTCCGAAAGGCATAGGCAAACTTCCCTTTCACCTGTCCGCCGATTTCAGCAACTGTCCATCGGCCGTGGCGTAAAATACGCGCTTTCCCCAAACCGGACCCAGTACGGGACGTCATCATGTCGCTCGCCTCCACTCCTGAGATCATCGCTGAACTGAAAGCCGGCCGGATGGTGATCCTCGTCGACGAAGAAGACCGCGAGAATGAAGGCGATCTCGTCATCGCCGCCGAATTCGTCACGCCCGAAGCCATCAACTTCATGGCGAAGTACGGGCGCGGTCTCGTCTGCCTCACGCTCACGCAGGACCGCTGCAAGCAGCTGAACCTGCCCCTCATGACGCACCGCAACGGCACACAGTACGGCACGGCGTTCACCGTCAGCATCGAAGCGGCCGAAGGCGTGACGACCGGCATTTCCGCGGCCGACCGCGCGAAGACCATCGCCGCCGCGGTCGCGCACGACGCGCGCGCCGAAGACATCGTGCAGCCCGGCCACGTGTTCCCGATCATGGCGCAGCCGGGCGGCGTGCTCGTGCGCGCGGGCCACACGGAAGCCGGCTGCGACTTCACCGCGCTCGCGGGCCTCACGCCCGCCGCGGTGATCTGCGAGATCATCAAGGACGACGGCGAAATGGCGCGCCTGCCCGATCTCATCGAATTCAGCCAGCAGCACGGCATCAAGATCGGCACGATCGCCGATCTGATCCATTACCGCAGCCGCACCGAGTCGATCATCGAAAAAGTCTGCGAGCGCACGATGCAGACCGCGCACGGCCCGTTCCGCGCAGTGCTGTATCGCGACGACCCGACGCACTCGCCGCACATCGCGCTCGTACGCGGCATGCCGCGCCCCGATCGCGAAACGCCCGTGCGCGTGCACGAGCCGCTCTCGGTGCTCGATCTGCTTGAAATCGACGTGTCGACGCACTCCTGGACCATCGACGCCGCGATGAAGGAAATCGCCGCGCGCGATCTCGGCGCGATCGTCATGCTCAACTGCGGCGACACGAAGGAACATCTCGTCGACGTGTTCCGCGCTTTCGAACAGAAGGACAAGGCCGCCGAGCTCAAGCGCCGCCCGATCGACTTCAAGACTTACGGCATCGGCGCGCAGATCCTGCGCGATCTGGGCGTCGGCAAGATGCAGGTGCTCGCGAATCCGCGCAAGCTCGGCAGCATGTCGGGCTACGGGCTCGAAGTGACGGGCTTCGTGCCGATGCCCGGCTGCCCTGCGACTGCCGCCCCCGTCGACCCGGGCATCACGCAGTTGCGCTCGGCCTGACGCCCCTTTCAACCGAACAATCTAAAACCAACGGACCTCATTCATGGAAATCGGACAATATCAGCCGAACCTCGACGGCGACGGCCTGCGCATCGGCATCGTGCAGTCGCGCTTCAACGAACCGGTGTGCAACGGCCTGGCCGATGCGTGCATCGAGGAGCTGGAGCGCCTCGGCGTGATCGGCCAGGACGTGCTGCTCGTCACCGTGCCCGGCGCGCTCGAAATTCCGCTCGCGCTGCAAAAGCTCGCCGAATCCGGCCAGTTCGACGCGCTGATCGCGCTCGGCGCCGTCGTGCGCGGCGAGACGTATCACTTCGAGCTCGTGTCGAACGAAAGCGGCTCCGGCATCTCGCGCATCGCGCTCGACTTCGGCATTCCGGTGGCCAACGCGGTACTGACGACCGAGAACGACGAGCAGGCGGTCACGCGCATGACCGAAAAAGGCCGCGACGCCGCGCGCGTGGCGGTCGAAATGGCGAATCTGTCCGTCGCGCTCGAACAGCTCGACGGCGATGAAGAAGACGAAGACGAAGAAGACGAGGATCGTGCATGAAAAGCGCTCGACGCCGTTCGCGTGAACTCGCGACGCAAGGGCTGTATCAATGGCTGCTGTCCGGCGCGCCCGCCGGCGAGATCGACGCGCAGTTGCGCAGCGCGCAAGGCTTCGACAAGGCCGACCAGACGCATCTCGATGCGATCCTGCACGGCGTAATCAAGGAATCCGACGCGCTGTCCGAGCAGTTGCAGCCGTGCCTCGACCGCCCGATCGAGCAATTGTCGCCGGTCGAGCGCGCCGTGCTGCTCGTCGCCGCGTTCGAGTTCAAGCATCACATCGACGTGCCGTATCGCGTCGTCATCAACGAAGCGGTCGAGCTGACCAAGACCTTCGGCGGCTCGGACGGCTACAAATACGTGAACGGCGTGCTCGACAAGCTCGCCGTCGTCATGCGCCCGGCCGAGGCGCAGGCGCGCGGGCGTGGCGCGTGATGAACGGCGTCGCGGAACCGGTCGTCAGGCTCGCGTCGCGCGTCGGCGCGATCGAGCCTTTCTATGTCATGGAGCTGATGAAAGAGGCGCAGGCGCTCGAACGCGCGGGCCGCGACGTGATCCACATGAGCATCGGCGAGCCGGATTTCACCGCGCCGGAGCCCGTCACCCGCGCCGCCGCCGATGCGTTGAAGCGCGGCGTCACGCAGTACACCAATGCGCTCGGCATTCACGCGCTGCGCGAGGCGATCGCGGGGCATTATCGCGACACGTTCGGTCTCACGGTCGATCCGGAGCGCATCGTCGTGACGGCGGGCGCGTCGGCGGCGCTTCTGCTCGCGTGCATGGCGCTCGTCGATAACGGCGACGAAGTCCTGATGCCCGACCCGTGCTATCCGTGCAACCGGCATTTCGTGTCGGCCGCCGATGGCAAGCCGGTGCTCATCGCGAGCGGTCCGGCCGAGCGTTTTCAGCTCACGGCGGAGCATGTCGAAGAGCATTGGAACGACAAGACGCGTGGCGTGCTGCTCGCGTCGCCGTCGAATCCGACGGGCACGTCGATCGAGCCGGACGAGTTGCGGAGCATCGTCGACACGGTGCGTGCGCGCGGCGGCTTCACGATCGTCGACGAGATCTATCAGGGCTTGAGCTACGACGCGAAACCGGTGTCGGCGCTCTCCTTCGGCGACGATGTCGTCACCGTGAACAGCTTCTCGAAGTACTTCAACATGACCGGCTGGCGGCTCGGCTGGCTCGTCGTGCCGCACGCAATGGTCGGCGCCGTCGAGAAGCTGTCGCAGAATCTGTTCATATGCGCGTCGGCGCTCGCGCAGCACGCGGCGCTCGCGTGTTTCGAGCCCGAAACGATCGCCATCTACGAAGCGCGCCGGCTGGAGTTCAAGCGGCGGCGCGATTACATCGTGCCGGCGCTCGGCTCGCTCGGTTTCGGCGTGCCGGTGGTGCCGGACGGCGCGTTCTATGTCTACGCCGATACGACCACGGTCCGCCATCCCGCCGCCGGCAACAGCGACGCGCTCACGCACTCGATGCTTCACGACGCGGGCGTCGTGCTCGTGCCCGGCATGGACTTCGGGTTTCATGCGCCTGAGCGCTACATCCGCGTTTCGTATGCGACCGCGTATTCGAAACTGGAGGAAGCGGTCGAACGGCTCGGCACGTTGTTCCGTCGATGAAAAACAAAAAGGCACCTTCTGTGCCTTTTTTTCGTCTGACGCAACGCAGGTCTTAAGCGCCGAGCTCCGCGGAAGCGACGTGCTTCGTATCGGAATCGCCGTCATCCTGCGATGCCGACTTCTTCGCCGTATCGATCGTCATGTGGACACGCTTGTCCGCGGCGGCCGACGCCAGCACCTGCTTCGGCGCGGCGGTCTGAACCGGCGCCTGCGGCGCGTTGACCGGCACGTTGCGACCGCGCGCGACATCGCGCAGGCGCGAACGCTCGGCCAGCACCTTCGCGCCGTAGCCGCCGTCGTCCTGCGTCGTCGAGCCGACGTAATAGCGCAGGCCGCCCGCCACCGAGCCGCCGCGCGCGATGCAGTCCTTCAGCACGAGCGCGCCGACCTTGATGTTCGCGAGCGGATCGAGCGCCGCGTGCGAGCCGCCGAAGTATTGGAATTTGTCGGAATGAACCTTCGACATGACCTGCATCAGGCCTTGTGCGCCGACGCCGCTTTCAGCATACGGATTGAAGCCCGATTCGATCGCCATCACGGAGAGCAGGAGCAACGGATCGAGGCCGACTTCGCGGCCCGTGTCGAACGCGGCGCGCACGAGCTGGCTGACCGGATCTTCCGCTACGCGGTAGCGACGCGCGATGAAGTTCGCGACGAGCTTCTGCTCGCGCGTGGAGACGAGTACGCGGTCGTCGCGGGCATCGGCGGCAATCCGCTGCGCCGGGATCGTGCTCGCCAGCATGCCGACGGACGGCATCGTGCGCGGATCGAGGCCGTTCGGCGAAATCGCGAGGCTGATGCCGCCGGTGAGATGGTGCGTGCTGGCGTCGTCGGTAGCGGCAGCGCCCAGCGACGGCGCGGCGGCGCCCGGCGCCTTCGACTTCACCGACGCGGTGTTCGCGGCGAGGTTCACGGGCAGCATGGGATCGCTCGGTTGGCGATGCACGGCCGCGAAAGGCGGCAGCGGCTGCCCCGCGAGCAAACGCGCCGGTCCGGCCTGAACGGCGGCCGATACGAACGGCATGATCTGTGCGGCAAACGTGGTGCGCCAGGACGGCAGCAGCCACAGAGCGAGCGCGCTGATGACGGCCGCGCAACCGACCACGGCGAAGAGATGGTGACTCAAACGGCGTCCGCGACGCAGCGCCACGCGTATGATTTGCGCGGCGCGAGTGTCCGAACCCCACCAAGCTGAAGCGTTCATCGATACTCCCAATGTTGCTTGATTAGCGCAGATGAATACGAATAAGCGACGTATTCGATGCGCAAATCAGACACCGCTCGCTCTTGGCAAGCGTAAGCGGCATCGGGGATACGGCATGCGCCGTCTGGAAAGCCGATCCGGCAAAGGTCACCGGGTTGCGCGGCACGAACTGCATGCCCTGAACGCGCACATGGCTTTCCACGCGAAAAACCGGCGTGCAAACGCCGGCAATGACAACCAACAGCCATGAGTCGCCGGGCAGGAGCGGCGCAGGCGACGCATGTGCGTCTGAAAGACCTGAGGCTAAGGTAAAAAGTTTCAAAACCTGCAATAGATTCGAAGCGATTCTATCAGGGTTTAATGATCCGTCAATGCTAAAGACTTCTGTTTCAATTACTTACAGTTATATTGAACAGTGTTCAGTGCTCCGAAAGCACGTCTGTTGGGCGATTCGAACCGGAATTTGCTTAATGTCGGGCAACGCACGGACGCCGACGCAGGTAAAATCGACAATCGCTTGGCGCGCAGCCGTCCCGCCCCCGATTGCTTCGTGTTCCGGGCACCTTCGAGTTCAAATTCGACCATCGATGAAATACAAAGATCTGCGCGACTTCACCGCCCGCCTCGAAGCGCTCGGTGAACTGCGCCGCATTCGGCACCCCGTCTCCCCGGTTCTCGAAATTACCGAAGTCTCCGATCGCGTGTTGCGCGCGGGCGGACCGGCATTGCTCTTCGAAGCGCCCACCGGCCACACCATGCCCGTGCTCGCCAACCTGTTCGGCACGACGCGGCGCGTCGCGCTCGGCATGGGCATCGAGACGGAAGCGCAGAGCGGCGGCGATGTGAGCCTCGGCAGCGATGTGGCCGCGCTGAGTTCGCTGCGCGATGTCGGCAGGCTGCTTTCCGCGCTCAAGGAACCCGAGCCGCCTAAAGGCCTCAAGGACGCGGGCAAGCTGCTCTCGCTTGCGAAGGCCGTGTGGGACATGGCGCCGAAATCGGTCAGCGCGCCGCCTTGCCAGGAAGTGGTGTGGGAAGGCGACGACGTCGATCTGAACAAGCTGCCGATCCAGACATGCTGGCCGGGCGACGCTGGACCGCTGCTCACGTGGGGCCTCACCGTCACGCGCGGTCCAAACAAGCCGCGCCAGAATCTCGGCATCTACCGGCAGCAGTTGATCGGGCGCAACAAGCTCATCATGCGCTGGCTCGCACATCGCGGCGGCGCGCTCGACTTCCGCGAGTTCGCGCTCGCGAATCCCGGCAAGCCCTATCCAGTGGCGGTCGTGCTCGGCGCCGATCCCGCGACGGTTCTCGGCGCTGTGACGCCCGTGCCCGATTCGTTGTCCGAATATCAGTTTGCGGGACTGTTGCGCGGCTCGCGCACCGAGCTCGCGAAGTGCCTGACGCCGGGCGTCGATACGTTGCAGGTGCCGGCGCGCGCGGAGATCGTGCTCGAAGGGTTCATCCATCCGCATGACGGAAACGTGCCGCCCGCGCCCGAAGGCGCCCCGTCGCGTCCCTCGAACTCGGCAGCCGCGAAATACGAGCACGCGCTCGAAGGGCCGTACGGCGATCACACCGGCTATTACAACGAACAGGAATGGTTTCCGGTCTTCACCGTCGAGAAGATCACGATGCGCCGCGACGCCCTGTTCCATTCGACCTACACCGGCAAGCCGCCCGACGAGCCCGCCGTGCTCGGCGTCGCGCTGAACGAAGTGTTCGTGCCGCTGTTGCAGAAGCAGTTCACCGAGATCACCGATTTCTATCTGCCGCCCGAGGGCTGCAGCTATCGGATGGCAATCGTGCAGATGAAGAAGAGCTATCCCGGCCACGCGAAACGCGTGATGTTCGGCGTATGGAGCTTTTTGCGGCAGTTCATGTACACGAAGTTCATCGTCGTGGTCGATGAGGACGTCAACGTGCGCGACTGGAAGGAAGTCATCTGGGCGATCACGACGCGTGTCGACCCGACGCGCGACACCGTCATGGTCGACAACACGCCGATCGACTATCTCGACTTCGCTTCGCCGGTTGCGGGACTCGGCTCGAAGATGGGTCTCGACGCAACCAGCAAGTGGCCCGGCGAAACGACGCGCGAATGGGGCCGCCCGATCGTGATGGATGAAGCGGTGAAACGCCGCGTCGATGGTCTCTGGGCCCAGCTCGGACTCGATAAATGATCGCGGCCACGCTCTATCGCGGCGACGTCATCGAGAACACGCACGCGGCGCACGTCGCCGTCGTCGATGCGAATGGACGCCTCGTGCATTCCTTCGGCGATCCGCGTCGCGTGACGCTGCCGCGCTCGGCGGCGAAACCCGCGCAGGCGCTCGCCGTCATCGAAACCGGCGCGCTCGAGCGTTTCGGCTTCACCGATGAAGACCTCGCGCTGATGTGCGGCTCGCATAGCAGCGAGCCGCGTCATATCGAGCGCGCGCTCGCGATGCTCGCCCGATCGAACGCGACTGAAAGCGATTTGCGCTGCGGCGGCCATCCGCCGATTTCTGACGCGGTGTATCGCGACTGGATCAAACGCGATTTCACGCCGACGCCTGTATGCAGCAACTGCTCCGGCAAGCACGCCGGCATGCTCGCGGGCGCGCGTGCGATGGGCGAATCGCTCGCCGACTATCACTTGCCCGGCCATGCGCTACAGGCGCACGTGAGGCGCACCGTGGCGCGCGCCGTCGATCTCGCCGACGAAGACGTGCAATGGGCCATCGACGGCTGCAATCTGCCCACGCCCGCGTTTGCGCTCGACCGTCTCGCGCGGCTCTACATGAAGATCGCAGACGCGCCGGAAGGCTCGCCGCTCGCACGCATTCATCGCGCGATGACGTCGCATCCGGAGCTCGTCGCGGGTGAAGGTCGCTTCTGCACGCTGTTGATGCAGGCGTTCGGCGGCGAACTCGTCGGCAAGACGGGCGCGGATGCGAGCTATGCGATCGGCGTGCGGCGCGCGGCGAGTTCCGATGCAGGCGCGCTCGGCATCGCCGTGAAGGTCGAGGACGGCAACACGGCGGTGGTGAACGCGATCGTCGTTCACGTGCTCGATCTGCTCGGCATCGGCACGCAAGATCAACGCAACGCGCTCGCGGCCTTTCGCAATCCGCTGACGCGCAACACGATGGGCGTGCCGACCGGCCGTCTCGACGTGAGCTTCACGCTTCACAACCATTCATAACAAACATGCATTCGTGGCCGCTGCTGTCGGACGGGTTTTTTCTGTCGCTGTCGCTGTGTCTGGATATCGGCATCGCGAATGTCGCGATCATTTCCCTCGCGCTGACGCACGGTTTCAAGCCGGGCTTCGTGCTCGGTCTCGGCTCGTGTTTCGGCGATCTGTTCTATGCGGCGCTCGCGCTCGCGGGCATGTCGGCGCTCTTGCAGTTCGATGCGGTGCGCTGGGTCGTGTGGATCGGCGGCGCGATCGTGCTGCTGTTTTTGACCTGGAAGATGGCGCGCGAGGCGCTCAATCCGGCATCCGCGCCGCCCGTCGAAGGCGAAGCGGATTTCAGCGTGCCGCGTCCGAAGCACTGGAAAAGCTTCGTGCGTGGATGCCTGCTCGCGGTGTCGTCGCCGAGCGCGATCCTGTGGTTCGCGGCGGTCGGCGGCGCGCTCATCGCGAAAGCGGGCGCCACGAGCCCGGTGAGTGCGTCCGTGTTTCTCGTCGGCTTCTTCTGCGGCGGGCTCGGCTGGACGTTCTTCATCTGCACGCTCGCGAGCCACGGCAGAAAGCGCGCCGGAACCCGGCTCCTGCGCGCCTGCCACGTGATGTCCGCCGTGCTCTTCGCGTATTTCGCGTACAGCGTGATCGTCAACGGCTACCGCGATCTGATCGTGCGCGCGGCATCGTGACGATCCGTCGTTAGGCGAGGTACTGCGACAGCTTCGGCAAATCGACGTTGCCGCCCGACACGATCACGCCGACGCGCTTGCCCTCGACCGGCACGACCTTCTGCAGCACCGCGGCCGCCGCGAGACAGCCGGTCGGCTCGACGACCATCTTCATGCGTTGCGCGAAGAAACGCAGCGTCTCGACGAGCTGCGCATCGCTCACGGTGACGATCCGGTCGACATGGCGCTGGATGATCGGAAAGTTGTATTCGCCGATATGCGTCGCCGCGGCGCCGTCCGCGATCGTGCGCGGCACCTCGATATGCACGATTTCGCCGCGCGCGAGCGACTGCTGCGCGTCGTTACCCGCTTCCGGCTCGACGCCGATCACCTTGCAGTCGGGCGCGAGCGCCGCCGCCGCGAGCGCGCATCCACCGATGAGCCCGCCGCCGCCCAGACACACGAAGAGATAGTCCAGCGGACCGGTTTCCTCGATCAGTTCCTTCGCGGCCGTCCCCTGCCCCGCGATCACGTGCGGATGGTCGTACGGCGGAATCAGCGTCATGCCGCGTTCCTCCGCGAGCTTGCGGCCGATTTCCTCGCGGCTCTGCGTATAGCGGTCGTACGTGATGACCTCGCCGCCGTAGCCGCGCGTCGCTTCCATCTTGGCGGCGGGCGCGTCCTCGGGCATGACGATCGTCGCGCGGATGCCGGCGAGCTTCGCCGACAGCGCGATCGCCTGCGCGTGATTGCCGGATGAATACGTGATGACGCCCGCGGCGCGCTGACGGTCGTCGAAATGCGAAAGCGCGTTGTACGCGCCGCGGAACTTGAACGCGCCCATGCGCTGGAAGTTCTCGCATTTGAAAAAGAGCGATGCGCCCGCGATGGTATCGGCGGTACGCGAAGTCAGGACGGGCGTGCGATGCGCGAAGCCTTCGATGCGCCTGGCGGCATCGGCGACGTCATCGAATGTGGGGGCGGGAAGTGAGGACATCGGAGTCGGGACGCGAGGGTGAAGGGGATCACCATTGTCCCAAGTTCCATCGCGAAATTCAAAAGCCGCGCGCGCATGAAAAAGGCGATGCAGGTTGCATCGCCTTTTGCGCTTTCCGACTGGACCGCTCAGTGGCGCCCTTAGTGACGCCAATAGTCCGGCCCATGCCGGTAATACCCGTGATGCCGGTAATATGGACGGCCATAGTAGCCGTAACCGCCATAGCCGCCGTAACCGGGGTACCCGCCGACGACCACCGCAGGCGGCGGCGCATAAACGACAGGCGGTGGCGGCGCCACGTACACCGGTTGTGGCGGAGCCATATACACGGGAGCAGGCGGCGCGGCATAGACCGGATACGCCGGCACCCCGATTCCCACGCCCACCGAAACATGCGCTTGCGCCGCGCTCACGAAGCCCACGCCAAGCGCGCCGACCACCAGTAAACCATCGAGCTTTTTCACTTTCGTTCTCCTCGTCGCTTCGCGTGTTGGCCGGGTCTGACGGCTCACGAGCGACGGCATGAAACGAATTTATCGAAAAAGTCGCAGGGTCGCCGTGCCCATTTGTTGCAAATTGCAAGTTCCTTAACGCGGTTACCGACCTGAAAGCCGGACGACGCGCGCGGACATGCGCCGATCGTCCGTTCGACGGACCTCGGCGGCCAGCTTGAGAGCGGCAGCATTCGGCCGGATAGCAATTGCGTAACGTCTATTTACAAAAGAACGAAAAACCCCGCCAGACGATTCGCCCGGCGAGGCTTTTCATGTATTACGTGAGATTCCTAAAAGCGCGCGAATCAACCCACCTTTATATAAGCGAATTCACGCGAGACGTTCGGCGGCACATACGCCGCGCCGATCACGACCCGGGGCGTCAGGCGCTTTTTCTGATCCCACCAGCAACGCCGCTGGGTCTGGCTCAAGAATCGCAAATGCTTTCGATAAGAAAAAATGCTCATGGCGACCTCCGAACGTAGCGAATGAAACCCGGAAGGGAAAAGCCGCCCGGTTTCTTTCGCGCGCCCTTTCCCGCTGAATTCGTGTTCTCTTAGTATTGAGCGCCCTGTTCGTCCCTCGATGTTCGCAAAGAAACCAAGTCTTCAGGTGCATGTGCGGTTCACCACATTCAGCAGAAAGCATGCCTTTTTCGCACTTCAGACGTCCGCCGCGAGAAACCGGGTTTCGTTTGACATCCCTGCCTCTGAGCAGTCCGCCCCGATGATCCGCTTTTTCGCTTTCTGTCTTTATATCCTGCCAGTTTTGCATGAAATGCGCTTTTCCGAGATCGTCTCGGAATGGCAACACTAGGGTTTTCCGATGCTGGCGTTCGCCTCCAAAACCAGCTTCCCGCTTGCTTTCACTTCTCTTTCACCGTTTTGAGCGGCCGATCGCTCGTGCCGCGTGCGACAACGTCCCCAAGCCAACTTAAAGCCATGTTATGGTGACGTCCGGCACCCCACCAGACAGGTTGGTGGACGGGGAATTCAGGCGCCGCAATCAGGAAATCGCGAGGCTTCATCGGGCGGCATGCGTGCATTCGAATCTGCACGATGTGGCACGATGCGCCGCGCATTCCGATGACTTCGGTACGCTAATCAAGTCCAGAGAACGAACAATGATCAAGGTCAGCACTCACGACTCACGCGGCGCGGACAGCCGTCTCACCAGCAGGACTCGCGGGCTTTGCATCGTCCGCTAGCGCCGCCTTCTTCTTTATCTTTTCGCTTATTCGACCCGGCGCAAGTCGCGACACTGCGCACCGCATTCCAGAGGACCCGAGATGTTCGGCGAAATCGCCCGCTTTCTGCTCAATACCCTTTTCACGCTGTTCGGCGCGGCGCTCCTGCTGCGCGCATGGATGCAGGTCGTGCGCATGCCGCCTTACAACCCCGTTTCGAACGCCGTGATGCAGGCGACCAACTGGATCGTCCTGCCGCTGCGCAAGATTCTGCCGGGCGGAAAGATCGACTGGGCGAGCATTCTCGCCGCGCTCATCGCGTCGGCGGTGTATGTCACGCTGATGGTCGTGCTCGCCGGCATCGATCCGACGCTCATGCTGCCGATGCTGCTGCTCGTCGCGTTGCTGACCGTCGTCAAGTGGGCGCTGAATCTCATCATCTGGGTGACGATCCTGATGGCGCTGCTCTCGTGGCTTAATCCGCAATCGCCGGCGATGCCGCTGCTCTATCAGATCACCGCGCCGTTTCTGGACCCGCTGCGGCGCATTCTTCCGCGCTTGGGCGGCATCGACCTTTCGCCGATTCTGCTGTTCGTGATCGTGCAGGTATTGCTGATGGTCGTGACGCGGGTCGCCGTTTCAATGACCTTGTTCGGCATCTGAAGCCCGCGCAATTGCGCCGCGAGACGCGTTGCGCTTACAATAGTCGGCTCTCGCGGGCGTCGTATAATGGCTATTACCGTAGCTTCCCAAGCTACAGACGTGGGTTCGATTCCCATCGCCCGCTCCAGAATCATCACGAAAGCCGCCCTAAGTCACGCTTGGGCGGCTTTTTAGTTTCCAGCATCGCCTTGTCATGAACCACGATCCCCAGGACGACGCCACCGACGGCATCGACGATAACGCATCACCGGAAGCGAACGAAACCAACGAAGCCTCCACGCCGCACCATCGGCGCATCCGCAGCTTCGTCACGCGCGCGGGCCGCGTGTCGCCGGGTCAGCAGCGCGCGATCGATGAACTCGGTCCGCGCTATGTCGTGCCCTACTCGCCGCAACTCGCCGACTGGAGCGCGATCTTCGGCCGGCAGGCGCCGCGCATCCTCGAGATCGGCTTCGGCATGGGCGCGACCACGGCGGAGATCGCCGCCACACGTCCCGGCGACGATTTCATCGGCGTGGAAGTGCACGAACCGGGCGTCGGCGCGCTGCTCAAGCTGATCGGCGAGCAAGCGCTCGGCAATATCCGCATCCTTCAGCACGACGCCGTCGAAGTGCTCGAGCACATGATCGCGCCCGACAGCCTGGACGGTGTGCACATCTACTTTCCCGATCCGTGGCACAAGGCGCGTCATCACAAGCGCCGCCTGATTCAGCCGAAGTTCGTCGCGCAGCTCGTATCGCGCATCAAGCCGGGCGGCTATATCCATCTGGCGACCGACTGGCAGAACTACGCGGAGCAGATGCTCGAAGTGCTGTCGGCCGAGCCGGCGCTGGAAAACACCGCCGAAGGCTACGCGCCGCGCCCCGATTTCCGCCCGGTCACGAAGTTCGAGCGACGCGGCCTGCGGCTCGGACACGGCGTGTGGGACCTGATGTTCCGCCGTCGCTGACCACATAACATCGGCTGGAAACGAAAACGCCACGGCAAACCGTGGCGTTTTTTTCATGGCGCTCGAGAAAGCTCAGTCCGCCCAGCTCAACCCACCGCTATACCCGACGATCAGAATCAGCAGGCCGAAGCCGATCCGATACCACGCGAACGCCGTGAAGTCATGCGTCGCGACGTAGCGCAGCAGCCAGCGGACGCAGACAAACGCGCTGACGAACGCCGCGATCAGCCCGATGGCGAACAGGCCGAGATCGTCCACGGTCAGCATGCGCCAGTACTTCGCCATCTCGTAGAGCGTCGCGCCGAAGATGATCGGAATGGCGAGGAAAAACGAAAACTCCGTGGCGACGCGCCGTTCGAGCCCGAACAGCATCCCGCCGATGATCGTCGCGCCCGACCGCGACGTGCCGGGAATCAGCGCGAAGCATTGCGCAAGGCCGACCTTGAAGGCGTCCGCGTAGGAAAGATCGTCGACGCCGTGCACGCGCGTCATCGCACCGCGATCGCGCTGACGCGCTTCCGCCCACAGGATCACGATGCCGCCGACGATCAGCGCCACCGACACCGGCACCGGCGAAAACAGCACCGCCTTGATGTGCTTTTCGAGCAGCAGGCCGAGCACGACGGCGGGAATCGTCGCGATGATCACGTTGATCGTGAAGCGCCGCGCGTCGGCGCGTGCCGGCAGGCCCGTCACCACCGACGCGATCTTCGCGCGGAATTCCCAGCAGATCGCGAGAATCGCGCCGAACTGAATGACGACGTCGAAGGTTTTCGACTGCGCGTCGGTGTAATTCAACAAGCTGCCCGCCACGATCAGGTGCCCCGTGCTCGATACCGGCAGGAATTCGGTCAAGCCCTCGACGACGCCTAGAATCAGCGCCTTCACCATCAATATCCAGTCCATCCGTCAGCCCTTGTTCGCTGTTATCGCCGTTGGTTGTCAAGCACATCGCGCAGAGTTTTCGACTTACTTCTCGACGATCTGCACACGTATGCCGTTTGTAAGGACTGTGATTGTACCGGGTTCGTAAGACACGCCGGCGAACTGGAGTTCTTCGGGCTTGAAGGTGTGGATCGGGTAACGGTCGAGCAACTGCGCGGCGAGTTGCGCGCCGACCGACGCGATCTGCTGGCTGTACTGCGCGGCGTCGCCGGAAAACTGCGCACCGTCAACGGTCGGCGACACGAGGATGACCGAGCGGCCCGGCGCATCGTATCCGAGTTGCGTCGAGAGCGTGAACGCGCCGGTCACGGGATTGGGCATGAAGGGCGTGGACAGACGCGCATCGACCCGCACCGTCACGCGATTGCGATCCGGCGCCATGCCGACGACGGGATTGCTCAGGACCACGTCGAAAATCTGCGATGCGGTGCGTTGCAGCGGGAACTTGCGCGCCACCGCGTCCTGAACCTGCTGCTTGGAAAATGTGTAGTGGTCCGGAATGAAGGGGAATATCGAGTTCGAAGCGGCTCTTGCCTTCGATGCGAGGGCGAGCGCGGGCAGCGACATGATGGTTGCCAGCACGAACCGGCGCCGCAGCGGCGCGACGGGTTCCGTCATGCGTGATTCTCCAATGTTGTTTCAAGTGTGAGTCGGGGGATTGGACTGCATGCCGTCACGACAGTTGCGTCGGCTGCGCCGGCTGCGTCGGCTGCGTCTGATGCTCCAATCGCTCGATCCAGCTCAACGCATATTCCCGCGTCTCTCCGCACATTTCGTTCGAAGGCTGCAAGCCGCCGCAGCACGCCGGCCTGCGCGGATCGCCGAAGATTTTGCAGCGCAGATCGTCGCCGAGCTGCACGCAACGCTCGCCCGCGCGCTTGCCATGCGGCATCCCCGGAATGGGACTCGAAATGGAAGGCGCGATGCAGCATGCGCCGCAACCCTCGCGGCAGGCATGAGACGAAGAAACGATCGGCATGACGATGCGAAAATTACAGGAACAAACCGGCATTTTCCCACGCCTTCGCTTTGCGCTTCGTCAACCACTGCCATCGGGCTGCGACCTTATCACGCAACGGCTGCGCCTATCGGCCGATTACACTCGGACGGTTCCCCGAAGTCCAGTCCGCCATGCCTCCCGCCGCCCCGCTCTTTCGTCCCGATCTGCTCGCGCGCTACGATGCGCACGGCCCGCGCTACACGTCCTACCCTACCGCCGTCCAGTTCAGCGATTCATTCGATCCCGCGCACTACCGCGAAGCGGCGAAGAACACCAGCGCCAGCGCCGACCTCTCGCTCTACTTCCACATCCCGTTCTGCGACACCGTCTGCTTCTATTGCGGCTGCAACAAGATCGCGACGAAAAACCGCGCGCACGCGCGCCCGTACCTCGACCGCATGAAGCGCGAACTGGCGCTGCAGGCCGCGCTTTTCGAACCATCGCGCCCGGTCACGCAGCTTCATTGGGGCGGCGGCACGCCGACGTTTCTCTCGCACGACGAGATGACCGAGCTGATGTCGGCGACGCGCGAGCACTTCGATCTCGTCGATGACGAGCGCGCCGAATATTCGATCGAAGTCGATCCGCGCGAAGCGTCGGCGGAAACGGTCGCGTTGCTGCGCGAACTTGGCTTCAACCGGCTGAGCCTCGGCGTGCAGGATTTCGACGAGCGTGTGCAGCAGGCGGTGAACCGCATCCAGCCGCGCGAAATGACCGAAACCGTGCTGAACGCCGCGCGCGAGAACGGCTTCAGATCGGTGAGCGTCGATCTGATCTACGGCTTGCCACATCAGAGCGTCGATAGCTTTTCGCGCACGCTCGACGCGATCATCGAGCTGAAACCGGATCGCGTCTCGGTGTTCGGCTACGCGCACATGCCCACGCTCTTCAAGATGCAGCGGCAGATCGACGAAAGCGCGCTGCCTTCGCCCGCCGTGCGCCTCGCGATCCTCGAGCGCGTCATCGCGCGCATGAGCGAGGCGGGCTACGTGTATATCGGCTTGGATCACTTCGCGCTGCCCGGCGACGAGCTCGCGCGCGCGCTCGAAGCCGGCACGCTCCAGCGCAACTTCCAGGGCTACAGCACGCACGCCGATTGCGATCTGATCGGCATCGGCGCGTCGTCGATCGGCAAGGTCGGCGATGTCTACGCGCAAAACGCCCGCGAGCTCGACGGTTACGCGAGCGCGATCGACGCCGGCGAGCTCGCCATCGCGCGCGGCGTGCGCCTTTCCGCCGACGACACCTTGCGCCGCGACGTCATCATGCGTCTGATGTGCGGCGGCGAGCTGCGTTTCGACGATATCGCGATGAAACACGGCATCGCCTTCCCCGCCGCCTTCGCCGACGAACTCGCGCGCCTGGCTCCAATGGCCGACGACGGGCTCATCGACCTCGCGCGCGACGCGATCCGCGTGCTGCCCGCCGGGCGCATGCTGGTGCGCAACGTCGCCTCGATATTCGACCGTTATCTCGGGCAAGCCAGCCTCCGGCGTTTCTCGCGCACCATCTGACGCGCGCGAAGGCATGCGTCGGTGGCTTAGAATGACAGCCACCTTGGGCGAGCCCGCTTCGAGTCACGGCGCGCCCATCCCTTCACTGCCGATGCGAAGCGCCGGGCGTGCCCGGACTTCTCGCATACGGCAACGCCACTGCCCGACGCCATGCCGACCACTTCGCCGCAGTTCGCCCCTCTCGCCCAACTCGCCGCCGATCTCCGCGCCGGCCGCACGACGAGCCGCGCGCTCGTCGAGGCCGCGCTCGAGCGCATCGCCGATCCGGCGGGCCAGGGCTCGACCGTCTTCCTTCAGGTCGACGCCGACCATGCCCGCGCCGCCGCCGACGCCCACGACGCGCTCTTTCGCGCCGGCACCGTGCTCTCGCCGCTCGCGGGCATTCCTGTGTCGATCAAGGATCTCTTCGATATCGAAGGCCAGGTGACGCGCGCCGGCTCCAGAGCGCTCGCCGATGCCGCGCCCGCGAAAGCCGACGCCGTGGCGGTCGCGCGCCTGCGCCGCGCTGGCGCGGTGTTCGTCGGGCGCACCAACATGAGCGAGTTCGCGTTCTCGGGCCTCGGTCTCAATCCGCATTACGGCACGCCGCGCTCGCCGTGGCGCGCGGACCCGTCGGACGCGGGCGACGCGCGCATCGCGGGCGGCTCGTCGTCGGGCGCGGCGGCGTCGGTCGCGGACGGCATGGCGGCCGTTGCGCTCGGCACCGACACCGGCGGCTCCATCCGCATTCCCGCCGCGCTGTGCGGCCTCACCGGCTTCAAGCCGACCGCGAGCCGCATTCCGAAGCAAGGCGGCGTACCGCTGTCGAAGACGCTCGATTCGTTCGGGCCGATCGGCGTATCGGTCGCGTGCTGCGCGCTCGTCGACCGCATTCTCGCGGGACGCGATCCCGGTGTGCCCGCAACGCGCCCGCTCGACGGCGTGCGCCTCGGCGTGCTGACGAACTACGTGACCGACAGCGTCGAACCGCCCGTCGCCACCGCGGTGTCGGCCGCGATCAATCATCTCGCCGCGGCGGGGGCGCTGGTGGACGACGTGCGTTTCGCGCCGCTCGACCGGCTGCCGGAGATCAATCGCTATCCGCTCGTCGCGATCGAAGCGCATGCGTGGCATCGCAAACTGATGGCCGAACGCGGCGGCGACTACGATCCGCGCGTGCTCGCGCGCCTGAAGCGCGCCGAAGCGGCGAGCGCGGCGGACTACATCGACCTGTGCGAAGCGCGCGCCGCGATGATCGAGGAAGCCCGCACGACGCTCTGGCAACGTTTCGACGCGATCGTCTGCCCGACGGTGCCGGTGCTGCCGCCGCGCATCGCCGATCTGGAAACCGACGACGACTCCTTCACGCGCGCCAACGCGCTGATCCTGCGCAATCCGACCGCCTTCAATTTCCTCGATGCGTGCGCGCTGTCGCTGCCGTGCCATCCGCGCGGCGCGGCGCCCGTCGGCCTGATGCTCGCGGGCGCGCCGCACTCGGACGACGTGCTGCTCTCGATCGGCCGCGCCGTCGAAGCCGTGCTGGCGACCACGCGCTGAACGCCCGACGATGCGGCTGATTTTGCGCATCCGGCGTTCGCGCTAGAATTCCCCGCGATACTCACGCAACTCAGGTACTTCCTTCTCGAATCGTTGCGAAATAATGAACAACTCTTTACATCACTTCACCATGCATCAGGACGACCGGGTGATGCGCCGCGAGCGACGCCTGCTCGTGCTGCTCGGTTTCGTCAGTCTCGGTCTCGTCGGCGGCGCGCTGTATCTCCAGTTCGTCCATAACGAAGATCCCTGCCCGCTTTGCATCATCCAGCGCTATTTCTTCGTGCTGGTCGCGGTTTTCGCGTTCCTCGGCGCGGCGTTGCGCAGCTGGCGCGGCATCGCGCTCCTGGAAACGCTCGTCGCGATCGCGGCGCTCGGCGGGCTGGTCACCGCGGTGCGCCATGTGTACGTGCAATCGCATCCCGGCTTCAGTTGCGGTTTCGACGCGCTTCAGCCCATCGTCGACAGTCTGCCGCCCGCAAGCTGGCTGCCACAGGTGTTCAAGGTCGCGGGCCTATGCGAGACGCCGTATCCGCCCATCCTCGGACTGTCGCTGCCGCAATGGTCGTTGATCGCGTTCGCGCTGATCTTCGTGCTCGTCGCAGCCAGCCTGCGGTTCAAGCGCAAGCTGCGCTCGACGACTCGGTAATTTGTTCCGGGCGGCCGTTCCCGCGCCGCCCGTTCTTCCCCGCTTTATCACCGCTTCATCCGCTTCCGCGCGCTTTCCCTTTCGCGCATCAGCGCATCCGCATAATCTTGATACGGGACCGCCAATCTTTTTGAGATATTGCGGTGTTAAGGTCGTGTCTGGATGGCGATCTACGTGCGCGCAGTCCGATTCGCTTCGCCCGCTGGCGACGAACGGAAACCGCGTAACGCGCGCCCGGTCCGCAATGTCGACCCTCACAATGACAAAGCAAACCATCCGCTTCCTTCAGCGCGGCGCCGTGCGCGAAATCGGCGACGCGCCTCCTGCGCGCACGGTGCTTCAGCATCTGCGCGAGACCGCGCTTTGCACCGGCACCAAGGAAGGCTGCGCGGAAGGCGATTGCGGCGCATGCACCGTCGTGATCGGCGAACTCGATACGCGCGGCCGGCTCGCGCTCAAAGCCGTCAACGCGTGCATCCAGTTCCTGCCGACGCTCGATTCGCGCGCGCTCTTCACCGTCGAAGACTTGCGCGGCGACGATGGCGCGCTGCATCCGGTGCAGCAGGCGCTGGTCGATTGTCACGGTTCCCAATGCGGTTTCTGTACGCCTGGCTTCGTGATGTCGCTGTGGGCGCTCTATCACAACCATCCGCGCGATGCGGCGCCGCCTTCTCGTGACGAAATCGCCACCGCGCTTTCGGGAAATCTGTGCCGATGCACGGGTTACCGGCCGATCGTCGATGCGGCGCAGCGCATGTTCGACTACCCGCGCCCGCCTTTCGATGCCGACGCCATCACACGACAACTCGCCGCGCTGAAGCGCACGCGGACGTTCGAATACCAGAGCTTCCACGCGCCCGTCACGCGCGCCGAATTCGCCCGGCTGCGCGCCGCGCATCCGAACGCGCGCCTGCTCGCGGGCAGCACCGACGTCGGCCTGTGGGTGACCAAGCAATTCCGCGATCTCGGCGACATGCTCTTCATCGGCAACGTCGATGAGCTGAAGACGATCGAGCGCGATGCGAACACGCTGACGATCGGCGCGGCGGCATCGCTCGAAGATGCGTATGCGGCGCTCGCCGTCGATTATCCCGAGCTCACCGAACTGTGGACGCGCTTCGCCTCCCGGCCGATCCGCAATGCGGGCACGCTCGGCGGCAACGTCGCGAACGGCTCGCCGATCGGCGATTCGATGCCCGCGCTCATCGCGCTGAATGCCTCGCTCGTGCTGCAAAAGGCCGAGAACACCCGCGTGATGCCGCTCGATGCGTTCTATCTCGGCTATCAGAAAACCGCGCTCGATGCGGGCGAATTCGTCGCGGCGATTCGCGTGCCGCGCCCGGTCGCGGCGCTGCGCTTTCGCACCTACAAAGTGTCGAAGCGCTACGACCAGGACATTTCGGCGGTATGCGCGGCGTTCGCGATCCGGCTCGACGACGATAACCGTGTCACCGATGCGCGCATCGCGTTCGGCGGCATGGCGGCGACGCCCAAACGCGCGACACGTGCTGAAGCCGCGCTCGTCGGCCGCTCGTGGGACGAAGCCGCCGCTCACGCCGCGATGGCCGCGCTCGATGCCGATTTCCAGCCGCTCACGGACATGCGCGCATCGAGCGCGTATCGCACGAAGGTGGCGCGCAACGTGCTGCGGCGCTTCTATCTGGAAACGCGCCGGGATGCCCCGCTCGCGCTCGCCGAAGTCAACGCGTTCGCATTCGACGCGAAGGAGTCGCCATGAACAAGGCTAGCGTTCCGATCCAGCTCGAAGACGCCGCCGGCGCCGCGCTGCCGCACGAATCTGCGGCGCTGCACGTGAGCGGCGAAGCGGTCTACACGGACGACATTCCCGAAGCGCGCGGCACGCTGCACGCGGCGCTCGGCCTGTCGCGGCATGCGCACGCGCGCATCGTGTCGCTCGATCTGGATGCGGTGCGCGCGGCTCCGGGGGTCGTCGCGGTGCTTACCGCCGAAGACATTCCCGGCGAGAACAATTGCGGCCCGGTGCTGCACGACGATCCGATTCTCGCCGACGGCCTCGTGCAATACCTCGGCCAGCCGGTGTTCGCCGTGATCGCCGAGACACACGATCTGGCCCGCCGCGCCGCCGCGCTCGCGAAGAGCGAGGACGTCGTGCGCTATGAGCCGCTCGAAGCCGTCCTCACGCCGCGCGAAGCCAAGGCGCGCAATCAGTTCGTGCTGCCGCCGCTGCATCTGCGTCGCGGCGATCCTGCCGGGCGCATCGCTGCTGCTGCGCATCGTCTGAAAGGCGAGTTCGAAGTCGGCGGGCAGGAACAGTTCTATCTCGAAGGACAAGTCGCGTACGCGCGGCCGTTGGAGCAGGACGGGATGCTCGTCCATAGCTCGACGCAGCATCCGAGCGAAATGCAGCAGGTCGTCGCGCATATGCTCGGCTGGCCGACGCACGCCGTGCTGTGCGAATGCCGGCGCATGGGCGGCGGCTTCGGCGGCAAGGAATCGCAATCGGCGGTGTTCGCCTGCGTCGCGGCGCTCGCGGCGCATCGGCTCAAGCGCCCGGTGAAGCTGCGCGCCGATCGCGACGACGACTTCATGATTACCGGCAAGCGCCACGACGCCGTCTACGAATACGAATGCGGCTTCGACGACGACGGGCGCATCGCGGGCGCGCGCGTCGACATCGCGTTGCGGGCGGGCTATTCGGCGGATCTGTCGGGCGCCGTCGCGACGCGCGCCGTATGCCACTTCGACAACGCCTACTACCTGAGCGATGTCGATATCCGCGCGCTGTGCTGCAAGACCAACACGCAGTCGAACACCGCGTTTCGCGGCTTCGGCGGCCCGCAAGGCGCGCTCGTCATGGAAGTGATGCTCGATGACATCGCGCATCGCCTGAAGCGCGATCCGCTCGACGTGCGGCGCGCGAATTACTACGGCATCGACGAGCGCAACGTCACGCCTTATGGCCAGCCGGTAGCGGACAATGTCATCGCGCCGTTGACCGATGAGCTGACCGCATCGAGCGATTACGCAGCGCGCCGCGCCGATATCGCCGCGTTCAACGCGGGAAGCCGCGTCTTGAAACGCGGCATCGCGTTCACGCCGGTCAAGTTCGGCATCTCGTTCAACGTGCCGTTTCTGAATCAGGCGGGCGCGCTCGTGCATGTCTACAAGGACGGCTCGGTGCTCGTGAATCACGGCGGCACCGAGATGGGCCAGGGCCTCAACACGAAGGTCGCGCAGGTCGTCGCGAGCGTGCTCGGCATCGGCTTGCAGCGCGTGCGCGTGACGGCGACGGATACATCGAAGGTCGCGAATACGTCGGCGACGGCGGCATCGACCGGAAGCGATCTCAACGGCAAGGCCGCCGAAGCCGCGGCGCTCACGATCCGCAAGCGTCTCGCCGAACTCGCCGCGAAGCAGCTCGGCGGCAACGCGGCCGATGTGAAATTTCATGGCGGCGCCGTCGAAGCGAATGGCGCGCGCATTCCCTTCGATCAGCTCGTCGCCGCCGCGTACCTTGCACGCGTGCAGTTGTGGTCCGACGGCTTCTATTCGACGCCCAAGGTCCATTGGGACGCAAAGACGCTGCAGGGCCATCCGTTCTATTACTTCGCGTATGGCGCGGCGGTATCGGAAGTCGTGATCGATACGCTCACCGGCGAATGGAAGCTTCTGCGCGCCGATCTGCTGCACGACGCGGGCCGCTCGATCAATCCGGCCATCGATATAGGACAGGTGGAAGGCGGCTACATTCAGGGCATGGGCTGGCTCACGACCGAGGAACTCTGGTGGAACCGCGACGGGCGCCTGATGACGCACGCGCCGTCGACCTACAAGATTCCCGCCGTCAACGACGCGCCCGCGATCTTCAACGTCGCGCTCTTTCGTAACGCAGGCAACGACAACGCCGAGCCGACGATCTTCCGCTCGAAGGCGGTCGGCGAGCCGCCGCTGTTGCTGTCGTTTTCGGTGCTGCTGGCGATCCGCGCGGCGATCGCATCGGTTGCGCCGGATGCCGCCGATGCGCCCAAACTGCGCGCGCCCGCGACGCCCGAAGCGATTCTCGATGCGCTCGACGCGCTCGCCGTCGAAGTGAAGGAAGCCGCCCCGGTAAACTAGCGCCCGCGACGACCTTTCGACGATTTTTCTCTGGAGCTCACTCGATGCAAGTTTGGCTGAACGACCTGCAACACCTGCTCGCGCACGGCGACGCCGTCGTGCTCGTGACGGTCGCGCGTGTCGAAGGCTCCGCGCCGCGCGAGCCGGGCACGAAGATGATCGTCACGCGCGAGGACGCGCGCTACACGATCGGCGGCGGCCATCTGGAATGGAAGGCCATCGAAACCGCGCGGCAAGTGCTGAAGGACGGCATGCGCGCACCACGCATGCGCAGGCTCGAGCGTTTCGCGCTCGGGCCGAGCCTCGGCCAGTGCTGCGGCGGCGCGGTCGTGCTGGCGTTCGAGCGGCTCGATGTCGGCGATCTGAACTGGGTGACGTCGCTTGCGAAACGCACCGCGCAGGGGTTGTCGACCGTGCGCAGCGTTTCCTTTGCGCCGATGCCCGATGCCGTCATGCTCTCCGATCCCGAGCCGGGCGCGACCGACGCCGACTGCCTGTTGTGGGACGGCGCCGGTTTCGACGAAAGCGGCGCGCTGCTCACCGAAACCATCGCGCCGCGCGACTTCCAGGTCGTGCTGTTCGGCGCGGGTCATGTGGGCGCGGCGCTGGTGCGCGTATTGGCGACGCTGCCCTGTCACGTCACCTGGGTCGACGAGCGCGACGCCGCTTTCCCGGCGCCGCAGCTCGTGCCGGACAACGTGACGATCGAGCCGAACGACGCGCCCGACGAAGCCGTCGACAACGCGCTGCCCGGTGCGTACTTCATCGTGATGACGCACAACCACACGGTGGATCTCGCGCTGGCCGAACGCATCCTGCGACGCGGCGACTTCGCGTTCTTCGGGATGATCGGCTCGTTCACGAAGAAGAAGCAGTTCGAGCACCGGCTCGCGGCGCCCGGCATCGACCCGGCGCGTATCGCGCGCATGGTGTGTCCGATCGGCATCGACGGCATCGTCGACAAGGCACCCGAAGTGATCGCCGTTGCAGCGGCAGCCCAACTGCTGCAGGCGGTCGAAGCCAACACGCTTGCAAGGTCGTCGCAGACCGCTTAACCCGTTTGTATCTCCTCTGCAATCGCCCCAACAGAACTACAGCCATGAACCCCACACTCGCCGACAAGATTGCGCACGCGCCCAAAGCGGAGCTGCATATCCATATCGAAGGGTCGCTCGAACCGGAACTGATCTTCGAGCTCGCGAAGCGCAATGACGTGAAGCTCGCGTACGACTCCATCGAAGCGCTGCGCGCCGCGTACGCGTTCACCGACCTGCAATCGTTCCTCGACATCTACTACGCGGGCGCGAGCGTGCTGCTCACCGAGCAGGACTTCTACGACATGACGATGGCCTACGTCGAGCGTGCGCTCGCGGATCACGTCGCGCATACGGAAATCTTCTTCGATCCACAGACGCACACGGAACGCGGCGTGCCGATCGAAACGGTCGTCGCGGGCATCGACGCCGCGCTGGCCGAAGGCGAAAAGCGCGGTCTGTCGAGCAAGCTGATCCTCTGTTTCCTGCGCCATCTGTCCGAAGAAGACGCGCTCGCCACGTTCGATGCCGCCTTGCCGCTGTTCGACAAGTACGCGCATCGGCTGATCGGCGTCGGCCTCGATTCGTCGGAGCGCGGCCATCCGCCGTCGAAGTTCGAGCGCGTGTTCGCAAAGGCGCGCGAGCGCGGCCTCAAGCTCGTCGCGCATGCGGGCGAGGAAGGCCCGCCGTCGTATGTCTATGAAGCGCTCGATCTGCTCAAGGTGGATCGCGTCGATCATGGCGTGCGCAGCATCGAGGACGCGGCGCTCGTCGCGCGTCTCGCGGATGCGCGCATCGCGCTGACCGTCTGCCCGCTGTCGAATCTCAAGCTCCGCGTGTTCGACGACATGACCAGGCACACGCTCAAGGACCTGCTCGATCAGGGCGTCGCGGTGATGATCAACTCCGACGATCCCGCGTATTTCGGCGGCTACGTCAACGCGAACTACTTCGCCATCGTCGATGCGCTGAAGCTCACGGATCACGAGGTCTACACGCTGCTCAAAAACAGCCTCGAAGCCTCGTTCGTCTCCGAAGAAGAACGCGACGCCATGATCGCGCGCCTGGATCAGCACTGGAAGCAGTAAAGAAGATGGACACCACAGCAAGCACTCAACGCGACAACACCGCGCTCGAACGCTTTTTCGGCATTCGCGCGGCGGGCTCGCGCACGAAGACCGAGATCGTCGCGGGCATCACGACCTTTCTCACGGCGATGTACATCATCGTCGTCAATCCGGGCATTTTGTCGGCGGCGGGCGTGCCGTTTCCGGCGGCGTTGACGGCGACCGTCATCGTCAGTTTTCTCGGCAGTTGCGCGATGGGCCTCTACGCGCGCAATCCCGTGCTCGTCGCGCCCGGCATGGGCATGAACGCGCTGTTCGCGTTCGTCATGGTGCACGGCGGCAAGATGCCGTGGCAGACCGCGCTCGGCTGCGTGTTCTGGTCCGGCGTGATCTTCGCGATCCTCGCGGCGTTCAATGCGCGCAAGCTCGTCGTCGATGCGATTCCCGCGAATCTGCGCCATGCGGTGTCGTGCGGCATCGGCCTCTTCATCAGCCTGATCGGTCTGGTGAACGCGAAGTTCGTCGTCGGCGATCCGGTCACGATCGTGCATTCGGCATCGCTGAATCCGGTCGTCGTCACGTTCCTGATCGGGCTCGCCGTCACGACGATTCTCGTCGCGCGCAAGGTGACGGGCGCGCTGATGCTCGGCATCGTGTTCACGACGATCATCGCGATTCCGATCGGCCGCTTCTATGGCGACGGCACCGCGTACTGGCCCGCCGCCATCGCCACGAAAACGCTCGTCAACTGGAACGGTCTCTTCGCCGCACCGGACTTCTCGGCGGTCATGCAGCTCGACTTCATGGGCGCGCTGAAGGTCATCTACTGGCCGTTCATTTTCGTGATGCTGTTCACGTCGTTCTTCGACGCGCTCTCCACCTTCATGGCGATTTCCGAAGCCGGCAAGCTCTACGACCGCGACGGCAATCCGCGCAACATCCGCCAGTCGATGATGGTCGATTCGTTCTCCGCGCTCATTTCCGCGCCGCTCGGCACGAGTCCCGCGAACGCGTATATCGAATCGGCGGCGGGCATTTCGGCGGGCGGGCGCACGGGGCTCGTCGCGGTCGTCGCCGGCTTGTGCTTCCTGCCGTTCCTGTTTCTGTCGCCGCTGCTGTCGCTCGTTCCGGCGATCGCGACCGCGCCCGCGCTCGTGCTCGTCGGCGTGTTCATGATGGAAGCGATCACGAAGATCGAATGGCATCGCTTCGATGAAGCCATTCCCGCGTTCCTCGCGATGATCCTGATCCCGCTGACCTACTCGATCACCGATGGCGTCGCGTATGGCTTTCTCGCGTTCGTCGTGCTCAAGTCGGCGACGGGGCGCGCGAAGGAAATCAAGCCGGCGATGTGGATCATCGCGGCTTTCTCGTTGGTACTGCTTTCGCAGCTTTGAAAGTTTATTAGATACGGAGACGTTGCACCATGACTCAGACCGCCTACCGCGCCCAATTGCTGACCTTTCGCGAAGACCCCGCGCATGCCGCCGATGGCGCGGTCTACGAGGCCGATGGCCTGCTGATCGCCGAGGACGGCAAAGTGGTCGCGGCGGGCGCGTATGCGTCGGTCCGCGACCGGCTCGCGCCCGACGCGACCGTCCACACGATGCGCGACAAGCTGATCGTGCCGGGTTTCATCGACTCGCACATTCACTATCCGCAGACGGACATGATCGCGTCGCCGGCGCCGGGTCTGCTGCCGTGGCTCAACACGTACACGTTCCCGACCGAGCGCGGCTTCGAGAATCCGCAGATCGCGCGCGAGACGGCGAGCTTTTTCATCGACGAACTGCTCGCGTGCGGCACCACGACCGCGCTCGTCTACTGCACGGTTCACAAGCAGTCGGCGGACGCGTTTTTCACCGAAAGCGAATCACGCAATCTGCGCATGGTCGCGGGCAAGGTGCTGATGGACCGCAACTGCCCCGAGTTCCTGCGCGACACGGCGCAATCCGGCCATGACGATAGCGCCGAGCTGATCGCGCGCTGGCACGGGCGCGGACGTCAGCATTACGCACTGACGCCGCGTTTCGCGCCGACTTCGACGGAAGCGCAGCTTGAAGCGTGCGGCGCGCTCGCACAGAAGCATCAGGACGTGTTCATCCAGACTCACGTCGCGGAGAACACCGACGAAATCAAATGGGTCGAGAGCCTGTTTCCGGGGCATCGCAGCTATCTCGACATTTACGATCACTACGGCTTGCTGCGCCGCCGCGCGGTGTACGGCCACTGCATCCATCTCGATGACCGCGACCGCGAGCGCATGGCGGAAACGGGCGCGGTGGCGTCGCACTGCCCGACGTCGAACCTGTTCCTCGGCAGCGGCCTGTTCGATTTCGAGAAAGCTGGCGCGTCCAACATGCCGGTGGCGCTCGCGACGGACGTCGGCGGCGGCACGTCGTTTTCGATGCTGCAAACGATGGGCGCGGCGCACAAGATCGCGCGTCTGACGGGCCATCATCTGACCGCGACGCGCATGTTCTGGCTCGCGACGACGGGCGCGGCGCAAGTACTCGAACTCGACGACAGGATCGGCACGCTGGCGGCGGGCAGCGATGCGGATTTCGTCGTGCTGGACCCGAACGCGACGCCGCTGCTCGCGCGCCGGACGTCGCGCACGGAATCGCTGGAAGAGCTTCTGTTCGCGTTCGCGCTGCTCGGCGACGACCGTGCGGTCTTCGAAACCTACGCGGCCGGCAAGCGCGTGCATGCACGCGATGCGCGCAAGACGGCGAAGCTGGAACTGGCGGCCTGAGCGGGCGGCGTGGCACGCCGTTCAAGGCAGGACGGCGCCGCCCGGCTCCTGGACGCGCATCGGTCCGAGCAAGCTGTTGAACAACAGGTCGCCGTCAGGCAGGTACTGAATTTCAGCATAGAAGCCGTTGCCGACCGGCCCGGGGCCCAGAATGGTCTGGTGCACGGTCGCGCCCGTATTCCAGTCCAGACCGTCGAGCGTCCATCCCTGATTGTTCGCTGGATAGAAGCCGTTGACGAACACCAGGTTCGACGCCGCGCTGACGGACGGGATCATGTTGTCCGAGGAGACGTCCGCGCGCGCCCAGACCGATGACCACGTGTGCGTCTGCGTATCCCACGCGAAACGCTGCACGCCGAGCGGCGCTGGCGGCGCACCCGGTGCGCCGCGCAGGAGATTGTCGACGAGCGGGCTCGTGCCCGTGTTCGACGTGGACACATTGTTGACGACGAACGCGCCGTATCCGTTGGTGGCCACCGACTGATCGGACTGGATTGCGCCGGTATAGGTAGGCGGCAAGCCGCAGGTCACGGGTATCTGCCCCGCGATGCGGTTCGTGAAACCAGAGGGAATCGCGTCTCGCCAGAAGGCGACGAGGTCCATCTGCTTCTTGCCGTCGGTGATGACGACGAGCTTGTCCGGATCGCTGCCGAAGCCCATCAGCGCTGGCGTGCTTCCAGACCCGGAGCCGAACAGCGTGTAGAACGTGTCGCCGGTCGGATACGCCGCGCTCCATGCTCCGTCCGCAGCGCTCTGCGACAGCGTGCTGCCCGTCCAGACGACCTTGCGCATCAGCTTGTCCGATACGACGTAGACGGCATTGTTTTCATCTACCGCGGCGGAATTGCTGATGGTCTCGTCGCTACCGAACGTCACCCTTCCCTTTGGTGTGCCGAAGTTGCGGCCCACGATCGTCAGCGACCGGCTGCCGACGATGGCGAGATTGCCGTCGTAAGTCATGACGACTCCCGTGATGGACTCGCCGCTCTGCAGGATCGTGCTCATGTCGAGCGAACGCAGGATCTGGATGCTCGGTCCCAGCAGGCCGCCGGGCGAGTATCCCAGCGCCAGTATTTGCGCGCCCGCGTTGATGTAAAGCACGTTGCTGTTGTCCACCACGCTATAGGCCGAGGGAAATCCTCCGCCCGCGCCCAGCGGCAACTGCGCGAGGAAAGTCTGCGCCAGCGCGACCGTGGCAATCGGATTGACGAGCGGCAGCAGCGGGTTGTAGACGAGGCCGCTGAGCAACGTCACCAGCGCCGACTGCACGCCGGGAAGCAGCAGCGTCGCGACGCGCCTGAACCCGTTGTTCCTCACGTCGATATATCCGACGCTCGTCGCCGATACGCCCCACATGTAGTCACTCGAAGTCGTTGCGAGTGTCATTAGATTGATGGGGCCGGCGGGCGCCTGCGGAAACGCGAGGGTCGGCGTCGACTGCGTTCCGCTGGGCACAGCATAGGGAAACGCGTTGGACTGAGCGGAATCGAAATGCGTAATCGCGTAAGTCTGTGCAGCCAGATAAGGATTCGGGACGGGACCGGACGCATGCGCTGCCGTCGAGATGGCCAACACGCCGAGCACTTTCGCGAGCATCCTGTTAATCGCAAATCGACTCCTCATGATTCACTCCCAGTTGAGATTGAGCGCGCAGGAACAGCCAGGAAACGACGAGGGAGGATTGATTGAACACGTCCGGACGGACGTTCCACTCAGTATAGGCAAGGGCCGTGGCAATGCCATCGGATGTTGGTATTGACGAACAACGAGACAACGGCGAATCGAT
Source organism: Caballeronia catudaia (assembly GCF_001544755.2). Taxonomy (GTDB): domain Bacteria; phylum Pseudomonadota; class Gammaproteobacteria; order Burkholderiales; family Burkholderiaceae; genus Caballeronia; species Caballeronia catudaia. Next base: position 30,816 of record NZ_FCOF02000009.1, on the reverse strand, counting down.
TAACTTCGTATACCGAAACAATATTTTCGAACAAAATCGCCAAAACGAGTGATATCAAGCCAATCCGGTTGATAGAACGACGCAACGCTCAATAATGCCGCCAATCGAGTAGGATTTCGTATCTCCGCCGGAGTCCAACTGATATGACCACTGTGAGCCGCCACATCAGTTTCGCCGCAAGACACGCGGCGCCGTTTTCCCGAATCGCCGTATGGATGGCGCTCGCAGCCGTAAGCGCCGTCGCCCGCGCCGAGGCGCTCGACGCGCAGCTCGATTGCAGATCGACGCCACATGATTTCATCGCGCCGCTGCAGGCGAACAATCTGCTGGAAAAGAAGCCGATGCGCGTCGAGCCGAATTCGGTCAACGCGTTCAGGCCGGTAAAAGGCGCGGCGCTGACCGCGTACGGCTTCAAGGTGTACGCGCTGGTGGCGTATCAGAAGGACGACCCGCTGTTCAGGCAGGGCAAGGGCGAGCCGATCGGGGATGCGGCGTATGGCGCCGTGGTCTGGGGCGGCGACATCGAAGTCGCGGAGAAGGTGAAGGCCGCGGGCAGCGACGCGGTCGTGCACCACGTCGCGCCCTTCATCACGGCGATTTTCTGCAAGCCGTGATCAGCGCAGAAGCTCGACGAACGCCGAAATCAGCCGGTCCATGTCGTTCGCATCGAGCGCGCCCATCGTCGAGATGCGGAACAGCTCCTTCGACAAACCGCCCTGCCCCGCGTAGATCACGAAGCCTTTGGCCTTGAGCGCATCGTGCAGCGTTTCGTAGGTCATGCCCGCAGGCAACCGATACGCCCGCAGCACCACCGACGACTCTTCCGGCGGCAACGCGCTCTCGATACCGAGCGACGCCAGACCCGAGCGCACCTGCTCCGCGAGCTTCGCGTAGTGCGCGTGACGCGCGCGCCAGCCGCCTTCTTCCTCGAACTCGCGCAGCGCCTCGACGAGCGCGTAATACGCATGCACCGATGGCGTGAACGGCGTGTTGCGCTGGTCCTGCAACGTCGCGAGCCGCGCGATGCCGAGGTAGTACGTCCGGCTCGCCGCATGCTTCAAGGCGCCTCTCGAAGCGATGACGAATGCCGCACCCGGTACACCGTGCAGACATTTGTTCGCCGTCGCAGCGATCGCGGCGATGCCGCCACCGTCGAAATCGATCGCTTCGGCGCCGAAGCTGCTCACCGCGTCCAGCAGCAGGCCAATGCCGCGCTCCGCGCACGCGCGCGAGAGCTTGTCGACTGCGTTCAGGCGGCCGGTCGTCGTTTCATGATGGATGATCGCGACGTTCGTGAACTTGCCGCCGTCGAGCAGTGCGATGATCGCGTCGAGGTCCGGCGCCTGCATCCACTCGTATTTCACGACTTCGTGGTCGATGCCGTATTGTTTCGCGATCTGCGCGATGCGGTCGCCGTACACGCCGTTCTCCACGACGAGCAGCCGCCCGCCTTCCGGCACGAGCCCGGCGATCATGCTTTCGACGGCCGCCGTGCCCGAGCCCGTCATCAGCACGGCGCTCCATTTGGCCGGATCGAGCTCGTATGCGGCGACGAGACGCTGCCGCGCCTCATCCTGGAGATCGAAGAATTCCGGCTCGCGATGACACAAGTCGGTTTGCAGCAGGCTCCCGCGCACGCGTTCGCTCAGCGTGACCGGACCCGGATTGAGCAGCAGCATCAGCGGCCTCCTATGTGTTGTTGCAAGCGCGCGCGCACGTCTTCCGGCGTGATTTTCGGGCGCGGCAGATCGCCGGGCGTGCCGGTTTTGATGGACAAACGCGCGAACCGGACGCCATCGACATTTTGCGCTTCGAACAGACGATCGATCACGCCGATGTCGTCGCCATCGAGCGCGAGCGCGTAACCGCACGCCGACGCGATCGACGCGAAATCCACGCCGCGCGAAACGGTGGCCTGGCCGCCCGTCGATTCGTGCGCCCCGTTGTCGAGCAGCACATGAATCAGGTTCGACGGGCCGTACGCGCCGAGCGTCGCGAAGACGCCCATGCGCATGAGCGCGGCGCCGTCGCCGTCGAGCGCGACGACGCGAAGATCGGGACGCGAGAGCGCGAGGCCGAGCGCCATCGGCGTGACGCAGCCCATCGAGCCGACGAGATAGAGCTGGTTCTCGCGGTCGTCGATCGCGTAGAGCTCGCGGCCGCAGAAGCCCGTGGACGCGAGCACGACCGTCGAATCTTTCGGCGTGTTCGCGATGATCTTCTGAAGCGCGTCATGGCGCGAAACGCGCTCGCCTGCGAAGCGCTCCACGATCGCCGGTTGAGCAGGCGAACGCACGCCCGACAGACCCGTCTTCTTCAGCTCATAAGGCGCGACGCTGCCCTTTTGCATGACGAGCGCGTAGGGACGGCCGGTGCCGTCCATGTACGCGGTCGCGCGATCGAGCGCCGGGCCGATCTGATCGGCTTCGGTCGGGAACAGCTCCCACGGGATGTCCATCGTTTCGAGCATCCGCGGCGTGACCGGGCCCATCAGCGCGTGCTGCGGCTCGTCGTGGACGCCCGGCTGCCCGCGCCACGTGACGATCAGCAATTGCGGCAGACGAAACGTCCACGTCAGCGACGTCAGCGGACTCACCGCGTTGCCGAGACCGGAGTTCTGCATCATCGCGATGCCGCGGCGCTTACCGTTTTTGCCAAACCCGGCGCCGAGTTCAACGCCCGCTATCAGCGCAACGGCATCGCCTTCGTTCGCCGCCGACACGTAATTGAGCGTGTCGTCCTGCAGCACGTAGTTGATGAAAGGCGTGAGATACGAGCAAGGGACGCCCGCGTACCAGTCGAAACCGCGCTCGCGCGCGGCCTCGACGAACTGGGCGGCCTCAATCACGCGCGTTCTCCGCGCCTTCCGAACCGATCGGCGTCTGGCCGTGCGCGAAATCGCCCGCGCGGCGGAAATCGTCGAGATCGTTCACGCCGCGCCAGTGGCCGTGCACGTATTGCACTTCGATCTTGTGGCCGGCGGCGATCAATGCGTTCAGGAGCGCGGCCATGTCGAGCTTCCGGAAGTTCGGATGCTCGCCGGACAGATCCGAAAGCGCCGAGAGCAGGCGCAGATTCCCCGCGGCACGGGTCCTGAATAGCCCGATCCAGCGGCCTTGCGGCGCGCGGCCATCGGTCAGACTTTGTCCCGCGCCGACCACGCTTTCGAGCCACACTTTCTGGCCGAAGAGCGCGCGGTCGTCGCCGGTCGAGCAGTACGCAAAATCCGTCGCGGATTCACCCGCCTTCGGTGTCTGCGAAGAATCGACGACCACCGTGAACTCGCTGTCCGATTCCGCCAGATCGCGCAGGATGTAGCTGCGGAACAGCAGGTCGCCGTAGGAAATCACGGTATCGCCGTTCAAATGCTTCACCGCGCACCTGAGTGACGCGAGTTCGCCGGTCGTTTCATGCTGCTCGTTGACGACGAGACGAATGCCGCCCGACTCGATCGCATCGGCCCGATAACCGCCTACCACCGTGATGTCGTTGATGCTTTCCTTCTTGAACGCCTCGACGAGATGACGCAGAAGCGGCTTGCCCGCGACCGGCAACATGACCTTCGGACGATCTTCGGTCAGCGCCGCGAGGCCCGCGCCGCGGCTCGCGGCCAGCACGATCGCGCTGCGCTTTTCGTTCGCCGCCGTGAGGTAGAGGTTTTCGGCGGCCGAGTATTCGTCGGCATCCTGCAGCCGGAAGATCTCGTTCACCGACGCGATGCGGTCTTCCACGTTGACGAGCGTCTCGCTGTCGTGGATTTCCTTCGCGATCGCCTGCATCGCCGATACCGCGCCGCGAATCAGATGGTTCGCCCAGATCACGCAGCTGATGCCCGCCTGACGGAACGCGTCGGTCGGCGTGCTGTAGTACTTCGTCGGCACGATGACGAGCGGGCCGCGCCCTGCCCATTCGCGCGCGAACGTGAGGATTTCGTCGGGCTTCGAGAGCTTGCTGTGAATGAGAATGGCGTCCGCGCCCGCCTGGCGGTACGCCTCGGCGCGCTTCAGCGCTTCTTCCATGCCCCAGCCCGCAATCAGCGCCTCGACGCGCGCGACGATCGAAAAGTTCGGATCGCTTTGCGAATCCTTGCCGGCCTTGATCTTGCCGCAGAATTCGTCGATGTCAGCGAGCGGCTGCGCTTCGCCATTGATGAAGCTGTTGGTCTTCGGAAACTGCTTGTCCTCGATGCACACGCCCGCGATGCCGCGCTGCTCCAGCTTCTTCACGAGCCGGCGCACGTTGTTGAAGTTGCCGTAGCCGGTGTCGCCGTCGAGCAGGATCGGCAGATCGCTCGCGTCGGCCATGAATTCGAGGTTGTCGACGACCTGCGTCCAGCTCGCCTCGTTGTTGTCGCGCACGCCGAACTGCGCGGAAATCGAGAGGCCCGAGCCCCAGATCGCCTTGAAGCCCGCTTCCTTCGCGATGCGCGCCGAAATGCCGTTGTGCGCTTCCATCAGGAATTCGAGGCGATTGCTTTGCAGCATCTCGCGCAAACGCAACGTGCGCGAGTAGCCGACGGGAATCTGTGTGGGTGCGTTCATTGTTGCGAGGCTCCTGCAAACTGACTCAGCGCATGCAGTTGCGGCAACACTTCGTCCGCCGCGCGCTTCACGTCGTTCTGAAAATCGATTTCGATCCACGGCGCGCCGGTCACATCGGCGACATCGAATACGTGGGACTTTTCGAGCAACAGGTCGCGCACCGCTTCTTCGTGCGGCATCTTCGCGCGGCCCGTCGCGACGTAATCGGCGCAGATTTCGGCGAGGCGCGTGGCGGTCTTTGCGTCGAAGCGGAAAAAGCCCACCGATTCGCCGATGGTGTCGTACTTCAAGCCCGCCGCGACCTGCTTGCGCAGCTCGACCGGCACGCCGTTCTCGACGCACAGCTTCACGGGCTCGTCGCCCGCTTCGAAATCGCGGTCGATCAACAGGCGGTTCACGCTGCCGCCCGCGACGAGCGGCTCGATGATGCGCTCGTCGTAGAGCACGTCGGCGTCCATCAGGAGGACATCGCCGCCGCGCGTCATCGCGTCGCGCGCGGTGTGCACGGACAGCACGCTGCCGAGCGTGAATTCGTCGTTGACGACGATTTCCGTCTTCGGCTTCCAGTCGATCGACGCGAGCTCCGCCTCGATCTGCTCGCTCTTGAAGCCGGTCACGAAGACGATCTCATCGACATTCGCAGCCTTCAGAAAGTGCAGATGACGCTCCAGCAGCGATGCATCGCCCGAATTGTCACCAAACCGCAGCAGACACTTCGGTTTTTGCTGGCCTTCGGGCTGCACGAGGCGCAAGCCCATCCCGGCCGCAAGAATAATTGCGCGCATGGTTATAGTTCCCTTCGTGGGTAATCAGTCGATGTCCGGCACGCGCGCGAGACGGCGGCGCTGCCAGCCTTTTTCAACGAAATGCAGATAGACGATGCCCGGCACGCCGAGCAGCAGCTCGCGCGCGCGCTTGGCGAGCGAGAGCGCGAGCGCCGCCTCGGGCGGCAGGCCGATCAGACGCGCGAGCAGCAGATAGCCGCCTTCCTGCACGCCGAGCGAGCCGGGAATGGCGAAGGCCGCGCCGCGGACCGCCTGGCCGAGACTTTCGAGCAGGAGCGCCTCGGTCCAGCCGACCGGATGACCGAGCAGATGCAGCGCGAGCCACACTTCGCCCGTGCCGGCGATCCAGCCGATCAGGCTCAAGCCGAAGCTCGCCGCCACCTTGCCGCGTTCGCGATACAAGTCGTGCACGGCGGCATCGACCGCTTCGGCGCGCGTGACGAGCGACGACCAGTCGCGCTTCGCCGAGAATTTCGCGGCGATGCCGGACGCGAAGCGCATCGCGCGGCCAAAGAGACCGCGCCGCTGTGCGAGATAGAAGCCGAAGATCATGAGACCGATGAAGCCGATCACCGCCAGCACGGCGATCATCACCGTCGACGATGAGCCGCCCGCGGCGAAGCTCGTCAGCAGCACGACGCCGACGAGCGCGAAGATCAGCTGCGCGACGGTCTGCATCGTCGTGCTGATGGTGATGACGGCGGCCGCGTCGCGCGCGCGCATGCCGCGCTGGGCGAGATAGCGCACCATCAGCATCGGACCGCCAATCTGGCCGGCGGGCATCAGGCTGTTCACCGATTCGCCGGCCCAGCGCGCGAGCAACGCGTCGCGCAGGGAGACGTCGCGCTCGTTGTGGGAAAAGAGCACGCTGATCGCGACGGCATCGACGACGAGCGGCACCAGGTGAAACGCTGCAACCGCGACGAGGCCCCATCCGGCGGCGGCCAGCGTCGAGGCGACCGAGCCGAAGCCTTGCCAGCCGAGCAGCGCGATGAACAACACCACGCCGAGCGACAACAGGAATGTGCCCGCGCGGCTCATGCCTGTCCGTTCTTGCCGCCCTTGCGGCGAAAAACCTGCCTGAATCCGAAATACGCGATCGAGTCCTTCATGTTCGAAATGAAGCGCTGGAACGGCCGCATGTTGGGATTCGTCACGTATTCGAATGTGAGCGACACGCGCATTTCGTTCTCGCCGAGCGGCGTGACCCGATGGCGCAGCTTGTCGCCGTCGAAGAACACGAACGCGCCGGGCGGATATTGCACGGCGCCCGGCTGCGCGGCCTTGCCCGGTGTCTTCGTGTGCAGCTCGTAGTTGAGCGCGCACGACGAATCGTCGATCACGCCGAGCAGCAGCGTATAGCGGCGGCCTTCGTAATACGAGGTGTCGTAATGCCAGCCGATATGGTCGCCCGGGCGCGTGTAGAAATAGAGCGCGTAGGCGTGCGGATCGTCATCCGGCGAGAGTTGCAGCTTGTCGCCGGTGATCGCTTCCAGCCACTTGATGAGCGCGTCGGACCGGTACAGATCCGCGATGAACGGCGCGAGCTTGTCGAGCGTATGGCGGCTCACGCTGCCGCCCGCCTTGTGACCCGGCAGATAGTTGCGGTTCACGGCCGGCGTCACGTCGTGTACGGCGGCGATCAGGCGCTCGGTGTAGTCGCGCGGCAGAAAGTCTTCGATGTAGAGAAAAGAACCCTGCTGGCCGTACTCGTCCCGCAACTTCGATGTTTGCAACGCGGCAAGACGCGCGTTCAGGGTCGACTCGATGTCGCGCTTCGACAGGCGCGCTGCCGGCGCTGCTTGCGCTTCCTGCATCGGTGTGTTGACCGGAGTTGCCGTATCGCTCATCTCACCGCCTGGAAATCGTTGCTCTTGTCCGCATGCGACGCCTGCGCGCGCTGCTTCATCTGCCGGTTGACGCGCTGATAGTCGATCGCCACGTACACCGCGAAGAGCGGCGCGCCGATCGACGCGGCAACCAGAAACGGCGTCATGCCGTTCAGGATCGTCACGACCGGCAGCAGATACAGCACGTCCTCCGTTTCGAAACCGGCCATCGACGCCTGCTTCGTGCCCGACTTGCCGACCATCGACTCGACGCGCATGCGCAGGAAAAAGATCAGCGCAACGGCCACGCCCGCGATTGCGCCGAGCCATTGCGCGGGCACGATCATGGACGGATGATGCACCGCCACGTAAAACCCGATGCCGAGGAACAGCAGCACGGTCACGAGCGCATCGGCCGCGAGGTCGTAGAAGTGGCCGATCTTGCTCGACTGACCGCTGATGCGCGCGAGCTCGCCGTCGGTGTGATCGACGAGATTCGACAGTGCGATGAGAAGCGCGCCGAGCGTGCACATCCAGAACTGACCGAGCGACAGATAATATGCGCCGGCGAGACCGATGGCGAGGCGCAGCGTCGTCAGATGGTTGGGCGTGACGGGCGTGCCCACGAGGGGCGTGACGAGGCGGCGGGCGAGCCGCGCGTCCCATGTGGAAGGCTCGGGAACGGCTTCAGGATTGGGCGGACACGGTTTTGTCATGTCGGAAATATATCGCTAATTGCACGAAGCTGCATATCTTGCGGCCCCGCGTCACAACGATAAATCCGAGTTTACTCAAGGCCGTCGGGCGTTTTTTAAATGGCGCGCGACGGCGTGAGACGCAACCGGCGCGGCGCGCTCCGGCATTTTTTTCCGATGCCTTGAGCGCGCGCCTCACCACGATCACTCGACGGTCTTCGATGCAGGCGCCGGCGGCACGCCGCGCTCGCTCGAATTCAGCGAGGCGGCCGTCTCGTTCGAGATGCCGCCGTTCTTGTCCACGGGCAGCGTCACCGTGCGCACGGTGCCGTTGCCGAGCGGGAAATCCGCGAGCGCGCTGCGCGTCAGATAGGGCATCGCCTGATAGAGCGATGGGTCGCCCGTCGAATTCACCGCCGTCACCTTGTAGACCTCACGGCCAGTCTGGCGGTCGGTCATGCGAATCTGCAGCGCGTGAATATAGACCGGATAGCTCTGGTCGACGTAACCCGTCGGCCCCCACGGGCCGTAGCCCCCCCAGCCGCCCCACGGGCCCCAGAACGGACGGCCGTAGGGACCGTACATCGGCCACGGATCGTAATAGACGGGCTGACGCACGGTGATCAGATCGCCGCGCACCGAATAGGCGAGCGCCACCTGATAACGCGCGCCCGCGTCCGGCGCCTGACGGAAGTTGTACTTCGACAACTCGTTCGCGACGAGCGCCTCGTAGGTCGTCTGCTCGATGCTGTTCTGCTGCTCGCCCTGACGCGCGAACGCATAGGTGCGCGTCGTGTCGCTGCCGCTCCAGTCGGAGAACGCGGTCACCTGCGTCTGCACGTAGGTCGTGCATCCTGCGAGCCACAGCGCGGCGAGCATCAGCAGCCACCTGTACAGCGCCTTGATCGGAAAATTCATGGTCGTCCTCACTTCGGAAACTGCTCTTCTTAGTTATAGATAGCGCGAGCGATCATAGTGCGCGCGATCCACGCACGTGCCGCGCTTCATGCAAGGCCCGGCGCTCGCCGCTCACGATCGACGGACGTTTTGTACAATGGTTCGACATGCCGCGCCAGCTTTCGTGCCGTGACGAAACGGCCACGCAAAGCGCTCGCGCCGCCCATCCACTTTGAAGATCTCGCCATGTCAACCACGACCGCATCCGCAGTGATCCGCCGCCAGGACTACACGCCGCCCGCGTTTTTGATCGACTCCGTCGCGCTCGAGTTCGACCTCGTGCCAGCGCGCACGGTCGTGAAAAATACGATGAAGCTGCGCCGCAATCCCGACGCAGGCGGAGACGCGCCCCGACTCGAACTGATGGGCGAGCAACTGGAATTCGTGAAAGCGGTGATCGACGGCGTCGCGCACGCGGATGTCCACGTCCATGAAAACGGACTGTCCATCGGCACTATTCCCGCAGCGGATACGTTCGAGCTTAGCATCGAGAGCATCTGCAATCCGGCTGAGAACACGACGCTCTCCGGACTTTATGTCTCCAGCGGCAACTTCTTTACGCAGTGCGAAGCCGAGGGCTTTCGCCGCATCACGTACTTCCTCGATCGCCCCGACGTGATGTCCACCTACACCGTCACCCTGCGCGCCGACAAGACCGCGTACCCGGTGCTGCTGTCCAACGGCAATCTGATCGAAGAAGGCGAGTTGCCCGGCGGCCGCCACTTCGCGAAATGGGAAGACCCGTTCAAGAAACCGAGCTATCTGTTCGCGCTGGTCGCGGGCAAGCTCGTGTGCATCGAAGAGAAGATCAAGTCCGGTTCGGGCAAGGAAAAGCTGCTGCAGGTGTGGGTCGAGCCGCATGATCTCGACAAGACCCGTCACGCGATGGATTCGCTCATTCACTCGATCCGCTGGGACGAAAAGCGCTTTGGGCTGGAACTGGATCTTGACCGCTTCATGATCGTCGCGGTCAGCGACTTCAACATGGGCGCGATGGAAAACAAGGGCCTCAACATCTTCAACACGAAGTATGTGCTCGCCAATCCGGAAACCGCGACGGACACGGATTTCTCGAACATCGAGGCCGTGGTCGGACACGAGTACTTCCACAACTGGACGGGAAACCGCGTGACCTGCCGCGACTGGTTCCAGTTGAGCCTGAAGGAAGGCCTGACCGTGTTCCGCGACCAGGAATTCTCCGCCGACATGGCCGCGGGCGACGTCGAAGGATCAGCAAGCGCGGCGGCGCGCGCGACCAAGCGCATCGAGGACGTGCGCGTGCTGCGCCAGATGCAGTTCGCCGAGGACGCCGGTCCGATGGCGCATCCGGTGCGCCCGGAAAGCTACGTCGAGATCAACAACTTCTACACGATGACCGTCTACGAAAAAGGCTCGGAAGTCGTGCGGATGTATCAGACGCTCTTCGGCCGCGACGGCTTCCGCCGCGGCATGGATCTCTACTTTCAGCGCCACGACGGCCAGGCCGTGACCTGCGACGACTTCCGCCACGCGCTCGCCGACGCGAATCATCGCGATCTCGCGCAGTTCGAGCGCTGGTACAGCCAGGCGGGCACGCCGCGCGTGTCCGTGCGCGCCGCCTACGACGCCGCGAAGAAGCGCTACACACTGACGCTCGCGCAAGGCTACGGCGATGCGTCGGAAGCGGCGCGCGACACGCAGAAAGGACCGCTCCTGATTCCGTTCTCGGTCGGCCTCATCGGCCAGAACGGCGCGGATCTGCCGCTGCGACTCGAAGGCGAGAAGGAGCCGAACGGCACGACGCGCGTGCTCGAATTCACGGAGCGCGAGCAGTCGTTCACCTTCGTCGATGTGAGCGAGGCGCCGCTGCCGTCGCTGCTGCGTAATTTCTCGGCGCCGGTGATCGTCGAATACGACTACACGAACGATGAACTCGCGTTCCTGCTCGCGCACGACAGCGATCCCTTCAATCGATGGGAAGCCGGCCAGCGTCTCGCCACGCGCGAGCTGCTCGGACTCGCCGAGCGTGCGGCGAAGGGCGAGACGCTTTCGCTCGACGATCAGGTGATCGCCGCGTTCGCGCGCGTGCTCGACGACACCACGCTCACGCCCGCGTTCCGCGAACTCGCGCTGATGCTCCCCTCGGAAAGCTATCTCGCCGAACAGATGACCGTGTCCGATCCGGCCGCCGTGCACGCGGCGCGCGTCTTCATGAGCCGTCGTCTCGCGTCGCAATTGCGCGAGAAATGGATCGCGACCTATCAGGCGAACCGCACGCCGGGCGACTATCGTCCGACGCCGGAAGATGCCGGCAAGCGCGGCCTCAAGAACCTCGCGCTCGCCTATCTGAGCCAGCTCGACGATCCGCGCGAAGCCGTCAAGCTCGCGCAGGCTCAATACGACGCCGCCGACAACATGACCGACCGTTCGGCCGCGCTCGCGGCGCTGTTGCTATCGAGCGCGACGAAGGGTGCCGACGCGAGCGTCGCGGACGCGGCGCTGGCGGACTTCTATCGTCGCTTCGAGAACGAGGCGCTCGTCATCGACAAATGGTTCGCGCTCCAGGCGACACAACGCGGCGGGCCGGAGCGCAATGTGATCGAGATCGTGCGCAAGCTGATGCAGCATCAGGCGTTCAATATCAAGAACCCGAACCGCGCGCGCTCGCTGATTTTCAGCTTCTGCAGCGGCAATCCGGCCCAGTTCCACGCGCCCGACGGCTCCGGCTATGCGTTCTGGGCCGAACAGGTGATCGCGCTCGACGCGCTCAATCCGCAAGTCGCGGCACGCCTCGCGCGCGGGCTCGAGCTGTGGCGCCGCTTCACGCCGAAGCTGCGTGAAAAGATGCACGCGGCGCTATCGGAGGTCGCGTCGAAGGCGAAATCGCGCGACGTGCGCGAGGTGGTCGAAAAGGCGCTCGCGGCTTGAGCGCTGTGTCGTCGGAATTTCGATGATCGGCGGCCGCCGCGCGAGGTTCGCGCTGCGGCCGTTCTGACTTATGGCGGCTGCTGTCACATCGGCGCGACAGGTCGACCGGTTAGAATCGTGAATATTCGTCTAACGCTCACGGAGTCCCGCATGTCCTCCATTTCCAGCCGCACCACGCTTTCCAAGTATCTGATCGAACAGCAACGCGAACACCAGAACCTGCCGGCCGATTTGCGCCTCCTGATCGAGGTCATCGCGCGCGCGTGCAAGCAGATCAGCTACCACGTCAGCAAAGGCGCTCTGGGCGAAGCGCTCGGCTCCGCCGGCAGCGAGAACGTCCAGGGCGAAGTGCAGAAAAAGCTCGATGTGCTCTCGAATGAAATCTTGCTCGAAGCCAACGAATGGGGCGGCAACCTCGCCGCGATGGCATCGGAAGAAATGGAAAAGATCTTCCCGATTCCCAACCGCTATCCGAAGGGCAATTACCTGCTGACGTTCGATCCGCTCGACGGCTCGTCGAACATCGACGTGAATGTTTCGATCGGCACGATCTTTTCGGTGCTGCGCTGCCCGGACGGCGTCGAGCCGAGCGAACAGGCGTTCATGCAGCCGGGCTCGCAGCAGGTCGCGGCGGGCTACGCGGTGTACGGCCCGCAGACCGTGCTCGTGCTGACGACCGGTCACGGCGTGAACTGCTTCACGCTCGATCGCGAACTCGGCTCGTGGGTGCTCACGCAGCGCGACATGAAGGTTCCCGTCGAAACGCGCGAGTACGCAATCAACGCGTCGAACTCGCGTCACTGGTATGAGCCGGTGCAGCGCTATGTCGGCGAACTGAACGACGGCAAGGACGGCGCGCGCAAGGAAGATTTCAACATGCGCTGGATCGCTTCGATGGTCGCGGACGTGCACCGCATTCTGACCCGCGGCGGCATTTTCATGTATCCGGCCGACAAGCGTGATCCGTCGAAGCCCGGCAAGCTGCGTCTGATGTACGAGGCGAATCCGATGGCGTTCATCGTCGAGCAGGCCGGCGGCGCCGCGACCAATGGCGAGGCGCGCATCCTCGATATCCAGCCGACGAGTCTGCATCAGCGCGTCGCGGTTTTCCTCGGCTCGAAGAGCGAAGTCGATCGCGTGACCGCGTACCATCTCGATAAGAAAAATTGATTTCGAGCCTTGCCAAGACGAAAAATGCTCTGCATAATCTCACTTCTTCGTTGCTGACGAACCAAACGGACGCAAAAGCGAAGAAAAATTCGGAGCCGGAATAGCTCAGACGGTAGAGCAGCGCATTCGTAATGCGAAGGTCGGGGGTTCGATTCCTCTTTCCGGCACCAATGAATTCAAGCACTTAGCCCAGTCATCGCGACTGGGCTTTTTGCTTTCTGGATTCCGTGTAGGCGCTGTGTAGGCAAATTCGAAAAACACGGCTCCCCTCTGAATTCAGGTTTCGGTGGTCGAAGACGACTCGCACCCGACGAAGACAAATTTTGACACTGCTTTAGAATCGGCATCGCGGGGTCATGTCGTATTCTGGCGCTCCCGGCGCGTGGTGCGCCGGGGACAGGTTTGACGGCCTGTAGCTGTTTCTTCAACCCGTGACCGCCTACGCAATGTAGGCGGCGCGCATGCTGTACCCCGCTTGCCCTCCGACCAAGGGCGATGTGGTGCTTTGGTTCGTCTATGGGCGGGCCGTGGCAGGGGAGCCGAAAGGCTCGCCGGTAATGGTTGTAACAGCCCGGTCCGTCAACCCTGCCACTGTGCCCGCCCGCCCCTTCGTTCGAAGGGCGCGGCTCCGGACTTCACACAGGAGCAGACGGCATGAAAGAAAAGAAGAAGGCGAAAGCGGCGACCAACGAGGCAACCCGCGACCCGAGCACGCTTTCACCAAAGGTACGCAATGCGGAACGTCCGGGGTGGACGTCGATACTTGAACCCGGCGCTAAACCCGGCTATCGCGGACCGCACCATATGACGATGCCAAACATTGACGGTCAGGCACGCGCAGCCTTCGCGCTTACTGGACTCATCGCGCTTCTGCGCCTGTTGTCCGATGAAGAAGGCGCTACACCAGCTATATACAGAACTCTGGACCATTGGGAGCTATCCGCGCTCTTCGGCACGCTCGAATGGATAGCTCGGGATGCGCTCGTGGCGGTTGAGGGGCTTTGACGCATGTCTTCGCGTTCATGCGGGGTCGACTTTCATCGAGTGGTTTTTCGATTCCTCTTTCCGGCACCAACAGGATTCAGGCAGCACAAAAAACCCGCGTACACGCAAGTGACGCGGGTTTTTTGCTTTTAGCGTTTCGAGCAGTCGACTTCGACGCTTCATCATCACTTGCGCGACGCTTCGCGCTTTTGCAACGATCGGCTCTGCTGTACACACGATTGCGACTTACGGTTGAAATCGGCTTCACCGATTTCACGTTCGCGCCCACCGTCCGTTTGATTCGCCTTATATGTGCGGTTACGTACAACAACGAGCCATTTTCCGCCCTGCACCATCAAGCGTCAACGCTGGTTTCCCGGTATCGTTATATCCATAGAGGAAAAGCTACAGTTTAGGTACGCGATGGTCGCGTTCCGTGCGGAGCCAAGCTGGGCGCGGCTCGCCGGCGCAGTCATCGAAGACTGCCAAACAGTACTTTTTGCAGCGACGAATTGAGGGCCGGCAATCAATTACCGATGTGTTGCCGAGCCGGAGACGAACGATCATGCGTTGGTGAATCACGCGCGCCAATTTGGCTCAAGCTGAAGCGGTCGCGATCCGATAACGCATAACGAGAGGGAACCGTATTTGGTTTTCGGCTGTATGTGGCTACGCAAAAACCGCATCGGCCAGTTGGCGCAATTGCCGTAGTCATCAAGGAGAGAAATCATGGACGCGAAACCGACGAAAATCCCGACGCCCGACAAGGTGTATTGTCCGGATCCGGAACCGGTTGGCGTCGAATTTCTCGCGACCGAGCTGCCCGAGCATGTGCGCGCGTTCTTCGACGAACAGCGCAACTCGGCGCAGTCGAAGTAAGGCGGACACACTGGATCACGCCGTCGTCGTGAGAACGACGCCCGCCGCGCGCGGCGCACACGGACCGAAAGGTCCGCACATGGCACACGCCAGGACGCGTCGCGCCCGTCGTCCATGACCGCCCGGGCGAGTCGCGCGGTTCGGCTCGCCTCATCGAAAGCTCTTCTCCGATTGCCGACCATGTTCAGATTCGAGCGGTCGGTGCGCTATTCTGGCGCTTTTGCCCGGACACCGATGCGCCGCCGATCGAACACCTCTCTCCTCGCTTCCGCCGCTTTCGCCTGCGCGCTCGCGTTCGCCGCGCCCGCATCCGTGCACGCCGATGGCGACGACACTCCGTTCACCAATCTCATCGCGCTGGTTTCGCAGCGGCTCGCGCTCGCTGAACCGGTCGCGCGCTGGAAATGGGCGCATCAGGAGCCGATCACCGACGCGCCTCGTGAAGAGGCGTTGCTCAAGCAGGTCGAGGCGAAGGCTAAAGGTGCGCAGGTCGATCCCGAATTCGCACGGCAGTTTTTTCGCGATCAGATCGATGCGAGCAAGGACGTGCAGAACGTCCTTTTCGCCAACTGGCGCGCGCTGAGAGCGGCGCCCGAAGAATCCCCGCCCGATCTCGCCAAGGACACGCGTCCGAAGCTCGATCGGCTGACGCAATCGCTCGTGTCGGCGCTCGCTCACGTCGAGCCCATTCGTCACGCCGACGACTGCCCGATGCGCCTCGCCGAAAGTGTCGCGCGATGGAAGCATCTGACGCGCTACAACTCGTCGATGAACGAGCCGCTCATGCGCGCGCTGTCACACGTCTGCGCGACGGGCGGTGTGGGCGCGGTGGGTTGATCGCGCTTCAGACGGCGGATGCGGGCGCAGCCGCGATGAGCGGCGTCACGGCCAGCCCGCGCGCGAGACGCTCGCTCAGAATGCGATAGGTCGTCGGTTCGAACGGCGTCGTGCCGGCCCCCGCCCGCAGCACCCCGGCCTGCGCCAGTGTGCTGGCCGAGCCGAGATAACACCACTCGTCGATGACATGCCACGCGCGCTGCCCCGATGCGGCGTCGCGCTCTTCTATAGCGATTGCGCCGCCGTACGGCCACGGCGCGCCGCAGACTTCACCAGGACGCGACTTCGGCGCGCGATTATGCGCCGGACGCGCGGTGGCAATCCATTGCGCCTCGGCAAGCATCGCACCGATCTCCCCGCCCGTCGCCTTCCATTCGACGCGGCGCACGAGTGCGGCCAGACGCAAATCCTTCGCTGAACGCCGCGGCCCGACGAGATGCGAGCGCACCCGCTGGCGCAGCTTCACGCTGCGACCCGCGTAGAGCGGTGCGTCGTCATCGCCATAAAACATGTAGACGCCGCAGCCTGCGGCGATCTGCTCGATCGTGTCCTCGTCGATATGCGCGGCGAGCTGGAAACGGCGCGTCACGCGTTCCAGATGCGCTTGCACGACGTCCGGCGCGTGCGCGCGATGCAGGTGTTGCCAGAACTGCCAGAGCAAATCGGCGTCGGCAAGCGCCCGGTGCCGCGCGGAAGGCACGAGCGCGTGCCGGTCGACGAGCGCATCGAGACCATGACGGGTTTCCGACGGGTACACCGCGCGCGAAAGTTGCACGGTGCAGAGCACGTCGGGCGCGAAGCGAAGCCCGAGGCGCCTGAATTCGCCCTTGAGGAAGCCGTGATCGAAGTGCGCGTTATGCGCGACGAACAGCCGCCCGTTCATCCGCTCGAGCAGGCCGGCGGCGAGTTGCTCGAAGGTGGGCGCATCGCGCACCATTGCGTCGGTGATGCCGGTCAGTTGTTGAATGAACGCCGGAATCGACTTCTGCGGATTGACCAGCGACGTCCACTGCGAAACGCCCGACGGTCCGACTTCCACGATGCCGATCTCGGTGATGCGGTCCACGCCAAAAGTGCCGCCGGTCGTTTCGAGATCGACGAATGCGATGGGTGCGGATGGAAAGGCAAAGCTTGAAGAGCGGTCGAGATGCATCGTAGATGGTGCGGGAAACGGCGCGAGAAGGCGGGATGGAGCGTGTGCGCTGGATTGCTCATTCTAACGCAGCACGAGGCACGAGGCTTTCGCCGGCGAGTAAACGCCCTGCCTGGCCGGCATTATCCAACTGCCCAAGCGAGCGGTTAATGCGCCAGCTCATTCTCGGCTGGCAAGCTGTCGATAGATTCGCGTGAAAAGCAATAGCGGGTAACCCGTAATAACTTCACCTGATTAACAAGCAATTTTTTAGCATTCCCCGAAGATCGGACTGCTGATAACCACGACCGGTCGCTCGGCCCTTCGTCGACTACCGTCCGTGGCCAGAGAAGCGAGGAGTCGTACCGCAGGCCACGCGGGCGGAGAAGCGTCCGCAGCGTTGGCGACTCTTAGTGCCGAGCAAATAAATGTTTGAAACGCGGTAAATCGCAAATATAGTATTTGCGAGGCTCTCCCCCTGAAACGTTCAAGCGCGCACGTTTTAATTCTCTAAATCACTAACTGAGATTTCAACGATAAATAAGCAAAGCGCGATCTCACTCTGTAACCAGGTTATTCGACTTGGAAGAGCCTATTCGAATTGCCCAATTCTCCGGGATCAAGCAACGCGGAAACTAAGTCGCAAATTAAATGTAATCGACATTAGCGACCTTGATTCAACCCGATCAAGTTGCACAGTGGTGGAAATCGCTCGCGGCACGAATTAATGACACCCGAAACGCAGACCGCCGCTTCCGGAACACTCACCGCCCGCTCGCCCTTGTCGCACGGACTTGGAAGCGCGACACGGGCGAACAAAAAAAAGCGCGACCGGAAAGTCGCGCTGACAAAGTTTGGAGATCTTTTTCCGTCAACGAAAAAGTCTGCTTCGGAAAGCAGCACCGTCAGTATAGCGATCCGGTCCGCATTAATTACCCGCAAAAGCCGCAATCTTCTTTTTCAAATACCTCAACAATGTAATTTCGGATGTTTCCCATTGATCGCGGCCACAATTGATGTAGCGCATTCGCAACGCCGTTTGGTTGACACTTCCCGCCCTTCGCCTTTATTCCGCCATAAATCGTTGTATATAAAGAAAAATATGGGCGCGGCCGATCATTGCCGCATCAACAATGGTTTATTGCGGAATTTGGAACGCCCCGTCCTGTAACCCCGTCTTTACACTTCTTCTGGTCCGGAAACAAATGTGTCGCGACGCCGACGCATTGCTGCTCCGCCCCGCGCCTCTCGCAGCGCGCCGGAGCGAGGTTTCCCAAAGCCTGGGTCCTCGGCCCCTATCTGCTCTCGGAGTTACAAAGATGAAAAAGACTCTCATGGTCGCCGCCCTGTCGGGCGTTTTTGCTACCGCCGCCCATGCGCAAAGCAGCGTCACGCTGTACGGCCTGATCGATGCGGGCATCACCTATACGAACAACCAGATCACGACGGTCGGCGGCCCTGGCCACAGCAACTTCAAGGCGACGAGCGGTTCGGTCAACGGCAGCCGTTGGGGCCTGCGCGGTTCTGAAGACCTCGGCGGCGGCCTGAAGGCGATCTTCACGTTGGAGAACGGCTTCAACATCATGAACGGCACGAACGGCCAAGGTGGTCGTGAGTTCGGCCGTCAGGCGTTCGTCGGTCTGTCGAGCAATCAGTTCGGCGCGATCACCCTCGGCCGTCAATATGACTCCGTCGTCGACTTCCTCGGGCCTCTGGCTCTGACGGGCACGCAATACGGCGGCACGCAGTTCGCTCACCCGTTCGACAACGACAACCTCGACAACACGTTCCGCGTGAACAACTCGGTCAAGTACACGAGCGCGAACTACGCCGGCTTCAAGCTGGGCGCGATGTACGGCTTCTCGAACGAAGCAGGCGGCTTCGCGGATAACCGCGCGTACAGCGTCGGCGCATCGTATAACTACGGTCCGTTGAACGTCGCTGCGGCGTACATGCAGTTGAACAACGTCGGCTCGCCGACGAACAACATCAACGGCGCGATCACGACCGACAACACGCCGTTCGTCGCTGGCCGTCAGCGCATCTTCGGCGGTGGCCTGAGCTACGCGTTCGGCCCGGCAACGGTTGGTTTCGTGTTCACGCAGACGATGCTCGACAACGCTTCGTCGATCACCAGCGTCGGCACGCAAGGCGCCGGTTCGATCAACCTGACCGACGGTCACGTCCGCTTCACGAACTACGAAGTGAACGGCCGCTACAACCTGACGCCGGCTCTGTCGCTCGCGGGTGCGTACACGTACACCGACAGCCGCATCGACGGCGAGAAGCCGAAGTTCCATCAGTTCAGCCTGCAAACGGCGTACGCGCTGTCGAAGCGTACCGACGTGTATCTGCAGGGCGAGTACCAACACATGACCGACAAGGACAACCTGCCCATCGGCGCGGTGATCAATGGCGTCGGCATGTCGTCGAACTCGAACCAGGTTTCGGCAACGGTTGGCATGCGTCACCGCTTCTAAGCTTCACCGGCAGTTCTGTTGTGAAAAAGCCGCTCTCCGGAGCGGCTTTTTTTCGTCTGCAAGTCTTGCCTGAAGCGACTCAGCGCGGATAACGCACATCCACGATATCGATCTGCTGCACGCCCGCAGGCGTGTGCAGTGCGACCGTATCTCCGATCTTCGCCTTCAGCAGCGCACGCGCGACCGGCGAGATCCAGCTCACGTGGCCGCGCTCCAGATCGACCTCGTCCACGCCGACGATCGTGACCGTCTTCACATCGCCGTCGTCGCCCGCGTAGTCGACCGTCGCGCCGAAGAACACCTGGTCGACGTTTTCCTGCTTGCTGCTGTCCACCACTTCCGCGAGATCCAGGCGCTTCCCCAGAAAGCGGATGCGCCGGTCGATTTCGCGCAGCCGCCGCTTGCCGTAGATATAGTCGCCGTTCTCCGAGCGGTCGCCGTTGGACGCAGCCCAGGAGACGAGCCTGACGACTTCGGGGCGCTCGGTGTCGAGAAGCTGCAGGAGCTCGTCACGCAGCCGCTGATGGCCCGCCGGCGTGATGTAATTCTTCGTGCCCGCCGGAACGTCAGGATGACCGAGTTCGAGGTCGTCGTCGGTGTCATCCGACTCTTTGACAAATGCCTTGTTCATAATACGAATGAATGTCGAATTCTCGGGTGTTCTTGCTTTCCAAACATCAACTTACCACGCCGCGCGGTGCTTTCGTCGACAGAAACATCGATAAACCGCCCGAAACCTCTTCCTTTTTGGAATGGGCTTGGCTATAATTCCGCTTCTGCGTGCGGCTGTAGCTCAGTTGGATAGAGTACTTGGCTACGAACCAAGGGGTCGTGGGTTCGAATCCTGCCAGCCGCGCCACCTAATTTGCAGTATCTCCGCGTTCGCGGAAACAGACTTCGCAGTACCGTTTTGCGTGCGGCTGTAGCTCAGTTGGATAGAGTACTTGGCTACGAACCAAGGGGTCGTGGGTTCGAATCCTGCCAGCCGCGCCACCTAATTTGCAGTATCTCCGCGTTCGCGGAAACAGACTTCGCAGTACCGTTTTGCGTGCGGCTGTAGCTCAGTTGGATAGAGTACTTGGCTACGAACCAAGGGGTCGTGGGTTCGAATCCTGCCAGCCGCGCCATTTTTTGAAGGGCCTTCCAAAGGGAAGGCCCTTTTTGTTTCTGTGCGTCGAAGTCGTCTAGACGCGCGGAACCGGGCTGATATCGCCGATATGCCGTCCCGGTGAAGGCACGTCTTCCACCGACGCAATCGCGCTCGATTCCCCGATCGGCTCCGCGCGTGCGCCGAGCAGCGACTGCGGGCGTCGCAGATACTCGTCCTCGACCGTATCGCCGAACGCATGCCGCACGAACGCGCGCAACAACGCGATCCGCAACGACGGCCCTCGCCCTTCAACAGACTCGCCGTCCTTGCCGAAGGTCACGGCGCAGACCACCTCGCCGCGCCCGTGATCCTGCATCTCCAGCTTGCAGGCGCGCTCAAGCACGACCGATGCAGCTTCCCATGACGTCGACGGTAAAAAGCGCCCGTCCCACGGCTTGCCGCGGTCGTTGCCGCGTATGGAGAGCGTCTCTCCGCTATCGGTGAAGTGAATCTCGCGGATGAATTCGTGCAGCCCGCGCGCCACCCAGTAATCAAGTGCGGGGCCTTCGAGATCGGAAGTATTCATTGCGGCGCTCTCTCCTGTTCGTCGGAGGACGACAGGCATGCATGCCGCGTACCCGCGCCGGCGCGTCAGTAGTCGGCGCGCTCGCGGTCGATGCGCATGCCGCCGTCCTGATTGCGGTGATGCGGTTCGTCGCTCGGACGCTCGCGCGCGATGCGCATCACGTCCGGATTGGTGCGCACGCGGCGCATGACGTTCGCCAGATGCACGCGGTCGCTGACCTGGATCACGAAACGCAGCAGTTTCGCTTCCTGCGACACGTCTTCGTCCATCGCGATATGCACGATGTTTGCATCGGCGGATGTAATGTCTGCGGCCACACGCGCGAACACGCCCTTCGTGTTCTTCACGAGCACCTTCACGGCGACATCGAAAAGACGGCCCGGCTGCGGCGCCCAGGCGACGTCGATCCAGCGGCCCGGATCGCGCCGGTGGATGCGCTGCGCGACGCGGCATTCGGTCGTGTGGATCGCCATGCCGAGGCCGATGCCGATGTAGCCCATGATGTCGTCGCCGGGAATCGGGCGGCAGCACGGCGAAAGCTGCACCGACATGCCTTCCGTACCCGTGATGACGACCGGCGGCGCGGTGTTGGTGCTGTGATGCTCGCGATGCGGATGATCTTCGTCGTCGGCGATGCCGTTCATCAACACTTCGATGCGCTTGGCCATCACCGCCGCCACGCGCCGGCCGAGACCGATATCCGCGAAGATTTCCTGCCGCGTCTTGTTGCCGGTCCACAGCACGAGTTTTTCCCACACTTCTGGCGTGACATCCGACAACGCGAGACCGTAGCCCTTCAAACTCTGATCGACGAGCCGCTCGCCCAACTGAACCGATTCGTTCAGGCGCATCGTCTTCAAATAGTGGCGGATGGCCGAGCGCGCCTTGCCGGTGCGCACGAAGCCAAGCCATGCCGGATTCGGCTTGGAATACGGCGCAGTGATCACTTCGACGATATCGCCGCTCTTCAGCTCGGTGCGCAGCGGCAGCAACTCGTTGTTGATCTTCACCGCGACGCACTGGTTGCCGAGGTCGCTGTGAATGGAATACGCGAAGTCGAGCGCGGTGGCGCCGCGCGGCAGCGGCATGATCTTCGACTTCGGCGTGAACACGTAGACCGCGTCCGGAAACAGGTCGATCTTGACGTGTTCGAGGAATTCGCTCGAATCGCCCGCTTCGCTCTGGATATCCAGCAGCGATTTGAGCCATTGATGCGCGCGCTTCTGCACGTCGTTCAGATCCGCGCCGCCGTTCTTGTAGAGCCAGTGCGCCGCGACGCCGGCCTCGGCGATCTCGTGCATCTTGCGCGTGCGGATCTGGAACTCGATCGGCGCGCCGAACGGGCCGACGAGCGTGGTATGCAGGGACTGATAGCCGTTCACCTTCGGAATGGCGATGTAGTCCTTGAACTTGCCCGGCACGGGCTTATAGAGCGCATGCAGCGCGCCGATGCACGTATAGCACTCGAGCGCGCTCTCGACGACGACACGAAAGCCGTAGACATCGAGCACTTGCGAAAACGACAACTGCTTGTCGCGCATCTTCTTGTAGATGCTGTAGATCGTCTTTTCGCGGCCGGTGACTTCCGCGTTGATCTTCGCATCCGCGATGGTCCGCTGCACGGCTTCGAGAATCTTGCCGACCACTTCGCGGCGATTGCCGCGCGCCGCCTTCACCGCTTTTTCGAGCGTGGCGTAGCGATTCGGATTGAAGTTCGCGAAGGAAAGATCCTGCAGCTCGCGATACGTATTGTTCAGACCGAGCCGATGCGCGATCGGCGCGTAAATATCGAGCGTCTCGCGCGCGACGCGCCGGCGTTTTTCCGGCGGCACCGCGCCGAGCGTGCGCATGTTGTGCAGCCGGTCGGCGAGCTTGACGAGAATGACGCGCACGTCGCGCGCCATCGCGAGCAGCATCTTGCGGAAATTTTCCGCCTGCGCTTCCTCGCGGTTGCGAAATTCCATCTTGTCCAGCTTGGACAAGCCGTCGACCAGTTCCGCGGCCTTGGCGCCGAAGCGCTCCGCGATTTCCGTCTTGGTGACGCCCTGGTCTTCGATCACGTCGTGCAGGAGCGCCGCCATGATCGATTGCGCGTCGAGCTTCCAGCCCGCGCAGATTTCCGCGACCGCGACCGGATGCGTGATGTACGGCTCGCCGCTCTGGCGATACTGCCCGAGATGCGCTTCGTCGCTGAAATGGAAAGCCGCCTTGACTTCCTTGATCTCCTCGGCGGAGAGGTAGCTCGCAAGCGTGTTCGTCAGCTTCGCGATGGAAACGACGTCGTGCTTGCGCGGCTGCTCGGGTGTCGCGGTCGGGCCGAACAGATGGCGGAACGACTGTTCGAGGACGGCGTCGATGTACTTGCGCGCTGCATGCGGCTTGTCGGCGTCGAGCATCGAATCCTGATCGATTTCGATCTCGGGATCCACGGCGGCGGAGATGGGCAACGGTGTCTGACTCATCCTGGCCTCCGTGGTGACGTGACGCGTGGTGTCGTCGGTTGCAAAAACTGAAACCGGTGTTGCCGAAGCCCTTAGACGGGCACCTTCTTCAACATTTCGATACCAACCTGGCCCGCCGCGATCTCGCGCAGCGCGACGACGGTCGGCTTGTCGCGGCTTTCGATTTTCGGCGTGTGGCCTTGCGCGAGCTGGCGCGCACGATACGTCGCCGCGAGCGCGAGCTCGAAGCGATTCGGGATTTGTTTCAGGCAATCTTCGACGGTGATGCGGGCCATGTTTAGTTCCTTCTCGATATGGGTTTTATTCTACCTTATGTGACCGGATCACCCGGCCACGGCAATGCGTCAGGATTGCGGCGCCGAATGAATGCCGAGGTCCACGAAAAGCTGTGTATTGCGGGCGTATTGCGACGTGAAGCGCAGGCGCGTCGCGGCCACGAGACAACGTAGTTCGTTGAGCGCGCGATCGAAGTTTTCGTTGATCACGACATACTCCGCCTCCGATGCATGGGCCATCTCGCTGCCGGCCGCCAGCAAGCGCCGCACGATCACTTTTTCGGAATCCTGGCCACGTTTCTTGAGGCGGTCTTCGAGCGCATCGAGCGACGGCGGCAGGATGAAAATCTCCACCGCGTTGCGGAACTGCTTCTTGACCTGCTGCGCGCCCTGCCAGTCGATTTCGAGCAGCACGTCGTGGCCCTGCTTCATCTGGTCAGCGATCCAGAGCTTCGACGTGGCGTAGTAGTTGCCGTGCACTTCGGCCGACTCCAGAAACTCGCCCTTTTCGCGCCGCTCCATGAATTCATCGACGGACACGAAGTGATACTGCACGCCGTTGGTTTCCTTCGTCCGCGCTTCGCGGGTGGTGTACGAAACCGAGAGCAGAATGTCCTTGTCCTCGGCGAGCAGCGCGTTAACGAGCGTGGACTTGCCCGCGCCCGAAGGCGCGACGACCATGAACAGGTTGCCGGGATAGATGCCCGTGTAGTGGCTATGCGAGCGGTGCGAAGTGTTCGGCATGATGTTGCGTTACTCCAGATTCTGTGCTTGCTCGCGCATCTGTTCGATGAGCAGTTTGAGCGTCATCGATGCATCGGCGAGTTCCTTGGCGGCCGCCTTCGAGCCGAGCGTGTTCGCTTCGCGGTTCAGCTCCTGCATCATGAAGTCGAGGCGCTTGCCGACCTTGCCGCCCTTTTGCAGCACGTGGCGCGTTTCGTTCAGATGCGCGGTGAGGCGCTGCAATTCCTCGGCGATGTCGATGCGAATGCCGTACATCGTCACTTCCTGACGGATGCGCTCGGCGATTTCCTCGCGCGGCGCGCTCGTCGGCGTTGCGCCTTCGGCCGTCGCGATGCCCAGCGCATCCTGCAAGCGCTCGACGATTTTCTGCTGATGCTTCGCGATCAGTTCGGGCACGAGCGGCGTGATGCGCGCGACAATCGCTTCCATCTCCGTCACGTTGCTGATGAGCACGTTGCCGAGCGCCGCGCCTTCGCGCGCGCGCACTTCGATGAGATCCGCGATGGCCTGCTTGCCGCACGCGAGCACCGCTTCGCGCAGCGTTTCCTGCGATACCGCGCTTTCCGCGAGCACGCCGGGCCAGCGCAGGATTTCGCCGGTGCGCATGCGCTCGGCGTCGGGGAAGACGTCGAGCACGGCGCGCTCGAGCGTCGCGAGTTGCGAGAGCGCTTCGCGGTTCAGCGCGCCCGCGTTTGCCGACTGCTCCACGCGATTCAGGTTGATGCGGATATCGACCTTGCCGCGCGAGAGCTTGTTCATCAGCATTTCGCGCAATTGCGGCTCGGTTGCGCGCACGTCTTCGGGCATGCGGAAGTTCAGATCGAGAAAGCGCGAATTCACCGTGCGCAATTCCACCGATACACCGACGCCCGAACCGCCCGCGCCATTGGGTCCCGCGCCATCCGCGACGACTTCGCGCGTCGCGCTGGCATAGCCTGTCATGCTGTAGATCATGGTACGTCTCGCGATGTGACCTTCCTTGCGAAGGCCGATTCAACGAAACGCCCGGCGCTCTCGAAGGTGCTTTGGGGATGGCACGTGTTTGGCTGCCGGGCGAGGAATCCGCATTATCCCATTTTTGTCACGGAGCCCGCCCGCACGGCATGTGCGCGACCGACGCCTGCCGGTGAATGACGATAAAATCGTCCGTGAATGACGATAAAAAACGCCGGGAATTTCCCGTCCAACTCTCTCGAACACCATCCATGACCGACTCTCCCCTGCTCAAGCCTTCTCCCCCGCGCCCGAGCGGCCGCCGCGCGAATCAGTTGCGCGACGTGCGCATCACGCGCAATTACACGAAGCACGCGGAAGGCTCGGTGCTCGTCGAATTCGGCGATACCAAGGTGATCTGCACGGCGAGCATCGCCGAGCGCGTGCCGGAGTTTCTGCGCGGACGCGAGCAAGGCTGGCTCACCGCCGAATACGGCATGCTGCCGCGCGCGACGCATACGCGCAGCGACCGCGAAGCCGCGCGCGGCAAGCAGACGGGCCGCACGCAAGAGATTCAGCGGCTGATCGGCCGTGCGCTGCGCTCGGTGTTCGATCTCAACGCGCTCGGTGCGCGCACGCTGCACATCGATTGCGACGTCATTCAGGCCGATGGCGGCACGCGCACGGCGAGCATCACGGGCGCGTTCGTCGCGGCCCACGATGCGGTAAGCAAGCTGCTCGCCGCGGGCAAGATCGCGAAGACGCCGGTGAAGGAGTTCGTTGCGGCGATTTCGGTCGGCGTCTTCGAGGGCGCGCCGGTGCTCGATCTCGACTACGACGAAGACTCGCAATGCGACACCGACATGAACGTCGTGATGACGGGCGCGGGCGGTTTCGTCGAAGTGCAGGGCACGGCGGAAGGCGCGCCGTTCACGCGCGACGAGATGAACGAGCTGATCGCGCTGGCGGACAGCGGCATCAAGGCGCTGATCCTGAAACAGAAGGAAGCATTGGGGATTCAAGGTGTCTGATGTCAATGGCCTGGGCCGCGTGGTCCTTGCGTCGAACAATGCGGGCAAGCTGCGCGAGTTCGCGTCGCTGCTGGATGCGGCGGGCATCGAACTGATCGCGCAGGGCGAACTCGGCGTGCCCGAAGCGCCCGAGCCGCACGCGACCTTCGTCGAGAATGCGCTGGCGAAGGCGCGGCACGCGTCGACGCTCACCGGCCTGCCCGCGCTCGCCGACGATTCCGGCCTGTGCGTGCGCGCGTTGAACGGCGCGCCGGGCGTGTATTCGGCGCGCTATGCGTCGATGAACGGCGAAGCGAAGAGCGATGCCGCGAACAACGCAAAGCTCGTCGCCGATCTCGCCGATGAAACCGATCGCCGTGCGTACTACTTCTGCGTGCTCGTCCTCGTGCGTCACGCCGACGATCCCGAGCCGCTCATCGCGGAAGGCCGCTGGCACGGCGAAGTGATCGATGCGCCGCGCGGCGCGAACGGCTTCGGCTACGACACGCACTTCTTCCTGCCGACGCTCAACGCAACTGCCGCGGAACTCGATCCCGCGCGCAAGAACGCGCTGAGTCATCGCGCGCTCGCGCTGCGTGATCTGCTGCAACGACTGAAGGAATTGGCGTGAGCGCCGGACCCAACACAACCAGACGCGCCATCAACGTCGTGCAGGCGTTCACATCGCCGGGCAGCATCCGGCTGACATCGCTGCCGCCGCTCTCGCTGTACGTGCACTTTCCGTGGTGCGTGCGCAAGTGTCCTTATTGCGACTTCAATTCGCACGAATGGAAGGACGACACGTTCCCCGAAGAACGTTATCTCGATGCGTTGCGCGCCGATCTCGAAAGCGCGTTGCCGCTCGTGTGGGGACGGCAGGTGCATACGATTTTCATCGGCGGCGGCACGCCTTCGCTGCTTTCCGCGAAGGGCCTCGATCGCCTGCTTTCGGATGCACGCGCGCTGCTGCCCCTCGACGCCGACGCCGAAATCACGCTCGAAGCCAATCCCGGCACGTTCGAAGCCGCGAAGTTCGCGTCGTTTCGCGCGAGCGGCGTGAACCGTTTGTCGATCGGCATTCAGAGCTTCAACGAAGCGCATCTGAAGGCGCTCGGCCGCATTCACGATGCGGAGCAGGCGCGTAAGGCCGTCGAGATCGCGGCGAAGCACTTCGACAACTTCAATCTCGATCTGATGTTCGCGTTGCCGCAGCAATCGCTCGACGAGTGCCGGCACGATATCGAAACCGCCATTTCCTTCGCGCCGCCGCACCTGTCGCTGTATCACCTGACGATGGAGCCGAACACGGTCTTCGCGAAGTATCCGCCCGCCCTGCCCGACGACGACGCTTCCGCCGACATGCAGGACTGGATCCACGAACGCACGCGTGCGGCGGGCTACGAGCGTTATGAAGTGTCGGCGTATGCGAAGCCGCACCGGCAGAGCCGGCACAACCTGAACTACTGGCGTTTTGGCGATTACCTCGGCATCGGCGCGGGCGCGCATACGAAGCTGTCGTTTCCGTCGAAGATTCTGCGCCAGGCGCGCTTCAAGCATCCGGCGAGCTACATGGATCACGCGCTTTCGCCAAAGGAAAGCCCGATTCAGGAAGAGCGCGAAGTCGGCCCGCGCGATCTGCCGTTCGAATTCATGCTGAACACGCTGCGGCTCGTCGAAGGCTTTCCGGTGCATTCGTTCGTCGAGCGCACGGGTCTCGCGCTGTCGGCGATCGAGCCCGCGCTGGCGCAAGCGGAGAAGCGCGGACTGATTACGCGCACCATCGAGCGCATCGCGCCGACCGAGCTCGGCCAGCGCTTTCTCAACGATCTACAGGAGCTGTTCTTGAAGGACTCGAAGCATTGAGCGCACCGACGATGACGCCTGGCTCGGTGATGCGGCATCGCCCGTTCGCGCTTTTCTGGACCGCGCGGGTGATGTCGTCGGTGGCGTTTCAGATGATGTCGGTCGCGATCGGATGGCAGGTGTATTCGATCACACACAGCGCCTACGCGCTCGGCTTCGTGGGGCTCGCACAGTTTCTGCCGATGTTCGTGCTGACGCTCGTCGTCGGGCACGTCGCGGATCGATACGACAGGCGCACGATCGCATATGTCTGTCAGGCGATAGAAGGCGTTGGCGCGCTCGCGCTGTGTCTGGGCGCGTGGCATGGCTGGGAAACCGTCGCCCCGATTTACGCGATCGCGATGATCACCGGCGCCGCGCGCGCGTTCGAATCGCCGTCGATGGCGGCGTTGCTGCCGAATCTCGTCGCACGCTCTCAATTGCAGCAGGCGACGGCGTGGTCGACTTCCGCCAATCAGACCGCGATGATCCTCGGTCCCGCGATGGGCGGCCTGCTGTACGGCCTCGGCGCACTGACCGTGTACGGCGCGGTGACGATCGCGTTTCTTGGCGCGGCTTTCGCGGTGGCCGCGATCAGGATCGACGCAGCCGTGCGCATGCGCGCGCCCTTGTCGTTCGAAGCGCTGTTCTCCGGCATCGGGTTCATCAGGAGCAAGCCGGTGATTCTCGGCGCGCTGTCGCTCGATCTGTTCGCCGTGCTGCTCGGCGGCGCGACGGCGCTTTTGCCGGTGTATGCGCGGGACATTCTGCATACCGGCCCGTGGGGGCTTGGCGTGTTGCGCGCGGCGCCGGCAGTGGGTGCGCTCGCCGGGTCGATCTGGCTCGCGCATCGCCCGCTGCGTCAGCGCGCGGGCACGGCGCTGTTCGGCGGCGTGATCGCGTTCGGCATCGCGACGATCCTGTTCGGCCTGTCGCGCGATATCGGGTTTTCCTTGCTCGCGCTCGCGGCGCTGGGCGCATCGGATGTGATCAGCGTGGTCGTGCGCTCGTCGCTCGTGCAGTTGCAGACGCCCGATGAAATGCGCGGACGCGTCGGCGCGATCAATTCGCTGTTCATCGGGACATCGAATCAGCTGGGCGAATTCGAATCGGGGATGACGGCGGGGCTGTTCGGCGCGGTGCCGGCGGTGCTGATCGGCGGAATCGGCACGATCGCCGTCGCGCTGCTGTGGATGCGGTGGTTTCCCGCGCTGAGAGCGACGAAATCGCTCGAAGGGTGAACGTTCCTCCGCCTCGATGACTTGCGCTACAATACGCGCCTTGCTGGAGGTGTGGCCGAGCGGTTTAAGGCACCGGTCTTGAAAACCGGCGAAGGAGCGATCCTTCCGTGAGTTCGAATCTCACCGCCTCCGCCAAAACACCAATTAAAACCCGTAAATCCAAGGACTTACGGGTTTTTTGTTTTCAAGCCTATCAAATAGCCCATCAACAGGCGGCGGCTACGGTCGTCTATCCTGACCATCGGCGCGGAATGTCTTGGCGAAACGATACATAGGATAGAACCCCATACTCCCAATTTTTAACATACGATAGAACCCCATACTCCCAATTTTAATAACGTAAAATTTTTCGCCCAACGCTGCCTACTCACGCGTCCGAACTGTTTCCTTGATTTCTAGCGCGTTAAATTCAACAACGATCTCGGCTCCGGCAGTGGCAGCAACAAGCGCAATCTTCTCTCCGGGAATCTTAGAAAATCGATCTGATTTCGTAAGGATGGAGAGTGCCTGTTTATACTGAGAATCGTCCGGCTGAAGGATTGTAATGTCATAGACGATATTCAACATTCCAAAGTGTTCGACTACGCAACGACTAGTACCTTCGAACGTGACTTCGGCTTGTCTGCCGTCGAAGCAAAGACTTAGAATCAATCGATTCTCTTCGCTTGCGGAAATCGAATCAATCTGCCAGTCATGAAAGAAGACGTACTCTTTTAGATTATCCATAGTATTCAGAAAATAGAGACGGGGTTTCCTTTGTCGCGCTTACCATTCTCCCAGTTATGAGAATGCGGCGCGCCAAATCCGTGATCATGTCCGAAGTCAATATCGACAGCGGCATCGCCGTTTCCGTCGTAGTATCGCCATTGCTTTTTCCCGGAAGGATTCTCCAGCCAGCTATTAGGAGGACCGTCGGTACTTGGCAACCACGCCGTCTGCATATCGTCGTCGATATCGTCAGGCACGTACTCAAACGGTTGCGCGTCGCCAAGCAAGCTATCGCTGTCACTGTCTCCAAAGCGCTTCAGCATTGAATTGCCGCCGCCATCGTCGCTCGAACCCGCGCCGCTGAGCATGGCCCCGGCGACCGTTTCAGCCGCGCCGAGCCAGTCAAAACCGCTTTCGCTATCATCGCCGCCGGAACGTGCGCCCGCTTTCGCTATCATCGCCGCCGGAACGTGCGCCCGCTTTCGCTGCTGCGGCAACTTTGGCCGCGCCCCGAACGGGGACGTATGGCGTGTCTTCAATAAAAGACCCGTCCGCGTCAAGCGGTACATACTTACCGTTGTGGAACCCGTAGACGGTCGGTTTCGGGTCTGGTTCCCGCTTCGGCCAGCTTTGCGGCGCATATTGCCGGGCGACCCGCCGACTACCCCGCCACTCACGGTGAATAGCAGGAATGAGATGGCCGTCGCGTACCGCATCGCGAAGGATGCG
>NZ_FCOF02000098.1 GCF_001544755.2 Caballeronia catudaia | reverse complement strand
ATGGCGAGGCGTTCTTCAGGTTGAAGGTGCTGGTATGAAGTAGTTTTGTCGGGCATTGCAACACCTTATACGAGATAGGTGTTGCACCTCGCTTTTGAGGCCGCCGTGCCAAAGAACACGCTGGCCCGATGGGCGGCGATGAGCGGTTCATCGGCCTGTTGACCCGGCTCTGGCGCAATCCGATCGTCGATGAAAAAAACGAGCCGTTTGATGCCGTGCCCGTTTCTGTTCGACGAGCTAACTTCCGGATTGCCCGGACCGAAGCGGAGATTGCAAGGCGTCGGTGTCTTGCGTCGCGGCCGGGACGTCGCGTTCGACGCAAAGGAAAACGCATGAGTTCGCAGATTTCAGCTGACCCGCGCCTGGAATAGCGCGCCGGTGTTGGCGAACAAGGTCGGCGCGACCGAGAGAAAGTCGTCACACCGGTTTCCTGTAGCAGATCCGGCCAATTATTTTGTAGCCTAATTATCTGTACGCTATTGTTACTGATGTCGAATCGAGTCTTGTCGGTGCGGCGAGCGGCCAGAGTTCGGCGGCCGCGGCGTGAAGATTGAAGGTCACGGTGTGCGACAGTAGAATCGCGTGCAACGCCGGGTGCGGCAGGTTGAAACTCCCGCCAAGCGTATGACAGCGCGTGCGATAAGGCCCGGCAGCATCGACTGGCTTCCGCGGACAGTCCCGTTTGCCACGTCGTACGGGGTCACAGGGCTTCGCGCGAGAAGAGCAGCTCGATTCCGGACTAGGTGAAGTGCGGCTACCGGCGCTGCAAGGTGAGCACACGCCCCGCCCTCGCCTACCGCCGATGTTGCACCGTCAGCAAGGACGCAACGTCGCGTCTTGGTGGTAGACGACAACGAGGGCGCGGCTTCCGGCCTGATGATGCTGCTCGAGTAGGAAGGTCACGCCGTCAAAGCCGAGAACACTGGCTTAGCCGCGCTTCGTGCCGTTGAGGAATTTGCTCCCGAAGCCGCCGTCCTGGATCAACGCTTGCCTGATCTTCACGGGACCGACGTCACCCGTCGCATTCGGAATGATACCGGCTCCTATATCGCGTTTATCGCCCTAACGGCATGGGCACTGACTCCAACGATGTCGAAACCCAAAGCCCTTCAATGCGTACTTCATCAAGCCAATCGATTTCAATAGGCTCCTGAGCGCACTGGAGCGCATATCGACCCTGTGAGCGTGACGGGATCATGGACGAGCTTCGTACATCCAGACGATCGAGCCGTTAGTTGGCGGATCGCTGGACTCTGCCGATCAACGAGCCGAACCGTTACGGGACAGGTATATACCCGAACCTCCTTCGTGTGGACCTGCTGCGGCTATAGCGGCAGGCCGAGCGGGTCCAGCCCGGTCATTCTCGTATGAACCGAGAGCACCAGCCGGCTTGCGTCCAGTGGCAGCGAGCACGCGCGCCCTCAATGCATGAGCGGCATCATCGGGCGTGCATCGCTTCCAATCGTTATATGCGCCAACCGACCTCCTTGCGCTCATTCGGTCCAGTCGAGCGATGCGCTTTCATGCACCTATCATCTGCCGCGGTGCGCCGGAGTTATCGTGCCGAATAGTCCATTGGCCTCGCCGTTAGGGCCTGCCGAAAAGTACACAGTGTCCGACCTCGAGTTGCGGCCGCCGCCGAGTGTCAGGGTCCACAAGCCGTCGATCGCCACCGGATTGCCGTATGCATCCTCCAGCTGATCGATAAGCGTGCCGTCATCGTCGAAGACATTGATTCGACCATCGCCGAAGTTGCCGATCAGAATCTTTCCGCTGAAGCGTCCGAAATCGAACGACGCACGCATGACGCCCCAGGGCGAGTTGAGTGTTCCCCGGCTGGCGAAGCGGCGCAGCAAGTGGCCGTCCGTGTCGAATACATCCACGAAACCGTGACCACTGCCTGCAACATCGTCGTGCTGCTGCTTGTCCTGCTGCGCATACGTGACGAACAGATCTCCATCGATGTTAGCAATGCCGAGCGGCGCGTATCCGGGCGGAATGTGTGGGTCGGTGAAGCGGCCGTCCGTCGCGGCGGCCATGTACAGGCCGTTCGTGCCGCCGCTCGGCCCGAATACGTCGATCCGTCTCGACCGAAAGTTGGTCGCAAACAGGAACAGGCCTTTCGGGTTTATGCCGAAAGCGAGTCCCTTATAGACGGCGCCGCTGTTGGCGGAAGAGTTGGACGAGTTATCGACCGCGATCACGGCGTTGGTCGCTGGATTCAGCCCGTTGGCCCAGGCGGAAATCGTGCCGTCCTCGGTCGAAAAGATGAATGCAGCCGGGATCGTCGTGCCTGGTACCAGGAATGCCGCCGAGGTATTCCATACCATTCCTGTGGGCGCCGCAGGCCCAGGACCCGACGGCTTGTTATGACTGGTGGACATACAGGCTCCGGGCGATATGACATTGCCTGGCAGCGGGATCGATACCTGCAGCGGAACCTTCGTACCTTCGCCGTCATATAGCGTGGCACAGCCTGTTCCGTTGTCGTTGATCCAGAAGGGGCTGCCTGCGGGACTGAAAGCAATACCCCAGGCGTTCTGCAATACACTGTCCGTTTTCGGGGCCGCGCCCGCCAAGTTGGACACGAGTGGCGTGACGACGTAAGCATCGCCATGTGCCGCATACCCAATCGTAAAACTGGCGGCCAGGACAGCGGCTGTCGCCGCTTTGAGACTTCCAGAGACGTGAGACATAACACCCTCCTTAGTCGGACTGGTGAGGACCTGCTCTGAGAATCGACACTGGAAAAAGGTAAACGATGGCTGCGCCGGGAAAATTCCCGCGGCACTCGAAAAAGTTCGGTTGTCCAAAAGGCCGGCTGCATGAGCACGTCCTTCCAGCACTATTGCTCCCGTTCGGGAAGCGAGTCATCGCGGCATACACCTGCAATTGCGCCAGTCCATCAACATCGTGCGGAATATCAGGAAGCCCGGCCACGTTCTATTCATGAAGGTGTGGTGCCCGGAAAGACGGCGCCCCCATTGTCGAAACGGAACGCAAGGTCGTGCCGACGCCTCGGGCCTACGTGGAGCTCGACTAAACAGCCTCAGGAGCCGGGACGCGCTATCATTGGTGAGGAAGAAAATGAACATCGACAGAAACAACGCCGTGTGTGTGCTCGTTGCGATTGCGCTCGTTGCACCCTTGAGCGGTCATGCGAACGACATTATTCACGTCAGGCTCACGAACACGTCCATTCAACTCGATACCGATGCGGCGAAGGCGGGCCGCGTCACGTTTGAAGTGACGAACGCAGCCGACAGCAATACGGAACATGAATTAGTCGTGTTGAGGACAGACGCCGACGAAGCGCGGCTGCCGGTACAGAATGGACAGGTAACCGAAAGCCGGTTCACGAAGATGGGCGAGGTAGAGGATGTCAGAACACGTTCGACCAAGCGCCTGTCATTGAAGCTCGAGCCAGGACGCTATGTGTTGATTTGCAACCGTCCGGGACACTACGCGATGGGCATGCATAAGTCCTTCGTCGTCGCGCGCTGAGACGGTCCGAGGTGTCTCGCTTCGCGAGATATCGACGCGGGCAAGCCTGCAGTCACGAGGGAGATGGAAAGCTGTGAAAGAGTTCCAGCAACTGCGCCGATCGCCACCAGGGCTCCGCCGTCAGTTGTGCCTCCTGACCGACGCAAAGCGCGTATTAGCGTTCAGCCCGAGCTTCCGCGCGACGACGCTCACGTTTCGAACGGGCGTTTACTCGATGCGTCAGCGTTGTAGGAGGATCTGTCGCAGTAACGCGTCGGGTATCAAGTGCCTTGACAATACGAACGATCAGACGCTTGATGACGACGCTAAATCCAGCCTTGGCAGGGGTGCTCAAGCGCTTGCACTATCCGCTCGATGTGATCCTGACGTGTGTGCGCTGGTATGTGGCGTATCCACTGAGCCTTCCACATCTGGAAGAGATGATGGCGGAGCACGGAATCTCGGTCGACCATTCAAGCGTACATCGCTGGGCCATCAAGGTGTTGCCGGTCCTGGAAAAGGCGTTTCGCCGCCACAAGCGAGCCGTCGGTCGGAGCTGGCGAATGGATGAAACGTATGTCAAGGTCCGCGGCCAGTGGAAGTATTTGTTCCGCGCAGTCGACAAAGAGGGCAACACGGTGGATTTTCTGCTGCGTGCCCATCGTGACAAGGCGGCGGCGCGGCGCTACTTCGAAAAGTCAATCGGCCAAAACGGCGAGCCCGAGACGGTGACAATTGATAAAAGCGGCGCGAACCTGGCCGCGCTGAATTCCCTCATCGTGCACGTGATCGCTAAGGGCCAAATGAAAGACAGCGGCATCGGATACACTCGTGCCGAGCAGTTTTACTCACTGGCAGCATAAGGAATCCTATTTATACTGCCGTTCCTTCGTCATCTTGGCCTTACGGCGACAAAACCATTCCTATTGCCCCTCACGACTGGCACTGGCGCCAATTCCCCCTTGCGTGCACACCTCAGGTTGTCCGAGCTCTCTCGCCTCATCAGGTTCCTAGCGATGACATCGGTGTCCGGCGTGCATGAAGTTGCTGACATCGAGAAGCTGCTCGCCAATCCCAACGGCACCCAGACGATGTTGGATGCTCTAAATCCTACTCGCGCCGCAGAGATGGTCAATCATTTCTCAGCGTATCTGGAGAGCGCGGAAAGAGTTGCATACGAAGAAGTGGTCACTGAGCTGCAACGTTCCTGTACGAAGGAAAAGCTTGAAGCGGCGTCTGGAAGAGACTTTTCGCGCGGCCGCCACATTCATTGCATATTGTCCCGAGAGAAGCCCGGACAAGGCAAGTCGTATCGTACGTTCGTTTGTTGACGAAGTTCCGCTTACTTACGGGCTCGACCTGCTATTTCGGAGACAGCGCCTAAGGCATTGAAGAAAGCTCGCTGCTTGGCGTCGGATGTGCGGCGCACGTGTCACCTGCTCACACGAGCCTACATCTGCAGTGGAGCAACGAGCATTTCCTCTCCAATCGTACGCCGTCCCAGACGTCAGGCGAGTTGCGCTGCTACGGACGGCTGGTTTTATTGCAGTCGGCGCTAATAATGTCGACCAGGTTAATCATCGTCATCGCCATGATGGTGATGATGCTCCCAGCCGCGGTGCCTGCCATTATCGTGCCGCCAGTGTTCTCCATGGTCCTCATCACGGTAGCCATAGCCATAGTAGGCCGGGGCCGGCGCATAGACAACCGGCGGGGGCGCTTGATAGACGACTGCAGGTTGCTCGACATACAAAGGTGCCGGCGCACCGAGATAGACTCCGACATCCACTCGAGCGAAGGCTGCGCTTGAAACAAACGCGCTGCCGAGAGTCGCGACGGTTAGAAGGATGGCGCGTTTGACGACGTTCTTGTTCATTGCAAACTCCACTGAGTGTGTCCGCAATAACGCCGCCGCATCCGGGTTGGTGCACGTCGATAGAGTACTTATTTGTAAAAATCTGTAGCGCATCGCTCGAGCCGCGTCCGCCAGCCCTCACCTTCTCGCTTTTATTCTTCTTGCTTTCCTGGCTCTTCCCGCGCCACGTTGCACGTAAGCGACCAAATGTTTTCCACCCGACGGACGCGCTTTGGCCGAGCCCCTACCCTGCAACTCATCGAGGAACGATTTCCCTTGACGAGAACAAAAGGTCACGACGAGTGCCACGTCTAGCGACGAACAATAAGCGATTCGGAGCGAGAATCGTCCAGGAGCTTCTTCGCGAAACCGGCGCCGCAGGCTTCGCGTTCGCAGGCCTCGGCATGGGCACTGGCGTCGGGCTTTCGACGGCCGTCATGCTTTGGGCCCCCGACGCGGACATTGCTCAATGGGGCTCCGTTTCCTTCACGTGTCTGGCTGCCGGCTTGTTCCTGTGCTGCACACTCGTCGTGGGATGCAGCATTCCTCTGAAAACAACCCATGAGAGCTTGGTTTCACTTGCAAAGTGACCTTGTCCGCGAATTTCGTATCCCTTAGCTAAACGGAATTATGCCACCCGTCGATTCTAGGCGGCATGCCAGTGCTGCTCGAATTGCATCGGACTGACGTATCCCAATGTCAGTGCAAGCGCGAATGATTGTAGAAGCTCAACCAGTCGATCACCTCGTCCATCGCTTCGCGACGTGTTGTAAAGCGC
>NZ_FCOF02000092.1 GCF_001544755.2 Caballeronia catudaia | reverse complement strand
AACCAGGTGAAGAACAAGCCTGAACAGGTCGAGCAGCCGCGACCGGATTATGTGCGCTCGACCAATTTTGTTCCTCTTGAGGTGGGTTCAGACGAGATTCTCGACAGAGTTCAGATCGGCTGAACTTCGGCAATGAACGCTGCTGCTTTCGATGTCTTGCTCACCGACCTGCGCCTCCCCGATATGGCGGCGTTGATTTGGCGCGGATGGTCATCGCCCGCCATCCAGCTATTCGCGTGCTCTTCGCCTCGGGCGAGATCGCTTTTGCGGACGATGCCACAGACTTCCCGTGGAAGGCTCTATGCAAACGCTACTTAGTGTTGGAACTCGAGGAAGCACTACGAGACGCCGGCCGCCCGCAATAGCGTTGGCGCCATCCAGATAACTTTCGCGAGTCGGTTTTTGGGCCGTCCGATCGCGCCAGCGCGGCATTCTGCGCCCCCGGTCCCTATCGTCGGCTCTTGAATTTTTGCAGAAGTTTTACTACGTTATTTCTAGCTCAGGCAGTGTGTCCTCCGCCCGATCGGTCGCACGCTGCGTGTTTCGATTTGTTTGCTGGCAGCACGGCAGGCGAACTGGAGCGCGCAAGCCCGTTCTCTTCCTTGCTGCGTCGAAGGAGAAGACGATGAGCCACGTCTATCTGCGCTCGAACCGCATCGGTGGCACCGGGCGTCGCTATCAAACTCCAGCGCCTTTTTCTGCATGTCGCTGCTCGCGCAGCGCGGCCGGCGCTCGTCTCGGGGCTTCCCCCGCGCCGAGGATTCGCCAGCCTCCGTCTCACATCCACCGACGATAGCGCAACGGCGATCGTCGGCGACGGAGCGAATGCCTCGTGTCCGACGCCGCAGCGCCTGGATCGGCGCGGCAGGACGACGCGGAGCAGTCGGGACGTCGCGTCTTCGCGCCGGGGGGCGGGCGACTTCGCATCGCGGTGGCGGATGAGGGAACTACTGCGGGGTACGCGTCGGGGATTTTCAATGAGCGGCGCTGCT
Source organism: Caballeronia catudaia (assembly GCF_001544755.2). Taxonomy (GTDB): domain Bacteria; phylum Pseudomonadota; class Gammaproteobacteria; order Burkholderiales; family Burkholderiaceae; genus Caballeronia; species Caballeronia catudaia. The sequence continues at coordinate 6,756 of NZ_FCOF02000092.1, read as the reverse complement.
GAACTGTAGACAGGCTTGAGATGAAAACGGTGATTCGTTACCGGAACGTTGCGAAGCTTTCACGTCCCGATCTTCATCAGATGATCGAGCGGCTCGCTGACCGGGTGCTCGGTCCGCATTTGTCTCACTTCCCGGCCGAGCGGCTCCGTTTGCACGCGACCCTGGACAGGAGCCGCCACCATGGTCTCTATCGCGTCCGTTTGCAGATGACGCTCTCGGGGGCGACGCTGGCGTGCGCAGAGGAGTCGTCGCGATTGGAAAAGGCAATCGAACACGCTCTCACGGAGCTGGATCGGCAGGTCGAACGCCACGTTGCACATCTGCGTCACGAGGACGCATGGCGTCGCAAGGAGCGGCGCGTCGGCTTGCGGCAACTCAAGTCCGCACTGACTGAAGAAAGCGACGCAGAAGCGTCGTCCTTCAGCAGCCTCGTTCGCCCGCTGCTCGCATCGCTGCAGCGCTTTGTGCAACGGGAGCTTTCGGACCTGCAGGCGCGAGGCGAACTCGACCCGGGTGAGCCGTCCGTCGACGAGATTGTCGATGAGGCGTTGGCCCGTGCGTGTGAGCAGTCGGCAACCCGCCCGCGTAAGCTCAACCCGCTGCAGTGGTTGTACCAAATAACGCTGAGCGTTCTCGCCGACGAAGTGACCCGCCGTCAGGACGAGGCAGGTCGCTGCATCTCGCTCGAGGGCAGACTGCCGATCGCGCTACGTGAGCCGCGAGAAGACGAGGAGATTCTGTTTGCCTACTGGCAGCCCGACGAGGTCCTGCGTCTCGAGGACGTGATACCAGCAGCGGACGTGACGCCCGAGGAGGCCGTGAGCGAGCGAGAGCTCCGCGCGCTGCTCGCGACGCTCCTTTCGGAACTGCCGGCGCCCTGGCGCCGCGCAGTCGTACTTTGCCGGCTCGAGGGGCTTGCAGTAGGCGATGCCGCCCAGGTAGCCGGTGTGACGGCGGAGGAACTTGAGCAGGGGCTGGCGCATGCCGACGCGTTCCTTCGGGCGAGACTTGGAGCGCTACGGTTGATCCCGCAGGCGTCGGACGAGCCCGCTGGCTACGTGATGCCAGGTGTGCTGCCGCCAGCGTCGGGCCTTTCTCAAAAATTCGAGCAGGCAACGCGGCGCGACATTCGAGAGCCAGAGAAGCAACGACGATGAAAGTTCGCGCGATTGCGAGGGCGTAAGAAGTGCCGTAGAGACCGGCTGACCTGCGGCGACAAGCGACCAGCAATTGAAGTGATACCGGTGAAGACATCATGAGCAAGATCATTGGCATCGATCTCGGCACGACGAACTCCTGTGTGGCGTTAATGGAAGGCAAGCGGGTCAAGGTAGTTGAGAACGCAGAAGGCGCCCGCACGACGCCATCAGTTGTCGCGTATCTCGACGGTAGTGAGCTGCTCGTGGGCGCGTCTGCGAAGCGGCAGTCGGTCGCCAACCCGAAAAACACGTTGTTTGCGGTCAAGCGCCTGATCGGCCGCCGGTTCGAGGAAAAGGAGGTGCAGAAGGATATCGGGCTCATGCCCTACAAAATTGTCAAGGCGGAGAACGGCGACGTGTGGGTCGAAGCACGCGACAGCAAGCTCGCGCCGTCGCAGGTCTCGGCCGAAGTCCTGCGCAAGATGAAGCAGACCGCTGAAGACTACCTCGGCGAGTCGGTCACGGAAGCTGTCATCACGGTGCCCGCCTACTTCAACGATAGCCAGCGCCAGGCGACAAAGGACGCCGGGCGCATTGCTGGTCTCGAGGTCAAGCGGATCATCAACGAGCCCACAGCCGCTGCGCTCGCCTTCGGGCTCGACAAACGCGAAAGCCGTGACCGCAAAATCGCTGTCTTCGATCTTGGCGGGGGGACCTTTGACATTTCGCTGATTGAGATCGCCGATGTTCACGGAGAAAAGCAGTTCGAAGTGCTATCGACCAACGGCGATACCTTTCTGGGTGGCGAAGACTTTGACCAGCGCATCATCGACTATCTCGTTGGCGAGTTCAAAAAGGAGCAGGGCGTTGACCTCTCGAAGGACGTGCTCGCATTGCAGCGCCTGAAGGAAGCCGCCGAGAAGGCCAAGATCGAACTATCGTCGAGCCAGCAGACTGAGATCAACCTGCCGTACAGATGCATTGAAACGGTCCGACATGGAAGAAATACAAGCCCGGATCGGCGCGCTGGCGACGGCGTCGCAAAAGCTCGGGGAGCGGATATATGCGGGCAATCCATCGCAACGAGACGGTCCGAACGAAACCGCCGGGCAACACGAATCCCAGCGGACGAGCCGGGATGACGATGTGATTGACGCAGACTTCGAGGAGGTGAATCAAAAGCGGTGACACTGGGACGCTCACTCGGCCGTCAAGGATCGGCGCAGGCCTGACCCCTGAGAGAGCGCTCGTATGGATCGGACCGGTTGCGCGCCACGTGCAGCGCTGCGGCGTTCGTCAGCCGGCGCGCATGGGTAAGAGGTCTGGCTATGAACATGCAACATATACGGGTCGTGACTGCGGTGGCGTTGGCTATGTGCTGGTCCGGCGACGCAATGCCGACGAGTGCGCCGGTGCGCACCTTGCCGCTGCAAGACGATATCTGGATTACCGGTACCATCCAGCGTGGCAGCGATCAATACGCTCCTGGCGACTATACGACGATTTTGCTGGATCGACCGGCGGCCTCGCCCTGTAGCGACAAGGTCGTCACCGATATGCTTCTCGGTATCGGTGGCACCCCGGGTCCCACACTGCTGCTTCCCTATCTCGACCAGCGGGTCGCCGTCAAGGGGCGCGTGAACTGTCCTCGCTCGGGCATACAGTTCTCACCGCAGCCGGACGTGGTGTTTCCTGTCTGGTAGAGGTCGACCGGTGCAAGGCGGTGCATCGAGTACCGAGACGTGGGGGCTCGACTCGCGGGGCGTTGTGGTGCGGGGCGGCGGCTTGAACGAGATCCAGCGTGCGCGCGCTAAAGCTAAGTCCGCCAACATCAAGCGCGCTGTCGCGCCCCGGAACCCTTGCGCCCCGAACTGGCTGAGCGATGCGCTATTGAAGTGGTGGCACCACGCCTAACTTTTCGGCGAGCATCCTCTCGTAGACACCGAAATGCAGATCGACCTCTTCCTGCGTCACCACTGTTACGAGGATATTGACCTGCGCGGGTTGCAAGCCCAAGACCGTCGCGATCGCTGCTTCGAGTTGCGGCGCGCATAAGCGGTCTTCGGCGAACGTGCTGCCAACCGCGATCTCGTAAGTGGCTTCCTTTTGCGCCACGACTTCGACCATGCGCGCACGCGCGCTCATGTTGTTGTCGATCGCAAGCCGAATGACCTGGACCGCCGTACGCATCGTCTCAGTCGGGAAGCCCTTCGTCGAGCGCAGCCGGATACGGTGCCGGCCAAGGGTCAGCCAATCGTATTCGAATTCCATAATGTCCTCGCAAGGGCCGTCAGGAACGTTCAGAAAATATAGGATGCGCCCGCCCGATTTCAAGAGCAGAAAACTCGCAACATCCCCTTGAAATTTCGGCGCGAGATCCTATCTTGAATTTCGCTCAGGCAGTCGCGCAAGCAGTTCGGCGCGCTGCGTGTTTCGATTTGTTTGCCCGCAGCACGGCAGACGGACTGGAGCGCGTAGGCCGGTTCGTCTTCCTGCTGGTTCCAAGGAGGAAATGATCATGAGCGATCTCTATTCCGGGATGGACCTTTTCAGCGAGCTCGATCGCCTGCAACGGCAGATGGCGAGCACGTTCAGCGGTTTCCCTTCCAGCATCCGTTCCGGGCGCTTCGGCGCTTTTCCGCAAATCAACATCGGCTCGACCGACGACTCTATCGAGGTCGTTGCGTTTGCGCCCGGGGTTGATCCGAAGAGCTTCGACGTGTCAATTGACAAGGGCCTATTAAGCATCAGCGGAGAGCGTGTGGCGGCGCAACCCGCGACCGCCGGTGATGAAATGCGCACCTATGCGCAGGAGCGATTCGTAGGTTCTTTTCGGCGCGTCATTGAGCTGCCGGAGCATGCGGACCCTGACAAGGTCACCGCGCAATACACCAATGGCTGCCTGACGGTGAGCATTGGCAAGCGGGAGGCATCCAAGGCACGAGCTATTACCGTTCAATGAAACGTCACAGTCGAAGGAGAACATCATGAACGCGACAACAGAGCTTGCGAGGAAAGGCGAAAACGCGGTCGCCGGCAGGGAGGGGGAGTCGTCCGAGCGGCGAATCACCTTAACACCGCCGGTCGACATCTTTGAGAATAGCCAAGGCGTTATCTTGTGGGCGGATTTGCCTGGTGTAACGAAGGACCGGCTCGACGTGAAGGTCCACGACGGAAATCTGTTCATCGAGGCGGAGGCGGTGGTACCCACCCCGGCAGGGTTGCGGCTGCAGCACGCCGAGATCCGCCAGCCTCACTTTGCGCGAGCGTTCTCTCTCGGTTCCGACCTGGATGCATCGAAGATTGATGCCAATCTGAAGGACGGCGTGCTGCGGCTGACGATCCCACGACGGGACGAGGCCCGCCCCCGCCGGATCGAAGTGCGTACGGGCTGAGCCGGCAAAGCGGGAGCAGCAGGAGACCTCGGGGTGGCGGTCGTAGACCGCCACCCACAAATTCAAGTCGTCTTGCTAACGAATCGGCAGGAGCAAACCATGAATACCGATCCAAAAAAATGGAACCCCTTCAAGTTCCTGCGCGGGGCGACGCGCAAGTCTGATGCGGACGCGGAGCACTCGCCGGGCGGTGAACAGTCGCGGTCGGCGTGGCCTGACATGCCTCGATTCTTCTCACGTGATCCGTGGCGCGCCGTCGAAGAATTTTTTCAAGACCCCTTTGCCGGACGCGGGGCGCTGGAAAGATGGTTTGGCGACTTCAGCTCATCGCGCTTCCAGCCGCGTATTGACGTCGTCGACGAAGGAAAGGTGCTGCGCGTGACCGCCGAGTTGCCCGGGATGGAGCGCGAGGATGTGAGCGTAAGCGTCGAGGATGGCACGCTCGTCTTGCGTGGCGAGAAGAAACAGGACGTTCGCAGCGAAGAGGACGGCTGCTACCGACTGGAGCGAGCCTATGGGCGCTTTACGCGGACAATCCCCATGCCGGAAAACGCCGAGCCGGATCGCGCCCTGGCCAAATTCGACCACGGCATACTCACGTTGACCGTGCCGAAGTCGGAGTCGGCGCGTTCCGCGAGCCGCACGATCGATATTGGCTAGGATGACCGCGTAGTGCGATGCCCGTAGCATGTTGATCGGCAAGTGGGGCCGTTAGCTCAGCTGGTAGAGCAGCGGACTTTTAATCCGTTGGTCACTGGTTCGAACCCAGTACGGCCCATGAGATATCCCGACGTCAATGTTGCCGCCGCAGGTGTCGCACTTTCGGATTTCTTGGTAGTCAGCGTGACGACCAATTGGCTGAGTCGAGGGGAGGCGATCAGCTCGCGCAAACGGGCGCGTTATGACGCGTACGGCTGGCGCTCGCAATCCTCGACGCATACTGCACAGCATCGTTGCGCGTGCCGGATTGGATGTCACACCAGAATTCCTGATGGCAGGCGCCGAGAACGCGGGCGGCGTGATAGCGGTGGGCGTGACTCGCCAGCCAGAACCGGCGACCATCGAAGAATACCTTCATGGCGGGCCGTGCGGCGCGCATCGTACCTAAGCGAATGGAAGCCAGCGCGTCTTCCACGGCTGGGCTGCCAATCGCTTCTCGCATGAGGAATTCGTCGCTCACCGACAATTGCGAAAACTTGAGGTAGTCCAGGCCGAGCACGCCGGATGGGAGCTTGGGCGACGGCGCGCCTGGCGCTCGAGAATCTCTGGGCATGTAACTCAGATCCTCCAGGGGCTCCTCGCATATTCACGGTTATCGCGCAGCGTTGGCCCCGTCGTCCGTTGGGTGAATCGATCCCGCTTGCCGCGTCTTCATGGGTCTCGTGACCGCGGAAAAGCCGAGCCGGCGCAGGGCGGTGTTCGCTTGTGCCATGAAGGCCTCGGGCCAAGTGCTGCAGAGAAACTCAAAGGCGGGTCGGGCCTCTTTTAGCAGCGAGGAGAGCGCATCATTGCAGGCAGCTCCCGATGGCATGGAATTCATCGAGTCGCCGAAGAGGACTTGCTGCACAAGGGCGACGCCGCCGCGCTCCGCCACGAAAGAAATCACGGGATAAAAGCGCGGATCTTCGACGATGGCTTGGCCGTACGTCTCAGCCAAGGCGATTAAAGTCGCCATGTCCATGCGCGACGGCGCCACAGGAACATGGATGTGACTTGACGCATAAACGCGCTGCATCGAGGTTTGACGCATAAGCGTCACGACTTTTTCAAGTTCCGACACGATGCGCGCGACCGCGCCATCGGCCATAGCCTCGCGAGCGCTAGCGCTTGAGCTCGCGAGGTTCGTCGAGTCGTTCGTCGCCTCAAGCACCGGCAACAGATCCCGGATGTTCGAGATCTTCTTGTCGTTCACCAAAATCAGCGCGTCGGCGAGATATGCGGCCTGCTTATCGGGATCATTGATGAAGTAGGGACTGATGTAACCGCGGTCGAACTGCATGCCCTCGACCACATCCAGTTCGTTCTCGAGCGACTTGCCGTCTTCGACGGTGATCACGCCTTCGTTGCCCACTTTTTCCATCGCCTGCGCGATGATCGTCCCGATCGCCTCGTCGGCGTTCGCGGAGATCGAGCGACCTGGGCAATTGTCACGGGGCGGCGTAATGACGCCGGGGATGGGCGGCGTAATGGCGCCAGCAGAAGCGGGGTAAAACGCGGATTCG
>NZ_FCOF02000086.1 GCF_001544755.2 Caballeronia catudaia | reverse complement strand
CTTGCCTTCGCTTTCCATGCTTCAAATCTCCCGTTACAGCCAAGATCCGAAGTCTCCTACATTTCCGGGGCGGTTCAGTATCGCCTGCGCAACGGATCCATATCAAGTCGCGCAGGATGTTGCCAGCGCAATCCGTACCTTCCGCGGCGAATGTTTTTACGACACGACGCTCGGCATTCCGTATTGGCAGGCGGTGTTGGGCCAGTTGCCGCCGGCCTCGTTCATCCGCTCGGAACTTGTCCACGCCGCGCTTACAGTTCCGAACGTCACTTCAGCCAACGTGACGCAACTCGTGCTCAGCAGCCGAAAGTGTGCCGGCGAAATCGCCGTTACCGATGATGCCAACCACGCCGAGCAGATCATCTGCTTCTGATTTGCCGCTCGACGCACCGCAACCGCAATGCAGACCAACGTTCCGCCGATCCAGTTCACGGATCAGGGGCCGGTCGTGCCTGCCGAATCGACGATACTCGCGGGCGTGCAATCGGACATCAATGCCGCGTTCGGCGGCGGCGTCAATCCGGGCCTGACGACCCCGCAGGGACAGCTTGCGCAGTCGCTCGCCGCCATCATCGGTGACAAGAACGACGACATCCTTGAGGTCGCGAATCAGGTCGACCCGGACGTGGCGTCGGGCCGCTGGCAGGACGCAATCGGGCGCATCTACTTTCTGAACCGCATCGCGGCGTCGGGCACCGTCGTCACCGCGACCTGCATCGGGCTGGTCGGCGCGGTGATTCCCGCCGGATCGGTGGCGCAGGATGTCAACGGCTATCTGTACGCCTCGACGGCCGCTGTGACGATCCGCGCCTCTGGCAAGATCGATGTGCCATTCCAGTGCCAGACGATGGGACCGATCGCCTGTCCGATCGGCGCACTCGCGACCATCTACACGGCGGCACAGGGATGGGATCGTGTCACGAACAGCACCGCTGGCACGCCAGGACAGTTGGCCGAGAGCCGCGCTGCCTTCGAAGCACGACGACGCCTGTCGGTCGCGATCAATTCGGTCAACGGTGTGCAGTCGGTGTACGGCGCAGTGCTCAACGTGCCGAACGTGCTCGACGCCTTCGTGATCGACAATCCGACGGGTACGGTCGAGGAATACGGTGCAACTCACTATCCGTTGCTTGCGCACTCGCTGTTCGTTTCCACCCTGGGCGGCGATCCCGCTGCCATTGCGGCGGCCATCTGGAGCAAAAAGGCGCCCGGCTGCGACTACAACGGCGATACGACCTTTGTCGTCACTGACACCAGCTACGATCCGCCGCAGCCGCAGTACACCATCAAGTGGGTGACGCCCGCGCCGGTGCAATGTTTCTTTGCGGTCACAATTCAGGCGAACGACCAGTTGCCCGCCGACATCACGCAGCGTATTCAGCAGGCGATCATTGCCGCGTTCAACGGTGAAGACGGCGGCGCGGCAGCCCGCATCGGCTCGACGACCTATGCCGGGCGGTACTACGCTGGGGTGGCCGCCACTGACTCGAACGTCAACATCTTCTCGATCGCGCTCGGTACTGATCCGATGGCTGTGACCCAGACGTCGCTTGCATTCGGCATCGACCAGTATCCGACGCTTGATCCGTCGAACGTTTCGGTGCTGCAGGTCGCGTCGTCATGAAGAACTGGACCGACACATTGCTTTCGCAGTACGCGAACTCGCCGACGCTCACGGCGATCATCGACTGCCTGAATCAGGACCTCGACCCGCAGGCGGACCTGGATGCCTTTTACGACACGATCTGGAACGTTGCGACCGCAATCGGCTACGGCCTGGACGTGTGGGGCAAGATCGTCAACGTGAAGCGGGGTGTTTCCGCGGCCTTGCCGCCCGCCGAGTTTGGTTTCGCGGAAGCCTTTGATCGCGCCAACGCAACGCTTGGCGTGCAGCCGTTCAACTGCGGCGTGTTCAACGATGGCTCGCCAGCGGTGGTGCGCAACGTGGCACTGGACGACGGCACCTACCGCACGCTCGTCATGACCAAGGCGATGGGCAACATCACCGACTGTTCGTGCGCGTCGTTGAACCGCTTGCTCGGGTATCTGTTCGCCGGGCGCGGGCGCTGCTATGCGCTCGACACCGGTTCGATGACGATGCTGTATGTATTCGAGTTCGATCTGTCGATTCTCGAAGTGGCGTTCCTGACGCAATCGGGCGTGCTGCCCCGACCGACCGGCGTGTTGTGCAACATCGTGATCGCCTCCGTCGACGTGTTCGGATTCTCGAGTTCGGCTGCGGACTTTCAGCCCTTCAATCAGGGCGTCTTTGCGGGCGGCGTGCTCGCGGCGTCGTGAGTCATGCAAGCTGATCAGTCGCCGGCCCTTGTCACGCTACCGTTCGCGGCCAACGGACTCAGGAACGTCATCCCTGAGTCGTCGCAGACCGGTGTGGCAGCTGGCGCGGCGTCGCTCAACGACGGCTTCCCGCCGGCAACGATGCAGCCCAAGACGCAGGGCGGCGTGCCGCCGGATGGGAAGGATTTCAACGGCATCCTGTTTCTGCTGTCGGCGGTGGCGCGCTGGATGCAGGCGGGTGGGTCGTTCGCGTATGATTCGGCATTCAAGGCCAATCCGAATCTCGGCGGGTATCCGAGGGGCGCGACCGTCCTACGCGCCGACTTGAACGGCTTCTGGTTCAACACCACTGACAACAACACGACCAACCCCGATGCAAACGATGCGAATGATCCCAATGCGGCCCGCAACTGGATCGCGCTGAATGCCGACTGGAACGCTGCGAGCGGTCCGGGCGCCATCCAGAATCGGCCGACGCTCGCGAAGGTGGCGACGACCGGGCAATACAGCGATCTGAGTGGCACACCGACCGCGTTCATCCCGCCCGGCGCGCTGCTGCCGTTCATGGGCAGCGCCGTACCGGTGGGCTACCTGCTTGCCAATGGCGCAGCCGTCTCACGCCAGGCGTATGCGGCTTTGTTCGCCGCGATCGGCACCACCTACGGGGCGGGAAATGGTTCGACCACCTTCAATCTGCCGGATACGCGCGGCGTCTGCCTACGCGGACTCGACAACGGGCGTGGCCTCGACCCCGGGCGCACGCTGGGCGCTTATCAGGCCGACAGCTACGCCTGGCACGCTCACGGCGTAAGCGACCCGGGCCATGCTCACGGCGTCGCCGATCCCGGCCACGCCCACGGCGTCTACGATCCGGGGCACGGCCACGGCGTCGGCGACCCCGGCCACGCGCATGCGATGCCGCCGGGCGGCTGGACGCAGGCTGGACAGGATAACGGCGGGGCGTGCGCGGTCAGCCCGCCGAACCAGTACGGCGGCTACAACGGCAACCGCAACAGCAGCAGCGCGAGCGGCACCGGCATCTGGATCGGCGCCTCGAACGCGAACCTCGGCATCTACGGCAGCGGCACGGGCATTGGCATCTACGGTAACGGCACCGGCATCAGCATCACCGCAACGGGCGGCGCAGAAACGCGCGGCAAGAATCTCGCCGTCAATTTCATCATCGCGTACTAACGCACCATTCATGATCGAGCGTTGCATGGCGAACATGACGCACGCCTACCAGTGCGATGCGCAGGGCATCCTGCTGGGCGAGACGATGGTGCAGGAAGACCCGTTGGAAGCGGGCGCATTCCTTTTACCGCCCGGTTGTGTGCTCGACGTGCCCCCTGCCATCGATGCCGATACGCAGGTGGCCGTGTACGCGAACGGTACGTGGGACGTTCGCGATCTTCCGCCGCCGGACCCATCGCCAGTGCCGGTGGTCACTGAAGAGGCGAGAACGCCGGCCGTGTCTGCCATCGCTCCGACGCAAGCCAATCAGCCCAAAGCCGGCGAGCATGAGATCGCCTTGATCGTCGACGGGCAATGGGCCGTCGTCGCCGACTGGCGCGGCACGGCCTATTGGCTACCCCATGATCCAGCGGGCACCGAGCACCGCATCACCGAACTGGGTCAGACGCCGCCGGATGGCGCCTTGTTCTCGCCACCGCCGGCCCCAGCGCCGAGCCTGGCCGACGCGCAGGCGGCACAGGTCGCGACGCTGCGCTCGGCTTGGCAGTCCGCCACCGAGCACCCGGTCAACTTCACCACCGCAGCGGGCCACGCCGACGTATTCGCCTGTGACGCCGCCGGTGTGACGACGCTCGATGCGATGCTGGAAGCGTATGCGCAAAGCGCAACCTGGCCGCCCAACCTCTGGTTGAACGCATCCGGGATGCCCGTGACGCCCTTTACCTTCGCCGACCTGCAGGCGCTCGCGCGAGCCGTCGCCGACCGGGCGACGCCCGACTATCCGACGTTGCTGTTGAAGATCGGCCAGGTCATGGCGGCGGCGACCGTTGAAGATGTTCGCGCGATAGGGCTGTGAACGTAGCTGAAGGCCGCCCAAGGATAGGATCATGCGACAGACTGACAGACCGCCGCCGGTGACGGTGCCGTTTGCGCAGAACGGCAGTCGCAACGATATCCCCGTTGCCTCGCAGATCAGCGTCACGAAGGGGCGCGGCGTCCTTCAACGACGGTTTTCCACCGTTGACGATGACGAGCCCGTTGAAGGGCGGTATTCCGCCGTTCGGCCAGGACATGAATGGCGTCCTGTTCGTACTCTCGCGGATCGCGCGCTGGTTGATGAGCAGTGGGGCGCTCGCCTATGACACGGCGTTCGCCACCGATCCGAACATCGGCGGCTATCCAGCGGGTGCGCTGCTACTGCGGGCGGACGCTCAGGGCACCATTCAGGGCTTCTGGCTGAACAGCGTGGACAACAACGCAACCAACCCCGATGCGACCGATGGCAGCGCCGCCGGGTGGATGTCACTCAACGCGGACTGGAACGCAACGAGCGGACCCGGCGTCATCCGAAACCGACCCAAGTTGGCCAAGGTGGCGACCAGCGGCGAATACGGCGACCTCGCTGATACGCCGCCCACGCCGGTGAATGCCGACTGGACCGCGGAATCTGGCCTTGCCGAGATCCGGAATCGGCCCGATCTCGCGGCTGTGGCGACCAGCGGCAAATATGAAGATCTCATTGATCCGCCCGACATCCCGGCGGAGCAGATCAACGCCGACTGGGATGCGGAAACCGGGTTTGCCCAAATTCTCAACCGCCCCAATCTGGCGAAGGTGGCCACCAGTGGCAACTACGCAGACTTGACGGGTGAACCGGTCTTTACGACACCGCCGCAGTTCGACGACAGCACCGCGCCGGCCACCACCGAATTCGTGCAGCGCGCGCTCGGCAGCTTTTCGGGCCAGGTGACGCTCAGCGACGACACGAAGCTCAAGGCATCCCACGCCGGCACGGCGATCCAGTGGGCGGGCGCGGACGGCGGCAAGATCACGCTCGCGCGCACGTCGACGCTGCCGCTCAATGCCGTCGCGTTCCTCATCTACAACCACGGCGCCGGTGTGCTCAACCTGTTCACGCAGGGCAACGATTTCCTCTGGACGGGCGGCCCTGACGCGGCGCCCAGCGTCGTCCTCCAGCATGGCGAGTTCGCGCTGTGCCTCGCCCGGGTGAACGGCGAATACGATGTGCTCGTCACGCGGGTACCGGTCAACGCGGACTGGAACGCCGAGTCGGGCGCCGCCCATATCCTGAACCGGCCGGATCTCGCTAGAGTAGCGACCTCCGGCCAATACGCGGACCTTTCGGGCACGCCAATCATTCCCGCAGCGCAGGTCAACAGCGACTGGAACGCGACCCAAGGCGTCGCGATGATTCTCAACAAGCCGTCCTCGCTGGGCGGCTTGGCCTCGGGTCTGCAGATCGAGCTCGGCTATCAGCCCAATGACCGCGGCATCGACTGCGGCGACCACTATGAGCTGGACTTCAGCATGGCCACCAACACCTTCGGCGGCTTCCAGTTCACCTTGAACAGCGACCATTCAATTTCGGTCCCAGGGGGCATGTATCTGGTCGAAGCGAGCGCCGAGATCCAGGCGCCCGTCGAGGACAACTGGCAAATCCCCGCGCAGATGGTGTTCTCGGTATGTAACGGCTATGGCTGGCCGGGCGTCTATCAGCAAGCCGTCAGACGCTATCCCGATCTGCCGCTCGGCACGCAGAAGAAGGGCGGCACGATCGGCTCGCTCGTGATCGCAGGACCCTTGCCCGTGGGCTCGCCCAGCGATCACATCTGGGCGGGCTTCACGAAAGTGCCCGGCGCAAACACGCAAACCCCGCTGATGATCAAGGGGCGCTTGGCGCTCACCAAAGTGGCGTAGCGCGTTCGTCTATGAATCCGATCGTGAATCCGCTTCTGCGCACGTGCGTGTCCGTGTGCCTGCTCGGCGCACTGCTCACGCTGGGCGCGTGCACCTTCGTGCATATCGAGGGCGACCATAACGCCGTCAGCGACGTCGGCGGACATGGCGGCGGTATTCAGTTGCCCGATCGCGCAGGACAGGTCACACCGCATCCGCATCTCTTTCCTCCGCAGCGGTAATTGCCGCCGCAGGAAAACTGCAGCCACTAGGAATGCTCCCAATTATACGGACTGCGATGGGTTGCTGACTCCGAGCAGCAAAATTTTAGGTCACAATCACATGGTTTGACCCGAATTGCAAAGCAAATCCGGGGCATGTGATCCGCTGGGGCGTAGCGCATCGCTTCAGCGTAGTCGTCGAGCCGATGGCGCAAAAGTTCAGCAGGGAGTTTTTCGCATGACGATGGTGATACCGAGCCAGGCGTACAGCCTGGTGCTCAAGCCGCAGCCCGCCGTTATCTCGGTATCGAGCTTCAATGGCAAGCTTGATATAAGTCAGCTCTACGAATATAGAATTGAATTCACCAGTCCGGACGCCGATATTGGAATGGACAAGGTGGTGGGACGTCCGGCGGCGTTCACGATGGAACCCGTGGACCCGGAGATGGAATACCTCTCCCGTATGTTTGGCGAACGGGCGAAGGACTTCAGCAAGATGCCCAAGGCGTTCGTGACGCACGGAGTTATTGATAAGTTCGAGAAACTCGGTACATCGAACGATGAGACCCGGTATCGCGCCACACTCGTGCCCAAGGTCGCTGATCTTGCTCGGGTACGCAAAAGCAGGCTGTTTCAGAAGCAAAGCGTGGTGGAAATTATCACCGACACCTTACGCCACTACGGCTACCGTTTGGGCGTGGACTTTGATTTTCTGAAACTTCGCGGCAAGTATAAGCGCCACGAGTACATCACTCAATATCACGAGACGACTTTTGCATTCGTGCAAAGACTCTGTGCTGAAGAGGGCCTGTGGTTCCGGTTCGAACAAAAGCACGATCGCGCCGTGATTATATTTGGAGATGATCTGGATGCCTATGCGCGCAAGAAGCGGATCGTTCCGTTTCGTCTGTATTCGGGCCTTGAGAGCGCAGGCGCGGAGTCGATCCGCTCGCTCCAGACGATCACGAAGCGCGTGCCCGAAGCGATCCAGCTGAACGATTATAACCATCGGCAAGCGGATGTGTCGCTGCTGGTGGAGGAAAACGCGGCGCCGGCGGACAAGACCACGGACGGCGTGGATTCGACCTGGGGCGAGCACTACGAAACTCGCGAAGAGGGCAAGGCGATCGCGCGCCGGCGCCATGAAGAGCATCTGGCCACGCAGATCAGCTATCGCGGGCGGGGTAATCCGTTCTCGCTGGAGATCGGTGAGGCGATCAATCTGGACGTGAATCCGGCTGGTGCGCCGTACGGGTTGCTCGTGACGTCCATCCGTCTCGGTGGCGGTCGACGCACGTCGTACTGGTGCGCGTTTAGGGCGATTCCTGCGGATAGGAGATGGCGGACGAGTATCGACTCGATCACGCGCCCGAAAATCGAGGGCATCCTGCCGGCGCGCATCGATTCACCGGGGAAGTACACGTACAGCTATCTGACCGAAAAAGGTTTGTACGTCACGACGATGCCGTTCGATCTGGACGAATGGAGTCCGGCTGGCCGCAGCCGTGCGATTCGCATGATGAAGCCGTATGCGGGGCAGAACTACGGCCATCACTTCCCGCTCATCGACGGGACCGAAGTTGCGCTGATTTTTACTGCGCAAGATCCAAATCGGCCCGTGATAGCGGGCAGCCTGCATGACAGTCTGAATCCGGACCTCGTCAATAACCTGAATCACACGCGAAATATCATCCGCTCCGCTGCTCTCAATGAGATGCGCATGGAGGACAAGCGAGGCTATGAGCATATTCACCTTACGACGCCGTATCAGGTCAGTGAGTTGAATCTTGGGCACATGGTCGATGGGGATCGCAAGGAAAGGGGGCGCGGAGCGGAGCTGCGCAGCGATGAGCACATCGCTGTTAGAGGTGGGAAAGGCGTATTCATCACCGCGGATGTGCAGAATGCCGCTGGTGGAAAGCAACTCGACATGCAGCCCGCACAAGGCCTGCTCGAACAGGCGTTGCTACAAACGCAGTCCCTCGCCGAGACTGCCAAGGCGGCGCAGGCCATTGCGGCGGACTATGAGAGTCAGAAGGCGCTGCTTGACGGAACCCTGCGTGAACTGAAGAAGGCAGGCGTGCTGGTGAGCGCGCCAGCAGGCGTGGGCGTTGCATCGGGTGAGCATCTGCAGCTGACTGCGGCCAAGAACCTCATGGCGACTGCGGGCGGAAGCGCCGATATTGGCGTGCTAAGACGCTTCACTGTCGCAGCGGGCGAAGCGGTGTCGATCTTCGCGCAACGACTGGGGATGAAGCTGTTCGCGAAAGGCAAGGTCGAAGTGCAGTCGCAGGGCGACGAAATGGCGCTGTCGGCGCTCAAGGACGTGACGATTTCCAGCGTGGACGGCCGGCTCGTGCTGTCGGCGGCCAAGGAAGTCTGGATTGGTGCAGGTGGGTCGTACATCAAGATCAACGCGAACCGCATCGAGAACGGCACGCCGGGGGACATTCTCGAGAAATGTGCAGTGTGGAGCAAGCCGAGCGCTGCGTCCGCGCAGATCTCCAGCACGTTGCCGAATGCTCTGCCAGCGGAACGACTCGCGCTCCATCTGGCGTCTTCGCCTTCGGCGATGGCGGCCATACCGCAGGACATCCCGTACAGGCTGTACGCGCAGGGAGCTTTGGTCGCACAAGGGTTGACCGACGCGTCCGGACGGATTCTTGTCGACCATCAACCTACTACGCAATCCTACCGGCTCGAATTGGCAAACGGCGTGGTCTACAACATTCCGGTCAGTGAAGAGTTCCGCGGAGACCCGGTCAATGGCCAGTTGGCGAACCAAGGCTTCCATTTCTTCGAGCAAGGATCAAGCGGCGACGGACAGGATCGTGCTGTCCATCGCAAGACCTATTACAGCTTATTAGTCAGAGCTGCAAAATTCGATTTCCTTCGCAGGCGTTTACGGGCGGTCGATCTGGTGCCGTTGTACGTTCCAAGCTCAAGCAGTTGTGCGGGGCGTGAGCAACGGTTGCCGAGAAACGTCAGGCGGGCAGCGCAGCCACGCGAGTACAAACAATACGGGTCCAAGCCCCAGACGGACAATGGCACGCAACAACCAGCGTAGGTTATAACCCGCCGCGCACAACACGGCGTGCAATGCGTCTCCAGTTTGTCCTTTTAGCCAACAGCGCTGCATGCCATGGTCCTGCTTCACGTGTCCGATGACCGGTTCTATCGCCTGGCGGCGTTTTAGCCACTTTCGCTGTGTACTGCTTAGAGTCTTGTGTTTACCTCGATGAATCAACTGCACCGGGGCGATATCGGCATCAACCCCGCGAAACCCGAGGTCGGCCAGCACGGT
>NZ_FCOF02000077.1 GCF_001544755.2 Caballeronia catudaia | reverse complement strand
CAATCGGAATCTGGTGCTCTCCGCTCGCGCGGCGTAGCGCCAAACTCGGCAGTCTCCGACAAAGCCGGGGCGGTTCACGGCGACCTGGGCACGCTCCTGTTCTTTGGCCGGAGTTACGTGCACCGCAAGCAGCTGGCCGAGGGTATCAACAGCCATGTGCACCTTGCTGCCGCGCTTACGTTTATAGCCGTCATAGCCCGCGCGTGCGCCGTCTCGCAAGTTGATTGCAGGGTGCGCCCATCCAAGATAACCGCACTGGGCTCTTCCTGCCGACCCTGTGCGACACGCACTATTGAACGCAGGTCACTGACCATCGCTTCAAAGCATCCGGCCTGCAGCCATCGCTGGGTCTGCTGGTACACGAGTTCCCACGGAGGGAAATTGGTCGGCAGCATGCGCCACGCCGCCCCGGCCCGCGCGAGCCAGCGTAGCGCATTGAACATTTCCCGCAACTCGTATTTCCGCTGCGGAGCTTTGCTGTCCATCAGTGTCAGATAGGGCACCACGAAACTCCACTCTTCGTCGGATACATCAGTCGGATAGGCTCCCCGCGTTATCATCGTCTCTTGTAGTTAAATTTGTTATCCTAATTATAACAACTATAAAAGTTCCTAACACGCTCTAGAAAAGCCTTGAAGGCCGCTCCCACTTGTCCACAGCCACGTGGATAAGAGTGTAGGCAACGCGCACAGCCAAGCGCTATGTTCCTGATTTAGAACAGAAATTATATTGTGATGCGACGAGCAGCACGGTCAACTTCGGAGGGACGCCATGAGTCTTCCCGTTCTCCAAGCGGGACATCGCGCTCATCGAAAGGCGGCGCTCGCATGACAGCCCAGCGCCACCGATGCCCGCGCGTGCGCTGAGACCGCTTGCTTTGCCCGAATCACGTTCGCCAGCCGCTCGACGATGAGGTGCATCGCCGAACCGGCCGTGAATATGTCTGAGACGCCTAGCTTCCGCAGATGCAAAGCGTCGTCGTCGGGCACGATGCCGCCGACGACGAGGGGCGCCCGCACGTCGCGCTCGGCAAGTTCGCGTAGCAATCGCGGCACCAGCGTGCGGTGCGCACCGGCCAGCGACGAGACACCGATCACATCGGGCGACTGCTCGGCGGCGAGTTGTGCCGCTTGCATTGGCGATGCGAACAAGCCCGTCGTCGTCACATCGAAGCCTGCATCTTCCAGCGCGGACGCCACGACATTCGCGCCGCGATCGTGTCCGTCGAGTCCCAGTTTCGCGACCAGCATGCGCGGCTTTCGGCCGAGCGTTTCGCGGAGTTGCGCGACGCGAGTGCATGCCGTCTGCCATGCGTCGTCGTCGCGGCGACATTCTCCATACACGCGTGTCGTATTCGGCGATGCCGGATCATGACGCGGCCACACGGCTTCGAGCGCGCGCGTGCATTCACCGACGGTCGCGCGGGCGCGCATGCAGTCGATCGTCAGCGCGAGCAGGTTGCTGGCATTGTCGCGCGCGGCGCACGTCAATGCGGCCAGCGCCGCGCGCACGCGAGATTCGTCGCGGCGACGCAGCACGTCGGCGATTCTGCACGCCTGCTGCACGCGCACGCGCTCGCCATCGATCGCGAGACAGGCGGGCGCATCGTCGTCGGCATCGTCGGCAATGAACGCGTTCGCGCCGACGATCATCAACATTCCCGAATCGATGCGCGCCTGCGTCGCCGCCGCACGCTCCTGAATCTGCCGTTGAACCCAGCCCGTGCGAATAGCTTCGAGCGCACCACCGCGCGCGTCGATCTCGTCGACGATCCCGCGCGCTCGCTCTGCCACGCTCGCCGTCAGCGATTCCATCATGTACGAACCCGCCCACGGATCGACGACATCGCACAGCCCCATCTCGTGCTGAAGAATCAGTTGCGTGTCGCATGCGAGCTGCGCGGCGGATGCCGATGGCAATGCAAGCGCTTCGTCATGTGCATTCGCGTGCAGCGATTGAGTGCCGCCGAACACTGCCGCCATCGCTTCGACGGTCGTGCGAACAATATTGTTCTGCGTGCGCGTCGCGCCGAGCGACCAGCCCGACGTCTGGCAATGCATCCGCAGCGCGCGACTCTTCGCCGACGTCGCGCCCTCTTCTTCGGCCATGCTCGACCAGATGAGCCGCGCCGCGCGCAGCTTCGCGATCTCCGTAAAGAAGTCCGTGCCGACGCCGAAGAAAAAGCTCAGTTGTTCGCAGACGGCATCGGCGCTCAGCCCACGCGCGCGCATCGCGCGAAGATACGCGCGTGCATTCGCGAACGTCAGCGCAAGCTCCAGCGATGCATCCGCGCCCGCTTCCTGAAAGTGATAGCCCGACACGGATAACGCCTTGAAACGCGGCATATGCTCGTTCACGAAGCGCGCGACATCCGCGACGATGCGCATCGATGGTTCCGGCGCGAACACGTAAGTGTTGCGGACCATGAATTCCTTGAGGATGTCGTTCTGAACGGTGCCGGAGAGCGATTCCATCTCGATGCCGCGCTCGTCCGCCGCGACGATGTACGCCGCGAGGACCGGCAGGACGGCGCCGTTCATCGTCATCGACACGGAGACGCGATCCAGCGCGATGCCTTCGAAGAGGCGCGCCATATCGTCGACGGTATCGATCGCGACGCCCGCAAGACCGACATCGGCGCGTGCTTCTTCGTCGGTGGAATCGTAGCCGAGTTGCGTCGGCAGATCGAAGGCGACGGACAATCCCTGCGCGCCGCGCTCGAGCGCACGGCGAAACGCGAGATTCGAATCGGCGGCGTCCGCGTAGCCCGCGTACTGGCGGATGGTCCACGGCCTGGTGGTGTACATCGACGCATACGGTCCGCGCACGAACGGCGCGGCGCCGGGCATCGAATCGAGATGCGCGAGACCTTCGAGATCCTCCGATGTATAAAGCGGCTTGCGCGGCACGCGGTTCATGCGCGTCTCCGTGTCTTGTGCGTCAACACATCGGCAATTTTCAGGGCGTCGCTCGTGCGCTCGATCTCGCACCAGTGCGCGATGCGCGCATCATCGACGAACGCGCGGCGAAACGTCAGTCGCAGCGCGTCCCCGACGTTGATGTTGCCGTGATAGTGCAGTTCGCGCGATACCAGCGCGGGTGTCTCCGCAAGACGCCAGATCTGCCATTCCGCCCGATCCACGAATGCCTGAAAGCTCGCGAAGTACAGGAAATCCGCGCCGTTGAAGTCGTTGTACGGACACGGCAGAAATTCGACGGACGCATGGTTCGCATCGTGCAGGGCAATTCCGTCGATGCTCGCCGCGCTCTCGCGCAGGCGCAGCGTGCGCGCGGCTTCCTGCATGCCGGCGATGATCGGACTCATCGGCGCGATCTCACCTTTGAGGTTCGCAAAACTCGCCCGCGCCACCGAGCGATTGTTGCGCGCTTCGGTGCGCTGCACGAAGGTGGACATCATCGACAGCGTTGCCTGTGTGGCGTCCGCGCCATTCACGCGATGTTCGCTGAGATGCCGCACCGGCCCGATGCGCGACAGTTCGGTGCGTATGCGCAGCGTGTCGTTCTCGCGCACATCGTGAATGCCGTGAGCGCGCAGGCGGATCGACGTGAACGCGGCATACGCGCGGCTGCCTTCGTCGGAGATGAAGTCGCTCGCCGTTTCGCGCGCGAGCGCATCCCAATGCCGGTCGCCGCACTCCTTCAGCAGCCAGTTCTCAGAGAGTCCCGCGAAGTTGAGCTGCGGCATGCCGGCGCGATACAGATCATCGTGATTAGGCATGACGCACCTTCACGCGCACGCGATCGACACGCGCTCCGGCGCGTTCGACCGCTCGGCGCAGACGGCATCGACGATATATTGCGCATCGCGCGCCACGCCCGAGAAGCGGCCCGAGCCCCACGTGTGCAGCCACGGCAAGCCGACGAAGTACAGCCCCTTCACCGCCGTCACGCCGCGCATGTGCGCCGGATATCCGCGCCCGTTGAACACCGGCGCATCGAGCCACGCGAAGTCCGGCGTGAAGCCGATGCACCAGACGATCGACGTGATGCCGCTCGCCTGCAGATCGAGTTCCGCGCGCTCTTCGTGCGGCTGCCAGACGGGTATATAAGGCGCGGCAGGCGGCGCATCGATGCCGTGCTTCGCGATGAATCCATCGATGCTCGCGTTGATGCGGTTGTAGGTATCGTCGGCGTCGTCGAGATTCGCTTGCAGGTTGGTCGCGAAACGCAGCTTGCCGTCGCGGAAATCTTCGAGCCGGCCGAACAATTCCATGCCTTCGAGCGCGAAGCGGCGCAGATCGATATCGCGTCCGCCATCGCGGCCCGTGACGTAGTGATTGGTGTTGTCGCGCACGCCTTCACGCAGCGGATGATCGGTCACGGGCATGTCGTAATAGCGCATGTCCGCGAGCCAGTCGACGACATCGCGCCCGCGATAAAAACGCGCGCAACGCGGCGCCTCGCCGACGGCGAGATGAACCTTGCGTCCCGACAGATGCAGATCTTCCGCGATCTGCGCGCCCGACTGACCGCACCCGACGACGAGCACCGCGCCGGGCGGCAACGCATCGGCGTTCCGATATTCCGCCGACTGCACCTGCACGATATCCGCAGGCAAGCGTTCGGCCATGCGCGGCACGATCGGCGTGTGATAGCCGCCCGATGCGACCACGATCTGATCCGCCGTGAACTCGCCGCGCGTGCTCGTCACGGCGAAGCGTCCTTGCGCGTCGCGCGTCACGCGCGTGACCGCCGCGCCTTCGAGCACCGGCGCATTGACCTTGGCGATGAACGCATCGAGATACTCGATAATCTCGTCTTTCCTCATGAAGCCATGCGGGTCCGGGCCCTGATACGGATGGCCCGGCAATGCGCATTGCCAGTTGGGCGTGACGAGGCAGAACGTGTCCCAGCGCTGCGTGCGCCACGTGTGCGTGACGCTGTGCTTCTCCAGCACGAGATGATCGATGTTCGCCTGCTTCAGGAAGTAGCTGACCGAAAGCCCGGCCTGTCCGCCGCCGATGACGATAACGCTGTAATGCGCTGGCGCGTTCTGCGCTGAATCGATGTTCGACATATCCAATCCTCTTCGACAATTCATCCAATGAGTCAATCGAGCGCGAGCACGGTCACGCGCGCATCGTGTGCTTCGCTGAATCGCCCCGCGTCCTCTTCGATGCGCGCGAGCTGATCGAGCGCGGCCGAGCATGCGAAACCGTATTTCTCACGCACGCGCTCGGAGCCGATGTTCAGCGCCTTGCGCGAACGCGCGACAAAATCGACGACGGTATAGCTTTCGCCGGCCGCGAAATACTCGCCGACCACGGTCGAAGGCGAATAGCAGTTCGCTTCGACGCCGTCGGGCCAACGAATCAGAAAGTGCATGACGGGCATGGTGTAGCCTCGGTTGCTGGGTTCATCGGGCGCATATGAATGGCTGCTCGTGCAGATTCCATAGCAGCGCGGCATCGCCGTCGCGCTTCAACACGACCTCACTCGATGCATTGACTTCGCCGATTACCGCGCTCGCGAGATCGCGCGAGGCAAAGCGCGCGAGCACTTCATCGACATGTTCGGGACGCACGGACAACACGAAGCCGAAGCTCGGAAACGCCGTGAGCCAGCGCTCGAAATCGACGCCTTCGGGACATGGCAACGCATCGAGATCGATGCGCGCGCCCGCCTTCGAGCATTCGAGCAGCATCAGCGCGGTGCCGAGCGCGCCCGCCATGCTGATGTCCTTCGCGGCATCGCACAGGCCGTCTTCGGCCATCGCGGGCAACAGTTCGAAGTCGCCGCGCGCACGGCCTTCGGGCGCGCCGACCGATGCATTCCAGAACGGATACGGATCCTCGAAGCGGCCACGCAGGTCGACTGCCATCACGAGCGCATCGCCGGGGCGCGCGTCGAAGCTCGTCAGAAGCTTCTTCGCCCGTCCGACGATCGCCACCGCGAGTTGCGCGCCGTCGCTGCGCACGTTGCTGTGTCCGCCGACGATCGGCACGCCATACACCGCCGATGCCGCCGCCATGCCCGCGAGCACATCGGCTGCGGCTTGCGCATCGCCGCTCCACAAGGCATCGACGACGGCGAGCGGACGGCCGCCCATCGCGTAGATGTCGCTCACGTTCACCATCACGCCGCTGTAGCCGGCGAACCAGGGCATCGCGCGCACGAAGTCGCTCACCATGCCTTCGATCGCGAAGAGCAGATAACTGTCGCCATCGGGAATCGCGGCGCAGTCGTCGCCTATTGGCACGTTCGGCGCGGCTTGGGCACCTTGGGGCAGCCGGGACAGCACGCCCGAGATATCGCTCTTGTGACGAAAGCCGCGACTTTCACGCAAGCGCTCGACGAGGCCCGCGAGCGCGCTCACGACGGCCTCCGCGCCAACGCGACGAAACCGCTTTGCGGCGTGACGCACGGCGGGTACGCATCGAGTTGCGCGCGCATCAGATGATGCGGGCGGCCGAACAGCGTTTCTTCCCGTTGCGTATCCCAGCGCAGCCGTCGGAAAAGCGGCACGTTCTGCGCCTGCACATGTGCGAGAAAAGTTTCGCATCCGAGCGCGTGTGCGCTCGACACCGCGAGCCGGATCAGCGTCGAGCCGATCTTGCCGTGCGAACGAAAAGCCGCATGCACCGCGAGCCGCGAGCCGAGCCACACGCCCGGCTGGGTTTCGTGGATGCGTACCGTGCCGACGACCTGCTCCGGCATGCCCGCGACGCAGCTCAGCGCAACGAGCAGTTGCGCGCGCTCGTCGATCTCATCGCGATCGTCGCCGACGAACACGCCCTGCTCGATGCAGAACACCGCGCGGCGCAGCTTGTACGATTCATCCGCTTCCCACGGCAGCGTCGCCCACTTGACGCGATATTCGACCGGCGTATAGGCGAGATCCAATGCATCGCCCTCGGTGGCTTCGACGAACATGTCACACCTCGTACGAAGAAAGCGACGAGCACGCGCCGCACTTGCCGCAGCCCGCCTTGATGTCGGCGGAGCGCAGGTTGGCTCCGGCAAGCATCGCGCCGATGGGCGCCAGCACCGAGCGCATGAATTCGGGCGTGGGCGCGGGATGATCTTCGAGCGGCGTGCCGCTGATCGGCACGAATGGCACGACGAACGGATACACGCCGAGCGCGATGAGTTCGCGCGCCGTATCGACGATGGCCTGCGCGCTGTCGCCCAGGCCCGCGAGGATGTACGTGCTCACCTGTCCGCGCCCGAACACGGCGACCGCCGCCTCGAAGGCTTCCATATAACGCGCGACCGGCACCGTCGCCTTGCCCGGCATGATGCGTTCGCGCACGGATGGCGTCACCGCTTCGAGATGCATGCCGAGCGTATCGATGCCGCTTGCCTTCATGCGCTCGAACCAGCTGTCGTCGTCGGGCGGCTCGCATTGCGCCTGAATCGGCAGATCGACGGCCGCCTTGATCGCAAACGCGCTTTCGCAGAGGATCTGCGCGCCGCGATCGGACGTCGGCGGCGTACCGGTCGTGAGCACCATATGCTTGACGCCATCGAGCAGCACGGCGGCGCGCGCCACTTCGGCGAGCTGCTCCGGCGTCTTGCGCGCAATCGTGCGGCCGGCCGCAAGCGACTGGCCGATCGCGCAGAACTTGCACGACTTGCGGCGGCTTTCGTAGCGGATGCACGTTTGCAGCACGGTCGTCGCGAGCACGTCGGCGCTGTGCAACGTGGCGATGTGCGAGTACGGCACGCCGTCGAGCGTCTGCATCGCATAGAAGCGCGGCGCCTTCGGAAAGCTGATGCTCGCAATCGGGATCGCGTTGCGCGTCAGCGCGCTCTTGCCGTTTGCATCGGGCTCACCGGCGGTGAACGGCGACTCCCACGCGGTGCTGGTATGCACGGGCACCATGATGGTCACGCCATCGACCGTCACCGCCTTGTGATCCGACGGTCCCGCGCCGCCGCGCCGGCTCGACACGCCCGCGCGCGGATCGACGAGCCGCAGGCCCGTCGACTGAAGCTCAGTCATCAATTGCCGTGTCGATGCCGGCAGGTTCTCTCGGGCGCTCATCGTGTTCGGTGTCCTTGAAGGAAGTGACGGGCGATGCCGGGCGATCGTTGATCGCGAGGCTGAGCAACTCGGGCCGTGCGTAATGACCGACCGAGTCCATCATGCGTTTGCGCTTCGTGATGAGCGCCATGTCGAGATCGGCGATGACCATGCCTTCGCCTTCGCGCAACGGCTCGGCGAGATGCTGACCTTCGGGCGAGACGATCGCCGTATTGCAGCCGCCGCGCAGCGCGCGTTGCAGATTCGGATCGGGCGTGACCGCTTCGATCTGCGCATCGGTCAGCCAGCCTGTCGCGTTGACGACGAAGCAGCCCGATTCGAGCGCATGATGACGGATCGTCACTTCGATCTGCTCCGCGAAGATCGGACCGACGAGCGAGCCGGGAAACTGGCTGCAGTGGATCTCTTCGTGCTGCGTCATGAGCGCATAGCGCGCGAGCGGGTTGTAGTGCTCCCAGCACGCGAGCGCACCCACGCGCCCCACGCCCGTTTCGACGACCTTGAGACCCGCTGCGTCGCCTTGTCCCCAGATCATGCGTTCATGAAACGTCGGCGTGATCTTGCGGCGCTTGAGCAGCAGCTTGCCGTCGGTATCGAAGATGAGCTGCGTGTTGTAAAGGCTGCCGTGATCGCGCTCGTTCACGCCGAGCACGACGACCATGTTCGCGAGGCGCGCGTGTTCGGCCACTGCCTGCGTGACCGGACCCGGCACCACGACCGCTTCCTCGTAGAGCTTCATGTGATCCGCGCCTGATGCCACCGGCGCGCGCACGAACGAGAAATACGGGTAATACGGCACGAACGTCTCGGGGAACACGATGAGTTGCACACCCTGCGCCGCAGCTTCGTCGATAGCCGTGCAGACGCGGTCGAGCGTGCCGTTCGGGCGCTCGAAATCCGGCGTGATCTGCACGGCCGCGGCGCGCACGATGCGCTTTTTCGAAAGGGCATCGGCCATGATCGTCACACGGTCCAGGTATGGATGACGAGCGCGTTCTCCTTGCGATGAAGCAGCTGGAGATCAAGCACGTCGAGCGGGTTGATCGGACGAATGCCTTCGATCAGCGAGGCCTCGCCGTGTCCGTACAGCGCCTGCAATGCGAAGCGGCACGCGTACACCTTGCCGCCTTCGGCCATGAACTTTTGCAGTTGCTTGTTGAAGTTGAGATGGCCGGGGAAGGCTTCGTCGCCGAGCGTGGGAAAGCCGCGTTGCAGACCGAGCGTGACGCCCGGGCCGTAAAGCAGAACCGATGTATCGAAGCCCTTGCGTTGCAGGCGCGTGGCCTGCAGCAGATTCACGAATCCGATCGAGCCTTCGAATGCAACCGTATGAAACGTGACGAGCGCCTTTTCGCCGGGTTCGGCCTTCACATCTTCGAAGACTTTCTCTTCGTAATCGACCAGAAAGTCGCCGTTCTTGTGAAGCGGTTGATTGACTGCGGGCATGGCATTCTCCGATGTGTGGGTTCGCTAACGAGCCATCGCTCTCGATCGTGATCGATCGCATTCCTCGCGACGGCGAACGCTAAAACGCAACGGATATGCCAATGATTGGCCCGCGAAATGCAATCACTTTGCAATCAAGCAAAGCAATCTTGCATGCGCGAACCGAAATATTTTTGCGGAAGCCTTGGTTCACGGGCCTTCGCACCGCGCCGCCTCGCTCATGCCCACACAGCGCGCGCACGATTTCAGCGCAGAAAAGGGTGAGCGTGGTGCGCGGCATACCGAAGCCGTGCATCGATGCGATCAATGCGATCAAGTGCGATCAGGGGATGCGATCTCTTTTCGATCGACTGTTTTGTCATGCTAAGCTCATTCGAACCCCTGCCGGAGACATCGCGGTCATGAATCAGCTTGCGCATCACTGGGTCAGGAAGCTCGAAGACAGCAGAAAGCCCGCCTATCTGACGATTCCCGATCTGATCGAGGAGGATCTCGCGAGCGGCCGGCTTCGTCCGAGAGACCGGCTGCCCGGGCTGCGCGACCTCGCCGATCTGCTCGGGCTGAACTACACGACCGTCGCGCGCGCGTATGCGGAAGCGCGCAAACGCGGCCTGCTCGATTCACGCGCGGGCAGCGGCACGTTCGTGCGCGGCAGAACGCAAACGTTGCCGCTCGCGGGTGGCAGCAGTGTCGAGATGTCGATGAACATGCCCCCCGAACCGCCCGCGCTCGCGGCGCGGCTGCGTGCATCGGCGGCGAGTCTGATGGAGCGCGCCGATCCGTTTCAGTTGCTGCGCTATCAGGATTTCGGCGGCACGGCGGCCGATCGTGTCGCGGGACGCGAGTGGCTCAAGGCGCGCATTCCCGATGTCGATGTCGATACCGTGCTCGTCTGTCCCGGCATTCATGGCGGGCTGGTCGGGCTGGTTTCGCAGCTTGCGCGGCCCGGCGAAATGATCTGTCTGGATTCGCTCGCTTATCCGGGGATCAAGGCGATCGCATCACAACTGGGCGTGCGTCTGCAAGCTGTGCCGCGCGACGACGAAGGGCCGCTGCCACATGCGTTCGAAGCATTGTGTCGAACGGAAAAGCCCGGCGGCTTCTATTGCAATCCGACCTTGCAGAATCCGAGCACGTTGACGTTGACACGGCAGCGGCGCGAAGCGCTGGCGGATGTGGCCCTGCGTTACAACGTGCCGATCATCGAGGACGAGTCTTATGGGATGTTGCCTTCCGATGCACCCGCCACGCTTGCCGAACTTGCGCCCGAACTGACGTATCACGTGACGGGCTTATCAAAGACGCTCGGCGCGGGGTTGCGTGTCGCGTATCTGAAGGCGCCGACTTCGCGGCAGACTCAGCGCATCGCGGGAGCGTTGCGGGCGACGTCGGTCATGCCGAGTCCGTTCACCGTGCTGCTCGCAACGCAATGGATAAACGATGGCACCGCCACCGACGTGCTCGATTCCATTCGGGATGAAGCGGCGGCCAGACAGGCCATCGCGTCGGCGGAGCTTCGAGGTCTCGCCTTCGACGCAGATCCGCAAGGGTTTCACCTCTGGCTGCCCGTGCCTTCGATGTCCGACTGGAGCGCGCCGGAACTTGCCTTGCAGTTGCGCAATCAAGGCGTCGGCGCGGTGGCCGGCGCCGCGTTCTCTACCGATGGCAATCCGCCGAATGCGCTGCGCCTGTGTCTCGGCGGGCCGCAGGATCGCGAAGATTGCCGCGAAGCGCTAAGACGTGTGGCGGACATGATGGCCGGTCCGCATCATCTGCATATGCCGATGCTTTGAAGCGTTGCCCCAGATCGTACCGGACCGCGCCGTATCGTCAAGCGCCGGTCGCGTAACGCCGGCATATCGAGTAACGAGCAGACTCCCGGAAGAGTGGATCGACTGTCCGAGTAGGCCGAGGAGCGGCAGAGATGCCGCGGACACCGACCGTCCGACGCCTCCTAAAACTCCCTGTTGACGGCATGGAAGACCAATTGACAGTTGACGGTCGATGCGGCGAATTCACCGATCCCAGAATCGCTTATCCACGAGCACGGTCGCACACACCCGCCAACGCGCCATCATGCTGACGCAGAACACGCTACACCCAAGCGCCGCCACAACCCAATGTGTCCGCACTGCTGACGAGGCAGGCTTCGGCCATCCGTCAAGCACCGCCGCCCCCATCATTTCCAAATCTATTCCAGATTGACGTTAATTCAAAGCCAGTTCACACCCCCCAGCCACGCTACGCCGCCGATATGAGATCAGAACCATTTAATCGTCCTTAACGCATGCTGGAAGCAATCGACGCCGACGAGGCACAACTGGCCGCGACACGTCCGCTTTCCCCGCCAGCCCCTCGCATCGCTGCAGCAAAGGCCGAGGCTCGATTGGACGCTTGATGCGAGGGCGCCCACCTGGCTGTTATCCGCAATGAGGAACGTGTAGCCTATTGCGATTCGCTGGACGACGCTTGCGTGAGCAACAACTACGCGGGCATCGCTCGGCTGATCGCCGAATCGATCCTGCGTTCATTCGACTTCTTCTTCGACGCGCTCGATTAAACTGTCGATCACGGACCTTTCTCGGCCCTCGGTAAATAATCAGGATACCGATATTAAGGCACCCACTCGCGTTATCGCTAATATCCCATGTCGATGGCGTGACGACGCGCCCGAGCGGCCCGATGTTAAACTAACAGCGATAGTCTGACCTCGTATCGCGACGAAGACAGCGCTACCATATCGAACGAACGGCCACCTGTGCCCGTCGTGCCAGTCGCATCAAGCACTTTTCCGGTCCGATGTTTCGTTCGCACTTCACAAGGAGAAGAGTTTAGATGGACGAACAGGACGTTCGTGCCGCGATTGTCACAGGTACATGCGCACGCTGCGGTGGCAAGGTGCTGCGGCCGAATTCGTCATGTCCTCGTTGCGGTGCGCCTGCGCGGTTTGTGTTTGGCGACAGTGTACCCGCCGCGAGGAACATCGGAGCGGCAGCGCTCGGCGCAGCGAACGGGCGTGTCGATGTTCCGCCTAACCACCCGATGTGGCCGCGCCAGGATGCATCGTCGTTCGCATCGAACGACGCCGTTTATCCCGACGACGAGGTCCGTCCGCCACCGTGCCGGGATCCCGGTCGTCGGCGCATGAAAAACGGGGCACTGCTGACGCTCGCGGTGGCCTTCGTGCTCATCGGCGGATCGGCGCTCCTGTACTGGACTCAGAATCATGACACGCGCGAAGAGCTGACTACATCGATCGCTGCGCGGGGCATGGTAACGTCGAACGACTTGAATCAGCCCGCGCAGGCCCCGACCGTGCCGCAGGTCCCGACGATTGCCCCCAGCTCGGAGGCGCCGCCGCCAAGTGACAAGGCATCCGCCGACAAGAATCAAAAGTTGATACCGCTTGCGCTCGCGCGAGCGCACGACAGTCTCGGAAAAAACAATCTGCAACTGGCGCGGTCCGGCATTTTTTGGGCGCTTTCGTTGCAGCCAGACAATCGCGAGGCCCTTCGGCTCAAGCAGGATTTACTGTCACGGGAGAGGGCTCGCAACGCGGCCTTGAAGGCGGCACGCAGTTGCGTTGTGCAGGAGCGTGCCATGTGTGCCTGGCAGAATGCCAACACTGCGCTGTCGATCGATTCGAGCAGCAACGAAGCGAAGGGACTCGTCGCGCGCTCGATGCAGTAGAGCATCCTGCGGCAGGAACAGTACTTCGGACTCAGGCTGTTCATCCGGACTACGCGCTCGCGGACGCTGACGGATCTTCTGGAGCGCGCGCAGAGTTCATTGCGCGAGGCGGAAGGTATCGAGGAAGGCGTCGCCGCCGCACGCGCGGAGCCGGCCGGAACGCTCAAGTTGACCGCGCCGTTGCCCATCGGCGTGAACATCATCCTCGCGCCCCATTGCCGGCGTTCTCCGACAGCATACGAAAGTGACCGTCGAGGTGCGCCTGAGCGATCGCTACGTCCACCTGATCGAGGAGGGCGTGGACGCGGCCATTCGAGTCGGCGAACCCGGCGACACGCGGTTGATCGCGCGCCGTCTCGCTCCATCGAATTTGCGCATTCCCATCGCCCGACTATCTGCGGGAGCGAGGACGTCGGCGCTTGAAAAATTGGAAACTTCGTGCCGATCGGGACCCCGCATACGAGGCGGGATCCTGCGCGCGCGCGGACGCGTTTGTATGCGCGCCAGTTCAGCGCCAAAATGCAGCTATTAGGAGATGGGTAGTTATCTTGATAGCAGCGTTCAACGGTTCGATCGACGTCGATGTTCAACTGGCTGTTCAAAGCGCGCCACGCGCAGCAAAGCTTGCATCGACGACCTAGCGAGTGCCGTCGGCCAGGAACGCACGCGCGGTTGTTGGCATCTCGACGTTCGAAACGACGGTCGCCTCCGGGACTCGCTCAAGCGGTGGCTGACACCCCGTGCTAAGGACTTGCTTCCCAATGTGTCACGACGAGGGGCATTGCGACGGCTAGGCCAGAAAAGAACGTATTGAGGCGCTAGCTCACGAGCTTTCGGAAATGAATGGAGGGCAGGTCCTGGCGGTTCCGACGGACGTGACGGACGCTGCGCAGGTACGTCGTTTGGTCGACCACGCTACGCTATAGCAAAAGTTCGGCCGGATTGATGTGATGTTGAATAACGCCGGGGTGATGCCGTTGTCGCCGATCGACCGTTACAAGATCGACGAGTGGGATCGAATGATCGACGTCAACATCAAGGGTGTCCTGTATAGCATTGCGGCCGCCTTGTCGCACATGCACAAGCAGAAGAGCAGTCACATCATTAACGTCGCGTCAGTCGCAGGCCATACTTGGTTTCGGACCGGAACCGTGTACTGCAGAACGAAGTAGGCGGTGCGAGCAATATCGGAAGGGATTCGTCAAGAAGTCAAGCCATACGACATCCGCACGACCATCATTTCACCGGGTGCAGTTGCGACTGAGCTTCTCGAGTCGACTAGCGAACCGAACGTGCTGGAGGAAATCCGGAAGGCTTCGTCGATGGCCATTCCCGCAGATTCGTTCGCAAGGATGGTCGCCTTCGCAATCAGTCAACCAGACGATGTTGATGTGGATGAGATCCTCTTTCGGCCGACACGGCAGCAAGGCTAGTCATGGCGCATGGTCCGGTCCCTTGACAAAACCGCTAGCCAAGGGCCCTGGGTCATGGACGTGTTGCTCGGGACGATGCGCCTACACCTGTCCGTGTAGTGCTCGACAAAACTGTGTTCCAAGTCCAGCTTCGGTCAGTGGGCAACCTCGGGATGCCTGTTCGTGTATCTCGCAAGTCGTCGCGCTGGCTGATCTCCCTCGGATGCGTCAGGCAACCCCTGCCTGGGGAAAACTGACTCGTCCGTCAGTTCGACGCGTCCATCTTGATGGCGGGATGTCCACCAGCCCTTGTCGCAACGGCGAGCGGCCTTTTTGAACTTGAACTGTCGCCGAGGTGCCTGAGCCGCGGCTGCCGGCGAGGCAGTACTGTCCTAAGGGTTAACCACTCTAAGCCTCATCGGGTTTCCGCGGATTTAAAAGGAGATTTGCTGACACTGAATCCGTTCGTGGTTAGCATAGCTTACGCAAAAAGAAGAATAATCAACTGTACGCAACGCGGACCACGGAGCAAACTTAGCTCTACAAGATGGCCATTAGCCGAATAAGCAGGGAGACGACTTTCTATCATTCTGTCCGCCCCACCTTCGCAATGCTGGCGCTTCGCGCGCCACTCCGCTCGACCAGCCGGCGACAACCTGAACCGGGTTCAGACCGTCAATGCGGTTGGTCCACAACTGCGAAAAAAGGAGGCTTGGTGGATTTAGCCGAAGAGCATGGGGCAGGTCCGTCGCTTCATTCGCCAGCGCCACGCTGGATCTTATTCGCTCCTATGCCTGATCTAAGGTTGGATCTGGCGGTGTTGCCGCGTTCTCGGACGGCTTCGACTCGTGCTGCCGGAAATAGCGCAACGGAACTCTCGTGCGCTGCCCGCCAATGAGCGCATCAATGCAAGTGACCAGTGTGATGGTTTTACCAGGGAACTTCGAATGAGCAATAGAGGGCGGCCTCAAAAGCGAGGTGCAACACCTATCTCGTATAAGGTGTTGCAATGCCCGACAAAACTACTTCATACCAGCACCTTCAACCTGAAGAACGCCTCGCCATCGCAAGCCTACGACTGCAGGATGTGAGCATTCGGGCCATGGCCCGAATGCTCGGGCGCTCGCCGTCCACCGTGAGCCGTGAACTGACACGGAACAGTTCTCCTGCTGGCTACGCATCAGTGCCTGCTCAAGCGCTGTGCGCCTCCCGCCGTAGCGCTGGTCGCCGCCCCGCCAAGCTTTGCCCGCAAAGCGTTTGCTGGCGAGTCGTGCTCACCCTGCTCGAGTGGAAGTGGTCGCCCCAGCAGATATCGGGCACACTTAGGCGCATGTATCCGACCGATCCGACCCAGCACGTATCGCATGAAACCATCTACACGGCTATCTACGCTCAGCCGCGCGGCGAATTGCGCCGCCAGTTGATTGCCTGCCTGCGCCACGGCCACAGCACCCGTATGTCCCGCACGCGCGGTACAGACCGACGCGGGCAGATTCCCGACATGGTCAGTATCCACGTGCGCCCGCCCGAAATCGAAGACCGCCTGCTGCCCGGTCATTGGGAAGGCGACTTTATCAAGGGCGCCGGAAATCAATCCTCTGTTGGCGTGCTCGTCGAGCGCACCAGCCGCCTGGTGCTGCTTGCCAAGATGCAGGACGCAACCGCCGCCTCTGCTCTGGCGGGCTTCTCGGCCAAACTCAATTCGATTCCCGAACCCCTGCGCCAGAGCTTTACGTACGACCAGGGCAA
>NZ_FCOF02000036.1 GCF_001544755.2 Caballeronia catudaia | reverse complement strand
GCGGCGATGCGGCGCAGCGACATGCCGGACATGCACAGGGAGAGCACCAGCTGCTGCAATGCCCAGCCGTACCAGCGGCGCGGGCAGAAGCACAGCGGTAGGCGTGAACAGGTACGGCAGCACGCCGTGCAGCGAAAGCGCGGCACCAGAACGGGATTCAGCGCACCGGCTGCGCTGCGATCAGCCTTGCGGTCGTAAAAGCCATGCCCCCAAAGGCTGGCGACGCCGCAGTGCGGACAACGCGGCGGACGGTAGGATTCGAGCGTGAAGAGGATGGCGCGCTGGTGTTGCTCCAGCGCGCGATGGGCGTGTACGATACGATGCATAGGCCGGTCAGTTCTGGAAAACGTGCGGGGTCTGGACAACGTCGCACGATACCAGAGGTGCATCGGCCTTCTTTACGCCTGCAGCGTCGCGCGCTACGCGCGGAAAAGTTCAGAACATCGTTCTCGCCGTCCGCGCGACAAACATCCCCTGTTCCATCTCATATTGCGCGCGCCATAACAGAATTGCAGCCCGTTCTGATCCCGCTGAAGCGGCCGATCGTGTCGCGGGTCGGCAGCTACTCGGACTGGCCGGTGGTCGCCATTACGCTGAGAACGAACGAAGGCGTCAGCGGATGCAGCTATCTCGAGCCGTACCTCGCTCATTCGATGAAGTACATCGTGTCGATCATGAGCGATCTGGCAGCCAGTAGGAAGGGCAAGCGCATCGCGCCCTTGTGCGACTTTCAGGCAGACCGCAAGTCCTTGAGTCTGGTCGGCTACGAAGGTCTTGCGATGATCGCCATCGCAGGGCTGGACATGGCGGCCTGGGACGCCCTGGCGAAAGCCGCGAATCTCCCGCTGGCGCGATTACTGGGCGGCGACGTCGGCACGGTGCCCGCTTATAACAGCAACGGTCTGTGGCTGACGGATACCGGGAAGCTTGCCGACGAAGCGCTTGCGCTGATCGCGGAAGGCGGCTGCGGGGCTGTCAAGCTGCGGCTCGGACGCGATCGATTGCAGCAAGATGTCGACGCCACCCGTTATTACTATCATTTCTGCACCCCTAAAGCAATTTAGCTTGCGCACGTCGCACCACGGCCATGCGCGAGAAGCGAGCATCTGAGCACGAAGACTATGACGCGCGTTGCGTCTTGAGTGGCAAGGCCGCACCAGATCTGGCCACCGCGTGGATTCCTCATATTGCCTTACTCGACATCAACATGCCGGGGATGGGTGGTTTCGCCTTCGCTCGACGACTACGGGAACGCATTGAGACGCAAGACATCACTCTGGAGTCCGGCACGACCGACGCCCTTCTGCGCCTACTCGCATTAATGCGGTCGGGCGTAGGGCGCTCATACGCCGTTCAATCAGTCGTTCTGTTCGTCAAGGTTTTTGCTCGAGGAATTCGACCCCTCTGTGTCCGGTTTGCTCGATTGGTCTTTGCCAGACTCGGTGGTCGAGACATTAAGCTCAGCGAGCGTCTTATCAATTTTTTCCTTGTCGCCGCGATCCAGCGCGTCTTGCGCGACGCGATCCTTGTTTGGTTGGGTTGTCGATTGACGTGCGTCGTGCTCACTACGTCCTTCTTGATCGACGGGTCGTTCTGTTTTGTTATGCTCGGTCATTATTGCTCCCTGTAAAGGTGGTTGCGTGATTGCCATGAGGATGTCGGCATACCAGGCGCTGTTCAGTCCGAGAGATTCGTCGACTTGCAGGTCCCGTCCGCCCATGTCGATCGTTGACGAGTGAATGCCCAGCAGCTTCCACGGCAGCGCGCACCTGCTACGCGCCGTCGCGGCGTTCGCATCACTCATCACGACGGGCGCGCCGCTGGTGCCTCGATGAGTGCGCGCATCGGTAATGAAGCAGCCTCTACCCTGGAAGCGAAGACCGAACGCCGACGCGATGACGCCTTGCCTGACCACGGGCAGGTGGTGCAGCGAATCATGGAAGCCGAGCGGGAAGCCAACAATCAGAACAGAAGACCCGACCGGCATCACGTCTTGTGCCTTGGGCAAATGCTCTGGCCCAAACGCTTCGAACACCGCTGTGGGGGGCAGTTGCTCCCTGAGCACCTCCAGAACGGCAACGTCGACCTCACCGCCTCCATCCGCACCTTCTCGCCAGAGGCTCGTCCCTTCAGCGTAAAGGGCAAGCGAAAACCAGGTCGACGCCCCGAGGTTGTCGCGGTCAATGTGAAGTTCTATCTCGAGCCGGTCCGGAAAGTGTTCGCTCAGCGCATCGTGGACGACGTGCCGGCTGGTTACCAAAAACAGCCGCTCGTCACGCACGAAGAAAAAGCCGCTGGCGTTCGTTAGATGACGTTCATTTGCGAATGTCCTGACGCGAACGGCCGCGAGTAATAGACCATCTGCGACAGGTTGATCGTCCGTCGCGCGTACCGCCGAAAACTGTCGTCCGACTGCGCAGCCGGCGAGGTCTGCGATTGATGCGAGGAGCGCCTTACCTTGCGGCGTTGCATGCGCGGATGCCAAAAAATCCGCGACCGGTGCGTCGGTCGGTTTTCCGCCTGATGCGACGTTCGGCACGTGGCGGACCACGGGTACGTCGTCGGCACCGCGTTGCAGGAGCCACCTGTCGCCATTTTCGCTGGCGTAGAGTTCGATCACTTCTTTAAGCATCTGGGAAATCCGGTGGAAATCGACCGCGGGACTGCCTTACAGCAATTGGCAAAATGGTACCTGGAGCAAGTTGACGACGATCTCAGTATCAGACTTTCAACCGTCGTTGTCCGGCGGGCCGATGAGAAGGTCGATTGCCGCCTGTCCGGCACACTCGGCAATGAGATAGGACCAGCGCCGCGTGAACGGGCCGTTGTGAAGTGGGATGCGACGGCCAGGCGCGCCAAGGACGCTCAGACTGCTGCCTCCGATATTTTGGAAGCTAACGTTGTAGGTCCTCCGACGAGGCCACCAGGGTCGCGTGAACTCGAATCCGCGGTAAGGGATGATGCGAACCATGAGGCGTTCCTCGAAGTGATCCCGTGCCTCACTCGGTAATGGGGTCATGGAAACCGTCGGCTGCGTCACTGCTTCTGGAGGGTGGCCTTTTGGACATACGTGTCAATCCATTCGCGGGCCCACGTTCTTGCGAACACAATGGCGTCTTCCCGCTCATCGAACCCGGCCAAGTCACCGCTCATGATGATCTGAACCCCTTGCCCGTCGACGGCAGGCGTCGTGATTTTTGCATGCGCCATATACTCGCCGTCCGCCCTACGCGGCGTTGGATCAACGCCAAAACTGGTCTCGATCAGGTTCATCTCTTTCTCCGCCAGGTCAACCTGCCATCACGCCGTGGAGTGGCTGGTCAATGAAGTTACTCCAGCACCGATTGGGCCCGACTGGCCGGCAAAGGAGCGCCATCCAATCACACGGGCGGGTGCTGATCTGCACGAGCAACGAAGACGGTCACATCGTCATGCTCCCGCGCGAAGCCGCGGTAAAGCACCGCAGCGATGAGGGATGGCCGACCACGCCATCATGCGAGGGAAGATGCTTATGCGACGGTTCAGTCCACACGCTTGCCGAGATGTTTCCTATCCCGGCGAATGTGAGGGCCGGATGGGTGATCGATGAAACCATCGGAACGCGTGCCACGCCGACGCAGGCGCCAACCGTGGATCGCAACACGGCGTGTGCGCAATGAACAATCTCCTTGATCGGTGCGTTGCCGTTCGCCTCGAGCGATCTCGCCGCCTGGGTCGCTGCATGGTTAGCGAATGTTCCGTGCCCAAGTCCGTCGGCGAGAAGTACCGTGATCTGGAGCTTCCGGATGTCTCGTCGGAGTGATTCGACCTGCTGCTCCAGCGTCGTCTGCTCGGAGGTCTGCGGCGGATCGTTGCGGCGTGTCATCATTGAAACAGCCTCCTGACGAGTAACCGATTTCTCCTGTTGTACAACGTTGGGCGGCTCACGCCAATCTTTTTGGCAACTTCCTCGGCGCTTTGTCGTCGAGTGCACAGATCGATGACCGCTGTATGCCTAAGCTCTGGTGCGTACCGAATACCCGAAGTCTTCCCGAGAGCGCGTTTCTTTCGTTCAGGATGCAGCTCGTCAAGCCAGGCGACGAGCGTCCCACGTCCCGGATATCTCAAGGCCTTTGTGCCGTGGCTCATGTAGTGGTCCGTGGCCGCCTTTTTTGTTCTGCCGAGTAGCGCGGCCTCAAGCAAATACGTTTTTTCCTCGGCAAATCGCGGCACCGCTCGTACTCATGATACCAACGTTCGAGAGATTTCGTTGTGGGATACCTCCGGTTGCAAGGGCCTTCCACGCGCTACGGCTTCGTTTCTTAGCCCATGAAGCTCCATCGTCTCCTTCCGAACGCCGAACGGTCCGCCTTTCCCGGCGAATACGTGACGAATCCGACGTCAAGGGATGCGTCGCCACTGCCTGGAATTGACGGCATCAGCGACACGCCGAACATGCAGTGCAGGATTCGGCACGCGGCCCGCTTCAAGCCAGTGATGCGAGAAAGGAAACGACTTGTGTGCCCTTCCCTGTCTCAGTGCGAATGCCGGTGCCTGAAGGCGTCTGCAGTTCGAACGGCTCGGGTCGCGGTCGATCAGCGCACTCGAGCAGTTCGAACGGCTCGGGTCGCGGTCGATCAGCGCACTCGTTCGGGTGCATCGTCTCACCGTTTCCATTCATACGACGGGTACGCCGCACGGAACTTCCTTGGATCCCACGCGGCGTGCGCATCGGTTCAGCGACTGGAAGTGGTCCGAACCGATAACGGCTTACTTGCCAACCTCCTCTTGAGAGAGCTCTTGCTTGGCCAACATCGTCAGTTTCTCGTCCGTTGCCTTTTCTTCTTCCAAGGTCTCGAGTAAAAGATTCATGCCCTCCGTATAGCCCAGCTTCTTGGCTAGCGTGGCAAGCGTCCCGTATGCAGCAATCTCATAGTGCTCGACTTTCTGAGCTGCGGCGATTAACGCCGCGTCCAAGATGGGACCCTTCTCGATTTCTTCAATCTGCTCTTGTCCCTCTTCGACAAGCCCCTCCATAGCGACGCACTTCACGCGCTTTAGCTTGATTCCAGAGGTCTCGACTACTTGATCAATTCGCTCGACTTGGCCTTGGGTTTCTTCCAAATGGGTCTTGAACGCTGCAGACAATTCCGGGTTAGTGGCCGCCCGGGCGAGTTTGGGCAACGCCTTGGTCAGTTGCTTCTCCGCACTATAGATATCTGAAAGTCCGTGAATGAAAAGATCATTGAGAGTTGCGACAGCCATGACGATTCTCCTATCGAGGTGGAAAGCAGGGGAGCAAACCATTGCGCAAACGTCGTGCCGCCCGAAAGGGCAGCCGTTGGCAGCCGCTCTGTAGGGATTCGTGATTGTGACCTCCGTCGCGCGGGGCGAGGGTCGGTGACTCAATCCTTGGCTTTATTGCAACCCAGCGTCTTCCGCGCCCAGCCGCGCCTCGCTGCGAGCCACAAAGGACGATGGCGTCCTTGGATGCATGAGCGTGCGCTAAAGACCGACAAATAGCCGCTTATCGGCGCCGCACGAGCCGCGCCAGCGGCTTTTCGAGACGCCGCCCTTCCAGGGCTTAAGGCACCGTCCTTGCTGAATGCTGCCAAGCCCACGTACGGACTGCTCGGTGCCTTCTCCGATCACTCGTCGTTTCCTCGGTCGCGACGCCGGGGAACAGTCGGCTATAGCGAACCCCGTGAGGCCGTCATGAACAGAAATCAACGTCCGGCGCTGGCAAGCAAGATAGATTCAACGGCGGGCGCGGTAGAAACCTACCCGCTCGAAGACCCGTTCGATGGCGTGATCTGCTTCTCGCATCTGCGCTGGGACTTCGTGTATCAGCGCCCGCAACACCTCATGTCAAGACTGGCGAGCCGTTATCCGCTGTGGTTTATCGAAGAGCCGGTCGATGTTGGCCAAGGAAAGGCTCGCCTCGAAATTCGTCGCGGCCGAACAGGACCGACCGTTGTCGTACCGTGTCTGCCGGGAGGCGCTGCACTAGAACGCGACGCTATTGAGAAATGCCTTATTGACGCACTCGTGTCCGAGATGGGCTTGAAGCGGTATCTGCTCTGGTTTTATACACCTATGGCACTGCCGTGCGCGCCGTCTCTCGCACCGGTCGCGACCGTCTACGACTGCATGGACGAACTAAGCGCGTTCGTGGGTGCGCCGGCCTCGCTCGAACTTGCCGAGCGCGCCCTGCTCGCGAAAGCCGACCTGGTCTTTGCGGGTGGGCGAAGTCTGTACCAGGCCAAGCGACGGCATCACCGGGCCGTTCACTTGTTTCCAAGCAGCGTCGACGTGGCGCATTTTAGACAAGCCCGGAAGGCGCTCCCTGAGCCACACAGTCAGCGGGCGATACCACGTCCACGTGTCGGCTTTTTCGGCGTGGTCGATGAGCGCTTCGACATGGTTCTGTTGCGGGAGGCAGCTGCAGCACGGCCAGATATCCATTTCGTGGTGATCGGTCCGGTCGTGAAGATAGACAGCAGCGAATTGCCGCGATGCCCGAACATTCATTATCTTGGCAAGCAAGCGTACACCGACCTGCCTGCATTTCTCGCGCACTGGGACATCGCCATGATGCCGTTTGCGCTCAACGCATCCACGCGCTTCATCAGTCCGACGAAGACACCGGAATACCTGGCCGGCGGACGTCTCGTTGTGTCGACCGCGGTTCGCGATGTCGTGGACACGTACGGCACCAGCCGTGCCGTCACCATCGCACGAGCATGTGGGGACGCCACCTCGCTCCCGTCATTTTTAGCGGCGCTCGACGAAGCGCTTGAGCAGTCGGCCGACCGGCTCTTCGTCGAGCAAGCGGCAGACGCGGCTCTCATGGGTATGAGTTGGGAAGACACCTTCGAGCGAATGCACGACGTCGTGTTGCAAGTGTTGGAGCAAGGGCACGAGGTGAATAATGCGCAATGACCTGAGCGGGCGCGAACCAGCAATCGGGGATAACCGCGGCCCCGGCAGCACTGACGGCAACGCCACCTGCGCACATGGCCGAGCCGGCCCGCGATGCGCGCGTAGCCAGCCGTTCGACTACCTGGTGGTCGGGGCCGGCTTTGCGGGTGCTGTTCTTGCCGAACGCCTCGCCGCCGGCCTGGGCAAAACGGTGTTGATCATTGACCGCCGTGACCACATCGGCGGGAACGCCTATGACGAATTTGATGCAGCAGGAATCCGAATACATCGTTATGGACCGCATATCTTTCACACGAACGCACAGCGGATTGTTGACTACCTGTCGAAATTTACCGAATGGCGTCCGTACGAACATCGTGTGAAGGCGCATGTCGACGGCATGCTGGTGCCGATTCCGATCAATCTGACGACTCTGAATGTCTTGTATGGGCTCCACATGACGTCGGTGGAGGCACGCGCCTTCCTTGCCGAACGCGCGGAGGCGCTACCTGACGTACTCACCTCGGAAGACGTCGTCGTCAGCGCGGTGGGCCGCGAGCTTTACGAAAAGTTTTTCCAGGGATACACCCGCAAGCAGTGGGGCATGGACCCGTCGCAGTTAGACAAGTCGGTCACTTCTCGTGTGCCCACGCGTACCGACACGGATGATCGCTATTTTGCCGATACGTTTCAATGCATGCCCGCTGAGGGTTATGAGCCGATGTTCAGAGCCATGCTGTCGCATCCTGCGATCACAGTGAGGCTCAACACTGATTTCCGTGAAGCGCGCAACGATTTCCTCTTCAAACACATTATCTATTCCGGGCCAATTGACGAATATTTCGACTTCCGCTTTGGCAAGTTGCCGTATCGCTCGCTCAGGTTCGTACACGAGACTCTTGACCTACCGCAGCTTCAACCGGTGGCCGTGGTGAACTATCCGGACGAAAACGTCAAATACACGCGCATTACCGAATATAAGCACATGACGGGTCAGTGTCATCCGAGAACCAGTATCTCCTTCGAATATCCGAGCGCCACCGGCGACCCGTTCTACCCGATCCCGTGCTCAGACAACCAGGCGCTTTACAAGCGCTACGAGGCCTTGGCGCAGCAGACGCCAGGTATCACGTTCGTTGGACGCTTGGGAACTTACCGCTATTACAACATGGACCAGGTCGTTGGACAGGCGCTCGCCGTTTATGCGCGGATTGAGGCCGAATCGTGCTCGGGCGAACGCTCCCGCCCACAGAGCGCGATTCACCGGGAAGAGGAAGCCATGGATGATAGCCCACTTCGAACCGCGACGGACATCCCATCACGATGAGACCTGCGCCTGAGTTCAAGTCCTTTTTTTGGGGCGGCTTTGAATGCGCAAGTCATCGAAGGAATGACGGCGTGCGACTCGACCTGCTCCGTTCCACTGCGCACGATGTACACGCGCTCGCAGACTATGTCAGTCTGGCGGAACACGGCATAGTCACCGTGAGGGACGGCGTGCGCTGGCACCTGGTTGAGTCGCGACACGGTCGCTATGATTGGACCAGCGTGCTCCCGATGCTGCGCGCGGCCAACGCCTGCGGCGTGCAGGTTGTCTGGGACCTCTGCCATTATGGGTGGCCGGATCATATCGACATCTGGCGGCCTCAGTTCGTCGAAGCATTCGCGCGGTTTGCCGCAGCCACCGCTGAACTCGTCGCAACGGAAACCGATGAAGCGCCGGTCTTCACCTTGATCAATGAAATTTCATTTTGGTCATGGTTCGGCGGCGAGGTCGGCGACATTCGCCCATCGACATTCGGCCGCGGGCTCGAACTGAAACATCAACTCATTCGAGCGACCATCGCTGCAACGGACGCGGTCCGGGCGGTGGTTCCAGGCGCGCGCTTCATCACAACCGACCCGTTGATCAACGTCGTCTCACGCCTGCCAGAACGCAAGGATGACGCCGAGCGTCATCGCTTGAGCCAGTATCAAGCGTTTGACATGCTGACGGGCGAGCTCTGGCCTGGACTCGGAGGCGGGCAGGCCTACCTAGACATCGTCGGTTTGAACTATTACAGCTTCAACCAGTGGCTTATTGAAGGCGGCGAGCTCGGTCCAGGCGACCCAGCGTACCGATCATTGTCGGATATGTTTGAAGAAGTGTACCGTCGGTACAATCGCCCGCTAGTGATTGCCGAAACCGGTGCCGAAGGTGATATGCGGCGGCCATGGTTTTCGTTCGTGGCTGACCAGGCGTATCGAGCACGAGCGGCTGGCGTACCGGTCGAGGGACTGTGCCTGTATCCAATCGTCGACTATCCCGGCTGGAGTAACGACCGGCATTGCGAGACGGGACTGCTGGGTTATCCTACGGAAGTCCGGTCGGGCGTCGTATCGCCTGAACCGAGCCGACCTATCTTCCACCCGCTCGCAAAAGAACTCGCGTTGCAGCGACACCGGTTCGAAGAGGCGAGCGAGTGTCGCCCTTGCCAGAGGACGACAAAGGATTCACTCGACACGACATCGGAACTCGTCTTGATGCCGCAGCGCGCTGGCCTTGCAGGAAAATAACCCATGCCACGGCCCCTTTCATCGGAACCCCGACCGGCTTCATTTTTCGACTTGCTCAGGTGCTGATCCTTCGGTACGAACGCTCGTTAGTTAAACAACATGGTTTCCCCTCGAATGACGTCCACTACAGACGGTGCTCGAACAGTCGACCGGAACGCGTCGTGAGATTAACCACTATTTGAATGTGCTCCGGCCGAACTGACGATGCTCACGGCCGACGGCACGCCTAACGTGCCTCTCGTCGTCATCGACGAGGCACACTGCATCTCGCAATGGGGACACGACTTTCGTCCCGCGTACGTCGAGCTGATAAATGCAGTGAAAAACATCGGGCACCCGACTGTGCTTGCGCTAACCGCGACCGCGACACCTGCCGTCGGCGCGGACATCGTGCGCGAATTGCAAATGCGCGATGCAAACATTATTCATACCGGCGTCTATCGCGACAACTTGCACTTCGCCGTCGAACAGATGACAAACCTCGATGACCGGCGAAAGCGCGCGGTCGAACTGGCGAGAGCGGAGAAAGGCAGCGGCATCATCTATTGCGCGACCGTGGCCGAGTGCGAGACGCTGCATGCACTGCTCCTTGATGCAGACGTCCAAGCAGAGCGCTATCACGGCAAGCTGTCGGCCAAGGCCCGCTCGGAGGCACAGGACGCCTTCATGGAAAACCGCGCACGCGTGATGGTAGCAACGAACGCGTTCGGCATGGGCATCGACAAACAGGATATTCGCTTCATTATCCATGCGCAGGTGCCGGGCAGCCTCGATGCGTACTATCAAGAAGCAGGCCGCGGCGGGCGCGACGGCGAAGCCGCGCGCTGCATCCTTCTGTTCGAGTTGAAGGACAGACAGGTCCAACAGTTTTTCCTGGGCGGACGCTATCCAACTACGGAAACCATCCGCAAGGTGGCCGAAACGGTGCAGATGCTCGCGCGGGACAGCGAAAGCAAAGTCCTCGAAAAACCGCTTGAGCGGTTACGCCAAGCGTTGCCGAACGTAGGCATCAACAAGCTACGCGTAGCGACAACGCTGCTCAACGATATAAAAATGACCCGCCGCACGCGCAACGGTGGCCTGAAGCTCATCGACGACGGCGGCGCAATGGCGAAAGTCGACGCGACCGCCGAACAATTCGCAGCGCGCGCCGAGCGCGACCAAGCGGTGCTTGACCGCATGATTACCTACGGGCAAAGCGCCCGCTGTAGATGGCGGATGTTGCTCGACTACTTCGCCACCGATGTCGCAGATGTCGTAGATGCGCGATCTCAAGCGTCATCAGGCGATCGAAAACCGATCGTCGAACTCGGCGGCGAAAGCTGTGGCGTGTGCGACAACTGTATGCACCCGCCCACCGTGAAGGAGAGTCCGCGTGAAATCCAAGTGCCGGCGCACGCGCATGAGCTCACGCGCACCTTCGCGGTAGGCGACGTCGTCCGCGTGCGCCGTTATGGCGAAGGGACGGTAGAAATGGTCAGCGGCGATCGCGTCGCCGTGCGCTGTTCGGACGACGAGACGCGGACGTTCATCGCCCGCTATGTGAAGCGGGCTGCCTCACCCGAGAAGATCAACGCTCTCGGAACTGAGGCGGAGCACTGCTTTGCTGAGCCCGCCCGGCGATAGCCTTTGTGCGAGACCATCGTTCACTGGCACGGTTTGCCGCCCACTACGAAGCACGAAGGCGCGGTACGGAACGAACTGGAGCGTGGCTCTGACTGATGACAACGCACGGCGCTTGCTCTTACGTCGCGACGACTGCGACACGAGTTTCTCGTCGCAAGGACCGGTGTGTCTGACCTTACCGGGCCGACTCGACGCTCATTTGAAGACTGTTCCTAAATCGGCATTTACGAGGCTCTATGAATCGTCCGTCCCGCCAGAACCCCACCGTTGGGCCCGTCCTCCCGTCATTGGCGCTCGCCGCCGGTGCGCTTGCCTCGCTCGCAGTTTGGAACCTCTATCACGCACGAAAGGCGGAACGACGTAACCCACCCGTCGGTCGGTTTATCGAGGTCGACGGGGTGCGCCTGCACTATGTTGAAAAGGGTACCGGTCCTGCCGTTGTGCTC
Organism: Caballeronia catudaia; assembly: GCF_001544755.2. GTDB lineage: Bacteria > Pseudomonadota > Gammaproteobacteria > Burkholderiales > Burkholderiaceae > Caballeronia > Caballeronia catudaia. The sequence goes on along the minus strand of NZ_FCOF02000036.1, from coordinate 58,951 downwards.
CTCCATGGGAACACCGTCGCGCTGCAAGACGGACTTTGTAGCGGTCTGTTCGATCGGCTAGCCGAACGGCAACGTGTCATTGCGTTCGATCGCCCAGGCTTTGGTTACAGTGAGCGGCCGCGCGACCGACTTTGGACGTCACAAGCGCAAGCTCAGCTTTTGCATGAGGCGCTCGACAAACTGAGCGTCGAGCAGCCCGTGGTACTCGGCCATTCGTGGGGCACGCTGGTGGCCCTCGACCTGGCGATGGATTTTCCTGCGGACGTGCGGGGCCTGGTTCTGGTTTCCGGCTATTACTACCCTAGCGCTCGACTGGACGTCGCGATCAGCGCGCCAGCGGCAGTCCCGCTCCTGGGCGATGCACTGCGTTATACGGTGTCTCCCCCACCGCGCGGCTGTTGCTCAAGCGCACAGCAGAGGCGATGTTCGCGCCCACGCCTCTGCCCGAAGATTTCTTTGTTGCCATGCCTCGAGATTTCTTATCCCGTTCGCTCCAGATTCGTGCCGAGGCGGAGGACGCAGCGTTTATGATTCCGGCAGCGGCGCGGCTCCACAAACGCTATGCTGAGCTAGCGATGCCAGTCGCTATCTTCGGAGGTGCCGACGATAAGATCGTCGACGTGGAGGCCCATTCAGTCCGGCTGCACCAAGATGTCCCGCAGAGCGCGCTGAACGTTATTCCAGGCGCGGGCCACATGGTGCACTACGAAATTGCCGAACAGATCGAGCGTGCAATACGGCACATGACGCGCGCAGGAGATGGCACTCAAGGACGATTCGCTGTGGCGTCGTAGCTTGCAATCATTTGGGGCTCTGCGAAGAGCATTAATCGGCGACGTGCGCAGCGTTGAGGCGCGCCGCCCTCCGCACTGGACGGCGGCTCATGTCATTACTTCGCGCTTGGGGACGCCCCTCGTTTTCCCCGATCTGCTCCCTCTCTCAGAATCGTCCGTGGGTTTCGACCGACCAAGCAGCCGGCAGCGTCGGCTCACAGCGGTAGGCCCCATGGCTCCCGCATAGCCGAGCAGTTCTGGCACGTGCGTGCGCGGGATATATACAAACCAGCATCTCAATTGGCGTTGGAACAGTTCGTCGTCAAGCGCGTCATAGGGATAATCAGATGTTTTGAGTAAAACCGATAGACGCTCGGCGGCGAAGCGTAGCCCCAGACACCTTCCGTAGGATGGCTGCAGACGATTGAGCGCCTTGACTAACTGGTTACGCGCCGATGCCCGAGTAACGGCCTGCAGGAGCATCTGCTGGAGAACATAGTAAAGCGGCGCTCGGGAATCCTCCGGGATCCGGGTAAGCAACGGGGTGAGTGTCGGCGCCGCGTCAGAAACGTCCGCCGCACCGACCATGACGCACCTCAGGCGTTCCCACTCGCGCTTTGAGAGGTTCTTGCGCTCAGCGTGCTCTGACTGTCCGTTGGCTGTCTGAGAAGCCAGAAGAACCACATCGCCGTAGTCTTTCGCACCCTTCGCGCGGTTCGCTCGAACCGACATGACGACCAGATTGCCTCGCGCGTAGGCACCATCGTTATTGATGCGATCCACGGAAGTCGATTCTCTTGAGATACCCCGGGTCGACGTCAGCGCTCAGGATCCGACGTCGTTTGAAGGCGTTCACATGGAGCTGCAGCCATTTCGAGACAGTCGCTGTCACATAACGCGCTGTGCGTAAGCGTCATCAAGGTTATCGGGCAGGTCTCGCAACGACCGGTCGGGGCGGTGTTGAGCGACAAGGAAATGTTCGCGCCCGGCGGCATATCCGGTGAGAAGATCCAAGTCATGGGCTGCCGCATCCATCGGTCGCCCAAACCGGGCGAAATCCCATCCAATATCAAAAGCGATGGTGCTCGCTTCATCCGGTGACATGGCTGGTGACCCTCCCAAAGCATGCTTCGACGGTGCAAGCGGGTTTGCGAGTCTGCTTGCCCGATCTCTCACCAGGCGAGCCGTCACCGCATCGTCGAGTATGCGCAATCAGGCTGGTGGCTATTGCAAACCCTTCTTAGCCGCCAGCGCTTGCGCCATTTCCAGATGATGCTGGATCGTCGGCAGCGCCTTGGCGGCCGCTTTTTTCAGATCGGCATTCTGTCCCTCTTGAGCTTCCTTCTGGAAGGCCGCAATCGCCTTGTGATGCCCTTCGACACCAACGGACTTGATATAGGCCGAATCAAACGCCTTCCCCTTTAATGGTTTCAGCGCATCGAGCACTGCGGGGTCCGAATTATCTTTGGGGACCGCAACACCGTGCGGGGCTGCCATCTTGAGCTCGACAGTCAGCTTAGTGTGATCGACCATCATGTGATGGGCGAAGTCTTTGACATCCTTGTCTTGCGACTGCTTCGTGGCGAGTTTCGCGGTATCAATTTCGGTCGAACTGGATTCGGATGCGGCCTGCACGAATGCCTTGTCGACCGGAGGGAGTTCGTTGGCTTGCGTCGTGCTCGCAGCCTGGGTTTGAGCAAACCCGGATGAAAAAGCGCCAAGTAACACAACGCTCAACGTTACACGGACAGTCAGATTTCGCTTCACGGCACGCTCCTTCAATTTTATGTTGGCATGTGTCTGAGCAACCGCTGTGCCGGGGGTGCCCTGGGTCAGATGCCTGCCGCGTTTCCCGCTCTGCCGATCCGCCGGCACGGCCGATGCTGCGCAAGCTTGTGCGAATGCCGGACAGGTTCGTTTCCCTCCACACCGACGCAACCAAACAGGCAAGCTCATGAACAACGCCGAACCAATCCCACTCAGGCGCAACAGAGGGAGATCCAGGCCAAGACGCCTTCTGCGACACCGGCAACGGAGACCGCCCGCGCCGGTCCCGACGTTACGATCCAACTGCGAGCGGGCTGGACCATGGACTACCACGGATGCATCGAGACACCGACACGCAATGGCGGACGCGTCGAGCATCTTATCTCCATTGTGCGGAGGGACTCGTGATTCCACGCGTTTGCCATTTCTATAAATTCCCGCGCCGGCGACCGGGTCCTAGCTTCGTGGACGCGCTCCGCGCACCGATGGTCTTATCCATTGTCGCGGGCCTTGTCGGGTGTGCGCCGTCCGGTGATCCCGGACGTCGAGCGGTGGAGCAGGACAGCCAGGCCTATCGATGCGCCGGGTTCAACCCTGTCGCCGACGAAACGAGCTATCCCGCAGATGTCGAACTTGCCAGTAGGACGCTCCAGCATTCGCCCGCTTGCTCCGAAGCGACGACGGGCCTGACATCGGGCCATAAGCCATGAAGAGCTTGCCGAAGAAGCGTCCACGAAGCCTGATATTGAGCCGTGCGTACGATTGAACGATGTACGGCGCGTGGATTCCCGTGCTCGGCAACAAATTGCAGCACCGACAGACCGAACGCGGCGTGCGTGCGACCCTAACAATCCGTGGATGCGGCGTCCCGCCGATCGAACCAGCCGATGTTCTCGCACTCATGGCGGCCGAGGGCCTTGTCTGCAGCCAGGACACCGGCTCGCGGCGTCTCGAATTCGTCTGCTATGGTCAAGCCGCTGCGTTTAGCAGGTTCGCGTCAAGCGCATTGATGCTGTCGGGCGTCACTTCAGTCACGTTGCAGCGAACCGGTTGTACCGAGCAACGCAGCCCCAGCGCATCGAATTAGTAGTTTTACGTAGCCATCTTCGTCTCGGTCGAGGGGTGAGCGACTCTCGGTCTGCGTTGGGCGCTTTCCTGTTCAGCCGGTTCTCTGCACTCGGCGACCGTGCAACCGCACGGTTACTACGCATGCTTTAGCCAGGAAGCGGCATCAGGTCGCGTTGCCACGTTCGCGAGTCATCGCTGGTCCTGTTCGGTTCGGTCGGCGTGCTGCTCGGGCGCGTGTACGAGATGATAAAATTGGTGCTCGATACGCGACAGCGCGTATTGCGCGGCTGCGTGCCTGACTTCATTGCGGTCGCCGTCAAACACTTTAGTCTCAGTCGCACTGACAATCTCGCCACTTCGCAGTTTGAACGACCATCCAAAGCACTGGGTTCCGGGCGCGGGAACACTCCCAGCGTTGCCGTCCGCAACGCCGGTGTTGGAAACCGATACGTCTGCGCAACACTCTTCGAGTCTCAGCGCGCCTTCGGACATCTCGCGTGCGACCTCCTCGCTTGTCAGCCCATATCGGTTCATTGTTTTTTCCTGAACGCCTAGAAAGCCGGCTTTTCCGGAAGGCGAATACGTGATGAAGCCCACGTCCAGGCACGCGCCGCTGCCTGGAACTGACGAGATCAATGATGCGATGAAACCAGCCGTGCACGACTCGGCCGTAGCGAGCTTCAATGCTCTGGAACTCAGGAACGACACCACTTGCGTCGGAATGTCCATATTCGTCTCTTGTCTTAAACCGGCTAGTGATTACGATAAGCAATCCGTAATCCCGACTTACAGCTTCCAAGAAAGGACGTTCTGTGGTCCGTGGACGAGCCGCGGAGATAACTCGCCTGCCTTCAGCCGCATCTTTCGACAGTCACGGTCAGCGACGTCGGTCCTTCCCTTTGCGCCTCCTTGCTTAATGGCATCGGGCTCTCGCTCGGTAGCTCCGCTAGCATTCGCCGCATGCAGGGATAGCTGCGGGGGCCGATGAGTCCACGCATCGGCTCTTCCAGTAGGAACAAGTCAAGCAGTCCAACCGAGTCGGCTTTGGCGGCTCGGAACTGCAGTCCTGGTGCGATGGGCCTCTTAGGAAGCGCTCGCGAGCGTCGCTGTGCACCGGGACCCTCTTTTACGCAACGGTTGCCCCGTCAGACACCGGCTTTTCGCTTGGTTGGGAGTACTTCGTCCTGACGCCCCATAAGCGTAGCGCGCAGCGCGTCAGCGAGTGCGCCGCCGCCGACGGTTTCTCCGCCTCATTCGCGACAACATTAGGGCCCCCTGCGGGAGGCAGGCACGACCCGCTCGTCGGTTGTTCGTCAACCAGGAAACGCGCGCCATTGGAGCCACCGGAGATTCGATTGAACCGACTCCTGTCGGATTTGCAGGCGTGATTCGGCGAGGGTCTCTGTCGCGGCCGGCACGGAACGCGAGTTGCTCTAACTACCAGCTCCTAAAGATCCCATCGACGGTTCAATGCCCGGCCGATCGAGGGCTATTCGATTGACGTTACAGTGGCTGAGAAGACAATTGATCACATGAATACCGACCCGTCCACGCTTGCCCAGCTTTCTGGCCGCGCGTCTGACGTTCCGTTGCACCCTCACGAGCTCGATAAGTCGCCCCGCGCGCCACGCAGACGCTGGTGGTCGTTCGTCGGCGCGGGTGCGCTTATCGCAGTCGGCTATATGGACCCGGGAAACTGGGCGACCGCGCTGGCGGGCGGCGCCCGCTATGGTTATCGGTTGCTTTTCGTCGTTCTGATCGCCAGTCTCATGGGCATGCTGTTGCAATGGGTGGCCTCACGCGTGGGCTTGGTCACCGGACGCGATCTAGCGCAACTTTGCCGTGAACGGTTCAGTCGGGGGATGACGCTCGGGCTCTGGGTGGCGTGCGAGATTGCGATCATTGCATGCGACGTGGCGGAGGTCGTAGGCAGCGCGGTCGCCCTGCAGATGTTGCTCGGCATCTCACTCACCGCCGGCGTTCTGTGCTCGGCAGTGGGTACGTTTGTCATGCTCGCGCTGCAAAGCCGCGGCAAGCGGCCCTTGCAATGCGCGATTACGGCGCTGATCCTCTTTGTCGGTCTTTGCTTCGTCGTGGAACTGGCGCTTGCGCATCCCGATTGGGCTGACGCGCTGCGCGGCTTTACCCCTCCCCCCGCGTTGCTGCGAGACGCCGGCATGCTGTGGCTCGCCGCGGGCATTCTGGGGGCGACCGTGATGCCGCACAACCTGTATCTGCATTCGGCGCTCGTTAAGAATCACGCGCCCAATCACGATGATGCCGCCATCGGCCGCGCGCTCAAGGGGGTGAACATTGATACCTTTGCTTCACTCGGTCTAGCGTTCGTGGTCAACGCCTCACTACTTGTCGTCGCGGCAGCAGTATTCCACGCAAGCGGCCATCGTGAGGTCGACGATCTCGCCGATGCGCATCGGCTGATTGCGCCGCTCGTGGGAAGTCACTGGGCCGGCGTTGCGTTCGCCTCTGCCCTGCTCGCCTGCGGCCTGAATGCGACGGTCACGGGAACGCTCGCCGGACAAGTGGTGATGGAAGGCTTCCTGAATCTGCGAATCGCACAATGGGCACGTGCCCTCCTGACGAGGTCGCTTGCGATCGGTCCTGCGCTGCTCGCCGTAGGGTTTTATGGGCAACACGGGTCGAACGCGCTGCTCGTTTCAACGCAGGTTGTGCTGAGTTTGCAATTGCCACTTGCAATCATTCCGCTGGTGCGCTTTGCTTCGGACGTCGGCCTCATGGGCCGCTGGCGAGTGGCACGTACGCCATTGGTCGCTGCGTGGGGATGCGCGGGCCTCATTGTCGGTTTGAACGCCGCGCTTTTATGGCAGGCCTTGGTCTGACAGGTCATCGTGATCGAAAACGGCAGTTGAACCGCCGGGCAGTCGCCTTGTCTGGTCCGTTGCCAAGCAGGCTGCCAATGACAGTTTTCCAGGCAACACGCGTCATGCAAGCCAAGCCGGAGCTGGCGCCCCAAACCAGTACGGAGAAGTTATGCCGCCATCCATCAAGAAGCACTGTCGGTAATGTAATGAAGTCCCCATCCGCCCCATGAGCAATGCCGTGACATAGCGGACGTCATCGGGCGTACCGGCGCAGCGACTCGGGATCAGTTCAATCCGAGTGAACGGCGCGCGGCAACCAACCCAGCGCAATTCGTCCTTTGCGAGACCGCACACTGACAAAATGCCGGATACACCCGAGGCGTACGCTGCGCCGCAACTTCACGATGCCGATTGCGTGCTGTTGCTGTCTGCGAATTTCTCGTAGCAGAGTCGGTGATGGTCGTGCACGCGCTCGTTCGCGAGCCACGTCTTGATCGCTTCAACCATGGGAGGCGGTCCGCACACGTACATATCGAACGGGTTCGCTTCGAGGAACGCGCGGTCGAAATGCTCAGGGATCAGTCCTATTTTGCCCTGCCACTCCTGGGCGGGGTTCATCACAACAATCTCGCAGGCAAAGTCGGCGATGCGCTCCTCGTAGGACTTCAATCGCTCGAGCTCGCAAAGGTCGCGTGCGTTCGTCACGCCGTAATAGAGACGCACTGGCTTGCCACAGCCGCCCTTGTGCGCGAGATCATCGAGCATGCCTAAAAACGCAGACAAGCCCGTGCCGCCCGCGACCATCACGACTGCCCGCTCCACCTCGCGCAGATAGAACGTGCCGAGCGGCGCCTCGAACTCGATCGTCTGACCCGGCCGGCAACGCTCACGCATATACTTGCTCATTGCGCCGTCCGGCAGAAGACGGATCAGGAACTGCAGCTGATTGCTGTCATTAGGCCGGTTGGCAAACGAATATGAACGCCATGCATCCGCGGCAGGCACGTGCAGGCGAGCATACTGCCCCGGCAGGAAATCGAGTCTGCGCGGATGGGCGCTGGCGTCCAGATGCAGGATCGCCGTCGTTTCGGAAATCTGCTTCACGGCTGTGACCTTCCCCGTGATCGACGTCGTGCCACCCGCGCTGCACAGGCTCGAATCGAAGTCGAAATAAAACGATGCATCGGATTGCACGCGCGTCTGGCACGACAAAATCTTGCGTGCGGCGAGATCGTCGGCAGACAGCGTTTCCTCGTCGACATAGTCCTGCGTGTAACTGCCCGATTCGCAGCGACCCTGACAGGTTCCACATACACCCTCGCGGCAATCGAGTGGGATGTTCACGCCATTGCGCAGCGCGGCGTCGAGCAAAAGCTCGCTCGTGCGGACATCGAAGAACACAGTCTTGCCGTCGGCAAAGCTGAAGGCGACCTTGTGGCTCATGTCGTGGTACTCCCGCTCACAGATGGTAGAAATCAAGCACTGCATTGATCGTGTCGTTCAGCAGCAGCACGTGCTTGCGCGCGATCTTCCAGGAGGCGCCAGCGGGGCGTAATTGGTACGTGACGTGACCAAAGAAGTGTTCGCCAATACCACGCCGCGCGTAGAAAGTGGCCCAGTTGGCCTTTACCTCAAGTTCGCCGCCTTCGCGCTCCGCAATGCGTACGTTGGTGATCTGATGCAGCGTGCGCGGCAGGGGCGTCGATGCTGCCGACTTGCCCGTGCGCAGGCGGAACACACGATCATCGAGACCCGTGCGGTTCGTGTAGTAGATGAGTGACATGCCGCGTTTCGGGTCAGTCGTGTACACGTGTTCGGAGTCCCACTGAGGCACGTGAAATTCGCTATCTTCATCGAAGAGGTCGAGGTACTCGTCCCAGTTCTGCGCGTCGCAAAGCTCGGCCTTGCGATAGAGAAACTGCTCGACCGATTGTTGCAGCGTATGCGTGACTGACATGGTTCAGGCCTCCTTCTTACTGTTCAATCGCTGTGCAAGACCGTTCTTGAGGAACGTCTGCCACGCGCCGTGCTGGTTGACGTAAAGACCCTCGTGGGTAAACTCCGTACCGCACAGCGCGGGCGCGATGCCGAGCAGCCGCGTGTTGGCCGTCTCACCCGCCACCCACTTGTGATGACCGCGCGAGATGTCGCTCCAGCGCTCGAGGCGCGCCTGGAAGCCGCGCTGCTGCTCGCGGAACTCCACCAGGTCGTCCGGCGTGCCCATGCCCGAAACGTTGAAAAAGTCCTCGAACTGCCGAATGCGGCTTTCACGGTCCTGATCCGATTCGCCCTTCACGCCGATGCATTGGCTGGTGACTTCAGTCTTGTTCCAGGCTACCGGACGCACGATGCGCAACTGCGAGCTGATCTGATCCATGAAGAAGAGGCTCGGATAGACGTTCAGGTTGCGCAGCCGATGCATCATCCACTCGGCCTTCTGCTGGCCGTGCTCTTCGACCAGGCGCGGCATGACACTCGCGTAGCCGGGACGCACGCTGGGATTCGGCATGTCGCTGAACAGGACGCTGTGGCCATTCCTGAACGCGAACCAGCCGTCGTCGGTCTCGGCGTCGCCCGCGCCAAGCTTGCTGTAATCGAGCGTGCCGTTCGTCGCCCCGCCGGCCTGTGCATTCGCCTCCTGGCGGCGCTTCACCGTGGCGACGTAGTTGTAGTGCACCGTGCTCACGTGATACCCGTCGAGGCCGTTCTCGTTCTGCAGCTTCCAGTTGCCGTCGTAGGTGTAGGTGGACTTGCCTGGCAGCACTTCGAGCTCGCCCGTCGGTGATTGCGCCACCATCATGTCGAAGAAAATGCGCGCGTCGCCAAGATAGTCCTCGAGCGTGTTGGTCGCGTCGACGTCGAGGCTGATGAACACAAAGCCCTTGTAACTCGCAATGCGTGCTTTTTTGAGGCCGCGTGTGGACTTGTCGAAGTCCTCGCAGTACTCGCCGGGCGCCTTGACCTTGACGAGACGCCCATCGCTCTTGTAGCACCACGCATGGAACGGGCACGTGAAAGTCGACTGATTGCCTTTATCCACTCGCGTGAGCGTCGCGCCACGGTGCTGGCACGCATTGATCATTGCATTGAGCTGACCGTTTCCGTCGCGCGAAATGATCATGGGCTGCCGGCCTGCACGCATCGTCATGAAGTCGTTCGGCTTGGGAATCTCGCTCTCGTGGCAGGCGTAGATCCAGTTTTTCTCGAAGATGAACTCCATCTCGAGGTCGAACAGCTGCGGCTCCGTGAACGTCTCTCGAGCGATGCGATAGACGCCCTCTGCCGGACGGAAGTCAAGGCATCCGCCGATGAAATCTTGCCACTGCGACGTAGTTTTTTCCGCGCTCACGATGGGTTCTCCTCCTGCCATTAAGCGGTCTCGCGACCAAGTCTCCGATGAGGGGGATTGAATACCCAATGCAGCGGCGGCGCTATCCGCCTAGTCGCCGTTTTCTATCCATTTTTTTCGGCGACGCGCTGCGCGGAGCGATGCGACGACCGAGCCCGACCGCCCACGAGCGTTCGGTGGGCCAGACCAAAAAAAAACGGATAGGGGTGACGAGTAGACGGATAGCGCACGCGCGGGCTCCAGTATTTAATCCTGTGGACGCCCCTGAACGCCCGTCGGTAGCTGCCATCGAAGTCGATGGCGTAGGCACCGGTGGATGGCTGCCGGGTCCACGAACTTCATCAGCTTCTGCCATGAGCTCATCCACTATCGAACGCATCGAAACCTGCCTGCTCGACCTGCCAACAATCCGCCCGCACAAGCTGTCGGTCGGTACGATGCACGGACAAACATTGATGCTGGTGAAGGTGTACTGCAGCGATGGCGTTGTCGGTATCGGTGAAGGCGCCACGATCGCCGGCATGGCCTACGGTCCGGAAAGCCCCGAGTCGATGAAGCTCGCGATCGACAACTACTGCGCTCCCGCCATGATCGGGCGGGACGTCACCGGCATTCAGGCGCTGATGGCGTACGTCGGCAAGCTCGTCAAAGGCAATCGCTTCGCGAAGAGCGCGCTCGAAACGGCGTTGTTAGATGCGCAAGGCAAGCGCCTCGGCGTGCCGGTGAGCGACTTGCTTGGTGGTCGCCGACGCGAACGGCTGCCCGTCGCGTGGACGCTGGCTTCGGGCGACACGGCCAAAGACATCGCCGAGGCCGAGAAGATGCTCGAAGCGCGACGGCACAACGTCTTCAAGCTGAAGATCGGTGCGAAAGAGCTAGAGGCTGACATCCGGCATGTCGCCGAGATCAAACGGGCGGTCGGAGACCGCGCGGCCGTGCGCGTGGATGTCAACATGGCCTGGAGTGAGATGCAGGCAATGCGCGCCATTCCCGCTTTGGCCGACGCCGGCTGCGAACTGGTCGAACAGCCGGTGGCTTCACCAGCGGCGCTGGCGCGCCTGAGGGGCCGCTTCCCCGTTGCGTTGATGGCCGACGAAATCCTGCAGGGTCCGCAAAGCGCGTTTGAGATCGCAAAGAGCCATGGCGCCGACGTGTTCGCGATCAAAATCGAACAAAGTGGCGGGTTGTTTGCTGCGCAGCACGTGGCCGCGATTGCCGATGCAGCGGGTATCGAGCTCTATGGCGGCACGATGCTCGAAGGGGCGTTCAGCACGATTGCGTCGGCGCATCTATTCGCCAGCTTCGCGAACCTGCAGTGGGGTACGGAATTATTCGGGCCACTATTGATCGTCGAAGAGATCTTGACGCATTCGTTGGACTACAGCAATTTCGAACTGACTGTGCCGAATGGCCCGGGTCTGGGCATTGAACTGGACGAAGTCAAGGTCAAGCGCTTCACCCGCGATGGGCTCGTAAAAATCACCCGATAATTCCGCCGCAACAAAGGATATTGACGATGCTTTTCCACGTAAAAATGGATGTGAATCTGCCGGCCGACATGCCTGCGGATGTCGCCGGTGAGATCAAGGCTCGCGAGAAGGCGTACTCACAGGCGCTGCAGCGCAGCCGCAAGTGGCGCCATATCTGGCGCCTCGCAGGCGAGTACGCAAATTACAGCATCTTCGACGTTGAAAGCAATGCCGAACTGCACGACATCCTGACGGGTTTGCCGCTCTTCCCGTACATGAAGATTTCGGTGACGCCGTTATGTCGCCATCCGTCGTCGATTCGTGACGACGACGTTTGAGCTCGAGAGAACTGTTCTTTCGAGGACGAACGCGTCCCGAATCGTATTTTCCCTGAGAACTATATGGAGACAGTAACCATGAGCGTCAAAGTATTCGATACCCAAGAAGTGCAGGACCTGCTGAAGGCCGCTGTCAACGTCGACAGCAAGGACGGCAACGCACGCTTCAAGCAGATTATCCAGCGCCTGCTCGGCGATCTGTTCAAGGCTATCGATGATTTAGACATCACGCCCGATGAAGTCTGGGCCGGCGTCAACTATCTGAACAAGCTTGGACAGGACGGCGAAGCGGCGTTGCTCGCCGCCGGCCTCGGTCTGGAAAAGTATCTCGACATTCGCATGGATGCCGCGGACAAGGCGATCGGCATCGACGGCGGCACGCCACGCACGATCGAAGGCCCGCTATATGTCGCCGGCGCGCCGATACGCGATGGCGTATCAAAGATCGACGTTGACCCCGACCCGCGCGCTGGCCCGCTCATCATCCACGGCACTGTCACAGGGCCGGACGGTAAGCCGGTTGCTGGCGCCGTAGTGGAATGCTGGCATGCCAATTCCAACGGTTTCTATTCGCACTTTGATCCGACGGGCACGCAGGGCGAATTCAACCTGCGTGGCGCGGTCAGGACAGGCGCGGATGGCAAGTACGAATTCCGCACGCTCATGCCGGTGGGCTATGGCTGCCCGCCGCAGGGTGCGACTCAGCAGCTGTTGAACGAGCTCGCCCGTCACGGTGACCGTCCGGCGCACGTGCACTTCTTCGTGACGAGCGCCCAGCACCGGAAGCTGACCACGCAATTTAACATCGAAGGGGATCCGCTCATCTGGGACGACTTCGCCTACGCTACCCGCGAGGAACTGATCCCCCCCGTGGTCGAAAAGACGGGCGGCGCCGCACTGGGCCTGAAGACCGACACCTACAAGGACATCGAGTTCAACGTTACCCTGACTCCGCTCGTTCAGGGCAAGGACAACCAGATCGTCCATCGCCTGCGCGCTGCCTCGGCGTAACAGCCCCACGTAGCGGCCGATCGGCCGTGCGCCACGGCCATCCGGAGATACCGAACGGCGTAACGAATAGGGCCGGGTTTGGCGACTCGATCGCATGTGCGACGAGTCGTTTTTTATTTGGCAACGCCTTCAACCGTTCGCGCAGCCGCTGAAGGCATGCAGGCACGCTTGCAAAGGCAGGTAGACAGCGACCCCATCATCTCGTGCCGGATCGTGTGAACCGCGTGCACAAAGCTGATGTCCGTGGGAGCGCGCTTCGCTTCGAAGGCAGCATCGGCGATTTTGCGACCAATCAGATTGTAGGCAATCAGAGCCCCTGTGCACCAAAATGCTTGCGCTTGGCTGCCGGCAATCCGCAGCGTCGTGCCATCCATCGCGCACAAGCGCGAGTCTTGCACCGGCGGTAGACCGCGTCCTGCGTGCATCGGGCGCGCGCCGCGTGCTCAAACAGCCATTCGGGCGGCGATTCACCGATGCGCTGGCGCGCCCGCGCCACCACCGCGCTCCTGCTCACAAACGGACGCGCGTGGTCAGGTAGCACCAAATCCAAGTTATCGAGGACGAGCGCAGCAGCTGGCCGATCCAAGTCGACTGGCTGAGCATTTGCCGTACAAGTGGATCCGAGCGAGCGGTCGAGGACACCGGGTAGCGAGCTTTTCTACCCTTACTAATCATTACGCGTTCCAGCTATCTGACTACGACCGATTCACGAAGACCTCGCTTCCTTATTAGGAGTTACCCTCGTTCTGGCAGTTTTCTGCATTGCGCGGATACCCGTTGAAAAAAACGGATAGAGCCGTTTGTTTTGTCGCCGAACACTGGAGCCACTCAAGCCGCAACCCCATCAGAGAGGCCCCAATGAAAGGACGATACATCGATATTCCTGCACCGCACGGCGGCGCATTCCGCGCCTACCTAGCGGTCCCTGAAAGCGGCAAGGGACCTGGCATCGTACTGTGCCAGGAAATCTTCGGCGTCAACGCGACTATGCGCGACGTGGCCGACTACTACGCCGAGGAAGGCTACACAGTGCTGGTTCCCGACCTGTTCTGGCGCGTCGAACCAGGTATCGAACTCGGCTATACAGAAGCCGGTTTTGCGCGCGCGTTAGACCTCTATCGGCAGTACGACGAAGACAAGGGCGTTGCAGATATCGCCGCGACGCTCGACGTACTTCGCACGCTGCCCGAGTGCCAAGGCGAAACAGGTGTGCTCGGCTTCTGCATGGGCGGCAAGCTTGCCTATCTCGCCGCCTGCCGCCTGCCCGTGGCGTGCGCAGTCAGCTATTACGGCGTGGGCATCGAGCACGCACTGGAAGAAGCCGCCAGCATCAAAGGTCGCCTCGTCCTGGACATCGCCGCGCTCGACCGCTTCTGTCCGCCCGAAGCACAGCAGCAGATCACGGCGGCCCTCGCCGGCAAGGACAACATCGAAGTGTATGTCTATCCAGGCGTCGACCATGCGTTCGCGCGCAAGGGTGGAGACCACTTCGACAAGACTTCCGCGATGATGGCGCACGAGCGCGCAGTGGCCGCGTTCCGCAAGACGATGGGCCCGCATTACGATCTGTCGGCCCTGTGGGAAGAACATCTTGCGCACGAGTTCACGACGCGCAACGTGGACGCCACCATGGCGACCATGGTGGCCGAGCCCTACGTCAACCATATCCCGACCCTCACGGGCGGCGTGGGCTACAAGGAACTGAAACGCTTTTACAGCCATCACTTCGTGCACGCCAATCCGCCGGACACGGTGATCACGCCGGTCTCGCGCACCGTAGGCGCAACGCAGATCGTCGATGAGGTGCTGTTCTGCTTCACGCACACCACCGAGATCGACTGGATGCTGCCCGGCATCGCACCCACGGGCAAGCGCGTCGAGATACCGCTGCTTGCCGTGGTGAAGTTCCGAGGCAACAAGCTCTATCACGAGCACATTTATTGGGATCAGGCCAGCGTGCTGGTCCAGATCGGCTTGCTCGATCCGACGGGCCTACCTACTGCGGGTGTCGAAACTGCGCACAAGCTGCTCGACGAAACCATCCCGTCGAACACGCTGATGAAGCGTTGGGACAGCAGCAGCGCCGTCGACAACGCCTGATCTCCCGGTACATCACACACCCAACGACCATCGAGAAAACCATGACCTCACTTGCAGGCAGGACCGCCATCGTGACCGGCGGCGCCACACTGATCGGCGCAGCCGTCGCCAAAGACCTGGCTGCCGCCGGCGCCCGGGTCGCCCTCCTCGATATCGACGTGCAGAACGGCAGGCGCGTGGCCGACTCCCTCGGCGCCAACGGTGTCTTCATCGAAACGGACATCACGAGCGATAGTGCGCTCGAGCGAGCCGTTGCGAGAACGGCCGATACGTTCGGCGGCATCGACATTCTCGTCAACCTGGCCTGCAGCTATGTCGACAACGGCATCCAGGCAGGCCGCAACGACTGGCTCGCCGCAATGAACGTGAACGTGATCTCCGCCGTGATGCTGGTCAAGGCGGTGCATCCGTACATGATCGAGCGCGGCGGCGGCTCGATTGTGAACTTCAGCTCGATCTCAGCCGAATGCGCACAGACAGGACGCTGGCTCTATCCGACTTCGAAAGCCGCGCTCAAGGCGCTCACTCGCAACATGGCGCTGGATTTGGCCCCGGACAGGATTCGTGTGAACTCGGTTTCCCCGGGCTGGACGTGGTCGCGTGTGATGGACGAACTCTCCCGAGGCGACCGCGCGAAGACCGACCGCGTGGCTGCGCCCTTTCATCTGCTTGGACGCGTGGGCAATCCGGAAGAAGTCGCGCACGTCGTTACTTTCTTGTGCAGCGATGCCGCGAGCTTCGTGACGGGTGCCGATTACGCCGTCGATGGCGGCTATTCGGCGATGGGTCCCGAACAGGCCGTGCCCGCCATTCCAAAACTGGCTGAGTAACTGCGGGCGCGACCCAATCAGCCTGACCATATCCATCAACTCGGAGGTATCCCGTCATGAGAAAAATTGCCATCATCGGCGCCGGCCAGTCCGGCCTGCAACTGGCATTCGCCCTGCTCGCGCGTGACTATGAGGTCACGCTCGTGACCAATCGCGATGCAGAGCAGATTCGCACCGGCAAGGTCATGTCGAGCCAGTGCATGTTCAATACGTCGCTGCAGATCGAGCGCGATCTCGGCTTGAACTGGTGGGAAGACGCTTGCCCACCCGTCGAAGGCATCGCCCTCGCGGTGCCGCATCCGGACGTGCCCGGCGGCAAGCTGATCGACTGGTCTGCGCGCCTCACGCGGCCTGCGCAATCCGTGGATCAGCGCCTCAAAATGTCGGCTTGGCTCGAAGCCGTCAAACTGCGCGGCGCCGACGTGCGGATCTGCGACGTGGGCGTGCCCGAAATGGAAGAACTGGCAAGAAGCCATGACCTCGTGCTGCTCGCGGCCGGCAAGGGCGAGATCGTCAATCTGCTGGGCCGCAACGCCGAACGCAGTCCGTTCGATAAGCCGCAGCGTGCGCTGGCGCTGACCTACGTGAAGGGCATGACCCCGTCTGAACCTTACTCGCGGGTGCGCTTCAACCTGATCCCTGGTGTGGGCGAGTACTTTGTATTCCCTGCGCTGACGACGACCGGCCCGTGTGAAATTATGGTGTTTGAAGGCATTCCGGGCGGTCCGCTCGATTGCTGGAACGAGGTCAAGACGCCGGAGCAGCACCTCGCGACGAGTCTTGCGTTCGTCCGCAAGTACCTGCCCTGGGAAGCCGAGCGTTGCGCCAACGTGGAACTGACCGACCCGAATGGCGTACTGTCCGGCCGCTTCGCCCCCACGGTGCGCAACCCATACTTCCGGCTGCCTTCCGGCAAAACGGTGTTCGGCATGGCCGATGCGATCGTCGTGAACGATCCGATCACAGGCCAGGGTTCGAACAACGCCGCCAAGTGCACGAAGGTCTATCTCGATGCAATTCTCGAACGCAGCGGCGCCGCCTTTAGCGAAGACTGGATGCAGCAGACGTTCGATCGCTACTGGTCTTATGCGCAAGCAGTCATCAAGTGGACGAACTCAATGCTCACGCCGCCGCCGCCGCACATTCTCGAACTGCTGGGTGCGGCAGGCCAGCTACCTTCACTGGCCTCGCTCATCGCCAACGGCTTCGATGACCCGCGGACTTTCTCGCCCTGGTGGTTCGATCCCGCTGCCTGTGCGGCGCTGATTGGCGAGCACGCTGCGAACCCCGCGAACGCCGCCTGATCGATCAGATACCAAAGGAGAAAGCTCATGTCCAGCACCCACGAACCCGTCACCGCAAAGCCCAATGACCCGGTCAACGCGGTGCGGCAACTGCGCAACGCCTTCGGGCAGTATCCGACGGGCGTCACCGTCATCACTGCCGCCGCGGAGGATGGACGCAAGGTCGGCCTGACCGCGAACTCGTTTGCATCGCTGTCGCTCGACCCGCCGCTTGTGCTCTGGAGTATCAGCAAGACGTCGCCCAGCTGCGCGGATTTCGTGAATGCCGGGCACTTCGCGATCAACGTGCTGGCCGAAGACCAGATCGACCTGTCCCGTCGCTTTTCGAAAGCAGTGCCGGACAAGTACGCCGGCGTGGCTTGCCGCGAAAGCCTGGGCGGCACGATTGTCCTCGATGGATGCAGCGCGCATTTCGTTTGCCGCAATCTTGCGCAGCACGAAGGCGGCGATCACGTGATTTTTATCGGACAGATCGAGCATTTCGAGGCAAACGGACACGCGCCGCTGGTCTTCCATTCGGGACAGTACGGCGCGGTCGCCAATAACCTTTCCTTCTCTTGATCCGATAATTTCGCATACCTTACATAACAAGGGGGTCATTCTATGAAGCACCGCGCGTCCCGCCTGCTGCTTTCCTGCCTCACCGCGATCGGCCTGATACACACCACATCGGCAAGCGCCAGCGATCTACCCAATATCAACCTGGGTTTCACGAGCTTCCTCGACGGTGCGCCGCCGGCAGGCTCTGGCTGGTATGCAACGCAGTACCTCGAGTACTACACGGCAGACCGTATCAACGACAATGCCGGCAACAAGGTCGCTTTGCCGAAGCAGAACGTCGATGTCTTCGCGGGCCTGACGCAACTCGTCTATCAGTCACCGTTCAAGATCGCGGGCGCCCATCCGGGCATCGACGTCATCCTGCCGTGGGTGGCATCGGCGCATACCGACGACGGCATGGGCGACGTGGCGCTGAACGCACGCACGGGATTCGGCGACGTCCTGATTGGGCCGTTCATCCAGTTCGATCCTGTGATGGGCCCCGACGGACCTCGCTTTGCGCACCGTTTCGAGTTTCAGATCATCGCACCGACGGGCGCATATGACCCGAGCAAGGCGATCAACCCCGGCAGCGGTTTCTGGTCGATCGATCCGTATTGGGCGGCGACGTTCTGGGTCAATCCGAAATGGACGGTTTCCTGGCGACTGCACTACCTCTGGAACGCCACCAACAATCGGCCTTATCAGGGTCTTGGAGCCGCCGCAACTTCATCGCAGGCCGGGCAGGCGCTGCACATCAACATCGCCACGGAATACGAGGTCATGCCGGGTCTGCGAATCGGCCTCAACGGTTACTGGCTGCGCCAGATCACCGACATGAAGGTGAATGGCGAGAACGTGTCCGGGCAGCGTGAAGCGGTCTGGGCGATCGGTCCGGGTGCGATGTATAGCTTCTCGCAGCACGACCACCTGATGTTCAACGCCTATTTCGAGGCGGGCGCTCGAAATAGGCCGGAAGGTACACGTGTAGTACTGCGCTACGTGCATCACTTTCATTGACATGCTCGACGGAGGCCCGCCGTAAGGCGGGCGCTGAATGATTCCGCGAGTGCGCGGCTGGAAAGCGCTTATCGGGTGCCCGCCCTGTACGCCGGGATCAGGCTCCGGGCGGCGATGTCCTTTACCACGGCAACATGCTGACGATGGTTAGGGTGTGCCCTTCGAGGGTTATGCCATACAGGCGGACCGCTCGCAGACAGCAAAGGTGGCGATGATGAAAAGAGATCTGCTGCCCGCGTATTTCGTGTGTCGTCAATTCGGGCGTTGGAAAGGAGCACGATGTTCGCGGGTCCGTTCAAGCTTCGATGCGCGATCTTCATGAGAAAATGGAAACCGGCACCTACCACCGACACTACCGCGCGAAAGCCATAGTAGGGCGTTGCGTTTCGGGAGGGTAGACTCGCCATGAGCGGTCGCCGTGCCGGAAAAAGAAAAGCGCGAGTGTACCCATTGGACCTGAAGTTTCGACGCACACAAAACGGTTTCGATGTGATCCGAGACGACTGAACCGAACCACACGCATATACGTCGTATGCGTCAGTACCAGCCACTTGTCAACCTGACCATGCAGGGAAGTTTCGGCGATGTCCATCATGTCCTCCTTCGTGCACGCGCCCAACTTTGCTAAGCGCTCGATTCCAGTATCGAGGTCGGACCACGATCGTGATATCCGGCAACTTCAACCACTGTCCAGCAACTCCTGGAATTTTCGCGCTGTGCGCGAGGACACCGGAGCGGTCCGCTGGTGTTGCGGGTATATGCCGATGCGAACGTTGCGCATCCTTTTCTAAGATTGGGAAGTGGCCCGTTTCTTGCGTTCAGCGACGCGAAGACCGGGTTGAGAGTGAAGGTCAGAGGTGAATTGTGGAAAATCGGTCAGAGCTGCCCCGCTTCGACGTGCAAGGCCTCTCAACAGCGCCGTGTTTCAATCGCGATAATCTCTTGATGCAGTCGACTGATCTGGAGGAAGTACGGGCTATTGTGGGGAAAATCTTCAGACCGCATGGACTCTCAGTCGTGACGGGCGTACACGGTCTCCTGGGACGCATGCACCACGTGCGGCATGGCGATGTGTCGTTGAACCTGCTCGACTATGGCAGCGAGGTTGTGATTGACCCGGGTCGCCTAGAGAATTTCTTTTTGCTCCAGATTCCGATTCACGGCAACGCGGAAATCGAATGTGGCAACCGACGTTTCGTTTCGACACCGCAGGCGGCCTCGCTCCTCTCTCCTTCATTGCCGTTACGGATGCGGTGGGGTGACGCTTGCCCCCAGGTCATCCTTAGGATTGAGCGTGGCGCCATTGAGGAACACTGCGAGAAGCACCTGGGGGAGTCGTTCAGCCGCCCTGTGGAGTTCGAACCAGAGCTGTCACTGAATTCTCCGGCAGGCAGTTGCCTAACGCATCTGCTGCCTCTCCTGGCGGACGCGATGAGTATCGACAACCACCCGTTGATGAATCCGCTGGCATTCAACCAGTTTAAATCGACCTTGATTAACGCACTCCTTTACGGGCAATCGAATACAGCCCGCGACGGCATACGGCGTCCGGCCGGTGCGCTCGCACCGCTTTTCGTACGCCGTGTTGAAGAGTTCATCCGCGCCAACGTCCAAGAGCCACTGACCATCGAGAGCATCGCTGAACATGCAGGCGTGAGCGCCAGCCGACTATTCTCTGGTTTTAAGAACTACTATGGAATGAGCCCCATGGGATACGTGCGGCAATTGCGACTTGAGCGGGTACGGCAGGAGTTAGTGACCGTGGAAGCATCTGGTATCACGTCTGTCACGGAAATCGCCACCAAGTGGGGCTTCGCGCATCTCGGCAGGTTCTCGGTTGAGTATAAAAAGCACTTCGGCGAATCGCCGTCTGCTTCTCTGCGCTGCCGCCGGAAATCGGGTTAGCGTCGTTATCCGGCCCGCGTGAGCCAGCGAGCCAGCATTTGTCAGCTGCCAAGCCTCAGGCAAGTTGAAAGCCGGAATTGCGGATGCCGTCATGGCCGTCGCCGGGTCGCGGATATTTCACATCTACATGAGCCGCCCCGAGCCGAGCCGACCGCCGTCGTTGTTAAGGCAGAAGCTCATGGTCGAGTTCGTGGAGAAACAGCTTAACGCAGGAACGCCGAAACGGTAGAGTGCATAGAATCCAGTCCACACTACCTATCGCTGCCAACGTCAGGAGGTTTGCGGCTGCTTGGCTGATGCCACGGCCAACGCGAACACTACCGCATTCAGAGGTAGCGCCAAACGCGACCCGAATGGCAAAAATGGCAAAGGCGCTTCGATAGAAGATCGGACTGGTCTCGGATGCAGACCAGCCATTCGAATGACGGCTTCAAAGGATAGTCGAGCGTCCACAATTGGCCGGTCAGCGTCATAGGATGTCCTTCGCCAGATCGACGGCGCCGCGCGACGTGCCATGAAGCGACTTTCGTTCGGACCATTCGGTCGGATGTTCAGACATCGGTTTCATGCGCAATGCGCTCGCACGCCTTGCGCGGCGGTTTGGACCCGATCGCTCAGTGTCCCCAACAGCAGCAGTACGCCCCGTTCCTGCTGGTAGTCGCCGCGAGCTCTTGAAGCCTTCCAGAGCGCATTTTGACATAATGGACATTAGCGCATTTTCGTTAGTAATCCTATTTATCGTGTAGCCACTCGTAGCAATGTTACGCGATCCACGAAGACGAAGCGATGCGGCGAGCGGATCTCAACAGTGCCGATGCCTGTTGTCCACTGCCACGACGCCCTTCACGGCGCGTTTTGCTGCCCACCGTACGCGCACAAAGAAGCGGTCCTTGTCATTAATCAGTCGCAGGAGCACTTCGTTGCAGCAGATTCAGGTTCCTTCTCTTCCCGCGATGCTTCGCTCCGGCGACCGGCCAAAACCGCCCATTAAGGCCACCACCTTCGCCCCAACCGGGAACTCGCCTCCCGGGCACGATTTGACGACGCCCACGCACTCGATCCCGCTAACCGGGACGGCCTCGGCCCATTCGCCTCGGCGCAAGTGCATCTCCGCGTCCCGCCCCAAATGCTTGCGGACACGTGGCCTTCCGCTACGTCGCCGCGACCGCGCTCTCGATTGCCTGACTGAGTTGGGCCACATCAACGGGCTTCGTGAAGTGGAAGTCAAATCCGGCCTCTGCGGTCCGCTGCCGGTCCTGAGGTTGCCCCCACCCGGTGATGGCAATCATCGTGACATCCTTTGTTGTCGGCGTCGCTCGAATGCACCGTGCGACGTCAATTCCGCTCATGCCGGGCAAACCGAGATCGAGCAGGATGACTTCGGGGCTGAAGTGAGTAAGGATGTCGATCGCCTCCTCGCCCGAATAGACTGTGCGTACCTCATGACCCTCCAGTTCTAGGAGCGCGGTCAGTGCGTCTGCCGCATCAACATTGTCGTCAACGACCAGGATGCGACGCTTTCCAACCGATGCTGCAATGGCCGGCACATCACGCGTCGGCACCGGCGCGGGCACCACCCTGCATTGCGCCGGGAGATGAATGGAAAAGCAGCTTCCGCGATCTTTTCCAGCGCTTGACACCGTCAGTCGGCCGCCGTGCAATTCCATCAGCGATTTCGACAGCGCGAGTCCGATACCGAGTCCGCCCTCGCGGTGATGGTCCGGGTTCACCTGCGAAAACATTGAGAAAATCGCCGACAGCTTGTCAGATTCGATTCCGATTCCATCGTCGGCGACTGACAGGACGATCTCGGCATCGTCCGCGGTCGCCGTCAGTTCGATGTACCCGCCCGGGGGCGTGTACTTCGCGGCGTTCGTCAGCAGGTTGCCCAGCACCTGCGCGACCCGCAGGCGGTCGGCCTGGATATGAAGGGGCCGCGGAGGAAGCTCGACGACGATTTCGTGAGCCTTTGCTTCGAGCAAAGGTCTCGCAATCTCCACCGCGTCGTCGAGTACCTCTCTAAGGGCTCAGTTTTACCCACAAGTCCCGACCGCGATGTCTTCCGCTTGTAAACGCGCGCCGACACTTGAAATTACCCATAATTTCGACGGCCCAGGCGGTATCCGAGTTCAATGTCGATAATACGATGCATGCCGCGCCAGATGACCTTATTGCCCGGCGGGGAATCGTTGGCTCGTGCGAGATAGCCGCCCAGTTGGGCGAGCTTGATGAGGCTGCGAGACAGGGGAGGCGCCTGTGCGGTGCGCGCCGTATCTTTGACGAGCTCGTCAAGAAGCGTCAGCTCGGTTGCGGTAAGCGCCACCTCCGGTGGAGCTTCTGGTGCAGAGCGATTGATCTCGGTCAGCCAGAATACTCGCCAGGCAAGAATGCAGAAGATGGCGATCAGATTGGTCAACCGGCTGGCTGTGCGCAATTGCGACTCTTCGGCCTTGCAGCCGGACTTCAGATTTTTATGAAACGTCTCAATTTTCCAGCGCATCGCGTACCAATCGATCTTTCGATCGCGTCCACACGTGAGTTCACCGGCAGATCGGTGAGCAGCTTCCATTCGATACGTGGTCGGTCCGCGGGCGCGCCGCGCTCCGTCGCATGGATGACAGTCAGTCTGAGCGCCGGGTAGTGCCGCTGCTTTGCGAGGGGCGGCCAAACCGTGAGGCGTCGATATCTGATCTCCAGAAGCGCCTGCTGAGGGCGGCCTTTGGCGTCGCGAAATTCGATCCGATGCAAGCCCTTCACCCGTACCTCTGACATTTCTTCTGCAACGGTTTGCTCGCCCTCGTCGCCGGCTAACCGGTTAGAGCAGGTACGCACCAGAAAATGCGTTCCAAGCTCACACGCGGCGCAAAACAGTTCAAAGATGTCGCTTTCCCGGTCACCGATATGCACACAGCGATCCGGATCGCCGAGTCGAGTCGTTGACTGCCGCAGATTCTCAATCCAGCGAAAGCTTTCCTTTTTCTCGATCGGTATGCGTGTGAAATTGACTTTGCTCCGCATCGTCGCGGTGTCTTTGAACTCCTTTCGGCTCCAGAACTTGATGGCTGTCAGTCCGAGCGGTAGACCTTCAGTTGTGACGGCGAGACTTGAATGCATCAGGATGCCGCATTGCGAGCTCGGTTTCGCCTGGCCTCGTCGCTCGGCTGAAGTTATCGCCGTGCCGGCGTAACCAACGAGTTCAGGACGTTCCCTTTCGTATGAAAACGTGGTGGTGTCCTGCAGTACAAGAATAGGTCCATCGGTCATGGAAAAACGCTGCGCAGTTGCCCGGAAATGTCCACTCAGAATGTCATGCTCACTTACGCGATCGTTATCCATGAAGCGATAAGCTGCCTTGGTATTGGCCCAGTCCTGGCAGGCAAGCGGGATGGTCTGCCCCATACCCTTCCATAATTGCTCTAGCACCATTCCAAACCGCTTGCGAAGCCGGACGTCCTTAAATTCGCTCCCTGCAATCTCGGGATCCAACCACGATTGATCATCTGCCTGATCTCTTCTTGTCATTTGTTCATGTAGGAATACTAATTACATGGAGGTTAACAGAGTTTCTGATTGAAATGTGGGTAATCTCAAGGCGCCGACAATGTTAACTTTTCCGCAACGTGTTGATTGGGACATTTGGCCTTGGCACGGGCGGGAGACATTGAGGACTGGGCGAACGACGAGTTCGGGGCGGCAATGTTGGGCGACGCCCGGCTGACCTCCCGCCTCGTGTCGCTTGCTCGTCAGTTATCCAGATGTCCACAAACTTCGTTTCCACAGTCGCTTGATGCCGCCCAATTGAAGGGTGCGTATCGCTTTTTCGATAATGCCAAAGTCGACCCGGAGGGAGTGCTTGCGCCGCACGTCGCGCAGACATTGACGCGAATGGAGCAAGTCCCGTTGGTCCTTGCGATCCAGGACACCACAGAATTCAATCTCACTCATCTTCGCTCGACGGAGGGTCTGGGATATATCGCGCATGAGTACCTTCGTGGCTTCCTGATGCATAGCCTGCTGGCCGTAACTCCCGAAGGTTTGCCGCTCGGCGTGCTGGGCATGAAGACATGGGTCAGGCCGATCGAACAGCTTGGCAAGAAGCGCCTGTGCAAAAGCAAGGCGATCGGCACGAAGGAGAGCGTCAAGTGGCTTGAAGGTATTGAACATCTCGCCACGCTCAAGTCGTATTGCTCCGACACGCACGTCGTTGGCATCAGCGATCGCGAGGGCGACGTCTACGATGCATTCATCGCGGAGCGTCCGTTAGGTGTCGATTGGCTGATTCGTGCGTCGTGGAACCGACGGGTAGAACATCCCGAACAATATCTGTGGCCAACTGTTCTGGCGTCGCCGGTGTTGGGCCAGACCGAATTGCAGATCCCGGCCAGGGCTGACAAGCCGCCGCGCACTGCTCGACTCGAAGTTCGATGCACACCGGTGACGCTGCGCGCCCCCGCCAATCGACAATGCGAGAAGCTTCCGCTCGCCGAGGTCTTCGCTATCCATGTTCTCGAAGTTGATATAAACGACAACGTTGATCCACTCGAGTGGCTGCTGCTGTGTTCGATGCCTACGCACACATACGAGCAAGCGCTGGAGCGCCTGGCGTGGTACGCGCGACGATGGACGATCGAATCGTGGCATCGTGTTCTCAAGAGTGGCTGTCGGATTGAAGCGCGCCAGTTCGGCACCCTTGAGCGGTTCGTAAGAGCTACGGCCCTGTTCGCCGTCATCGCCTGGCGTGTTTTATACACCACCCTGCTGGCCAGGCTTGATGGAGACTTGCCCTGCGAAGTTGTGCTTCAACCTGTCGAATGGCAGGCATTGTATTGCCGCGTGCATCGCACCGCCAACTCCCCCAACACGGTACCCTCGTTGGAGCAAGCCGTGCTCTGGATCGCCGGCCTCGGCGGCTATCTAAATCGAAAGCACGATCCGCCTCCCGGACCAACGGTCATGTGGCGCGGGTTTCTCGCTCTTCACGAGATTACCGAGATGTACCGCATTTTCCGGGGCCCGGAAACGAATGATTCAAACTTGTGGGTAAAACTGAGCTCTAAGGGCCACGGTTTCTTTCCGCAGAGTGAGCGCCCCACGCGTGATGCGCGACACGTCGAGCAGGTCGTCCAGTAAGAGCGCCATGGCGGCCGACTGCCGGCGCAGTACCGTGATGCACCACTTCGTGCGCTGATCCGTCAGTCCGGGCTGCTCCAAGATTTCCGCGACCTGCCTGATCGGCGCAAGAGGGTTGCGCAGCTCGTGCGCGAGCGTGGCCAGGAACTCGTCCTTGCGACGGTCGGCTTCCGAGAGCGCCTGTTCCGCTCGCACACGGGGGGTTATGTTACCGAACCACGCCACGACCGAACCCTCCAGCGATGCGGCGACGACGTGAAACCACTGCTCGCCGTCCTCTCCTTGAACGCGCACATCGAATGCGTCACGCCCGTCGCGTTCGGCAAGTGGCGCCAAGCGGCCAAGCAGCAGATCGGTGTCCCACCCTGGGGGACGTACATACGCGGTCGAGCTGCCGATCACGACCCCTGCGGCTGGGTTGAATAACTGCGCGGCTGCCTCGTTCAGGTAGTCCCATCGAAGCTCGGCGATGTGGCGCTCGTGCACGACCGGGGTGACGATGAAAAACGGCACGCCGGCACTGTTCAACGCTACGTCAAACCGGTGACGGGCGTCGCGCTCAACTTGCAGAAGGCGATCTGCTGCGTCGCGTGTAGCCGCTTCAGCTCGTCCGGCCCGCCGGGCCACCTTGGCGAGTTGCTGTCCTGCAGCTACCAGCAATCCGCCGACGACTAGGAAGGCCAGCAGCACGATTCGGTCAGGCTGTTCATGAATAGCTAAACTGCCAATCGGCTGCATCCATAGTGCGCCGTAAGCCACGCCGATCATCAGAAGCAATGCTCCCGACCACGCACCGAATAACACCGTGATGAGTGGAAGGGAAGCACTGATGAGCAGGAACGTCAGCCGACCATGGGCAATCGATGTCAGCACCTGCTGCGCTAGAAGGACGCCAGCTGTTGATGCAATGCCGTACAACAGGCGCTTCTTAAGTGGGTATTGTGCGATGCGAACGATCATGGGCTGCGCTCAGTTTTTCGGGATGGCTTTCTTCTGCATTATGCACTCCTCTTACTTGTGCAAATGAAAACCAGTTCCCAGGCGCCGACGAGAGAAAAAAGCTCGGTGTGCCGCCCGGAGCGTTTCGATAAGGCATGCGGTTACGCCGCTTCTGCAGAGAGACGCAACTGCGTCGGGTCGTATCCAACAGAGGCAACTGGAGCGACAAGTTTCGCTGTACCCGCGACGGGATCAAAGCCGGTGTGCAGAAAGTGGGCGTGATTGCGGTCGACTTTGAGGCTTACCTGAAAAAGAATAAGTAAGGCAAAGCCATCTAAGGTTGTTCCGCCCTGCATGGTCAAACGCTTCGCGTTGCTCATTGTGTCCATCTCGCCGCCTAGTGGCAGCGTAGGACCGTGAGCGACCCAACCTAGCCATCCGACACTCGCCGCAGACTACGTCTCTTAGCGAGGGACTTCCGTCATGCCAAGACTGACGATGTCGGCGAGACTCTTTTGCCGTCTCCGACGCTTGCCGGTCAGTGTCAGCGGGGCGGGATCGCAACAGAGTCAGCGTCACATGCAGCACGCGCATTTCGTCGACCGTCACATGCTCCGTAGGCGCGACGTAGGTGGAATGGTCGGAAAGCCGCATCCCCGCCGGTCTAGGCCTGTTAAAAGAATCCATTTGAAAGCTCGTCGCAAAGCATCTATAACGCCATCTGTCAGGCTCGTTTCGTTTTACAAAACTGAAGTCGACTATCGAGTACAGGACGGGGCAATTATGCGACTGGAAAATACGGTCCCGGAAATCGCCGGCGGATCCACATCACTCGTCGTGGCAGTTCATGGCTGGACCGCGTCCTCATCCACGATGCAACATGTCCGATCGGCGGTCCGGGACGCTATGCCGAATGCGGATCTATTGTTCCCGGATTACCCAGCCGGTCTCTTTTCCAGCGCGGACCCGATCGAAATTACCGAGGCCCTCGTCCGATGTATAGGCGATGCCGTTAAAGCCCGCGAAACCAGGGGCGCGCGATACGAGGCAATTGTTTTGATCGGCCACAGCCTCGGTGCGTTGTTAGTGCGTAAGGCGTATGTATTTGCAAGGGGTGAAAATCAGGATCACTCGGGCTATCTGCGTGGAGCGCCGCAGGCATGGGGGGCGTTGGTATCGAGGATCATTCTTTTGGCGGGAACCAACCGCGGGTGGGAATTACGTCAGAAGGCAAGAGATCTGTCCCGGCCGAAGTGGCTTGCCTTTAATATGTGCTCGCAACTTTGGCATTGGTTCCGGCTTGCCCGTCTAATCAATGGTGCTCGCGAGGGGGCGCCTTTCGTAGCTAACCTGAGAATTCAATGGATCAATCTCCTGCGTGATCGCTCATTGTCGCCTCCGGTGCCAATGACAGTGCAACTTCTCGGAACGGTGGACGATATCGTCGACGAACGCGACAACGTCGACATCCAGTGCGGCGCGTCCTTCGTGTACCGGTCGGTGCCCGACACTGGTCACGCCAATGTCATTGACTTCTCCGGAGCGGCCGGCGCAGTTCGCAAGCAGATATTTCTGAACGCGCTACTGACGGACGCCGCGCAGATCGAAAGCGACATGCTCGTGGATTTTAGTTCAGAGCCGGATGTCGCACATGTCGTGTTCGTCATGCACGGTATTCGCGACTATGGAAACTGGACGCAAAGACTTGCACCTGTCATTTACGAGACTGCGGAACGAACGTCCGTGAACGTCCGCGTCGTCACTTCTGGGTATGGCTATTTTCCGATCGCCGGCTTCATCCTTCAGCCCGAACGCCAAAAAAACGTGCGTTGGTTCATGGACCAGTACACGGAGGCGCTGGCCAAATATCCCCAAGCCGCGATGTCTTTCGTCGGGCATAGCAACGGCACGTACTTGCTTGCAAGCGCATTGGCAAGATATCCCGCGTGCGCATTTGAACGCGCGGTCTTTGCTGGGAGTGTCGTGAACCGGAACTTTCCTTGGAGCAAGCATATCAACGAAAGTCGCCTGACCGCCATCCAGAACTTTGTGGCGTCGGCGGACTTGGTAGTCGCAATTTTCCCTGCTATCTTCGAGCGACTGCGTAAATCGAAGTCCGACCTAGGCAGTGCCGGGCACACGGGATTCGCCGATCGAGATCCGCCTGTGTATGAAGTGACCTATATGCGGGGAGGACACGGTGCGGCGGTAGTCCCTGAAAACTTCGAAACGATCAGTAGATTCGTTCTCGGCGACGACGCAGCGGCGCCGACACCGCCGCTGCTCACACAAGGCCAAGCCAGTCCCGCAGTCTGGGCAGGAAAATTCTGCATGGTTTTCGCCTTCGCCGCTATCGCATTTGCTCTAATGCCGATGTGGGCAGTCCCGTTGGGCTCGCACTTCGCCCTTTTTGATTGGCGCTATACCTGGAATTCACTCAGCGCCTTGACCGCGGGCTGGCTCCTCACTGTGTACTTCGTCTGCCGATGGATTTGACTTTATACTGCCTGAATGACCCAAGCGCGAGGTTCGCCGCATATGCGAGAGCGACGAACACTCTATAGGACGCGCATTCCACGCACCGCAACAACAGCCTCGGTGATCGGCGATATTCAGAGGCTAGCGTCGCTCGAAGGTCACTCGGTGGCAGCGTGCGAATGGCCGAGTGTGTCCGGTCTGTCCCACCCACTCCGCTATGTGCAAGAATGGTTAGTCCGCCCATAATGATCCTGTTCATGAATGTACGTCGCCAGGCCACCGTGAACGCCCGACGGCTCGCGCAAAATGAATGGCCGCAGGCCTTCCCTGTTATCTCTCAGTTTCGCTCGCTCGACGAAGCCGAGTTCTTCGGCGAACCGGCTTGCAATCTTCCGCTGGCTACGAGCTAGTCGGCGCATTTCAGAACGACCAGCTGATCGGTGTCATAGGCATGCGGCCGGTTCACACGCTGGCGCGTGGAGCCTACCTGCACGTCGATGATTTTGTCGTATCGGCAGAAGCAAGACGAAGCGGCGCAGGCACGCTTTGATGCAATTTGCCGAAGCCGATGCGCGTGCACGCGGGATGAGCGCAGTTTTCCTGGACGCTCGACCGGAGGCCATTCCTTTCTACGAGAGCAGGAACTATGCGCTTCATCCTGCGCCCTCGATGAAAAAAGCGATTTAGTCTCGCGATTTTCTGCACGATAGACGCGGATCAGGCCGCGCGATTCCTATGTGGGGCACCGAATGGTCAGCGATTCGGCAGTGCATGTCTAATAACGATACTGGCCTCACTGAGTCCCATGGCTGGTGGGCGCGTCGGCTTCGCGCCAGTGCAAGCCCGGCAGCCGCAAAGGCGTTGCTTCGCATGAACGCGGATATCGACATCAGACACGTTCTGCCAAGTATTCGCGTGCCGACGCTGATCCTGCACAACTGTCACGATCGCGTGGTCAGTCCCGACGCGACCCGCTATATGGCCGATCTCATACCAGGCG
This sequence comes from Caballeronia catudaia, assembly GCF_001544755.2. GTDB lineage: Bacteria > Pseudomonadota > Gammaproteobacteria > Burkholderiales > Burkholderiaceae > Caballeronia > Caballeronia catudaia. Next base: position 29,090 of record NZ_FCOF02000036.1, on the reverse strand, counting down.
CAAAACTCGTTGAGCTAAACGGAATTGACCATATTCCGTGGGGCGACAACGGCGATGCCATTCTCGAGGAGATCGAAGATTTTTTGACAGGCGTAAGACATAGCTCGGAATACGATCGCGTACTGGCGACGGTTCTGTTCACAGACATCGCGTCGGGCGGTCCCCTGATAGGCAACGTTGACATCGCCGCTTCGGGCATATCTTGTTTCTGGCAGCATCGCGAACATCCGATTGCAAAGACGCGTTTCGATACATCCGCCGGCTCAGTAGCGCCGCGCGGGAACCAGCGCACGTGCCAAGAGAATTTTATCTTCTCGCCCCCGCCGGTACCAATTCCATCACACGCCAACGCATCGGATGGTAGCGACAGCCCATCGATGAAAGTGCAGTATGCGGTCGGTCGTATTTTTAGCCGATAGGCAACCTGACGCTTTCCGCCATCGGCCGCAGGAATGTGCGTGCCACCGCGCATGTCGGCAGGCGTCGAATAAATGTTACCAGTGCCGAAGATGGCAGTTTCGAGCGCCGCGCTCGGTCCTCTAGCGCGAAGGGAACCCGTTCTTCAACTTAGCTAACGGCATGAGCGTCGCCGACAATGCTGGACTTCACGAAAGCCGCCTTGCGACCACACGTGCGGTACACCGCCGCGCACTGCCTTGCGCATTGAACGAACGTACAAATCCCCGCTAGCCGGGTTCCGGGTTGATACTATCTTTGCGCCTGCTAGCACGTCGATGTTCACGCCCTTGAAAATTCAGCGGTGAGCTTCACCAGCGGCCGGACGACGATCGCATGTCTGATTCCGTCTGGAGGGCATATGCAGCTCGATTCAAGTCTCGCTTTGTCGGTGCGTCCCGCTCGACACTCCCGCCTTTCTCATCATCCCAGGAACCGCGCGCGCCATTTGCGGCTTCGTCCACTGACGATGGCGCTGCTTCTCGCCACGGCTTCATCGGGGCTATCCAGCATCGAGGCGCAAGCCGCTCCACCCTTGCCGAAAGGCGGACAGTTCATCGCGGGCGGCGGTTCGATCAGCGGCGGCGAACAGGCGCTGACGATCAACCAGTCCACCTCACGCGGCGTGATCGACTGGTGCAGTTTCTCGATCGGCAATGGCCGCACCGTCACGTTCAACAACGGCAGCGGCGCGACGCTCAACCGCGTCACGGGCGGCGATCCGTCGGTGATTCTCGGCTCGCTCAACGCGAGCGGCAGCGTCTATCTCATCAACCCTCAGGGCGTGCTCGTCGGACCGACCGGCGTGATCGCGACCGGCGGGCGCTTCGTCGCCTCTGCGCTCGATGCCGATAACAACGCGTTTATGCAAGGCGGCGCGCTCACACTGTCGGGCGGCGGGAAGGGCGTCGTCGTGAATCTGGGCCGCATCGGGTCGAGTGGCGGCGACGTCTTTCTCGTCTCGCGCACGCTGGCGGCGAATCTCGGCAGCATCGATGCCGCGCAGGGCACGGCCGAACTCGCGGCGGGCAGTCAGGTGCTGTTGCAGGATGCATCGGGCAGTCAACAGGTGTTCGTGCAGACGGGGAGCGGCGGCACGGCACTGAACGCAGGCGCGATCCGCGCCGCGCAGATCAACCTGCAAGCCGCCGATGGCAACGTCTATGCGCTCGCAGGCAACAGCGCCGCGATCCGCGCGACCAGCACCACCACGCGCGATGGTCATGTATGGCTCGTCGCGGACGCGGGCGGCGTGCACGTGAACAGCGACGTGTCGGCGAGCAACGCGAACGGCAGCGGCGGCACGGTAGAGACGCGCGGCAACACGCTGGACGTCGGCGGCGCGACGGTGCTGGCCGGGACGTGGAAGCTCGGCGCACCGACCTTCATCCTCGACGGAAGCAATGCGGGCGCGGTGTCGCGCAGCCTGAACGCGGGAACGTCTGTGGATGTCGAGACGTCGGCGGGCGGTCTGGCCGTCAACGGCAACGTGCAGTGGAACGGCGCGGCTGCTTTGACGCTCGGCGCGACTCACAACATGACGATCGCTGCGAACACGACGATCGCCAACGCCGGAAGTGGCAACCTCACGCTGCGTGCGGACAGCGGCGGCATCGACAACGGCGGAAGCATCGCGAATGGCGGGACGATCGACTGGTCGAAGAGCACGGGCATCGTCACGGCGCTCTACGACATGAACGGGACTTACTCGCCGGGCACGGTGCTCGCCAACATGAACTGGACGGCAGCACCCTATAGCGGCCTTGTTACGCAGATCACCGCCTACAAGCTCGTCAACAATGTCAACGACCTGCAGAACGTCGCGCTGAATGTCTCGGGCAACTACGCGCTCGGCAAGGACATCGACGCGAGCGCCGCGACGTCCTTCAATCCGATCGGGTCGCTGCCCGGCCCGGTCGCCGCACCGTCCAACGCGCCATTCACGGGCCAGTTCGACGGCATGGGCCACACGATCGACAGCCTGCGGATCAACGGCGTGGCTTTCGGACCGATCGACATCGGCCGGGGCGGACCCACCTCGGCGCTAGGCCTCTTTGGCGTCGTCGGCGCGAATGGCGTGGTGCGCAACGTGAACCTCACCAACGCAGCCATCGGCGTCGGATTTGATATCGGGTCGTTCGGGCTGCTCGTCGGCGTCAACTACGGGCTCGTCGCCTACGCGTCCAGTTCCGGCAAGGTCAACGACTACTTCATCTACGGCGGTGGTCCCGACGGCGGTCTCGTCGGCAGCAACTACGGCACCATCGAGCGATCGTCCAGCAGTGCATCGGTGCTCACGCAAGGGATTGCAGGCGGCCTCGTGGGCGACAACCACGGGACCATCGCGCAGTCGTTCGTCACCGGTTCGGTCGGTCGCGGCTCGCACGGCGGCACCGGCGGCATCGTCGGGACCAATGCGGGGCTCCTCACGCAGTCGTATTCGACAGGTTATGCGCAGGACGCGGGGCTCGTCGATGACAACACGGCGACCGGTATCATCGACCAGTCGTTCGCGGCCAATCTGGTCAGCGGCCCCGGCCAGCCAGGCTCGTTTCACGGCGGCATCGCGTTTTATAACTACGGCGCGATCCATAACAACGTCTACTGGGACAGGACGGTGACGACGCAAACGAGCGCCTTCACCATTGGCAACGGCACCGCGCCGCCCGACAGCAATGGCCTCACCACGACTCAGATGAGCAACGCGTCGAACTTCCTCGACTGGAGCATCCCGGCGGGAGGCGTCTGGGCGATGCCCGCTGGCGCGACGCATCCGCTTTTGCAGTGGCAGCAGGGACATTAGCGCACGAGTCCTGCGGGAAAAGCGCACGCACCGGCTTTCCCGCATGGTCGCGAGCCGTCCACTGACGCGGAGTCGGATTGCTTTTGTTGCGCATGCATTGAACATGCATCAAGTCCGAGAGTATGTACCGTGGGACCGCGCGTGGCAGACCGGCTTTCCATGTCAGACGATTTTGCGGATGCGGGGTTCGAGGACACGAGCTTGTCAGTCGACAACCGTTCTTCGGCGGTCAAGCGCCGCGTGCGCAGAGGCAGCGGACGCGTGACGCTGCCGTCCAAAGGCGGGAGTGACTAGCGATTCTCGGGTCGTGGGTGTCCTAGCAGGCACGCCTTGCTGCGCACGAACTAGTGACTGCACCTAAAACGCATTGCCCGAATGCCGTCCCCCCATGTCGGGAAGAAGCCGCTCAAGACACCGTGAGGACTGTTGGATCACAAGTGGTCAACAAGTAAGCGCTTTCGCACTGCGAATTGAACGACCGATTGCCGGGTGAAACCGACGCTTGGATGACTCGACGATGTCTCGTGCGAATGGCGCTTCTTCGCCGAGAGCGCCAGTTCGATCAAAGTTCGACAGAGCCGATCTTGCGATTCGCGATGTCGGCCCTCTGGTGAGCGGCTCGAACGCGAACTGACGGCCAGTTCCGGCCGCTCGTAGAGATTCGTCTACCGCCGTCGGAACGACCGCGCCTCCCGAAAAGCGGACAAGACTGGCTGGTCTTGGCTCGGCGATACCCTTCGATTCGCCCGTCTGTCGTTCAGACCGATGGCGATTTGTTCCCATGACTTCGCCTCACTCCAGTTACGGTCGGCTTCGCGCCGAACGTGCCGTCTCAGATGCATCAGACCGCTACGCACCCTACATAATTCTAAGCGGGGAAACAGCCGCGGAGCGCGACCTTGCCACGTGTTCGAGTTCCGCGACCTGTCGGCGTTGTTTCTTACAAGGATGACGTCGGATCGCACTTAAAAATTATGCGCCGCACGTCCGGCGAGCGCATGCTGATAAGCGCGAAGCTCCGATCGTGCCGAGCGTAGATGAACTCGTCGGAAGAAGGCGGTGCTTCGACTAGATTGACGAACCAGCCGAACGGATATGGCTTATCGCGTGGTCCGCAACGCCATGCCGCGCTCGGTCAGGCTTCTAAGTTCGTCGAGCAGACGCGCGGCTGGACGCGGCAGTATCCCGTTGCGGCGCTGAAATGCTGTCAATGTTCTGGCCGCGCGAATGCCCGGAATAGGCACAGTCCCCATGATCCCAGCCTTGCTTTCGGAGTCGTACATCGGTTCCGGCATCCAGCTCAGAAACGAGCATTCGGCTACCAGACTTTTAAGCACGGTCACCGATCGCGTCCGGACAGCAATATCCGGCATGTCGAGGTTGCGAGAGAGAAACGTCTCTCGCATGTGTTCATAAGGGGCTGTTCCCTTGGGAGGGATGGCCCACCGCGCAGTCAATGTGTCGGCAAGAGTGAGCTTAGGTTTCTTGCGCAATGGATGGCTGAAAGCTGCAACCACGAAGCTGTTGTCCTCCCATCGGCAGTCAGGCACGGCCACGATCTCGTCGCTGTCATTGGTGGCCGTACTTAGAGCGAGGTCGATCTCGTAATTGATGAGCCCCTCAGCGAGGCGGTCCCACACGCCTTCGATGATCTCGACGTGCAAGTTGCCCCATTTCCCCAAAACACGATCGACGGCCAAAGGAAGGAAGTGAGCAGCGAGACTGCCTACTGCTCCAACCTTGATCGTTCCTTTGGCGAGTCCGCGCATCGCGTCGATCTCTTCGCGCGCATTTTCTGCCTCGCGCAATAGAAGCTGAGCATGCGGCAGTAAGGCAGCGCCAATATCCGTCAACTGCATACCTTTCACATGCCGCTCAAAGAGCGGCGCGCCCACATCTTCCTCCAGGCGCTTGATAGTTCGACTGAGTGCTGGCTGAGTCACATTGAGGGATGCTGCGGCCCTTCCGAGGCTGCCGGACGACACGATGGTCGTAAAAGCATGCAATTGATGGAGGTTGTAGCTCATGAGTTCGTTGGGGTGTTCCCTAGGGACCCTGGCCTACGGTATCGGCCATCGACTGACATGGGTCATGCAAAAACCAAGCAGAAACAGCAAGTTACGTAAAGATGTGATATTTCGGAAAATTCTAAACCCTTAGCCTGAAGGTAAAGGGTTCCACGCAAAAAAGCAATATTCAAGCATGACCCATAAATCCATACTCGTTTCACCGAAGAGCAGAAACGCTCTTGACCAAAGAGGAATCGCAATGACAGGCAGCGACAAACAAAGCGAAGGAAGCGGTCCGTCGACACAAGCCACCGTTAGGGACGTCGTCATCAAGCTTGTACGCGGACTGGGGATGACGTCGATCTTTGCTAACCCTGGATCGACGGAGCTTCCGATGTTTCGGGACTTCCCTGCCGACTTCCGATACGTCCTGGGCTTACAAGAAGCGGCAGTCGTCGGGATGGCCGATGGCTATGCGCAAGCGACCGGAAACGCAGCGTTAGTGAACCTTCATTCTGCGGCCGGCGTCGGTAACGCGATGGGCAACATCTTCACGGCATTCAGAAATCAGACGCCGCTTGTTATCACGGCGGGGCAACAAGCCCGTTCGATCTTGCCCTTTGACCCGTTCCTTTCCGCCGCACAGGCAGTCGAGTTGCCCAAGCCATACGTGAAGTGGGCGATTGAACCTGCGCGTGCACAAGACGTGCCGCGCGCGCTAGAGCGCGCGTATCACATTGCGATGCAGGAGCCGCGTGGGCCTGTCTTCGTTTCAATTCCCGTGGATGACTGGGACCAGCCTGCGGAGTTTCATGAGCGCGCGACTGTCAGCAACTCGGTCCGTCCTGACCCGCAGGCATTGGCGAAACTCGGCGCAGCGCTGGACGCATCGAGAACGCCTGCTCTCGTGGTGGGTGCGGGAGTCGACCGGGCTGGCGCATGGAAGGAAGTTGTTCAGCTGGCCGAGAGACATAATGCACGCGTCTTTGTCGCGCCGATGAGTGCTCGTTGTTCGTTCCCCGAGGACCACCCACTCTTCGCGGGATTTCTCCCCGCGATGCGTGAAAAGATCGTCTCGCTGCTCGCTGGGCACGACGTCGTTTGTGTCCTTGGCGCGCCTGCCTTTTCGTATCACGTCGAAGGTACAGGCCCGCACGTGCCTCCGGGCACGGCGCTTTATCAACTCATCGACGACCCCAATGTCGCGGCGTGGACGCCCGGAGGCGCTGCGGCGGTCGGCAACGTCCGCCTCGGCTTGTTTGACTTGCTTGCGCGTGCGGCTCCGGACACGCGTCCTTTGCCTGAGCGTCGGCCCAGGCCACCCCGTGCCGAGCCGTCGCCCGTGATGTCGGTCGCCTTCGCGCTGCAAACCCTGGCGGAGGTTCGCGACCCGAACGACGTTGTCGTTGAAGAGGCACCAAGTTCTCGCCCGGTCATGCAACGGTATTTGCCGTTCACAAAGAGCAATACCTTCTTCACGATGGCTAGCGGCGGCTTGGGTTACGGCATGCCTGCAGCGGTCGGCGTTGCGCTCGCTCTTCCCAAGCGCAAGGTGATTGGACTGATCGGAGACGGCTCGAGCATGTACTCGATCCAGGCGATCTATAGTGCTGTGCAAATGCGGCTGCCCATCACCTTTGTCATTCTGAACAACCAGCGCTATGCCGCGCTTCAAGAGTTTGCGCCGGTGTTTGGATTCGCTTCCGACGACCCTGTTCAGGGCACTGATCTTCCCGGTCTGGATTTCGTGTCGCTTGCCCAGGGCATGGGTTGTAAAGGTCTCCGTGTCTCGGACGCCGCGGAGCTTGCAGAGAAGTTGAAGGAAGCGCTCGAAGCGGGCGAGCCGCGTCTTGTCGAGGTCGTGGTTGCCTGAAGGACCTACACGAAAAGAGAAACATACGGCGGAGACTATGAAGACGATTTCGATGCTCATCAACGGAGCGCATGTCGGCGCGAGCAATGGCGCGACATTCCAACGTTCTACCCCCTTGGATCAGGACGTCGCAAGCGTGGCCCCTGCATGCACGCTGGACGACGTTCGTGACGCAGTGAATTCAGCTGCCGTCGCGTTTGCTCATTGGTCTCAGCTGGGCCCGACGCAGCGTCGCTCCTATCTCCTTAGGGCGGCGCAAGCGCTCGAAGGAAAGGCGGATGCGTTTGCTTCCGCGATGGCGGCCGAAACGGGCGCTTCGCGCATCTGGGCTGACTTCAACGTGCGATTGGCCGCTGACGGTCTGCGGGAGGCAGCGTCGCTGACCACGCAAATTTCAGGCGAAGTCATTCCGTCCGACATCCCCGGCAGCCTGGCGATGGCGGTTCGGCAACCGGCAGGCGTATGCCTCGGGATTGCGCCGTGGAATGCGCCTGTCATCCTTGGAGTCCGTGCGGTTGCGCTTCCACTCGCTTGCGGTAACACGGTGGTATTGAAGGGCTCGGAAACTTGCCCGGCGACGCACGCACTCATCGCGGACGCCTTCATGGATGCAGGGTTGCCTGCAGGCGTCGTCAACTTCGTCACGAACGCGCCTGCTGATGCAGGTCCGGTTGTCGAGGCGCTCATTTCGCATCCGGCTATCCGACGTGTCAATTTCACGGGCTCGACAAAGGTCGGGAAGATCATCGCGGAAAGCTGCGCACGGCATCTCAAACCGTCTGTTCTCGAACTGGGCGGAAAGGCCCCGCTAATCGTGCTGGACGACGCCGATATCGCGGCAGCCGTCGATGCTGCAGCTTTCGGCGCCTTCGCCAATTCAGGACAAATCTGCATGTCCACCGAGCGCATCATCGTTGATCGCGCAATCGCCGACGACTTTGTTCTTCGGCTTGGCGAAAAGGCTAAGACGCTGCCGCTCGGCGACCCTCGAAAGGGGCCGGTCGTGTTGGGCTCCGTTGTCGAAATGGCGACGGTACAACGATGCAACGCCTTGATTGATGACGCCCTGCTCAAAGGCGCGACCCTGGTCTGCGGAGGAAGAGCGGACAGCACGCTTATGCCTGCAACGCTCGTCGATAACGTCGGGCCGAACATGCGGATCTACAACGAAGAAACGTTTGGCCCTGTCAAGGCAATCGTGCGCGTCGACGGCGAAGAAGAAGCGATCCGATGCGCTAACGATAACGAATACGGTCTTGCTGCGGCGGTGTTCAGTCGCGATGTCGCGCGTGCGATGCGGGTGGCCAGCCGCATCCAGTCCGGGATTTGCCACGTCAACGGGCCAACCGTTCACGACGAAGCGCAGATGCCCTTTGGAGGCGTCAAAGGTAGTGGCTTTGGCCACTTCGGCGGACAGGCAGGCATTGCCGCTTTTACCGACTTGCGCTGGGTTACTGTGCAAACGTCGCCCCGACACTATCCATTTTGAATCGCACCCTCGCCAGCCTCGCAGCTTACCCGTCAACCTCAGGTAAGACCGCAGCCGCGGTCGACATGTCAACTATGGAAATCGCCGTACTCGGTGCAGGAGCGATGGGGTCGTTGTTCGGCGGCCGCCTCGCTGAAGCCGGTCACTCAGTGACGCTGATCGACATCAATCAACCGCATTTGGACGCTATCGGTGCGAAGGGCCTCCGCTTGGAGATGGATGGCGATACTCGCGCCATCACGAACATCAACGCGATACGGCCCGAAGCTACGGATAAATCGCCTGCCTTGCTGTTGGTCTTCACGAAGTCGATGCACACCCGCGCGGCCTTGTCCGGCATCGAGCATCTGCTCGGCGAGACAACCGTCGTGCTCACGCTGCAAAACGGACTAGGGAACGTTGAAGCGATTCGAGACTTCGTGCCGCTCTCCACTGTGCTTGTCGGCGTTACCACGTGGCCCGCGGACCTTGTCGGGCCCGGCACGGTGAGCAGTCACGGCGAAGGGAAAATTCGAATGATGAGCGCCGACGGTGAACGCACTTCCGAGCTCAATGCCGTCGCCGAGGCCCTCAATTCCGCCGGATTGAATTGTCAGATCGACGACAACGTCTGGGCAGCTATCTGGGAAAAGGTGGCGTTCAACGCAGCGCTCAACAGCATCTGTGCCGTCACCGGGACGACGGTAGACCAGCTTGGACTGCTGGACGACAGCAAGAGCCTGGCACTGACCGTTGCGGCCGAGGTCATCTCAGTGGCGAATGCCAGCGGAGTTTCGGCGGATCTGGGCGTGTGCTCGGCCAACATCGTTTACGCGATCGAACAGCACAAGGGGCACAAGCCGTCGATGCTGCAAGACGTTCTGGCCGAGCGAAAGACAGAGATCGAAGGCATCAACGGCGCAGTCGTTGAAGCGGCCCGCAAATTCAACGTGTCCGTTCCGCACACGGAGACATTGGCAAAACTCGTCAGGCTTATCGACGCGCGGAACGCATCGGCCGTTGCGAAGTAGATAGCCGCGGGCACGTCAACAGAGAACAACAAACGTCCGCGATCATGCATCAAAAGACGCGTCGATCAACTCGGCGCAGCGTACCCAGGAGACATCGCCATGAAGATATGTTTTGCCACGCTCCCGCGCGACGTCGCGGACCCTGTTGCAATCGACAGACCATCGAATGCGTGCGCGGAGGTCGAGCAATGAATCCGCAGACCTTCAGCGCTTCGAAGACTGCTGACATCGGCAGTCTTCTCGACGACGGACCATTCACGCTCATTCAGAAGTTCGTCGTTTGCCTGGCCGCACTGTCGATCATCATGGACGGCTTCGATGGCCAGCTCATCGGTTACGCCATTCCCACCATCATCAAAGAATGGGGCATAACGCGCAATGCATTCGCGCCGGCCGTGGCGGCGGGTCTGGTTGGCATGGGCGTCGGGAGCGCTTGCGCTGGCTTGTTCGCCGACAGGTTTGGCCGGCGCTGGGCGCTCATCGGTAGCGTCGTGGTGTTCGGCGCGGCAACCTGCGCCATCGGGCTTGCCCAAGACATACCGATGATTGCCGCGCTTCGGTTTATCGCAGGCCTGGGCATCGGCGGAGCGCTTCCCAGTGCCACGACGATGACGGCAGAGTTCACCCCGGCACGTCGCCGCACGCTCGCCGTCACCTCTACCATCGTTTGCGTGCCGCTCGGGGGCATGCTTGCCGGGTTCTTCGCCGGTGCCGTCTTGCCGACCTTCGGGTGGCGTGGCTTGTTCTTCATCGGTGGCACGGTCCCCTTGGCCCTTGGCATTCTGCTGTTTTTCGTGTTCCCGGAGTCTCCCCGCTTTCTCGCTCGTAAAGAACAGCGCTGGACCGAGTTGCGCGCGCTCCTTGCGAGAATGTCGCGGCCGGTTAGTGCGCAGACGACTTTCGTCGACGCCGCCGAGCAAAGGCTCGAGCAACGCGACGGCTTCGGGTCGCTCTTTGAGTCGGCTCAGCGACGTAACACGATTGCTATCTGGGGTGCGTTTTTCATGTGCCTGCTCGCGGTCTATGCCGCCTTTAGCTGGCTGCCGACCATGCTCGCATCCGAAGGTCTTCCCGTGGCACTTGCGGGTTCGGGTCTGACCGCATACAACCTGGGCGGCGTCTTCGGGGCACTCATCTGCGCCTTGGCCATCACGCGTTTTGGTTCGCGTTGGCCGCTCCTGGTGTGCTGCGCCGGAGGATGTGCGAGCGCCTTTTTCTTGCGAGGCGTTGACGTGGCAAGCCATACGAGCCTCTTGGTCATCGGTCTGGGCGTCCACGGTCTCTTCGTCAATGCAGTTCAGTCGACGATGTACGCCTTGTGTGCGTATGTCTATCCGACCCGCGTGAGAGCAACCGGCCTCGCTTCGGCGCTCGCGTTTGGACGGCTCGGTGCGATTCTGAGCGCATTCGCTGGCGCCGTCGTCATCACCGTGGGCGGAGCGTCCCTTTATCTCGCGATGCTCGGAGTCGCCATGCTGTTGGTACTGATTTCGCTGTCGGCAGTGAGAAACCATATCCCGGCGCTTCGTCAGAAGCGACTGGTCACGCAAGTCGTCACTGAGTAACGCGAGGTCGGCGACTGGCATGAGCGGCGCTTTCTTGCTCCGCCTGCCAGTCGCAACTGCGGTTGGTCTTCCTCTGTCGTCGCTCGACGGCCCGTGGCAAACGCTAAGAAATTGCTTTCTTTCGCACGTTTCCAGTTCGGTCAAGCAAGACACAATCATGGCAAGAGCATTTCCCGGTATCTTCTCCGTCGGTGACTATCGTTCCGCGGCTCGGCGTCGGTTACCGAGGATGGTATTCGACTATCTCGAAGGCGGGGCCGACGACGAGTCCGGCCTGACGCACAATCGTGCGGCCTTTGACAAGTGGGAATTGCGTCCCCGGCGTCTTGTCGATGTGAGCGAGCGTGTGCAGTCTACCGAGCTTCTGGGAAGAGAAATTTCGTCCCCGCTTTTGATCGCGCCGACAGGTCTCAATAGTGCGTTTTGGCCCGACGGAGATCTTGCGCTTGCACGCGCTGCAAGCAAGGCTGGAATCCCGTTCGCACTCTCTACCGCGTCGAACATGTCGATTGAAGAGGTATCAAGGGGAGCGGACGGAGACTTGTGGTTCCAGTTATACGTAGTACACCGGAATTTGGCGAAAAGCTTGGTCACGAGAGCGCGAGAGGCTCGCTATTCGACGTTGATCCTGACCACGGACGTCGCGGTGAATGGGTTCCGGCAGCGCGATCTGCGAAACGGGTTTGCTATGCCATTCAAAGTCACTCCACGAGGCGCTCTCGATGGGATTTCGCATCCCCGTTGGCTGTGGTCCTACCTGACGAATGGTATGCCGCAGTTGAAGAACTTCGCGACCGATGACGCCTCTGATACCGCCTCCCAGACTGCGGTGCTGCGGCGAGAAATGGACGCGAGCTTTAGCTGGGACGACCTCCGTCGCTTGCGCGATGACTGGCCCGGAAAGCTGCTCGTCAAAGGCGTCGTGACGGCGGAAGATGCCGCGCGATGCATGGAAATCGGCGCCGACGGTGTCATAGTCTCGAATCATGGTGGACGACAGCTTGCGGATCTTCCTGCACCGATCGACGCATTGCCGAGCATTTCCGATGCGACTCCGACCACCGATCTCATTTTGGACAGTGGTATTCGAAGAGGGGCCGATGTGGTAAAGGCGGTCGCATTGGGTGCGACGGCCGTGATGCTTGGGCGGGCCACCTTGTACGGGCTCTCCGCGAAAGGCGAGGCCGGTGTGTCCGATGTCATCGCAATGATCAAAGAGGAAATCGACCGGACCCTCGCGCTGATCGGGTCCAGTTCGATAATGGAGGTCAATCGGAGTTGTGTCGCTCGGCGGCCTGTGTAGCGAAGGGGACCGCCGGTACATTGACGCGATTTTTTCCGCGGGTGATCGTGACGATGCGCCCTCGACACGGCGAGCGACTGGCCGTTGCACTCCCTCGAGAGACGCTCGGCGTACCTAACGCGAAACGGCAGAAGTGGGTCGTGAAGACTCGTTCGCCGGTCAAGATACCGACCTTTTACCGGGCCACGTCGCGAATGACAGCAATGCGGCGAGCTGCAGCCGCGCAGCGGACGAACGGCGAGCGTCGGCTTTGGCCGAGGCGTCCGCATTCGTCTAGAAGGGGCTCGGCCACTGAGAGACGGTCATCGAACCTTCGCAATTGACGAACCAACGGCGCGTTACGCTCCAGACTTCCGACAACTGCCAGGTGCCCTTCGCGCGGTCGGCTACAGGCAGCTGTAAGAGCATGTGAGGCAGACGCACGGAAGAGCTTTGCAGACGTGCTAGATTGCACAGCTGAAGGGACAGGATGGGCTCGACCTGCACTTCACGTGGACAAGACCCCGACTACAGCCATGCGAGCGACGATGTCCTCCTACTCTCCTACTACCGTGCGGCCGCCGTCAATGCCGCCGCGACCAGCCGCGCTTGTTCCCGACGATGCGCCGCCACGGAAGAATGCGCGCCGGCCGGCGTCGCGGTGCGGCATACCTCGCGCAGGACGCAATCGGCGGGCAGCGCGGTCTCAAGTTCGTCGCGAACGAATCGCCATGCGCCCTGATTACGGTCCTCCTCTTGCGCCCACGTGACGCTGCGCAAGTCGATGAACGAGGCGAGCACCCGCCGGAGCTGGTCATGCGGGAACGGATAGAGCTGCTCGATGCGGATAATCGCCGTCGATTCGTCGCCGGAAGCGTCGCGAGCATCGCGCAATTCGTAGTAGAACTTTCCGCTGCATAGCACGACGCGTTTAACCGCACTTGCATCTGAGATACGTTCGTCCCCCAGCACGCATTGAAATGCGCCGTCGATCATCTCTCGCAGCGGCGCATGCGACGCCACGTTGCCGTAAAGCTTCGACTTCGGAGACATGACGATGAGCGGCGTCCGACGTTCGGTCGTCGCGTGCTGGCGAAGCAGATGAAACCATTGCGCCGAGGTCGAAGGCACGACAATCCGCATGTTTTCGTCCGCGCAAAGCTGCAGGAAGCGGGCCAGATAGCCGCTCGAATGCTCCGGACCGACGCCCTCATGACCATGCGGCAGCAATACGGCGAGCGCCGACTCATAACCCCACTTGAACTCGCCGGCCGCGATGTACTGATCGATGAAAACCTGCGCGCCGTTGACGAAATCACCGTACTGCGCTTCCCAGACAGTCATCGTGGCCTTCGTTTGCACGCTGTAGCCATACTCGAATCCAAGCACGGCCTCTTCGGTCAGCGGCGAGTTCGCGATGTCAAACCGTCCCTGCTTCGCGGCGATGCCACTGAGCGGCACATGACGGTGGCCCGGCTCGTCGTGCGCATCCTGCGCATGCCAGACGGCGTGGCGATGCATGAACGTGCCACGCCCCACGTCGAGACCCGATAGCCGGATATCATGCCCGGCTTCGAGCAAAGAGGCATACGCCATGTTTTCGGCGAAGCGCCAGTCGGCCGGACGGTTCTCGTTCGCGACGGTGTCTTGCCACGTCGCGAGCATCGCAGATATGATCGGATGCAGCGACACGTTCTCCGGCACACGCGTGATCGCGGCAGCGAGCGCCCGCAGCCGGCTCAACGACAGTTGCGCGCCGGGACGAACGGTCGCCTCGCCGGTCGCGTCGCCGTTCGTCTCGCCATCTTCTGGCGCAAGGGCCTCTGCAACGGTGCCATTCGATCCAAGCCTGCGCAGCGCATCGTCGCGCAAGGCGGGAAGCGCGGTGCCGCCACCGGTGGCGATGTAGTACAGCTCCGTCACGGTCGGATGCATGTCGATCGCCAACTGCAACAGCGGTTGCGTGACTGCGGGAACATCGTGCTCCGAATGCCCGAGGCGGCGATAACCGATCAGATCGATCACAATATCCGCCCCGTGCTCCTTGCGATAGTCATACGCCAGCCGCGCTGCACGGACGACTTCTTCCGGATGATCCGCGTTGACGCGGACGACCGGTGCGTCGATCATGCGCGCGATATCGGTGCAGTAAGCGTGGTCGCTTGCATCCATCCTGTTCGGGGTGGTGAAGCCGATCTGGTTGTTCAGGATGACGTGGACGGTGCCGCGCAAATCATAGCCGTCCTTGCGCGTCATATTCAGCGTTTCCATGACGACGCCCTGGCCGGCGAACGCGGCGTCGCCATGAACTGCAACCGTCACGCAATCCTCGCCTGGATGGTCATCCTGCCATGCACGAGCCATGCCGCTGACGACAGGGTAAACGCTTTGCAAATGCGATGGGTTGTGCGCCAGAAACACGAGGACGTCGCCGTTCGGCGTGCGCTTTACGACCTCACCGCCCAAATGGTACGGCAGGTCCGTTTGAACGGCCGGGAAATCCGAGTCAGGATCGAGGCGATCTATCATTTCCGCAGCAGGGAACCCCATCACGTTGACAAGCGTATTCACCCGTCCGCGATGCGGCATACCGAGAAACAACTGCTGCGTGCCGTCGCTTGCCGCGCTTGCGATCAGCGTGTCGAGAAGCGGCACGAAGCTCTCGCACCCTTCCAACGAGAAGCGCTTCGCATCTTCGTGGCGTGCCGCGACGAGGCGTTCCCACATTTCGGCGTCGAGCAGACGCGCCAGCAGCGCCTCGCGCTGTTGCTGCGTGGGCCGCGAGAGAACGCGATCGCTCTCCATCTGCTGGAATAGCCATGCGCGGCGCGACTCGTTGCGCACGCCGCTGCAGTCGAGCGCCAGCGCACCACAGTAAGCCCGCGTGAGCTGTTCCTCAAGTTCGCCGACCGTCGCCGCCGATGCGAACGATGCGTTTTGAACGGCGATCGTCTGCGATGCGTCGAGTCCGTGATGGAGCGGCGACAACGCCGGCGCGTGTCCCGGCGCGGAGAGTCCAAGCGGGTCCAGCGTCGCCAGGAGATGGCCATGGTTGCGGTAAGCGTCGATCAGGGCCGCCACTGCCTGCGCTGCGGCGTCAACATTCTTTGAGCGGTCGGCGGCGGTTTCGTGAACCGGAGCTTCGTCAATAGGGTCTTGGTACATGGTATGGGCTGGGTGTCGGATAACGGTTATTCGGATTCGCCGTTCTCCCCGCGCCCGATCGAGACGCAATCCGGGCGAGATCAGAGGAGGAACTCGGTCAACAGACCGCGAGTCGGCTCGGCGAGCGTCTGGTTCTGCGCTGCCGGTCAACTGTTTTTGCAGGGCCGGAATGCTGGTCCGGCCCCGTGTCTCCGTCCATCCTGCAACAACCTTCAGCGAGTGCGCCGTTCGCGACGGCGCCGTATGGCGATCAGCTGATTGCGAGCATCGGCACGGTGGGCGCCGCGTCCGCTTGGCTCACTTCTCGTGCGAACTTCGGCGCTTCGGCGGCGTCGAGCTTGAAGGAGGCGACCAGTTGTGTCAGTTCAGCGGCTTGATCGCGCAACGACTGCGCTGCGGCCGCACTTTCTTCGACGAGCGCGGCGTTCTCCTGCGTAACCTGATCCATTTGCGTGACGGCCTGATTGATCTGCTCGATGCCGTCGCTCTGCTCGCGGCTCGATATGCTCATTTCACCGACGATGCTCGTTACGCGCGAAATGCTGCTGAGCACTTCACGAATGGTTTGGCCCGCTTCCTCGACGGTCTGGCTGCCCGTATCCGCGAGACCGACTGAGTTGTCGATAAGCGTCTTGATTTCCTTGGCCGCCACCGCGCTTCGCTGGGCGAGGCTTCGGACTTCGCTCGCGACGACGGCAAAGCCGCGTCCGTGTTCGCCGGCCCGCGCCGCTTCGACAGCGGCGTTAAGCGCGAGTATGTTCGTCTGGAAAGCGATGCCCTCGATCACAGTGATGATGTTCACGATCTCGCGCGATGAAGCGTTGATGGCGCCCATCGTATCGACGACGCGGTTCACGGCTTCCCCGCCTCTGCCGGCAATCACTGAGGCATCCGATGCGACGCGGTTGGCTTCCAGCGCGTTGTCGGCGTTTTGCTTCACGGTGGAGGTAAGTTCGTCCATCGCGGCCGCCGTCTGTTCAAGGGCGCTGGCCTGCTGCTCCGTGCGGTTCGAGAGGTCCATGTTGCCGCTCGCGACTTCCCGCGACGCGTGCGTAATCGTTTGCGTCGCCGTGCGCACATTGCCCACGATGCCGTGCAGGTTCTCGATCATTCGCTTGAGCGCGCCCTGCAGTCTGCCGATTTCATCCCTCGACGCGACGTCGAGCCGATGCGTCAGGTCGCCGTTCGCCACAGCTTCGGCAAGGTTGACCGCTTGACGAATAGGCTTGGTAATGCTGCGCGTGATGACGATGCCGGTGCCGATCGCCGCGAGTATTGCGGCAAGCGAGAGCAGCACCATCTGGATGCGCGCGTCGTGGCCGTCTTCAGCAGCCTTGGTCGCGGCTGCCTGCATCAGCGCGGCCTGATAATCGACCATCTTGTCGACCAGCAGGTAGTAGTCGTCCTGTTGACGGGCGAGATCGCCGAGATACAGCTCGCGCGCGTCCTGCTGCTGGTTGCCTTTGACGAGATCAAAGAATTTACGGACGCTAGCGCCATAAACCGTACGCGCGCCGATCTGCTCCTTGAAAAGCGCCTTGCCGTCATCGCTTAACAGGAGTTTTTCGAGCTTCGCATACGCTTGTGCATTGGCGGTACGGATCGCCACATATTCGTCGATGAAGCGCTTTGCCTGATCCTCCGACGAGGCAAGCAAGAGCTTGCTCAAGATGCCATTGGCCTTGTAGCCATTAGTCTTTATGGTGTTGCTCAGCGCGATCAGCGAATAGTGCTCGCTGACGACGTTATCCATTTTCTCGTTGCTCGATTCAAGATGCGCGGTTCCCAGTGCCGCGGTACCGATCATGAGCGCGACGACTACGCCGAACGCGCAGCCGAGGCGAACTCCGATCCGTAGGTTTTTGATTTGCATGATTCAATCGCTCCGTCTTTTCGACTGTCCCGTTCGGGACGCTGACTCTGTCCTATTCCGGAACCCGCTGCATGAAGCGGATGTATTCCCGGGGACATGGACTCAAACAAAGCCCCCGGACGAACGTCCCAGGCGGCTGTCAGGTGATTAACGGCGATTTGTCGGAGGAATTAAGGGTTTATTAAAATATTTGCGCGGATGGCCACCGTTGAATATAGGCGCTGGGGTTCACCGACAGCTTCCGTCGTCCAAGGCGAACGCGAGGAGGGCAGACGGGGGGCGGCTACGCTTGCTGCTCGGCGCGAAGCGGCGATTTCTGAGCCCACGGGTCCGATAACCGGTTGGAAGGCGAACCGCCGTTTGAGAGAGGGTAGTGTCAACGGCCGGTGACGAGGGTTGAAGAGTCGTTCCGCCCGCAATCTATGAACGTCCGCAAAGGCCGACAAGCGGCATTTGTCTACGCCCCTATCACTAGGGAGCGTCGGAGGAAGTGCCGACGTGACGCGAAGTTGGCAACTGATACAAAGGAGTCGAAACGCATCGGAACGTCGCAATGGTGGGTCGCGCTACACTCCTCTACAACCGCGTTCGCGGCGCCGGGAGCCCCACCGCTCGGAACGAAGACATGAACCAGCCAAGACCTCTTGCCGCGCCGCGTGGACTACGCGGCTTCGCCCATTTGATCGAGCAACTCGCTCGCGCACGCCTTTCATCGACTTCATCTCTGCCGAAAGATCCGGCTCCTCCCCCGCGACACGAGGTCGTGCCCCGAGATGCGGCCCGGCGCTGATGAGCTAGCGAGGTACCCGGACAATGCGTGACGACGTGTAGTCGCAGTATGGGTCATCGCGGAACGCTCGTTTCAGTCTTAACGGAACGAAGGTAAGTTGCTGCGCTCATAAGTATTACATACCGTTGACGCTGCATCAGATGGCTACGACTGTCGCAGCGTGGGCCGCTTACCCTCTTGTGCGGTTGCCGAGCTTCTCTGCTTCTCTCGACTGGCGCTAGTTTTGGCGAAGAATGCAACAGTCCCTTGCTGACGCACGGAAACAACTCGAAGCGCTTGCGACGTCTCCATCGAGTGCGGCGAAGGACCTTGATATCAACACACTCGTTGAAGTAGAGGGACGTCGTCGAATGCTAAGCGATCGAGGTGCTGCGCAAGCCGCTTATGCTGCCCCCAGTTAGGCCAGTTTCGCTGAGAGCACCTGCGCTACGAACGAATGGGGCCCTCCGACGAGCTGTCGCACACGAGCCTCGATCTCCGTCGCCGGAACGCCACCGGCTGCGGCGGCGTTGATCGTTGCATCATACGCGTCGAGAACGTCCAAGGGCGCTATCTCGTATCCGTAGCCGGCCTCGATCCACCGCAACGCGCACAGTCCACAAGCCGTAGCGAAATGGGGCTGCTTCGCTGCAAAGTCTCGCGCCGCGCGCGTGAGTGTTTTCGGATCCGTCGGGTGGCTCGTCGCAAGCGAAAGCGCAATATCCAGCAACCCCGCGTCCTTCGCGGCGGCGAACCATTTGCCTTGCGAGCCCGGCTCGGATTCGATGAGATCGGTGAGAATGCTTTGCGCCGAACGATCGGGATACTTCTTCGCGATCGCTCGAAAGGTCGCGAGGTATGTGCCTGCTCGATTGGCGGCAATCGCGTACCGCTGATAGGCCTCCTCGGCCATTCCACAGTCGAGGAGAATCGCCTCGCAGCGCCGTGCGATGGCCCCTTCTGGCGCGTTAAGTCCGCGACTCCCTTCGGCCAAACGGACTGCGTCCCCGGGGCGCCCCAGTGAAACCAGTGCCTCGACCGCCCACCGACGATACCACCAAAATTTCAGTCGATCGCAATTGACGAGCTCCAGCAGCTCATCGAAGCGACCGGCCCTGTGCAATGCGCTTAAACACGGTATCGTCCCGACGAAAAATCCGTGCTCGTCGGCCTGCACGACGTGCCGGCTGAGTGGCAGCAATTGATCTGCCCATCGAGAGGCGAGCTCGGGCGTGACGCACAAGGTGCCCCAGTGCTCGCCCAGACCTTCGATGTATGGCATCCGGTCCTCTTGCAACGCTTCGAACAGGCGTTCTAACCAGCGCTCCCGCACCGCTTGCGGTACTTCGGCTGCGGCGATCACCGGCACGAGGGCATCAATTGCGCGATTGACGGCGCTGCCCACGGCGCCCGAGGAACTGTCAACCTGCTCGAGCGCGGGCGACAATTTTTCGAGCAGCACGACGGCGCCCTCTGCGCCCAGCACCGGGTCGATGCGCGCGGCAGAACGGATTTCAGATAACGCCTCCTTGATGCGCTGAATGGGTAGCGCCGACCTCCACCCGAAGCCGGAGCGCTTGAAGCGGGAAGCGAAAGTCCATTTATGTGCAGGCATGCCGACTTCACCACGAGAAGAACTGCATTGAAAGAACTTGAATGTCGCTGAGCGGCGTCGTCACCGACGGAACGTTGGATGACGAGACCGGCGCTCCTCTCGGGAAAATGATCGGCGAACCCGTACATCGTTGCGCGCATCGCGGCTGTTGAGGTCAGCGGCCGGTACGTGTTCCGCTCAGGGCGCCAACATCGTACCTCTACAACGCCCCGCGCCGCATCGGCACGCGTAAAGCTTTTTCCGCGCCAACGTCTTTCGGCCCTCGACAAAGAGCCGAAAATCAAAAGCTCCTCGCCTGGTTCGATATCGCGCAGCGCCCGGAAGAAGACGCGACTGCCCTGTTGCTCAGCTTCGCAGTTGGGTGCACACAGTTATGATCCACCCAGCGCGTCGAGTTGCCGCCCCGCGCCCCGTCGATCACCCACCCGTCATCGAGATCGAAGAAGAATGTATGGGCATCTTCCACCGCCTAGCGCTCATACCGACGCTGGGCTGCCTTCCACGAATTAAGCTTGCCCTTATATTCTGAGGATTCTCCTCCGTTTGGGTCCGGGCCACGACAAATATCGCCTCGTGCGTGGACGGGCGAACGAAGAACAAAGAAGCGACGCATAGATATTCGCGGATTGGCAGATTGTTGTTGTGCCGTGATGGATGCACGCGGCAAGGCGAGAGCTTGGCATAATCAGAGCGACGCGCCCTACTACTCTCTTATGCCGTCATCAACTCGCCGTCGCACGAAGCGAAGACCTTCCCGTGGCACGCTTGTGCGCTACCGGGATCGAATCGTCGAGATTTCGGGTGAAGCGCACGGTCAGCGCGTCATGAACCGGTTGATTCACCCTGATGGGCGCGAGCGCCTGACCGCGGTGAAACTGTCTAGCCTACTTCCGCTCGAAAGCCAGTTGTTCTGATGCGGCCGTCCGCACTATCCCGCTCATCGAACGTTTAAGACGCGTTGACGGCGTCCTTGGAGGCCTTGCCGGCGGAAAACCTGACCGCCTCGCGGCGACGATTTCGGCCGCCTCGCCGGTTTGCGGGTTGCGGCCTGTGCGGTCCCCGCGCCCGCCGCGGCCGAAGCTGCCAAACCCGACCAACTGCACCGCACACCGTGCGCTGTCCTTAGTGATCGTCGCCACACTGCGGTGAGCGTGTCTTCGACGACGGCCATGCTGTTCCCGGTTGCGACGCGACCGCGTCGAGCAGTTCATGCTTGTTCATTGTTCATTGAGTTCGCCTCGTTCTGGACTGACGCCATCTTACCGAAAGCAAGAGGCCGTCGAACGCTCCAGGACTTGTGATCAAGGCAGAGGAGCGCCCCGGCAACGCGCGTTCGGGACATATTTGTTGTGCCGAGCGTCCCGACACAAACGAGATGCGGCAGCGCAACCGAAGCGCCCGAGCGCGCCGCGTGTCCTTGCAGGCCGAGCACGCCGAAGCCGTGCGCATCGTCGACGATGAGCAACGCGCCGTACTTTTCCGCGAGTTCGGTGAGACGTTCGAGCGGCGCGATATCGCCGTCCATGCGTATAGGAATCGACGTGACTATCGTAAAATCATGTATCCGGAAACCCCATATGAGTTTTTCGAATGTCAGAGGACAGCATCACTATCCGACGGTTGCGGTACTTCGTTGCAGCGGCTGAAAGTGGTCAAATCTCGATGGCGGCAGCCAACGAGATGTGTCGCAGTCTGCGGTGACAAACGCTGTCGCGTCGCTGGAAGACGTACTTCGGACCAAGCTTTTGCGGAACGTGACAGCATCGTCCCCGTCCTTCGGTGACGGACTCTTCCACTCGCCGGCCGACTGAAACGACTGATGGTGATGACGGCAGTGGAACATAATGACAGGGTCGCGTCGACGAAATCTAATGGCGGGCGATCGGCTTCCTGCTCGCCTTCGCATTGAAATATGAAAGCACCTTCTGCCCGGTCCAGTTCGGAGCGCTTGTATGTGCTCGATGCGAAAAACAGGCCCGTCGAAGTGTTCGATTGCGACGAGTGGTCGCGCTGGATGACTGAGAACGAACTGATCTTCCGCCGCACGCTGCTGGACGAATCCGGCGTGACGGTCGCGACCCGCTTCCGAGGTGTGTCCGCTCAGAATATCGGGGAGGGTTCGCTGTTCGTAACGCGAATCGCCGGAATGGAAGCGCGAGACAACAGAAGCTACGGAGCACACACGCTCGATGAGGCGCTGGAGCGGCACGAGCGCATCGTCCAGAAGATCCTCCGGATGTTGACCGGGCGGTGATCGACTCGGCGCGACCATTCCCCGCGATCGCAACCATGCCCGCGCGGACGACATTGCCTGCCCGTGCGTCCGCCCGAAGGGAACGAATTCGCAGAACCTACAAGTGAAAACATACAATCGGTCAGACGCGCGCGAGATATTCCATTTCACAACTCACAAGAGCAACGTCAACATAGCGGTCAGCTACGACGTTGAGGGGAAGACCGACAACACGCCGGCCCCTCGACAGGAGATAACCATGGGCATGCTCACCTTCTAACTGGCCGCAATCACGGCACTGTCCGTCACGTTCATCGGCACCGCATCGGATGCCAAGAACTGGAATGAAGCGCATACGCGCCGGTCCGGGGTCAATCAGCGTCTGGCCAATCAGGATCGCGAATCCATCAGGAGGTCCGGGAAGGCGAGATGTCCCACAGCCAGGCGATACACTTGCATCGCGAAGTCCACCAGATCCGCCATGAAGAGCGGCTGATGGCGAGCCAGACCGGTGGACATCTCACCCGCCAGGAAGATCGCGCACTCAACCAACAGGAAATCCGGGCGAGCCGGCAAGTCGGGCAGTGAACGTGACAACGTGACAATTTCGGCGCCGCGCACGGTCCCTCGCGACCGCTCGACGTCCCGTGCGTCTCTTTCGGAGTACAGGCGTCATTCGCCTCTTCGCCTCTTCGCCTCTTCGCCTCGTAGGCGGGGCATCGGCCTTCGCGCTCATGCGGGGCCATTGCATCCTGCCCTGGGCGAGTGGCCGTTTGCGCGCGGTGCCGATGTCAATCGCCACACAGAACTACAATCATTCAATCGGTCTGAACCCACTCCGTGCGAACTTGCGTCGCACAGGTCATGGGATGGCTATGCACGGACTATCCGGGCTGCTTTGACAGTCCGTTCAGCCGCGCTCGGGGCAGATCGGCAGTCCGCGATTGATCCGATCGCAGCAGGCATGGGCGACGGCCAGCACAGGAGGGACTATGCGGTCGGGAGTGAAATCCGGCATGCGCCTGAGACGTTATGCAATCACGGCGATGGCAGTCATCGCCGGCCTGATTGTCGTCGGACGCATCACCGGCATCCTGGTCGACTGCCTCTGGTTCTCTTCGATCGGCTATGGTGGCGTTTTCTGGACCATGCTTTCCGCGAGAGTGCTGCTGTTTGCCGCGGTATTCGCAGTCTCGGCGTGCGCGATATGGCTGTCGGGGATCTTGGCGCATCGTTACGCGAGGGGCGTCGATATCTCGCAAGCGGAAGCCGCCGGTCCTTCGGGTGCGACGGAAGGCACTGGCGATCTGGCCGAACTAATCGCGCCGCGCGTTCCCTGGCGCTCCAGTATTGCCGGCGCCGCGGTCGTCTTTGGCCTGTTTTTCGCCGCCAGCGAAATCTCGAGCTGGGATATCGCGCTTCGCTTCATTTATCAGGTGCCTGTTGGCGAGCGCGATCCGATCTTTGAGCGGGACATCGGCTTTTATCTTTTCTCGCTACCTGCGTATGTCGCGCTCAAGAACTGGCTGCTGCGCTTGGTCTCCTGTACCGCGATCCTGGCAGGTGCTGTCTACGGGTTGCGCGGTGACATCGCGCTGGGGCGCTTACCACGGACGCTCTCGCCCGCCGCCATCGCTCATGGTTCGGCGCTGCTCGGTTTGTTCTTTGCGGTGAAGGCCTGGTCGTGGTGGCTCGACCGCTTTCTGCTGCTCTATGACGACAACGGCGTCGTGGTCGGGGCCAGCTACACCGATGTCCACGTCGAGTTGCCGGTCCTGTGGATGCTTGTCGGCCTTGCCGCAGCCTCATCCGTCGCCCTTTGGATCAACATGCGCCGGCGGAGCTATCTGCAGCCTGCCGTGCTCGCGGGGCTCGTATTCGGCAGTTCGCTTGTGTTCGCTGTGATCTATCCGTCGCTGTTTCAGCGCTTCTATGTCAAACCGAGCGAGCTGAGACTGGAGACACCCTATATCGAGCACACTATCGCGCTAACGCGGCAGGCTTATGGCCTCGCAAAGATCGAGGTTAAACCATTTGCGGCCGAGCAAGGACTGACTCTCGACTCGCTGCAGGCCAATCGGGCGACCATCGACAACATCCGGCTATGGGATGTTCAACCGCTGATGGATACCTACGCACAGTTGCAGGAGATCAGGACTTACTACAAATTTCTCTCGGTGGACATCGACCGCTATCAGCTTCACGCAGGATACAGGCAGGTGATGCTGTCGGCGCGTGAATTGGAACCGGAGATGCTCCCGCCCAACGCCCAAACCTGGGTGAACCTGCACCTTATCTTCACTCACGGCATCGGCATCGTGATGTCGCCAGTCACCGAGAAATCCACCGAAGGCTTGCCCTTCTTCTATCTGCGGGATATCCCTCCCGTATCCAACGGCGGCCCGGCCATTCGCGAACCACGTCTCTATTTCAGTGAGGGCCGACAGGACTACGTCATCGTCAACAGCAATGCAGCTGAATTCGACTATTCCAAAGGGGCGGACAACGCCTATACAACGTATAGCGGGCGCGACGGCGTCACCATCGGCAGTGTGGCGCGACGCAGTCTCTTCGCCTGGCAGCTCGACGATCCCAACATCCTACTGAGCGGCTATATCACAGACCAGAGCCGGATCCTGTTTCACCGCAACGTTCAGGACCGCGTGCGTACGATCGCGCCGTTCCTGAGTCTCGACCATGACCCCTACGTCGTCGCAAGCAATGGGCGTCTGTTCTGGATACAGGACGCCTACACCGTCAGCCGGTGGTTTCCTTACTCCCGGCCGGGTTTCGGCGACGGCGCCAATTACATCCGCAACGCCGTCAAGGTCGTCGTCGACGCGTACCACGGCACGGTCGATTTCTACGTCAGCGATCCCGCCGATCCGCTCCTGCGGACGTACGCGCGTACCTTCCCGGGTTTTTTCAAGCCTTTGGACGCGATGCCACCGGAACTCCGGCAGCATATCCGCTACCCCGAAGATCTGTTCCTGATCCAGGCGCAGCTCTACCGCACTTATCATATGGATGCGCCGGAGGTCTTCTACAACCGCGAGGATCTGTGGCAGTTTCCCCGGGAGCTGGTCGGAATGGATGGCGGGAGCCCCGCCAGCACGATGCCGCCGTACTACACGATCATGCGACTCCCTGGTGACACGCGCGCCGAGTTCATCCTCATGCTGCCGATGGTGCCAAGCCAGCGGGAGAACATGATTGCGTGGCTGGCGGCGCGTTGCGATCCGTCCGGGTACGGCAAGCTCATCGTCTATACGTTTCCCAAGGACAAGCTGGTCTACGGGCCGTTTCAGATCGAAGCCCGTATTCAGCAGAATACCGAGATCTCGCAGCAGATCTCGCTATGGAACCAGATGGGCTCACGCGTCATTCGCGGTCATCTTGTGGTCGCGCCGATCGAGAACTCGATCCTCTACGTTTCTCCGCTCTATTTGCGCGCGGCGTCCGGTCAGTTGCCGGAGTTGAAGCGGGTGATTGCCGCCTATGGTGACCGTGTGGTGATGGAGGCAAGCCTGGGTGAAGCCCTGGCGGCGCTATTCAAGGAGACCACGCAAGCTGCGTCGCCACCCCGAGGCACAGTGGACGCGCGCGCGCGCGAAGCACTTGCGCACTATGACCGCGCCATTGAGCGACTGAAGGTGGGAGACTGGAGCGGCTTTGGCGCGGAACTGGATGCCCTCCGGCCGTTGCTCGAGGCACTCGGTGCCGGCCGTTCCGATGATCAGAAATGACCAAGGTGACACGTTTAAACGACCGCACGGCTCTGTGGGCGAAGGACGCTTCATGATCGGCGCGCGTCCGTCGACAGCGACCAGGTTTCACCAACCAAGCCCGCAGCGCACGACCCGCAGTGAAACCGGTCGCTCCTAGCGCCCACGAGCTCGCCAAACTGCAACGCAGCAAGTGTCATAGAGCGGTGGGCTCAACAGGATCTCAGCCTGACGACCCTGACGCGAGAGTTCTTTCCGGGTGGCGATCCTACCGTCGGACTTCTCGACTTCTCAATACGTTTGCGGTCTTTGCGGTCGCTTTTGCGTTCGCCCGCTCTGAAGAGCGCAATACGTGACGCGCTGCTGCTGCACGGCAGTTCCGACTTGACTGATCTGTTGACCTGTCGCGGGTTCATCTGTTCATCTGCGAGATCGTCGGCCAGCAGAACGCGCGCAACGCCAAGCGTATCGAATCCGACGGTCATTCCCTTCAGCCACTGCCCGACGCACGCACCAGCGATTTCCAGCGTCGGTCGTTTCTGCCCGTCGTTTCTAGGAGACCTTGCATATTGACTTGCGGACTCGGAGCATACGGTCCGAATAGAGACTCGTCCTGATACGCTCGTACACGATCAAGCCACCGATGACGAACGGCGCGAACGCGTTTATCCGGCGCGGGCGTCGCGAGATACGCCTCTACGGCTCGCTCGACCTCCGCCTGGCACGCCTTGCCCAACGGTTCTTCCCGCTTCTTGTCCCACATCATCTTATGCATCAGGTAGCGGCGCAACCGGCGCAGCGGCTTGGATTCCTATTGCTGACTTCGATGTTGACGCTGGCAGCCGTGATCATGACTCGCCTCTGCATCCTTGCGGATTCGTAGTCCTTCCTGCATCGACAGGCTCATGTTTTCTGCGTGAATCCGACCTTCGCGGCGGATTCTCGGCACTCGTTAGCCCGATCCCTTATCGCGACAGTTCCAGTTGGCGTGCACGAGCAATTCACCTAGAGTACAGATTAACCGGCTGCCTTTCGCATGTTCGCCATTCCCGCCTGGCGCGATAGCAGCTCCGGGAGGTATGTCGTGTTGCGCCAGTGTCTTTCCCGTCTTCTTTTGCGCGTCGCGGTGCCGATAGCGATGCTCGCGGGCATTGCGTGCCTTGCCTACTTACCCGCGTGGCGGCGTGGTCGAATTTCGCAAATCGAATGCAAAAACGCGCCTTATGTCACGCGTGCATAAGAACGAATGTAGGCGCGCAACATGTCCCCCACGGTCGAATCCAGATTCGTGACTTCGGGCCATTCGCCAAGCGCCGCAAGGGCGTCGCACAAGGTTGCCCGCAAGAGCTCACGATTCCCTTCCTTCAGGATAAGGAGCCCATTGAGCGCCAATGTCGCCGAGAATTCACGTGATCCAATCCTTTCAGAGACTTCCATTTTTCCCTCCGCCATTGCCTTGGCCATTCCGATCATCCGCTCATTGGTTCGCACGAGGATGCTCACCGATGACAGTCACTTAGCAATTAGCGGGCCGGCTCCGCGTGCATCCGCGTAGATAAAAATAAATTCATCATCCATTCAAAGTCAAGGTCATCCATTGAAATGGCTTGGTCAATTTGTCGAGCTCGAAACTGAGCCACCGCGTGTGGGACCTTCGTTCAGAAGCCGGTGACGGAATTGGGGTTACCCCGGTAATTCGCACCACGCAACGAATTTCGCGCCGAGTTGTTTGCGATACGTTGAGGCGCGCAGCAGATGCCGCGTAAGTACGAAGCGTTGCCCGATCATCCCGAACGCAGGATCTGAGATCTGGCATGCAATGCGTCCTCCGGTTCGACGGCATACGACTGTATGCCCCATCGCCGCGAAAGCAGCGGCGTCGCTTCTAATACCCGCTCCAACGTCGAGAATGCAGGATGTGTGCGCCGGAACGAGATGCATGATGGGCTCATGGTCTTCCGCAAACGAGATGTCTTGGCATTGCTCGACGAGTGAGCGCATTCTCCCCGTAGCCTTCCGTGCCGTTCACATTGGTGGACACCAACGGGGCGGTGACATCGCATGTAATGCAGATGAATTACAATATGGGCACGAAGCTAAACGTAGGAGTAATTCGCCATGGCCGCGACTGCATTGGTGCAAACCCGCATCGATCCCGCGCTGAAAGAGCGCGCGGCTGCGGTGCTCGACAACATGGGCTCACCGTCTCGGATGCTGTCCGTATCCTGCTGACGCGCGTCGCCAACGAGGGCGCGTTGCCGTGCGTTTGCGACCGACCCGGCCGCACATGACGCCTGGTTCCGCGCGAAGGTGCAGGAAGCATTGGACGATCCGCGCCCCGCTACGCCGCACGACGAAGCCGGAGCCCATTTCGCTAAACGTCGCACGGCGGCTCTTCGCAAATCCGGTGAAGGTAATGCGTGAGACTTGAATGGTCCGCTTTCGCAATCGAGGATCGCGACGGGATTCTTGACTACATCGAAGAGGACGGCCCGCATGCTGCCGTCGTCGTCGACGATCGGATCCGCGCGCACGTCAGGCAACTGCTTCAGTTTCCGGAGACGGGTCGTCCGGGCCGCATGGAGGGCATCCGCGACTGGTCATCGGCCGAACACCGTATATTGCATGTCTCGATCGTCAAGGAAAGGAAATCAGTGGGCGGTTTCAAATCGAAGTGCAACAAGGGGTTAATGTTTACCGCCTTGAGGTTGGCTTGCTGAGGCGAGCGTGGCGGCGAAGACCTCGAACGGTGAGTGAAATGCGTGAGTTGCGCGCGGCCGGTTGTTCAAGCTGTCGGCGATAGCATCGAGTTCGTCCTGTGTGTAGACCGAGAGGTCGGTTCCTTTGGGCAGATACTGCCGCAGCAACCCGTTGGTGTTTTCACATGTACCGCGTTGCCAGGGGCTATGGGGGTCGCAGAAGTACACGCGCACGCCGGTGGCCGCGGCGAGTTCCTGATGCCGCGCAAGCTCCTTGCCCTGGTCATAGGTGAAGCTCTGGCGCAGGGGTTCAGGAATCGAGTTGAGTTTGGCCGAGAAGCCCGCCAGAGCTGAGGCGGCGGTAGCATCCTCCATCTTGGCAAGCAGCACCAGCCGGCTGGTGCGCTCAACCAGCACGCCAACGGAGGATTGGTTCCCAGCGCCTTTTATGAAGTCGCCTTCCCAGTGGCCAGGCAGCAGGCGGTCCTCGATTTCGGGCGGGCGCACGTGAATACTCACCATGT